>NZ_JBYMUX010000001.1:3190000-4473502 GCF_057815015.1 Sphingomonas sp. SL1004
CTTCGAAATGGTTCCAGGAAATAGCCCCACCGTATAGACCGTACCCGAAACCGACACAGGTGGTCAGGTAGAGTATACCAAGGCGCTTGAGAGAAGTGTCCTGAAGGAACTCGGCAAATTGCCTCCGTACCTTCGGAAGAAGGAGGCCCTCACTATGCGCAAGCACTTTGAGGGGGCACAGGCCAGGGGGTAGCGACTGTTTAGCAAAAACACAGGGCTCTGCTAAGTCGGCTTCAAGACGACGTATAGGGCCTGACGCCTGCCCGGTGCCTGAAGGTTAAGTGGAGGGGTGCAAGCTCTGAAATGAAGCCCAGGTAAACGGCGGCCGTAACTATAACGGTCCTAAGGTAGCGAAATTCCTTGTCGGGTAAGTTCCGACCTGCACGAATGGCGTAACGACTTCCCCACTGTCTCCAGGACATGCTCAGCGAAATTGAATTCTCCGTGAAGATGCGGAGTACCCGCGGTTAGACGGAAAGACCCCGTGCACCTTTACTGCAGCTTCAGAGTGGCATTAGGAAGAAACTGTGTAGCATAGGTGGGAGGCTTTGAAGCATCGGCGCCAGCTGATGTGGAGCCATAGGTGAAATACCACCCTGTTTGTTTCTGATGTCTAACCTCGTTCCGTAAGCCGGAACAGGGACCCTCTGTGGCGGGTAGTTTGACTGGGGCGGTCGCCTCCTAAAGAGTAACGGAGGCGCGCAATGGTGGGCTCAGGACGGTCGGAAACCGTCTGTTAGAGTGCAATGGCATAAGCCCGCCTGACTGCGAGACTGACAAGTCGAGCAGAGACGAAAGTCGGTCATAGTGATCCGGTGGTCCCTCGTGGAAGGGCCATCGCTCAACGGATAAAAGGTACGCCGGGGATAACAGGCTGATAACCCCCAAGAGCTCATATCGACGGGGTTGTTTGGCACCTCGATGTCGGCTCATCACATCCTGGGGCTGGAGCAGGTCCCAAGGGTTTGGCTGTTCGCCAATTAAAGTGGTACGTGAGCTGGGTTCAGAACGTCGCGAGACAGTTTGGTCCCTATCTGCCGTGGGCGTCGAAATTTGAGAGGAGTTGACCCTAGTACGAGAGGACCGGGTTGAACATACCTCTGGTGTACCAGTCGTTCCGCCAGGAGCGCAGCTGGGTAGCTATGTATGGACGGGATAACCGCTGAAAGCATCTAAGCGGGAAGCCTCCCTCGAGATAAGATTTCATAGAGCCGTCGGAGACCACGACGTTGATAGATCGGATGTAGAAGTGCGGTAACGCATGGAGCTAACCGATACTAATTGCTCTATTCGCGCTTGAGAGTCTCACACCATCAATGACAACACTGGGCAACCAGCTAGCCATCAGATGCGTGCGGATGATTAAGACGACGCCAGATTGCCAATCCCCTCGCCGTCGAGGGATTGGTCACAAATACCACTAACCTTGCACGGTATCGATTTTAAGCCCCCTCACCGCGAAAGCGGTGACGGGGTACCCAAAGCATTCCCCAACGTATCGTCGCACCGGCTCCATTGCCTGGTGGCTATAGCGTCGGTGTCCCACCCGATCCCATTCCGAACTCGGCCGTGAAACCCGACTGCGCCAATGGTACTATCGCTCAAGCGATGGAAGAGTAGGTCGTCGCCAGGCATTGAAGCCCGTGCGACAATACGTACAAGGAACGCTAAAACCCATTCACCATGTCATCTACCCTCAGTCCCTAACAGGACCGTCGCGGGGTGGAGCAGCCCGGTAGCTCGTCAGGCTCATAACCTGAAGGTCACAGGTTCAAATCCTGTCCCCGCAACCACCTTGATTTGCAACACCTCCTTGGTCACCACCGCGGGGGCTTTTTGCGTTTCCACTCCAGCACATAGCGACAGCACCGAGGCGAACTCGCCATGAACCGCCCCGGGTTTGTCGGAGGATCCAACTCCCGACAAGGTGGAGCCACAACGAGCAAGACGACGAACAAGTTTGCGCCCGAGGTCCGCGAGAGGGCGGTATCGCCATGGACCCTGGCGATCTTTCGAAGCGGTGGAATACGCGGCCCTCGAATGGGTCGACTGGTTCAACCATCGCCGGCTGCTGGAGCCCATCGGCAACATCCCGCCCGCCGAAGCCGAAGATCAGTATTATGCTGCTGCGGACAACATCGATATGGCAGCATGACTCACAACCCAAGGCCTTCGGTAGACCGGGGCGGTTCAACCTATGACCTGGACGCACAACGTCTAAACCTCATTGTCATCTGTGTTCGTGATGCGCGTACCGGATCGGTACTGCCTAAAGGCGTCCGGCAGCAAAGCGGATATAACAATATTTGGAAAATGCCGCGTCGACACAGCGTTCATCGGGTCGAAGATACTGCTTCCAGACGATGGGCGAAGGCCAGCGTTCCGAACAACACCACGGCCCCGGCGAGGGCGAGCGGCGCGTAGAGACCGACATGCACGAGCAGTCCTGCGCCCAGCGCCGCGCCGGCAAAGATTGCGATGACGGCGCCCACGCGTCGCCTCCAGTTCGTACTCGTTCCACCGGCGGCGCGCGAGTCTGCGCCGAGCCCCGTCAGTGTCAGAGTGAGCACCGTTGTCGTGAGGTCCGCTACCTTGAGTTGCCGGATGGTGGCGTTGCGATATCCCATCGCGATTCCCGTCAGGCCGATGATCAGGTAGAGCCGCGCCTCGGGCGATTGGGTGGCTAAGTCGAACCCCAGTGCCACTGTCGCGGCGGCCCAGAGCAGTGCGGTTTCCACGACGGCCGCTGTCAGGAGCCAGCGTCGTTCCGATCCTCCTGCATGGACCTTGCCGGTCCGTCCGCCGACGAGCGCGCCGATCATGAAGCTCGTCAGCGCGGCCACGAAGGGCAGGATCTTGAATCCCGGTGCGCCCGATGCCGCAAAGCCCAGGAACACGACGTTCCCGGTCATGTTGGCCGTGAAGACCTTGCCGAGACCGAGCACGCTGGCCGCGTCGACGAGGCCCGTCGTGACGGAAAGCAGGAGTAGCAGCGGCACGCGGGGGTCGGTGGGTGTAGTGGTGGTGGCCATGTCGATCTCCAGGATCCGTGTTCGTGCGAGAAGGAGGCGGTTTGGTCAGAACCGGAAATTGCTCTCGAGACCGAGCATGCCGATCGTCTTCCCGGAGCCCGTGTCGTCGATGAAGCGGCCGGCGTCGAAGGCGGACAGCGATGTCGAGAGTTCCAGTTCCGGCGTTGCCTGCCAGGCCAGCGTCGCCTCGATCTCCTTGCCGATGAAGCGTGCCCTGGACGTGCCCGGCGCGCGCAGGAGATTGCCGGGAACGTCGTAGACGCCGTCGGCGCGCGCGTATCGCCAGTAGGCCATGCCGCTGATGCTGGCGGAGACGCGCGGCGTTACGGTCATCGCCAGGCGCGGGTTCACGCTGACGATGTTCGACGGGCCTACCGGCGACAGCTCGCCGAAATATTTGCCTTTTGGAAACAGGGCATTGAACGTGCCGAGCGTGTGGTCACCGCTGCGGCGGTCACCGCTGACGATATTGAACCGCATGACGGCATCCGGTGCAAAGGGGGCGTTGGGGAAGGTCAGTCCGACCTCGGTACCGAGCGTCCATGCACCGATTCTATTGCCGGCGAAGCGCCCGAACTGCGCGACGCCTTCGATATTCCAGTGCCAGTCGCCGGCGGTTCCGAACGATCGCGCGCCGATGCTGTGACGCAGTTCGCGCCCGGTGCGTTCGCCGAACGCGGCTCGAGCATTGCGGTAGCCGAGATAATAGATGTCGAGACCGCGAAACGTGGCGTAGGCGCCCCAGAGCGACTTGCTGCGGGAGCGCGTGTCGTCGAACGACTTCGGACCCGGCTGTACCGGACGCACCGCCAGCAAGCTGACGGTTGCCGCCCCGATCCGGACGATGCCCCGCGCGCCGTCGAAGGCCAGTGGCACGTTCGGGCCGTAACGGGTGCCGACGAGGCGTTCGGTGCCGAGTGAGAGCATCTGGCGCCCGGCGCGGAAGGTCACCGGGCCAATTTCGACATCCGCAAACCCCTGGAGCAGGTCCACACGCGTCTGATCGATGGGGCTGGCGGACGGTGCGACGCCTGCCGCATAGGCGATAATCGGCTGGACGAACGCGCGCGCTTTTCCGACATGCAGGTCGGCGTAGGGGACGACGCGAGTCCAGAGGTACCCGTCGTCGGGCGCATCCGCATCGCCCCACAAATTATTGTGGTACTTCTCGTTGCGCAGGCGGAATTCGACCCCGGTGGTGAGATAGGCGTCCGCCGTTACCGGAATGTATTTGAACGAGCCCGTCCAGTGCTCCGTTCGTTCGGCTGGATCTGCGAGCGTCGTCCAATCCTCGTCGTAGCGGGTGATGGTCAACGTCGGCGGCTGCCACGCCTCGGTCTGCGCTGCCGCCGGGGCTGCCGACGCCAACCCCAGCAGCACGAGCTTACGCACGTCTCGCTTCCATCTCCGCGATCATAGCTGCGAGGACGAATCCGCCGGTCAGGCCGAGATGTTCGAAGAAGGCGTTCGTGGCCATGAAATGCTCCTGGCCGGCTGGCATCGCCCAGAACGCGTTGGCCGTGATGGCGGCGAACAGCGTGAAGACGCCGAGCATGCCTGCGCCGAGCCAGACGAACCGTCCGGACAGGATCAGCAGCGGGCCGACGATCTCGACCGCGATCGTCAGTGCCGCCCACAAAGCGGGCGGGTGCATGCCGAAATGCGCCTGCTCGGCGACCGCGGCGGTCCAGTCGCTCGCCTTTACGATCCCGCCGAGGAGATAGGCGCCAACGAGGGCGAGGCGGGCGAGGAAGCCGGTCCAGTGCCAGTCGAGAACGGCTCCGACGAAACGCGGCGCGGGCGCCGTGGTCATCGTGCGATCGGCGAATGGATCTCAGCGATGTAGCCGCCGGGGAAGCGAACGATCGCCGACTGCCGGTCGCTTTCGGCATGCGGCTCGACCAGCGTTTCGACGCCGACCGCTTTCGCCTTGGCCAGCGTGTCCTGAAGCTTGCCCACCTCATAGCCGGTCACGTCGCGACCATAAGGCCAGGGGAGCTGGTTGTCCGATACCATCACGGTCGTCTTGCCGTAGCCGGATGCGACGCGAATACGGCGATTGTGCGTGCCGGGCCGGCCGATGTCATTGCCATCTGCCGCCTGGTCGTCGGCGATGATCTTGCCGTGCGCGAAGCCGGTCCAGCTCTTCACGAAGGCGTCCGCGGCGTCGGGCGTGAGGTAGACGCGGTTCTCGGGCACGGTGGTCAGCGCGGGATAGTTCGGCTTGGTGGTGTGCCAGTAGATCTGCATGCCGACTCCGCCCGGCCATTGGACGACAGCATCGCGCCCGATCGGATCGGGGAACGTCGTTATGGTGCGGGTCGCGCCGTGGCTGACGGCGGCCGCGACGGCCGCGTCGATGTCGGTGACGAGATAGCCGTTGCGCTCGCTGCCGAACGGAAACGGAATCGGCGTGGTGAAGCCGAATACCGAGATCGATCCGGCGGGGGTAAGCACGAGTTGCGAGAAGGTCTTGCTGGTCGTCGGCGTGACCTGGAATGCGCCCTTCTTCGTGCTCGTGCCGCCGAACGTCGCGGTCAGGCTGGCGACGAAGCGGTCGAAGTCCTCCGGCGCGACGTAGACATGGGTTGTGTCGTATTGCGGGCCGACCGAATAGTCGGCGGAGGTCGGCGCGTCGCGTGCGAGGCCGGGCGCGGAGGGCGACATGCCGAGCAAGGCTACGGCGATGAGCAGGTTCGTTCGTGTCATTCTCAGTCTCCCCATCATGATCAGACTGCCCAGCAGCCACAGCCGAACGAGCCCCAGAAGCTCTGCACATCGGCGACCGGCACCTCGCGGCCGAGGGCGGCGGCATGGTCGTGGCCGTGGACCGAGCAGCCGCTCGCGCAGCCGCATGCGGCAGCGAGCTTGGCGGAGGCTTCGGGCGTGCGGTGGTAGCCGCCGAACGTCGCGACCGGCGACCAGTCGGGCATCGGCTTGGGCAGCGTCGGCGCTAGCGGCGCATAGTCGCCTTCGCCGAACACCACCTTGCCGCCGAGCAGCGTCAGGACGGACCGCAGGTGTGGGATGTCTGTCTCGGGAACGGTCAGGTAATCGCCCGACAGCACGGCGAGATCGGCGAGTTGCCCGACCTTGATCCGGCCCTTCTTGCCGACCTCGTTCGAGAACCAGGTGTTCTCGTGCGTCCACATCGCGAGCGCCTTCTCGCGGCTGACGCGGTTGGCACCGGGGTAGAGGCCGAGGCCGCCCACGGTCCTGCCGGTCACCAGCCAGTTGAGCGACACCCACGGATTGTAGCTGGCGACGCGCGTCGCATCGGTGCCCGCGCCGACATGGATACCGGCTGCAAGCATCTTGGCGATCGGCGGGGTGCACTCGGCGGCTTTTGCGCCGTAGCGTTCGACGAAATACTCGCCTTGGTACGCCATGCGGTGCTGCACCGCGATGCCGCCGCCGAGCGCTGCGATCCGATCGATGTTGCGGTCGGTGATCGTCTCGGCATGGTCGAAGAACCAGTTGATCCCGTCGAACGGAATGTCCTTCGCGACCTTCTCGTACACGTCGAGGGCGCGGCCGATCGTCTGGTCGTAGGTCGCGTGCAGCCGCCACGGCCATTTATGCTCGGCCAGCAGCCGGATGACGGGTTCGAGATCGCCCTCCATGCTCGGCGGCATGTCGGGGCGCTCGACGCGGAAATCTTCGAAGTCGGCGGCGGAGTAGACGAGCATCTCGCCGGCGCCGTTGTGGCGGTACGTGTCGTCGCCCTGGCCGGGCGTGACCTGCTTCACCCAGCCCTGGAAGTCTGCGAGTTCCTCCTTCGGCTTTTGCGTGAACAAATTGTAGCTGATGCGCAGGGTCAGCTGATCGTCGGCGTGGAGCTTCTCGATGATCTCGTAGTCGTCGGGATAGTTCTGGAAGCCGCCACCGGCATCGATCACGCCGGTGACCCCGAGCGAGTTCATCTCGCGCATGAAATGGCGGGTGGAGTTGAGCTGGTACTCGGGCGGCAGCTTGGGACCCTTGGCGAGCGTCGAATAGAGGATCGTCGCATTGGGATGCGCGAGCAGCAGCCCGGTCGGATTGCCCGCCGCATCGCGGACGATCTCGCCGCCTGGCGGGTTGGGCGTGTCCTTGCCGTAGCCGACGACGCGCAACGCCGCAGCATTGAGCAGCGCGCGGTCGTAGAGGTGGAGGATGAACACCGGCGTATCGGGCGCGACCGCGTTCAGTTCGGCGATCGTCGGCAGGCGCTTCTCGGCAAACTGGTGTTCGGTGAAGCCGCCGACGACGCGCACCCATTGCGGCGCAGGGGTTTTGTCGACCTGTCGCTTGAGCATCGCCATCGCGTCGGCGAGGCTCGGTACGCCGTCCCATCGCAGTTCGAGGTTATAGTTCAGGCCGCCGCGGATGATGTGCATGTGGCTGTCGATCAGGCCGGGAATGAGGCGCCGGCCGCCTGCGTCGATGACGGTCGCGTCCGGCGCGGCGGCGCGCACGTCAGCCTCGGAGCCGACCGCGAGGAACTTGCCGTCGCGGATCGCCACGGCCTGCGCCTCCGGGTTCTCGCGGTCGAGCGTCGTCACCTTGGCGTTGACGAGTATCAGGTCGGACATGATGGGGCTCCGGTTGCCGGCAAGCAGCGGGGCAAGCGTCGCCGCCGCCCCGCCGAGGATCGTGGTTCGTCTGTCGAAGATCACGCCGCGTCGTCGTGGTGGTGGCCGGGCAGCATCCCGAACACGTGGTCGGTGCAGGCCGCCCGGATCGCAGCGGCCTTCTCGCGGCTCGCCCACAGGCTTTTCGCGAGCGGCACCGCCTGCTCGCCGAGCAATATGCCGGCGAGCCCGATCAGCGCGATCGTCGGCGGGGCCGGCGACCGCACCTTCAGCAACGCATAGATCACGCCGACGAACAGGCCGGCGGCGAGCGAGATCAGGTACGGCCGCACGGGATCAGTGCCCGCCTTCGGACGCGCCGAACATCGTCTTGGCGTAGGTGATGCCGAGCCCGTAGGCGCCGGCGAATTTCCGCGCGATGCCGGTGACCGCGTCGTAGGTTTCGGTCCGCGCCCAGTCGCGCTGCAACTCGAGCAGATACTGCACCGAGGTCATCGGCACCGCGCCCAGCTGGATCATCCGCTGTACCGCGCGCTCATGCGCCTCGACCGACACGTCGCCGCACGCGTCGCTGATGAAATACGCCTCGAAGCCCTGGTCGATCGCCGAGGCGACCGGGCCGACGATGCAGACCCCAGTCCACAGCCCTGCGAACACGATCCGCGTCTTGCCGATCCGGTTGACCTCGTCGATCACCGCGGCGTCTTCCCAGCTGTTCATCGAAGTGCGGTCGAGCAGCGGCTCGCCGGGGAACGCGTCGGTGATCTCGCTGAACATCGGCCCCGAAAAGCTGTCCACGGCGACCGTCGTCAGGATCGTCGGCACGTCGAACACCGCTGCCGCATGGCTGATGAGTGCTGCATTATTGCGCAGCAATTCGGTCGCGATCGACTTGGTGGCGAACGCCATCTGCGACTGGAAATCGATCAGCACGAGCGTATGATCGGTCGGCGAGATCAGCGATGCGCCGGGCGTGGCGGTGGCAGTGATGGCGGCGGTGATGGTCATGATAGTCTCCCGTTAGAAAAAAGGTCAGCGCGCCTGCCAGGTGCGGCGCCAGATCAGCGGGGTCGCACCGACCACGCGGCGGAACAGCCGGGTCAGATGCGCCTGGTCGGTCAGCCCGCAGGCGTAGGCGATGTGGCTGAGCGTATCGTCGGTCTGCAGCATCAGCGTCTGCGCGCGGCGGACGCGCTGGCGGATCAGGAAGGCGTGCGGCGTTTCGCCCGTCGTCACCTTGAACGCGCGGCAGAAATGCCCGGTGCTGAGCCGCGCGACCTCGGCGAGTGCGTCGACCCCGATCGTCGCGCCCAGATACGCATCGATATGCTGGACGACGTTGCGTAATTGCCATGCGGCAAGCCCGCCTTTGACCGGCTTGGCCTTCGGCGGCGGGCAGCTGGTGCCATCGTCGGCGAACATTGCCGCGAGCCGTTCCAGATAATGCCGCGCGACCTGCGGATTGTGATCGAGCGTGCTGACCGCATTCGCCACGAGGCTGGCGGCCACCGTCGGCACGAACCCGCGCGGCAGTGCGGTCGCGGGAGGAAGAATATGCAGCATCGCCTCGGTCTCCGTCGCAGTCTGTACGAAGGAGCATAAGGGATGCGGATCGATCGCCTGCGCCCCGGTCGGGGCGGCGTGTGCCCCCTCTTTAGAGGCGGATGATGTCGCCCGAGATCAGAGCGCGATGATCCCGCGCTTGGCGGCGATCGTCACCGCGTGCGTGCGATCCGACGCGCCGAGTTTCGCGAAGATCAGTTTCATATGGCCCTTCACGGTTTCCTCGGAGACGGCGAGCTTGGCGGCGATCTGCTTGTTCGAATTGCCCGACGCGGCCAGCGACAGCACGCCGATCTCGCGCTCGGTCAGCGCATCCTCGATCACGTGGAAGGCGATACTCGACGCCACCTGCGCATTCAGATGCTTGCCGCCAGCATGGACCGAGCGGATCGTGTCGAGCAACTCCTTGCGCAGCGTGTTCTTGAGCAGATAGCCGGCCGCCCCTGCGCGGAGCGCGCGCAGCGCCTGCGCATCGCCCGAATAGGTCGTCAGCACAACGATCCGCGCGTGCGGCCAGTTGCTCCGCATCGCCGCGATCGTGTCGACGCCGCCGATCCCCGGCATCTGCAGATCCATGAGGACGATGTCGGGGAGATGCGTCGGGTAGAGCGCGAGCGCCTGTTCGCCGGACTCGGCCTCTGCGACCACCGCCAGATCGTCCTGCGTTTCGATCACCGCCTTCACCCCTTCGCGCAGGAAGGGATGATCGTCGACGATCATGATCCGGATCCGGGGGGAGGGCGGCAATTCAGGCTTTCGGGCTGGCGGGTAGGAGAGCGGCGACCCTGCGCCGCGACTGGCGGACATGGCAAGCGGCTGCTGCGTCACCGCGCAGCGAGCCGGTCGAAGCCGGTGCGGAAGACCTCGACCACCGTCTCGAACCGTCCCGCGCCGACGCAGAACACCCACCGTGACAAAGCCCGGGATGGGCCGTCTGTCAGCGCGTCGAACAGACCGGCAAGCATCGCATCGGGCGTGCCGGCCAGGCCGTCCGGATCGAGGCCGCTGTCGAGCAGGCTCGGCGCGAACGCCGCCGAGCTCGCCTCGATGCGGATCGTTTCGCGCGCCGCCGTTGCCACCGCCTGTCGCATCGTCGCGGGCGTCCATGTCGCAGGATCGCCAAGTCCGATCGCAAGCACGGTGATCGCGTGGATCGGTGGCGCCGGCGCCGACAAGGTCAGCACGTCGCCTGTTTCCGCGCGAAAAATGCCGTCGGCGCGCAACCGGGTTATGGCGCCGCCCAAGGCCGTGTCGAGATTGCCCAGTCCACCGCCTGGGCGCGTCCGGCCGATCTCGTGCGTGAAGACGCCCGCGCTGGCGACCATCACCTCGACGCTCACCGCATCGCGGGGCGCGACGTCGATGCGGACACCGCGCCACACGCCGATCATCGCCGCGTCGTCGGTCCGACCGTCCATCCGCGGCATCCTGTTCTCCCGTCGATCCGGTGCGGACCTATGTCATTGATATCACGAGCTTGGCGCAGGATCGTGGACAGGGGCGACCCAATTTGGACAATCGTGACATTTGCGCTCACGTATCTCAGCCAGCAGCGCGACCAAATCTCGTATGACCTGACGCAATGCGATCGAGCCTTGCATTTGTTCGTTCCGCAAGCGCAACGTCGATTATCATCAGCTCTGCTTGGGTATCTTCCGCTTGATCGCGCATAACAGCCTTCGACGCTTCGAGCGCGGCAGAGCGATCGCCCGTGACCTGTTGTGTATCCTGTTTGGCATCCTGTGCTGCGTCATGGTGGTCGGCCGCGCCGCCGCACTTGAGCCGACGCGGAGCATCGCGCAGATGCGCCATTCGCGCTGGACGCTGGGCGACGGTGCGCCCGGCAACATTCGTGCGATCGTGCAGGGACGCGATGGCTATCTGTGGCTTGGGACCGCGACGGGGCTGTACCGGTTCGACGGCATCGTTTTCGAGCGGATCGTCCCCGTCGACCAGGATCGCTATCGCTCGCCGCAGGTCACCGCGCTGCTTGCGGCGCGCAATGGCGACATCTGGGTAGGGTACGACTTTGGCGGTATCTCCGTCGTTCGCGGCGGTGTGCTGAAGGATGCGAACCCCTGGGCACCGACCGGCGGCGTGAACACTATCGTCGAGGGGCAGGACGGCGCGGTCTGGGTCGCGGGCGATTCGATGGGAAAGCTGGTTCTCAGTCGGCTGCTGAGAGGGAAATGGACCGCGTTCGGCGCCGGGCGGGGCGTTCCCGCGAGTGAGACAGGCGATATCCTGAGCACGCCCGGCGGCATCTATTTGTCGCTCATGCCGCGGATGCTTCGCCTCGAACCGGGTAGCGATCGCTTCGAGGATACCGGGATAGCGATCACAGGCGCGACGTCGCTCGCGCCGGACCGTCACGGCGTCGTTTGGCGGCGAAGCGGTACGCAGATCCTGCCGCTCGATCGCACCGCGCGCGCGTATCGGATCGGCACGGCCACCACGCCTTATGTCGTCGAGCGCATGATCTTCGACCATGACGGCAATCTTTGGATCGCAGGTCAGGATTCGGGGCTCGGTCGATTGTCCGCGGCCGCGTTTCAACCCGCTTCGGCAACCGGCCGGGTCGAGCTGTTCACCGAAAAGCAGGGCCTGACCGCCGCCTTGACGACGGCGCTTCTGGAAGATCGCGAGGGCAATATCTGGGTCGGGACGGAATCCGGGCTCGATCGGTTCGCGCCTAGCAACGTCGCTCAGCCTGCGCAGACCGAGGCGATCGTGTCCGGCTTCGTGGGCAGCGCGTCCTCGCGCAATCTGTTCGTCGCTGGCCTCTCAGGCGTATACCGCATCGGCCGATCTGGGGGGCCCGTACTCGTCTTTCCGCAACCCGACATCGGCGTGTTGTGCGGCGACGATCGGCGGCTGCTGGTCGTCGGCATGCAGGGAAAATATCTGCTCGATCTGGATTCTGCAGGTAGCCTCGCCAAGGTGACGCCTGTCCTTGGGCCGATGTCGATCACCTGCACGATGGATAAGGCGGGTGTCTTCTGGGCGGGTTTCGAACAGATCTACCGTCTGGTCGGGCGCCGGTTGCAGCCGGTGGCCAAGCCAAGCGGTACGCCCGCCGGATCGATCCACCGCGTCCGGTCGGACGGGGCGGGGGGCGTCCTGTTCGGACGGATCGGGCAAGGGGTGTCCCGCCTGCGTGATGGTGTCGAAACGCTGCTGTGGCGGAGCAAGGATCAGGTGACCGGCAGGACCGCGACCTGGGTGCCGAGCGGTCACGGACTGCTCGTCGTCGGCGATCAGGGTCTCGCACGGTATGACGGAAAGCGTCTCCAGTCGCTGCGCGACCGGACCTATCCGTTTCTCGCTGGACTGACCGGGCTGCTCCAGACGGCGGACGGATCGACCTGGACGATCGGCGCGGACGGTATCGTCCGGATGCCGACGTCGTCCGTGGAGGCCGCGTTCGCGCATCCCGGAATTCCGATCCCGCACGAGCGGTTCGGGTATCAGGAAGATTTCCGCGCGCGCTCGAACATGGTCGAGGCGAACGACATCGCGCAGGATGCCGCGGGGCGGCTGTGGTTCGCGACCAACAAGGGGCTGGCGATGATCGACCCGCGGCATCTGTCGCGAAACCGGTTGCCGCCGACGGTGCAGATCCGTTCGCTCGATGCTGGTGGCGCTGCGCCGACCACCGGTAATAAGCCGATCGCGTTTGCCGCCGGTACCGATCATGTCCGGATCGCCTATACCGCGCTCAGCCTCACCAATGCGACCGCGAACCGGTTCCGCTACCGGATCGACGGGATCGACCGCGACTGGATCGACGCCGGCACCGCGCGCGAGGCGCTGTATACCCACCTCGGCCCCGGCACATACCGGTTCCAGGTCATCGCCGCCAACAACGACGGCGTCTGGAACCGCGAGGGCACGGCGCTGACGTTCACGATCGCGCCGCGGTTCTACCAGACCTATGCGTTCATGGCGCTCTGCATGGTGGGTGCACTGATCCTGATATGGCTGCTGTATCGTCGCCGCGTTCGCGCAATCGCCGACCGCACGCGCGGGCGGTTCGAGGTTCAGCTGGCGGAGCGCGAGCGGATCGCCCGCGAACTCCACGATACGTTGCTGCAAGGGTTCCAGGGGCTGATGCTGCGCTTCCAGTCGGTCGTCGAACTGCTGCCGCGTGGCGACCGCGCTCGCGCGAGCCTCGAAACCGTGCTGGAGCGCGCCGACGACGTGTTGCTCGACGGCCGCGACCGGGTCCGGTCGCTGCGCGAAAACATGGAGCCGGTGGCGTTGCCCGCATTGCTGTCCGCAATCGCCGAGGATGTCGTCCCACCGCCGCTGACGTGGAATGTGGCGGTGGACGGCACCCTGCAACCGGTCTGCGCACCGGTCGCGGACGAGGTCGCGCAGATCGTGCGAGAGGCGCTTGCGAATGCCGTGCGTCATGCGGGTGCGAACCGGCTGATCGTCGCGATCCGATCAACCTCTGACAAGCTCGTCGTCAGCGTGTCTGACGACGGTATCGGCCTCCCGCCCGACGTTCGCGAGGCGGGGCATCGACCGGGGCATTATGGCCTGATCGGCATGCGCGAACGCGCCGTCGCGCTAGGCGGCACGCTGGCGGTGCATGCCGAGACCGGCACCGAGATCAAAGTGACGATCCCGGCGCGCGTCGCCTATCGCTGAACGGGAGGGCGACGACCGCCACCCTCCCGCATCAGTCATCGAGCGCTCAGCTCTTCACGAACGCGAGCAGGTCCGGATTGATGACGTCCGCGTGCGTCGTCAGCATCCCGTGCGGATACCCTTTGTAGATCTTCAGCGTGGCGTTCTTCAGCAGCTTGGCCTGCAGCACCGCGGCGTTTTCATACGGCACGATCTGGTCGTCGTCGCCCTGCAGGACGAGCGTCGGCACGGTGATCGCCTTCAGATCCGCAGTCTGATCGGTCTCGGAGAACGCCTTGATCCCGTCGTACTGCGCGAGTGCACCGTCCATCATGCCCTGGCGCCACCAATTGTCGACGACCCCCTGCGAGAGCTTTTCGGTTGGGCGGTTGAAGCCGTAGAAAGGCCCCGAGGCGAGATCGAGGTAGAATTGCGCGCGGTTGTCGGCGAGCGCCTTGCGCAGGCCATCGAACACCGACATCGGCAGGCCGCCCGGATTGCTTTCAGTCTTGAGCATCATTGGCGGTACCGCGCTGACCAGCACCATCTTGGCGACGCGACCCTGTGGCTGGCCGAATTTCGCGACATAGCGCGCGACTTCGCCGCCGCCGGTCGAGTGGCCGATATGCACTGCATTCCTCAGGTCGAGATGCTCGGCGACCGCAGAGGCATCGGCGGCATAATGATCCATGTCGTTGCCGGTATCGGCCTGCGACGATCGGCCATGCCCGCGGCGATCATGCGCGACGACGCGGAAGCCCTCGGCGAGGAAGAACAGCATCTGCGTGTCCCAGTCGTCCGACGACAGCGGCCAGCCATGGTGGAACACGATCGGCTGCGCGGCCTTCGGACCCCAGTCCTTGTAGAAGATGTCGACGCCGTCCTTGGTCTTGATGAATCCGCTGCTCATTCTCGGTACTCCGTCTGGATGGGGAAAGGGGGAGGCGATTGCCGTCGCCGGCAGCAAGCTGGCCGCCGCCGCGGCGGTTGCGGCGCCGATGACGACGGTTCGCCGGGAGATTTCTCGCATCATGTCTGGCATCGGAATGTCCTGATCGCTTCCGGGTATGGCATCGCGGCTATTGCGCGGTGGCGGCCTCTTCGATGAGCGCGGTGACGGCCTTCGGATTGGACGTCATCACGACATGCGAGGCACCGGCGACGACGACAGTCTTCCTGGACCCCGCGCGCTCCGCCATGAAGGCCTGCACGGCGGGCGGAATGTTCAGGTCGGCGCTGCCGTAGATGAACCAGGACGGGATCGTCTTCCACGACGGCGTCACCGCCGTCTCGTTCAGCGCGGCCTCGGCGACCGGGCGCTGCGTCGCGGCCATCAGCGTGGCCTGCGCGGCGGGCACGTCCGCGGCGAACTGATGCGCGAACTTGTCGCGCTGGATGTAGAGATCCTTGGTCCCGTCGGGCAGCACGACCGGCGGCGCCAGCGCGGCGCCCAGCGTGGCACCGGGAAACTTGCCGGTCAGCGCGATCGCGCTCTCGCCGGTATCCGGCGCGAACGCCGCGACATAGACCAGCGCCTTGACGTTGCCCGCGTGCGCTGCTGCTTCGGTGATGACGGGCCCGCCATAGGAATGCCCGACCAGCACCACCGGCGTCGTCACCGCGTTGACCACACCCGCGACCGACGCGGCATCGCTGGCCACGCCGCGCAACGGGTTCGACGCGGCGATCACGGTATAGCCGTCCGCGCGCAACCGCTCGATCACCCCGTTCCACGACCCGGACTCCGCAAACGCGCCGTGGACGAGGACGATCGTCGGCCGCGGCGTCTGCTGGGCGTCGGCGCTGGCCAAAGGGGCGAGCATCGCCGTGACCGTCGCAAGGCAAGCGATCCAGATTTTCATGTGCGTATATCCCAAAGGCAGGCGTCCGCTCGTCAATGCGCGCCGATCCCGCACCATTATTGTCGAACCGAAACGAAATTTGCGGATAACCGACATATTCCGCCGCGGGTGACGGCCGCCGCTGGGACGTGCGACAATTGCCCTGCTATGCTGCCTCGACAACCATTATCGGCACGGAGCGAGTATGAGCGGACGTCGAATGGGGCCGGGACGGCTAGAGGCGTTCACCGACGGCGTCGTCGCGATCATCATCACGATCATGGTGCTGGAACTGAAGGTTCCCGAGACCGGCGATCTCCACGGTTTGGCCGGAAGCGCCCCCGTCCTGCTCGCCTATCTGCTGAGCTTCGTGAACGTCGGGCTCTACTGGAACAATCATCACCACATGTTCCACGCGGTCGATCGGATCGACGGGCGCGTGTTGTGGGCGAACCTGTTCCTGCTGTTCTGGCTCAGCCTGGTGCCTTTCGTGATCCGCTGGCTCGACGAAAGCCAGTTCGCGGCGGGTGCGACTGCCGCCTACGGGATCGTCCTCGGGCTCGCCGCGATCGGCTATACGCTGACCGAACGCGCGATCATCGCCTGCAACGGAAAGACCTCCGCAGTCGCCCGCGCGATCGGCTCGGACTGGAAGGGTTGGGGGAGCATCGCGCTCTATACGCTGGCGGTGCCGCTGGCGTTCGTCAGCCGCTGGATCGCGATCGGGCTGTACGTATCCGTCATCGCGCTGTGGCTGATTCCGGACCGCCGGATCATCCGCGTGCTCGACGCCGCCGACTGACGCGCATGCTCAGCCGCCCGAGGCCTGTACGAACGCGCGCAGGCGGGGAACCACGAAATCGAGGAAGGTGCGCACCCGGCGTGGCAGTTCGCGCGCGCCGACCGACAGCGCGTGGACGCTTTCGGTATCGCCGCGGAGGGACCGGGGAGGATTGCCCGCGATAGGCCCGGGAATGTTGCGCATCCGGATGTCGACGCGAGGCGGCTGGCGCTCCGGTATGGCGGGATCGACCCTGGCCCCGATATAGATGCCATCGCGAGCTACGTTCGCGAACATTCTGGGTTGCCGCAATGTACGAATACGCTCTCCCTCCAGAGGGGCTCGCGGCAGTCCCGTCTCGAGAACGCAGCGGTCGACGGGCGTATCGCCCCGCGCATCGAGGCGTTCGGCGATGGCGTCGAGGAGCGCCGTACGAACTTATGGGGCCGTTTCACGAAACTCGTCGAACACGTCTGAGGCCAACGCGCACGCCCGATCGAGATCTGTCGACGTCGCGCCGCCAAGATCGGCTCAAGTGGATGGCCCGTGCTCGGATTGATCGCCGAGAGGTTGCCACCTGCGCCTGTCACGGCTTGGCCGCCGATGAGCATGCTTCCAGTGATTGTCCCCGAAGCGCCCAGGTTGTTCGTTGCAACGGGTCCTCTTGCGCGAGCCTAGGCGGCTCGGGCCAGTTCTGAGCAGTTCGTCCGTGCCTCCACCAACGCCGTAACGAGCGCTTGAATGTCACTTTCGCTATGGGCGGGCGTAGGCGTGATCCGCAGCCGTTCCTGACCGACCGCAACTGTTGGATAGTTGATCGGTTGAACGTAGATGTGATGCCGATCAAGCAAGTATTCGCTCATCGCTCTGCAAAGATGCGCGTCGCCGACCAGCACCGGGACGAGGTGACTCTGCGTGTGGCTGAGGGTGAATCCAGCAGCGCGCAGCAGGTTCTTCAACCGCGTTGCGTTTGCTTGCTGGCGTTCTCGCAACGTTGAATCCGTCTTCAATTGGCGGATCGCGGCAAGGGCGCCGGCTGCGAGATGAGGACAGAGCGAAGTGGTGAAAATAAAGCTATCCGCAAAGCTACGGATCACGTCGATCAGCAGCGCAGGTCCTGCGACATAGCCGCCCATCACGCCGAAAGCCTTGGCGAGCGTCCCTTCGATCAGGGTGATCCGATCGCCGACGCCATCACGCTGCGCAATTCCGCCTCCCTTCGCGCCGTACATGCCGACGGCATGGACTTCATCGAGGTAGGTGAGGGCGCCATAGCGCTCGGCGAGGTCGCAGATGGCCGCAATCGGCGCGATATCGCCGTCCATCGAGTAAACGCTTTCGAATGCGATAATCTTGGGGCGGTCGGAAGCAACCGATGTGAGCTGTCGCTCAAGATCAGCGACGTCATTATGCTTGAAGATGAAGCGCTCGGCACCTGAACGTCGGATCCCCTCGATCATCGAATTGTGATTCAGTGCATCGGAGAATATGGCGCAGGCCGGAAGCAGTTTCCCCAATGTGCCGAGACTGGCGAGGTTGGATATCCATCCCGACGTGAAGATCAGGGAAGCCTCCTTGTCGTGCAAATCTGCCAGTTCCGCCTCAAGCGCGACATGGTGGCGGTTGGTGCCCGAAATGTTGCGCGTGCCCCCCGCACCAGCGCCGGACGCTGCGATGGTTTCGTGCATAGCCGCTAGCACCGCCGGATCCTGACCCATCCCGAGATAATCGTTGCTGCACCAGACGGTCACCTCCTTGGCCCCGGTCGGACCGTGCCAAAGCGCCTTGGGAAACCGGTCCGACGATACAGACGCTGGTCCACAGACCGGCGAACACGATACGGCCGTTGCCGATCCGGTTTACTTCGGCGACGACCTGATCGTCCTCCCAACTGTTCATCGACGTACGTTCGATCACCGGATGGCCGGGAAACGCTTCGTGCAGTTCGTCGAACATCGGCCCGGAGAAGGTCTTCTCGGCAACGGTGGTCAGGATCGTCGACACACCAAAAGTAACTGCAGCCTGACCGACGAGCGCAGCGTTGTTTCGTAGCAACTCGATGGTGATAGACTTCGTTGCAAAGGCCATCTGCGACTGAAAATCGATGATGACCAGCGTATGGTTGATCGGCGTAAGCAACGAAACGGCGGGCGTTGTGGTGGCGATTGCAGTCATCATATGTTCCTTGATTTCTTGGTCGGGATCAGCTGACATCTCAGGCACCTTGATAGATGATTGCTTCGAACAGCCTTCCATTGATGATCGAACGGCTCAATTTTCCGTCGACAATCGCGCGCAGCGTGCGATCGCCGATTGTTAGAATGTCGTGCGGAGTGTTATCCGACTTGTGACGGAACATGTTCTCCGCTCCGGAAAAGAGCTTCGACGATTGTGCCGCCGCTAATCACCTATCGTGCTCACCCGATCGCGGATCGAACATCGGTGCTGTTTCTGGAACAGTACTGCTTATTAATTGCCCGGAGCGATACCCGCGGTGCCACAACCCTGGGCGTGCGCCGACGTGTCGATCGAACAACCGGCCGAAATGGCTAAGGTCGTAAGTCCGCACGAATAATGGCGATATCGTCTAACAGAACGTTGGTTTGTAACCGCCTGCAGGACGGCTTGGGCCTTCGGGGTCGCCTGATAGGAAGGCAGCGGCGATCTCGTTGAAGGCGACGGGATTCTCAAGATACGGCAAATGACCGCAATCGACCATTCGAACGATGAGGCTGTCCTGAAGCCGATGGTTGAGATCACGGGCGCAATAGGCTGGAACGAAGGCGTCTTTTTCCCCACGAACGATCAGCACCGGACACGCGATCTGCGCGAGCTCAGGACCTTGTTCGTATTCGACCAGCTCCGCGAAGATGCGACGGATATGCGTGGGATCGATCATCGCAAGAGAGTTCATGAACCCGCGGACGATCGCAGGACGGTCCGAGACGCCCATCCGCTCGAGAAGCTGCTGCGCCCATTCGATCATCCCGCCCGGCTCGCCAAGCAAGTCGTAGAGAGCGAGCCGACTTACCTTGTCCGCCGGTTCGAGATGCACGAATGCGTTGACGACGATGATCCGCTCGACCCGGGCCGGGCGCCGGGACGTCAACGCGAGCCCGGCACGGGCCCCCTTCGAAAGACCGCACAGCGCTGCGGAATCAATCTCCAGATGATCGAGCAGCGCCTCGATGACTTTCCAATATTCCCCGAAGCCGACATCGCGCCCCGAGGACCGGCCATGACCGGGGAAATCCAGCGACAGCACCAGATGTTCTCGCTTCAGCACGGTTCGCTGGGGCAGCCAGTTGTTCGCGTTGCCGCCTAGACCATGCAGCAGAACCAGCGGCGGCCCCGCGCCCTCGGCTATGAAGTTTATGGTCTCGCCATTCCAACGGAAGTCGGTGAGTGGCGCCCTCATACCGCTGATCCGCCGGAGGCGCGGACGAGCCGGAGCAATGCGGACGCAAGTCCCCGATGATCGGCGCGTTCGAAACCTGAGCCGGGGGGAAGCGCGGAGGTCAATCGACGGTGCGCTTCGCCGAGCCGGTGATAGGGGATTCCCGGCAGGAGGTGGTGCAGAGCATGATAGCGCAGGCCGACGGGCGCCCAAAGCTCGGGTAGCCATCCCGGGGGCGGCACGTTCACGCTGTCGAGATACTGCTCGGTCACGCTGAGCGGCTTGCCGTCACTCTCCCACAGGTGGGCCGCCAGAGTCCGTATCTGGTTCAGCACGGCGATCCCGGACAGGACCGCGGCGCCTGTCAGGAGAACGCGGAGTGGGATCAGCCCGGCGATCGCGCCAGCAAGCACGGCGATGGCCCACGCGCTGGCCGCGCTTTCAAGCAACATCCACTGCCGCCGCTGCTGCCCCCGAGGGGGCTCGCGCCGGAAAGCGGGATTGATCGTCAATGCGGAGAAACGTTCGACCAATATTCGACGCAGCGGCGGCACGATCGCGGACAGCGGCGCCAACAGCGCAAACCTAACAATCAACAGCAACGGCGCGAAGCTGGCCATGGCCACGGACATGGGCAGCGTCCAAGGAGACATGGCCGCTAGCCTCAGATATTCGGGATCCTCCGCAGTCCCGTACCGTGTCCGCGCATGGTGGAGGTTATGCACCCCGTCGTAGAGGAACGACGGCGTGAGCAACGGGATACCGATCAACAGGTTCCAGGCCAGCGCGAAGCCGCGAACAGCGCCGCTCTTCAAATGGCAGAGTTCGTGGATGAAGCTCTCTGCGCGGTAGAGCGCCAGAATCGAGACTGCACCGGCAAGCAGTCTGACCCAGACCGCAAGGTCGCTGCACGCCGTCGCCAGCGCGAGATAGCCGAGACCGGCCGAACCCAAGAGGTCGAGCCAGAAGATCGCAGGTCGAGGCGCACCGAGTGACAACGTCAAGCGCGCCGCGATTTGGACGAGGGTCTCTTCCCGGACAGCAGAAACGTCCCGCCCAATCTGGACTGCACTCATCGCCCGTGAACGCCGTTCCAAGCCGCAATGAAGGTGTCCGCGCGCCTACGCGTGTCGGCGAACGACGCCCCACGCGCATACAAAGCCGAGCCGAGCCCGAAGCCCGACGCCCCTGCCGCAACATAGTCTTTCATCGTCGTGGGCTCGATGCCGCCCGTCGGGCAAAGCAGAGTGTCGCCCATCACCGTCCGCCATGCCCGCAAGGTCGAGGGCGCCAGCGTATCCGCAGGAAATATCTTCAAGCCGTCGGCACCGGCATCGATCGCCGCGAAGCCCTCCGTCGGCGTTGCCACCCCGGGCATGGCATGGAGCGCCAGCGCCTTGGCGGCGCGGATCAATGCAACGTCTCCATGCGGCGTGACCATCAGGCGCCCCCCGCAATCGACGAGTTCGCGAAGCTGCGAAACAGTACGGACCGTCCCCGCCCCAACGACGATGTCAGGACCGACCCGTTTGACCAGCCGCGCGATGCTCGCGAAGGCGTCGGGCGATGTCAGCGGCACTTCAATCAGGCGGAACCCGGCTTCGACCAGGAGATCGCCCGTCGCGTCGATCTCGGCTGGCGTGATGCCGCGTAGAATCGCGATCAGCGGCAACGCCTTCATTGCCGCTTCGAACGCGTTCGCTACCGTGTCAGCGTCTTTGAGAATGGTCGTCACAGGGAGATCCGATCTTCTATCGTGTTGGGTAATGCGGCCTGGGGTCGAAAGCTCACGCGTGGAGCCAGAACCGGATGACGAGCGACACAGCGCCGAGGCCAAGCACGCTACCCAGCCAGATCAGCATCATCCAGGCGACCCGTCGCCAACGGGGAAGTGTTTGGGGAACAGGCATCAGTGATAGCCCGCCACGCCTGCTTTGCCGCGAAACACCCAATAGGCCCACGCGGTATAAGCGATGATGATGGGGATTATGGCGACCGTCCCGACCAGCAGGAACGTCAGGCTGCCGTCCGGCGCCGCGGCGTCCCATATCGTTACCGCGCGGGGCACGACATAGGGGAATATGCTGATCCCAAGCCCGGCAAAGCCCAATGCGAACATCGCCAGCGTGAGCAGGAAGGGTGCCCGCTCGTGTCCACGTGCGAGACTGCAGAAGAACAAGACCGCCGTGACGATCACGAGCAGCGGCACCTGCGCCGTCAGCAGCACACCCGGAAAGGCGAACCACCGCCGCCAGTAGTCGAACGCGAGCAGCGGCGTCGCCGCGCTGACGGCAGCTATTGCAATCAGCATTGCGATGCCGAGCCGGAACGCCATCCGGCGCGCATGCAACTGCGCAGCGCCCTCGGTTTTTCCAATCAGCCAGGACGCTCCGAGCAGCGCGTAGCCGGTGAGCAGCGCCACACCAGTCAGGACACTGAACGGCGTCAGCCAGTCCAGCCACCCGCCGCCATAGCCGCGCCCAACGACATGTATGCCCTGTAGCACCGCTCCCAGCATCATGCCCTGGGCCAGCGTCGCCACGACCGACCCTGCACAGAAGGCGATATCCCACACGGCGCGATGCCGCGGATCGCGCCAACGGAACTCGAACGCCACGCCGCGGAACACGAGGCCAAGTAGCATCGCTATGACCAGGGGATAGGTCGCAGGCAGGATGATGGCGTAAGCCAATGGAAAGGCCGCCATCAGCCCGCCGCCACCCAGTACGAGCCACGTCTCGTTTCCATCCCACACCGGCGCGATCGAATTCATCGCCTGGTCGCGCTCGTCCCCGATCGCGAAGCCAGGGAAGAGGATGCCGATGCCGAGGTCGAAGCCGTCCATCACGACGTAGGCGAATATGGAAAAGGCCAGGATGGCAGCCCATGTCGCGGCAAGATCGAGGTTCATCGACGTCACTCCAGGCCAGCGGCGGGAACGAGCCCGGCCGCCCGTTGCGGAATATGGGCCGGCTCGCTCTCATGGGCGTGCGGAGCGTGTGCCATCAGCCGCAACAGGTAGTAGGTTCCGGCACCGAACACCGCGAAATAGACGACAACGAAAGCCAGCAGCGACGCCGCGACAGCCGGTGCCCCCAGCGGGGAGCGTGACTGTGCGGTGAGCAGGAAGCCGTAGACGGTATAAGGTTGCCGCCCGACCTCCGTCGTCACCCAGCCGGCCAGCACGGCGACGAACCCGGTCGGCCCCATCGTAACCGCAGCGCGGTGCAACCACCGCGTGTCATAAAGCCGATGACGCAGGCGTGCCCAAAGCCCCCATGCAGCCAGCGCCAACATCGCCATCCCGAGCCCGACCATGAGGCGGAAGGACCAGAAGATGATCGGTACCGGTGGCCATTTCGAGCGTGGATAATCCTTGAGTCCAGCGAGTGGCGCGTTCGGCGCATGCTTCAGGATGAGCGAGCCGAGTTGGGGAATCTCGACCTTGTAGTAGACCTTGGCGTCCTTCTGGCTGGGGATGCCGAACAGGATCAGCGGAGCGCCATCGGGACTGGGCTCGAAATCCCCCTCCATCGCGAGAATCTTCGGCGTCTGATGCTCGAGAGTGTTCAGCCCATGCATGTCGCCTGCGACTATCTGCAGGGGGGCGGCGATCGCGATCATGCCCATCGCCATCGAGAACATCTTGCGGGCTCCGGGGTTTTCCCTGTCGCGCAACAAGTGCCACGCCCCGACCGCGGCGGCGACCAGCGAAGTCGTTAGAAACGCGGCGATCACGACATGCACCAAGCGATACGGGAAGCTCGGATTGAAGATGATCGGAAGCCACGAACCCGCGGGCATGAACTGCCCTTTGGCATTGATCACGAACCCCGCCGGCGTATGCATCCAGCTGTTAGCTGCCGTGATCCAGGTCGCCGAGATCAGCGTTCCGAGCGCTACCATGCACGTGGCGAAGAAGTGCAGCCTCTTGCCGACTTTGCTGATCCCGAACAGCATGACGCCGAGAAAGCCCGCCTCCAGGAAGAAGGCGGTAAGCACCTCGTACGCCATGAGCGGTCCGACGATCGGTCCGGCCTTGTCCGAAAAGACGGCCCAGTTCGTTCCGAACTGATAGGACATGACGATGCCCGAGACGACGCCCATCCCGAACGTCACCGCGAAGATTTTGAGCCAGTAGCGATACAGGTTGGCGTAAACGCCCTTCCCCGTCTTTAGCCAAAGGCCTTCCAGCACCATCAAGTAGCTAGCCAAACCGATGGAAAAGGCGGGAAAGACGAAATGGAACGAGATGGTGAACGCGAACTGCGCGCGCGCCAACGTGAGTGCGTCGAAGCCGAAATCCATGACGGTTCTCCGACCAGATGGAAGCGTCGGCGACGCCTGTTGTATGGCCTAAGAGCTACATGCACCTGACGCATAAGCCATGCAATAGGACAGTTTGTCCTGCTTGCGGAATGCTCGTGCTCGGCAGCTAGCGAACTGACGATCCGAGCTTTCAAATGTTCGAGCACGGCCGACCAGTGAATTTCGGCTTCGGCTATTGCATGCGTCCTCCCTTGACAATGCATGGACCTGCAAGCATACATAAAAGCGACATTGCATTCTGCCTTATGGGGCTGGCGTGTGCGGTGGGTAACCCCGGAGTGGCCAAAATGCTCGAAACCGATCCCGCCGTTGACGTGCCGCCGATGGTTTATCCCATGGTGAACTCGTTGCGGGAGGGCTTACGCGGTCGCGGCCCGCGTTGCGGCAAAGGACAATTGTTCGACGGCTTTCTGGAATTGCACAGTGAGTGCTCAAATTGCGGACTCAGTTATGCTTTTGCCGACCTCGCCGATGGCCCCGCCTTGATCGTAATCTGCTTCGGTTGCATTCCCGCGGTTTCTCTGGCGATCGGTTTGCAGATCGCATTCTCGCCGCCCTTTTCATCGGCGCTCGAGCAAGGCTTCGACGTCTACGTCATCGCAGATGCCTGCGGCGACGTATCGGACGAGGCCCACGAGCGCGCCATCCAGCGCATGATCCAGCTTGGCGCCCGGCCGATGACCGCCGTGCAGTATCTGCTCGAGCTGCAGCGCGACTGGGCGCGCGCCGCGACCTATGAAGCGACGACGGCAATCGCCCGGAAACTGGGCGGCGCCTACGGCTTGGGCGTGACCTACGCCAAGACGATGTTCGGAGGTTCCAAGGCCCGACACGGCTGAGGACGGGTCGCCGGAGCGGCGCCCTCGCTCCCGAACCCGCTTCGGCGACTTATAAATTGTCCGTCGGACCGTTTTTCATCAGGCTCGCGTCGACGCCGCAGCGATAGCTGCCCAACCTATCAAAGGACAATCAGAATGGAAAACACCGAACTTCGCATCGATATTCCGGTCACGCTGACCGACTTGAAAATCGTCTTCAGCATCAGTGCGCTCGCATTCGAGGGCGATCTGCCCGCGCCGCTCTTCCATCTCAATCTCATCACCGGCGACGTCGCCGACTGGGGTGCGACGTCGGACGTCATCGCCGTCTTCCATACGAACGCGGGGCACGTCGCGTTGCACGACGAGGCGTATAACAGCGACCGCAACATCTCCACCGGAAACCCATATAAGGGCTTGGTGGCCGACCTCATTGAGCGCGGCGTGGGTATCGAACTCTGTGGCGCGACGGCAAAAGCCCATGGCTGGGTCAATTCCGATCTGCTCCCAGACATCAAGGTCAACACCGATGCGATGGCCCGGACGTCCCAGCTGGTCCAGCTGGGGTTCGTCAAGATCTCGGAGTGATTGCGGCTTCAGGGCTATGTCCTAAAGCATAGCCTGGCGTCACCCTCGACCGCACCGGTCGCGGGCACCAGATACCCGCGCCGGTTCTTGCCAAGCGGGTATTCCGCCGTCTCGCCGGCTTTCGGCGTGGCACCGACGACGCGCGCATCGGTACGGATCGGCAGCGCGTCGTCGTCATTGTCGAAGCCGGATGCCAGCGTCACGAAGCGGCCTGAGCGCGCGCCCTTTGGAAAGGGACGCGCGCCCCAGGTCGGCTTCCCACCCGTGCGGGTCGGCTGAAGCCATATCTGGAAGATCTTCGTAGGGACGTCTTCCTTGTTATACTCCGCATGCGCGATGCCTGTACCCGCCGACATCACCTGGACGTCGCCCGCTTCTGTCCGGCCAGATTGCCGAGATTGTCCTCGTGCGTGATCGCGCCTTCACGGACATAGGTAATGATCTCCATGTCGCGGTGCGGGTGCGGCGGAAAGCCGGACTGCGGCGCGATCGTGTCGTCATTCCACACGCGCAGGTTGCCCCAGCTTTCCCGCTTAGGATCATGATAACTCGCGAACGAGAAGTGGTGCTTGGCGTCTAGCCAGCCATGGTTGCCACCGCCGAGTGATGCTGTCGTGTCTCCTTGTTTGAGAAGCGCTGCAAAAGGCAGCGTGCCGAACGGACCTGCCCGGCGGTCGGCGGGTTCGTGGTTAAGCGCATCAGCACGTGGTGATCGACGACCAGCCGCGGCGTGTTCTTTGCGCAAACGAAACAACGGACGGTCTCGAGCGTGTCCGGCTGCTTGCTGCTGCACGAAGAACAGAACTGGCTAGACGTGAATGATCTTGCAGCCCGCATCTGCGCTCGGATGCGGGCGCGAAATTATCCAGCCTGGGCTCCAGTGACGCGCGCTGAGCGTCGAATCCTTCTTTCCCGCGACTCCGTATCTACCGCTGACTGTGATGCTACCGCGCTGCAGACGCCAGAGCGGTCAGCTGCTGAGCTATCAAGCCTGCGGTGGCTTCGTCGATGATTTCGCCCGTCTCGGGATCGATCTTGTTCGTCATGCCGCCCACCATGATCTCCGGCCTATTCAGAACGTTTGCATCGAGAAAGACCATGACTTGGCGGAGGTGATATTGCGCGCGCGCGCCGCCAATCATGCCTGGCGAGCCGGTCTGGATCGCAACGGGCTTGCCGGCGAGTGGCTGGGGCGTCACCCGCGATAACCAATCAAGCGCGTTTTTAAGAGCGCCGGGAAAGGAGTAATTATACTCGGGCGTCACGATGATCACCCCGTCCGCGGATCGAATGGCGTCAGCCATCGCCAGCACAGCGGGCGGGAAGCCGTCGGCTTGGAGATCGGCGTCATAATGAGACAATTCTCCGATCGAACCGAGCGCGGCGACCGTGACGCCGTCCGGCGCAAGCGAGGGAAGGGCGCCGGCGAGCGCCGCATGGTAGCTCCCCTTCCGCAGGCTGCCGAGCAGGGTGACAAAGTGGAGTGGCTTAGGGTGGGTCATGTGTTGGTCGCCTTCCATTGGGAGTTCCCAGCTAGGTCGATCCGTCTTTTCGCCGGCAGCGCTGGACCGGCCCGCCTTCGATTAAGGTCGGAATTCAGCTGAAGATGCTCTGATGCGCTGCATCCCCCTGCGGCTTCGAAAGAGCGAAGCGGCCACGGACAAATGCTTCGTACTGTTCCTCCGAGGTTTGACGGCGCGCGTCCAAGATGGGTTGAACGTCATCGGTGGGAGCGTAACGCAGGCGGTCCAAGCCATCGGTTACGGCCTCGAAGACGCACGAAGCGACTTTTCGGACAGCATCGGGGTCAGCAGCTCCCGCCATGCTGCCATAGACCTGGGAAATATGCTCGAGAAACGGGTAATAGTCGGCGTGGATCGGCACGACGCTGCCCTCCGCGCCCGAGCGTGCGACGAAGCCGGTGCTAGGCGCGCCGCCCGGCTCGATCAGCTTCACCCGTATTCCTAGCGCTGCCAGTTCATACCACAACGCCTCCGAAAAGCCCTCGAGCGCGAACTTCGAAGCGCTGTAAACGGACGCCATCGGCGCGCCAAAGACACCGGCTCCCGAGCTAAGATTTACGATCGTACCTGAACGCTGGTCGCGAAAATGCGGCAGGATTGCGCGCGTGACGTCCATCATCCCGAACAGGTTCACGTCGAACTGTCGCTGTATCGCCTCGCGCGGTGTGCCTTCGAAGATAGAGAACAAGCCATAGCCCGCATTGTTGACGACTGCGTCGATGATCCCGAACCGATCAAGACCAGCGGTGATTGCCGGTTCAATCGAACTGTTATCTTCGACGTCCAGTCGGGTTACCAGGATCGCTTCGCTGGATGCCAGATCGCCAGCCTTTGAAGTATCGCGCATGGTGGCGATGACATTCCAGCCACGCTCGCAAAATAGCAGGGCAGACGCTTTCCCAAATCCCGACGAGCAACCGGTGATAAGAACTGTTTTTGCCACGGTGGGCTCCTGATGGAATGCGTGAAATAATTAACCGACATCAGTTTACCGTCAGACATGAGGCGGCTTGACCTGCCGCGATCGGTCGATGGTCAGCCAGTCGCTAGCACGACCAGTAACGGCGCATCGAAACTGCACCAGAACTAGGGTCCACGACGTCATCGCAAACCATTAATGGTAGCGATTCCTTCAGGCGTTTCAGACGCCGCGATAGACGAGCGCCGTGAACAGCTTGCCGCTGATGACCGATCGTCCCCATTTAGCATCGAGGTCTTTGGTTGGCGTAGCTGCCTGTGCCTGGGCCAATGTAAGGCCCTTGCGCTTGAGGGCCGCCACACGGTTGCGGATCGTCACCAGCATGTCGCGAAAGGAGATCTGCGATTTAAGATCGCCGACCGGGCCGTGGCCTGGCACGATGATGGTGTGGGCCGTCGACATTGCGATGTTCGCGTTGGCCGCGGCGATCGCGCCGTTGATGCTGCCACCGGTAACATAATCAATGAACGGATATTGCCCGTTCCAGAATGTGTCGCCGGTCGACAGGACATCAGCGTTGACGAAATAGACCGACATGTCGCCGTCGGTATGTCCGTGCTTGTAGTGCCGAATGCGGATCGTCTCACCATTCTCACGCAACGTGCGGTCGCCGGTGATCACGATGTCGGGCAAGGCGGCCTTTGGCTTGGGCCTGAACGTGTTTTCCCATTCGACGACGCGCACGGTCTGCTGCAAGCGCTGCACCGCGACCCGGTCGGCGATGATGCTGGCGCCCTGCGCACGCACCCAGCCATTCCCGTCGGCGTGATCCTAGTGCCAATGGGTGTCGACCGCAAGCCGGATTTTGCCCGGACCGATCGCTTCAAGGCTTGTCAGGATCATCGATTTCGACACAGCAATGCCGGTGTCCACGAGGAAGAAGCCGTTTCGGCCCGGTAGCGCGGTGATGTTGCCGCCTGACCCTTCCAGCATGGCGATGCCGCCACGCAGCCGATGCGTCTTGATCGGGCCGGCTTTTGCCGCCGCGTTGATATCCGAATAGGGACTGGCGAAAGCGGCCGCTCCGAGCATAGCTGCGGCAACCACGACGAAGGGTAGCGAGCGAAGAGCGCGCATGACGAATTCCTTTAATTGAATAATCGAGAAATTAGGGTGCAGTGCCTATTTTACGGCGCGTGCGGCGTCTTCGATCACTTTGGGCCGGCTGTCTGGATGTTCATGTTGTCGATGACCGGCGTGCCGGTTTCGTGGGTCAGGTTGGTGGGCGGCTTGGCGTTGGTCATGGCTTTGCTCCCACAGCACCGGGGCGCTGTGTCCAGGTCTGGACGGTAGCCGGGGCGAGCGGAGCCAATGCCCGCTCGCCCCGCTGACTAGCTGCGAATGAACGCCAGGATGTCGGGGTTCAGCACGTCGGCATGGATTGTCGCCATGCCGTGCGGATAGCCGGGATAAGTATTGATCGAACCGTTCTTGAGCAGCTTGACCGCCATCCGCCCGGTCGTGTCGATCGGGCAGATCTGATCGTCCTCGCCGTGCAGGATCAGCACGGGTTGATCGATAGATTGAAGGTCGGCGGTGAAATCGGTGTCGGCGAACGCGGTGATGCAGTCATATTGCGCCTTGATGTCGCCGACCATCGCCTGCCGCATCCAGTTTTCGGAGACCGCAGGCAACACCTTCGCACCCGCACGGTTGAAGCCGTAGAACGGCCCGGTCGCAAAACCGTTATAGAAGTCCGCGCGGTTCGCTGCGGTGCCCGCGCGGATGCCGTCGATCGCCTCGGGTGGAACGCCGTTGGGGTTGGTCGCTGAGCGCGACAACCGTGGCGGGATCGCGCCGATCAACACCGCCTTGGCGACGCGGCCGCCACTGCCGTATTTCGCGACATAGCGGATCGCCTCGCCACCGCCGGTCGAGTGGCCGATGTGGATCGCATCGCGCACGCCGAGATGCGCTGTGACCGCTGCGACGTCGGCAGCATAGGTGTCCATGTCGTTCCCCATCGACGCGGGGCTGGACCGGCCATGACCGCGGCGGTCATGCGCGATGACGCGAAAGCCTCTGGCCGAGAAATACATCATCTGCGCATCCCAATCGTCGCCGCTGAGCGGCCAACCGTGATGAAAAACGATCGGCTGACCGGTGCCCCACTCCTTGTAGAAGATCTGGGTGCCGTCCTTGACTGTGATGGTGGTCATGGGTGTCTCTCCTGAGGATTTCGGGTGGACGCGTCTGGCGGCGGCGATGGCTGGCTGCGCCAGGACCATGCCAGCGACAGCGGTGGCGCCCAGCAAGATGTCGCGACGTGAGCCGATCATGGTTGCTGCAGTGGTTTGCTCGGCGTCGTCTGGCATGGTCTCGGCTCCGAAAGGATTTTACGACGATCATGCCGTCGCCAATCTCCTATCGGTCTCACCCCAGTGGGGATCGAACATCAGCGCTGTTTCTGGAACAGTACTGCTGTTTTAATTATTGGAGCGATGCGCGCGCTGCCACGAGCCGGGGGGAGTGCCGACTTGGCGTGCAAATAACCGGCCGAGATGGCTTTGATCGGCGAAGCCACATGAGATTGCTATTTCGGCCAAGGAAACATCGGTGTGTCGAAGCATGTCTTTCGCGCGCTCGACGCGATGTTGTTGAAGCCAAGCAAACGGCGATAGGCCGGTAGATACCTTGAACGCACGTGAGAAATGACTGGGTGACAACGCGCAATGCAGCGCCAGGTCGGTCAGCGAGATATTCGTGCCGAGGTCGTCTCCAAGCGCTTCTTTTGCTCGGCGAACTTGCCATGGCGCTAGCCCGCCGCCGCGTGTCCGCTGCAACGTCATCCCACCGTAGCGCGTCGCGACGTGAGACAACAACGTCAGCATGAGATGTTCGCGCACGAGACGATGATGTGCATCGGGGTGGGAAAGCAGATGGAGAATGCTGTGATGTACACCCGTCAGCACCGAGTCGTGATTAGGATCCTTGGCTTGCGTAGAAATCCAGTCAATTGGTGGCACATCGTTGGCGTCCGCAAGCGCAACAAGGGCAGGTCGCGGAATATGTATTAGAAGAAAATCAACGCATGCATCGATGTGGGCCAGGGTATTGGCGTGTAATGCGAATATCCTAAAAGTTGATTTCTCTTCGGCGGATCTTTGTTTGTGCCGACCGTCGTTCCACACGTCGTAGCTGGGCAGGTCGCTAAGCTGGTATGCAATCACAAAGGCGTCTTCAGCTTCAGAGGATAAATGAATCTTGTTACCCAAATCTACCGAGCTGACCTGGCTGATGACCATATTCGACCCGCCGATGCTAGTCACTAGCGATCGGATATATCCTTTGAAGGGGTTTATGTATACCGGTTGATCGCTCATCAGCTAATATTCCCGATGACTGCTTTTACCAATAGTAGGAGGCAAAAACAATTTATTGCCAAGTCGATATTGCTATCAACCAACTAACGCGAACAGAACTGTGTAGCGTACCCGAGCCGCTTGCTCGATATGCTACGGCCCAAATCGAGCGCTTCGACGAGCGCGCCGCGCGCGCCGTTCAGCCGCTGCGCAAGTTGGGCGACCTGCCAAACAGAGCGAACTTGCCATTGCGCGGGCAGCGTATGCAGGCCCGCGTTGACGCGGCAGGCCCTTGGTCGGGTGTGGGGACGCTTCCGGAGAGCGGTCGATGCTGAGCATTTGTGCAACTCCGGGGTTGTCCATTGCTTCAGCAAACCGCATAGTAGCCACTGCAATGTCGCATTTATGTATGGCCATTCATGCCATGCAATGTCAAGAGAAAACCATGCAAACCTGGACCCCCGATCTCACCGAGCTGTCCGGCCCGAAATATTTAGCGATCGCCGCGGCACTTTCGCGCGACATTGCGCGCGGCGTACTCCGCCCGGGGGACCGGCTGCCGCCGCAGCGTGTGCTGGCGGAGCAGTTGTCGATCGATCTGACGACGGTGACGAAGGCATATAATGAGGTTCGCCATGCCGGACTGATCGAAGGCGGCGGCCGTCGCGGCAGCTTTGTCAGTGATAGTGCGGCGGTTACGCCCGCATTGGAGTCGACGCCGGTCGATACAGGAATGAACCTTCCGCCGGAGCCTGAGGGGAGCACGCTCGCCCGGCGTTTACGCGAGGGGGTCGCCGAACTGCTGGCGCAACCGCACGGGTTAGCCATGTTGCAATATCAACCGAGTGGCGGCACGCCTGTGGATCGCGCTGCTGCGGCCGCTGCCTTGCGGAAGCGCGGTATCGCCGCCCCTGAAGATACGGTGCTGATCACCAGCGGGGGGCAGAATGCGCTTCACGCGATCGTCAGCGCTATCTTGCTGCGCGGCGACTCGGTCTGTGCCGGAGCTTATGCTTATCCAGGCTTTCTCTCGATTGCGCGTCGCTACGGGCTCAACATCATTCCGATCGCCACCGATCAAGAGGGTCTGCTACCAGATTCACTCGAGCGCGCATGTGTTGCAGGGGCCAAGGCGGTATATGTCGTGCCCGAGAACGACAATCCGACGACGGCGACTATGGGGATCGAGCGTCGCCGCGCGATCGCGGCTGTGGCCGAACGACACGGTCTGATCCTGATCGAAGACGACGCCTATGGTCAGCTTGCCGATGCGCCGCTGCCGTCACTTGCGACGTTGGCACCCGAACGGACCTGGCATATCGCCAGCGTGTCGAAGATCGTGTCGCCGGGTTTGCGCGTGGCGTGGCTGCGCGCGCCTTCCACGCGTCACGCGTGGCGGCTCGCTTCCGACCTGCACGAGACAACGGTGATGGCGCCGCCGCTGAACGCGGCGCTCGTCAGCCTGTGGCTGCGCAACGGTGGTTTTGCTGAACTGGTCGGTGAGGTGCGCGCTGAGTCGGTAGTGCGACAGGCGATCGCCGCACGAATTCTAGCCGAGCTGCCCTATGCGTCACAGCCTGCTGGCTATCACCTGTGGTTACCGCTTCCGCCGGGCGCCTCGTCTGCCGAGATCGTCAATGCGCTACGACCCGCTGGGCTGTCCGTCGTCCCCGCCGAAGCCTTTGCGGTAGACCCGTCGCGCGTCGAACCTGCCTTGCGGGTTTCGATAGGCGGCGGTCTTTCGCGCGAACGTTTGCAGCGTACACTCGGTCTGCTTGATGCGTTGATCGCGCATGCGCCCGGGAGGCGCGCGCCGATCATTTGAATACCCGGCACAGGATTTGTACGCCTCCTTTCAGTGCGCAACGCGCGAGATAACGCCATACATGAAGCCTGGGCTGTAAGACGGAAGGAGCAGGAGCCTGGCACCCGCGGCTTCGACGGCGGCACGTACGGCTGCCGCCTTATGGCTGGATAGGGTGTCGATGATGACGACGTTGCCGGGCGAAAGTTCGGGCACGAGGACGCGGGTCACGTAGGTAGTGAAGACTTCACCGTTCCTCGCTCGGTCGAGCACCCAGGGTGTGATCATGCCGGTGCAACTCAGACCCGCGACGAAAATAGTGGTTTTCCGGTGCCCGTGCGGCACGCCCGCCGGCAGTCGTTCGTGCCGCAGCGACATGCCATGTTCGTCGATGCATCAGGGGCACAACGACGATCAGACCGGCGGTACGTAGAGCATTGCGACGTTACACCGCTCATAGCGTTTGCCGAATTCCTCCATGATCTGGGTATCATGGCTAAACCCAAGCTTTTCATAAAGATGGATCGCTGCCGCGCTCTTGGCGTTGCTCAGCAGATAAAGCCGATCACATCCCAACGCATGAGCACGCGCGATGATCGCATGCAGCAGGAATTCGCCGACCTTCTTGCCGCGCGCGTCAGCCGACACGCCCATCTTGGTCAGTTCGAACTGACGCTCCCCCGTTCGCTGCAACGCGCACGTGCCCACGATACCAAGCTGCGGATCCTCGACGAACAAGATGTCGCCGCCCGGCTCGAGGATGCGCGCCCGCGGATTTTTGAGTACATCGATGTCGGTCGCCTCGAGCCGATACATATCGCCGATCCATTCGGCGTTGATACGGTAGAAATCCTCCGCCAACGCATCGCTGAACCGACGGATCGCCAAACCGCCGCTCGGCCGCTGTTCCAAGGGTTGCGAGGCTAGCGCACGCTCGGTCGCCTCGATCAGGCGGAGTAACGCAGGCGCATCGCACACCTCGTCCACAGCCGCACGCAACCGCGGCCACAGCACGGTATTGGCAAGATCCATGGCTTCGCGACCTTGACGGCTGAGTGCTACCGTCTTGTTACGCTGATCGCGCATGTCGCGACTAGTTTCGACCAACTTCATATCGATCAGCCGCGACAGGATCCTTGTGACTGCGGGTTGGCTGATACCAAGGACTCTTACAATTTCGCCGACCGTCATGGGGCCTTGGCGGTATAGCGCCGTCAGGAATGGCATCTGGCTGGGCTGCATGGGCAGGCCGCAATCGACCGCAATCTTCTCGGCGCCCGCCTGCAACCGCTCGGCCAACCGCTTCAGTCGGCTACCGAGCATCACCTGACCTTCGAGCGCCAATATATCCTGCATCACCGTCTCCTAATCTATAACGCAGTATATACCGCGTTATGTAAATGCAACGGTGAAGTGAATTGGCGCCGGGATGGACTTGCCGGGTGATACGTACCCGACAGATGCGCGAGTCTTGCAGAGCGGCTTGCGAGGGCGTCGAGCCGGGGGCGGCACCTCGCCGAGCGGCGCATGGCAACGACATGCGGTGTTGATCGTGGGCGAGGTGGAAAACGATGCCGCACCGATCCGATCGGAGGCACGCGGCATCTCGATCGCTGTGCCGACCGACTCCGGAATTGGTCCGTTACCGTTCCGAGCTTGCGGTACGAAGATGCCAAGTCGACGCGCGCGGCGCTATCGACATGCCAACGGGGTTTCGAGCGTTGCACATCGCGTGTTCTGAGCTGGGGAAAACATGAAGACGTGGTGGAAAAGACGTGGCGGATGAAGATCGTTTTCCCGCCACGGCTTGACCGGATCCACCGGTGATAGACCACCGGCGTAGATCAGGGCGCACCACCAACCCGGTGGTGCGCCCTGTTTTGTATCAGACCCGGCGACGGGCGGCGGCGGTGGCGCCGAAGCCTGCAGCGGCCGCGCCGATCAGCAGCGCGATCACCACCATGAACGACGTCCCGGCAGCGGCACCGGCAGCGGTGTCGGTAGCCGACTTCGCGGTCGCGATCGTCTTGTTCTTCGTCTCGACGAACTGCGCCTTGGCGCGCGTCACCTGGGCCTGCGCCTCGGGACGGCTGATCTTGCGCTGGGCGGCGACGATATCGACGATCCGGCTCTCGGCCTGTGCACCGTCCTGGCCACCACGGGCAAGTGCCGGCAGTTCCTTGGCGATTTCCTTCTGCGCCTGTTCCGGCGTCATCTGCGCGGGATCCGACGGCGCCGTCGACAGATAGGCTGAAGCCTCGTCACGCACGTCGGTCACGTCGACATTGGCGACGTCCGCGACCTTGGGGGCCGCTGCACCGATGCCGCTGCCGGCTGCGGTCGCGACCGAGCCGACGGTGCGGAAGGCGCCGCCGATGATCCCGCCGACGGCCGACGTCAGCAGATAGAGCGTGAGGATCAGCGTGACGCCCCATACGACGAGGCCGTGGACCAGGCCGTCGAAACGATCCTGCACGCCGGCAACGCGCGCTGCGGCATAGCCGCCCGCACCGAGCGCGATCACCGTGGTGATGATCCAGTAGATCCCGGCGCCGATGCCGAAACCGGTCGCGCCGGGCGTGGTGCCTTCGACGGGATCGACCAGGCTGAGGCCAATGCCGGTGCCGAGAATGCCCAGCACCAGCTGGACCGCGATCGCCAGCACGACGCCGGCAAAGATCGCGCCCCAGGATATGCGCGTCGGGGTCTTCGCATAGCGAATGTCATCGACCGGCAGACCGCCGGGCGTCAGATGGGTAGCCATAATCACTCCTGTTATTCGTAAGGTAAAATTGCTCTTCGTGACGAAGATCCGCGCGACGGCGTCAGTCCTTGCCGTCGCGATCGATGGGGGGATCGATAGGGTGTTCGGCTTTTGCCTGTCGGGCGCCGGCCTTGCTTTCGCTCAGGCCCTGCTTCTCGACGGCGGTGTTGCCGATGATCTTGCCGATCGCCTCCTGGACGGAGCCCTTGGCCTGACGGGCTCGACCGGTGTTCTTGTCGCTCGTCATGCTGCTACGTCCTTGAGAGGGCTGCCGGCACGATGCGGCATCGGCATCGAATCGCCGTCGAACCCGCGGGCGCGTGCCCAGGCCGCGGCGGCGTTGCGACGGTTGACGCCGATCTTGGCGTAGATGCGTGCGACGTGATTGCGCACGGTGTTGCCCGAGACGTCGAGCGTACGGGCAATCGACTTGTCGTCGAGTCCGCGACAGATGAGTGCCAGAACCTCGCGCTCGCGCTGGGTCAGCTGGTCCAGTCCGACGCCGGCCGGTTCCGCGTCGGGCGTACGGATCCGGGCGAGCTTGTCCATGATCGACCGGCTCAGCCAGCTGGTATCCTTCATCACCGCTTCGATCGCATTGACGAGCTCGCGTTCCGACGCCTTGCGGATGCTGATGTCGCGCATCGCCCACAGCACACAGGCCTCGTCGTCCAGCTGGATCGGTTCGGCCGAGACGATGCAGTCGAGGATGTGGCCGTCTTTCGTCCGAACCCGCACTTCGCGATCGCGGATCGGGTTGCCTGCCTCGATATCGGCTTCGATCGCCTCGCGCAGGGCAGGGGTCTCCCAAAGCTCGACATCGCCGAGCGGACGACCGATGATCTCCGAGGCATAGCCGGTCAGCCCGGTGAATGCCTCGTTGACGTCGCACAGGCGGTGGCCGTCCAGCGCGCCGATCGCCAGCGCGACGGGCGCCAGCGAGAAGGTCCGCATGAACCGCTCCTCGCTATGCCGAAGCGCGGTCTCGGCTTTGCGGCGCGGTTCCAGATCGGCGAAGGTGAACAGCATGCACGGCTGATCGCCGAGGTCGATCGGCTGGCCGGCGACGATGACGAGCTTCGTGCCGCCATCCGGCAAGCCGAGTTCGGCTTCCATCTGCGGAATGGTACGTCCCTCGGCGAGGCGTTCCTTGCCCAGCTCGCGTTTCTCGGCACGCTCCAGCACGTCGATATCGTAGACCGTACGCGACAGGACGGTCGCGCGATCGTGCCCGGTCATGTCGATAAAGCCCTGATTGACCTTCACGAAGCGAAGATCGCACAGGCGGCAGATCACGGCCGGCGCCGGGTTGGCGTTGAACGACTGTTCGAACCGGTCCTCTGCCTCGAACCGGGCCGAGACGTCCTGGATCACCATGACCAGGCATTCGGGTTCGTCCGCGTCGTTGGTCAGGACGAGGCTGCGGACCTGGTGGACCCAGCGGGGCTCCTCCTCCCCTGCGACCGCGACCTCGACGACGACTTCCGAAAACGCCTCGCCCGACACGACCCGCTCGATGGGATAGTCCGCATCGTTCAGCTTGTGGTTGTTGCGATAGCGCAGCTGGAAGCGCTGACGATACTCGTCGACATCGGCCCCGAGTTCCTCGACCGACGCGACCCCGTGCATCCCGAGCGCCGCATCATTGGCCCACAGGATGGTCTGATCGGGGTCGACCAGTATGACGCCTTCGTCGAGCCCCGCGATGATCTGGCGCAGATGGCGCAGATCGGCGGAGTCGCGCAGCGACTTGAGGGGCGGGGCCGATGCCACGCGATCAGTCGCGCTGGCCGTGGACGAGCCAGGCGATGCCATAGCCGACCGCCGCCGCACCGAGCGCCCACAGGATCGGTGCATCCTTGGCCGATGCCTGCGCGGACCGTGCACCACGCTTGGCGGCTTCCGCGGCGCGATCGGCGGCTTCGCGCGCATCGCTGCCGAGCTTGTCGGCGAGTTCCGGGGCGCCGTCGACCACGTCTTCGATCGCCGACCTGGCACGCCCGTACAAGTTCTGCGCGCCGCCAGCGACCTGATCGACGACGCCGTCGACCTGCCAATTGCGGCTGTTCACGGTATCGCCAACGGCCTTTTCGACCTTGCCACCGACATAGCGGGCACCGCCCTGGAATTCGTCTTTGTTCATTGGTTTATCCTGTTCGAAAGAGAAAATGGCGCGTTCGTTACGGCAGGACGCCGCAGCCAGCGCCGGCCTTGCCGACTTCCAGCGCGATCGCCGGATCGCGCAATTGCGTTGCCACCCGGACAAGGTCCGATGCGGTCAATACGCCGGGGCCCGTGTCGCCCTGCCGGTATGCCGCGGCGGCCTTGCCGAGACGCTGCAACTGACCGAGCGACAAGTTCGCCTGGAGACGTCCACCAACGCAATCGGCCCGTGCCGGGTCGAGGCCGTAGCGCTGCAACCCGGTCGAGATCCGGGTTGCCGGGGCGGCGCAACCGGCAAATGTCACGAGCAGGGCCATCAGCCCGCCCGTCGCAAACACGCGTTTCACAGATCATGGTCCACTTGCCGGCCGGTGCGTAAGTGCTACCGGACCGGACGCATAAACCGTGGGCCAAGCTCTTGGTTCCTGGTACTTTTGTCTAAAAAATACCCGAATATGTACTAGTCCGGGACAGATGTGGATGGCGGCCGACCTGGCGTAGCGCACCGCCTCAAGGGCAGATGCGTGGTTGGTGCCGACGCAAACGGAGGCGCGGTTTGGGGCGCCGTCGGACTTCGCCGACGCATTGCTTGCCAATCGTCGAAACTCATGTCAGCCGCTGGGAGCACGATACCCGACGCGACAGGCTATGGGTCGGGATGCCATGAAAGACGCTGCTGCCGCCTTATGATCGCGATCGACGAGACATTGCTCGAGCTAGGCTGGACGGCGCATTTCAGCGAGCAGGTGTCTGACGACGAGGCGGGGCATTGCCATCCGGTCCGCGTGATGTCCGTCCACCGCGGCCAGATCGCGGTATCCGGCGAGGGCGGGCAGCGTTTCGTCTCGCCCTATATCCCCGGAGCGCTGCCGTCGGACGATCATCCGACGGTGGGCGACTGGCTGCTGATCGACGATCATACCCTCGAGCCGATCCGTGTGCTGCGCCGGATGAACCTGTTCAAGCGGCGCTCGCCGGCCGATCCGCGCAAGGATCAGATGATCGCCGCCAATGTCGACACGGTGTTCCTGGTCGCCTCGTGCAACCAGGATTTCAGCATCGCTCGACTGGAGCGATACCTGGTGCTCGCACGTGAGGTGGGCGTGGACCCGGTGATCGTTCTCACGAAGATCGACCTGACCGACAGTCCCGAGACGTTCGTCGCGGCGGTGCACGGCATCGAGGCCGGATTGCACGTCGAGGCGATCGACGGTCGCGATCCCGCCAGCGTCGCGCACCTCGCGGCGTGGTGCGGCCGAGGCAAGACGGTGGCGTTTCTCGGCTCGTCCGGCGTTGGCAAATCGACGCTCGTCAACACGTTGCGGGGGTCGGAGAGCATCCTCACGCAGGCGATCCGCAAGGGCGATGCGACCGGGCGGCATACGACGACGGTACGCGAGATGCACCGGCTCAAGGAGGGCGGCTGGCTGCTCGACCTGCCGGGCATGCGCGAGTTGCAATTGTCCGATGCGTCGACCGGCATCGCGGAAGTATTCGACGATTTCGAACTGGCGGCGCAGGGCTGCAAGTTCTCGGACTGTTCGCATACCGTCGAGCCCGGCTGCGCGGTCCAGGCGGGGATCAAGGCTGGCACGCTGTCGCCCGAGCGGTTCGCTCGCTGGCGCAAGCTTGCGGCGGAAGAAAGCGCCAATGCCGCGCGTACGACCGGACGGCGGTCCCGCTAGTGCCGGCTCGGTATCGAGGGACGTGAGAGCACGATGACACCACGGGAATTGCTGGCCACCGCGATCGTGCCGGGCGGCGGCGAAGAGCTGCATCTCTACAGCCGCGGCGGCGACTTCATGATCCTGCTCGATCGCGCCGAGCTGATGAGCACGCGGATGACGGGATCGGAAGAGGCGCTCGCCGTCATCACCTGCGAACGACTGGGAAAGCGGCCGCGTCCTCATCTGCTGATCGGCGGATACGGCATGGGCTTCACGCTGCGCGCGGCGCTGGCGGCACTCGATCGGAACGCGCGGATCACGGTGGTCGAACTGGTGCCGGAGATCATCGCATGGGCGCGTGGGCCGATGGCGACGCTGATGGCGGGCTGCCTAGACGATCCGCGCGTGACGGTGGTGCAGGGCGATGTCGGCGCCGCGATTGCCGCGGCGTCGTCGACCTACGACGCGATTCTGCTGGACGTCGACAATGGTCCCGACGGGCTGACTCGGACCGACAACGACCGCCTCTATTCGGCGCGCGGGCTGGCCGCGGCGAAGCGGGCGCTCGCCCCCGGTGGCGTCCTGGCGATCTGGTCGGCAGCGCCGGATCCGGTGTTCGTCCGCCGCCTCGCCTCGTCGGGGTTCCGTACCGAAGAAGTCGTCGTGCGTGCGCGCAGCAACGGCAAGGGGCCGCGCCACGTGATCTGGTTCGCGACGTCGGCCGATTGACGCGCGCCGGGGGTATCCTCAGCGGCGCTTCGATCGCTATGACGAGCTTCAGTGACGCGAGGGGAACATGATGGCCGCGGCTTTGAAGGCGCTTCTCGCGATCGTTTTCCTGATGATCCCGTCGGCCAGCTTCGCCGAGGATCAATTCCAGGTCCTGGTAATCGCAACGCCCAGCAAATATCACTATGAGTATATTCCGGTCGCGCGCGACAGTCTCGAGCATCTCGCAAAGCTGCATGCGTTCCACGTAGAGTGGACCAGCGACCCTGCGGTGTTCGATGGCGATCTCACGCAATATGCGGCGGTGATGTTCCTCAATACCCCGGCGGAACAGCTGAGCGAGACGCAGCGTCGGCATTTCGAGGCGTATATGCGCGATGGCGGCAACGCCATGATCGTCCACCGCGCGGCGATCATCCCAAAGACCGACTGGCCGTGGTACGAAAGACTGGTCGGCCGCAGTTTCGTCAATCATCCGATGCTGCAGACCGGCGTCGTCACCGTCGTCGACAAGGACTTTCCCGCCACGTTCGGCCTGCCCGACCGCTGGATCTGGAGCGATGAATTCTACGTCACGAGCAATCCGTTCGCGGTCGTCATCGATACGGTGCTGACGGTGGACGAGACGAGCTATGATCCGACCCGGATTTGGCCGGGTCAGGTGGCGAAGCCGATGGGGAAGGACCACCCCGAAGCCTGGTATCATCGCTATGAAAAGGGGCGGGTCTTCGTCACGCTGCTCGGCCATGATGCGGAGGCGTACCGCGACGAACGCTATCTCCAGCACCTGCTGGGTGGCCTGTACTGGGCCGCGACGGGCCGAGGTCAGCGACGCTGACCCGGGCGCCGCGCGGTTAGATGCCGGCGGACGCGGTCTTGGCGATCTTGCCGCGGTGCATGACGAAATCGACGTGTTCGAGCCGCGTCACATCCTGCAGCGGCGAGCCCGTCACGGCGATGATGTCCGCGGTCTTGCCGGGTGCGAGCGTGCCGATGTCGTCGCGACCCAGCAGGTCGGCGGCGCCGATAGTGGCGGCGGCGATCGCCTGTGCCGGGGTCAGTCCGTTCTTCACCATCAGCGCGAACTCGGTCGCGTTGTCGCCGTGCTTCGACACACCTGTATCGGTCCCGAACGCGACCTTCACGCCGGCGGCATAGGCACGGCGGTGGCTGTCGGCCATTGCTGCAGCAGCGGCCTGGGCCTTGACGATCGTCGCAGGGGGCAGGGCGCCGCCACGCGCCTGGACGAGCGCGGCGACCGGCGCGATCTCGGTCGGTACCAGATACGCGCCCTTGGTCTTGAACAGCTTGATCGTATCCGCGTCGAGGAAGGTGCCGTGCTCGATCGAATCCACGCCGGCCTCCAGCGCCGCCCGCGTACCCTCGGCGGCATGGCTATGCGCGGCGACCTTGCGACCCAGCGTATGCGCAGTCTCGATGATCGCGCGCATTTCCTCCGGCGTCATCGCCCGGCCGAGCCCGCCGCTGACGTTCGAGAGCACGCCGCCGGTCGCCGCGAACTTGATGACGCGGGCGCCGAGCGCGACCTGCGCGCGCACCGCGCGGCGGCAGTCGTCGGGACCATCGCACAGGTTCACTTCCCTGGCATGCACCATGTCGGCGAACTCCTCGGCGAGCCCGTTGCCGCCGTCGCCATGCCCGCCGGTGACCGAGATCATCTCGCCCGCATTGGTGATGCTCGGCCCTTCGACCGTTCCTGCATCGATCGCATCGCGTAGTGCACGGATACCGCGCGGATCGCCGCCGAGATCGCGGACCGAGGTGAAGCCCGCGTTCAGCGTGGTGCGCGCGTTGGCGACCGCGGTCATCTCGTCGTCGAACCGGTCGCGGTTCAGCGCCTCCAGCCGCGCGCGCATCGGATCGCCGCCGATGCCCCACAGATGGACGTGCATGTCGACCAGCCCCGGCAGGACGAACGCGTTGCGCAGATCGACCAGTGCGGCGCCTTGCTCCGGAGCAACGAAACCGTCGCGCAACTCGGCGACCTTGCCATCGCGGACGATGATCGTCGTGTTGCCGCGCGGCGTCTGGCCGGGGCGGTCGAGCACGGTACCCGCCTGGATATAGGTGACGGTGACGGGTCTGGTCTGGGCCAGCGCCGGGGCCGCGACACATGCCGTCAGCCCGATCAAACATGCCTTTATCATCGGTCTCTCCCCCTGTTTGCGACCATGCTCGCCGAACCGCGGCGCCGCGGCAAGAGGGGATCGTCCAAGGCCGCAGCGCCCTGGTTCCCACCCCCCTACGGCGGCTACCGTTGCCGCTTGATCAGAATCGGGCGTTCACCCTTGATCGTCGCCTTGAACCCGCCAAAGCCCGATTGCTTGATCGTTATGGCCGTGCCCGGCCGCGGCATCAGGCTCAGCGGTTCGATCGTTTCCCACACCGTGCCGTTCGCCAATTGCAGCGAGAACCGCGCATAGGACGACGGCTTCACGCCAGTTATGGTCGTGACGACTTCGGTGACCTTCGTAACCCGGTCGGCCTCGCCGCCGCCGAGCGGATTGCGGGCGGCATCGCCGAGCCCGAACTGGCGACGCTTCTGCTCGATCACCTTTTCCCGGTCCAAGGCCAGCAGGCTGCCCGATTTGCGCGCGTTCGAAATCTGACGGGCGGCCGTGTCGAAGCACGCCAGTCGGGCCGAATCGGTTGGGATTGCCTGACATTCCGCGAGCGCATCCAACGTCTTGGACGTATCCGGGCGGCCCTGCCCCACCGCAGGGGCGCCCAGCAGCAGCAGGCATGCCACCGCGAGCGGCGCAGACGGAACACGAAAAGTCGGCACTCTATGCATGGGACGGCCTCAACGGGATGATCGAGCAGGTTTGTGTCCGCTCATTGGCTGAAATGATAGTATGTTGCGCGAATGTCACGCTGATGTTGCAAACGAAATATAAAAGGGCCGAATCGACGATATTCGTTGCAGTGCGAAACACGCGAGATAGACCAGCACCCAGAACCGAAGTTTATTCGGGACACTGCACGGCACAACGCCGGCAAAAAGGGGCCAATATGACATCTACTGCTCGCGCACATCTTCTCGCGACGACGCTGCTCATGGGAGCGGCAACGCTTGCCACGCCAGCCTTCGCGCAAGTCCAAGGCGACAATTCGGGGATCCGCGCCGGCGGTGCGACCGCGACCCAGGCGACCACGCCGGGCGCCAACGCCCAGGGCGAAGTCGGCATGACGTCGTCGGAAGCCGCGCCGGTCGAGGCGAACAGCCAGGGCGACATCGTCGTCACCGGCTCGCTGATCAAGAATCCCGCGCTGGTCGCCTCGGCACCGGTCCAGGTCATCGGCCAGGAGGAAATCAAGCTTCGTCAGTCGAACACCGCCGAGGAAATCCTTCGCAACCTGCCGGGCGCAGTGCCGAGCATCGGTTCGGCCGTGAACAACGGCAATGGCGGCGCATCCTATGTCGATCTTCGCGGGCTTGGCTCGTTCCGCAACGTCGTCCTGATCGACGGCAACCGAATCGTTCCCTCGGGCCTGCTCGGCCGGGTCGATCTCAACAACATTCCGCTCGCGCTCGTCGAGCGCGTCGATGCACTGACCGGTGGCGCAGCGACGACCTATGGCGCCGACGCGGTGTCGGGCGTCGTCAACTTCATTACGCGCTCCGACTTCTCGGGTCTCGACGCATCCGTATCGAACCAGATCACGGAGCGTGGTGACGGCGCCTATTTCCGCGGCGACATCACGATCGGCGCGAACTTCGATGACGGTCGCGGCAACGCGGTATTCTCGGTCGGCTATCAGCAGGCCGATCCGGTGTATCAGGGCGACCGTCCCCAGTCGTTCTTCGGTCTGAACTCGCTCGCTCCGAATAACCTGGCGCTGGCCGGTTCCGGCACGGCCGTTCCGGCCACGTTCTCGGGCACGCGCCCGATCGATCCGCTGACGGGCCTTCCCAGCACCAGCGCGACGGTCGTCAACGGCGGCAACCGACAGATCGATCCCGCCACCGGCCGCGCGGTCACCGCCTACGCGCCGTTCAACTTCAACCCGTACAACATCTTCCAGACGCCGTTCGAACGCTTCAACATGTACGGCGCGGCGCATTACGACGTGTCGGACACCGTCGAGGTCTACACCCGCGGCCTGTTCTCGAAGAACACCGTGAACACGATCATCGCGCCATCGGGTGCGTTCGGTATCCCGGTCGCGATCCCGCTGTCGAACCCGTATCTGCCGACTGCGTTGCGTCAGCAATATTGCGCGTTCGACGTCGATCCGCGTGCGACGATCTACCGTCCGCGCTTCTCGGTCGCAGAGTGCAACGCTGCAGCAACGGCGACGAGCGCTACCGACCCCAACTTCCGTGCGGTCGGTGTCAACAGCGCGGCGACCTTCGTCGCCGCCGACGTCAACAACGATGGCGTGATCTCGGCAGGGGAAGGCTTCAACAGCAACCCCGGCGTCACGCTGGCCCGCCGCACGACCGAGGTCGGTCCGCGCATCAGCAAGTATGTGACGACGATCTTCGATTATAAGGCCGGCGTACGCGTAAGCCTTACCGACGCGATCAAGCTCGACGTTTCGGGCGCCTATGGCGAGTCGGAGAACACCTCGACGCAGCAGGGCTATACGCTCAACTCGCGCTTTGCGTCGGCAGTCTACGCGACCAACACCGCAACCTGCCTGGGTGGCTCGCCGATTGCCGGTGCCGCTGCAATCAACGCGGGTACCGGTTGCGTTCCCGTCAACGTATTCGGGGCGGACGGCACCATCGCCTCCAACCAGGTTCCGTATCTGACGGCGGAATCGACGACGACGGTCCGCACCACGCTGGCGCAGGCCCGCGCGTTGCTGAACGGCGACGTGGGCTTCTCCAGCCCCTTCGCCAGCAACCCGATCGGCTTCGCGCTTGGTGGCGAGTATCGCAAGTATACCGCATCGCAGCGCGCGGACTCGCTGGCACAAGCGAATGACCTCGGCGGCGCGGGCGGTGCATCGCCGAACATCGACGGCGGCTATCAGGTCTCCGAGGCGTTCGGCGAAATCATCGCGCCGTTGATCGAAGACCGTCCGTTCTTTCAGTCGCTGTCGATCGAAGGCGGCATCCGGTACTCGCACTACAAGGTCGATTCACCGAACTCGCCGACTTTCAACACGACGACCTACAAGGGCGGCGGCAGCTGGGAGCCCGTCAACGGTGTGAAGTTCCGCGGGGTTTATCAGCGTGCGGTACGTGCGCCGAACATCTCCGAACTGTTCTCGCCGTTGAACACCGGCCTGACCAATCTCGCGACCGATCCGTGCGCGGGCGCATTGCCCACGACCAATGCCAACCTGCGCGCGGTCTGCCTCGCTCAGGGTGCACCGCTCGGCAGCATTGGCAGCATTGCCAATCCCACGTCGGCACAGGCCAACGTCACGTCGGGCGGCAATCTCGACTTGCGACCGGAAACGTCCGACTCGTACACGCTGGGCCTCGTGCTGCAGCCGCAGAGCCTCATTCCGGGCTTCTCGGTCAACGTCGACTATTACAACATCAAGGTGAAGGGTGCGATCACGACGCCGACTCCAGGCGACGTCATCTCGGCCTGCTTCGGTGCTGCGCCGTACACCAACGTCTCGGCAGCGGCTGCCAGCGATCCGGCCTGCACGACCATCCGCCGCAACTCGAACACCGGCACGCTCGACGGCCTCGCCGCCCTTGCGCCGGGCCTGTTTTCGCCATTGTCCAACCTAGGCAAGCTGAAGACCGACGGTATCGACCTTGGTGTCAATTACCGGCGTGATCTGGGCTTCACGCGCCTCAGCATGAGCTTCCAGGGCAATTGGACGAACAGCTCGAAGTTCCAGGCGACGCCGACCTCGCTGAACCGCGATTGCACCGGGTATTATTCGGTCAACTGCGCATCGATCCAGCCGGAGTTCTCGTGGAACACCCGTGCGACCTTCGGCTTCGATGGCGTGGATGTCTCGGTTCTGTGGCGCCACATCGACGGCGTTCGGTATGAGCCTGCTGCGGGTACGCTGTATTCGGGCGTGGTCACGCCGCTTGGTGGCGGCACCTACGATCTGAACCGGATTCCGGCGTACAACTACATCGATCTGTCGACGCGCGTAAACGTCGCGGAGAACTTCGATCTGACCATCACGGTGCAGAACCTGTTCGACAAGCAGCCGCCGTTCGTCGGCGCGACGGCAGGATCGACGTCGTACAACAGCGGCAACACCTATCCGTCGACCTACGACGCACTGGGCCGTCGCTTTGCCGTCGGCGCACGCGTCCACTTCTAGGATCGACGCGATCCGATCTCGGGGGCGGCTCTTCGGAGCCGCCCTTTTTTTATGTCCGGATCTTTGGGTCGGTCACGACCGATCGTGCCCCGTCAATATGCAGGACGCGGTGCAAACCCGACGCGTTCGCGTGCATTCGTCGTAGAGTATCGACGCGGTCCGCCACCTTGGACACAGCAACCGGCGACGCTCAGCCCAGCAGTGGCGCCGGCGGATCGAGCGCCACGCCCGCACCCCGCGCGACGGCTTCGGCCCAGATCAGAACCTTGTCGATCTCGTCCGCGTGCAGCGTCGCGCCGTCCACCTGTTCCCGCGTGCGATCGGTCGCGCGATAGGCATTGCCGTCCTTCGCATTGCGCGCAAACGCATCGCTGCCCGCCAATGCGTCGATCGTGACCGTATCGGCGGGCAGACCGTACAGCGTGCAGATCGCCGCCAGCGCGGCGCGTGGCGCGGCGAGTAGCGTCTCGCTCTGCAGCGACCGTACCCGCCCGGGAAAATTCCGAGCGAGCGCGGCGAACAGATCGGCCTGCGCGATCCAGCCGACCGCGGCGGCCTGGAGATCGGTCAGCCGGAAATAGTCCTCGGGCGCAAAGCCCAGGTCGACCATGCCGTCGGCCAATTGCTTGGCGAGCAGCTCGCGCACCCAGAGCCGCCCCCACATGCCCTTGCGCGCGATCGAGGTGAGGAACACGCGCAACGGCGCATATAGCAGCACAGCGCGAGCCTCGGGCCGGATCGTCAACATCGTCGGCGCCGATGCATTGACGACGTTCGACGGCTTGATGATTACCGCTTCGCCCGGGACGAACGCGCGCGCCAGCAGGCTGAGCGTGTCGTCCAGGACGGCGCCGATCTGCGCCGGGTTGCCGCCGCGATGCCGCCAGCCGACGAGGTCGTTGAGGATCATCGGCTCCCTCAGCGTCGAGGCGAAGCCGTCGCGATCGAGCGCCTGCGCCAGCAATGTCGAGCAGCAATAGGCCGAATGAAAGATGAAATGGACGGGATCGACCCGCGGGATCGCAGCAATTGCGGCGCGTCGTGGAACGACGAAGGGGGCTGTCGCAGTGGGGAGGAACTCATCGGTCAGGAATGTGGCGGCGCGGCGCATCGCTCGATCGGCGGCGACCATATGGACCGCGTCGCGACCTGGATCATAGCGATGCGCAAGCCAGCGGGGCTCCGCGATCCGTGCGATATCGCGCATCGTTCCGGGGTCGGCGGGGGCAGGGACGTTGGCCGATAGGGTCATGCCCACGGGATCGCATATCGCGTCCGAAATCGCCACCGACGACGCGGAGATCGGGTGGCGCAATTTTCGATTGTGCGCTGCGATGAATCGGCCATGATGCCGTCAAACCTGCAGATTGGGGAGTTTGCGATGACGAAGCGGATGACGATGGGACTTGCCTTGATCATGGTGGCGAGCCCGCTGTTCGCGCAGCAGCCGACCGCGACGGACGCAGCCAAGACGACGGCCAAGCCCGAACGGAAAATCTGCAAGCGATCGGCCCCGTCCGGGTCGTTGATCGAAACGCGGCGCGAATGCCATACGCGCGCCGAATGGGATCAGATTGCGCAGGCGGCGCGCGCGCAGGGCCAGGACATGGTCGATCGTGCTTCGCCGACCGGTCGATAGATCCCGGCGACACTCCTGATGACCAGTCATCCGGCGCCGCAGTTGGACGCGTTGCTGCGCGCCGCCGATGCTGCGCAGCGAGCGGGTAACCGGACGCAGGCGGATGCGGCGTTCCACCAAATCCTGTCGATCGCACCCGATCATCCGGTCGCGCTGAATGCGCTCGGGATGGCGGCCCTGGGGCACGACGACCGCGCCGCCGCCGAGTATTTCGCGCGCGCGGCGGCGGCCGATCCCGCGGCCGCGCCGCTCTGGATGAACCTGGCCAGCGCGTATCGCGGGCTCGGCGATGCCGCGGCGGAACGGACCGCGCTCGACCGCGCGCTCGCGCTCGACCAGCGCAACCTGATGGCGAACGTGCGGCTCGCCGAACTGCACGACCGCGTCGGTGACGCATCGGCGGCGACATTCCGCTGGGGTGGCGTCGCGACGATCGTCCAGTCTATGCCCGATCGATCGCCCGCGCTGGAGCAATTGCTCGCCCGCGCGTCGCAGCAGATCGCGTGGCGGACCCAGGCTCTTTCGGACGATGTCGACGCGGCGATGCAACCCTTGCGTGCCGCCGCCGATGGGGCGCAGCGACGGCGGTTCGATGCCTGTGTCGACGCGATGCTGGGGCGGCGCGCGATCCATGCGCCGGCACCGCACGGGCTGCACTTTCCGTTCCTGCCGGCCGACGAATTCTTCGCCCGCGAGCATTTCGCGTGGCTCGCCGATTTCGAGGCGGCGACGCCCGCGATCCGCGCCGAGCTGGACGCGCTTCTCGCCGATCCCGTACCGGCCTTCACACCCTATGTCGCGATGACGCCGGGTACGCCGCCGAACCAATGGAGCGCGCTCGATCGCTCGGACAAGTGGAGCGCGCGCTATCTGTGGCGCTATGGTGTCCGCGACGACGTGGTCTGCGCGGCGTGCCCCCGGACCGCGGCCCTGCTCGACACGCTGCCGCTCGCGGATATTCCCGGACGTGCGCCGACCGCGTTCTTCTCGATCCTGAAACCGGGCACGCATCTGCCGCCGCACACCGGGGTCAGCAACATTCGGTCGGTCGTCCACCTGCCGCTGATCGTGCCGGAGAAATGCGGGTTCCGGGTCGGCGGCGAAACCCGCACATGGCGGGTCGGCGAGGCGTTCGTGTTCGACGACACGATCGAGCACGAGGCCTGGAACGACAGCGACTCGATCCGCGCGGTCCTGATCGTCGACGTCTGGAATCCGTATCTCGGCGACGAGGAGAAGGGCATGCTGCGCCACCTGTTCGGTACGCTTGGCAGCAAGCTCGGCAACAGCGGAGAGATTGCCGACTGATCTGCCCAGCCCCGTGTGGTCAGCCCCGTGTGGTCAGCCCCGTGTCGTCAGCCCCGTGTCGTCAGCCCCACATAGTCAGCCCATGTCGAGCGCGGCACCCTGATAGGTATCGATCGCCTCAAAAATGTCCGTGAGCGCGGCGCGTTCGTCGGCGGTCAGCTCGGGCCGCCAGATTTCGAACAACAGGACGACGCGCGTCTCCTGGCCGCGGTTCCAGGCTTCGTGTTCGAACGAATCGTCGAAGATCAGCATCTCGCCGGCCTGCCAGTGCCGCGTCTCCGCGCCGACCCGAAGCGCGCATCCCTCGGGCGCGATCAGCGGAAGGTGGCAGATCAGCCGGGTATTGAGCATCCCGTGATGCGGCTGGATGTGCGTACCGGGCTTCAGCAGCGAGAAGATCGCCATGGGAGAGCGACCGGCGATCACCGGGATGGGCGCGTGCTCGAGCGCGGCCATCGTCTGCGGGCAGGACGTGGCATTGGGCTCGACCCGCTCGCCACCGCGCCACAGATGGAACGCGCTCCAGCTCGGATCGTCGAGCAGCGGATTCGCCGGCGCAGGCCGATCGGGGGTTGCATGCACATAGGGCGAAAAGCCCTGTTCGGACGCGATCACGGCGTCGAGTTCTGCGCGCATCGCGGTCGTCGCAGCCTCGATCGTCGCGACCCATGCGAACGCATCGCGCTCGAAAAACGCGCGCTGTGCGAGGCCCGGAAAATAGAACATCGTCGGCTGCTGCAGATAGAGCTCGCTGCGTCCGAGCAGCAGGTCGAGTGCCTGGCGCGTGCGATCGCCCGACACCCCCGCCGCCAGCCGCGTCCCCGCCAGCGCATCGTCCAGATGCGCGGCGAACCGCTTGGCGATATCCGCCAGGAACGTCTCCCCGGTCCGCAACATCGGCACCAGCACCGGCGGGATCGTCGTGCCCGGCAGCGCAGCGACGTTCAGCGCGGTCTGATAGAAGGATCGCGCCGCGCGATCGTCGCCGCGCCGTACCTTGAGCGCCGCCATCGTCAGCAACGCGGCGAGATGACGCGGTTCGGTCGCCAGGAACTGCACCAGCGCCGCGTCCGCCTCGTCGTCGCGGCCCAGCGACTGCGCGGCCTGGGCGATCAGGAACCATGGCGCAGGCATGCCCGGTGCGCCGTCCCGCAGGAGCGACAGGCGATCATAGGCCAGCGCCGGATTGCCGTTGCGCAGCGCGGCCATGCCGTCACGAGCGAGGGATTCGGCTTGGCTCCGGGTCAACTGCATCGCCGTCATTTACAGCGAAGCCGGCCGATGCGCAGCAAAATTGCCGGTCCGTCTACGGAGCCAGTAAATCCGCGGATCGGGACAGGTCCATATCCATGTCCATGGCGCGGAACCATTTGCCTGCCGCCGCGTCGACAGCGGCACGGCATATGCCGAGTTGAGACGGCGACCCTCGCCTTTCCTCGATCTCGGTGATAGCGTCGTCGTCTTCAGGAGATGGTACATGAAGATACTCATCGCTTCCGCATTACTGGTCTGTGGCGACGCGGCCTCCGCCCAGTTCGTCACCAATACCGCGCCCAATCTCAGCATTACGTCGACGGACCGATATTACGGCACGGCACCGGTCGATCCCAGCTATGGGCTAGGATATTCCGGCGTGACGCCGACGATGCGCCGCGAGCGTGAGGCGCGCGCCAGGTTGGTGGATGCGACGTTCCCGAACCTCCGCGCAGAGCTTGCCACCCGCAATCCACAACGGGCCCGGATGCTATACGCCAGAGCGGAAAAGCAGGCGATCTGGGCAAGGATCAAGGCGCGCCAGAGCATGGACTGATCGGCGACACCCGGTCAGTGGGTCACGTCGGCAACCAGGCGAGGCAGTGTCAGCAAAGCCTGTTGCTCAAAGATGGGTCGTGCGTATGCTGCGATGACATAATCTGACACGGGATCACGATCGCACATGATGTTCAACCGTACCGCGCTTGCCGGCGCCTCCGTTGCCGCGCTTGCGCTTTCCGTCGGTGCCCAGGCGCAGCAGCCGGCGCGCACCACCGCGGCCAAGCCCGCGCCGGTCGCAGATCTCGTCAAGTCGGTGGATATCCCGTATCAGCAGTTCACGCTGAAGAACGGCCTGCGCGTCGTCGTGCACACCGATCGCAAGGCGCCCGTCGTGGCGGTGTCGGTCTGGTATAATGTCGGGTCGAAGTTCGAGCCCAAGGGCAAGACGGGCTTCGCGCATCTGTTCGAGCATCTGATGTTCAACGGTTCCGAGAACGCACCCGGCGATTTCTTCGAGCCGCTGAAGCAGGTCGGCGCGACCGACTTCAACGGCACCACCTATTATGATCGCACCAATTATTTCGAGACGGTGCCGACCGCGGCGCTCGATCGGGCGCTGTTCCTGGAATCCGACCGCATGGGCTATCTAACCGGCGCGATCACGCAGGGCGTGCTCGACGAGCAGCGCGGCGTCGTCCAGAACGAGAAACGGCAGGGCGACAACCAACCCTACGGCCTGACCGAATACAAGATCACCGAGGGGTTGTTCCCCGCGACGCACCCTTACGGCCACACCACGATCGGCTCGATGGCGGATCTCGACGCCGCGTCGCTGCAGACGGTGAAGGACTGGTTCAAGGATCATTACGGCCCGAACAACGCAGTGCTGGTGCTCGCCGGCGACGTCGATGCCACCACCGGCAAGGCGCTCGCGGAAAAGTATTTCGGCGGCATCCCCAAGGGCGCCCAGAGCATCGTGCCGCCCGCGCCGATCCCGACCCTGCCGGCACCGGTCGCCGAAACGATCAAGGATCGTGTCGCCGCGGTCATGATCAGCCGCAACTGGGTGGTCCCCGGCCTGAACGACAAGGACGGCACCGCGCTCGACGTTGCGGCGGGCGTGCTCGGCGGCCTCGCCAGCAGCCGGTTCGATACCGCGCTGGTCAAGAAGGAGAAGCTGGTCACGCGCATCTCCGCCTCGAACAACAGCTTCAGCCAGCTCGGCATGTTCGAGATCCAGGCGATCGTCCGCGAGGGCGTCGATCCTGCGCTGGTGACCAGGCGGATCGACGAGATCCTTGCCGACTTCCTCAAGAACGGTCCGACCGCGGACGAAGTGAGCCGTGTCGCGACGACGACCGCGGCGCGGAAGATGGAGGGGCTGGAATCGGTCGGCGGCTTCGGCGGCAAGGCGGTGACGCTGGCCGAGGGCGCGCTATATTCGAACGATCCGGGCTTCTACAAGAAACAGCTGCTGCAACTCGCCGCGGAAACGCCGGCCAGCGTGCGTGCGGCGGCGGCCAAGTGGCTGTCGCGGCCGGCCTATTCGCTGACCGTCGTGCCCGGCGCGCGCGATGCCTATGCCAACGCGGCCGTACCGCCCAAGGTCGACGTACCGCCCGCGCCCGATGTGCCGTTCAAGGGTACGCGTGGCGCCTTGCCGGCGGTCGGCCAGGTGGCGGGCCTCAGCTTCCCGAAGGTCGAGCGCACGCGCCTGACCAACGGCATCGAGGTTGTCTACGCGCAACGTGACGCAGTGCCGGTGACGCAGGCGGTGCTCAGCTTCGATGCCGGCGTCGCGGCGGATGTCCCGACCAAGCTCGGCACGCAGAAGCTGACGCTGTCGATGATGGATGAGGGCACCGCGACGCGCGATTCGGTTGCGCTCGCCGAAGCCAAGGAACGGCTGGGCGCGGACATCGGTTCGGGTGCGTCGAACGACCGGACTTTCCTGTCGCTCCAGGTGCCGAGCGCGAACCTCGTGCCTGCGGTCGATCTGTTCGCCGATATCGCGCAGAATCCGGCGTTCGCCGATGCCGAGGTCGCGCGTGTCAAGAACCAGCAACTGGCGCAGATCGCGCAGGAGCTGACCAGTCCGCAGGGGCTGGCGACGCGCGTCCTGCCCAAGCTGCTTGGGCCGACCTCGCCCTATGCCAAGGCGCAGGGCAGTGGCGATCCGAAGGCGGTGGCGGCCCTTACCCGCGCCGACCTGATCGCGTTCCAGCAGGCGTGGCTGCGGTCCGACAAGGCGAAGATCTTCGTCGTCAGCGATCGTCCGCTCGACGAGGTGAAGGCGGCGCTCGATGCGCGGTTCGGGACGTGGAAGCCGACCGGCGCGGCGGGCGCGAAGGCGTTCCCGGCGAGCGTCACCCCGGCCGCCCCGAAGATCGTGCTGATCGACCGGCCCGACAGCCCGCAGTCGCTGATCGTCGCGGGCGTGCCGACCGGGCTGAAGGGCACGCAGGACCTGCTGCCGATCGCGACCGCGAACGATGCGCTCGGCGGCAGTTTCCTCGGGCGCGTCAACATGGACCTGCGCGAGACGAAGCATTGGTCCTACGGCGTCTCTGGGCGGTTCCAGCAGTCCGAATTTGCCGCGCCCTACGTCCTGTCGGCGCCGGTGCAGGCGGACCAGACCGGCCCCTCGATCGCCGCGCTGCGCACCGATATCGGTGCGTTCCTCGGCAAGGAACCGATGACGCAGGCCGAGTTCGACCGCGCGATCAACGGCGCGATCCGCTCGCTGTCGGGCAATTTCGAAACGTCGGATGCTGTGCTGGGCGCGATGCAGCAGAACGACCTGCTGAAGCGGCCCGACGATTACTACGCGACGATCACGCAGCGATACCAGGGGCTTAACCTGCCGCAACTCAATACGGCGATCCAGCAGGCGCTCGATCCCCGGAAGACAATCTGGGTCGTGGTGGGCGATGCGAAGACGGTGCGGCCGCAGCTTGACAGCATCGGCCTGCCGGTCGAGGTCATCCCCGCGGCGTCGGTTGCCGGCGCCAAGTAAATTCAGGAGAGAGTGCAATGGCAAACGTCGATGGCAGCTGGGATTGCGTGGTCAAATCGCCGCTGGGCGATCAGAAGATGACGCTGACCGTGAACAGCGCCGGTTCCACCTTCACCGGTGCGGTATCGGGCGCGATGGGCGGCATGGACGTCAACGGCGAGGTCGACGGCGACACGATCACCTGGAAGCAGAGCATGACCGTGCCGATGCCGATGACGCTCGACTGCAAGGCGACCGTCGAGGACGACGTCCTCAAGGGCAGCGTCGCGGCCGGCGCGTTCGGCAGCTTCCCGCTGACCGGCACGCGGACGGCGTAGCGGGGTAGTCGAAGAGCTTGACACCTGATCTGCGCGAGTCCCCGTCATCCCAGCGAAAGCTGGGATCTCGTGGAGAGGCCACCGGCATCCGCCAAGTGGAAGACCCCAGCGTTCGCTGGGGTGACGGTCTGCTGCACGCTGCGGTCTGAGCTACACTATGAGAGGGGCTCGTCTTTCCACACGGAAAGGCGGGCCTTTTTCTTTTTCAGTCCGGGAGGGAAGGAAGAAGAAGATGAATTCGATGCCTAGTCTGCTTGCCGCCTGCGCGATCGCCGCGCTCGCGACCACAACTCCTGCGACCGCGCAGAATTACGACGAACGCCCTGCCAAGATGGCGCCGCGCGACGTCGGCTACGACTATGTGCGCAAAGTCGTCGAGATCCCGATGCGCGACGGCGTCAAGCTGCATACTGTCATCATTGTGCCGAAGGGGGCGAAGGACGCCGGCATCCTGATGACGCGCACGCCCTATGATGCCGACGGCCAGACCAAGGTCGACAGCGGCACCTATGCAGGCATCCTCGAGCACGGCGATGGTGCTGGCGACGTGATCGCCGCGGCGGGCTATATCCGCGTGATCCAGGACGTCCGCGGCATGCACGCGTCGGAGGGCATCTACATGATGAACCCCGCGCGTGCCGGCACGGCCCAGAACCCGACCAAGACCGACGACTCCACCGACACCTACGACACGATCGACTGGCTGGTGAAGCACGTCCCCGAGTCGAACGGGCGCGTGGGGATCAGCGGGATCAGTTACGACGGCTTCCTGCCGCTGATGGCGCTGATCAATCCGCATCCGGCGCTCAAGGTGTCGGTGCCGATGAACCCGATGGTCGATGGCTGGCGCGGCGACGACTGGTTTCACAACGGTGCCTTCCGCGAAGGCATGATGCCGTACATCCTCGGCCAGGAAGCGACCAAGGATGCCGGTACGCCGTGGATCACCGACACCGCCGACGATTACGACTATTACCTCAAGGGCGGCTCGGCGGGGGCTATCGGCAAGGCGCAGGGGCTCGAACAACTCGGCTTCTGGCGCAAGATCACGCAGCATCCCGCCTACGATTCGTTCTGGTCGAGCCAGGCGATGGACACCGTGCTCGCCGGCCAGCCGTTGAAGGTGCCGACGCTGATCGTCGGTGGCCTGTGGGATCAGGAGGATATCTACGGCGCGCCTGCGGTCTACCGCGCGCTGGAGCCCAAGGACACGGCCAACGACATGGTCTATCTGTCGATGGGCCCCTGGTATCATGGCCAGGAGGTGCGCGACGGCAGTGCGCTGGGCGCGATCAAATGGGATGCCGACACCGCAAAATGGTGGCGCTGGCACGTCCTCGCGCCGTTCCTCGCGCATTACCTGAAGAGTGACCAGCCGGCGATGGACGTCGCGCCGGTGACGATGTTCCAGTCGGGCCGCAACGAGTGGCAGAAGCTCGACAAATGGCCGACCGCACAGACCGCGGGCACGCCGTTGTACCTCAAGCCCGGCGGCGCGCTCGGCTTCCAGGCGGCGGGCGGTGCCGCGACCACGGCGGACTATATCTCGGATCCGGCGGCCCCCGTCAGTTACCGGGTGCGCCCGACGCTGCCGACCTATGCGAGCGGATCGACCTGGAAACAGTGGCTGGTCGACGATCAGCGTGCGGTCTCGAGCCGTCCCGACGTGCTGACCTTCACCACGGAGGCGCTGACCAGCCCGACGACGATCGCCGGCGTGCCCGAGGTCAATCTTACCGCGGCGACCAGCGGCACCGACAGCGATTGGGTGGTGAAGCTGATCGACGTATATCCGGACGTGAACCCGGGCGAAAAGGCGATGGCGGGGTATCAGCTGTCGGTCGCGATGGATATTTTCCGCGGGCGCTACCGCGAGGATCTCGCCGTCGCCAAGCCGATCGCCGCGAACGTACCGCTCAAATACAAGTTCGCGCTGCCGACCACCAATCACGTGTTCCTGCCGGGGCACAAGATCATGGTGCAGGTGCAGTCGAGCTGGTTCCCGCTCTACGATCGCAATCCGCAGACCTTCGTCCCGAACATCTTCTTCGCAAGTCCAAAGGATTACGTGAAGGCAACGCAGAAAGTGACGGTCGCCGGGTCCGACGAAAGCTATATCAGCCTGCCATTGGTGCGCTGAATGTCCTGCATTACCTCGGGTGCGATCCGGGGTAATGTAAGGAAAGAACTGTCCCGCTTATGGTGACGTTTGCTCGCGTAACTGGTTCTTAGGAGCGGTGGGTCATAACCTGTCGCACAACAGACCGGATCGCCGATGAAACGCCTCCCCCTGATCGCGCCCAACCCGCCCCGACTGAGCGAGCATCTCGACGCATTGCGGCGTGTCGAGGCGTCGGGCGTGTTCAGCAACAACGGCCCCGAGGTTCGCGCGTTCGAGGTCGGCGTGACCGATCGGCTGTTCGGCGGCCACGGCGCGAGCCTTGCGGTCGGCAACGCGACGCTCGGGCTGATGCTCGCGATCCGCCATGCCTCGGGCATGCGGACGGGCGGACTGGACCCCAAGCAGGGCACGCTCGCGCTGATGCCCGCGCTTACCTTCGCCGCGACCGCACAGGCGGCGGCATGGGCCGGGTTGACGCCGCTGGTCTGCGATATCGACCCCCATGACTGGGGCGCGTGCGCGTCGGAGGAGGAGCGGTTGCTCCAGCGTTACGGCGAGCGGATCGGCGTGGTCGTGCCCTATGCGACGTTCGGCAACGCGATCGACCTCGACCGCTACGTCCATTTCCAGCGGCGCTACGGCGTCGGCGTGGTGGTCGATGCGGCGTCGTCGCTCGGGACGCTCGACGATGCGGGGCTCGGCTTCGGCGCGCGCGCGCCGTTCGCGGTGGTCCATTCGATGCACGCGACCAAGACGTTCGCGGTGGGCGAGGGCGGGCTGATCCACAGCGGCGACGTCGACCTGATCGCGACCTTGCGCTCGATGGGCAATTTTGGGTTCGAGGGCAGCCGCAATGCGACGCTGCCGGGGATCAACGCCAAGCTGCCCGAGATCACCGCGATCATCGCGCAGGCAAAGCTCGCCGAGATCGACGCGATCGCCGATCATCGTACCGTGCTCGAGGACGCCTATCGCGACACGCTCGATACGTTCCAGTTCCAGGCGGTATCGGGCCGGCGTCGCGCGATGCAGTTCATGCCGGTGCTGCTCCCCGAGCATATCGCGCATCACCGCGACGCGATCGTCGAGAGCATCGAGGCGGACGGGATCGGCTGTGGGCGGTATTTCAGCCCGCATCTCGGCGAACAGCCCTGGTTCCAGGCGACCGCGATGATCGAGCCGACCCCGGTCGCCGACAAGATCGCCGGACGGATGCTGTCGCTGCCGATCACCGATGCGATGGCGGTCGAGGACGCGCGACGTGCGGCGCAGGCGCTGGCAACGGCGTGCGCGGCGATCGTCCGGCCGCGCGATCGGCGGGTGTCGGCGCGGGGGACCGGTGGCATGATCGCGTCGGTCATCGTGATCGGCGGCGGGCCGGCGGGGACCGCGATGCTGACCTCGGCGACCAAGCGCGGGCTGCTGCCCGATTTCGCCGCATCAGGGCTGATGGTGATCGAGCGCGGCAATGCGATCGGTGGCGGGCGTCTCGGTCGATACGCGATCACATCCGATTCGACGGCTCAGACGTTCCTCACCGCAGTGCGCGACAATATCCATCCCGAGCTGGCCCGGTTGGTCGATCATCCCGCCGGGCGTGCCGTCGCGGCGCATGCGGATGCGCTGGGCGTGCCGCTGACCGAGGTCGGGCCGCTGTTGCGCGCGACCGGCGATCGGTTGGCGGATATCGTCCGCGGCAATGGCGGCACGGTGCTGACCGGGCACGAGGCGCTGGGCGCGAAACGCGTCGGTGATGGCCTGTGGAGCGTACAGCTTCGTCGACTGGCCGACGGGCATATTTTTGATCAACTCGCGCGCAACGTCGTGGTCGCCACCGGCGGTCATCAGCCGCTCGACCGGCTGGCGCTGCAGCGCGTCGCCGGGGGCAGCCTGGTCGAAATGGCGAGCGGACGGCTGCTCCAGTCGGACGACGTGCTGACGGTCGGTGGGTTCGAGAAGGTCGCCGATATCCTGACCGGCAAGCGCAATCCCAGGATCGCGGTGATCGGCGGATCGACCAGCGCGCTGACCACGGTCGCGCTGCTGCTCAAGAGCCGCCCGGCACTGCCGCTCGGGGCAGGCGCGATCACGCTGCTCCACCGCCGACCGCTGCGCCCTTTCTATCATTCGGTCGAGGCGGCGCATGCCGAGGGCTTCACCGATTTCGGCGCCGACGACATCTGTCCGGTCTCGGGGTTCGTCTACCGCCTCGCCGGATTTCGTCTCGAAGCGCGCGACCTGGTGTTGCGGATGCTCGGCATCGACGGCCGCGCGCCCGATCCACGCGTCGCGCTGCACCGGATTGCGGGCGACGACGACGCTGCGGCGCGCGCGGTTATCGAGGACGCCGACCTTGTCGTCGCAGCGCTTGGCTATCGACCGATCGCGATGCCGATCGCCGACCGCGACGGCACGCAGATCCCGCTCGCCGCGCATGTGGGCAAGCCGATGGTCGATCGCCACTGCCGGATCGTCGATGCCGACGGCGTGCCGATCGCGGGGCTCTATGGACTAGGCCTTGCCGCCGGTTTCGTGCCTTGGGGTCCGCTCGGCGGCGAATGTAGTTTTACGGGGCAGGCCAATGGGTTATGGCTGTGGCAGAATGACGTGGGGCTGATGATCGTCGACCAGGTGATGGCATCGAAGGCAATGGCGGCAGCGTGAGTTCGACGGGAATGCAGACGACATCCGGCAGGGTCCGCTCGTGAGCACGACGATGGATGCGCCAGCGATCAGCGTGGTGATGGCGGCCTATAATGGTGCCGCCTTGATCGAGGAGACGCTCGCCAGCCTGCAGGCCCAGACGTTCGGCGATTTCGAGGTGATCGTGGTCGACGATTGCTCGACCGACGACACGCGCGACGTGGTGCGCGCCTGGCCCGATCCGCGCGTGCGGCTGGTCACGATGGACCGCAACGGCGGCCCGGTGCTCGCGCGCAACCGCGGCTTCGGCGAGGCGCGCGGCCGCTATATCGCCGCGCTCGACCATGACGATATCTGTCGCCCCGATCGCTTCGCGCGGCAATATGCGTATCTCGAGGCGCATCCGGATACCGTCCTGCTGGGTACCGCAGCCGAGCTACTGGTCGAGGGAAACGTCGGTCCGTCGAGTTATTCGCCGACGACCACGCCCGCGCTGGTCGCGTGGCTGACCTGTATCGAGAATCCGCTGGTCTGGTCGTCGACGATGATGCGGACCGAGATCGCGCGGCGGCTCGATCCGGTGACGCGGCCCGAACTGCTGTATGCCGAGGATTTCGATCTGTATCAGCGGATCCAGCATTTCGGCGCGATCGCGCGGCTCGACGAGGCGCTGGTGCTGTACCGGGTCCATCCCGGCGGCGTCTCGAAGCGGTTCGTCGATATCATGGAGGCGGCATCGGTCCGCGTCCTGGCCGAGCGCTATGCGCAATTGTTCGACGACCGCGCCGACACGGTCGCGCGGTTGGTCGTGATGCACAGCATGGCCAAGCGACCGGTGCCCGATCGCGCCGCGCTGGCGACGCTGGGAAGTGCGCTGAGCGTGATCCAGGCCGACTTCCTGGCGAGGCACGACTGCTCGGCGCACGACATCCGCCTGATCCGCTGGGAGACCGCGCGGCGTTGGGGCGACATCGGCCGCGCCGGCCTGCGCGCGGGCACCGTGCGGCTGGCGGATGTGCTGGCGGTACGGCCCGATCATCTCGGGCTGGGGTATGCCGGGCTCGAAGCGCTGCTGTGGTCGGGGATCGTCGGCGGCGTGCGACGGGCGCGCCGGCGAATGGAGCAAAGTCGAATGGCGCAGACTGCGGGGTAGTCTGAGGAATGGCGGTGGACGTCATCCCGAAAGACCCGTGACGCCAACTCCTGCCTTACCCCAGGCCTCGCCTTACCCAGACCCATGCCCGTTACCCCAGCGGAAGCTGGGGTATCTTACGAGGCGGGTGACGCGTGCCGAACCGGGATATCCCAGCTTCCGCTGGGATGACGATAATATCCCGAATGACGTCTTAGAGGCTTCAGACCTTCGCCGCGTAGATCATCCGGCCGGCGCCAAGCCGTGCGAACACCTGGTCCAGATCACGCTCGCCGACCGCGAAGCAGCCCTGGCTGCGGCCGAGCATGCCGTGGCTCTCGATCATGTCCTTGTTCGCGTACCAAGCCGAATGCACGACGATTGCACGATCGAGCGCATTGTCGTTGGTCGGATCGAGCCCGATCAGCCGCTGCGAGCGGCCATGCTTGCCGACGTAATAATCGTCGGTGACGAACGCGCCCTCCGACGAGGCGTTCGAGCCGAAGCGGTTCGAGAAGCGCTCCAGATAGCCGGTATGCGCTGGATCCGAGCCGCTGCCGTGCGCGACCAGCAACGACGTGCTGCGTCCGCTGGCGAGATCGACGAAGTGGAAGCGCGGCTTGCCCGAGGGTGCCGCAAAATCGGCGATCGCGATCCGGTCATGATGCTGGATGCGGCTGCCATGGCGGCTGAGCGATGCCATCGCCTGCCGCAGCAGATCCGGTCGCACCACGCGCGGGGAGGTGACCGCGACCGTGCTGCGCGGCAGCGGTGGCTGTGTCATCGGCTTCAGGTCCTGCGCGGTCAGCGCACGCCCCAGCCGTGGTGTTGCGGATACGGCGCATGGCACCGCAAGTGCCCCCGCCAAAACAAGTCCGTTCTTCAGCAGCGCGCGTCGTTCGCGCACAAGACCTTCGTCGTGCATCGATTTTCCCGAAATTGCCCCAGTTCCCGTAGACAGGGATATAGCCGATTTCCGGTGAACAATCTGCAACCATTTCCACTGGTTGTGGGTCCGTTCCCTCCAGCCACCCCGATCTAGGGCCGGTTCGTCGACTCCGATCACCAATGGCACGATCGAGAGAATCGTGCGTTCTGTCGGCCAAGGGGATCGAGACGACGGAAGGACGATCGGCATGGCAAGATCGGTAATTGGATTCGGCATCGCCCTCGCGCTGTTCGCTGGCGCGTGTCCGGCACTTGCCGCGTCGGGTGCCGGATCGGGCGTAGACAGCATTGCCTTGCCGATCGAGGAAGCCGCCACCGAACTCTCGCCGAACCAGTTCGTCTGGAAGGACAGCGGCACCGGTGAGGCCTTGAGCATCGTCATCAGCCTGTCGACGCAACGTGCATTCGTCTATCGCGGATCAACGATGATCGCCGCGTCGACGATTTCATCGGGCAAGGATGGCAAGGATACGCCGCTCGGCACGTATCCGATCCTGCAGAAGAACGCGGTCCATAAATCGAACCTGTATAACGATGCGTCGATGCCGTTCATGCAGCGGCTGACCTGGGACGGGATCGCGATCCATGCGGGGCGAAATCCGGGCTTCCCCGATTCGCATGGCTGTATCCGCGTGCCGCTCGGCTTTGCCAAGCAGCTGTTCGGGGTGACGACGCTGGGAACGACGGTTACGGTGACGGAGGATTTCGAGGGTGGGGTAGTGCCCGAGCCGCCGGTTGCCGATCAGGAGACCGCGATCGCCAACCTGCGCCAGTCGGTCTCGCTGGAGCAGTGATCCGGCGATAGGCGAGGGCGGCGCTCCCTTCCTTGTTCTCCCGCGAAGGCTGGAGCCCAAACTGGGTCCCCGCCTTCGCGGGAAACACTCTACGCCGCGATCGGGAGCCCCAGCTCGACCAACCGCGCGCGAAAATCGGCCGCATCGGTGAATAACACCGATTCGATTCCCAACGCCCGCGCCCCCGCCACGTTCGCCGCATTATCGTCGATGAACACCGCCTCCTCCGCCGCCAACCCGAATCGGTCGAGCGCCAGGCGATAGATCGCGGCATCCGGCTTCACCATCTTCTCCTCGCCCGACACGACCACGTCGCGGAACCGGTCGAACAGATGCGCTTCACGCGCACGGAAGGGTGGCCAGAACTCGTGGCTGAAGTTCGTGATCGCGAACAGCGGTACGCCAGCATCGTCCAGCTCGGCGACGATCTCGTGCATCTCCGCGATACCCGCGCCGATGCTCTCGTTGAATCGCGGCCCCCAGGCAGCGATCAGCGCGGCATGCTGCGGATACAGCGCGGCCAACTCCGCCGAGGTGTCGGCGAAGTCGCGGCCAGCATCGTGCTGGAAGTGCCAGTCCATCGTCACGACGTCGCGCAGGAACGCGTCGAGCGCCCGATCGTCGTCGATCAGGCGCTCGTACAGGATCCTGGGATCCCAGTCGTAAAGAACACGACCGACGTCAAAAATGACGGCGGTAACCAGGGGTTTAGCCCTGGCGTGCCTTGAAGCGACGGTTGGTCTTGTTGATGACGTAGGTACGGCCACGACGACGGATCACGCGGTTATCGCGGTGACGATCCTTGAGCGACTTCAGGGAATTGCGGATCTTCATGATCGATTCGCTTCTTTTCAAATCTAGGTGTGCGGAAAGACGGGATCGCCTAATGGCGGGGTGTGTCCAAGTCAAGCAACGGACACGCTCCTACCATCCGGGAACCCACTCGGCTGGTCGGAGCGTTACTATAGCGCAACATTCTAAGGAAGTCCCGATGGCGGTTCGTTCGATCCTGGTTCTGGCGCTGGCAGGCGCATCCCTCACCGCGTGCGCGACCGGCCCGTCGCTGCCGCCCACGGAAGTGCTGCGCTATCATCTCGGCGAGCCGATCGACCGCGGCACCATCGCCGTGCAACCGCTCACCGGCGGCGGCCCCGCCAGCCTCGAATTCAAGACCTACGCCGCCGCCGTACAGGGCGAGTTGCTCAAGGCCGGGTACAGCGTGCCGATGGCAGGCGCGAAGCCGCTGCTCGTCGCGACGGTCGGCTTCACCCGCACCACGCAGGCAGGCCCGCCCAAGCGATCGCCGATCAGTATCGGCCTCGGCGGTGGCGGCTTCAGCGGCGGTCGTGGCGGTGGCGGCGTCGGTCTTGGCGGCGGGGTGGGCTTCCCGATCGGCGGCGGCGGCAGCACCGCGATCCTCGTCTCCGAGCTGTCGGTGACGATCAAGCGCACAGCCGACCAGTCGCCCGTCTGGGAAGGCCGTGCGCAGTCGTTCGCCGACGCCCGCAAGGAAGATGCCCGGACCGATATCCAGGCCGACAAGCTCGCGCGCGCATTGTTCATGGGGTTCCCCGGCGAGTCCGGTCGCACTATTCAGGTGAAATGAACGCGCAAACCATGAGCCCCGTCACCGTCAACGCAGCCTTCGATGGCGGCAACATCCGTGTTGTCGCCATCGAGGGAGACCGAATCGACCTGGAGATCGTCACCGATTTCCAGTCCGATTTCTTCCAGTGGTTCTACTTCCGCGTGGCGGGGGCGGCTGGCCGCACCTTGACCTACCGCATCATCAATGCGGGCAAGTCGGCCTATCCGTTCGGCTGGCCGGGCTACAAGACGCGAGCCAGCACTGATCGCCAGGCGTGGCGGATGATCGAGACGCGCTACGCCGACGGCGTGCTCGAATTCGAGTTCACCGCGGACACCGATCTCGCCTGGTTCGCCTATTTCGCGCCGTACACGATGGAAATGCACGAGGCTCTGGTGGCGCGCACCGCGTTGCTGCCGGGTGTCGCGCACCGCGAACTCGGCCAGTCGCTCGACGGTCAGGCGATCGACTGCTTCACGATCGGCTCGGGACCGAAGCAGGTCTGGATCTACGGTCGCCAGCATCCCGGCGAATCGATGACCGAATGGTGGATGGAAGGTGCGCTCGAGCGGCTGACCGATTCGGCCGACCCGATCACCGCCGCGCTGCTGGCGAAGGCGACCTTCAACGTCGTCCCCAACATGAACCCGGACGGCACGCGCCGCGGTCATCTGCGCACCAACGCGGTGGGCGTGAACCTCAACCGCGAATGGCACACGCCGACACCCGAGAAGAGCCCGGAGGTCCTGTGCGTCCGCAACGCGATGGACCTGACCGGCGTCGACGTCGCGATGGACATCCACGGCGACGAGGCGATTCCCGCGAACTTCATCGCCGGTTTCGAAGGTATCTCCTCCTGGACCGACGCGCACGGCGAGAAATTCTACGAATACGGCCGGCGGCTCGCGGCGCACACGCCCGATTTCCAGACCGAGAAGGGCTATCCCAAGTCCGCACCGGGCACGGCCAACCTGTCGATGTCGACCAACCAGCTCGCCGAGCGCTTCGGCGCGGTGTCGATGACGCTGGAGATGCCGTTCAAGGATCACGACGCCAATGCCGATCCGGAATTCGGCTGGTCGCCCGAGCGGTCGAAACGGCTCGCGCATGCGATGCTCGAGACTCTCGCCGGCATGATCGACGAAATCTGACCTGATAACAATGGCTTGGCACGGTCTGGAGGCTTGGGTTCAAGCGCTGCGGACCGTGCGTTGGCCTAACCTTATCCTAACCTTTGAACCCTTCCGTTCAGTCCCGCCATCGCAGGAGCCCGAATGCCGACCCTAGTCCTGATCCGCCACGGCCAGTCCACCTGGAACCTCGAGAACCGCTTCACCGGCTGGTGGGACGTCGACATGACCGCCAAGGGCGAGGCCGAGGCCAAGGCCGCGGGCGAGCTGATGGCCGCCAAGGGCCTCGACTTCGACCAGACCTTCGTCAGCCTCCAAACGCGGGCGATCAAGACCCTCAACATCGCGCTCGAAGCGATGGGCCGCCTCTGGCTCCCGGTCGAGAAGGACTGGCGTCTCAACGAACGTCACTATGGCGGCCTCACCGGCCTCGACAAGGCCGAGACCGCGGCCAAGCACGGCGCCGAGCAGGTCCATATCTGGCGCCGCAGCTTCGACATCCCGCCCCCCGTGCTCGACGACGGCAGCGAGTTCGACCTGTCGAAGGACCGACGTTACGACGGCATCGCGATCCCCAGGACGGAGAGCCTCAAGGACACCATCGCCCGCGTGCTCCCGTACTGGGACGAGCGGATTGCCCCCGCGCTCAAGGACGGCCAGCGCATCCTGATCTCCGCCCACGGCAACTCGCTCCGCGCGCTGGTCAAGCACCTGTCGAACATCCCCGACGACGAGATCACGAGCCTGGAGATCCCGACCGGCCAGCCGATCGTCTACGAGCTGGATGCGGATCTGAACGCAACGGATCGCTACTACCTCAGCGAGCGCTGACACCCTCCGGGCAAGTGCTACCATCCCGGCGAAGGCCGGAGCCCAATTGGGAAACGTCGCTAACCGGTGGCGGCGCCCCGTTACTGCCACCTTTCCAATTGGGCCCTGGCCTGCGCCGGGGTGGTGTAGTTTTGCGTGGCAGGTACCACCCGACCACCAACAACGTTGCCCTAGCCCCCTACCGTCGCTAGGCACGGCGCTCCTTGAATCAGGGGGCGATCGTGGCTCTAGTCGGCATCATCATGGGCAGCACCTCCGATTGGGAGACGATGCGCCACGCCGCCGAGACGCTCGACGCGCTCGGCGTCGCCTACGAGACCAAGGTCGTCTCCGCGCATCGCACCCCGCAGCGCCTCTACGACTATGCGACCACCGCCGCCGATCGCGGCCTCAAGGTGGTGATCGCCGGCGCGGGTGGCGCGGCGCACCTCCCCGGCATGGCCGCATCGATGACGCACCTCCCGGTACTCGGCGTGCCCGTCGAATCGAAGGCGCTGAAGGGCATGGATAGCCTGCTCTCGATCGTCCAGATGCCCGGCGGCATCCCAGTCGGCACGCTCGCGATCGGCAAGCCCGGCGCCATCAATGCCGGGCTGCTGGCGGCTGCAATTCTCGCGACTTCGGATGACGCGCTCGCCACGCGCCTCAAAGCGTGGCGCGCCGCACAGACCGACGCCGTCGCCACCGACCCCACCTGACCCCATAGCCTAAGGACGCCGAGACATGACGCCGCTTCCCCCCGGATCGACCATCGGTATCCTCGGTGGAGGCCAGCTCGGCCGCATGCTCGCGACCGCCGCGGCGCAGCTCGGCTATCACACGCACGTCCTCGCCCCCGATCAGGAGAGCGTCGCCGCGCAGTCCGCCTCGACCATGACGCGCGCCGACTATCACAACCGCATCGTCCTCGCCGACTTCGCCGATGCCTGCGACGTCGTGACCTACGAGTTCGAGAACATCGACGTCGACCCGGTCGAATGGCTCGCAGACCGCGTCCCCGTCCACCCGAGCCCGCGCGCGCTCCGTGTCGCGCAGGAGCGGATCGGCGAAAAACGCTTCGTGGAGAGCGTCGGCGGCCGTCCGGCACCCTGGGCCGCGGTCGACAGCCTCGAAAGCCTGCAGGCGGGCCTGGAGGCGATCGGCACCCCCGCCATCCTGAAGACCGCGCGGTTCGGCTATGACGGCAAGGGGCAGGTCAAGATCGACACGCCGGCGGCAGCGCACGCCGCTTGGGACACGATCGGCGGCCCCGCGGTGCTCGAAGCCTTCGTACCGTTCGAGTATGAATTCTCGATCCTGATCGCCCGCGGCCTCGACGGCAGCATCGCCCGCTACGATTCGCCGTTGAACGTCCACCGCGACGCGATTCTACGCCACTCGACCGTCCCTGCACCCGCCGCCGTACTGGCACAGGCGGACGAAGCCGTTGCGTTGGCGCAGCGGATCGCAGCCGAACTCGACTATGTCGGCGTACTGGCCTGCGAGTTCTTCGTCGGTGCGGACGGCCCGGTCTTCAACGAGATGGCCCCCCGCGTGCACAATTCCGGCCACTGGACGATCGAAGGCGCCGAATGCTCGCAATTCGAAAACCACATTCGCGCGATCTGTGGCCTGCCGCTCGGCGCGACGACGCTGACGGGGCCTGAAGTGGCGATGGAGAACCTGATCGGCGCCGATGCGGACCGCTGGGCGGAGCTGCTGGCCGAACCCGGCGCGCATTTGCACCTGTACGGCAAAGGCACCGCGCGGCCGGGACGGAAAATGGGCCACGTCACGCGGATCCGCCGCTAACGCCGGTTCCGTTCTACACCCTCCATTCCGTTCGCCCTGAGCGAAGTCGAAGGGTGTGCCCCAGGCGAAGGTGCTTCGACTACGCTCAGCACGAACGGGTTGGGGGGCGATAAGCGCCTATGCGGATGGACCCGCATCTCAATCACAAGAAGAAGAAAATGGTGCCCGGAGACGGGGTCGAACCGCCGACACTGCGATTTTCAGTCGCATGCTCTACCAACTGAGCTATCCGGGCACGTCCGGTCTGGGACCGGAGAAGCGTCCGACCTTGCGATCGGAAGGGCGCGTTTAGTCGGGGTCTTCGGCGCTGTCCAGCCCCGTTTGCGAGATTGCGCGGCCGGGAATGCGATAGCCTTCGCCGAGCCACTGCAACAGGTCGCGGTCGCGGTGGCGGCTCGAGCAGAACGGCTTGTACTCGGCCACCGCAGGCTGGTCGCAGATCGGGCATTTGACGGTCGTCATCGGGCGCTCTCCAGTTCGTGGACGACGCCCGTACGGCGCGTGAGTTCCGCGAGCGAATCCGGGTGCGTCATCAGACGTGCATGGACGGCTGCGGGCAGGGTGTGACGGCGTGAGGCGGTCGGCGGAGTGCGTTCGAGCGTGCGGAGCGTCGCGCGGGTCGCTGCACCGACCGGATCGGCGCGGAGGATCTCGGGGATCGACGCGCGGGGCCTTGGCCGAACGATCTGGAGGAAGCCGAAGCCGTTCATCGCGGTCCGTTCGAAGGGTTGCGGCAATGATTCGTCGATCGCCGCGGCGACGGCGTTGCGCTGTGCCTTGCCGGCGAGGGTCGGGAAATCGATCCCGATCGAGCCACCGATGCCGTGTCGGCGAATCGCGCGCGCCACGACGTGCGCGGCAGCGATGGCGAGCGCATCCAGCGGCGGTGCCCCGTCGACGTCGAACAACGTCATAGCCGGCGTCGGCGACAGGCGGAGCGCGCCGAGCGGGAAGACGATCTCCCCACTCACAGCCTCGTCGAGAAGCTCGGACCAGCCCGCCGCCTCCAGCGCATCGGCTTCATGCGCGCGGGGGGTCAGGACGGGCAAGCCGGTCGCCACGAGGCGCTCGTACAGCGTCGGGGCGGGGCGGGGGGGTAGATCGGTCGGGACGGCCTTGGCAAGCTTCGCCCGGCCAGCTTCGGGGAGCGCCTCGCGGACTATCTCGACAGTGAGGCTGGCACCCTGCGTGATGCCGGGAGGCAGAAAGTTGATCAGCGCCTCGCCGCCGTCGAGCGTCACGCGGCCACGACGACCGGGAAGCAGTTCGACGAGCCGCGCGCGGGCGACCAGGCCGACCTTCAACGCGTTGCCGTCGTCGAGTTCGATCGCCGCTTCGAGAATCTGATCATTGTCTACCAGCGCGGCGCGCGCTTCGCCGATGCCAGCCTCATAAAGCCACTTGAGGCCGGTTTCAGGCAAGCGCGACGCCTGCAGTCTTCAACAACGCGCGCGTTTCGAACAGCGGCAGGCCGACCACACCCGAATGGCTGCCCGACAGGAAGCGGACGAACGCCTCCGCGCGACCCTGGATCGCGTAGCCGCCAGCCTTGCCGAGTCCCTCGCCGCACGCGAGATAATCGTCGATCTCGGCGGACGAGAGCGGCTTGAACGCGACGATCGTGTCGGCGATGCGGGTGCGCACCTTGCCGGTCGCGTCGATCACGCAGACCGCGGACAGGCAGTGATGGCGCCGGCCCGAAAGCTTGCCGAGCAGGTCGCGCTGGATAGCGAGCGTGTCGGCGGGCGGCAGGATACGGCTGCCGAGCGCAATCGTGGTGTCGCCGGCGAGTACGATCTCACCCTCGGCGCGCGCGACGGCGCTGGCCTTCTCGATGGCCAACCGGAGCGCGTAGGCGCGGGGCGGCTCCGCCTTGCGCGGGCTCTCGTCGATATCGGGGGATGCCACGCGCGACGGCACGACGCCAAGCCGCGCGAGCAGATCGCGGCGGCGGGGCGAGGAGGAGGCTAGGACCAGCACAGGTGCCTCGTCATGAAAAGCGGCGGGCGCAAGGCACCCGCCTCTTGATGAAAGCGGCAGGCGCCGGAGCGCCCACGGGCTTATTTGAAGCGGTAGGTGATGCGACCCTTGGTCAGATCGTACGGCGTCAGTTCGCACAGCACCTCGTCGCCGACCAGCACGCGGATGCGGTTCTTGCGCATCTTGCCGGCGGTGTGACCGAGAATCTCGTGGTCGTTTTCGAGCTGAACCCGGAACATCGCGTTGGGGAGCAATTCCACCACGCGGCCGCGCATCTCGAGCAGTTCTTCCTTGGCCAAATATAATCTCTGAATTGGGGGAATTTCGGGACGAGCGCCCTTACCGCAAGTTCGCGAAAAAGGAAAGCACGGCCGGAACGCAGTCACGAGCCCGATGCCCATGCCCGCTTGTGTGAATCGGATATCGGCGTTCCGTGTGGTGGAAACAAGGGCGATCCATCCCGGCATTCCGGCGGGGGCGGGGATGACGAGCTTGGGGCAGCCAGGAGTCACAGCAAGCTTGGCTGGTGCACGGTGGCCTCGCGTGCGGCACGGCGGAAGGCAGCGCGGTCGACGTTGGGGATGCGCGGTCGCTTGCCCTGGAACAGATCGGCCAGCGTCAGGATCTGGAGCTTGGGAAACGCCTCGTCGACGCCGGCGCGATAAATCCCGACCGCGGCGGCACGACGCTCCATCTCGCGCGTCGGCTTGGCGTTCATGATGAGGATGCCGATCGGCGCCTTCTCGCGCGCGATCGTCGCAGCAAGCGTCTCGACCATCGCGTTGTCCGGGTTGAGGCCGCCTTTCACAGACACGATCGCGCGGTGAGTCACCATCTTGCCCGACGCCTGATCATGATCGTTGAAGTAGATCAGCCCGTCGATCCCGCCGTCCGCACCCTTTTTCCTGCCGCCGAACGGGAGCGCGTCGACCATCGATACCGCCCACCACTGGAACTGGTATTTGTCGCGCAGCGCAAGATCACAGGCGGAGGCGAGGTCCTTCGGCGTGCCATCGACGGTGAAAGTGGCGGCGGGAAACGCATCCTTCATGCGCTTTTCGATCAGCGAAATGGCGAGGTGCGTGACGTCGATCCCGATCCAGGTTCGGCCGAGCTTCTGCGCGGCATGCACCGCTGTCCCGCACCCACAGAACGGGTCGAGCACGACGTCGCCTTCGTTCGACGACGCGGTGATGATCCGTTCGAGCAACGCCGACGGTTTCTGCGTAGGATAGCCCAGGCGTTCGCCGGACGAGGCGTTGATGATCGGGATATCCCACCAGTCGCCCAGCCTCACCCCGTCGGCGAGATAGATTCGATACGGCTCGGCATCCTTGCGCTTCTGCCAGCGGAACCAGCGTCCATCGTCGTCCTGACGATAGTGCGAATCCTTCTTTCCCGATGTCTCGCCATACGGAATGCGGATGTCGTTGAAGCGCCGCTGGTCGGTCTTGCCGTAGAACAACAGCGTGTCGTGGAGCCGCTGGAACCGGTTGCTGGCCGCGGTGTAGCGCCGATAGCACCAGATGATCTCGTTCGCGATCTGGCGCTTGCCGAAGATCGCGTCGAGCAGGAGCTTGAGGTAATGGCTCGCGGTCGGATCGCAGTGGAGATACAGGCTGCCAGTGACCTTGAGCACGCGGTGCAGTTCGAGCAGGCGGACCGCCATCATCGCCAGATACGCCATCATGTCGTTGTCGCCGAGGAACCCGCGCATCGCGTTGAGCAGGTCGAACGCCTTGGTGCTGCCGCTCCGCGCGACCTGGTCGAAGGCGTCCTCGGCGCTCTCGTTCCAATGCCAGGTATCCTCGAACGCCTCGATCTGCGCGTTCGAGGATTTGCCGTCGGGCTCCTTGAACAGGATGCCGTAATTGGCGTTCGAATTGAACGGCGGGTCGAGATAGATCAGGTCGACGCTCTCGTCGGCGATCTCCTTGCGGAGGACGGCAAGATTGTCGCCATAGAAGAGGTGATTCTCGGGGCGGTTGCGCATCGGTAGATGATGCAGGGCCACACTGGCATTCGTCCAAGCGAGATGGATCCACAGTCGGCGGGTTTCATCCGTTGCGGCGCAGATCCTGTCTTACGCCGGATTATACTTTGCCAGGAATGCACCCATCGCCTTCAGGAACTCCAGCCGGTCTTCCGCACGCGTGAAATGATGATCGCCGAGCGGCTGTTCGATGTATTCATAGGGCTTGCCCGCGTCCTTCAATGCGGCGGCCATCATCCGCGACTGCTTCACGGGGACGCGCCTGTCCTCCTTGCCGTGCAGGAGCAGGATCGGCATCGAGAACGACTGCGCGCCGAACCGCGGCGAGACGCTCCGATAGTCGGGCGCCTGCTTCTTCAGCCAGTCGCTGCGTGTCTTGCCGTACAGGAACTTGCCGTCATAGCGCTGCATCGCCTGCAGGTCCGACACGCCGGCATACGAGATCGCGCAGCGATACGGCGCCGCGTCGCCCGTGCCGTTGCGCTGCGCCGCACGCATTGCCGCATAGCCGCCATAGGACGCGCCGGCCATGCACACGCGCTTCGGATCGGCGATGCCCTCCTTCGCCAGATGCGTGATCGCATCATCGAGATCATCCTGCATCTTCAGGCCCCATTGCCCTTCGCCGAGCCTGGCGAACGCAGTCCCATAGCCGGACGAGCCACGGTAATTGGGCTGGACGACGGCATAGCCGGACTCGGCCAGATACTGTGTCCACCAGTCCCACTCTTCCGAATCACGCGCGAACGGACCGCCGTGCGGCAACACGATCAGCGGCAGGTTCCGAGCCGCATGTCCGCGTGGCAGCGTCAGCAACGCCTCGATCTCGACGCCGTCGCGCGCCGTGTAGCGGATCGTCGATACCGGCGAGAGCACGCGCGCCTTCAGCGCCTCGTTCTGCCATGCATAGCGCTGCATCGATCCGTTCGCGGTATCGTAGAAATACAGCGCGCCCGCCTGCGATGACGAACCGACCTCGATGAGGAACTTGGTCCGGGTGCGATCCCACGACACGATTCGCGCGTGGCGCTCGCCGACCGCCTTGTCGATCGATGCCTGGACCGCTTTCAGAACCGGGTTCAGCCAGACGATATGGCCGAAGCGGTCGGTCACGGTAATGCCGTCGATGTCGTCGCCCGCCGCGTTCTCGACCACGCCGTCGATGTCGTAGCGATCCGTGCCGTACAGCTTCTTGCCGAGCTTCAGGTCGGGCAGGGAAACCTCGTAGACTTCGTCGCGGCCGCCCGAATCGTCGGTCGCGATCGCGGTGCCGTCGGCACGGAAGGTGAGGGGCACGACGATGTCGCTCCTGCCGCCACGCGCGATGATCTTGAACGGGTCGTCGTTGGTGCCGCGGTACAGCAGCGCGGCCTTGCGCGTCTCGTCGTCGTAGCGATAGCCCATCCGCACGACACCGGCGCCGTCGGCATACCAGTCGAACACGTCGGCCTGGCTGCCCGCGACGGTTCTGGTCTTGCCGGTCGACAGATCGACTTCGGCGACCTGCGGATACCATTGGCTTTCGCTTTCGATTCCCGTCTGGCGCGAGAGCAGGATGCGCGGCGTGCCGTCACGCGCGGTCCACAGGACTTCGTCGGCGCGGACACCCGAATGCGTCCAGTCGATCCGGTTGACCTTGGTCATGTCGGCTTTGACGCCCAGGGTCCGCGTGACGTAGATGTCTTCGCCGTACAGCACGTCCTGCGAGCCGACGCCCACTGCGAGCCAGTCGTCGCCGACCCAGCGCCACCAGTTGATGTCGACGGTCGCTCCGGCTGACAATGCCCTGAGGTTCGCGCCATCGAACAGCGACGCGACGACCAGCACCTGCCGTCCGCCGACCGCCATCTTCGCGGCGATCCGCGTTCCGTCGGGCGAGAGCTTCGGCGTGTCCATGCCCGGCAGCCTCGCGAACGTTTCAACCGGGACGGGGCCAGCCGCCGAAATTGCCGCGGGAGGCTTGGGCCCGGAGGCTTGGGGCAGGACAGGCGCTTGGGTCTGGGCAGCGGCGAAGGCCGGCGTCAGGGCGCCGGCCAGCAAACAGGTACGCCATATACGCCACGCCATCGATACTCTCCCCCCGGCCATCCCCCGACGACCATCGAACCAAGAGTATCGTGTTCGGTTTTAGAGACAAGGGGGCGCGGCGGGGCGCGCGGGGCGGGGGCGCGCGCGGCGGGGGGCCGCTGCGCCGACCCTGAACTCTCCGGGAAACCGCGGTCAGCCGACTCAGCCGACTCCGCCGCCCGCCAGCGCCGCGAGCAGCAGCAACGCGACGATATTGGTGATCTTGATCATCGGGTTCACCGCGGGGCCTGCCGTATCCTTGTAGGGATCGCCGACCGTGTCACCGGTGATCGCGGCCTTGTGCGCTTCGGACCCCTTGCCGCCGTGATGGCCGTCCTCGATGTACTTCTTGGCGTTGTCCCATGCGCCGCCACCACTCGTCATCGAGATCGCGACGAACAGCCCCGAGACGATCACGCCCAGCAGCATCGCCCCGAGTGAGGCGAAGCCGGCGGCCTGGCCCGCCACGGCGGTGATGATGAAATACACGGCGAGCGGCGAAAGGACCGGCAGCAGCGAGGGCACGATCATCTCGCGGATCGCCGCCTTGGTCACGAGATCGACGGTACGGGCGTAGTCGGGCCGGCTGGTGCCCAGCATGATGCCGGGGTTGTTGCGGAACTGCTCGCGGACTTCCTCGACCACGGCACCGGCTGCGCGACCGACGGCGGTCATCCCGAACGCGCCGAACAGATAGGGAAGCAGCGCCCCCAGCAGCAGCCCGACGATGACGTACGGGTTGGACAGGCTGAAATCGACCGTGACGTCGGGAAAGTAGGTTGCAAGATCGGTGGTGTACGCACCGAACAGGACGAGGGCGGCGAGCCCGGCCGAGCCGATCGCATAGCCCTTGGTGACTGCCTTGGTCGTATTGCCGACCGCGTCGAGCGCATCGGTCCGCTGGCGGACGTCGTCGGGCAGGCCCGCCATCTCGGCGATGCCGCCTGCGTTGTCGGTGACGGGGCCGTACGCATCGAGGGCGACGACCATGCCGGCCTGGGCGAGCATCGCGGTCGCGGCAAATGCGATGCCGATGATCCCGGCGAGTTGGTACGCGACGATCACCGCGACGACGATGACCAGCGTCGGCAGCGCGGTGGATTCGAGGCTGATGGCCAGGCCCTGGATGACGTTGGTGCCGTGGCCGGTCTCCGATGCCTTGGCGATCGACTGGACCGGGCGGTGGTTGGTGCCGGTGTAATATTCGGTGATCCACACGATCAGCCCGGTCACGACGAGGCCGATCATCATCGACCAGAACAGGTCCATGCCGGTGAAGCTCTGCGTCAGCGACGGCGCGGCCTGCGTGGTCAGGTCGTCGGTCGTCGGATCGAGAAAGCCTGCGCCGCCGATCACGCGGTGGAGGTCGCCGAGCACGTATTGCGTGGCCAGGTAGATCGCCGGGATCGACAGGATCGTCGAGGTGAAGAACCCCTTGTAGAGCGCGCCCATGATGCTGCCGCCACCGAGCCGGACCATGTACGTACCGATGATCGAGGTGACGATGCACACGCCGCCGACGAGCAGCGGGAGGGTCATCAGCCGCATCAGTTCGGCGCCGCTCGCCTGAATCAGAAGCGCGATCGAGATCATCGTGACGCCGAGCGTGACGACGTAGGTCTCGAACAGATCGGCGGCCATGCCGGCGCAGTCGCCGACATTGTCGCCGACGTTATCCGCGATGACGGCAGGATTGCGGGGGTCGTCTTCGGGGATGCCCGCCTCGACCTTGCCGACCAGATCCGCGCCGACGTCCGCCGCCTTGGTGAAGATGCCGCCGCCCAATCGCGCGAAGATCGAGATCAGCGATGCGCCGAACGCGAGTGCGGTGAGCGCTTCGACGATGATCCGGTCGTTGGGGGCGTGGCCCGCGGGGCCGGTGAGGTACCAGAAGAACGCGCTGATCGCGAGCAGGCCGAGGCCTGCCACGAGCATACCGGTGACCGCGCCCGATCGGAACGCCAGCGTCAACCCGGCCTGCAACGACGTGCGCGCGGCCTCGGCAGTGCGGACGTTGGCGCGGACCGAGATGTTCATGCCGACATAGCCCGCAACGCCCGACAGCACCGCGCCGATGACGAAGCCGATCGTCGAGATCCGCCCGAGCGTGAAGAGCAGGATCGCCGCGACGATGAGCCCGACGATCGCGATCGTGGTATATTGCCGCCCGAGATAGGCCTTCGCGCCCTCCTGGATGGCGGCGGCGATGTCCTGCATCTTGGCGTTGCCGGGGGAGGCGGCGAGCACCTGTCGACTGGTGACGAAACCATATAGGACGGCGATCACGCCGCAGATCATGGCCAAATAGACGGTCGTCATACGGCGCTATCCCTCTTGTCAGGTCCTCTCCGGTCCCGACTTTGCCGAGTCCCGAAGGGGGGAGCCTATCAGTGCGGGGGCATTGCGCAAGTTATCCGCGCGGAGCGTGTTCGTAGCCGAGACTGGCGGGAAGCGGGACTGCGGTACCCGCGTCATGCAGCACGAGGCCGGATCCTTCGGCGAAAAGGCCGATTAGAGTGGCGTTGGTGACGAAATCTTGCGGTGCAGCAAAAAGGAGTTGGTAGTCGTCGCCCGCAGTGGCTGCGGCGAGCCGGTCGCCGGAAAAGGCGCGATAGGCGTCGGAGAGGGGGACGCGCGCGATGTCGATGCTGACGGCGAGGTTGCTGGCGCGTGCCATGCGCGCGGCATCGATGAGCAGGCCGTCGGAGACATCCATCATCGCGTGGACATGGGGTGCGAGGAGGCGACCCTCGGCCAATCGAGGGTGCGGGCGGCGGTAGGCCGCGAGCAGTTCGGGGGGGCCTTCCTGGCCGAGCGCGATCGCGAGCCCCGCGCCCGCGTCGCCGATCGTGCCGGTGACGTAGAGCGCATCGCCTGCCTTCGCACCGTTGCGGGCTGGGGCGGCGGCGTCGCTGCCGAACGCGGTGACGGTCAGGACGCGGGGGGCGTTGGGGGGGAGCGCGACGGTGTCGCCGCCGATGATGCGCGTGTCGAACGCGGTCAGACTTTCGGCGAGGCCTTCGAGGAACGCGCGGTCCCACGCGTCGTCGCCGAGCGGGTAGTTGAGGAGGATGCCTTCCGGCTTCGCCCCCTTGGCGGCAAGGTCGGAGAGGTTGGTCGCGACCAGCTTCCACGCGACGTCCTCCGCTGGGTCGCTCGGCAGGAAGTGCACGCCTTCGACCAGCGTGTCGGTGGTGACGACGAGCGGCCCTGCGTCGAGCAGCGCGATATCGTCGTTGAGGCCTCGCGCGGCAGGATGCAGCGGGAGGCGGCGTAAAGCGGCGATGAAGTCAGCCTCGGTCACGCAAATCCTCCCCGGAACGGGGAGGGGGACCGTCCGCAAAGCGGATGGTGGAGGGGGCGCGCCGCGAGCGTTGCGCCAGAGGGTTGTCTTCCGGCCGCCAAAGAAGGTCCGTAACGCTCAACCACCGGTACGCTTGCGGAAGCCCCCCTCCACCATGCTGCGCATGGTCCCTCCCCGAGTCGGGGAGCATTTAGGCACGCACCTCTTTCGCGATGCCGTCGAGCAGGCCGTTCACGAAGCCCGACTCGCGCTTGTCGTAGAACGCGTGCGCCACGTCGACATACTCGCTGATCACCGCGGCGACCGGCACGTCCTTGCGCGCAAGCAACTCATACGTGCCGACGCGGATGATCGCCTTCATCGGCTTGTCGAGCCGTGCCAGCGTCCAGCCCTTGGCGAGCTTGCCCTCGATCAGCACGTCGATCTCGCCGGCGCGCGCGTTGGCGCCGGTCACCAGGTCGTCGAAGAAATCGACGTCGGCCTCGGCATATTCGACGTCTTCGATCGTCGCGCCGAGCCGGTGCTGGTGGAATTCGTTGAGCAGGACGGGCATCGCGGTGCCCTCCATCTCGTGCTGGTAGGTCGCCTGGACGGCGGCGAGGCGAGCGGCGGCACGCGCCTTGGTGCGGGGGGCGGTTCGAGTCATAAGCGGTTGCCTGTAGGCGCGGGGCGCGTGTGTGTCAGCCCTTTGCGTTTCGCGCGCGTTGGCGAGGAAGAATGGTTCGCGCAGAGGCGCAGAGAGCGCGGAGGTGTATCGCTCGCCGCGGAGCGGCCCTATCATCACCAGCCAATAAGGAATCGAAGCGGCTGCGCCGCGCGCAACACCTCCGCGCTCTCTGCGCCTCTGCGCGAATAAACTAACTGTTGAGCCGCAGCCGCAAAGCCACTGATTTTGCGTGTGCGGGAAGGCCCTCGGCATTCGCGAGGGCGACGGTGGCAGGCCCGAGTTCGCGCAACGCGGCTTCGTCCAACGCCAGGAAGCTGGTGCGCTTCATGAAGTCGAGCACCGACAGCCCCGACGCAAACCGCGCGCGGCGTCCGGTGGGGAGGACGTGGTTCGGCCCCGCGACATAATCGCCGATCGCTTCCGGGGTGTAGCGACCAAGGAACACCGAGCCCGCATGACGGATCCGGTCGAAGAAGCCCTGCGGGTCGGGGATCGCCAGCTGGAGATGCTCGGCGGCAAGGCGGTCGACCAGCGGGATCGCGTCCGCCAGCGTGTCGACGACGATGATCGCCCCATTGGTCTCCCAAGCAACGCGCGCGACCGCTTCGGTCGCCAGGTCGCGCAACTGACGGTCGACGGCATCCGCGACCTTGTCGGCAAACGCGGCATCGTCGGTGAACAGGATCGACTGCGTGGTCACGTCGTGCTCGGCCTGGCTGAGCAGATCGGCGGCGGTCCATTCGGGGTCGTTGAGCGCGTCCGCGACGACAACGATTTCGCTTGGCCCCGCGACCATGTCGATGCCGACGACGCCGTAGACCTGGCGCTTGGCCTCCGCGACCCAGGCATTGCCGGGGCCGGTGATCACGTCGACCGGCTCGATCCTACCCGCGCCATAGGCCAGCGCCGCGACCGCCTGCGCACCACCGACGCGCCACACTTCGTCGACGCCAGCGAGATGCGCGGCGGCGAGGACGAGCGGGTTGATCTGGCCGTCCGGAGTCGGCGTGACCATCGCCAGACGGCCGACGCCCGCGACCTTGGCGGGGATCGCGTTCATCAGCAGCGACGAGGGGTACGCGGCACGTCCACCCGGAACGTAGATGCCGGCAGCGTCCACGGGCAGCCAACGTGCGCCGAGTCTCACACCCGCCGAGTCGACCGAGTCGCTGTCGAGAGGGCGCTGTTTCTCATGATAGGCGCGGATGCGAGTGGCGGCGAGCTCGAGCGCGGCGCGCAGGTCCGGATCGAGCGCGTCGAACGCGGCCTTGCAGTCGGCGGCGTCGATCTGCCAGCCGGTCGTTTCGAGATCGTGGCGATCATGCTTCTGCGTGAGGTCGCGGAGCGCGGCTTCGCTATCGCGGCGGACGGCTGCGATGATCGCGGCGACGTCCTGCGTGACGCCCGCGTCGGACTCGCGACGGTCCTCGACGAGTGCAGTGAAGCGCGTCGCGAAGTCCGCATCGGCCGTGGAGAGACGGATCACTTGCCCCCCTCCCGCAAGCGGGAGGGGCTGGGGGTGGGCACGCGCTCACCGCAGGCATCACGCTGGAGGATAGCGCGAGCCCAGCCCCCGACCCCTTCCCGCATGCGGGAAGGGGAGTAGAATAGCGCGCTCATGCCGCCATCTCCTGCGCTTCGACCGCGCGACGGAACGCCTCGACCAACGGCACCACCCGGCTGCGCGTTTTCATCGCGGCGCGGTTGACCACCAGGCGGCTGGTGACTTCCATGATCGTCTCGACCTCGACCAGGCCGTTCTCCAGCAACGTCCGCCCCGACGACACGAGATCGACGATCCGCGGCGCCAAGCCCAAGGTCGGCGCCAACTCCATCGCGCCGTTGAGCTTCACGCACTCCGCCTGCACGCCACGGCCTGCGAAATGCGCGGCGGTCACGTGCGGGTATTTGGTCGCGACGCGGACGTGGCTCCAACCGCGCGGATCGTCCTGTGCCGCCATCTCGGCAGGCTCGGCTACCGACAGCCGGCAATGCCCGATGCCGAGATCGACCGGCGCGTACAGTTCCGAATAGCCGAACTCCGCAATCACGTCTGACCCGACGATGCCGAGCTGCGCGGCGCCGTGCGCGACGAAGGTGGCGACGTCGAACGCGCGCACCCGGATCAGCGAGATCGCGGGATCATTGGTGGCAAACCGCAACGCGCGCGAATTTTCGTCCGAGAACGACGCTTCGGGATGCACCCCGGCGCGCGCGAGCAACGGCAGGGCCTCGGCGAGGATGCGTCCCTTGGGGACCGCGATGATGATCTGGGAGTCTGGCACGCGCCGGGCTTTACGGGGGGGGCATGGCGGGTGCAACAACCTGCGCATGGCAAATGTAAAGGCAAGTTGCTCGGCGTTCGAAATCCAGGCGGGGTATTGCGCGGCGATGGATGCACCAGTCACGGCGCGGGTTTGCACTGCGCTGGCAGACGCGCTCGATCGTGACAGCGAAACGGGGCGGCGGGTGCTCGACTGGGCGGGCGAGCCGGTTGCCGATGCGCTGGCGCTGCGGCTGGTCGGCGGATTGCACGCGCTGCACCGGTCGGGCGTCGATCCCGCGCTCTCGACCGTGTTCTCCGGTGCGGAGACAAACCCGGAGCGCGTCACGGTCATTTTGAAAGCTACGCTCATCGCGCACGATGCGGCACTGCTGCCCTGGCTCGACGGGCCGCCGCAGACCAACGAGGCGGCGCGGTCGGCGGGCATGATGACCGGTATATTGCACCTCGCCGAGCGGTACGGGCCGCGGTTCGAGGTGCTGGAGATCGGATCGAGCGCGGGGCTGAACCTGCTGATCGATCGCTATCGGTTCGATCTTGGCGGTGTGATGGTCGGGCCGTCCGCCTCGCCGGTGACGATCCGCCCCGAATGGCGAGGGCCGCCGCCGCCGAGCGCCCGGGTCGAGATCGAGTCGACACGCGGCGTCGATATTCACCCGGTGGACGTCGCCGATCCGGCTGCGGCGGCGCGGCTCGAGGCGTATGTCTGGGTCGATGCGATCGAACGCCAGGCGCGGCTCGCCAGGGCGATCGCGATGGTGCGCGAGAGTGGCGTCGATCTGATCGAAGGCGATGCGGCCGACTGGGTCGAGGCGCAACTTGCCGAGCCGCAGCCCGAGGGCGTCACGCGCGTGCTGATGCATTCGGTGGTGTGGCAGTATCTGCCGGCGGCGTCGCGCGAGCGGATCCGGGTCGCGATGGAGGTGGCGGGCGCGCGGGCTACGGCGGAGCGGCCGCTCGGCTGGGTGATGATGGAGCCGAATCGCGATCTGCACCGGCATGAGGTTCGCGTGCGGGGCTGGCCGGGCGAGCGAGCGATGGAACTGGTCGCGCTGACGCATGCGCATGGCGCCTGGGTCGAAGGTCTCGCCGCGCCGTACGAGACGCGCGAGTACGTCATGCGACGCGGGGCGTACGAGATGTAAATCCCCCCCCTTGCGGGGGAGGATTTCAGGTCGTCAGTAGAAGAAGCCGTTGTTGACCTGGGCAACGCGGCCGTTGCGCGTGTCGACCAGGACGACGTCACGGCCGTAGCGGACCCAGCGCTGATAGCCGTAGGCCGGGCGCGACAGGCGATACGTCTGATAGTCGTTGATCCAGTATTGGCGGCCGTAATAGTTCGGCGCGAAGCGGTAGCCGACGCTCACCGGGCGATAGTTATAGCCGCGCGGGCCGACATAGGCGGGGCGGCGATAGACGTTGCCGTGCGTGCGGCGATAGTCGCGCCAGTCCTCGCGGCGCTCCTGGCGATCTTCGCGCAGTTCCTGGCGGGCTTCGCGGATATCGCCGCGGTCGCCGTAGCGGCGTGCGCGCTGGAGATCGCGCTGGCTCTCGCGGACTTCGCGCTGGTCGCGGCGGACTTCGCCGTAGCTCTGCGCGGTCGCGACCGTGGGAACGAGGGTGGCGGCGGCAACGGCCGCGAGGATCATCTTACGCATGACTGCTCTCCTGTGTCTGGCGCCGTTCGAAACGGCATGACACGGGTTTTGCTCCCGTGCCGCTGAACGATCGCCGAATGTGGTCGTCAGGATTCAGACAGGTGTCGTGCGTTGGAGCGAGTACGGATAAACCAGCAAGTTTTCCGATCCTCCCCCGCCAGGGGGAGGTGGCGCCGAAGGCGACGGAGGGGGAGGACACGGAACAGAGGTTTCCCTTACCGCCCCCTCCGTCTGGCAAGCGCCAGCCACCTCCCCCTTGCGAGGGAGGATCGGGAGGGTTCTCAGATTCCCCAGCGGCGCATTGCGGCGATCACCGCGTCGGGTTTTTGCCATGGTACGAAATGGCCTGCATCAATCTTCTCGATCGTGAGGTCGGGGACATGGGCGGCGAGATCGAGCTGGCTCGGGAGCAGCGCGCTGTCCTGCATTCCCCAGATCACCAGCACCGGCATTCTGGTCGGCGGAAACGGCGCATCGAGGAAAGCTGGGCGGGGCGGGGTTTCGTCCATTGCGGGGACGACGATCGCGCTGGCGCGGTACCAGTTGAGCATCGCGGTGATCGCGCCGGGCTGACCCCATTCGTCGAGATAGGCGGCCTTGTCCTCGGCCATCGCGGCGAGATCGGCGTGTTTCGAGAAACTCGTGTCGAAGAAGGTTTCGAGCCCGATCGACTCGATGTGCCTTTCGAGATCGTGGTTGCGGAAGGCACGGATATACTGGCTGGCGGCGCGCTGTTCGAGGTCGTCGAACATGGTCCGCTGGAAGACGAGCGGGTGGGGGGCGTTGATGATGACGAGCCTGGCGATGCGCTCGGGGTGGCGCAGTGCGGCCATCCACGCGACCGCACCGCCCCAGTCGTGGCCGACCAGCGTGAAGCGGTCGATATCGAGGTGATCGGCGAGCGCGATGAGGTCGGCTACGATCTTGTCGGGGGTGTAGTTGTCGACGCCCTCGGGCTTGGAGGAGCGCGCGAAGCCGCGTTGATCGGGGGCGATCACGTAGTGATCGCGCGCGAGGTCCGGGGCGATGGCGCGCCAGGTGCGGTGCGATTCGGGGAAGCCGTGGAGGAGGATGACGGGCGGGTTCGCGGGCGCTCCCGCGATCGCGACGTCTAGGTCGACCCCGGTGGATAATGGGATGCGTTGTAGTGTCATCGTTCCCCTCCCGCTGGCGGGAGGGGTTAGGGGAGGGCCTACCCGTCGCGCTGCCTGCTGGTCATGCCCTCCCCCGACCCCTCCCGCAAGCGGGAGGGGAGATACGCCTTCCGCTCCCCTCCCGTACGCGGGAGGGGCCGGGGGTGGGCTCGCGGCCAGTTTCAAACGGAGCGGGCGGCGATAGCGCGTGCCCACCCCCTACCCCCTCCCGCTTGCGGGAGGGGAGAGATCAGGGATAGCTCACCGTCTTCGGGATCGCCGGAATCTCGATCCATTCCTTTTCGTCGCCGGGCACTTTCGGGAAATTGCCCGCGTTCCAGTCGCGCTTCGCCTGCTCGATACGATCCCGGTTCGAGCTGACGAAGTTCCACCAGACATGGCGTGGCGTCGTGAACGCGTCGCCGCCGCACAGCATCGCACGCCCGCCATGCGCGGACCGCAGTGTCGCGGAGATACCGGGGCGCAGGACGTAGAGGACTTGCGGCTCGAGCTTCACGCCTTCCAGCGTCGCCTCGCCCATCGCGAGGTAGATCGCGCGCTCCTCGGCCGCCGCGTCGATCGGCACGCTCGCGCCGGGATCGAGCGCGATGTCGGCGTAGATCGTCCCCGAATAGGTCGTCGTCGGCGCGGTCTGGCCCCACAGGCTCCCCATGATGATCCGCGAGCGTGCGCCATGCGCCTCGATCGTCGGCAACTGCGCCTTGGTGACATGCTCGAACGCGGGGTCGATCTCCTCGACCGCCTCGGGCATCGCGAGCCAGGTCTGGATGCCCGACAGGTTCGGCCCTTCGGCGCGCTCGTCGCCGGGCGAGCGCTCGGAATGGACGATGCCGTGGCCCGCGGTCATCAGGTTGACCGCGCCGGGCTCGATCCGTGCCTGCGTGCCGAGCGAATCGCGGTGGTCGATCGCGCCGTCGAACAAATAGGTGACGGTCGACAGGTTGATGTGCGGATGCGGGCGAACGTCGATGCCCTGGCCCACCTCCAGATGCGCCGGGCCCATCTGGTCGAAGAACAGGAACGGGCCGACCATGGTCCGTTCCTTGTTCGGGAGCGTGCGGTGGACCTTGAACCCGCCGAGATCGTGCGTCGACGGCAGGATGGTCTGGAGGACGAAATCATCGAGCATGGCGTTATCCCTTGGCAGGTTCCGTGGCGTCGAGGAGCTCGACCAGGTCTGTTGGATAGAGCGTTTCATGGAAGCCCGCGATGTCGTTTCGGGAAAACCAGCGGTGACCGACGAGCAGTTGCTTCTCCTGTTCGGTGAGCTTGCCCGCCTTCACCTCGCAGGTGTCGACGTCGATCCGGAAATAGCGTTCGTCGGCGGTGACCTCGACGCCTTCGAAGGTCAGGAAATCGATGGTGCGTTGCGCGACCTCGGGTCCGCAGTCGATGTCGAGCCCGACTTCCTCCCAAAGTTCGCGGCGGGCGGCGGCGGCGTAGCTCTCGCCGGGATCGACTGCGCCGCCGGGGGTGCACCAGAGCGGCGGGCGATCGGAGGGGGTGAAGCGGAACATGAGGACGCGGTTTTGGCCGTCGACGAGAAGGATGCGGGCAGCCGGGCGCAGGGTGCGCTCGCTCATCGATCCTCCCCCGCCAGGGGGAGGTGGCAGGCATAGCCTGACGGAGGGGGAGGACACGGAACGCCGGTCATCGCTTACCGCCCCCTCCGTCTCGCTGCGCGATCCACCTCCCCCTGGCGGGGGAGGATCGAAGGTGCGTCATTCTGCGTCGAGCTCGGGATACGCCCTGAAAATGCCGTCGGTGTTGAACGCCAACCGCCGGTCGCTTTTCAGGTACGCCTTGATCCCCGGCAGCTCGGCGACCTGATCGTGGAGGCGGATCAGGTTCGGATAGTCGGGTTCGAGCGTCTTCATCCGCTTCGGGAACATGTACCGCAGCCCCTCGACCAGCTGGAACAGCGACGTGTCGGCATAGCTCCACTTGTGATCGATCAGCCAGTCACCCGGATTGGCCTGCGCCGCATCCTCGAAATGACCGAGGAACTTCGGCAGGCGCTCCTCGCGGAACTGCTTCGCCGCACGCGCCGCCTCGGGCTTCTGGTCATCGTAATAGTCCATCATCGCGACCGGATGATGGACGTTGTGGACCTCCGCGACGAGGTCGGCGATCGTCAGCTGGAGCTGATTGAGCCACAGCCGGTCCGCCATGTTCGAGGGCGCGAGGCCGTGGCGCTCGCCGAGATACATCAGGATGTTGGCAACCTGCGCGATGACCAGACCGTCGAGCTTCAGATAGGGCGGCGCGAACGGGGTGCGGCCGGTGCGGTCGTTCAGATCGGCCATCAGGCCGTCCTCGCCCACGCTGCGCGCGCAATCCTCGTAGGCGATCTCAGCGCCTTCGAGTGCGAGCCGGACGAATTCGCCGCGCCCCTGGATGGAGGGCCAGTACCAGAGCTTGTACGCCATCAACTCTCCCCGGGTGCGCGGGCCTTGATGGCGAGCGCGTGGATCTTCGTGCTCAACAGTTCGGCGAGCGCCTGGTTCACGAGCCTCTGGCGGGCGACGCGATTAAGGCCTTCGAACTGCGGAGTTTCCACTTCGACGCGGAAATGCGTCTCGCCGGTGCCGTCGTCGCCCATATGGCCGGCATGGAGCCCGCTCTCGTTGACGACGATCAGGTGAGTCGGGGCGAGCGTTGCGGTGAGGCGCGCGGTGATCTGGTCCTGTACGGAGCCGGTGGCGAGGTCTGTCATGCTCCCTATATAGCCCGTTTTGAAAAGCGCGGGGAGCCGGTGGCGGACGACGATCGAAAAGAGCGGAAGGAACGCCCCAGCCCACGGTTTCACGGCCGCGTGGAAGGGACTGGGCGCGTCTGCATGTGGCGCGATTGCGAGGAGCCCGGCGAATTTCGCGCGCCACCACTGGAGGGACCGAGCGACGGCGGCCCGCCGCAATTCCGCTGGTTCTGCCTTGAGCATGTCCGCGCGTTCAATTCGGGGTATAATTTCTTCGACGGGATGACCGCGGATGAAATCCACCATGCCCAGCGACCGATGGCGGGCTGGGAGCGCGAGACGCGGGCGTTCGCGCATGGCGGCGGCGACACTCCACCCAAATGGGCGGATTTCGCGGATCCGATCGATGCGATCGGCGCGAGGTTCGGCGAGCGGATGACGGCGGCGCGGAAAGATGGCCGCGTGCTGTCCGATGGCGAGCGGCGGTCGTTGCGCGTGCTCGGGCTCAGTACGGACACCGACCGCTCGCAGCTGCGCAAACGCTACAGCGAACTCGTCCGGCGCTATCATCCCGACCGCAACGGCGGCGACCGCGCGCATGAATCGGAATTGCAGAAGGTGATCGCGGCCTACCAGCATCTGAAGGGCGCCGCCGCGTTCGCCTGACCTCCCCGATCTGCGGGCGCGTAACTCATGCTTACTCTGATCGATATTTCACGCCGCCCGATCCGGAACCCGCTGCTATCCCGGCGGTTCGTCTAACTCATCCGGTCAATCGCCCGACCAATCGTACAGCGGCGGTTGAGTAACAGCCCGCGCTTGGCCTAGAGCTACCGGGAACACGAGGCCAACATGACCGATATCCCGAATACCCAGCCAGACAGCCGCGAGACCACGATCCTCGACGCACCCGACCGCATGGTGAAGGTGCGCGAGATGTTCGGGATCGATTCCGACATGGAAGTACCGGCCTTCTCCGAAGCCGACGAGCGCGTGCCCGATCTCGATCCGGCGTACGTCTTCGATGCCGACACGACGCTCGCCGTGCTGGCGGGCTTCGCGCATAACCGTCGCGTGATGGTCCAGGGCTATCACGGCACCGGCAAGTCGACGCATATCGAGCAGGTCGCGGCGCGGCTGAAATGGCCGTGCATCCGCATCAACCTCGACGCGCACATCAGCCGCATCGACCTGATCGGCCGCGATGCGATCGTCCTGAAGGACGGTCAGCAGATCACCGAGTTCCGCGAAGGCCTGCTGCCCTGGGCGTTGCAGACCCCGACCGCGCTGGTGTTCGACGAATATGACGCCGGCCGCCCGGACGTAATGTTCGTGATCCAGCGCGTGCTGGAGACCGAGGGCAAGCTGACGCTGCTCGACCAGAATCGCGTGATCCGCCCGAACCCGTGGTTCCGCCTGTTCGCGACCGCCAACACGGTCGGCCTCGGCGATACGAGCGGGCTGTATCACGGCACGCAGCAGATCAACCAAGGCCAGATGGACCGCTGGAATATCGTCGTCACGCTCAACTACCTGCCCGCCAAGGTCGAGGCGCAGATCGTGCTCGCCAAGTCGGGCGAATACGACAAGCCCGAGGGCAAGAAGACCGTCGAGAACATGGTGCGGGTGGCGGACATGACGCGCAAGGGTTTCGTCAACGGCGACATCTCGACCGTCATGAGCCCGCGTACGGTGATCACCTGGGCGCAGAACGCGCTGATCTTCGGCGACGTCGGCTTCGCGTTCCGCCTGTCGTTCCTCAACAAGTGCGACGAGGCGGAGCGGCCGCTGGTCGCCGAGTACTACCAGCGCGTGTTCGGCAAGGACTTGCCTGAGAGCGTGGTGGGCAAGGCCTAAACCTTTGGCCAACGAAACCCCTCTCGATCGCTTCAAGGCGGTTCTTGCCGGCACGGCGCGTGCGATTTCGGAGGAGCCGGAGGTCGAACTCGCCTTCACCGCCGACGCGCCCACGCAGTCGGGCAAGCACATCAAGGTACCGATGCCGGCGCGCGCCCTGCCGCTGGAGCAGGTCGCGGAGGCGCGGGGGTTCGCGGACGGATTTGCGCTCAGGTTGAAGCACCACGACATCGCGCTGCATAACCGTGCAGCGCCGATCGAGGCGGTTGCGCGTGCGGTGTTTGATTCCGTCGAGACGGCCCGCGTTGAGGCGCTTGGGTCGCGCGGCTATGCGGGCATTACCGAGAACCTCGAACGCGCGCTCGACGTACGTCTGCGGGCCGACCCGATCACGCGCGCGCGCAACCGTGACGAGGTACCGTTGTCGACCGCGCTTGGCCTCATGGTGCGCGAGCGGCTGACCGGACAGGAATCGCCTGCGATCGCCGCGCCCGGCCTCGCGCTGCTGCGTGAGTGGATCGAGAGCAAGACCGACCTCGACGCGCTGGCCTTTGCGCTCGACGACCAGAAGGCGTTCCAGGGCCTTGCGCGGAAGATGCTGCAGGAACTGGAGCTGGTCGAGGGCGATCAGGTCCCCGAGGAGAGCGACGAAGGCGGCTCCGAGGACGAGGGCACCGACGAGCAGCAGCAGGACGAGGGCGACGAAGGCGACGACCAGGGCGAGGACGGCCAGGGCGAAGTCGAGGCGCGGGGCGAACAGTCCGAGCAGCAGAACGAGGAAAGCGACGGCCAGGAGCAGAGCGACGAGTCGATGGACGACATCGACGGCGAGCCCGGTGACGATGGCGAGGAAGGCATGCAGCCGGTCCGCCCGAACCGTCCTTTCGCGGACATGGGCGGCGCGTTCGACTACAAGCCGTGGACGACGCAGTTCGACGAAGTGATCGCCGCCACCGAGCTGTGCGACGCCGACGAACTGGCCCGCCTGCGCGGCTATCTCGACCAGCAGCTCGTGCACCTGCAATCGACCGTGTCGAAGCTCGCCAACCGGCTTCAGCGGCGGCTGATGGCGCAGCAGTCGCGCTCATGGGATTTCGACCAGGAAGAGGGCATCCTCGACGCGGCGCGGCTGGCGCGCGTGATCGTCAACCCGACGCTGTCGCTCAGCTACAAGGCCGAACGGGAGACCGACTTCCGCGACACCGTCGTGACGCTGCTGATCGACAATTCCGGCTCGATGCGCGGCCGCCCGATCTCGATCGCGGCGATCAGCGCGGACATTCTAGCACGCACGCTGGAGCGCTGCGGCGTGAAGACCGAGATCCTCGGCTTCACGACGCGCGCCTGGAAGGGTGGGCAGAGCCGCGAGACGTGGCTGGCCGCCGGGCGTCCGCCGCAGCCGGGGCGGCTCAACGACATCCGTCACATCGTGTACAAGCGTGCCGACGAGCCGTGGCGCCGCGCGCGCAACTCGCTCGGGTTGATGATGCGCGAGGGGTTGCTGAAGGAGAATATCGACGGCGAGGCGTTGATGTGGGCGCATGCCCGGCTGGTCGCGCGGCCCGAGGAGCGCCGCATCCTGATGGTGATCAGCGACGGCGCGCCGGTCGACGATTCGACGCTGTCGGTTAACTCGGGCTCGTATCTGGAGCGGCATCTGCGGCAGGTGATCGGCTGGATCGAGAGCAAGTCGCCGGTCGAGCTGGTCGCGATCGGCATCGGCCACGACGTCACCCGCTATTACGCGCGCGCCGTGACGATCATGGACGTCGAGCAACTCGGCGGGACGATCATCGAACAGCTTGCGTCGTTGTTCGATACGGCATGAGCGGCCAGTGATCGAAGCGCCAGCCGGCGGATTCCGCGGGCCGGTCAAGCGCTCGATCACGATCGCTGGCCATCAGACCTCGATCAGTCTCGAACCCGTCTTCTGGCAAGCGCTGGAGGCGACGGCAGCACGTCTCGCCTTGCCGCTATCCGCCCTCGTCGCGGAGATCGACGCGATCCGCATTGTGGCGGAGTATCCCCCCAATCTCGCTAGCGCCTTGAGATCATGGCTGTTCGCAAACGCCGTATGAGAATTAGTCGCAATAGCGTTGACAGTGAGAACGACTCTCAATAGCGAGCCCGCAACAATAAGGGGTTTCGCATGTCTGGTCTCTCGTCGCGTTCGTCTGCCGCGCCTGCATTTCTCGCGCTCTCCTGCGTGGGGTTCATCGCCAGCGCCCCCGCTTACGCAGCCGAGAAACCTGCCGATTCCGCCAAGACTCATGTGGTCGACGACCAGGAAAAGCAGCTCAACCGCGACGAAATCATCGTCAATGGGAAGAACGTACCTGCCACGACGCTGGAGAGCCCGAAGGCGACCCGCAGCCTGCTCGACACCACGCAGACCGTGACGATCATCGGCGACCAGACGATCCGCAAACAGAATCTGCTGACGTTGCGCGACGTGTTGCAGACGATCCCCGGCATCACCTTCGGCGCGGGCGAAGGTGGCGGTGGCTATGGCGACAGCATCAACCTGCGTGGCTATTCGGCCAATAACGACATCACGATCGACGGCGTCCGCGACAGCGCGCAGTATAGCCGCAGCGAGACGTTCAACCTGCAACAGGTCGAGGTGTATAATGGCGCGAACAGCGTGTTCGGCGGCGGCGGATCGGTCGGCGGCACGATCAATCTCATCACGAAGCGCCCGCAGGCGGAGACGCTGACGGTCGTGTCGGGCGGTATCGGCACCGACGATTATTATCGCACCACGCTCGATTCGAACGTCCGCGTCAGCGACCTCGTCGCGGTCCGCCTGAACGCGGTCGCGCACAAGAACGACATTCCCGGTCGCGACGTCGAGTATAACAAGCGCTGGGCGGTGGCGCCCTCGCTGATCGTCGGTGTCGAAGGTCCGACCAGCCTGACGCTGCAATATCTGCATCAGGAGGACGAGAACGTCCCCGTTTATGGTGTGCCGTACTTCCGCAATGCGGTGAACAATGGACCGCTGCCCGGCGCCGACAACTCGGCCTATTACGGCATCCGGAATCTCGACAAGCAGGACATCACCGTCGACCAGGCGACCGCCACGGTCAGCCACAGCTTTTCCGACAAGGTCTCGATCCGCAATCTGAGCCGGTGGCAGCGCGTCCAGCAGGATTCGTTGACCAGTGCACCGCAAGGCGTGTTCTGCCTGTCGACCGGGTTTCAGCCGCTGCCTGCGACCAACGTCGCGACCACTCCGCTCACCTGCGCCGCAGGCCAGGCAACACCCGGCACCTATTATCCGAGCGGCCCACGCGGTTTCGTCCGCAATCAGGAGAACCAGATTCTCTACAATCAGACCGATCTGCGCTCGGTCTTCGATACTGCCGGGCTGGAGCACACACTGGTGCTCGGTGCGTCCTTCTCGCAGGAGGATTATACGATCGTGACGGGCAATACGCTGCGTACCGCGACCGGTGCGACCGTCGCCCAGCCACCGATCAACCTTGCCAACCCGAACACGAATTATACCGGTGCATTCAACTTCATCGAGGCGGGGCGTTCGCAGGGCGAGACCAGCAATGCGGCCGTCTACGCTTTCGACACGATCAAGCTGATCCCGCAGATCGAGGTCAACTTCGGTCTGCGCTACGAACATGCCAAGGGGACGTTCCGCGCGGATACCTTCTCGGTCGTGACCGGGCCAACGCTCGGCGCCTACACGCGCGGCCTGAACCAGACGAGCGACGAGACGCTGTTTTCGTATCGTGGCGGAATCAACTTCAAACCTATCGAGACCGTCAGCCTCTATGCGTCGTACGGCAACGCGACGACGCCGACATCGGCGACCGTGCGGCTCGGGTGCGGAACGCTGATTGCGGCACCCGCCGGCCAGCTCGATCCGTGCGACGTGAAGCCCGAAAAAGCGGTGAATTACGAAATCGGCGCGAAGGCCGACCTGTTCTCGCGCAAGCTTCAGCTGACCGCAGCGGTGTTTCGCAACGAGCGCACCAACTACCGCGTCGCCACGAATGACCCGATCGTCACGACGCTCGGCGTCAACGACGGCCGTTCGCGCGTCGACGGGATCGCGCTCGGCGCCAGTGGCAGCATCAGCCACGCCTTCTCGATCTTCGCCAACTATACCTATCTGAAGGCCAAGATCCTCCAGAGTGTCTCGAATTTCTGCCTTGCCAACCCAGGACCGGTCAGCACCCGCGTGGGGACGACCGTCACGGTCACCAACCCGTGCGGCAATTCGCTGGCGGTGCTAGATCCGCAACAGGACCAGCAACTCACCAACACGCCCAAGCATTCGGGCAGCCTGTTCACCACCTACACGCTGCCGTTCGGTCTGCAGCTAGGCTACGGCCTGACCTATCAGGGGGCGTTCGCGCTTAACAACAGCGCATTGGCGACTCCGCTTGCGCCGACGACCGTGGTGACGCCGGTGTTCCATTCAGCGGATTACCTGACGCACCGCGCGTTCCTGTCGTATACCGTGGGCAACGGCCTGACCGCGCAGCTCAACGTGCAGAACTTTACCAACGAGAAATATTACACCGGCATCCGCAACAATGGCTGGGCGACGCCGGGCGAGGCGCGGTCGGTGCGGTTCACGCTGTTCTACAGCCTGTGATTCAAGCGTCCCGCGGCGGTTTGCCGGCGCGGGACTGCGGCGATAGGATGACGCCATGTTGATCGCGATCCCCGATATTCTCGATGCGGCCGGCGTCGCGCATGTCCGTACGCTCATCGATGCCGCGGACTGGATAGACGGCAACGCGACGTCGGGACCGCAATCCGCGCTGGCTAAGCGCAACGAGCAATTGCCGGAGGACTCGGCGGTCGCGCGCGAAGCTGGCGGGATCGTGCTCGATGCGCTGGGACAGTGCGCGCTGTTCGTCGCCGCCGCATTGCCGCTGAAAGTGTTCCCGCCGCTTTTCAACCGCTATGCCGGCGGGCAGGATTTCGGGCTTCATGTCGACAACGCGATCCGGATGAAGCGCGGCACCGACTTCCGGATCCGCAGCGATCTGTCGGCGACACTCTTCCTCGACGACCCTGCGACCTATGACGGCGGCGAACTGGTGATCGAGGATCAGTTCGGGCCGCAAAGCGTCAAGCTGCCTGCGGGGCACATGGTGCTGTATCCCGCGTCCAGCCTGCACCGGGTCACGCCGGTCACGCGCGGGGTGCGGACCGCGTCGTTCTTCTGGCTGCAGTCGATGGTCCGTGACGATGGTGCGCGGCGGATCCTGTTCGATCTCGACCAGGGTGTGCAGGCGGTCGCAGCGGCGCAGGGCCAGGGCGATCCGGCGACGGTGCGGCTGACGGGAGTGTACCACAATCTTCTGCGCCGCTGGGCGGATGCCTGATCCCCCCGTCACCCTGATGAAAGTCAGGACGACGGGCATCGCGGTGGATGGACTTGCGCCCGTCGGCCATGCCACGCTCGCCCGCACAGGGAGTAGAGAATGAGCAAGCTGGCGATGCGACGGGCGTGGTTCCAGGTCCACAAGTGGATCGGGCTAGTGCTGGCGGTCCTGATCATCCCGCTGTCGCTGAGCGGCGCGGCGCTGGTGTGGCACGATGCGCTCGACCGCATCGTCGATCCTGCGCGCTATGCAGTCACCGGCAAGACCGTGCTCGGCCCCGACAGCTATGTCGCGGCGGCACGCGCGGCGCTGAGGCATGGCGAGCGGATCGCGACGTTGACGATGCCCGACGACGGCGGTCCGGTGGTTGTCGCAGCCAGCTCGGCCGATGTGGCAGCCCGACCCGGTCCGCCGCAGCGGACGATGGTGTATCTCGATCCGCCAACCGCGCGCGTGCTGGAGGTGTCGCCTTCGAACGGCGGGCTCGTGCGTTTCCTCCACGGGCTCCACGGAAGCCTGCAGTTGCCCGGCGTCGGGCGCTTGATCGTCGGCTGGATCGGCGTGGCGATGATGGTGTCTTGCTTTACGGGGCTCTGGCTGTGGTGGCCGACGGTGGGCAAATGGACGCGGGGGCTGCGGTTCCGGCGGCACCGCGACGTCGAGACCAACCTGCATCATCTGTTCGGCTTCTGGATCGCGCTGCCGCTGTTCGTGTTGTCGCTGACCGGCGCTTGGATTTCGTTCCCACAGGTCTTCGGCAAGATCTCGGGCGACGCTTCGCGGTCGAGGGGTGGGCCCGATCGCGGTGCGATGATGCGCGCGCGGCCGTTGGCGTCACCCGCGCAGCCACTGGCGGTGGCGATCGGCAAGGCGCGGGGCCTCGTCGACACTGCACCGTTGCGGAGTGTCGCGTGGCCGACCGACCTCAGCGCGGACTGGACGGTAACGTTCAAGAGCGGGAGCACGCCGATCGGGGTAAAGGTGGCCGACGACACCGGTGGCGCGACCGCGGCACCCGCGCGGCCTCAAGGCGGCGTGGCACGGTGGATACGGCGGATCCACGATGGCACCGACATGGGTGCGCTGTGGCAGGCGATCATCTTCGTGGGTGGGATCCTGCCCGCGGTGCTGGCGGTGACCGGGGTGATCATGTGGGTGCGGGCACGCAAGTGGAAGGCTGAGCTGGCCGCGCGGCGGGCGTAACCTGTCCCTCGCCCCTTCGGGGAGAGGGAAGGAGGAGCTTTTCGGCGACGGGAGGGTGAGGGGCGGTTGGGACTCGCGCCCCGAGCCTCATTCCCCTCACCCTCCCACGCGCAAGCGCGCGCGGGCCCCTCCCTCTCCCCGTGGGGGAGAGGGGTTGGAGGTCACCGTCCCAATAGCACCCGCGCTTGCCCGGCGATCTGCGCCAGCATGGCCGCGTTCGGGACGGCCGCATGGCGCGCGCGGTCGATGACCGCCTTGAACTGCGCTACGCGTGTGGCGTTCGCCGTCAGCCAGGTCTCCACTGCACCTTGCGGATCCTGCGCGCCGCGGCGGGCGAGGAATTCGAGCCGCAACTGCTGGAAATCGCGCGCGAGGCCTGCGATCAGCAAGCGCTCCCAAGGGTCGGTGGGGCTGATCCGCGCCGCATTCGCCTGCGCCCAGTCGAGCCCCAGCGCCTGCCCCAGATGCGTGAACGCCCGCGTGAGGACCGCCTCGTCGAGCGTCATCCGCTCGCCGAGATCGGCCAAGCCGACCGCGCCGTCCATCTCAAACAGGCGAACGACCTTGCGCACCAGATCGCCCGGCGCACCGACCGCTTCGAGTTGCCCCGCGATACGATTGCTCTGCGCGCTCGCCTCTTCGAGCAGTAGCGCGGCGGTCTGGCTGTCGAGCTGCGTGATGCCCTTCGCCAACCGTGCGAGCACGTCGCCCGGTGCCGTTCCCGGTGCCGACACGCGCAACAGATCGGCGATCTGTGAGCGCGTCGCGACCGCCACCTCGTCGAACAGCGCGATCCGTGCCGCCTCGGGCATCACCGCGGTCTCGATCTCCGCCCACAGTGCCGGCAGGTCGAACAGGCGCTCGGCGACGACGAACATCGCCGCGATATCGCCCATCGCCGCGCCTTCCTCTTCCGCCAGTTCGAACGGGTAGAGAATGCCCAGCCGGTTGACGATCCGGTTGGCGAGCTTGGTCGCGACGATCTCGGGCCGCAGTCGATGCTCGTCGATCGCCGTCGCAAAGCGGTCGCGCATCGCCGCGGGGAAGGCGGCGTGCAGATCGGGCTTCAGCGCGTCGTCCCTGGCAATGTCGCCATGCTCGATCGCATCCTGCAACCCGAGCTTGGCGGTCGCCAGCAGCACGGCGAGTTCGGGACGTGTGAGGCCCAACCCATCCTGACCGCGACGCAGCAGGATGTCGTTCGACGCCAGCCCCTCGACCGCCCGATCGAGCCGCCCGGCGCCCTCAAAGATCTCGATCACGCGGACATAGCTCGGCATCGCCACCGCGCCGTCCGCCTCGGCGATCGACAGCGCCAGCGTCTGGAGCCGGTTGTCCTCCAGCACCAGATGCGCGACGTCGTCGGTCATGCTGGCGAGCAGCGTGTTGCGGTCCTCATAGTCGAGCCGCCCCTCGATCATCTCGCGGTTGAGCGCGATCTTGATGTTGACCTCGTTATCCGAGCAGTCGACGCCTGCCGAATTGTCGATGAAGTCGGTGTTGATCCGCCCGCCGCGTGCGGAAAACGCGATGCGCGCCGCCTGCGTGACGCCCAGGTTCGCGCCTTCGCCGATCGCGATCACGCGCAGATCCTCGGCATTTACGCGCAGGCGGTCGTTGGCCGGATCGCCGACCGCGACGTTCGCCTCGGACGCTGCCTTCACATAGGTGCCGATGCCGCCGAACCAGAGCAGGTCCGCCGGCGCCTTCAGGATCGCGGAGATCAGCGCGCCCGGCTCCATCTCACTTGCCGTCACGCCCAGTGCTGCCTGCACCTCAGGCGACAGCTTCACGACCTTGGCGGTGCGCGCGAACACGCCGCCGCCCTTCGAGATCAGGCTGGCCTCGTAATCCGCCCAGCTCGACCGCGGCAGCGCGAACATCCGGTTGCGCTCGTCCCAGCTGGTCGCCGGATCGGGATCGGGATCGAGGAAGATGTGGCGATGATCGAACGCCGCGATAACCTTCAGCGTCTTCGACAGCAGCATGCCGTTGCCGAACACGTCGCCCGACATGTCGCCGCAGCCGACGACGGTGATGCTCTCGCTCTGCACGTCGAGGCCACGTTCGGCGAAGTGCCGCTGGACGCTGAGCCATGCGCCCTTGGCGGTAATCCCCATCGCCTTGTGGTCGTACCCGACCGAGCCACCGGAGGCGAACGCGTCGCCGAGCCAGTAGCCGCGTTCGAGCGCCAGCGCGTTCGCCACGTCGCTGAACGTCGCAGTGCCCTTGTCGGCGGCGACCACGAAATACGGGTCCTCGCCGTCGAGGATCGTCACGCCGTCGGGATGCACGACCTTGCCCTCGACGATGTTGTCGGTGATCGACAGCAAGGTGCGGATGAAGATCCGGTAACTCTCGGTGCCCTCGGCCAGCCATGCGTCGCGGTTCGACGGGGCGGGGAGTTGCTTCGGATAGAAGCCGCCCTTCGCACCGGTCGGCACGATGACCGCATTCTTGACGCGCTGCGCCTTCATCAGCCCGAGGATCTCGGTGCGGAAATCGTCGCGACGATCGGACCAGCGCAGGCCGCCACGCGCAACCGGGCCGGCGCGGAGGTGGATGCCTTCGACGCGCGGCGAATAGACCCACACTTCGCGCCAAGGCACGGGCGCGGGGAGGCCGGGGATCAGATGGCTGTCGAGCTTGAACGCAAGCGCTTCCGAGGCGGCGGGCGTGAACGCGTTGGTCCGCAGAGTCGCCGCGATCAGGTTGCGATACGCGCGCAGGATACGATCGTCGTCGATCGCGGTAACCGCGTCGAGCCCGGCTTCGATCGCCTGATCCGCCTCAATCGCATTGCCGGGATGATCGGGGTGATGGACCGCAGTGAACCGCGCGATCAGAGCCGCCGCAACTTTCGGCGCACGCCGCAACGCATCGACCACGGTGGTCAGGCCATACGGAAGCCCCGCCTGGCGCAGATACCGGAACCACGCGCGGAACAGCACGATCGCCTCGGGACGCATGCCGAGTTCGACGATCAGCCGGTTGAACGCATCGTTCTCGGCAGCGCCTTCCAGCACCGCCGCGATCGCCCCTTCGAGTACGGGCGCATCGCTCTGCTGCGCGGCGTCGTTCGCCTCCAGCACGAAATCATGCACGAACGGCACGCTGTCGTCGCGCAGCCGCGTCGGCAGCTCGCCAATCACGCGGAAGCCGAAATTCTCCAGCACCGGGACCGCGTCCGACAGGGGGAGAGCGCCGCCGAGCTTGTAGATCTTGAGCTGCGGATCGGCGCCGGCTTCACCCGGAACCAGGCGTACGCCGCGCGCTTCCGGGTCGGCCAGCGCGGCGATCCGCTGGATATCCTCGGCGGCCTCCGCGGGCGTGCTGAGGTTGCGGTAATTCTGCGGGAACGCGGCCGCCCATTTCAGCGCGAGCCGTGCGGCGCGCGGCGGCGGCAAGGTCTCGACCAGCGCGGCCTCGACGTCCGACACCCACCCGCGCACCATCCGCTGTAACCGCAGCGCGAGCGGCGCGACGTCCGGCATCCGGCCATCGCCGCGCAGGTCGAGCGTGTAGCGGATCATCGCGACCTCGCCGTCCTCCAGCGCGATCGACCAGTTGAGCACGCTGGCATTCGCCGCCTCCGCCAACATGTCGCCGATCGCGACCCGGCGGGTGTTGGTAACGTCGTCGCGCGGCAGCCAGACGAACCCGAACAGGTGACGGCCGAGCGCGGACTCGACCAGCACGAGCGCCGGCCGCGGCCGATCCGCCAGACTCATCGCCGTCAGCGCAAGATCCTCCAGCGCATCAGGTGCGAACGCGATGACCAGATCGTGCGGGAGCGCGGTAAACGCATGCGTCAGCGCCTTGCCGGCATGACCGCGCGGGTCGAACCCGAACTTCGCCTTCATTGCGGCCAGGCGCGTACGCAACACAGGCACGTCCCGCGGCATCGCGGCGAGCGCGGCGCTGGTCCATAGGCCGCTGTAGATCGACAGCCCGGCAACCGTCGCGCCCTCCATCACCGGCACGACGACTAGGTCGAGCGGCACCGCGCGGTGGACGGTCGAAATCAGGTTCGACTTCAGCAGCAAGGGCGCATCGTTGCCCGCCTCGAACCACTTGATCGCCAGTGCGCGCGATGATTCGGCGAGGATCGGCACACGGTGTTCGTTGCGCGCGACGCCCAGTGCGGCGTGACCACTCCCGTCACGGAGCCAGATCTGATGCCCCAATAGCGTCAGGTGGCCGTTCAGGAACCACTGCAGCAACGCCGCACCTTCGCCCTCGGGCAGCTTCGCGATATCGTCGTCGAGGGCCGCCTGCATCGCGCGCCAATCGGTCACCGCCGCACGGACGTCGGCCAGCACCGCGGTCAGATCCTCGATCAATCCGCGACGGTCGCGTGCGTCAGCGCGCTCCATTTCCAGATAGATCATCGATTCGGGCCGACCTGCACCCAGGCCGTCCGCGTCGATCGCGTGCAGCGTACCGTCGGGCGCGCGCGTCGTTCGGACGACGGGGTGGATGATCCGATCGACCGCGATGTCCTGCGCGCCGATCGCCGCTGCGATCGAATCGACCAGGAACGGCATGTCGTCGTTGACGATCGCGAGCCGCATCCGCCGCCGCGTATCGTCGCCGCTGATAGGCTCGATCGCGATCGCCGGTGCGCCGTCGTCGCGGTGCGCGGCGGTCGCGGCGACGAACGCCGCGGCCTGCGCCACCTCGCTCGCACCGAAGTCCTTGAGTTCGCCCGGAAGGGCCCGTTCGGTCAGCCGGCCCGCAAGGGTCTCGGTGAGCGTGTTCAACGATTGGTTCGCCATAGGTCGGGGCCTATGCGCCCCCCGTCCGGCTATCTCAAGGCTTGTGGCAGGTGCGAAGGGATATGCTGCGCTGCAGCTAAATTGCCAGCTGTTCGGCAGCGGCAATCGCGGGCAAGTCGCCGCCGAAGCCGTCGAGAAAGCTCTGGAGCCCACCCGTCGGCACCTGGTGCCGCTGCGCATGCAACAGAACCGCGGTGAACTCGGTCAGGCGGGACGCATCGAAATCCGGACCGAATACCAACACGACGATGTGCATCATCGCGTTCGCTTGACCAAGGCGCGTCGCCGCCGGCAACGGCGCATAATCATCGCGTTCCCGCTCAGCCGACAGCGCAAGATCATGCGCGCGACCCAGCGTACGGCGAAGGGCGGCTTGCGCGCGCGTCTCGGTGGCACGAACCTGCGCGGCGCTTTCGCGCGCCATCGCCAGTTGCTCGCCGAGCGGGCCGGTAAGGACGTATTCGGCGGGCAGCGGATCGTCGAGCACGAGTTCGGGTACGGCATTCCCGCCCGCCTCGGTCGCCACGAGATCGGACGCCGCCTCGGTGTCGAACCCGCCGCTCGGCCCATCGGCCCAGACCTGCGCGACGTCGGTCGACTGGGGCGTCGCGCGAACCGCGGCGTCGAGTTCGGCCGCAAGCGTCGCCTGCATGTCGGCGTCGGCCAGTTCCTTCCAGTTGATCACGCCGTAGATGAAATCGATCGCATCGCCGCTCGATGAGAACGGCATCAGGATCCCGCGGTACAGCGTCGTGCGCCCCCGGCTGCTGACGAACTCCGCCTCGAAGCCGATCGGCGCGCGATTCGCGATGATCTGCAGATAATGATCGGTCAGCCGCGACAGCAGCGAGCGGCTTGGCACATCGGCGATCGTCGCGATCGGCCCGACCAGACCGCATTCCTCGCGCAACGCACGGCCGAGATAGGCAATCTTGGGATCGCCCATGCCGTGGCTGAAATCGAGCAGCACGCTGTGCGGCCCGAAATCGGTGATCGTCTCTGGCTCGAGGTCCGCGATCGACGGGTAGGGGCGTCCCTTCAGCAGCGAGACCCAGTGATTATAGGCGCGCACGTGCATCCGCCGCTCGTCGCCGCCGAGATCGAACATCACGTCGTTGACGCCGGCATCCGCGGAATCCTGCGCGCCGTCGCCCGTACAGGCCGAGGATGCGCCGCCGCCGCCACGCGCGAGCATCGTGGTCGCGTCCACGCCGCCGCTCCGCTCGTCGTCCAGCCCACGTACCGTATCCATGCAAGCGTCCCCAATCACCGAACCGGTTGTGCACCGCCCGTGGTAAACGATGCGTAAACGCGCAAACCGCTTGTCAGCGCAAAAAACCCCTGTTAATCGCCGCCCCCTCGACCGGAGACATCCATCGTCGGGCCGCTTTAGCTCAGCTGGTAGAGCATCGCATTCGTAATGCGGGGGTCACAGGTTCGAGTCCTGTAAGCGGCACCAGTCCATATAGAGAACATCTCTGGAAAACCGCAGAAATCTGCGGTAAACTGCTCGTCAGCGGTCCCACGAAATCTCACTTTGTTCCGCCGTGGCCCACCCAAAAGGGGCCACGAATCATGGGGCCACGAACGATGCAGGAGGCGTGGCCCCATGCTTACGGTTGTGCAGATTCGGGCGCTGAAACCGGCAGAGCGTCCCTATAAAGTTGCTGATGTCGATGGGCTGTATCTGCTGGTGCAGCCATCCGGCGCGCTGCTTTGGCGCTTTCGCTACAGATGCTGCGGTATCGAGCGGAAGCTTTCACTCGGCAGTTTCCCGGACGTCAGTCTGGTGCAGGCGCGCCGAAAGCGCGACGAGGCCAAGGCGGAGCTCGACGACGGGATCGATCCGGTCGAGGAGAAGCGCCAGCGGCGCCTAAAGGCCGAGCTGGCCGCGCAGACGACCTTCGAGCTTGTCGCGGAAGAATATATCCAGAAGATGGAACGCGAAGGGCGCTCGCCGGCGACCCTAAAGAAGGCGCGCTGGTTTCTTGAGCTCCTCGCCGGCATCGCCAAGCGTCCCATTGCGTCGGTGACGCCTCACGAACTTCTCGACGTTTTGAAACGCGTCGAGCGCCGGGGTCATCACGAGACGGCTCTTCGGCTACGATCCTTCGCAGGACGGGTCTTTCGCTATGGCTTTGCCACCCTTCGGACCGAACGCAATCCGGCAGACATCCTACGCGGCGCGCTCACCGTCCCGCGGGTCAAGCACCATGCTGCGATCGTCGAGCCCAAGAAGGTTGGCGAATTGCTGCGCGCGATCGACGGCTACACCGGGCGGCCGGAAACGCTGCATGCGTTGAGGATCGCGCCACATGTCTTCCTGCGCCCCGGTGAGCTGAGGCAAGCGAAATGGAGCGAGATCGATTTCGCGGAAAAGGTGTGGCGGGTGCCGGCCGAGCGGATGAAGATGAAACAGCCACACGCCGTGCCGCTATCTCGACAGGTGCTGTACCTTCTTCAGGATCTGCGATCGCTTGCGCGGGATAGCGAGTATCTGTTTCCAGCGCTTCATACGACCAAGCGGCCTCTGTCTGATAACACTTTGAATGTCGCGCTGCGCCGCCTTGGGTTTGAACATGACGAAATGACCAGTCATGGCTTCCGCGCGATGGCCAGCACCTTGCTCAATGAATCCGGGCTCTGGCACCCCGACGCAATCGAGCGCGCGCTCGCGCATGGCGAACGGGACAGGGTACGGGCCGCCTATCACCGCGGGGCGCACTGGGCTGAGAGAGTCCGAATGGCTCAATGGTGGTCGGATTACCTCGATCAACTTCGCGTCGGCGGAAAAGTGATCAAGGGCAAATTTCGGAGCCGCGCATGAGGACGCGGCGGCATTGTTAGCTATCGTCTCGGGGGTGCAACTCCACGCGGTTTGCGATCGCCCTTTGTTGCGCAGCTTCGCGATGGAATTTCGGTGATTTATAAACTGGAACCTGGTTTGTAAATGACATATAATGCTTAGCATGACTGAGCGTTTTACAGGTAAGCTAAACCAACTCCAGCGCTTGCCCGAACACGTGCTGGTCGATGCCGCATGGCTGGAGCGCCACGGATACTCGTCGTCGCTACGCAGCCAATACGTTAAGTCGGGCTGGCTCACTCAAGTCGCGCCACGTGTCTATCGTCGCGTGCAGGAGCCGTTGTCCTGGCAACAGGCTGTTATGTCGCTGCAGAGCTTCATGGGTTATCCGCTGACCGTGGGCGGGCGCACCGCTCTCGAAGAGCAGGGTTTTCGCCATTACCTCGGCGAACGGCACGAAGTGCATCTCTACGGCCCCGCCAAGCCGCCGGGCTGGCTCGCAAAGTTGAAGCTAGAGGTGCGATTTGTCTGGCACAACGCAACAAAGCTGTTTCCTGAGGAGCCGCTTGATCCGTGCGGACCGCGAGAAGCCTCCGATGACTTTTTACCAGCCAATTTTATGATCGGAGCTCAGGGCATGACATGGCCATTACGCCTGTCGTCCCCTGAGCGCGCCTTTCTGGAACTGCTCGACGAGCTGCCTGACCGTGAGAGCTTTCATCAAGTCGATGTGCTCGCGGAAGGGCTGGTCAATCTGAGCCCAACCAGATTGAAGCTGCTGCTCAGCCAGTGCCGTAGCGTAAAGGTCAAGCGGCTGTTCTTCTTCTTCGCCGATCGCCACCGCCACGCGTGGCGCCGTCATGTCGATCCCGCAGCATTCGATCTGGGTGCCGGAAAGCGGGCTCTGGTACCGGGCGGTCGCTTGTCGAAAGACTATGATATCACGGTCCCGGAGGATCTGCTTGGCCCTGCTTGATGCCTATCGCCAGCAAGTCGCTTTGCTGGTGCGCGTCCTTCCCTTCGTCGCGAGCGAACTCGAGTTCGCATTGAAGGGCGGAACCGCGATCAACCTGTTCATTCGCGATATGCCGCGGCTCTCGGTCGATATCGACCTGACCTACCTGCCCATCACCGACCGGACTTCGTCGTTGGTCGCGATCGATGCCGCAATGCTGCGGATAGCAGGCCAGATCACTGCGGGGATCAAGGGTGCCAAGGTCACCCCGAGCCGGCTCCAACCGGATAACAAGATCACGAAGCTCGTGGTTCGCCATGAACGCGTGCAGATCAAGATCGAAGTGACACCGGTTCTGCGCGGTGCGGTATACGCCGCCGAAATGCGGGCTGTGGCGCCGCGGGTCGAAGAAGCCTTCGGCTTTGCCGAAATTCAGGTGACGTCGTTTGCCGATCTCTACGCCGGCAAGATCGTCGCGGCGCTCGATCGTCAGCACCCGCGCGACCTGTTCGACGTCCGCGATCTCCTCGTGAACGAAGGCATCGACGATGCTCTGCGATCCGCCTTCCTCATCTACATTTTGAGTCACCCGCGCCCGATCGCGGAACTCCTGGCGCCGATACGCCGCGACCTCGATGACGAATATGCCCGAGGTTTCGTAGGCATGACCGACGAAGCAGTACCACTAGAAGCGCTGATCGAGACCAGGGAGGCTATCATCGCCGCCATGATCGGTGACATGCCGGATGCCCATCGCAGCTTCTTGCTAGGATTCAAACAAGGAACCCCGGACTGGGCAGCACTTGGCATGGAGGAAGCGGCGCGGCTGCCGGCTGTACAATGGAAGATTCGGAATCTGGAGCAGCTTCCCGAGGACAGGCGTCTTGGCTTGGCCAGTCGGCTAGAGAGAGTCCTCTACCCCGACTGAAAGCAACAGCGAGACACGGGCTGAGCGGATTCAAGAAGTTGACAGGAACCAGCGCGATCGATTCGCCGGAATATGCCCTCAATATACGGAAAAGCGTATTTCGTGCCCTTATGCGCTTTTCCGTATAAATTGCTCAGCGCGACCAGAAATCAAATCGCCTGAGGGCGAATGATATCGGCAGCCATTCAGTCTTGAGGGGCCAGAAAATACACGGGTACCAGCGGCAACCGCCGTCGCGCTACATCGGCAAGTTTGTCGTAGGTCTCGACCCACAGACTGACAAAGCGCTGTGCATCGATCAGTGTGATCCGTCGATTCTCTTGGTTGCGTGCGTATTGTTGCGCGTCCTTTGTGAACCCTGCCAGGCAGACATAGAGCCCGACGTCCCCGTTCGCGAGAGACGCGAGGAACGACTTCAACCCATCGCTATCAACCTTGGATTGCCAACGCTTTACCTGAACTTTGATGCGCGGACCCGTAGCGCCCAGCGGGTCAGTGAAGGCAATGACATCTACGCCGCCGTCCTTGCCTGGAGGAGATACCCAGGGAACGTGGTAGCCCATACCTCTTAGCAGATCTGCGACCATTTCTTGGAACTCGAAAGGATCGCTGGCGTGGAGAAACGCAGAGATTTCGGCCCAGGCGTGATCCTGGGCTGCTTCGACCGTGACGCTAAGCTTTTCAGCGGCCTCCTCGATAGCCACTGCGTCAACGCCTGACGGAGGCAATGCGAGCGCCGCATCTCTCCCATCCTTCCATAGTGCAGTCGCCGCAAAGCTACAGGGCGCGCCAGTTGCCCCAATCGAGCCGATCGGTAACGCCATCCGCCAAAGGATCGCGGCGATCGACCTGTTGTGATTAACTGGACCGCGTCATTGCTTGAAGCAATGATCGCGGTGCCAGGCTAGGAAATGGGGGTGCGGCCGGTCGGTCATCCGATTGGGCGTCAGCGCATAGCCGGTCTTGTTGATGACGGCGCGGATGCTCTCGGGATCGTTCGCCTGTCGCGACACCAAGATTTCGAGATCGTCGGCAACGCTCAGCAGGCCACGGTCGAACATCCAGTGTGCCGTTCCCGAAAGGGCCAGTCCATTGTTGACGATATCGGGACCGCCCGCCTCGACCGGGCGGATATGGGCGGCTTCGACCTCGGCACGCCCACCGCCGTTGATCAGTTTCAGGCCGGTGATCGCGCAGCGCTCGTCATAGGCGCGTAGCACGACGCGGCGGAAGACGCGGTCGCGCACGATCCGTGAGGTGAAGGTGGCAACACGCGTCCGATCTTGTTCGAAGGCGAACGGCATCGCGTCTTCGTGCAACCGGTCCTCCGGTTGCGCTTCCCCTGTTCGGGGCAGCAGCGGCGCATCATCATCGAGACCGCGCGTCACGATCCGGTTGAAGTCCGCCGTCGACACGGGGCGAACGGCAGATTGCGCCCGGCCTGAGATCTTACCCTGATCGTTCAGGATGCCACGTTCCGCAGGGCCGTCCGGCCCGGCAAACGGTACCGGCGTCGCGAAATCGAGATAGGAGCCGGGTTCGATGAGCGCGAGATACATGTCAGGGGCTGACGGATCGGGAATGATCCGCTCGACCTTGGCGACCGCGAAATAGCCCCGTGTGTTAGCGACCTTGCGCGGCTCGTAATAAAGGATCCAGTCGCCGATGCTTGGGGTCGCTCGACCGAGATATTGGGCGGGAAACTGGTATCGTTCCGCGGGACTGTCATCATAGATCGAGTCGACGCGGTGGATGAAGACGCCAAAAGCCATGCATCAGCATAGCGGCCGCGATTGTCGCGGCTAGCGGCGATCGCGGCGCGTCCATGATCCGCGTGTCCGTGATCTGGCCTGGTGGTGGTCAGATGGCGACGGGGCGGCTCTGCCAGATGGCCTTTGGCGCTTTGCGGGGATCAGGCGTCCGGATGATCGTCCTGATGGTAGAACCGAGGATTGCTGAGCCAGACCTTGATCGCGGACTCGCGCCAGCCGACGCACCGTTCGCTGATCGACACCTGTTCGGGAAAGGTGCAGGCCTGGAGCCGTCGGTACAATGTCGATCGGCTGAGACCGGTGCGGTCGAGTACGGTCTTCATCCTGAGGATGCGGTCAGTTTCGTCAGTCATGATGCCTCACTCCGTTGCGGCTGGTGTCGGGAGGTCTGAGCAAGGCGTCTCACCGTCTGGCGGGCAATGGCTGGGACGTCGGGCGAGCGCTATCCAGCCCGAAAGCGCCAAACAGATCCCATAAACTTGGCGCACAGGGCGTCCCCGCGCAGGCGCGGGGCGCGCTCTATTCCGCTGACGCTCCACCGAGCCGCATAACTGCGTCTCGTCGGCAGGGCCGTCACGATCGCTGACGCTTGGTCGGGCGTTGCCCGACATGCGGACGCCCGCGCTGCGCGCGGCCGGCATGGCGCTACCGCGCGTCGGATAGCGGGGGTGGGCGTCGCTGCCCTCTAGTCCCGCCGCGGCGGGTCGCAACACCGGCTGCGCCGATGCCCTCCACTCCGTTTCGGCCCTGCGGGTGCAGCCCGCCGCTCCGGCGGGACTGCCGGTTCGCTCCTGCCGCCCACCCCCGCCATTCCGGCGCCGGTTGCGGTGATTTTAAGGAGTGAGGACAATGGCAAAGGACACCCTGACCAAGACCACCTGCACCTTGTACGCCGAGGTCACCGACCGGATCATCGCGCAGCTGGAGGCGGGGCGGGTGCCGTGGGTACAACCATGGGACGGGTCGAAACTGGAAAGCGGGCTGCCACGCAACGCCGGGACCGGACGGCGCTATTCGGGAATCAACGTCCTGATCCTCTGGGCGACCGTGTTCGAGCGCGGGTTCGGGACGCAGGGGTGGCTCACCTACAAACAGGCGCAGGCGCTGGGGGGGAATGTCCGCAAGGGCGAGACCGGCACGACCATATGTTACGCCGATCGCTTCACGCCGAAGGACGAGCGCGACACACCCATTGCCGACGCCAGCGACGAGCATCGCCGGCAGGTGGCGTTCCTCAAGCGGTTCACCGTCTTCAATATCGACCAGTGCGAGGAGCTGCCCGACGCGCTGTCGGTCGGCGGTGGAGCGTTCCTCGGCGAGCGCGAGACCATCGAATGCGCCGAAAGCCTGATGACTGCGACCGGCGCGCAGATCTGCATCGGCGGCGACAAGGCGTTCTACATGCCGGCGGCGGATCGCATCCAACTGCCCCCACAGCAGACCTTCCACGATCAGGTGAATTTTTACCGGACCGCGCTGCACGAGTTGGGCCACTGGACGGGGCATCCGAGTCGGCTCGACCGAGACCAGAAGGGTGCGCCGCGTAGCGCCTCCTACGCCCGCAAGGAACTGATCGCCGAGATGTGCAGCGCCTTCATCTGTGCGGAACTGGGTATCGTGCCGACGGTGCGCCACGCCGATTATATCGGCGCGTGGCTGGACGTGCTGCGCGAGGACTCGCGGGCGATCTTCCGCGCCGCCAGTCAGGCCAGCAAGGCGGCGGACTATCTGCTGGCGTTCCGTGCCGATGCGAAAGGCGATGACGGGCATGACATGACCGCATGATCGACAGGCCTGCTAGCTGAAGGCGCGCGTGGCGCGCCTTCTTGCATTCAGCAAGGCTGGCAATGGCTTGGTTTGGCGCGCCTATCGGTATCATTCTCGAAAGCCCGGCGGGCTCGCTTCGCTCGCCGTCACAGGATCGGCGTTCGGTCCGCCGCGATCCGACAGCCGCTGCTTTAATCGCCCACGTGATCATCGACGCTGTAGAACATCGGGTTGCGCATCCAGTCACTGACCGCGGACTCGCGCCACCCCGTGCAGCGGGTCGCGATGCGTACCTGCTTGGGAAAGGTGCCGGTCTGAATTTTCCGGTACAAAGTCGACCGGGTTAGGCCCGTACGGTTGAGCACGGCGCCAAGACGAAGAATGCGGTCAGGTGTTTCGGTCTGCATGACAGTCTCCTGTACTCAGTGCGTTTAAACGTTCACCAGTGGCAGATCTTGAATATCCGATTTGTAGTGTCAAGTATTGGTAATTATAGGAGGAAGCGTATCGTGTTAAATATTCGGTGACGCCAAGGTGTATCTCCGGGCCGTGGTGATATTTTTACGGGAAACTGAGGCCGCGAGATTTATTTTAGTGGTCAGAATTGCAAGTATTGTTTGATCTAACTGTTTGCGGCTTGCTGTTGTGCTTCGGGTTCGTGTGGGCGGGTTTGTTAACCCGATGGCGCGCGGCCCACAACGTTTCCACAGTGCACTGACGACAGCGGTCTTTGGTCGCAGGTCGAAGAGAACCTAGAGTTTGGCAGCCGCCAACAGCTCGGAGGCAGAGGACTGCAGAACCCCCGCAATTCGCATAATGTTTAGCAAGGTAACGTTGCGCTCGCCCCGCTCAATTTTGCCCATGTGCGAGCGATCCAGCCCGGCAGCGTTGGCGACGGCTTCCTGGGAAAGTCCCATAGATGTTCTGCGGACGCGGATAGCTGCTCCCAGCGCGAGAAGCGCGGTTGAATTCGTCTGAGCTCCCGAAACCCTTGCCACTGGCCGAAACGTCGTTTGCCAGCGCATTTATGGCCACGGTATTTACGACCCATTTGTCTTATGGCACACTTGTCATCTGGATTGTTTTTGGAAAAGATTGGAGCCACGCCGTGGCTGAATCGGACGCAAATCGCTGGCAAGATGCTGATCGCGCGAGGGCACTTTCGGTCACAGGATTGTATCAAGACCATGCCGACTGGCTTCGGCGTCTGGTCGCCGGTCGTCTGCGTTTGCAGCCCGCCGATGTCGACGACATCGTGCAGGATACCTGGGTGCGCGCCGCTAGGCCCGGCGCTCCAGAGATCACACATCCGCGAGCGTTCCTGTTCCAAACAGCCCTCAACCTGTTTCGTGACGCCAAGCGTCGGGACACGGTCCGCCAGCAGCATTCAAGGACCATCACCGCCGATCACGGCGGCGGCATCGGTCACGGGATGTCGGAGCAGGAAGCCAAGGTCGAGCTGGAGCGTATCGTGCTCGACCTTCCCGACAAATTGCGTGACGTCTTCGTCCTGAGCCGTTTCCGGCATATGACCAATGCAGAGATTGCGGTGAAGCTCGGTATATCGGTCAAGACCGTCGAATGGCGGATGGGCAAGGCGTTGGCATACTGCATGAGCAGACTGCGCGACTAGGCGGCGGCATAGATCCATGAACGACAATGACGTGACCGGCGAGGACGCACGGGCGCAGGCGGCGCACTGGTATGCGCGTCTCCAGACGCTGCCCGTGTCCGCGCAAACGCTCGAAGAGTTTTTTGCGTGGCGCCGGATCGAGGGAAACCGCGACGCGTACATCGCCGTCGATCGCTTCTACAATCAAGCCAGCAGCCTTGCAGATCGCCCGGCCGTCCTGGCCGCGACCGAGCAGGCGATGAACCGCCCCGCGCATCGTTCCAGCAGTCGTGGCTTTTCGATCGGCACGTTGGCCGCCGCCGCGGTTGCGCTTCTCGTTGTGGGCGTCAACCTGGTCGCCGAGTGGCCTGCGGGCGGCGATCGATACGCGACCCAGATCGGCGAACAGCGCAAGCTAATGCTGGCCGATGGATCACGGGTAATGCTCGATACCGATACGGCCATGACGGTGAAGTTTATCGACGGCGCGCGCCGCGTTTCGCTCGAGCACGGGCAAGTCTATTTCACCGTCGCGCATGATCCTGCTCGACCCTTTACCGTTGATGCCGGCGACGCGCGGGTATTGGCAACGGGCACCCAGTTCGACGTGCATCGCGACGGAGACATGGTCGGCGTCACGCTGGTCGAGGGCAGTGTGCGCGTCAGTGCGGATGACCGCCCGGTCGCGCGCTTGCGCGCCGGGCAAGCGCTGACGCTGAACAGCGGGCGCGTCAGCCCCATCAAGGCGGTCGATACGGCGCCCGCCACGGCATGGACGCGCAGCCGGATCGTGCTGGACGGGATGACGCTTCGGGACGCGATCACCGCCGTCAATCGGTATGTCGATACGCCTGTTCGACTCGATGCACCGGGCTTTGCCGAGGCGCGGATCAGCGGCACCGTCGATACCGGCGATGCCCGCAGTTTTGCCGCCGCGGTCACCGCAGTCCTGCCGCTGAAATCGCAAACCGACACAGATGGATCGCTCAGTCTGCGGCAGTGACGGGATGCCGTGGCAGCGCTCCAGCCACGGCATCCGCATCAGGCGAGCTTGAGCCGCTTGCGCGGTGCTGGCTTTGCCTCGGTCGTCGTTTCCGCGGGGGCCGCCTGCTGACCCGGTTTGCGGCCCAGGCCGATCTTCTTCGCCATCGCCCGACGGCTTTCCGAATAGCTTTCCGCGACCATCGGATAGTCGGATTTCAGATTGTAGCGCGCGCGATACTCCTCGGGCGTCAGGCCGTTGGTCGCCAGATGACGACGCAGCGTCTTGTACGGCTTGCCGTCGATCATCGAGAGGATGTGGTCCTTCGACGCCAGCGACTTACGCACAGATACAGCCGGCTCGAATGCCGGGGCGGGTGCATCGGCTGGGATCTCGGCAACCGTGTCGTCAGCGAGCGCGGTGACTGTGTCATGCATCGCCTGAAGAAACGCCGGGACATCGTCCGCCGAGATGCGCGTGTTCGGATTGCCGAGCCACGCGATCGTCAGGTTGGTAACAGTTCGACGGCAGTCAGCGTCGATGTGGTTGCGGGTAGAGCGTCGTCAGACATGATATTTCCTGGATTCCGAGCGTACTGGCGCTGCATTGTTCTAGAACATCCATAATCGATCTATCCGTGCTGTCGATCAGGAGCGCGCGCCAGTCTCGCTTTTTGCTTGTGCCATATCGGTAAAGGCGCGCTGTCCCCGTCGACGCCACAGCAGGATCAGGTGTGCAGCGTCATCTGATCGAAGGCGTGCCGCGATGTCGACAAGCGCGCCGAAGATGACCGCACGATCATCCTCGGTAGCCTCGATCAGTCCGGCCTTTGCAACAAGGCCGCCCAGCTCGATCAGCTGGCGCGTGTGGTCGCGGCGCTTCACCTGCCAATCGCGCAGGTCACGGCGTGCCTGCATCACCGCCCGTCGGTTTCGTGCTGCTGCCGTCCGGCGAAGCGACGCGCGTGTTGTCGCGATTGCCGCGCGCAGTGCTTCGCGTCCTCGATCGAAAGAACGCATCGCCGCGCTCACCCCATCCTTCCAGGACAACCGCGTCTTGCATGTCGACCGCAGCGAGCAGGGCACCGGCAATCTGTTCGATCGGCAGGGTATCGGCGCCGGTCGCGATCACCAGCTCGCCGAGCTGCTGCACCTTGCGGGTTTTCAGCAACTGGGCGCGTTCACGTAGCGCCTTCATGTCCGAATCATAGTCGCGGGGTTTACGCATTGAACCGTCCTCAATGGTATATCAAGGACGGTTCAGTTAGAGAGGCAGTCGATCAGCGTAAATATCGTGAAATGCAGTGGGACGAAGTCGTCCCGAGATAGATGAAATCTTCGAGGGCGCGCTTATACGTCGTGCCGACGTCGCTTGTGTAGTGTAGATGGATCGCCGTCATGGCGATCTATCATTTCTCGGCAAAGATGATCTCGCGCGCAAACGGCTCCAGCGCGCTGGCCGCGGCGGCCTATCGCTCCGCGTCCCGGCTGCGTGACGAGCGGCTCGATCGCGCCCATGACTTTTCGAACAAGGCTGGCGTCGTCCATTCCGAAGTCCTGCTGCCGGACGGCGCGCCGGAGCATCTGCGCGACCGGGAGCGGCTGTGGAACGAGGTCGAGGCAATAGAGGTGCGCAAGGACGCGCAGCTCGCCCGCGAAGTCGAGTTCGCGCTGCCCCGCGAGCTGGACCAGGCGGAGGGCATTAGGCTGGCGCGCGAGTTCGTAAAAGCCGAGTTCGTCGACCGCGGCATGATCGCCGATCTCAACGTGCATTGGGATATCGGCGCAGACGGCATGCCGAAACCGCATGCCCATGTGATGCTGACCACCCGCAGCGTCGGTGAGGAGGGGTTCGGTCCGAAGGTGCGCGACTGGAACCGCACCGATCTGCTCGAGCGGTGGCGGGAATCCTGGGGTGAACACGTCAACCGCCGCTTGGCCGAACTCGATATCGATGCGCGTGTCGATCATCGCTCGTTCGAGCGTCAGGGGATCGACCTCGAACCGCAGCACAAGATCGGTCCCGCGGCATCACGCCGGCCGGGGCAGGGGCTGGAGAGTGAACGGCTCGACGAACATGTCGAGATTGCGCGATCCAACGGCGACAGGATCATCGCGCAGCCGGGGATCGCGCTCGATGCGATCACGCGGACGCAGGCGACCTTCACCCGCCGCGACCTGGCGATGTTCGTGCACCGCCATAGCGACGGTAAGGAGCAGTTCGACGCTGTGCTGTCAGCCGTTCACGCCAGTCCGGATATCGTCGCGCTCGGCAGGGATGGGCGCGGCGACGAACGCTTCACTAGCCGCGACATGATCGAAACCGAACAGCGGCTCGAGAACGCGACCGTCCGGCTCGACGCGAGCCGGCGCCACGGCGTCGACGAGCAGTATCGCAAGCTCGCACTGGTCCGCGCCGAGATGAAGGGCATGGTCCTGTCGTCCGAACAGCGCAGCGCCTTTGATCAGGTGACGAAAGGGCAGGGGATCAGCGTCGTCGTCGGCTATGCCGGTACCGGCAAGTCGGCGATGCTCGGCGTTGCGCGCGACGCCTGGGAGAGTGCCGGCTATACCGTCCGTGGTGCCGCGCTGTCCGGCATTGCCGCCGAGAACCTCGAAGGCGGATCGGGTATCGCGTCGCGCACGATCGCAAGCCTTGAACATCAGTGGAAGCAGGACCGCGAGATGCTCACATCGCGCGATGTGCTCGTCATCGATGAGGCTGGAATGGTCGGCACGCGGCAGATGGAACGCGTCATCGCGGAAGCCGAGAAGCGCGGTGCCAAGGTCGTGCTGGTCGGCGATCCCGAACAGCTTCAGGCGATCGAAGCGGGGGCGGCATTCCGGTCGGTTGCCGAGCGTCATGGTAGCGTCGAGATCACCGACATTCGCCGCCAGCGCGAGGATTGGCAGCGGACAGCGACGCGCCAGCTCGCAACCGAGCGGACCGGCGAGGCGGTCCGCGCCTATGAAGAGCACGGCGATGTCCATGTCGCCGAAACGCGCGATCATGCCCGTGCCGATCTGATCGAGCGCTGGGACCGTGATCGTACGGCCGCGCCGGACGCATCGCGCATGATCCTCACCCACACCAACGACGAGGTCCAGGCGCTGAACGAGGCAGCGCGGCAGCGGCTTCGCCTTGCCGGCGCGTTGGGCGAGGACGTCGCGATCCAGACCAGGCGTGGTGCCCGGACATTTGCCGCGGGCGACCGCGTCATGTTCCTGCAGAACGAGCGCGGTCTGGGCGTGAAGAACGGATCGCTGGGCACAATTCAGAGCGTCACGACCGCCCGCATGGCGGTGATGCTCGATGACGGTCGCCACGTTGCCTTCGACATCAAGGAGTATGCGCAGGTCGATCACGGTTACGCCGCCACCGTGCACAAGTCGCAAGGCGTGACGGTGGACCGTGTGCATGTTCTCGCCACGCCGGGTCTCGACCGGCACGCAGCCTATGTCGCGTTGTCGCGGCATCGCGATAGCGTCGACCTTCATTATGGCCGCGACGACTTTGCCGATCAGGGCAAACTCGTGCGCACGCTGTCGCGCGAACGGACAAAGGACATGGCGTCTGACTATGGGCGTGAGCCTTCGGCTTCGCCTGACCGAGCCTTTGCCGATCGTCGCGAGATACGTCTGCCGCCGCCAGTGACTGAGATAGCGAAGCCAGCACCGGCGCGGGCACGCGATCCGTTCGCGGGTCTCGACCTGCGGGCTACAAAGCCGTCGCCGGCGCGCGGTATGTTCGATGGGTTGTCGCTGCCATCGCAATCGCCCGGACAGGCGGGCGAGCCTGCCGGGTTGAACAATGCCGTACAGCGCTATGCGCGAGCGACCGCGGATATCATGCGAATGCGCAAGGACGGCTACACCGAGATGCCGCATCAGCGCATCGCGTTCGACAAGGCGCGCGACGCGCTCAATGCCGTGCGTCCCGAGGCGGCGCGCGATCTCCGCGCCGCGTTCGTGCGTGACACGGGGCTGGCCGACGAGGCAGCGAAAGGCCGGACCGCGACCGCGATCCGCGCGATGGTGCTGGAGGCTGAGCTGAGAGCAAGCCCCGAACGGCGCGCCGACCGGTTCGTCGACAACTTGCAGAAGCTCGCCAAGGCGCATCGCGCGCTACGCCATATGGGCGATGACGCTGGCGCCCGCGCAATCGGTGAGCAGATGATCGGACTCGGCAAGGGCCTTGAGCGTGACGCCCAGGCCGAGTCGCTGATCCGCAAGAGGCTGCCAGAGCTGGACAATACGGCCCGCGAGCCAGACTCCTTGTCCCACAGCATCCAGGAATATTTCGGCCTCTCGCGCAGGCGTGGGCTCGAGCGGTAGGTCTTGAATATGGATCAGATCAGCAGCCTCAATAAGCCTGAGAACGACGCGGCCACCGCGTTTGGCGAGGTTCGCGCCGAGATCAGTCTGCTGCGCCGTGCGATCGAGCGGCTTACCGATGAGCGCACCGCGCAGCCTGACTACTCGCCCAGCCTGGAGGCCATTGCAAAGCGGCTTGAGGATGTCTGCGTCTGGGCCAAGCGCGTGTCCGAACGGCCAGCGCTAGGGCTCACACCTACAACTCTGGCCCGCCAGATCACCGAGGCGGGCGAGTCCGCCCGTACCCGCGACAAGGAACTGCTCGATCGCGCCGCCAGGACAATGGATGACGCTGGCAGCAGTATCAATGTGCTGATCGCTCGGTCGCGCTCTGCCGCCGAGCAGGACCGCGAACTGAACCGTAACCGTATCGCATTCGGCGTAGCGGGCATGATGCTATGGGCGATCCTGCCGGGGGCTGTTGCCCGCTCGCTGCCAGTGGGCTGGGCCGTGCCCGAGCGGATTGCTGCGCGCATGCTGGGCACCGATATGTGGCAGGCTGGTCAGAACATGATGTTCAAGGCCGATCCGGCTCGATGGAGCCGGATCGTCAGTCATGAGCGTCAACGTGCGATGCAGGTTTCACAACCGGGGAGAGAAGCCGTATTTGTCGCGCGTCCGTGACCAAGACTTAGATCGAACTTAGTTCTGCCGTTCGATGCTCGCTCGCCCGATAACTGGCTCACTGATCATAATCGGACATTATGGTAACTATAGCGATGTGCTACACGGGCGGAATGCAGGGTAAATCGGACCAGCGGGCAGGTGCCGCATGAGCGAGATCGTCGTCCATCGCACCGACGGGGAGGGGCTTCCGGTCCGCGCGCGGCGTGGGATCGTCGAGCCGATCGATGCCCGCGTTACCCGGTTGTTGGGTCTTGCGCTGCCCGCTGATGCCGGCCCTGTCAGCGAGATCGGCTTCGCCGCTCAGCTTGGCGCTATGGCAGCAGCGAGCAAGGCGGCACTGGCGTCGGACCTTGCATGCTATCTGCGTTGGTGTGAGGACATCCGTGTCACCCCGCTGCCCGCCGAGCCCGAAAACCTGGTCCGCTACATCGCCATGCTCGAGACGCGGGGCGCCAAGCCGGCGACGGTCGCCCGGCGGGTTGCCAGTCTTGCCACCGCACACGGTCTGTCAGGCCTGCAGGAGAGGGGGCATGCGCCCACGAGCCACGTGATGGTCCGCGCCGCGCTCAAGGGCCTGCGCCGACGTCGCGGCGCTGCCCAGCGCCAGGCGGCCCCGTTGCGCTTCGGGGCCTCGCTCGATCCCCATACCAAGGGGTTCACGCTGACCGCGCTGCTCGGCGCCTGTGGCGGCGATCTGCAAGGGTTGCGCGATGCCGCCCTGCTGTCGCTCGGTTACGACGCTGGATTGCGCGTCAGCGAGCTCGTCGCGGTCACCGTCGCCCATATCGACCCGCACAGCGATGGTTCGGCGCTCCTGTTCATTCCGTCGTCCAAGACCGATCAGGAAGGGCAGGGGGCCTGGGGTTGGCTGTCTGCGGACACGATGCGCCGGGTCGGCGCCTGGCTGGTAGCGAGTGCCATCACCGAGGGGCCGGTCTTCCGCCGCGTTGGGGTTGATCGGCGCCGTCTGCGCGCCGCGGTTCCGCCGATGGCGTACGAGGCGATCCCGGGGCACACGCGGCACTGGCAGGAGAAGCTGAAGGGCAAGAAGGCCGAACCGGCGCGGACGGTGTATACCGTTGGTACCGCGTCGCTAAGCCGGCAGGGCGTCAACGGCATTTATCGGCGGGTGGCGCTGAGTGCGTTCGATCAGGGGCTGGTAGAGATGCCGATCGCGAAGGCTGAGGAGGCCGCGCGCGCTTTGTCGAGCCACTCGCTGCGTGTCGGCCTCACGCAGGATCTGTTTGCGGCCGGGGAGGACGGCGTTGGCATTGCACAGGCGCTGCGCTGGTCGTCGCCGTCGACGGCACTGCGCTATGGGCGGAAGCTTGCCGCCAGGAGCAATGTTGCGGCGCGTGTACTCTCTCGCATCAGGAGCTAACGGCCAAAGCCATGTCAGGCTGCTCCTCTGACATGTCACATTAACCGACCACTGAGCGCTGCTGACCGATCGATAATTCTTAAGCGATAAGCTTAGCGAAATCGGATTTCTTGCGAGGATGCTCATGGACCTGCAGAACCTAGAGAATGAGTAAACCTCTGAACGATCCGATTGACAGACGTATGGTTCCCCGGCGCGAGGAGTCACTCGACAAACGTCTTTGGTGGATGCGATCACGCCGTACTATTATTTTTTTGGTGGTGGTACTGATTGACGTCCTTATCCTGTTGGTTGTCCGGTACGGTACAACCAACGATAGCGACGCTGCAGGCAACGGTATGGCTCATGCCATTGATACAGCATTGTTCGAGCTTGGCGGATCTACGGTCTGCTTTGTTACGTTTCTGTACATCATCATTCCAAGCCGAAAGATAAGGTTTGTTCTAACAATCTTGATGATGCTGATCGCCGTGGCGTTGGCGGTAATAACCGCCTGACGAGTTGTGTATCATAGTAACGATACACTAGATAACCGGATTAAACAGCTAGCAATGTCGATTCTCCTCTAAGAACTGAACGTCTAATGAAATTTGGCTTTTGCCAAATAGCCGGCTGCTACGATTCAAATGAAATTTCCGATTGCTGATAGGCCACAACAGACGATGCTCGTTATGAACTATTCAGGCTCGATCATGCGGTGCTTCTCGCTGCTCCTAGGTTTCCTGGCTTGCGTGCCCGCGGCCAGTCAGGCGCAGCGGGCGGGAATATGGGAGGCCCAGACCAACGTCGCCGGTGCGTGGGTAGGTCAACCAGTTCGATATTGTGCACCTGCTGATGCGCCGTTGCACTCAATGAACTTATGGCCGGCGAACTGTACCGCGGTGAGAATCCGGAAGACGACCGCAGGGATCGTTTCCAAAGGTGAATGTCAAAGCGGCCAGCCCGGCACGCTGTGGATCATACAGCGAGAATTGTCGGGGGATCTAAGCCGCCAATATCGTTTCTCCACCGAAAGTCACTTGGAACAGGCAGGCAAGCCGGTGCAGTGGACGCAACGTGTTGAGACAATAAATCGCTTTATCGGACCATGCGAGGAAGCCGCCCAGAAAGCGGTATCCAACTCCATAAAACGACCTGAAGGTGCGTGGGAAATCCTAGGGTTTGCGCTGGTTTTCGTCCTGCAACTCATGGCGTTCGTCGGACTTATATATGCGACCTACCGCGGAATGGCTTGGCTGTCGTTGCGGCTGGCACGTCGCGCCTACGAAAGAGCCGTGGTAGCCAATATCACCGTCGACGAGGCAGGTGCGGCGACTATACCCGTACTTGCAACCTTCACGGGAGTTCGCGGCCTGCCGTGGTGGTATGCAATCGCGTCGAACAACGCCAAGCCGCTGCTCGTGATTGAACCTGGCGGCATTCGTTTCCGTGTCGTTTGCGAGCGCGAACGTCGTTACGGCGAGATCGAATGCGTCGATGTCAGGCAGGGCAGGGGAACCGTCAATCTCAGCTTCACTTTCCACGAATCATTGCTGAACTTCACTGCCAATCTCGGTGCCGTACCGCTGGCTGCCCATGTGCTCTCCCTGCTGCCTCAATCTATGCCGTTGTCCACGCGCGCCCTTGCTGTGAAGGCGATCAGCGTATGAATGGACTTATCCTGTCCATGTTTGTCAGCACGATTCTGAGCGGCGTGATCGCGACGGTCAGGGATCGTTCGGTAATCCTGTGGACGATACTAGGCGTGCTCACAGGCCCAATCGCCGTCGGGTTGCTCTTGTGCATTCCATCGCGGAAGGCTGTCTTGCCGCCAATATCGATCCGATCGCTCGCCAGTGAAATCCGCGAACTGGAAGAGTTACGGGAGCGAGGTCTCCTCTCCGACGAGGAGTTCGCGCAGGGCAAAGCGCGGGTATTGGCCTCGCCGCTCAAATCGGAGATCCCGCCTGCGCTACCGCCAAACCGAGCTTTGTCAGATAGCGGATGGACATGGGCGAGTTATCAGCCAGCTACCCGCGCAGCCTTTATCGATCTGGCGCAACGCCATCGCCTCAATCTACAATGGCAAGACGACGTGCCTTTCGAGGTCGTCTGCACCTTTCCCGTGCAGCCGAGGCTTTCCTTCGCGATCACGCTGGCGCTCGAGAAGGGCTCGATCCATTGCTGGGGCGACGGATGGGCTTTGGATGGCACGGCCCCGGGAAACCCGGAAATCGGCCTGCCGGCCGATCTCGCGGAAGGGCTGGGAGCGTTACTAGGAGGATCAGGCCGATTGGTGGTGCGAACTGCCTACCGCGACAAGTCCCCGTTCTGGACATCGTTGCAGGTGCCCCGGAATGGGCGTTGGCGGACGGTTCGGTATCAGTCAGGAATTCCCATTCTACCACTGTGGCGACGTATCGTTATCAGGAACGATGCCGTCTGACCGACAACGCCAATGAGTCTCTACCTCGATCGCGGCTGCCCAATTAGTTGCTCGGCCGAGAAACCGGGGGGCATGAAATAGCCATGCAATTCCGCGCCCTAACCTTCCTTATGTTTACAATGGTCGCTTGCGCGACGAGTGTCTGAACGAACACCTGTTCCCCTCGCTGGCCGCGGCGAGACGGATCATCGAGGCATGGCGGACGGACTACAACACCGTGCGTCCGCACAGCAGCCTTGGCGGGTTGGCACCCGCCGAGTTTACGAACCACCCCCGCCAAGGGCATATGGACACCGAAGCTAAGTTATCAGCGGCCTGAAAACGGGGAGCACGTCACTATCCGTCGAAGATTTGGCTTTGCTCGAACCCAATTTTACCCGCGAAATACTTCATCGCGAGCGCGTGTTAATAGCCGCTAACATGCCTATCCAGTACGTCTGGTTTCCCGAGGGCGGGGTCGCCTCGGTAGTTGCAGAGATGGCGGACAACGGCCCTACCGAAGTCGGCATTTTCGGTAGAGCGGGCTTCGCTGGCATCCCTCTATTGCTGGGTGCAGACAGCTCACCGCACGTCATATTCATGCAGGTTAACGGACATACCGGGCTGCGTATCGAAGCGCCTCTCTTTTTGGCCGCAGTAGACCGAAGCATCACCTTGCGGACCACATTGCTGCGGTACGTTCAAACATTCATAACCCAAACCGCTCACAGTGCCGTGTCAAACGCTCATCAGCGCATCGAGGCCCGCCTCGCACGGTGGCTTCTGATGTGCCATGACCGCAACGACGGCGACGACATACACCTGACACACGAATTTATGGCGATGATGATAGCCGCCGAGCGATCTGGCGTAACCGTTTCGTTGCACGTGCTGGAGGGAGCCGGAATGATACGGTCCAAGCGTGGCCGTGTTATAATTCTTGATCGAGTGAAACTTGAGGATCTGGCAGGTGATAGCTACGGGCGGCCGGAAGCGGAGTATCGCCATTTGGTTGCACCCTTTGGTAAGGACGCGCCTCGAATAGCCCTAGCCTGAATGGCGTTGATGACAGGTCGCGCTAACTAGGCCACGTGGACAAAGGTTGACGCGCGTCTGATCGGTTGATTCAAGGCTGTCTTTTGGAGGCGGCGTTGGGCGAGCGGATTGGGGTTTCGGATGATGAGTGGGCTCTGATCGGGCCCCTGCTGCCGTCGGAGCGAGGACGTGGCTGCCGACCCGCGGGAGACAACCGGCCCTATTTCGAAGGCATGGTGTGGATGGCGCGGACAGGCGCGCAATGGCGGCATTTGCCGGATGAATATGGCAAGTGGAACAGCGTGTTCCGGCGGTATCGTCGCTGGGTCGTGACGGGCGTGTTCGAAGCCATGCTGGAGACCCTGGCCGCTGTCGTCGAGCGGGATGTCAGCGCCGACATGATCGACAGCACCGTAGTCCGGGCGCACCACTGCGCCGTCGGGCTAAAAAAAGGGATCAAGAATTCGAAGGGCTCGGCCGTTCGCGAGGCGGCTTCACAACCAAGCTGCACGCCCGCTGTGATGGTCAGGGGCGACCGCTATGTTTCGTCCTGACGCCGGGCCAGGCCCACGACGTGAAGGGCTTCGGGCCCTTGTTCGGGATGCTGGCTGACCGGATCGAGGCCCTGCTTGCCGATAAGGGCTATGACGCTGATGCCATCCGCCAGGAACTCGCCAGGGCGGATGTCGAGGCGGTCATTCCAACCAGAAGTAACCGCCGCATACCGATACCGCATGATCGCGAGAAATACCGTTGGCGCAATCTCGTCGAGCGTTTGTTCAGCAAGCTCAAGAACTGGCGCCGTGTCGCAACGCGTTATGACAAGACAGCAGAGTCATATCTCGGCTTCGTCGCGCTCGCATCAGTTACGCTGTGGCTGCCCTTTGTCCACGTGGCCTAGGGCCACCTTCTGTTGGATATCCCACAGAACAGCTTAAGTCCTTGTGGTTATTACCCTGCTGGTAGATGACACCTTTTTGCTCGAGTTCTTAGCTTCTGAGCAACGTCAATCAATCAATGTGGTGTAGTCGTGACAGGTGATCGAGATAGTGCCAGGGAGGCTCAAAGGCTCATTGCCGAGCGAGACCGCCGGTATAAGCTTTTCCCCAGTGAAATCTTTGACGAGTTTCCCTGGAATATGCCGCTTCATCTCTTTGTTGCGATGGCCAATAATGCTGTTTTATCGGAAGAAAAGCTGTGCGAGCTTTCTCACGCAGGACAGCTGGTTGGACGGCGCTGGATTGCTCATCTTGTAAAAGACGGGCAAATCGAGGGCCGTCACGATGGTGAAGACGTGGTGCTGACCGCTACGGCTATCGACCGATTGCGAGATTACCTTCGTCGGCCAGCGGGTTGTGAGGATTTGTTTGTTGAAGAGTCCGCATAGTCTTCAGTATGTTAGTCCACAGTCAGCTTGACTGATCTAGAGCGCTGGGGCCGAATATGCCATCGATATCAAATTCAGACGCGGAAGAGAAGCTTTGCGCTGCCATCAGGCAGGCGCTTGCCCTTGCCGACGAGCTGAATGATACGCTCGTATCGGCTTTGCTTGGTCAGGCATTGGATGCTGCGCGATGCGATGATGCTCAACGCATTTTTTGACGCGGGCACCTGGCGGCTGGATCGACGTCGCACTGGAGATCGACGCTACATTCTAGGCGCCGCTACAGTGAAGTTCTTCCCGCGAAGGTTGCCGTAGCCGAAACAGGCCATCCCGCGCCACGGTGGTATTAGCAGCATCCGCGCGCTGATCCCGTGTGTCAACGGCATTGAAGGTCAGAACGGTAATGTTGCCATCCTAGGCGAGGCAGGGCGGGTGCAATTAGACCGATGTCGCTAATATTCTAAGTTTCGCAACAGCAGCCGGACGCAGGTTTCTGTAGATGTCAGCGCTAATTGGCACCCTCTGTCAGCGGTAAATGTCACAGCGCGACATGCCACAAGCGTTCTCGGAATTCGATCGAATTTTGGGAATCAACAACCCAAATTTCAAATCGGGCAAGTAGCGGTGAGCAACCTAGCCGTTTGCGGTGATTGCATTCGCAAGTTTCGAGATTTGTGGGCCATTAACTGCCGCGGGGAGTTTAGATCACATCCCAAATGCGGGATTAGATGCCTCAGATTTTAAGGTGATGCCGGTGACGAGTATAATTAGCAAAATCGAGGGAACGATTAACACTGCTGTCGGAAAGATCAAACAGAATGATGATGGTCATTCTTTCAACAAGGAGGGTGGTGAACAGGAAGAGCTTGGCAAAAGGCAATTGAACAATGGTTCTGAAAAGCATAATGTTGAAAAGGACGGCTGACCGCCGCTCCGTCTCCGATTGAAATGGCGATCGAGACGGCTGACACCGTCTCGACTGGGATGACGTTCCGAAATCAGCCGCCCGATTGTTGCCGCTATAATGTCATCGGGTGTGCACCGGAGCGTCAGCGGTAGCACGTTGGTATGAAATTCGGCGACAATATCATCCTGCTAACCAGATAAATGGCCAATAAAATTCCTTCTTCACCGACGCTTGATCGCAGGCGCTTGCTTACCTCAGCGCTTCTTGGAACCGGGATGGTTGCGCTCTCGGCCGAGACGGGTGCAGCGCTGGCTGAGCCACCACGTTCCATCGGTCCTATGACGGCCCAGGCCGAGGAAGGTCCTTACTACCTACCGCTGAATCTTACACGGGCCGACATCACCGAAGGACTGTCCGGTATCCCCGTAGATATCCGCTTTACCGTCGTTGACGAGACTGGCTTGCCGTACACCGGCGCGCTTATCGATGTCTGGCACTGTGATGCTCAGGGGGTTTATTCCGGGTTCGAGCAACCTGCGGGACAGGCTGTTACCGACATGAAAGGTCGGACATTCCTGCGAGGTGTACAGCGGGTCAATGCGGACGGGAGCGCGCTGTTTCATAGCATCTATCCGGGCTGGTATCATGGTCGAACCACCCACATCCATTTCAAGGTGCGGCATGGCAACCGCACCAACCTCACCTCGCAGTTTTTTTTACCCGATACGCTCAGCGAGTTCCTGTACAGTCAGGTGACGGCGTACCGGCGAGCAGAGCTACGCGACACACTCAACTCCGATGACGGCATCGCCATCCAGGTCGGCGACACTACGGAGGGAAGCGTTCGAGAGACGAAGGGCCGCTACCTTGTGACGCTGACCGTTCGTGTAGATCGTGCGGCCATCGCACAAGAAAACCATTTTGGTGGTCCAGGGGGACGACCTCCGGGCCCCCCAGGGGCGGGCCCGATAAGCGGCCCTGGAAACAGGCCGGGCGGTACAGATGGAAGACGCGGACCACCGCAGGAAGCGCCACCCCTAGAAGGCGAGCATCGGATCGCAGCGTTGCTGCCTGACGCTAAGCGAGTTGATCGTCCATGGGGATCAGGCGGTCCGCCTCCTGTTTAACGTATGGAACTCTGACCGGCGCGTTCGGTCTGACCGCCATGCTGTCTGTTCGGTTAGATTTTCGTCAATGATGATTAAACGGAAATGTTCGGGGTTTCTCAAAATTCTTGATCGTGTCCCACCGCGTGGTGTAGCTTCAGCGGCGTAGCCGCTTTGATCTCCGGACATGGCCGGGTCGATCACGCCGCCATGGACGACAACGTGACGGTGGGATCATCGCTCAATTGCGTCACGCTTTCCAGTGTCATGTAGCGCCCCCGCTGGACCGCCCACTCGTCATTCTGTTCTAGCAGAATGGCCCCGACCAGCCGGGTGATGGCATCCTCGTTGGGGAAGATGCCGACGACATTGGTGCGCCGCTTGATCTCGCCGTTGAGGCGTTCGAGCGGATTGGTCGAATGTAGTTTGGTGCGATGCTGTGGCGGGAACGACATGTACGCGAGCACGTCCTCCTCGGCAGTGTCCATGAGCTTCGCGAGCTTGGGGACATTGGGCCTGAGCTGATCGGCGACCTTGCGCCACTGACCCTTGGCGGCTTCGGGCGTCTCCTGTGCGTACGCGGTGGCGATGAAGGCCGAGACGACGCGCCGCCCGCTCTTGCCGGCATGGGCCGTAGCGTTGCGCGCGAAATGTACGCGGCACCGCTGCCACGTGGCGCTGAACACGCGTGAGACGGCAGCTTTGATGCCCTCGTGGGCATCCGAGATGATGAGTTTCACGCCGCGTAGGCCCCGCCGCGCGAGGCCGCGGAGGAAGTCTGTCCAGAACGTCTCGGCCTCCGACGCACCGATTGCCATGCCGAGCACCTCGCGCCTGCCGTCACTGTTCACGCCGACCGCAATGGTGACCGCGACCGAGACGATCCGACCAGCCTGACGCACTTTCAGGTACGTCGCGTCGATCCACACGTACGGCCAGTCGCCCTCGATAGGCCGGTCGAGAAACGCCTTCACGCGGACGTCGATCTCCTCGCACAGCCGGCTCACCTGGCTTTTCGAGATGCCCGACATTCCCATCGCTTTCACCAGGTCGTCGACCGACCGGGTCGAGATCCCCTGGATGTATGCCTCCTGGACAACCGCGGTCAGCGCCTTCTCCGAAAGGCGCCGAGGCTCCAGGAAGGCGGGAAAGTAGCTGCCGGTTCTCAGCTTGGGGATCCGCAGCTCAACGGTGCCAGCCCGCGTTTCCCAGTCCCGCTCGCGGTAGCCGTTGCGCTGGGCGAGCCGGTCACTGCTCTTCTCGCCATAGCCAGCGCCGGTCAGACTGCCGACCTCCAGATCCATCAGCCGCTGCGCGGCAAAGCCAATCATCTCACGTAGAAATTCCGCATCCGCGCTCTTTCCCACAAGCGCCTGCAGGTTCATTGTATCGTCGGTCATCGAAGGTCTCCGTTGGTTGAGTCTTGCAACCCAATCCTATCCGAAGATCTTCGATGGCCACCCGTGAACCTGACCGGCCGCTACGGCGCTGGATGATAGCGCGCGGCCGGTCAGCTTCACTACCGCTGAGCTACACCACCAGCGGGGACACGACCAAATTCTTCAGTGATAAGCCTAGGACAATCTTCCTCGGTGAGCCAATGAATTAAAGGTATAGGCTAGTTAGTCAAAGCAGACGTTATGTATGGACAGATCTTTGGCCGGAGTTGAGCACGTGCGATGCCCGGACCGTTGCCTCTTTTATTCGTCCTGACAGCGATTTTACTTCGTTTGCCACGATCGCAAAGCTCGTTCCCCGCTCGCCGGCTCGCGCCGCTTCGATCGAGGCGTTCAAGGCCAGCATCGACGTCTGCCGTGTCACCGTACCGATATCGTCGACGATCTTGGACAGTTCGCCGAGCGTATCTTCATGGGCGGTACGCCTGGTTTCTGCCTCCAGACGGAAACTGCGCGCGCGGTTGGATTCGGTCTGCTCTGCGACGCGCATGGCCGTCACATCGGTCGCGCACTTGACGATCTTGATGGTCTGACCGTGCTGATCAAGGATGGGATTGTAGGTTGCCTGCAAGTGAACATCGGCGCCGCTGCGGGTCCGCCGGCGATACTCCTGCTGCGCGAAATTTCCGGCACGAAGGCTACGCCACAACGCGACATATTCGGGTGATGTCCGGTCTTCCTCGGTGCAGAACATGCCATGATGGCGGCCTGTGATTTCCCGTAAGGAATAGCCCATGGTCGACAGGAAATTCTGGTTTGCCGTGATGATGATTCCATCGACCGTCATCTCAAGCCAGCACTGAGAGCGGTCGATCGCCTGTAATTTGCTTCTGTGCTCGGCGCTGTCGCGCAACTCCTGATCGGCGCGCTCCAACGCCGCGCCATTGAGAAGCACCGAATTCTCCAACGCGTATAGCGCGTAGAGCGAATGGGTCAGCCGGGCGAGTTTTACAGGATCGCCTGCGAACGCGGCGTAGAGCCTGAGATGGCGGGCATGGTAGCTCGCCAGCAGACCGGCTGTGAACGCGATTTCCGTCGCTCGGTCCTTGCTACTGGCGCGCCCCCTACGAACCATTTTGCCGATGAGTTTCTGGTTCAGGCCGCCTGAGAACTTCTCACAAGTATAGCGGACGTCCCGTGAAATCAGATCTTCGATAGCAGCGTTGCACAGGCGGTATGGCGTAGTGTCGCCGGCAAAGGGGGTCCAGAAACTACGGACATCCTGCTCCACGCCGGCCTGCAGGATTGGCCACATCTCGAGCAAATCCGTTTCGAGCGTGCCAGTCGGATCGAAGGCCTCACGTAGGACCTCGATCGTGTCCTCGTCGAAATGGGAATGATATACGGGGTTCATCGCGTCCTCTATTTGCGACTCGCCTACTGCAACATACTCAAAATGACCTTAATACCTATGAGCAGATATGCTGATCATGTCGCGCCAGGGGCGCCGATAAGGTCCAACGGGATTTCTTCTCGCCTGCGGGCTGCCGAAGTCGTGCAGAAACGATATTTTAAACCCGAAACGGGTGCTTAACACATTTTTAAGCGCCCGGGAGCAGCACCACTATTCCATAAGAGGTGGGCGATATGCTGCTCGTTCGAGACTATCCGATGCGCGACAACGAGGTCTCACGCGTTTTGGAAGCGCGGAAATACGCGACCGGTGACGAAAACCTCCAAAATGTCTTCGATTCCGTTACCCAGCTTTGCTGCAATCTGTTCCAAGCCGAGATCAGCCTGCTGTCCTTCATCGAGGATGATATCCAGATCGTAAAGGGCGCAGCCGGCCTTGCTGCAACGACTATCAAGCGGTCTGACTCATTTTGCTCGCATGCCATCCTATCGAGCGAGGTCATGGTCGTACTGGATGCCTCCAGGGACCTGCGCTTTCGCGCAAACCCTTTTGTCACGGCCGCCCCGTTCATACGCTTCTACGCAGGTGCACCGCTCAAAACCACGGCCGGGTTCAACATTGGCGCTTTGTGCATCGCCGATCCTCAACCGCGCCAGGATTTTCCGAGCGCAAGCCGTAGCCAGCTGGGTCAGATAGCCAAGCTCATATCGTCGAGACTCGATGAACTGATCTGTGGCCATGGCAACAGGGCAGAACCTCGACATGGCGTCGATCTGCACGGCATGATCAGCAGCTACGGCAAAAAACCGGTTTCCGCCGCCATTCAGAACATCTCAATCCGCGGCGCCATGATCCACGTCGCAGATACCCCGATACCAAGAGGCGAGGAGGTTGTGCTGTCGATCGGCACGACGGCTATCGTCGCCACCGTGATGTGGACCAGGGATGGCCTGATCGGGTTATCGTTCCACCGTCCGATCGACGAGGCAGACCTGGCGCGTATACAGAAGCCAGCCCGTAAACCGTCCTCCACCCCGCCTGGCCTGCGGGATGGCTCGTCGACCGCATTAGCGCGATAAACGGTGCGCTACGCAGGCCAATCGCCGTCCTTACCCGCGGGGCGCCATGTTCGGCGACGCTGGTTGCCTGCGGATGGCTTAATACCCATATCGGGAGCGCCTTACCCCCCGGGAAAGTACGCGGCACGTAAGACTACTAAAACGACTCGATTTCGAACCGAAATGGGTTAATCGCCGCGTACCGAATCTGAAGGCGCGGTATGCAGACGAGCTACAAGCAGTTGATCACCGAACATGACGCGATCGAGGCTGCCGCCAACGCGCTACTCGCAGCAGTCGACAAAGGCTATGCCAGCAGTACCGACCTGGCGGTCCAGCTACATACGCTCGCGATCGTTGTCGAAGACCATGTCGAGCGCGAGGATCTGATCATCGCTGGCCTCGACGAAACGCAGCTCTTAGGCCCCTGGATCGAGGCATGGCGTGAGGGAGCGGACGCGTTCGTGCGGTTGAAGTCGGACTGGACGAAATTTCTGAAAGCCTGGAACGCGGAAGCGATCCAGGATGACCGAATTGGCTTCAAGGCCGATGCCCACACTATCCTCGGTCGCCTGCGTGACCGTGTCCAGCTTGAAACCCGGGCCTTTTACGCCACGGCCCTTCAAACCGGCGCTATCGGCCTTCGCTAGTTCGGCAAGGCTCCGTGGGCGGCTTGCTAGTCCGTGTTACCCATCAGCCACGTCATAGCCGCCACGTCATCGTTGAAAAGCCGGTGGCCCGACGACGTTGCAACGCGGGTCGCTTGCAGCCTGGATAAGGCACTCGTCATCACGATGGCAGCGCGCGCGCCGAGCGTTTCACGTGCAAAGCGCAGCGCGGCTGCATGGCCATCGGCAATGTCACCCGACTGGATCGGGTAGTGCGACATATCGACCAAGATACGCTTACACCCGCCAGCCTGTCGGAGGACCGATGCCTGCTGCCCGACCTCTGCGCGGTATGTTGCCATGATCTCACGCGTCCAGAACCCACTGACCCGGACGATCAGAAGCTGCCGTGCCGGATCGCTGCTTATCTCGTACATTGCCCCACTCGCGTTCGAGAAAGCCTCAGCGTCGAGACGTAGCACAGAATAGTGGCAAGGCCATGCGTACCTCGGTAGCATGACCCGGCAAGCAACTCGTGGACGACCTATGGACGCGCATTTCTCGATCGTAATAGAACCGGAACGGTGTCTGGTACATATCATAATGGGTGGGTTCTTCAGTAATGAAGACGTGTCCGACTTTCGAGAGGAGCTGACCGAGCGTTTGTATAGACTGGGGTGTAGCCCCAACGATCATGTGACGTTGTGCGACGTCAGCGCAATGAAGATACAAACGCAAGACATGGTCGTCGTGTTTTCCAACGTCGTAGGAGATCCGGTTTTCCGGTCCCGTAAGCTCGCCTTTGTAACCGGATCGACGCTGGCTCGGATGCAGACACGGCGCCTTAGTAATCGAGAGGGTATCGCATACTTTACCGATGTCGATGAAGCGAGAACATGGCTTTTGCAAATATAAGTTTGAGGTAATTGTAAAAATTACACATCATTAACTGTCGTTCAGTTATCAAGGACAGTGGTCGATCATGCACCTCGGACCCGAAAGGATGCGAAAATGCTTCATCCTAGCGATACACACGCCCCCTCGTTGGATAGCGCCTTGCGCCTGATGCTGGGGGCGCTCGTTCTGCTGGACAAAGCTGGCGCCGATTACGCCGCGTGCAAGCTTCAACATGCGATCGATATCGTCCGCGCCCCCCCCACAAGCTTGAGGCTAACCCTTCTTGCCTTTTGCATGCCGGGCGTCGGCTTCGTCGATTGCCGCCAACAGATTGTCAAAGTTCGAAGACTCGTCGGGTAGAAATGCTCTGGAGAGTGCTTCCCCCACTGTGCGCAGGTGACGGTGTGGCTCGGCGTGCTTGGGGGATTGTTCGAGGTTGGCCATGAAAACCCTTTGAAGATCGGTACATAACGACCGACATCGCGAGTAGGCTTCCCTGAATTAAATCAGAATGTAAGGTTTTTTCTGTATTTCGACGACGACGCCCTCGTTATCAAAACGCGACTCTGATTGTAGTGAACAAAGGTAAGAGGAACGCCTACGAATGAGTCCTCAAAGCCGTGCGGAGCACGACGAACTGCGGCAAGCAATGCGACGCTATGCCGAATTGATGCGTAAGAGCAGTCAGGCCGACTATGCCGCATTATCGCGCGAACGAGTGCTGTTTTCGCAAAAGTTCAGTGCTCATGTTATAAACGAGGCCCGCCGGCTCTCGAGCACCGCGTATTCACATTCGGACTACGCACCTCTTATCACGGCCTATAACGACAAACTGACCGTCATTCGGCGTATATATAGCAGTCATATCGTATATTGGACGCCGGCAATGATATGTAGCGATTGGAAAAATTACGTAACATCGGTTCTCAAACTAAAGTCTGACTTAACAGCCCTGCTGCTATGGAAAGAGCACAGGTTGCCGGCTGGCGGTCAACCTCAAGAAAGGAAGGCGCTTACCTGATATCTCCACCGCGTGGGCATGCGACGCTTCAAAGGGCTGGTCTAGACTAGGATCTGGTCACAAAGTCTTTACTGCCAGCTGGTATTCGTCAACCATGTTCCACAGCCCTATCGCCTCGCCCTCCCAGCCAATGACGCGTTATCGGTCACGGGGCGATCTGCTCGATCGGGCCGGTTTATCGCGGTGCTTGCCCGGGCCAGAGCTCGATGCGGTCGCCGAGATGGCGCAGCAACTCCTCGGCAGCGATATCAGCGCGTTCTCGGTGTTGGACCAGGATTGGCAGTGGCTCACGGCGAAGTGTGGCATAGGCGCCGACAAGGCGCCTCGTGAGTATAGCTTTTGCGGTCGCGTGGTCGACGCGAACGAGCCTGTGATCATCCCCGACACACAGGCCGATCCGTTTTACCGCGATAACCCTATGGTTACCGGCGAACCCCATATCGGCGCTTATTGCGGGGTGCCCGTGATAACGCGGGGCGAAGACGGCACAGATCTCACGGTTGGCTCGCTCTGCGTCATCTATCGGCAACCGCGCCTCTTTAGTGACGATGATATTGTCGCACTGCAGAAGCTCGCAAATATCGCAGCAGCGCTTGTCGGCAGTCGCCTGGCAGCATTGGAACTGGTCGAGCTTGCGACAGAGCGCACCGATGATCTCCACCGGGTGGCGCGTATGCATAGGCAGCTGCATCAGGCGGAACGGATTGCCGGTATAGGCTCGTGGCGCTTCGATCTCGTCCACAATACCATCGAATGGTCGGATCAGGTCTATGCGATTCATGATCTTCCGCTGGGCGATACGCCACAGATCGAGCGCGCGATGGAATTCTATCCAGGACGGTCGCGCGCCATTCTGAGCGACGCGATCAATCTCGCGATCGAGCAAGGACGTCCTTTTGACGAAGAGATCGATTTCGTGTCGGCATTCGGGGCGGCCAAGCGGGTTCGCAGCATGGGGGAAGTCGAACTCTGCGATGGCCGTCCGGTCGCGCTCATCGGCGTGTTCCAGGACGTCACCCGTCGCTACGAGATGGAGCAGGCGTTACGGCGATCGGCACATACCGACGAGCTTACCGGACTGACCAACCGCGCCGGCTTCAACCAGGCGTTATCGGCAAGCATTGCGGGTGCCCATACGAACGGGACGCCCCTTGCACTGCTGATGATCGACTTGGACGGCTTCAAGGCGGTCAACGACCGCTGCGGCCATCTGAGGGGAGACCAGGTCCTGCGTACGATCGCGACGGCGCTACATGCCCCCTACCTCGCTGACTGTGTCACCGCGCGGCTTGGTGGCGACGAATTTGGGGTCATCGTCCGCGGGGTAGACCGGGATGCGGTATCGGCCTTGGTCATTAGACTGCTCGCAGACCTTCATCATTCGGTCGATATCGGTGACGCAGAGCAGCTTTGCGTATCGGGCACGATCGGTGTCAGCTGGCTGACGGCGGGTATGACCGAACGGAATCTGCTGCGTCAGGCAGACATCGCGCTGTATCACGGCAAGCATACAAAGCGCGGTACCGCGACGACCTATTCTGCGCTTATCGACCGTTGAAACGCCGTTGCCGGAGGGCAGGGGTCATCCGGTTGCAGCCACCCTGGGGTCGTCCAGAACGGCACCATTCTTGAAGGTGCCGATAATGGCGGGCCGGCCGATGTGATAGCCCTGCACGACATCACACCCCTCGGCGCGTAAGCGGTCGAGTTGTTCGGATGTCTCCACGCCCTCGGCCACCACAGGCATGCCAAGCCCTCGACCCAATCCAATCACAGCCTGAACGATGGCCAGGGATTGCGGGTTTTCATCCATGTCGCGAATGAAGGACTGGTCGATCTTCACCTTGTCGAAGGGGAAGGTGCGGAAATAGTTGAGCGACGAGTAGCCGGTACCAAAATCGTCCATCGCGACCGAGACGCCGAGCTGACGCAACTCGGTAAGCAGGCGGATGCCCCGAGCGGTATCCTTGATCAGCATGCCTTCGGTCACCTCTACCTCAAGCCGTGTCGGTGAGAGACCCGATTGTTTCAGGATCGCGCCTATCTCGGCGACGATACCGTCATCGTCCATTTGCGCCGGCGACAGATTGACGGCGACTTTCAATTCCGGGCTCCATGTCGCCGCCTCGTTTGCAGCCATCTCGAGCACGAGCCGTCCGAGGTCCGGCATGATGCCGCTCTCTTCGGCGATCGGGATAAACATCGCCGGTGCGATGCGGCCCAGACGCGGATGATCCCAGCGGGCTAAGGCTTCAAAGCTGATGATCCGTCCCGTTTGGGCATCGGCAAGTGGTTGGTACTCGACATGGATTTCGCCCCGCTCGAGCGCGCTTCTCAAGTCCGCCTCGACCTGCCGACGCTCGCGTGCGGCATCGTCCATCGCCGGCTCGAAGAAGCACCACTGATTGCGGCCATCGTTCTTGGCACGGTAAAGGGCGAGATCGGCATTGCGCAGCACCAGATCGCCGTCATCGGCATCGCCCGCTTGATGAATGGCAACGCCGGCAGAGGCGCCGATCCCAACGCCGCGGTCTCGAATGCCAAAGGGCCGTGCCAGCGTATCGATAGTTCGTCGTGCGATACGTCCGGCCGTCTCGCTGTCAGCAACGAGAATGGCGAATTCGTCACCGCCCAATCGGGCTACGGGACAGCGTGCTGTGGTCACGATGCGCTGTGCAGCTTCGACCAGAACTTCGTCGCCGGCCGCATGGCCGTAAAGGTCGTTGACGATCTTGAACCGGTCGAGGTCGAGGCAGATAACAGCCGGCGTCCCGCCGGAGGCGATACAGTCATCGACGATCTCGCCGAACCGCGTGCGGTTGAGCAGACCTGTCAGCGGATCATGATGAGCGAGATAGGCGAGGCGCTCGTTGGCTTCACGTTCTTCGGTCACATCCTGCGCAAAGCCCAACAGGATAGTCTGACCGTCGGGGCCAACAGATTTGATTTTGGTAGCCTCGATCTGTCGGACCATCCCGTCGGGGCGGGTGATGGTTCGATCGAGCATGATCGGCCCTACTGCCGCCATCGCGCGATCGGTATAATTTTGATATTCAGCAAGATCGTCGAGGGGGAATATTTCCCCCCATGTTTTGCCTACGATCTCTGCCTTGGTACGCCCACTCAGTTGCTCAAAAGCGCGGTTGACGAAAACGTAGCGATCGGATGCGGAGTTCTTCGCGTAGATCGCAGCCGGCATGTTGTCGACGATGGCATCGGTAAGCGCGCGGCCTGCCTCTCGCTCGGCCTGAAGGGCGCGGCGAACGGTCGCATCACGCAGGATGGAGACAACCGTCACCGCATCGCCCTCGCGGTGAACGGCCAGGGTCAGCTCGACATACACCTCGCTACCGTCACGTCGAAGGGCCGGTATCTCAACGGCCCGCATGGGTTGGGCTACGGGTGAGGCGACCAACCGCTCAAACCCCGCTGTGTGAGCCGTCCGCATCGCCTCAGGAATGATGAAGGTGATAGGCTGGCCCAAGGCGTCGTCACGAGACCAACCTAGCAAGGCCTCGGCTGCCATGTTCCAGTGGCTCACCTTACCGGCGCGATCGCAGGTGATGAATGCGTCCGTTGTGGTTTCGTCGATGACCGCTGCTGCCCGCTCGCGTTGGCGCAGTTCGCCAAGTTCGATCCGCTCGATGACCTGGCCTGCCATGAGCATCAACGCGCGCAGTTCGCGCTCGCCAAATTTTCGTGGCCGACGATCGATGATACACAATGTGCCAAACGCGATGCCGTCGCGGCCGATCAGGGGCGCGCCTGCATAAAACCGCGCGGCCATCTCGCCGAGCACCAGCGGGTGGTCGGCAAACCGCGGGTCGGCCGTCAGATCTTCGATGACGAGCGGCTGCGCGGTTTCGAGAACGTGACCACAAAATGCGATATGTTTGGGCGCGCTGCGCAGGTCGAGACCGACCTTGGCCTTCATCCAGACGTCGTTGCCGTCCTCGACGTTTACGAGCGCGATGGGGACGTCGAAGCGATCCGCGGCGATGGTAGCGATGACATCATATTCGGGCGAGGGCGTCCGTGGAATGCGCGTCGTGCCTATCGTTTCGACCATGTCGCCATCATCACCCTTGCCGCCGGACGCGTATGCCGACAGCGATCGATAGACCCGATATGGTTACTGTCTCGTGCATCTGGAGACGCGAGCCGGTTTTGCAAACCGGTACCCCAAGCTTGATTGAGATATGCTGCCAGGCACGTCTTGGTCGCAAAGGTGGCGATCGCGTTACTCCGAAGCGGAGCAGCAGCGTACCGATGGCATCCGATCGTGGCGGGACCGGACCAGCCTGCTGATACTATACCCCGCAAACCACGCCAGACAGGCTTCGTAATCGTGCAGTGGCCACGGACATTCTGGAATCGGAGCCACTGCTAGCAGTCCCGCCTGCAAGCCTTGCCTATGCGCGATAGCAGTCGGGTGAATGGAGCCATTCATCTGATAAAATTAAAAATATTTCACCGACCGGGCAAGGCCTTTATCTTAGTAAAGCGCGCTATCAGGCCGATGATGCTCAACGTTCAACGGCAGGGGCAACGATTCCCTGTTCGATCGAGATGACGTGTCCAACGTCGCATTCTCCACCTAGCCGAGCACGAACAGGACCTTTCAGCAGGCCTCGCGTCTCTCGTAATCATGACTGCCGTTATGCATCTACCTTTAGCCCGATTTAAGAAGCCGCTCATACATATGCTCCACGCGCCAGCTTCAGGTTCGCGCTAGGGGATGGTCCCCGCGCCCCGCCCGCCGGGACAACGGGCGGGGTGTTTCTCTCATGATACGCTACGCCGCTTTGGAACGTCCCTGCTCTTCGTCTTACCAGGGGAGGAGGGTTCGCCTCCCCCGGTTTGATGTATCAGGCCTCTTCGACTGGTTTGGCGGCACGAGGCTTCCGCGCAGCTTTAGGTGTTTCCTCAGCAGCCTTTGCAACGGTTTGACCAGGCTTCCGCCCGAGACCTATCGACTTGGCCATGGTACGGCGCGCTTCCGAATAGGTCGGGGCTACCATGGGATAGTCCGCCTTCAAATTGTAGCGCGCGCGGTAGTCCTCCGGGCTCAGCCCATTGGTGGCGAGATGGCGGCGCAAAGTTTTGTATGGCTTGCCATCGATCATGGAGATGATGTGGTCTGGCGACGCAAGCGACTTACGGGCAGTGACGGCCGGCTCATATGTCTGAACGGGCTCGTCAGTTTGCGCAGGAGCCTCTGCACCTGTTAATTGTACGACCGCGGCATGCATGGAAACCAGAAACGCTGGAACGTCATCCGCGTTCGTGCGTGTGTTGGGATTTGCCAGCCATGCCGCCGTCAGTTCGGATGCCAATTCAACTGCGCTGATCTCATCGTTCATTATAGTCTCAATATGTTAGGGGCTTACGCGGTTAGATCCGGAATGGACCATTTTCAAGCCACAGGCGCTTGGCGCATCCCGAAGCATTTTAGATCTCAATGTGAGATGGTCATACATCATCGAATAGCCAAGCCAGCGCCTCTTCCTCGGTATACGTGATGAGGACACGCCCTGGCGGTGCGATCCGCTCGGCCATCGAGGTCGGCAATGGCGGCGAAACGATGATCGCCGTGCGACGTGATGGAGAGTTTGCCTCGAACGATTTCCGGAACTCGGCAACCGTAACCGCCTCGGTCAGGAGCTTTTCCCGCATGTCGACCAGCGTTAGGAAATGGCCATGCCGGGCACCCCTCGCCTTCATCTGCAAAACCGCCTTGGCGTGATCAACGGCAAGACCGTCGGTCTGGGCATTGGCCCAGTCGCCCCACAGCGTCACCCTCATGAACTCACGGTCTGGATCGATCTCGATGCGATGTCCTGCTGGATGCATAGCGCCCCCTCCTCTTACCCAGCAGAAGAACAAGCTGGCAGTGCCTTTGCAACGTCATGGTCAACTATTTTTTCGTCGTTTTCCGCAAAGGCAGAGCAGTAAAGAACGCGGTACCATTATCGGAATTAATGGTGAAACGGGAATGTTGGGTTTGGAGAGGCGAGCGGACATTGAGCGACCGTTGACTCCCGCTACCAGAAGATATGATCGGTAATCACGCCGAATCTTACCAGAAAGCCTAGCACCGCGCCTATCATTAGTAGGGTCACGTACACAGCGATGGCTCGCGTCCGGCTTCGACGGTCCGTCTGGTAGCCCATTTTCGATTGCCTCTTAGCTACCCCTGCTGCCTACGTGAACGATACAACAAACGTCGGCAATCGAGCGTTCTGGTACGATCCCGCATTCTCGCGAGGGATCTAATTTCGAGAATGGCCCAACCTAATGGCGACCGCACGCCCTTGATGCAAAAATCATGATTTTTGCATCGGCAGTCTTACCCATCTCTCCCATTGCATAGGGCGTTGCGGACTTGCATCCTGCCGCAATGATCGAATTAATCCTGCTCGCTATCGCTCCCGTCGCTGGAAGTGCATCAACCGGTCCACTTTGCCTCCCTGTGGCATCCCCTACGTCGAAGCCGACCGCTTCTGCGATCGAGGATCATTGAGCGCTTCGTAAGGCAATTGGTGAACCGATGCCGCAATCACCTACAATGGTCATGCTGTACGGAATGGGAGGACACCTCTCAACAAGTGAATATAGCATGGTCGTTGTTCGATCTGCAGATGGCAAATGGCAAGGAACAGCGGTGGGCCGCAGCAAGATCTGGATAGAAGACGCTCCTTACAGTCCTATGCAACGGGCTGACTGGGTACTCGACAAGGCGGCGGGCCTTCAGCTTGATAAGGCGATTTCTCGTCGCTGCCCTGTCGGGCGCAAGGCTATCGATAAGCTAGGTGATTCCGGACCTCCACCACTAGGTTTGGTGCCGGAACGTATCGATGTCGTGACTCCGGGACACGCCCCCTCCACGTTCTATTCGGAGGAGGGAGAGGGGAAGATTGCCGCTCTTATTCGACCCCAGCATTAATGGTCAGTGGCCCAGGTATGATGCAAAATTTCCAAGGTTTTGCATCAGGACCGCAAAATGCCAAGCTGCTGTGGTCTGCTTCCGGATGGAAGATAGAAGACCGTCCTTTCCTCAGATGACGGCGAACGCACTCAAAGCTTGATTTTCCTCCATGACCGCTCGATGGTTTAGCTCCATTGGAAATATAGTCGCAACGAGGCGATCGATGAACCTTAACCAGGTCGCCACAAACGGATCAGCCATGGCATCCGGATTGTGGTCGAGCAGGGCAAAGTCCAGATTTTGGCTGCTAATGCGGCTCATTCGCGGTGCTTCGGCATTCCTGGTTCTGGCGCTTGGGTTCGTCATGCTGGCATCGCCAGCCAGCGCCCAGGATCGGACCGCCACGTCGGTACAGACCGCGTGGCGGCTGCTAGACTATATCTCGGTCGATTACGCCGGCGCGGTCGCAAAGGGTCGCGTCATCAGCGCCACCGAATATGCCGAGCAAAAGGAGTTCGCGGCGACGGTCGACGCGAAGGTGTCCGGCCTCCCCAACAGGCCGGAGCGCGCCACCCTCATCGCGGGCGTGACCCGCCTGCAAGCGTCGATCGCCGCCAAAGCGGACGGCGCACAGGTCGCCGATCTGGCGCATGGGCTCGCCGCCTCGCTGCTGCGCGCCTACCCCGTGCCGCTAGCGCCCAACTCGCCCCCCAGCTTCTCGCGCGGGCAGGCACTGTTCAAAGCGAACTGCGCCGCCTGTCACGGCATGGCCGGCGACGGCCATGGCCCCGATGCTGCCAAGCTCGCCACGCCCCCGATCGCGTTCACCGATGCCGCTCGCGCCCGCGAGCGCAGCACGTTCGCGCTCTACCAGGTGCTGACGCAGGGGCTCGACGGCACGCCAATGCGCGCGTTCGATGAACTGTCGAGCGACGATCGCTGGTCGGCCGCGCTTTATGCCGGGCACTTCGCCTTCTCGGACGCGCAGGCGGCGGAAGGCGAACGCCTGTGGAAGTCCGACCCGGCGCTCCGCCAGCTCGTCCCCGATCTGAAAACGCTGGTCGGCCTGACGCCGCAGGCGCTGGGCGGAAAGATCGGACAGGCCAAGGCGGACGCGGTGATGGGCTATCTGCGCCGCAATCCGCAAGCGGTGACGCAGGTGTCGCCAGCCTCGCTGTCGCTGGTGCGCGAGCGCATGGCCGCCAGCCTCGCCGCGTCACGGGCGGGCAACCGGACGAAGGCGAGCGAGCTGGCGCTGTCCGCCTATCTCGATGGCTTCGAGCCGATCGAGCCGGTGCTGGGGGCCAGCGACAACACGCTGAAGACCCGCATCGAGGGGTTGATGATCGAGTACCGGGCGGCGGTGCCCAAGGAGGACGCCGATCGGCTCGCCGATCGTCAGGCGGTTTTGAACGGCCTCTACGACGATGCCGAAGCGGCGCTGTCGCCCAATGCCGGCAGCTCGTGGTCCACCTATCTCGGCGCCGCGACGATCCTGCTGCGCGAGGGGCTGGAGGCGCTGCTGATCGTCGTCGCCATGATCGCGTTCCTTCGCAAAGCGGAGCGAACGGAGGTAATGTCCTATGTCCATGCCGGGTGGATCGGCGCGCTCGTCGCCGGCTTCCTGACATGGGTGGTGGCGACGTGGATCCTCGGCATCAGCGGGGCGAGTCGCGAGCTGACCGAAGGGTTCGGCTCTGTGTTCGCGGCGGTCCTGCTGCTTACGGTCGGTATCTGGATGCATGGCAAGGGGCAGGCCGATCAGTGGCAACGCTATATCCGCCAGAAGATGGCGAAGGCGCTGTCCGGCCGGTCGGCGTGGTTCCTGTTCGGGCTTGCCTTCGTGGTGGTCTATCGCGAGGTGTTCGAGACGATCCTGTTCTACGCGGCGCTGAGCGCGCAGGGGAATGGTGGCGCGATGCTGGCCGGTGCACTGACCACCTTTGTCCTCCTCGCAGGGATCGCCTGGGGGCTGCTGCGCTATAGCGGCAGGCTGCCGATCGGGCAGTTCTTCACCTACAGTTCGTGGCTGATGGCCGTCCTGACGATCGTGCTGGCCGGCAAGGGCGTCTCGGCGCTGCAAGAGGCCGGGATCATCGACATAGCGCCGTGGTCGGCGGTGCCGCGTTTCGAGTTGCTGGGCCTGTTCCCAACCGTCCAGACCGTCGCCGCGCAGGCGATCATGGCGCTGGCGATCGTGATCGGGTTCAACTGGAACCGGAGCAAGGCCGGTGCGGCCATGGCACAGCCGGCATGACGCCCGCGTCGCTGCGCGACCGCCTCGCGAAGCTGGTATTTATCCGCGTGCTGCCTAAGCTCGGCGCGCGATTGGTAGTGAAGCGATCCCCCGTCAGCCCTTCCCAATAAGGAACCACAATCGAGACGGCCGAAACGGGGAGGACGAGGGCTTCCTGCCTCAGCTGATCATCTTCTCAAAATCTGTTCTCGATAGGCTTTTCTCAAAAATGCCGAACAATGACGGAGAAACGGGAAAGCGGCTACGTCGCAAAAGTGCCGAGTTCGGGCGATGTGTACCGGCAGTTGCATTGGCTCGCGCGACCAATGCGTCGCTACGTTCGTTGCAACTGCTCGGGCAAACGTCATGGCCCCACATTGAAGGAGCAACACGATGTCGGACCTCAGCCTACACGACCTGTCAAAAAAGATGGCGAAGTTGGACTTTACGATGATGGCCACTCGCTCATCCAACGGCACCCTGACAGCCCGCCCGATGAGCAACAATGGCGATGTCGAATATCAAGGCGACAGCTACTTCTTCGCCTACCAAAATTCGCGGAAGATTACCGAGCTGCGCGCTGATCCGCACGTCACCCTCAGTTACACCGGTGCCGTTGGCATGCTCGGCGGGCCCCCACTGTTTGTAACTGTCGAAGGCGCCGCTGCGCTGATCGAGGACAAAGCCGCGTTTGCTGATCACTGGACCAAGGATCTCGATCGATATTTTCCCGAGGGCATCGACACACCCGGCATCGTCATGATCCGTGTGGATGCAAAGGCGATCCGCTACTGGGATGGTAGCGACGAAGGCCAGATCGTCGTCTGATTGAGCACCAAAAGTCGTACTATGTCGGACTTCCGCGGCGTTGTCGCGGAAGTCCTGAGTTTTGGACGTCTCGAATGTCGCCAATTATGCGACACGCGGTCCTTAAAGACAGGGCGCAGGCGGCCGGGGTTAACACCTCGCGGGCGTGGTTACCGTTCGTCAATAATTTCAGAGGATATGTTGCGGGTTAGCTGGTTGATGGTGCTTTTCGATGCTCAAGAATCTCCTCCATGAGCACCGACGCTCACTTGCGGTGAAGGGGCTTGGCGTCCTCGACACCCCCGCGGAGCCGAGCTTCGACCGCTTCGTCAACGAAGCCGCCTCCGCCTTCAATGCGCCGATTGCGCTTCTCTCATTGATCCATAACGAGGATCAATGGTTCAAGGCCACCCACGGTCTGGCCCTGTCGTGCATCCCCCGTGACAGTGGATTTTGCGGACACGCGATTGATCACGAAGGCGCTCTCGAATGCTGTGATCCGCAAAACGATCCACGCTTCGCTCATCTATCGGTGGTCACCGGCGACCCGTTCATTCGCTATTATATCGGCGCGCCGCTACGGATGTTGAGCGGTATCGACGTCGGTGCCCTTTGCGTTGTCGACACCATCACACGGTCACCGGCCTCCGCCGATCAACGCGCCTATCTGCTTGGCCTGGCACGCCAGGCAGCGATGGTTCTCGAAGGTCGGGGCGATCTCTGGCGTGCAGGGGCTGCGGCATGATGCAGGTGGCCTTATGTATCACGCAGCAACATGACCTGCGCCTCGTGTTTACGGCGCTACTAGTTTGCCTGATCGGATCGGCCGCAACCGTCCAACTGTTCGGGCGCATCCTGTCGGCGAGCGGTCCTAGCCGGGTAGGCTGGATCATGCTGACCGCGGTCAGCACCGGGACCATGGTATGGTCCACGCACTTCGTGGCGATGATGGCGTTCCGGACGCAGGCGCCTGTCGTCCTCGATCCAATCCTCACCCTGGCGTCGCTGGTGCTCGCCATTATCGTCGCGGCCCCTGGACTTGCTCTGGCTGCTACGAAAAGGCGGTGGGCAGGTGCCGCTGGCGGCGGGATCATCGGCGTCGCCATTTCGACGATGCATTATCTCGGCATGTCAGCATACCGGATCGATGGTCTTGTCACATGGGATTGGCGCTACGTCGTCGCCTCGGTTGTCCTTTCCTCGGTGCTTGCGGCAGCTGCATTCCAAACGATCAACGGTGCTGGCCGCTGGCGAAGGGCTCAGGCGGCAGGCTTACTCAGTCTCGGCGTGGCCGCTCTCCATTTTACCGGCATGGCATCGATGCATATCGCCGTGTTGAAACTGGGCGCCGGTCTGTCCGACGGCACCTTGTCTGCGCTCGGCGTCATAACAGCGGTTGCCGCCATGCTCATCGTCGGATGTGCAGCCCTCAGCGCCTTGATCGACGGCCATACCCAAGGTGAATCCTACCGGCGTCTACGGCGTATGGCGTTGCACGATGGGCTTACCGACCTACCAAATCGGATGAGCTTTAACGACGAACTCGGCCGAAGGCTCGCGATGCGAACAGGTCTTCCCTGTATGGCCGTCGTCATGCTCGACCTGTCGCGCTTCAAGGCCGTCAACGATACGTACGGCCACCAAGCCGGCGATCAGTTGCTGATCGCGCTGGCTGCACGCTTCTCGGTGATGCTGAGGCCGGGAGAGTACATCTCGCGCCTGGGCGGTGATGAGTTTGCCGGACTCATTTCCTATACGTCGGAGGGTGACCTGTCCGGCTTCCTCGAGCGTTTGTACGAAGCCTTTGTGGCTCCGTTCGAATTCGATCGGTTCACCGCCTCGATAAGCGCCAACATAGGCGTGGCACTGGCCATTCACGACGGTCGCGATGCCGACACCCTGCTCGCGAAAGCCGACTTGGCCATGTACCGGGCGAAGTCGCTGCATTCTGACGCGCCGTGTTTCTATCAGTCGGACATGGATGATGCCGTACGCGAGCGTCGCGAGCTGGCCAGTGATCTTCGCGACGCCGTTGCTGCCGGCGCCTTCGAACTGCATTACCAGGTTCAGGCATCGGTAAAGACCGGGGAGATCACCGGCTACGAAGCACTGATCCGCTGGCAGCACCCAGTAAGGGGCGCGATTTCCCCTGTGACGTTCATCCCGATCGCCGAGGAGAGCGGTCTGATTGTGCCGCTCAGCATCTGGGTACTGCGGCAGGCGTGTTTCGAGGCAGCCCTCTGGACCAATCGGCATGTCGTGGCGGTGAACCTGTCGCCGCTTCATCTTTCCGACCCGCGGTTGGTAGAGACAGTACGATCAGCCTTGATCGACAGTGGCCTACCTGCCGAACGGCTCTCGTTGGAGTTGACAGAAAGCGCCATCATTCATGATCGCCGCTTTGCCTTGAACCAGCTTCGCCAACTCAAAGCGATGGGGATCGCCATCGCGCTCGACGACTTCGGCGTCGGCTATTCCTCACTGGACGTGTTGCGGGCTTTCCCTTTTGACCGCATCAAGCTGGACGCCTCGTTCGTCGCTGAGATCGAACATAGCGAACAGGCGGTCGCCATCTTGCGGTCCGTTACGGCGCTGGGCACCAGCCTCGACATGCCCGTGTTGGCAGAAGGCATCGAGCAACCGGCACAGCTATCGATCGTAGCCCGGGAAGGCTGCGCCGCGATTCAGGGCTATCTGATCGGCAAGCCGTCCCGTTCGCTCGCCAGTCCCGATCAGGTTCGCCGGGCGATGCTGCTGGCACCGCGGGCCGTCGAAGAGGACGCAGCGTTCGGATGATCAGTGGCCACGCACGTGTGTCGGCCTTCCGCGGCGCGATACCTGTTACGTACGCAGGCGCTATCGGTCGATAACCGGCAGCACCTCAGTTGCAGGGCGCGCGAGCAGGTATCCCTGACACAGCCGGATGCCGATCTCTTTCAGCGTCCGCAATTCCGCGGCGGTCTCAATACCTTCGGCGATACAGCGAACGCCGATGGCGTCGGCGATACCGAGCACGCCTGCCACAATGGCACGGCGGGCAGCGGACTCATCGATCCCGCGTATGAGCGCCATATCGAGCTTCAGCATGTCGGGTCGAAGGTCTGCGAGCAGTCCGAGCCCTGCGTAACCGGCACCGAAATCATCGATCGCTGTCGTAAACCCGCGAGCCCGATAGGCTTCGATGATCCGCCGCACATGCGCCACTTCGCGCATCCGCTCGTCTTCGGTAAACTCGAACATCAGCCGCTTGGGATCGAACCCGACACGGTTAGCTGCCGTCAGCGATGCCCTGATACAGGCGTCGGGCTCATAGACGGCGTTGGGCATGAAGTTGATCGACAGCTTTGTGACGTCATCCGGCGGAAAGAGCCGCCCGGCCAGTTCGATCGCCTTGACCCGGCACGTCTGGTCGAACTTGTAGATCATGTCCGCATCGACACTGGCCAGCACCTCCCCGGCGGACTGCCCGTCCGCGCCGCGGACGAGGGCTTCGTAGGCGAAGACCGCCCCGGACTCGATGTCGACGATTGGCTGAAACGCCATTGTGATCGCCATAGTGAGGGGAGCACCGGTTCGACATCCCTGACACGCCTTCGACGTGGCAAGTGAGGTTGATCTTGCAGCATCAGCGGCGGTGATTGGCGAATACATCATGCAGATCCAAAATGATGCGCAACCGCTTAATTATGGCTGAAGCGATAGTCCGTTTCGGACATATTCTTAAGGTCGCGACGAATGGTGGCACTCTGTCATTGAAGCAGCGCTCTCGCAGATATTCAATGGGGAGTATGATCGGAGAAAGATCAGCCGATCTGAACCTCGAACGTTTGGATCAGACCCTCATGGTACCGATACATAAATCGAAGTTATCGCGGATCCAAATATGCGGACCCAGTCCATGACGCGAGCAAGCTCTGTCGTCACGCCGATTAACGCGCCGATCCCGGTCAGAATGAGGCTGGGGCAACTGTAATAAGAATCGCCTCCGCCACGTTCACGAGCAATACCGGGCCGGCCATAGCAGACTTCCTCATTTAGGATCGTGCTCAGACAACTTTTCAGCGAGGTGAAGGGCATCGGCCAGATAAGCCGCGATTAAACTTCGCTCTTGCAAATCCGCAAGTTGGAGTGCCCAAGCTATCGCTGCACGTAACGACTCGACATTTTGAGAATTCATCGCCGGCATACTCAATGTCCCGATTCGCACATTCAGCCGGCGTCATTACATACGGTTAATTTAGCAAACTTCACCCAAATCAAGGCAGCGAAAATTAATTCGGCCAAGGTCATGAAATGATTGGTGATCAGGCTCGCGGCAAGGCCGCTCAATGCATTTTAGACGTTCGCTCGCTACGGAAGGCCATGTTCCCTAGTGAGCTCTTCGACGAGTTCGCTTGGAATATGATGCTGCATCTTTTTGTCGGGCTGGCTAACAACGAATTGATGACAGAACGTGCTCTTATTGAGAAAGCCGGCGCGAGCGAAAACGCCGGTCGAAGGTGGATTGAGCACCTTGTAAAGGACGGTCAGGTGGCGGAACGCCATGACGATGACGATGTGATTCTCACCACAGACGCTATAACTCAGCTTCGAATATTTCTGGACGAAGTTCTAAATCGCAGTGACACTCCAGTACGCGAATGAGCGCTCGCGGAATGGTTAATTAGGTCGGCCGGCAGACCAACCGCTATGACGCCTTGACAGGCTGGATCAGCGGAACTGTGGGGTATCACACAAATCGTAGCGGCCGGTCTCTTTGTAGCCTATGCGGACCTATCGCTCGCCATTTCAAGGGCGTGAGCGACTGAGAGATGCTTGCGCTTTCGCCCCAAAGCCATGGGGCTCTAATGTCGCATTCGGATCAATCGACCAGTAAAAATATTCTCCTCGCCACTATGTTGGCAGATGATTTTGCTCGGCTGCGACCTGATTTTCAACGGGTTGATCTCAACCGCGGTGATGTAATAGTTCCGGCAAACGGGCCGGTTGATTACATTCACTTTCCCGAAGGTGGTGTAATATCGATCGTGTCCGATACGCCAGGCAAGGGACGAACGGAGGTTGGCATTATCGGCAAGGAAGGTGTGTCGGCAACGCATCTGCTGCTTGGCGCCAGCGATACCCCCCACGAAAGTTTCATCCAGGTTGGTGAAGCGACCGCGTTACGCATCACGACCGACAAATATCTTGCTGCTATTGAGCAAAGTGACACCCTTCGGACGATGTTACTTCGCTTCGTTCAGGCAATGATGATCCAGACAGCGCAGAGTGCGGCGACGAACGCGCATCAGCGTATCGAGGCACGGCTCGCTCGCTGGTTGCTCATGTGTCACGATCGCATGGATGGTGACGAGATTGCTCTGACGCATGATTTTATGGGGATGATGATCGCGGCGGAACGTAGTGGTGTGACGGTGACGCTCCATATTCTCGAAGGGGCGGGCATGATCCGATCAACACGGGGACGCGTGCTTATTCTCGATCGTGCAAAGCTTACGGATCTGGCCGGTGAAGGCTACGGCGTGCCGGAAGTTCAGTACAGCAGGCTGGTAGCGCCTTTCGGCAAGGGCTGGTGACAGGCACCTGATTAAACCGCATGTGATCAACTAACTCAGCGCAGGCAATTGTGCCCTATCCCACATAGCATAGCGAACGGCCGAGACGCGTGCGATCAAATCCATCTGTACCGCCTTTGATCGGTACTCATGGGGATTTACATGGTCGAGGATGATCGGTCCTATCATCAGCATCTTGCTGAAGCCGAAGTCGAGCGCGCCCAAGCGGCAACGCTACCGAACGTCGTGAAAGTATATTATCGGCTTGCCGAATCATATCTGCAAAAGATCACCCTTAACGCCTTCGTTGAGGCCGCGTGATCAGCTGTTTGCAGGCTGATACGTGCGTCGTATCCGTTACAAGTCGGTCGCTGTCGCTGCTGTCGGGCACTCGCCTGTTGTCATTTCAGTCGCTTACCCTCGACGAGCAATACGCGCTCAATGAGATCGCATTACCATCAACATCGATCGGACCCAATACCGACGTCGTGCGCGAAGGAGAGGCCTCCGATCGCCTCCTGATCATTACTAAGGGTTGGGCTTGCCGGTACATGACCACCAGAAATGGTGGTCGCCTGCTGTCGAGCTTGCTCCTTCCAGGCGACGTCGCGAATTTGGACGTCCTGCTGTTCGAGCGCCTTCATTACGGCGTCCGTACGCTCACAGAGGCAACAATCGTTGCCTTGCCGCGTAAAAAAATGTCAATGCTGGCTGCCGAACACCCCGGAATTGCACACGCATTGGCAAGCCTCGGGTTTATCGAGAATGCGGTTGTCAGCCAGCAAGCGCTGTCGATGGGCCGTCGATCCGCTACTGAACGGATTGCCCACATGCTATGCGAGCTGAGCGCTCGCCTCGACGCGGAGAGTGGTGGGGAAAGCAGCTATGCGTTCCCATTGACCCAGGAAGCGATCGGGGATGCGCTCGGGCTTACCGCTGTTCACGTCAATCGTACAATGCGGACTCTTCAAGCCGATGGTCTGATTACGCTCGTAAACCGGTGCATCACCATTCCTGACGCTCAGCGGCTACGCCAGCTTTGCGGGTTTGATCCGAGCTATCTCCACATGGCCTTGCCCGCAGATTCTCAATGAGCATGAGTTCGAGTCCGATCGCACAGCCCCTCTTGACGACCGCTCCGGCTCTTCAGGAGTCGTCGTCCCATGACGACCTCTTGCTGCGTGAAACGCACCACCGTTGCAGCAACGATCTGCAGCTCGTCGTTGGCTTACTGTCCTTGCAGAGCCGGCGTGCGACGAACCCAGAGACGCGCGACGCGTTGGCAGAAGCCATGGATCGTGTTGCGATACTTGCTCGGGCTCGTGCCGACCTGAACCAGCGAAGACAGCTTAGCTTGGAGCGTGCTCTCCGACAGGTGTGTGAAGCGCTGCACAGTCAGGCTGAGCCCCGTTCGATCCTTGTATCAATGCAGGCCGAGCATGACGAGGTACAGGGTCTTGCGCCGGACCACATCAGCACTCTCGCGCTCGTCGTGAACGAGCTGGCGACGAACGCAATCAAGCATGCGTTCCGGGAGGGGAAGTCAGGCCATATCAGTATAGCGGTTCAGCGTGATGGAGAGCGCCAAGCCGTCATTAGTGTCGACGATGACGGCCTGCCATTTCCGCAAGCAGACAACGCGAAGGGTATGGGATTGGGATTGGTCAAGCGTCTGGTCGAGTCGGCTGATAGCGTGTTGATCCAACCTACGCACGGGTCGAAGCGTTTCGAAATCAGGGTACCGATTAGGCCGGGATCGCCTTGTACGTGACAGACGCTCCACCCGAAAGCGATGCAGAATTGGGCGTATCGTCGGAAGCAGTCGCCATCGCGGCTGATCTGCTCGGACGATACAAAGATATGGCGCTTGGTCGAGCACGAATGCAGCTATACGCCGCCCTCAACGACAGAACTCCGCTGCAAGTTGATCTACTTTCTCAGGTTTGCTCTATTCTTATGAAGCGGACCAGGTCATTACATAAAACGGACTCAGATATACGCTAGCGCCGTCAGCCCTGCGCAAGCGTCCGAAAACACCCGTTTGTCGTACACCTGCGATGGCGACAGGGTTTTCCGCCATTCCTGCTGCCTAGCGACGACTTTTTAGAGAAAGCCGTCATTTAAGGACGGGTCTTGAGCGTCGGCTTAGCAGAAAGCTGTCGTAGCAAGCTCAGCTACCCCGCGTCGATGTCCGGGAAAGGTGGGTGGCTAGCGCTCGGCGTCTTTCGCGCGACGGCAAGGCGATCGCTTCCCCCGCCTTTTAGAAAGAAATAGGCCATCGAAAGAGTCTGGGTGACATCGCCCAGCAAAACGATCGATTACGCTGTTGATTTCATCATGGTAGGCCACTTGCATGACCGCATCCGATCGCGCCGAACAGAATTTGATCCTCCGCTGTCCGGAGCCGCTCAATGCGGAAACGCTCCCGGATAAATTGATCGCGTCCTTCCTGACGCCGCAGGCGAACTTCTACATCCGCAGTCACGGACCAACGCCGGCGCTGGCCGACGATCACCGTATAGCGCTGGACGGCTTGGTCGACCACCCGTGCTCCTACACGGTTGCCGAACTTCGGACGGCATTTGCGACCCGGACGGTGACCGCGACCATGCAGTGCGCCGGCAATCGTCGGGCACATCTTCAAGACGTGGAAAAGACATCGGGCGATCCCTGGGACGTGGGCGCGATCGGCAATGCGGCGTGGACCGGCGTGTCGCTCCGCGACGTGCTCGCCGCAGCTGGCATCCAGGACGGCGCGTCGTTCGTCGGCACTACGGGTGCCGACGACGTCGATGTCGATGGTGAGACGGTCCCGTTCGGTGCCTCGATTTCGATCGCTAAGGCGCTCGAACCCGACGTGCTGATCGCCTGGGCCATGAACGGCGAGGCGCTTGCCCCCGAACATGGCGCCCCGCTGCGGCTCGTTGTGCCGGGCTATGCGGGCGTTCGTAGCGCCAAGTGGCTAACGCGCATCGAGGTGCGAGATCGCCCGTCCGATGCGCCAATCCAGGCCAAGGACTACAAGCTCTTTCCGGCGTCGGTAGTGAAGGAGGAAGCAGATTGGGATCGCGGCCTGACGATCGAGGAGATGCCGCTCAACTCTGCGATCTGCTCACCCGTGGACGGCGCGCATGTCGGCGTCGGCGCATGCGGAATCGCGGGCTATGCGGTCGCCTTCGGCCGAGCGGTCGCCCGCGTCGAGGTCTCCGTCAATGGCGGCACCGACTGGCTGCAGGCGGAACTGACCACGGAACCCGATGCACCCTGGAGCTGGACGCAGTGGCTCGTCACGGTCGATCTGTCTCCTGGTCTCCACGTCCTGGTGGTGCGCGCCGTCGACGGTGCCGGGCAGATGCAGCCCGAACGGCCCGAGGCGATCTGGAACTTCGCCGGCTATCTCTCGACTGCCTGGCATCGCATTACCGTCACCGCCGGCTGATGGACGCGCCGCACGACGCCGATCGGGCCCATGCGAAGCTGGCGGAGAGCGCGAGCACGCTGAAGGACAGCGCAGTCCAGCAGGTGGACAGCGCCGACCGTCGCACAGAGCTTGCCGCAGACCGCACAATCCTCGCCGGCGAACGCACCTATGCCGCTTGGGTGCGTACCGGCTTAGCGGCACTCGCTTCCGGTATCGGCGCCCGCGCGCTGCTTAAGGACGTCGTGTTCCCGTGGCTGGCGACGGCGACCGGGACCATGCTGGTCCTGTTCAGCGCCTTTTGCTTCGTCGCCGCGGTGTGGCGAGAGATGGGCGCCGGTGCCCCGCCGCCAAGACCGGACATCAAGCGCCTGCCGGCCGCATTGCTTTTGATAGTGAACGGGTTTCTCATGCTCGTGTCGCTGGCCGTGCTCGTCGGCATCTGGACGGCGCGCTCGTAACGCAGCAACATAACCGGCGCTGCGAGCCGATCAGCTGCAGCAGCGCATCCGCGGCTTAGCGGCACCGCCAGCAAGTGATCCGTATTAGCAACAACATCTCTTCGGATGGGCACTTGCCATCGACATTCGTAACCGAAACAGATGCTTAGCTAAAAGATTTAGATTGGTCGTTCAGTGGGTGCTAACCTCGAGGAGGTAGCGCCGTCGGCAGAGCCGGAAAATGCTCGGCGCGAACTGTTCGCCTAGTGCTAAGCGACGGCACCCATTGCGCTTTCGCATGCGTTCTTGCGGTACGGGGGAGTTGGCAACGCTTATCGGTTTGCCTGCGCGTCAACCCGGCCGATATTCCGAACGCCCCTCGAGGTGTTCGTCGCGCATAGAAGGTTCGACGATGTGACGACGCCGCAGATCCTGTCCTTCACGTTGATCGCCTGTACGGTAGCAACGTTCGCCTGGGGACGGTTCCGCTACGATCTGGTCTCAGTCGTCGCGCTCGTTGTTGCGATGGCCATTGGTATAGTACCTGTGAAGGCTGCATTCACCGGCTTCACCAGCGACGTTGTCGTGATCATCGCATCCGCTCTCATCATCAGCGCGGCGATCGCGCGATCGGGCGTGATTGAAACCGCGATCGCCCCGGTGCTGGCACGGCTCAAGTCGTTGCCGGCGCAGGTACCAGCACTGGCGGGAGCGACCGCGATTCTGTCGATGCTGACAAAGAACGTCGGCGCGCTCGCGATCCTGATGCCGACCGCGATCAAGCTCGGCCGTTCCGAAGGAAGCTCGGCCTCGGCGCTCTTGATGCCAATGGCCTTCATGTCGCTGCTCGGCGGTCTGGTGACGCTGGTCGGGACGTCGACCAACATCATCGTCAGCCAGGTCCGCGAGGAAACAATCGGGCGGCCGTTCGGAATGTTCGATTTCGCGCCCGTTGGGTTGTCCCTGACCGCCTTGGGCTTTGTCTTTGTCAGCGTCGGCTGGCGCCTGCTACCGCGCGACCGACAGGGTAATACGCCGATCGAAGAGAGTGCGGCCGACGCCGCGTATGCGACCGAGGCTACGGTTCCCGACACGCTTGATGATACGTTCAAGACGATCGCCGATCTCGATCTGGCCAATGACGGCGTGACCCTGTCGGCGATTGAGTGTTCGAATGGCGAGCGGATCGAGGCGGACGCGGACGCGCCGTTGGTCGCAGGCCAAATCCTCATCCTGGAGGGGGACGACGAAGCCCTTGCCAGCCTGTTCTCACGCTTGCCTCTGTTGCCCGTGCGGCCCGACAATGACGTTGAGAAGGCCAAGCCCAATGAGGAGGTGCGATCGATCGAGGTGGTCGTGCAGCCGGATTCGCCGCTGATCGGTGGATCTGCCCGGCGCACGCGGATGCAGGACGAATACGGTGTCAAGCTTCTCGCAGTCGGTCGGCGCGACGAGCGGATTACCGAGCGACTGCGCGAGATCAGCATCAAGGGCGGCGACGTGCTGCTGCTGCAGGCGGGCGAGTCCGCATTGCCCGATTTCGTCCGGTCGTTGTCGCTGTTGCCGCTTGCGGAGCGCCGCGTGCAGCTCGGCAATACGCGCCAGCGCTTCGGGCCGATCGCAATCCTCATCGTTGCCATCCTCCTGATTGCGTTCCACGTCGTTCCCGTCGTCGCCGGGTTCTTTGGCGCCGCGGTCGCCATCGTTGCGGTTGGCGCGCTGCCGATGCGCGAGGCGTACGGCGCGCTCGAACCCGAAGTGCTCGTGCTAATCGGCGCGCTGACACCGATCAGCGAGGCGGTCCAGCATACCGGCGGCACCGGGCTGATCGCCGCGGGTCTGTCACACATGCTGACGGGTATTCCCGCGCTGATGGTGCTGGGCGTGTTGATGATGACGGCGATGGCATGCTCGCCGTTTCTCCATAACGCGCCGACCGTGCTGGTCCTGGGGCCGATCGCGGTGCTGGTGGCGAAGGGGCTACACCTTAACCCGGATCCATTCCTGATGGCTGTGGCGACGGGCGCCGGGTGCGATTTCCTGACCCCGATCGGGCACCAGTGCAACACGCTGGTTATGGGGCCGGGCGGCTACCGGTTTGGGGATTACTGGAGGCTGGGTCTGCCGCTGTCGTTCGTTGTCATCGTGTTTGGGACGCCCTTGATCGCGTGGTTCTGGCCGCTGGTCGGGCAATAATATGGTTGGTGACAAGCGCGGCGAACAGGCACAGACATTCGATGAGGCATAAGCCAAATGAATCCAGTTACTAAGTCGCAACACGCAAGGATGTCAGGCATGGCCGACCAGAAGGATCTTCCGCACGATTCTGGACCCGCTGGTGGGTGGGGCTCGATGAAAGGGATTTCGCAGATTTTTGGCGAGACCTGGCCTGCGGGTGGCGCGGTGCGCAGCCTTGGTCGCCTGAACAAGCCGAAGGGCGTGATGTGCGTGTCCTGCGCATGGCCGAAGCCCGCAAACTATTCGGCGTTCGAATTCTGCGAGAACGGCGCGAAGGCGACGATGTGGGAGCTGACCAAGGCGCGCTGCGCACCGGAATTCTGGCAGGATGACGCGCACACGGTCACAGCGCTGCGCGACTGGAAGGATCACGATCTCGAAAAGACCGGGCGGCTGACGCATCCGCTGCGCTATGACGCCGCAACCGATCGCTACGTTGCGGTCAGTTGGGAGGATGCGTTCGCGGCGATCGGCGCCACGCTCCAGTCGATCGATCGCGAGAGCGCGGTGTTCTACGCGTCGGGCCACGCCGGACTCGAGGCGTCGTATCTCTATGCGCTGCTGGCGCGGACCTATGGCAACAATAACCTGCCACAGAGTTCGAACATGTGTCACGAGACGACGTCGGTCGGCCTGACCAAAGTGATCGGCTCGCCGGTCGGGACGATCGTCTGGGACGATCTGGCCGAAACCGACGCGTTTTTCTTCTTTGGGCAGAATCCCGGCACCAACAGCCCCCGGTTCCTGCATCCGCTCAAGGACTTGAAGGATCGCGGCGGCAAGATCGTCACGTTCAACCCGGTGATCGAACAGGGTCTGGTGTCGTTCGTCGATCCGCAAAGCCCCGCGGCGATGCTGACCGGCAAGGAAACCAAGATATCGGATCAATATCACCAGCTGAAGGCGGGCGGCGACGTCGCCGCGATCCTCGGGCTGTGCAAGTGCGTGGTCGAGGCCGACGACGCGGCGCAGGCGGCGGGCAAGGCCGAGGTGATCGACCATGCCTTCGTCAAGCAGCACACCACTGGCTTCGACGACTTCATCCAGTCGTGTCGCGACGTGAGCTGGTCCGAGATCGAGCAGGAATCGGGGCTGACCGAAGCGGCATTGCGCGACGCTGGTCAGGTCTACATCGCCGCCGAAAAGGTGATCGGCGTGTACGGCATGGGGCTGACCCAGCACACGCACGGCGCGCTCAACATCGCGATGCTGGTCAACCTGTTGCTGCTGCGCGGCAACATCGGCAAGCCTGGTGCGGGCTGCTGCCCGGTGCGCGGGCACAGCAACGTGCAGGGCCAGCGCACCGTCGGGATCGCCGAGAAGGTTAAGCTCGTGCCGCTTGACAAGCTCAAGGAATTGTTCGGCTTCGATCCGCCGACCAAGGACGGCATGAACATCGTCGAGGCGGTCGAGGGGATGTTCGCGGGCAAGGTCCGCGCGTTCGTGTCGCTCGGCGGCAACCTGGTTCGCGCGGTGCCCGACCAGAAGCGCATGGAGCAGGCGTGGGCGGCGCAGGACCTGACCGTGATGATCTCGACCAAGCTCAACCGCAGCCATCTCTTTCCCGCCAAGCAGGCGTATATCCTGCCGTGCCTCGGCCGGTTCGAGGTCGACGAACAGGCGACCGGCAACCAGTCCATCACCACCGAAGACAGCTTCTCGATGATCAGCGCGTCGGTCGGTCACACCGCGCCGGTATCGGACATGGTCAAGAGCGAGCTTGCGATCGTGACCGGCATCGCCAAGGCGGCGGTGGCGCCATCCGCGGGTCTGAAATGGGACGAATGGACGGGCGATTACGGGCTCGTCCGCAACCTGATTGAGCACACCTATCCCGACGATTTCCGCGACTTTAACGCGCGGATGTACGAGGCTGGCGGCTTCTACCGCGGCAATGGCGCGCATGAACGGATCTGGAAGACGCCCGAAGGCAAGGCGGTGTTCACGACGCCCGGCCAGCTGAACTCGCTCGGGTTTAAGGATGCACCGGGGCGCTACCGGTTGATAACGATGCGATCGAACGACCAGTTCAACACGACCATCTATGGCTATTCGGATCGCCTGCGAGGGCTGGAGGGGGCTCGTGACATCGTGTTGATGAGCCCCGAGGATATCGAGGAGCGTGGGCTCCATGATGGCCAGAGCGTGACGCTGGTCACCGATGTCGACGCCGATGCCGATGATGGGCAGGACCGCAGGCTCGGGGGGCTGACGCTGACAGCTTACAAGCTACCGCGCGGGACGATTGCGTCCTATTATCCCGAGTGCAACGTGCTCGTTCCGATCGGCCATCACGACCAGCTGTCGAAGACGCCGGCATCGAAATCGGTGCCGGTGCGGGTCGAGGCGGGCTGAGCGCTCGGCGGGCGATATTCAGACGGCGGAAATGCATACCGGCGCGACGCGGCATCAGCCCGCACGCCGGGCAACGATCCGCGCGCGCTCATTGTCTCAGTGTTGTCCGCGGCCTTTGCCATCTTCGCGACGCCGATCAGATACCAGCCCAACACGATGGTGTATGCCGCGGCTGATTATTGCTTCTCCGAGTTCGTGAAATTCGGAGAAGCAATGAATATGACCGGTGGTTTGGCCCCCTGCTTCGCGATTAAGTGGCTCATCCGATAAGCAAGCCGTAACGCCAGCGGAACAACACTAGCGACAACCCGTTCGCTATAGATGCAGCCCGTCACGCCTCCGCCGGTTCGAAATCCGCTCGATCTGATCGTCGCCAAGCTTCACGTCGCGTCGAACGACTTCTTCCTTCAACTACCGAATATCCTCGGCGGTATCGTCTTCGTGCTGGCGGCGTGGTTCATCGGCAAACTTGTTTCGAACGGCCTGCGCGAGGGCTTTCATCACAAAGGTCTGGTCGATCTGGGCGGGGTGCTGTCATCACTTGTGTTCGGCCTGATTGTCGCCGCCTCCGTTTTGATCGCATCGGTTATTATCTTTCCGAGCGTGCAGCCCGCGACGATCATCTCCAGCCTCGGCATCGGTTCGGTTGCGATCGGTTTTGCGTTCAAGGATATTCTCCAGAACCTGCTCGCCGGCATCTTGTTGCTGATCAACCGGCCGTACCGGCGCGGCGACCAGATCGTGGTCAAGGATTTCGAGGGCACGGTCGAACACATTCAGAGCCGCGCGACGCTCATCAAGACTTATGACGGACGGCGGGTCATAATACCCAATTCGGACGTCTATACCTCGCCCGTCATCGTCAATACCGCGTTCCCGACGCGCCGTAGTCAGTTCGACGTCGGCATTGGCTATGGCGACGATCCGGAAGAGGCCTGTCGGATCTTTACCGAGGCGATCGCCAAGGTCGACGGCGTCGAGGCGGACCCCGCACCCGAAGTGCTCCCCTGGGGACTTGCTGACAGCTATGTCATGTTGCGCGCACGCTGGTGGACGGAATCCAAGCGGACTAACGTCGCGCACATCCAGGCGCGCGTGATCCTCGCGCTCTATAAGGCCGCGAAGGAAGCGGCGATCGACCTGCCGTATCCGACCACCGTCATGCTGTTCCACGACCAGAGCGAAGCGACCGACGGCGATCGGAAGGCGCAGCGCGAAGGATGGCCTGCAGGGGCGAACCCGCCTCCGCGTCGAGGCCGCGGCGCAGAGGGTGACGTTCCTATGACCGCGGGGCATAAGCCCGAGAGATGAATGGTATTGCAGTCGAACGTTCCGATCTGACCGATCGCTTGGCGCGACTGGCCCTGTACCGCTGGTGGCGCAGGTCGGTGGTAGCGCCGGTCGATCATGAATCGGTGATCGCCAGGATCGTCGAGGAAAGCGGCTGGTCGCCGCGCTATGCGTTCATGACGATGATGTCGGCGGGTATCGCGGTACTCGGTCTGCTGCTGTCGTCGCCGGCCGTGGTGATCGGCGCGATGCTGATCTCGCCGCTGATGAACCCAATTCTCGGCTTCGGGTTCAGCCTGGCGCTCTTCGATTTTCGCGAGCTGCGGCGTTCGCTGAAGGCTCTGGCGCTAGGGGCCGTCGCGGCGGTCGCATTCACCGCGCTGATCGTCACCATCTCCCCGCTCCAGGCACCAACCGCGGAGATCGTCGCGCGGACGAGGCCCAATCTATTCGATCTCGCGGTCGCGCTGTTCGCGGCACTTGCCGGCAGTTTCGCGATTATCCGTGGCCGAGGCGAGACGATCGTCGGTGTGGCAATCGCTACCGCTTTGATGCCGCCCCTTGCCGTGGTCGGCTATGGCATCGCAACGCACAACGTGCCCGTAGGAACGGGTGCGTTTGCACTGTTCATCACGAATTTCGTCACCATTGCCCTGTCGGCGACCGCGATGGCCCGCTTCTACGGGTTCGGCCATCACCTGTCGCGACGGCAGAGCTGGATGCAGACGATCGTCCTGCTGCTCGTCTTCGTCACGATGGCGATCCCGCTCGGCATATCGCTGAACAGGATCGGCCGCGAAGCGGTCGCCGTTTCGCAGGCCCGCTCGCTGCTGATCGGCAAGTTCGGCGATGATGCGCGGGTGACGCAGCTCGACCTGGACTTTGCCGCCAAACCTTTGGTCGTGCGTGCGGTGGTTATCACACCGCGTGGAAAGATGCAGAAGACGCCGATGATCCAAGCCGCGCTGGTCCAGGCACTGGGCCGGCCAGTTCGGCTCGACCTCGACCAGATCCTGCTCGAGCCCGGGGCAGGGGCTCTGGAGGCGCAGCGCGAGGAGCTTCGTCAGGCCGGCGAGACGTCGAGCCCTGAAACACAGCGCATGACGTCGCTGGCGAAGATGATCGCACTGGTAACGGGTGTCGCGGCTGACGACGTGACCATCGATCGCGATCATCGTCGTGCGACCGCGTCGGCTGCGGCGTTGCCCGGCGCGACTGTTGCGACCTACCGGACGTTGGAAGCTCGAGCTGCGGCCGAAACGGAGGGCTGGTCGGTCGTGATCGTGCCGCCGCAGGGGCCACTGCCTGAGATCGCCTTTGCCGACAACGTCGATGCGCTCGACTACACGGCGCGCGCAGCCGTCGCGACATCGGTCTGGGCGGCGCGGCGCTGGAACATACCGGCGCTTGGGGTGCCCGGCCTTCCAGAGGGTGACGCGTCGGCAACCCCGAGCCTGACCCAGCGAAGGGCTCTCGCCATCGCGACGCTGATCAGGGCACAGGGTGTCACCGCCGTTCCTGCACCGCCCGCCGGCCAGCGCTTTGCGCTTGCCACTAGCGTGTCGGCTGCTGCGCAGTGATCGCCGGTTTAGCGCTTACCCCGTTCGATGCCGCGGCAATCCTGATCGTACTGGCCGCGGCCCTCGGCTATCTTAACTTCCGCTTTCTAAAGCTGCCCTCGTCGATCGGACTAACGATCATGGGCGCGCTTGCCTCGCTGATCGTTGTCGGGCTCGACCGGGTGTTTCCGGGTGCGGGCTTCGGTCACGACGTGGTGCAATTCATCGCCGGGATCGATTTCCAGACGACGTTGATGGACGGGATGCTCTCGTTCCTGCTGTTTGCCGGCGCGCTGCACGTCGATTGGCACGAGATGGCGCGTGGGCGCTGGCCGATCCTCGTCCTCAGTACCGTCGGCGTAGTGCTGTCGACCTTGCTAATCGGCGGTGGTTTCCTGCTTCTGTGCCGGGCGATCGGCTTCGAATTACCGGCGATCTGGTGTTTCGTGTTCGGTGCGCTGATCAGCCCGACCGACCCGGTGTCTGTGATGAGCGTGTTGAAGCGCGCCGACGTCTCGCCCGCGCTGGAGGCGACCGTCGCAGGCGAGAGCCTGTTCAACGACGGTGTCGGCGTCGTCGTCTTCTCGATCCTGCTAGCGTCCGCCGTATCGGGCGAACCGTTCTCGATTCTACATGGCGTGCAACTGTTCGCGATCGAGGCGGGCGGGGGCATCCTGCTCGGTCTCGCAATCGGCTGGATCGCCTATCGCGCGATGTGCTCGATCGACGACTATAAGGTCGAGGTGATGATCAGCCTGGCGGTTGTCATGGGTGGCTATGCGGTCGCGCGGCCGCTCCATGCGAGCGGCCCGGTGGCGATGGCGGTCGCGGGGCTGATCATCGGCAATGCCGGCGTCGCGCACGCGATGAGCGATACGACGCGCGACTATCTGCATAAATTCTGGGACCTGATCGACGACATCCTCAACACCGTGTTGTTTCTGCTGATCGGGCTGGAGGTGGTGACGATCCCCGGTGATTTGCGCCTACTCGTGCTCGGCGTTGCGGCCATCCCGCTAGCGCTCGCGGCGCGCTCGCTGTCGGTCATCCTGCCGCTGCGCGCGATACGCCCGAAGCATCGCTACGGCCTCGTCGCGCCGGTCACACTAATCTGGGGCGGCCTGCGTGGCGGCATCTCGATCGCGCTCGCGCTAGGTCTTCCCGATGGCCCAGCGCGGTCGGTCATTCTCGCGGCGACCTATGTCGTCGTCCTCTTCTCCGTCATCGTCCAGGGCGGCACCATCAAGCGCGTCCTCGAATATCTGACAGCTAAGGAAACGACCCGATGAGGGCACGATTGCTCCGTTTCGCCAATCAATTGCGCGAAAGCTATTGGTTCGTCCCGACGGTCATGGCTGTCGCGGCTCTCTTGCTCGCCGCCGGCATGGTGTGGCTCGACAGCCATCATGCGACGGACTGGATGGACCGACTGCCATGGCTCTATGCGGCTCGCCCGGCTGGGGCACGCAGCCTGTTGTCGTCGATCGGCGGGTCGATGATCGGGGTCGCCGGTACGACCTTCTCAGTGACGATTGCTGCCGTCGTCTATGCCTCGGGGCAATATGGGCCGCGGCTGCTGAGCAACTTCATGTCCGATCGCGGCAACCAGGTGACGCTCGGCACATTCATCGCGACCTTCCTGTATTCGCTGATCGTCGTGCGGACGATCCGGTCGCCGGGCGAGGCGGCGGGCGAGCCGGCGTTCGTCCCGCAGCTCGCGGTCCTGGTCGGCGTGCTCCTAGTCCTGTGTTCGATCGCGGTGTTGATCTACTTCATCCATCACGTTCCCAGTCGCATCCACATCAACAGCGTGATCGAGCGGATCGGCGATCACCTCATCGAAGAGATCGACGAACGCTTTCCCGTTTTCATCGGCAAGCCGCTCGACGAACGCGAGGACGCGGGCCGGATCCCCGCCGCGTTCCGTCCCGACGCGGCTGCCGATGCAATCGAGCGGCGCGCAGGCATCCGGGCCAAGGATACCGGCTATATCCAGCTGATCGACGAGGCGGCGCTGATAGACACCGCCCGTGAAAAGGGACTGGTGTTGCGGCTGCAATATCAATCGGGCGACTTTGCACATCGCGGCAGCGTCCTGGTCGAGGCGTGGCCTGCCGAGGCGCTCGACGATCAGGCAGAGAGAGACCTGTGCGCGGCCTTTGCGATCGGATCGCGGCGCACCGGCCTGCAGGACCTGCGCTTCCTGATCGACGAACTGGTCGAGATCGCGGCGCGCGCGCTTTCGCCGGGCGTCAACGATCCCTTCACCGCCAATTCCTGCCTCGACTGGCTAGGGGCGGCGCTGTCCGATCTGGCCCGACGCGACCTGCCGTCGCGGTTGCGCGCCGATGACGACGGGCAGTTGCGGGTCATCGCGCATCCGCTGACCTTCGCCGCGTTCATCGACCGGGCATTCGGGGCGCTGGCGCAATATGCGTCGGCCGACATGATCGCGGGCAAGCGCTTCCTCGCCGCGCTGGGGGACGTCGCGCTGAGCTGTGACGCCGCCTCGCGTATCGCGGTGCTTGCCGATCACACCCGACAGTTCCGCGATCTCGCCGATGGTGCGCTGAAGGGCGCGAACCGCGATGCCGTTATCGAACGCGCCGACGAACTGCTGCGCGCGCTGGCACAACCCGATTACAAACGCCGGCTCCGCGATGGGCAGGCCTGGCTGGGAGGCACCGCATGATCGTCGCCATCGCACTCGTCGTCGCGCTCATCGTCACGCTGGCGCTCACGTTCGGAAAATTCGCGCGGAGCGACGGATGGCGCGCGACGGTCACGCCGCTGGCCTCGATCATCGGCTCGGGTTTCCTGATCTGCGGCCCTTTGCTTGCACGCGAGTTCGGCAGCGCCGCGATTCTAGCAATGGCGACCCTGCTAGCGATCGCCTACGCTGCTGGCTGGGTGATCCGCTTCAACATTGTCCACGTCGAAAACCACCTCGCTGCGGCATCGTTCAACGATCCGATCGCCTGGACTGCGCGTATAACTCAGGGCGTGCTCTCACTCGCCTATGCGGTATCCGTGGCTTATTACCTGAAGCTGCTCGCCGAGTTTTCGCTCAAGCCAGTTACGATCGACCCGGCGTGGCAGCCGGTCGCCGCCAACGTCATCGTGACCGTTATCATCGTCCTTATGACCCTGCTCGCGCTAGGTGGCAGCCTCAGACGGGTAGAGCATCTTGCGCACGGCACGGTGTCGATCAAGATCGGGATCATCGCTGGACTCCTCGTCGCGCTGGGGATCGCTTGGGCATCCAACGGCATTACGGACCCGTTGCCGCCAGTTCGCCTGTCCTGGGCTAGCATCCCCATGTTGCTCGGCCTGATCATCACCGTGCAAGGGTTCGAGACGTCGCGCTATCTCGGGCATGACTATCCACCTGAGATGCGGATCAGGACGATGCGGCATGCGCAGTGGATTGCCTCGGGGATCTACCTCGCCTTCATTGCACTGCTTACCCCGTTCCTGTCGCGCGCTGCGGCGACCGAAGGCGTTGCCGGGATCCTCGACATCATGGAACTGATTGCACCTGCGATGGGTATCTTCGTCCTTATCGGCGCGGTGTCCAGCCAGCTGAGTGCGGCTGTCGCTGACTCGATCGGCTCGGGCGGGCTGGTCAACGAGGTCTCACGCCGCAAGATCAGCGTGCCGATCGCGTTCACGCTGGCGGGCGCACTGGCGATCCTCGTCGTCTGGCTGACCGATCCGTTCCAGGTCGTCGCGCTATCCTCGCGCGCGTTCGCGTTGTTCTACGCGATGCAGTGCGTGCTGGCGTTGCTCGTGTCGATCAAATCGGGGGCAGGGACCATCCCACAGCGGATTGGTTTCGTCGCGATCGGTCTCATCTGCCTCGTCGCCGTGTTCGTCGGCGCGCCGGCGGAGGGCTGAGCCATGGCGAGAATGACCCGGCGCGCACCCACGTCCTCGTAAAGCGGCACGGGCCGACAGCGCCGGTCTGGCGACGGCGTGTCGCGATCCTTGGCGGGGCGATCGCGATCGGCGTCGTTTCGCTGGCGTTTACCGCATCTCGAAGACCACCGCGAGCCGTGCCCTGATGATGCCGCTCGTTGCCTCCGCACTGATGGCCGGCTTCGTCGTACAGACAATGTCGAAAGAGCGGCTATATCACATGCTGTCGCAAGGGTTGTTGTCCGGCAACGCGTCGGCGAGACCTTTCGGCCATGACTGGCGGGGTGAGTTGCCCGCGGCCCATTCCCAGCCCCTAAGCAGCAATTGCCGTCGCGCTCATAAAAAGCGCCATCGTTACCATCATGACGTTCTCGGTCAGCGACACGAACCCGAGTGGCACGTTGCTGCTGCCCCCGACACACGCGCATTTGAGATCGCGCTTGTCGATATAGACGGCCTTGTACACCGATGCCGCCCCAATCCCGCCAATGACTAGCGCTACGGGCGCCGAGAACCAGGTCAGGATGCCAGCGAGCATCAGGATGCCCGCGGCCAGTTCGGCAAATGGATAGACATACGCATAGGGGACATAGCGACGGGCTAGGAGGTCATAGCCGAGGAACATCGATGAGAAGCGCTCAAGATCCTGCAGTTTGAGCATCGCGAGCAGGCACATCGAAACCGCGATAAAGCGGCTCGCGTCCAGCAGGCCAATCAACGGCGCACCGGTCAGTGCATCAATGGCAAGCGTGAGCAGGGCAGCTACCGCGAATACCGCAACGACCGGCGTGTACGACGTGGCCTTGGGATCAGCGACACGCAGTCCGAAGTAGCGGCGCAGGTCGTCATAGCCACCGATCCGTTCGCCTTCGATGAAAATCTGTGGTGTCGTCACAACGCCATATTTGGCCTTGAGGGCGTCTTGCTCGCCGCGGGTCGTTAGCCACCGGTCATCGACGGCATAGCCCTCATGTTTCAAAAGATAGCGTGCTTTAAGGCCGAACGGACAGACATGTTCCGGCATCACCATCCGGTACAGAACGGCGCGTTTCAAATCTGTTCCAGTAGCGTGAGCAAAGTCGGTCGGCCTGGACATGGCGGCTCCTTGGGTAACGTCGATGACTACCTATATGGGGTCCGTACCACGGTACGGAATCAAGAGGTGTCATGACGACGATCGCAGGACTGGCCCGCGCAGGTGGGGTCGGCATCGAAACGGTCCGCTTCTACCAGCGGCGCGGACTGCTCGCGACCCCTGCGCGACCAGAGAAGCTCGGGCTTGGCAGCGGGGTCAGGCGATACGGGTCCGAGGACATTCGCCGTCTGCGTTTCATTCGTTCGGCCCAGACCGCCGGCTTCACGCTCGAGCAGATCGGCGAGCTCCTCTCGCTAGATGCGGCGACGGATCATGCACGGGCGCGCGGCTTGGCGACAGCCCAGCTCGCCGTGCTCGATGCCAGAATTGAAGAACTACAACGCGCCCGCGCCGCGCTTCATCATCTGGCAGAAGCGTGTGCGGGGACGCGTGCCGGTCTCTGCCCGATTATCGAGGCGTTCGATGCGCCAGCGCTCGAGGACGCCTTGTAAACCTCTTGAACATGACTGGCGGGACATGCGGTAATCGGACATGGGGCGGGACTATTAACCGCCTGGAGCACGCACCGTCCATGTTGAGAACAAATGCGGTCGCGCTGGGGCTTGCCATAGTGTCGAGCAGCTGCACGCAACCCGGTCAATCGACAGCCGGACACTCACCGGACGGGGCGATCGGGATCACTGCTGGTATCTCGCCAGCGGGCGCGTTCCAGGTCGCGATCCGTCATCGTGGAAAAACGCTGGTCGCTCCGTCACCCGCAGGAATCATGCTGGCGGACCGTCCCTTCAAGGCGCTCGCAGAGACCGCGCGCGAAACCATCGTTCCTGCGACCGGCTGCACGGGAGAGCGGGTCAGCGCCCGCGAAACGGTTCAGAATGGTCGCCAACTCATCCTGGAAACGAGCGCCTGCAATGACGGTGCCGCCTTCCGGCTCGTTGCTCCGGCGCGCCCGGGGGCAGATCCATGGCGTATCGCTGGCGAGAGCACCCGCTTCGTCACGGCACGCAATGACGCCTGCCTGGGGGTGCGCCACGCCAAGTTCTTCAACAGCCACGAGGGCGATTATCGGCCAATCCGCCTGCAGGCACTGAAACACGACGATCTCCTGGATCTGCCCCTGACGTGCGCGACCGGAACGGCGGGAGAAACCTACGCGCTCACCGAGAGCAATATCGAACATTATGCCGCAGCCTATCTGACGGGCACGGCAACAGGCGATAGCGTCTCGGTCCGCCTGACTCCGCGCCCCGTCGATGATCGCCTGGCGGTGGTCCTGCCAGCTGAACAGCGGGTCACGACACCGTGGCGCATCGTCATGATCGCCGACCGCCCCGAACAATTGGTTGAGAACAGGATGGTCCAGCGCCTCGCGGCACCGTCGCGGGTCGCTGACACGACATGGATAAAGCCTGGCAAGGCCGCGTGGGGGTGGTGGTCGGGGCTGCTAGCCCCCGATATCCCGAATGCGGGGCACAACATGGCGACCTACCGGCGCTATCTCGACTTCGCTGGGCGCATGGGGCTGCGCTACTACGTCATCGATCAGGGCTGGGCATCGAGGCCGACGGGTGAGGGGCAGCCCGCCGATGTACTGACGCCGTCTGATGGCATCGACGTCCCCCAACTCGTCGAATATGCCCGGCGTCGCGGCGTGCGAATATGGTTGTGGACCGACTGGAAATCACTCGACGGCCGCTTGGATGCGGTACTTGCACAGTGGCAGGCCTGGGGGGTGGCGGGAATGAAGGTCGACTTCATCTATCGTCAGGATCAGGCGGTCGTCGGCTTCTACCACCATCTTCTCGCCACGGCTGCCCGGCATCGGGTGCTCGTCAACATCCACGCTGCGTTCGTGCCGCGTGGACTGGAGACAACCTATCCAAACTTCCTCACCCAGGAAGGGGTGATGGGCAACGAGTATAATCGGTGGAGCCGCAAGGTCACCGCTGGCTATGACGTCCGCGCCGCTTACACACGCGCGACGATTGGGCCGATGGACTATACGCCGGGCGGGTTCCGGAACGTCACGCCGGCCGCGTTCTCGCCGAAGGCGCCCGCTCCCGAAGTCATGACGACGCGGGCACACCAACTCGCGCTCTTCGTGCTCTATCCCAGTCCGCTGACCAGTCTTGCCGATGCGCCCGTTGCTTACCGGACGGCCGATGGACGCTGGGCGCCAGGCGTGTCCTTCCTTCGCATGGTACCAACAACTTGGGACGAAACACGTGGCGTAGCAGGTTCTCTAGGACAGTGGATCGCTGTCGCCCGCCGCAAAGGGTCGCGGTGGTATTTGGGTGCGATAACCGACGGCACGGCGAGGACCGTTTCCCTGCCGCTTGGTTTTCTGGGGAGCGGACGATGGACAGTTCGTGCATGGGCGGATGGCGTATCGCCGACTTCGATCGATGAACGGACGGGCGAGGTCAACGCCGGCGGTCGACTGAGCGTAACGCTTGCAGCCAATGGCGGCGCTGCCCTCATGTTCGAACAACGCTGAACTGTAGTGATCTAAAAGGTCGCTCGGCGGAACGTGGTATCATACCGGACGTAGTAGCATTGCATTACGCATCTGCGCGTCGGCATTCGGAGGCTTCATGCCGTTACAATCTCCCCGACCCTCCGTCAGCGCTCTGCATCCGCTACACGTATTGCTTGGCGCATATCCGATCGCGTTCTTCAGCGGCGCCTTTCTGACCGATATCATCTACTTGAATACCGCGGTGATGATGTGGGCGAATTTTTCGGTTTGGCTGATCACCGGCGGACTTGTAATGGGCGTTGCCGCAGCGATTGTCGGGATTGGAGAAGCACTCTTCTCGCGTAACAAGTCGTCCCTGCGGCCGGGCTGGTTTCACTCCGTCGGGAACGCGCTCGTTCTCGGACTTTCGATATGGAACGCGTTTGTTCATAGCCGAGATGCATGGACATCAGTCGTTCCGACCGGAATTATACTTTCGGGCATTGTCACGGTGCTAGTCGTTATCGTGAACTGGCTGGGAACGTCGCACACCATACGTCAGCTTACGGGGAGCGTTCGATGATGCGCGGACTTGCTATTGGGTCTTCCGTTCTGGCGATAGCCGCTTCCGTTCTCCTTTCTGGCTGTGGCCGTGATCCGGCGCCCGCATCAACGCAGATCGGTGCAAACCCGCGCCTACCTGCGCACCAACAATATCTCTTGCCGCCAATGAAAGTTGCGCCGGTGTCGAGTTGGCAACCGAACGAAACGCCGACGGTCGCCGCGGGCATGAAAATAGCGGCGCTAGCGACGGGACTTGAGCACCCACGCCAGCCCTACGTACTTCCCAACGGCGATATCCTGATCGTTGAGGCGAACGGACCGGGTTACGAACCGATCACCCGGCCCAAGGACCTGATCATGGGGTGGGTGCAAAAGTACGCTGGTGCAGGCGCCAAGGGCGGAAATCGTATCACGTTGATCCGGGATGCGGACGGCGATGGCAAACCCGAGCTGAAAACCGTCTTTTTAGACCACCTCGTGTCGCCGTTCGGCGTCGCGTTGGTGGGCAACGATCTGTACGTGGCGAACACCGATGCGATCGTTCGATACCCCTATGTCACCGGCGAGACCAGGATTACGGTGCCAGGCCAGGTGCTGACCGAGCTTCCTGGCGGACCAATCGATCATCACTGGACCAAAAGCTTACTTGCGAGCCCGGACGGCTCGAAACTCTATGTCGGGATTGGATCGAACAGCAACATCACCGAGAACGGCATCGGTGAAGAGCGCGAGCGGGCCGCAGTGTGGGAAGTGGATCGCGCTAGCGGAGCCCACCGGATATATGCGAGCGGCCTCCGTAATCCCAATGGCCTGTCATGGGAGCCAACCACCAACAAATTGTGGGTCGTGGTCAACGAACGCGACGAGATCGGGCCGAACCTCGTTCCCGACTATCTCACCTCCGTAAAGGACGGCGCCTTCTACGGATGGCCGTACAGCTATTATGGCCAGCATGTGGATCCGCGCGTGATGCCGCAGCGTCCCGACCTGGTCGCCAAAGCGATCGCGCCGGATTATGCGCTGAGCAGTCACGTCGCGCCGTTGGGACTGACCTTCTACACAGCTGGCAAATTGCCCGGATACCAGGGCGGGGCATTCGTCGCCGAGCACGGTAGCTGGGATCGAGCCCCCTTCAATGGCTATAAGGTCGTATATATTCCCTTTGCCAATGGCAGGCCTGCGGGGAAGGCTCGTGATGTCGTGACCGCATTTCTGGACAGCGACGGCAAGGCGCGAGGCCGCCCGGTGGGATTGGCGGTGGACCGCATCGGTTCGCTCCTCGTTGCCGATGATTTAGGCAATACGCTGTGGCGGGTCAGCAGCCGCTGACCCTTGCTGCGAAAGGCAATTTGGCGTCACGGTCGCCGCTTGGCCCTAAAATTGGCGTTCGGAAGACCGTGAGGCTGGAAGGCCGTTTGCCTACTCGTTCGCGATCGGGACGTCGTGACGCGGTGGGATGATCGGCGTCGAATTCTCTGCCAATGGGACGTGAAAACGCAAATCGCGTTGAGGCACAGGCATAGTGACGCCGTGTTCGTTGAACAGGTCCCAAATACGAAAGAAAACGTCGCTCGTAACGTTTCCCACTCCTGCCTCCGGACTGTCGATCCAGATCCTTAGGTCGAACTCGACCCCGTTGTCGCCAAAGGCCTTGATCCAGCATACGGGCGCGGGTTCTGTTAGCACGCGTGGCGAAATGCTGGCGGCTTCAACCGCGAGCCGTTGGGCCAGCCTCAAGTCGCAATCAAAGGAGACGCGAAATCCTACATGAATCCTGACGTCCCGGCTAGAGAAGGACCAGTTCTCAACCTCGTCGGTCATTAGCCTTTCGTTCGGGATCAGATGTTCCTTGCCGTCCCGGGTCAGGACCGAGACAGCGCGAACACCGATCTTGTTGACCCAGCCAAAGGTATCACCGACTGCGATGACGTCGCCGGGCTTAATTGATCGGTCGAGCAGCAGGATCAGACCTGCGATCAAATTACCGAGCGTTTTTTGCAGGCCGAAACCGATCGCCAGCCCAAACGCCCCCGAGAAAACTGCCAACGCAGTAAGATCTATGCCCAGCAGGTCGATCCCGACGAAGATAGCAACGGTGACGACGGTGATCTGAGCAAGCTTCTGGAACAGTACCCGTTGCGCTGCATCGAGCAGACGTGCCCGGCTAATCCAGCGCAGGATAAAGCCGAGCAACGCGCGGGCGGCAATGAACAAGAATAGCGACAGACCAACCGCGTTGACGACGTCAAGCAACGAGATGCGGCGGGTGCCTACACGCATGTTGGCGCGGTCTAATCCCGCTATGAGCGGCGCCAGACCACCCAGGCGACTTGCAAGCACGATAAATAGCAACGCGGCTGCGATCAGCGATGCAGCCCGGCTCTGCAGTCCGAGCGAACGGGCAATCTCGTACGCAAACGCCGCAACGGCGATAGCGAGGCCCGTGGCGAGGAGGAGATCCGCTCCCTGGTCCAGCCCGCGGACACCAAGGAAAGCTGCCAGGACCATCGCTGTTACGCCAGAGCGTGTAAGTGCCATCAGTCGCGATGAAATTACGTCGGCCTGCCTCGGTGCCAAGGCAGGTAGAAGGTAACGGCAGGCAAGACGTGCTGCGAGGACTCCTAGAAGCAGCGCGGTGCTCAGGATCGCGGCAGCGGCAATCAGGTCATGAAAAGGGAGCGCCGTCCAGCCGTCCAAATAGGTCTGCCACCACGCATCGTGTTCCAATCGGCTCTCCACTGCGAACTCCCCACCTTCATTTGCCGCAAAGCCCGCCTGAGTGTTAGCCAGACTTTGCAAGCGCATCAGCCGCTGTGGACATGAAGACTACGTGTCTCAAGTAGCGTTGCCATCTGAAAACCATGCGAAGCAGCCGCTGTTAAACGGCCCGCCCCCAGGGTCAGCCAAGGGCGAGCCGACCAGCCGCTCTTTCCGGGAGTAGGCTGGCACAGGATAAACACGTTGCGGCTCTAGGGGTTCAAATTGGTCGGCTGCAATGCAATGCGCAAAATGGCTAGGCCGTCGAAAAGGCACCGTGCCCACCGCCAACCGCAGCCGTGTGGGAAAACACATGGTAGTCGCCATCAGGGTTAGCGACGGCGTTTTGCGACGATCGAGAGGCTGCAGTCCGAAATCACCTGTTTGTCGCACAATCATGATTCAGACTAGGTTTGTCGTACATGCGGTGGGATAACGTCGCTTATGTGCGCCATTCAAAAACGCGTTGACGAGTTCCATTTCCTTCCCTGGCTAACGACGAGTGCGATAACAACGCCATCTTACGAAGATGATCGATCGGACGGGGAAACGGGCTGTTAATTGCTTACCAGTGAGGATTTAGGCATCTTCACACAATTCCTCGGCGAAATGAGCTTGTTGCTCGCGAAATTCGGCCAGTTCCAGATGCATGGCGGCTACTGGCACGGCTTTCGCCAGCAGCGCCAAATGCACCTGGTCACGAGCTTTCGCATGGAGGTGATCTACCAGTTCTTCGCATTCAGTCATGTAGCGGCTATCGACGCAATAGGTTAATGGATCGCAGGTGTTCCAATCGCGGGCTACGTCCGGTCGGGGGATACGTGGCCGGCCGGATAATAACGATGGCCACCACGCTCGCGCTCATCTCGAACACGATTTACAGTGACAGATCAGCGGAGTTGATCGGCGTGAATCAGGAAGCGTACTGGATCCATCTGGCGACCAGCGCCGTCGAGATCGTCGGCACCGCTATAATCGTCATCGGCGCGTTTGGGTCGCTCATCGTTTTTCTGATCGGCATGGTGACTGGTCGGTCATCACGATCGGTCCTGACGTCCGACTTCCGATCCAGTCTTGGCCGTTCGATCCTGCTTGGTCTGGAGTTTTTGGTCGCAGCAGACATCATCAATACCGTTGCGGTTGAACCGACGATCGAAAGCCTGCTGGTACTCGCCGGGATCGTCCTGATCCGCACTTTCTTGAGCTTCTCACTTGAAGTCGAAATCGATGGAAGGTGGCCGTGGCAGAAGGCAGGTGGCGTCGACCGACAAGGCACGCCACCAACTGAAGCCTGACCCTGCTACTGTTTCGGGAGAGCGTCCAACGCATCGATCAGGGGCTGTTTCGATATCTCGATCGAACCGCGGTTGGGTCGGTCTAGGTCGATCGTCATTGCGATCAGACTGTCGACGTTGCGGTCGATCAGTCTTTCAGCTTCTTGCCTGCCTTCTCGAGCAGATTTCCCGTGGCGTCGGCAGCCTTATCCGCCCCGTTGGAAATTGTGTTTCCAGCGCGATCGGTAGTTGCTTCGATCCTGTCGCCTGCGTTCGACAGGTGGTCGCCGGCGCGATCCGCGGCATGGTCCGTGGACGCATCTACCCGGTCGGCTGCATTGTCGGTCGTTGCGCTAACGTCCGCTGCGACAGCGTTGCCGGCCTGTGCGGATTGATCGCGTGCATTCTGACTACAAGCCGTGAGGGAAGCAACTGCCAGAACGGCTAGTGTCAGTGAGGTGTAGAGCTTCATAATATTTCCTTCGCTCGGTTGGGAGTGGGTGGCTGACGGAGGTCTGCGACCTCGGTCTAGCCTTTGAGATCGGGTGCAAGCTCGGCAGCGACGACCGCCTCGACAGCTGCCAATCTCTGCTCCTGCTCGGTCGGCAACGATTGGGTAGCTCGGCGCATGGAGAGCTGGGCACCCGGCTCGATCGGACGAATGACGGCGTAGACTGCAGCCGCGACCGCACCGCCGATCAGTGGCGCCACGATGAACAGCCAGAGCTGAGACAGGGCCGCGGGCCCCGCGAATAGCGCTGGACCTATGCTGCGCGCGGGATTGACCGACGTATTGGTCACAGGAATCGAGACGAGATGGATCAGCGTCAGGCATAAACCGATGGCAATGCCGGCGAATCCGACCGGAGCAGCGAAGTCCGTCGCGCCTAGGATCGTCAAAACTAGTAACGCGGTGAGCGTTACCTCGATCAGGAACGCAGCGGACATGCTGTAACCGTCAGGAGAACGGGCGCCGTAGCCGTTCGAGGCAAAACCACTCGTGACCGCGTCGAAGTGGCCGGTGCCCGATGCGATAGCGTACAGCAATGCGGCCGCGAGGATGGAACCCAGGATCTGGGCTGCCATATAGCCAGGTGCACGTCGAGCGTCGAACTTGCGGCTAAGCACCATCCCGAGCGTGACCGCTGGGTTGAGGTGGCAGCCGGAGATGGGACCAACGGTATAGATCATCGCCAGCAGCGACAGCCCGAACGCCGCAGCGACCCCAGCGAAACCGATGTGCCCGCCTGCCAGAACAGCGCTGCCACATCCTCCAAATACCAGCACGAATGTGCCAATCAACTCCCCCAGATATGGCCTCATCGTCAGTCCTCTTTCGGTTTTTTATGCAGCCGAGCGAACGGCATCGCTGCCAATGCGCAGCTGGTCTATCTCGTCCACGGCGCTGGCTAGCGAACCGACGTAGCGGTCAGCCCCAAGCGCACGCTGGATCTCGGCATCGCTGAGCGCGGCTTCGCCCTGCGGCCACAACCCGACGACGATGCGGGCGGCCGGCGCTCGCTCCCGCAGGCGGCGAACAAGATACCGGAGCTGTGCTGGCGAGCCGGTCACCTCCAGATACGAGACCGCGATAACGGCGATACCGGTAAGGTCGAGCGTGGCGATACGATCGCGTGAGACATCGCCGTTGGGAATGATCTTCGCCATCGATCCCCGCTGACCGAGCAATTGGACCAACATGGCAGAAACGGCGTCGTCGAACGGACCGTGCCCAGCCACGCAGGCCACCGCGACCGGTCCCGCCACAGGTGTTTCGGCCTTTGCGCGCGGTGCCAAATCTTCGATCACGTCGAGCATCGAGCGCGTCATCTTCGTCGCGCCTGCTTTGTCGATCGTACCGCGCGCCTCATCTTCCACGGCGAGCTTAAGCCCTTCGAGCACGACGCCGTCATAATACTCGGTCAGCGAGCGGTCACCCAGCAGCGTTTCGGCCTGCGCCAGCGCCTCATCGGGATTATTCGCCAGAATCCGCTGATAGAAGCTCTCGACCGGCGTCAAAGCCGGTCGGTCGCCGAGCAAGACATCGAAAAACTCGAGGCTTTTCACATGGCGACCCATCACGACGAGGCACAGAGTGAGGGGCGTCGACATGATGAGGCCGATCGGCCCCCACAGCCACGTCCAAAAAATCGCCGAGACGATGACCGACACCGGCGAAAGCCCAGTGGAATGACCGTAGAGCAGCGGTTCGACGACATAGCCGGTGATCGGCTCGACGATGACGAAGAGCGCAATGACCTCGATCGTCATTGTCCAGCCGGGATCGACAGCAGCGGCAAGTGCCGCGGGTGCGACGGCTGCAAGGAAGGAGCCAATATACGGCACGAACCGGAGCAGCCCTGCCATAAGCCCCCACATCGCCGAAGATGGGACGCCGATCGCCCATAAGCCAAGTCCGATGACGACACCAAAGCAGGTGTTTACCGCCAACTGCGACAGGAAGTACCTGCTAAGGCGCTGACCGGCGTCGTCCATTGCCCGCGTCGTCCGGTGGAGGTCGCTCGATCCGAACACACGGATAAACCGGTCGCGCAGGTCCTCCTTCTGCATGAGGACGAAGATCGCGACGATGAGCACGATGACCGTCGTTTCCAGCGGGCCGAGGATCGGAGCCAGCACCGTCTTAGCTATGGTGAACGGCGAGGTGCTCTCCTGGACGACTTCAACGGGAACGGGCTTGCGGGGCCCTCCGGTCGCCGGACGCGCTGCGTCGAGGTTTGGCGAGGGACCAGCAGACGCTACCGCAGGCGCCACGGACTTGTTTCCGCCAAGCTGCTTCGTGATCGAAGCCATGCGCGACAAGGCAAAACCCTGGACGCCCTTCACCTTTGCCTCGATCGTTTGCGCATATTGCGGGGCATTCGCCGACAGCGAGGCCGCCTGACTGCCGATGAGCGTACCAATCAGCCCTAATAGGCCCAAGGCGGCCAGCACGGTCAGAATGACCGCCGGCGCGCGCCACAATCGGAGCTTCTGGAGCATGTTAACGACCGGCGAGAGAACAAACGACAGCATCACAGCAAGTGTGATCGGGATCAGCACCTCCTGACCGAAATAGAGCGCGGCGATGACCAGCGTTCCGACGGCAACGCCGGCCAGGGTCTTGAGTTCAGGCGCTGACACGGGCCGGATCTGTGCGGCACCTTCGGGCGCGGGTACGGCATCGCGACTACCGGTTATGACATCCTTGTAGCCTGCTACATTGTCGCCGTTGCTCATGACGTTGCTCGCTCTGCTAATTCATCGGCCGAAGCCCGTATTTTGGCTTGAGCGCGAAGGGTGAGCGCCGCACCGAGCGCAAGGCAAGCAAATCCGTGGTTCGCGCGGTGTCGCTGCCCCATCAACGTCAGACCCAGCGAGACGAGCGTCGCGGGTATAATACCGATCTGGACATCGCCGACGTGCCGGGACGCTCTGGATGCTATCGTGCCGGCAACGAGCGGCGCCAGTATCACTCCGCGATTAGCCGGCGCGTATGAACTCGGCGAAGCTGGTTCGGGCGCATCATTCGTGTCGTCGGACCCGTTTGCGCAGGTGTCGGCCATCACAGCCCCACGGTCGCCAATCGCGGTATCGGGCCCAGTCGTGGTGTCTTGCGCGGTTTGCCGTTCGATCTCGGCATTGAGCTCCGAGCCCAAGAGCACGACGAACGCAGTGACGTAGAGCCACATCAGAAACGAGACGACGGCACCGAGCGCGCCGTAGGTTGCATTATAACCGGCGAAGCGGCTTACATAGAGGCCGAACAGGAAAGTCGCGAGTAGCGCGCCGATGCTCGCAAACACCGCTCCTGGGGTCAACCATGTCCATTTCGCATCTTCGCGATCCGGCCCGTACCGATAGACCACCGCAACTAGTCCGCTCGCAATCAATGCCGTGAAGAGCCACAATCCTCCCGTGATGAGCGGCGCTGCAAAACCGGGCAGATGGATCAGGGTGCCGATCAGGCTCATAGCACCGATCGCGCTCATCGCGACGATCGCGACCAGGATGGCCCCGACGGTGAGCGCAAGAGAGAGCCCTGTGGTACGAAAAAAGTTCCGCGTTTCTCGCTCGCCGTAAGTCACGTTAAGCGCACCGATAATCGACGTTGCACCGCGCATCGCACCATAGATTGCAAGCAGGATGGCGATGATGAGGCCTACGGTGGTGCGGGTAACCGGCGTTTCCGTCAGGCTCTTCATCTGATCGGCAACGATCTTTGCAGCGTCGGTCGGCAAGATCTGCATCAGAGTCTGCATATGGGTCGTGACGTCGCTAGGATCAGCGACGATGCCGTAGATCAGAACGATAGCGGCAAGCATCGGCACGAACGCCAGGAAGCTGTAAAAGGCGACGCCGGCTGCGAGCAGGCTGATATTGTCCTCGCCAGTCTCGGACCAGGTCCGCTTGGCAATGTCCCACCAGCCCGCACGCGGAATTTGCCAGAATTCCCGAGCCGAACGGCCATGAGCGCCTCCGGCAGCTGGTGCCGCTTTGCGATTTTCGGACCCGGTCTGTGCAGAGGTCATGCGACGTTACTGCCTGACAGCCTTGGCGCGCTGGTCAAAGACAGACGCTCGCTTGTCCGCTTCATCACGCAGTTGCTTTGCCTGTGCCTCGAGCTTGTCCGCCTTCTGGTCGGCTTCCTCTCGAATAGCGTCACCCTGCTGTTTGATCGCGTCGGCCTGCGCGTCGCGCGCTTTGTTGGCCGCGCTGGTCGCCCGATCTTGCGCTTCGCCGGCCTTCTCGTTTGGACCGTCGCTGGAATACGGCCGCCCGGCAGCAGCGGCGTCCGCCTTGTCTTTGGCTTCTCCAGCCTTCTCGCCCGGTCCCTGACATGCCGCCAAGGCCAAACATGCGGCAAGCGTGATGATCGACGCCCTCATCATTTCATCCTTACTAAGGTGGGAAACGGCGATGCCGCTCCTCACTGGTATCAGTTGGAGCCGTGAAGGCTGTGCTTAAGATCGCGCATCTGGTCATGACCGGCACGGACCGAGCCATAAGCTTCGTCGATGGCTGAGCGCACCTGCGGGGACAGCGCATTGTCCTTCATCGCATCTTCAAACTTGGCTTTGATGTGGTCCTCGCCACGCTCGACCTCATCGACGATATTCGTATCACCGCCGCTGATGCTGTTACGCAGGTTGGTGAACATGCGGTGCGCCTTGCCGAGAATAGTACCGTCATCCTCCGGTTCACCACCGAGGCCCACGACGTGAGCCTGCAGCGTCTTGGCGACTTGCTGGCGCTCGGTAGCGCGAGCGGTAAACATCGCGCCGTAACGGCTGTTGCCGATATCCTTGGCGGCTTCGGCGTATCCGTCTGCACTATCGAGCGTTGTCTCGATCAAGCCATTGAGGACGCTGACATCATGGTCATGGTCGGCCATTTGAATTCTCCTGTCGGGCTACGCCTGCGGCACCATTATGGTTGGCAGCCGTAGCTGCTGCCTTCTCGGCGCCACCCTCGGCTGCCGTGGCATCGTCACCCATCAGTTTCGCGATGGCCTCTTTGATAGAGGCACGAGACTGGCGAGCTTCATTCGCGGGACGGTCGGTCATGGGCGACTCCTTTTAGGGAAGCGTCTGACAAGCGGACACCTCAACGGATGACAGTTAGCCGCGCCTCAATCTGCTCGAAAGAGACGCCTGCGTCAGCGCCACAGGCGTAATTGTATCAACACTGCAAAAAAGGTGTCAGCCCACCTTCGGCGGTTTCACAGGCGTCTTCGCCAGCCCGCGTTCACGCGCCCAGACAATCGCGGCACCGCGCTTGTTGACGCCGATTTTACCGTAAATGCGGCCGATATGATTGCGAACCGTAGTCCGCGACATGCCCAGCGCCAATGCGATTGCGGCATCGTCCTCGCCCTGGCATGCCAGCCCCAGAACCTCCTTTTCCCGGGACGTCAGCTCGGTAATGTCTTTGGTCGGCTCTCCCGACTGCTGCGCACGCAGATTGGCGAGCTTCTCGACGACGTTGCGGCTGAACCAGCTCGCGTCGCTCATGACGGTTTCGATAGCCGTCACCAGTTCCATCTCGGAGTGACGCCGTTCGGTGATGTCCTGAATGACCCACAGCACACACGGATCACCCGCCATGTCGATCGTTGCAGCAGACACGAAACAGTCGAGCATGCCACCCTTGCGGGTTCGTACTTTGGCATCTGCACCCTGTAACCCGCCGGTCCGTTCTACTGCGTCCTCCAACCGCCTCCGCGTAACTGAATTGTCCCACAAAGTTAGCTCTCCGGGACTGCGGCCGAGCGTGCCGCCCGCCTCATGTCCTGTCATTGCGTAAAAGGCGCGGTTCGCATTTAACAGGCTATGATTCCTAAGTGACGCGATGACCATCGCGACGGGTGCCAGATCGAACGCTTTTTGAAACCGTTCCTCGCTTGATCGCAGTGCTGTCTCTGCTTTTCGCCGCGGTTCTAGATCGGCGAAGGTAAAGAGCATGCAGCACTCATCGCCAATGTCGATCGGCTGGCCCGCGACGAGGACCAGCTTGTCGGTGCCGTCAGGCAGTGCAAGCTCGGTTTCCATCTGGGGCACGGATTTACCGTCGGCGAGTCTTGCGTGCGCGGTTTCACGATCCGCAGCACGGGTAAAAAGATCGAGCTCGTAGACGGTCCGCCCAACGATCGCGTCGGACTTGAACCCCGTCATGTCGAGAAAGCCCTGGTTCACTTTGATAAGGCGAAGATCCGACAGACGTCCGATCATTGCAGGTGCGGGATTTGCGTTGAACGCCTGGCTAAAGCGCTCCTCGGCCTGCGCACGTTCGGTAATATCGAGCAGGACCAGGACCAGGCAATCCGGATCGCCCTTTTTGTCGACGAGCACGAGACTTCGGATCTGGTGTACCCAGCGCGGGTCTTCGTCTCCGGCAGGGGTCACCTCTACCGTGACTTCAGTGAAGGCCTCTCCCGACAAAACACGGTCAATCGGGTATTCGCCGATTTCGAGCCGATGATTGTTGCGATAGCGTAACGCAAAGCGCTGCCGATATTCGTCAACGGTTTCACCTAACGCGTCGAGCGTTCCGACGCCGTGCATGCGAAGCGCGGCATCGTTGGCCCATAGGATTGTCTGGTCGGGATGGATCAGCATGACGCCTTCGGTTAGTCCGGCGACGATCAGTCGGAGATTACCGAGATCAGCTGTATCCTTGATGCCCACGAGCCCTCGGACTTCCGCTTTGTCCCCCATAATCACTTCCCACCCTTCAAAGCTACAGCCAGACCCTATGATCGCTCGTCACAGGTAGCACCAGAATGGCTTGTATCAGAACGCCTGATGCAACCGCATCTTTTACGACATCGTGGCTAGTCGTATCTCGTTATTGGCGTCGCGAACGGCGATCGGGAGATTGGGCATGAACGAAGACAGGATCGTCGGAGCGGGCCGGGAACTGCTGGGAAAAGGTGAGCGCAAGCTCGGCGACGTGACCGGCAGCGAGAGCCTACAAGGCGACGGGGTTGTCGATCAGGTCGCCGGTGCCGTCCAGCATGGCTATGGTAAGGTCAGGGATGTGATTTCGGAGGTTGTCGATGACGCGCCGGGCACTGTTGCCGGCGTCATCGACCGTGGTCGCGAACTTGGCCGCAAAGGGGACGAGGCGATCCGCGATCGCATGGGCGATAATGGGCCGCTCTACCTGATCGGGGGTGCGATCGCGTTGTTCGCGATCGGTGCGTTCGTATTGGCGCGATCTTCGGCCGCCACGGCGCCCGAGCCCAAAATGCGTCGCGTTGCCGCTAAACGTACCTCGACGACCGCCAGATCCGACGGCTGACATTAGAATCAACAGGAGAATGACATGATCGGTATCCTCATCTGGCTCGTTATCGGCGGTGTTGTCGGTTGGCTAGCGGGCCTCATCATGCGCGATAACAACGGCATCGTCCTCAATGTGATCGTTGGCATCGTCGGTGCGTTCATTGGCGGGCTGATCATCAACGGCGGTTCAATCAACGAGGCGCCGCTGAACATCACGTCGTTCCTCGTGTCGCTGCTAGGCGCAGTACTCCTGCTTGCGATAGTCAACCTCATTCGCCGCGGTTCTGCGCGCTGAAATTTCTGCTTAGATTTCTGCTTAGATACGCTTTCAACCAAGGAGAAGAACGATGGGTGAATTCACCGACAAGCTGGACGCGGCCGGCAACAAGATCGCTGGCAACGTCAAGGAAGGCATTGGCAAGATGACCGGAAACGAAAAGCTTGAAGCTGAAGGCAAGGCGCAGGAGCTGAAGGGCTCTGCGCAGAACGTCAAGGGCAACGTCAAGGGCGCGCTCGGCGACGACATCTAAGACGCTAGGTCAAACTGCAGAGGCCGGCCAACGCTCGCGTTGGCCGGCCTTGTTCTGTCCGGCGTGAAGTCGGTTGCGCGGAGATAACGACGATGGAATTCCTTGGCATCAAGTGGGTTGGGGTCACCCCTGAGAACGGGCAGAAGCTGCTACTCTCGCTTGCCTTTGTCACGATCGTCGTTGTCGTAAGCCGGACGCTGCGCTGGTTAGTTGGCCTGGCGCTTCGAAAGACCGATCACTCGTCGATCCAAACCAAGTTCTGGACACGGCAAGGTATCAGCCTGCTCAGTGCGATCATCCTTATACTCGGCTTGCTGTCGATCTGGTTCAGCGATCCTACCCGCCTCGCTACCGCACTTGGCCTAGTGAGCGCCGGCCTTGCCTTTGCGCTGCAACAACCTGTGACTTCGATCGCAGGATATTTCGTCATCTTGCGCGGTGCCACTTTCAATGTTGGCGACCGCATCTCGATGGGGGGCGTCCGGGGCGATGTCATCCGCCTCGGCTTTATCCAGACCACGATTATGGAAATGGGACAACCGCCCAGCGTTCAGGGCGCAGACCCCGCGATGTGGGTCAAGAGCCGGCAGTTCACCGGACGCATCGTGACGGTCAGCAACGCCAAGATCTTCGCAGAGCCGGTTTATAACTATACGCGCGACTTCCCGTTTATCTGGGAGGAGATGGCGATCCCGATCACATACGAAGCCGACCGCGCGAAGGTCGAGGCCGTAATGCTCGACGCGGCGAATCGTTTTGCCGGCCGGGCAGAGGAGATTGCAGCCGAAGCCAAGACAGAGCTTCAGGCGCGGTTCGGGGTCGATCCAATCGACCTAGATCCAAAGGTGTTCTACCGGATCACGGACAATTGGCTCGAACTGACCGTGCGCTTTATTGTCACCACCCACGGCATCCGCGGCATCAAGGACGCTATGAGCCGCCACATTTTGGCGGGTCTCGACGAGGCAGGTATCGGAATCGCATCGGCAACGTACGACATTGTTGGTTTTCCACCCGTTGAGGTAAAGAGGCAAGAAGATGAATGAGTGCGGTGATATAGGGGCCGTCGGTCAGCCACCTCCAACTCCGAGTTAAAAAGTGCCAAGCTGATGGAAACCCGCCGCGCATGTCCCAATTCTCAAGGTATCGACTTATCGCTAGCTCAGCTGAACGAGGCGGGCATTCGGGCTGCGCTATGATGGCGTAAGACATAATGAACGCGAAGACATCGTCGATACTGAACCGCCTGCTGGGTTGGTCGCTGACGCAACGCCTGTCCCCCGGCAGCCGGTATATGATCGCAACGCTGATGATCGTGACGGTCGGGTTGATCCGTGCGCTGCTCATCACTGCGCTGGTACCGTGGCTACTCTTTATGCCCGCAGTGCTGATGATCGGCCTGTTGCTGGGACGCAACCCCGGCATCTACGGTGCTACTCTGGCCGCGATCGTCGCAGGCCTGTCGATTGGCAGCCTGTCCAACCCTGTTTGGCTAAGCGGTGCGCAGTGGATCGGCAGCGTCCTGTTCCTTGTCATAGCCAGCGGCATAGCTGCCCTGGGTGCGGAGCTTCGCGCCGCATTTGCGGACCGGGAAACGGCCTACGCCTCATTGGCTGCAAGAGAGGGGTTTCTTGCCAGCGTGTTGGCCAGCTCGACCGACTGCATCAAGGTTCTTGATCTGGAAGGCAAGATGACCTTCATGTCCGAAGGCGGCCAGAAGATCATGGAGGTGAGCGACTTCAGCACGATCGTCGGGTGCCCGTGGCCTGACTTCTGGCATGCGCAGGGCAACGCACAAGCTGTAGCCGCGATTGAGGGAGCCCGTGCCGGAAAGGCTAGCAGCTTCACGGGCAATGCAGAGACGATGGCGGGTAACATGCGGTGGTGGAACGTCGCCGTGAGCCCGATCCGTGACGCGACCGGCAGGCCCGAGCGCATCTTGTCGGTCTCCCGCGACATCACCGCAGGGCGTGAACAGGAAATTGAACGGGCGCAGCTCGCGCGCATCGTCGAGAACAGCGGCGACTTCATCAGCATGGCGGATCTTGGTGGCGACGTTTTCTTCCTGAACGACGCCGCCTGCCGCTTAGTGGGCCTGGCTCCGGCGGACTTAGAAAAGATCAGCATCGCCGACTTCTTTCCACCAGAGGAGGCGGCAATCGTCCGCGACGAAGTGCTGCCGGCCGTTTCGCAGTATGGTAGCTGGTCGGGGGAGCGGATGTTCCGACACTTCGCCACCGGGGAGCTGATCCCCGTCTTTCAAACCGTCTTCCCGGTGGTCGATTTTGACGGGAAGCTCGTCGGCTACGGGACGGTCACGCGCGATCTGCGCGAGCGCAAGAAGGCGGAGGAACAGCAGCTTCTTCTCAACAACGAGTTGAGCCACCGTCTCAAGAACGTGCTCGCCGTCGTCCAGTCTGTCGCATCGCAATCCTTGCGTCAGGCGGACGATCTCGCCTCCGCAGGCGACGCGCTTTCGTCACGGCTTGCTGCCCTTGGGCAGGCGACAGACATTCTGACGGCGCGATCCTGGTCTTCCGCCAACCTCTGCGATCTGGTTGCAAAGGCACTCGCTCCGCATGGCGGTATCGGTGACCGGATTACGGTCGAAGGACCGCCCATCATTTTAGTACCCGAAGTCACGTTAGCGTTTGCGCTGGCGCTGCACGAACTTGCGACAAACGCTGTAAAATACGGTGCGTTGTCGAACGAAACGGGCCGCGTCGGTCTGTGCTGGTCGGTCATACGCGGATCTAACGAATCGGCGCAGCGCTTCAGGATGGTATGGCAAGAGTTTGGGGGGCCCGAGGTTACTGCACCCATCCGCCGCGGGTTCGGTTCAATGATGATCGAGCGGTCGCTGAAATCCTATTTTAAGGGAACGGCTTTGCTCGAATATCCGGCAGATGGCTTGGTGTTTACCCTCGACGCTCCGCTGACAAACGCAGGGCGGATCAGCGAGTGAAATTATTACCCAAGCCAAGATACCAGCCATAAAAAAATACTTGTTTGTCGTGGTAAATCATCATTCTTTGCGGCAAAAGGTTTTTCTGGAAAAGCGCATTTTTTTTTGGTTGTCATAATTTTTAATACGACAATTGTCCCGATTTTGCCGAAATATATAAATTATGTAATTCGGCGCGCCTTACCGCATGTAATACTGAATACGCGATCGGTTCGTGGCCTTCCTCACTTTACCTGCCGCGTCCATTGTGAAACTACTTACATTCCGGGTTCACTTATTGGTTGCGTCACGGCCTAAATCCCTGAGAGGTGACGTTTTGCGCTGAAGAACCGTGCCGATCAGCACCGATATCTATCGGTTCAACAAAGTATTTGCGAATTCGTCAAATGCGTGATCGGCGTTGTCTCCAAAATGGTTCTTCATGCGTTCGTGGTGATGGACATGCCAGCCAGCGACGCACTTTAAAAAAACTAGGATATTTCGGCACATGCAAGATCGAGCGCCGGATGAATCGAACGGAGATCAGGACCACGCAGGGTCGATCGCTGGCGAGCGGCAGATCGCACGAGAACTAGAAGCAACAAGGGCAAGCTTGGAGGTCGCACTTTCCGCGGCCGATATGGGCGGTTGGGATATCGACCTCGCAACCGGCAGTGCACGGCGGACACCCCGTCATGATAGGATTTTCGGCTACAGCGAGATGCTGCCCGATTGGACCATTGATATCTTTTTATCGCATGTCGAGCAAAGCCACAGGCACCTAACAGCCAAGGCCTTCGAGAAAGCTTCGCGCACAGGCCTGCTGGATATCGAATGTCCGATCGATGCGGCTGATGGCACATCAAAGTGGATCGTGGCCAAGGGGCGTCTCATGCACGATGAGGCAGGTGCACCAACCCGTATGGCCGGTGTGATCTTTGATATCACGGTACGCAAGGAAACCGAGGCGCAACTTGCCCAGGCGCAAAAGATGGAAGCCGTGGGCCAGTTGACCGGAGGCGTCGCGCACGACTTCAACAATCTACTGACGGTGATCCGGGGATCGGTCGATCTGCTGCGTCGCCCGGAAATCGAGGATAGCCGCAAGACCCGGTATATCGATGCAATAGGCGAGAGTGCCGATCGGGCAGCCAAGCTGACCGCGCAATTACTAGCCTTCGCGCGGCGTCAGGCGTTAGCACCGGAGGTTTTCGACTGCGGTCAGAGCGTCGAAGAGGTCGGTACGATCGTCCGCACCCTGGTGGGACCGCGAATTAAACTTGTCACTAACGTGCCGGAAGATACCAGCTTTGTGTTGGCGGATCGTGGTCAATTCGACACCGCCATCGTAAATATGTGTATTAACGGCCGCGATGCCATGGATGGCGAGGGAGATCTGTCGATCGCCATTGGGCCAGTTTCTGGTATTCCCGCCATTCGGTCCCATGAACCCGTTGTTGGCGATTTCATCGCCGTTACGATCAGCGATACAGGAAGTGGCATCGATGCGGATACAGCCACGCGCGTCTTCGAGCCGTTTTTCACAACGAAGAGCCTGGGTCATGGAACGGGCCTAGGGCTGTCACAGGTGTTCGGCTTTGCTAAGCAATCCGAAGGCGACGTTCGGGTCGACAGCGTGATCGGCGAAGGCACGACATTCACCCTCTACCTACCGCGGGCCGGCCACGGAGGCGAGACAGCAGACGATGCGGATACGGCTGCAAAAGTTGATGGCGACGGCGCAAGCGTGCTTGTCGTGGAGGACAACGAGCAGGTCGGAGAGTTTGCGATCGAGGCGCTAAGAGAACTCGGCTACAAAACCGTGTTGGCGAACGATGCATCGGAAGCGCTGGCTCAGCTTCGTGCCGATCGCGACGTATTCGACATTGTGTTTTCCGATGTTGTCATGCCTGGAATGAACGGCCTCGAGATGGCCCAGGAGGTGCGGCGGCTTTACCCTGACTTGCCAGTCATTTTGACCAGCGGGTACAGCCATGTCCTCGCTAAAAATGGCCAGCACGGGTTCGAACTTTTGCATAAACCATATTCTGTACAGCAGCTATCGCGTGTATTACAGAAAGGTTTAACTTGGCGACTATAGTTATTCTGAATCATAAACTAGGCCACGTGGACAAAGGGCAGCCACAGCGTAACTGATGCGAGCGCGACGAAGCCGAGATATGACTCTGCTGTCTTGTCATAACGCGTTGCGACACGGCGCCAGTTCTTGAGCTTGCTGAACAAACGCTCGACGAGATTGCGCCAACGGTATTTCTCGCGATCATGCGGTATCGGTATGCGGCGGTTACTTCTGGTTGGAATGACCGCCTCGACATCCGCCCTGGCGAGTTCCTGGCGGATGGCATCAGCGTCATAGCCCTTATCGGCAAGCAGGGCCTCGATCCGGTCAGCCAGCATCCCGAACAAGGGCCCGAAGCCCTTCACGTCGTGGGCCTGGCCCGGCGTCAGGACGAAACATAGCGGTCGCCCCTGACCATCACAGCGGGCGTGCAGCTTGGTTGTGAAGCCGCCTCGCGAACGGCCGAGCCCTTCGAATTCTTGATCCCTTTTTTTAGCCCGACGGCGCAGTGGTGCGCCCGGACTACGGTGCTGTCGATCATGTCGGCGCTGACATCCCGCTCGACGACAGCGGCCAGGGTCTCCAGCATGGCTTCGAACACGCCCGTCACGACCCAGCGACGATACCGCCGGAACACGCTGTTCCACTTGCCATATTCATCCGGCAAATGCCGCCATTGCGCGCCTGTCCGCGCCATCCACACCATGCCTTCGAAATAGGGCCGGTTGTCTCCCGCGGGTCGGCAGCCACGTCCTCGCTCCGACGGCAGCAGGGGCCCGATCAGAGCCCACTCATCATCCGAAACCCCAATCCGCTCGCCCAACGCCGCCTCCAAAAGACAGCCTTGAATCAACCGATCAGACGCGCGTCAACCTTTGTCCACGTGGCCTAGTAGTTGGATATTATAGTCCGTCATGTGGTGATATGTGGAATCTATGTTAGCATAGATGGCTTTGATGTATCGTAGTTTTGTATTGATAAAGAATAATCCACTCAAGACACCTCGCCCCGTAGAAGCCGATCATTGATGATCATCGGGGGGGTGGCGCACTCGGCGTTCTGGAAGAACAACAGCTCCTGCGACCGAACTACCCAACTGAGCACCGCGCGCTTGGCGGATGCCTGCCGGTCCAACGGCCTAGATCAACCGGGAGTTACCGGACCTCTGGATGCCGGTAACTGTTGGTACCCTTCAAAACAAGGAAGCTGACATGAACCTCAATGACCTTCTCCCAGATGGCGGCATCGATGCACTTGCCGTCCAGCTAGGCATACCGCGTGACTAAGCCCAGCGCGGTGCAGAGGCGCTACTGCCGTCGGTTCTGGGCGGCATGGGAAGAAACACGGCGCAGGTGGACGCCCATGTGAACACGGTTGGCGGTGCAGACCTGGCCTCTAACGTCTTGGGCAACGAGCCGACGCAAATCGATCGCGGTAATCAGGTCCTCGGCGGTATCTTCGGGTCGAAGGACGGCAGTCGGGAGGTCGCCGACAACGCGGCGCAGAGCAGTGGCCTGGCGCCCGAGCTTCTGAAGCAGATGCTGCCGATCCTGGTTATGCTGGTGGCCGGCCGTCTGACAGGGCGCTCGGCCGGTCAGCAAGGTGGTCTTGGTGGGATCCTTGGATCTGTACTCGGCAGCCTGGATGGTGCCGGAGTCGCGGGCGCTGCGCCCGGGGGCGGTCTTGGCGGCGGACTCGGGGGTATTCTTGGTTCGGTCTTCGGCGAGCGGCGATAGAGCCGTCCGGACTTAAGATCGTCCTGCTCGATCAAATCGGCAGATTTGAGGTCCACGAACATCTCGGCGCCACGGGGCTACGGCACGGCGATACCACCGACGGCACGACTGGGGAACGCATGTGATGCGGAGACGAGGAAACAAGCGAGCCGGCCCTGTGGCGATCGTCATCTTCGTGATGATCGTGGCGCTCGTCGTCACGATCTGTTGGCTCGCCGCACATGGCTTTCACAAAGAGCCGAACGGACCACCGCGTGGTAGTCAGACGCTGCCAGCACAAGCAGCTCAGAGGACCGTCGGTGCAACGCCTCCGAAGGCCAATCATCCCCGATGAAGGTGAGGACGGTTCACCCAGTAGTTTGAGGCCGGAGGGGACCGCGTAGGGTGCGGTCCCCTCCGGATCAGCTGCGTTAGTTGCGCAGGCTGTCTGGAACGATACCGCCGTTATCGGCAAGCTTTTGCATCACAGCCTTATGAAGGGCGATGTTCTGCTCGGCTGAGCCGTCGGCTGCAGCATGGACATTCAGTTCGGCAGCAAGTTCCTTGCGAGCTGTCAGGCTGGAGTCCAAGTCCAACAGCTTCAGAAGATCGACGATCGAGCTCTGGTAGTTGCCCCCGCCATCTTTCATTGATGCCATCTCGCTGAGGACCGCACCGACGTCGACGGACTGCTGCGGGGCTGCGGGGGCGGGCTGGCCGGTAGCGGTCGGCGCGGTCTGTGGCGCAGCCTGCGGCGCCGCGGCAGGAGCCTGAGCCGGTGCAGCGGCTGGTGCGGCTTTGTGGTGAAAAACCTTGTTCATGATCGTGCTGAAGATGCTCATAGCCGTGTCCCGATAAGGCCGGCAGCTGTGCCGGCAGACCGCTAGAACGAACGCACCTCAGGATCGGTCCGGAGCTCGTTACTCGTGCGGAACGGTCCTCAGGAGGCACGCGTTGAGCAGGCAGCGGTAATATGCGAGCAGATGGAGAGTATGATGAACTTCAAGACCCTGGCACTAGTATCGGCAGCGACCCTGTCATTAGCCGCATGCGGTAAGAAGGCCGACGATACGACCGCCGTTGATAACAGCACCTACGCCAACACGACCGCCACGGGCGTGAATGCAGCCGGTTCCAATAATGCCATGGCAGCACCGGCCTCAGGTGGGCAGGCTTTCATCAACATGGCAGCTGCGAGCGATGCGTTCGAGATCGAGACCTCGAAGCTGGCCGTAACTAACGGCGCATCTGCTGCGGTAAAGAAGTTCGCTGGCCAGATGATCACCGTGCATGAGGGTTCGACTGCAAAGCTGAAGGCACTGACGGCAACGCTGTCGCCAGCTCTGACGCCCAACCCGGCGCTGAGTGCTGAGCAGCAGCAGAAGCTTGCTGATCTGAAGACCAAGCAGGGCGCTGATTTCGATACCGCATACGCAGCAGTGCAGGTCGCCGGGCATCAGCAGACGCTCGATACGCTTAGGGGATATGCAGCAACCGGCGACGTGCCCCAGCTGAAGACGTTCGCGGCAGGCTTGACGCCGACGGTTGCCGCGCATCTCAACATGGCGAAATCGTTGAAGTCCTAACGTCTCGTACGAACCGGGGGGGGCTTGGCTCCGAGTGCCCCTCGGATACGCCGATGCGACAGAGACTAAGCTGACTTCCGGCTGAGCGCGAAAGTAACCTCCAGCGACACCTCTCCCGGCCACAATCCGAGCAGATAACCTTGGCGCAATCTAACGCGACCTCTTTCAACGTTTTGAATTCTTTTTGCGGTCAAGATTTCGGCCAAAAGCCCCCAATATGATAGCTGTATATCTCGAACGAAGAATGGAAATCGGCTTCGAACCGGGACCCGGCGCAAATGAAGCAAATATCTGTAACGTTTGAAAAATACAGGGTTGGAAAGGTCATGGCCAGCGCAGATCTGGCCCCCCAGTGATGTGGGTCTTCGAGACAAGTTCTATAGCTTGGTGGAAATCTAATGGAGTTGCGTTTTCGGCACCGATCCAAAGCTTTCATTGATCACGCAACCGTAACAAAAAGCCGATCGCCGACTAGCCGTATCTAATTTGGGTAGATCACTGAAGCGTTAAATGGGTTTTTACCCGTTTCTGCACGAAGCAGTTCCATTTCTCGCATCATTACAAGAAGATTGCGTCCCGCGGCTTCTGACATTGTTCTCATGCCTTTTCTGGTCCTGCACTGAGGCGCGCCCTCCATAATAACCGCTAACGCGGTAATTAATGCGTCGCACGCTTCTGCGGAACGGATGTAAGCAGTTTTAGCGCCATCAATATCGATCAAGGACGTATCGGCAATTGCCTTCAACACCGCGGACGCTACCTTCGCCTGATACTCGTCATTAGAGCCCATTTGCCCATTCCATAAAAAAGCCCGCTAGCGTGCGATCTGCCAAGCCTCAAACACTCGTGTAGCCTATTGGGCAAAAAACGACCAGAAACTCACCCGCGCACACACGCTGCCGATTACGGCGATCTGTAGTCAACGTGTCGTAAAACACATGATTTTCGTCGGGCGGCAGGTCAGGCGACGTGGGCTGCTCTAACCTATTTCCGGCACATGCGACAAACCCTGTCGCTTTGTCCGATTGTGCGGAAACCAAGATCTAGAGGTTTTCCGTCACCTACCACAAAAGGGGCGGGACGTCCTGCTTAGCGTCAATCCGGGTATACCCGGAATGACGCTTTCAAATTGGGCTGTACAATCAGGGTCAATTTCGCGACTGAACAGGTGTCGTTTGCATACCCTGGCAGGACAGCCGGAGGGGCAGACGGGCGTCATTCGAAGAGGGGCAGGGGAAGAGTGTCTTCCCTTGCTACCGTGGTTTGCGTCGAGCGGGTATCCCCGATGTTCAGATTCCTCGAACCGCCTCGGGGCGTAGCCACCGCGCCGCCCTTCCCAGTGATCTTCTAATCGTAATTCACGGGAAAGTTCGCCGAGCGCCGCATAGATACCAGCTTGGTCGAAATGCGTGCGTCGCTTGTCTAGCGAATGGATAGTAACTAACGTTACCATAGGTAGTCATGCGTACTGCAAGGCTGGGAAATTTATTAATCTAGCCAATGCATTATGCCGGGATGATCGGTTCCTTGTCATCCGTGTTTGCGTGCATTCTTCACGCGCACGACGCCCGCCTTATGGTTGTTGCCGGCGTGGTCTGCGCTATCGGCATCTACGCTTCGTTCGCGCTCGCCTATCACGCGGCGCGGCACCAGGGGCGGGTGCGGACCTATTGGGGCTTGGTCAGCGTCACCGCCAGCGGTTGTACCGCGTGGGCAACGCACTTTATCGTACTGCTGGCCTTCAAGCCCGGCATGCCAGCGGCATTCGACCCGGTATTGACGTTCATATCGCTGTCGTGTGCGATCATCGGCATCGGAACGGGCGTATCTATTGCGATACGGGCGCGCGGAACTGTTAGACAGTTCATTGCCGGCTTGGTCGTCGGCATCGGCGTCGCAACGCTCCACTATGTCGGGCAAGCCGCCTATCTCGTCCAAGGTGGCGTCTCCTGGGACCTCGGCCTGGTACTACCCTCCATCGTTGCCAGCTTGCCGATCTCGGGGTTGGCTATGGTGGCAGCTGCCAGTCGCAACCGCCGTATCCGCGCTTGCGCCGCGCCGCTGCTGATCTTTTCGATCGCGCTCCTCCACTTCTGCGGCATGGCAGCCATGACGCTGCATTTCGATCCTGCTGCACGCTTCCCTGCCGATGCGGTGTCACCCCAGGCGATCACACCGGTGGTGGCCGGCGTATCGTTTGCGCTCATACTGCTGGCCGTTCTCGGATGGCGCTTCGATATCGCGGCCAAAGTGCGTCTTCGCCGCGATCGTCGCCGACTGCGCGAACTCGCCGACGTTGCCTTGGAAGGGCTGCTGATCTGCCAGGGCGATAGGATCGTGACCGCCAATACCAGTGTCGAGCGTCTTTCCGGGTATGAGCCAGGACTGTTGTCGGGCAGCTTCGTCAGCTCGCTTCTACCCGGACTGGATATAGCGAGCCTGCCCGAACGTGAGGAACGCGAAGTCCAACTCATCGACGCCACCGGGCATGCGGTGCCGGTCCGGGTATTGCGTCAAGAGGTTGCGCTGGGACATAAGATTCAAACAGTCATCGCCGTTCGCGATCAACGCGAGCGCCTCAGAACCGAGGCGCAGATCCGAACCCTGGCGTTTAGCGATGCCTTGACAGGGCTTCCCAACCGAACACGCTTTTTCGATCTCCTTGCAGTCCACGCAGCATCACGGCGCGAACGCGATCAAGTATTTGCCGTGCTCATGCTCGATCTCGACCGGTTCAAATCGATCAATGATACCCTGGGTCATGGCGCTGGCGATCTGATATTAGCGATGGTGGCTGACCGACTAAGTACGACACTGCGCGAGGGCGACGTGGTTGCACGTCTTGGTGGCGACGAATTCGCTATCCTGCAACTCGGCGCTGGTGACCTCGAGGCAGCAGCGACGCTCGCGACCCGCATCATCAGGGCGATTGAAGCGTCTCCGTTCATGCTCGATGGTCAGTTCCTCTATCTCGGGGCCAGCGTCGGCATCGCCATCGCGCCAAGTGACGGTGACGATCCGGCGGAACTCATGCGCAATGCGGATCTCGCATTGTATGCCGCCAAAGCGGACGGCAAGGGGGTGTGGCGCCGGTATGACGTGTCGCTTGACGACAAGGTTCAAGAGCGGCGGACGCTTGAAGCTGGCCTGCGATGCGCGTTAATCGAGGGGCAGCTTGAGCTCCACTACCAGCCCCTGATGGACGCACGGACGGGCCAGATAACGTCAGCGGAGGCTTTGGTTCGCTGGAACCATCCCGAACGCGGCATGATTCCACCGGTCGAGTTTATCGGGCTGGCGGAGGAAACGGGCCTGATCTTACCGCTTGGCGATTGGGTATTGCGCACAGCCTGCCTCGAAGCGGCAACTTGGCCGAATGGCATCAGCGTTGCCGTCAATCTCTCACCGGTTCAGTTCCGCGAACGCTCGCTTGTGGCCAATGTCTCTGCTGCACTGGCGGCTGCCGGCCTGTCTCCCCAGAGACTCGAGCTTGAGATTACCGAAGGTGTTCTCCTCACCGACGAGGACCGGACGCTTGCAACATTGAACGAACTCAAGGCATCGGGCGTGCGTATATCGATGGACGATTTCGGGACTGGCTATTCGTCGTTGAGTTACCTGCGAAAGTTTCCGTTCGACAAGATCAAGATCGATCAGTCATTTGTTCGTCAGATACCCCAGGATCCCGAAAGTGCCGCCATTGTGCGTGCCATCATTACGATGGGGACATGCCTGGGTATGTCCACCACCGTAGAGGGCGTCGAGACGTTGGAGCAATTCGATTTCTCGGTCGCGGAAGGATGTGCCACAATTCAAGGGTATCATATCAGCCGTCCGCTCGAACCGACTGCCCTTGCAACGATGCTGGCAGCCGAGGCGGGCAACATCGGCTTGGTTTCGGTTATGAATGAACAGGTACCAAGCGGGTTTGCGGATCGCGCAAAGGCGCTGGATCACTTCGTCTGACGAGCTGGATCGCACTCGGCAACACCGTGGGCGCTCCTACATCGGCCACAATGACAGAGGCCTTCGCGTTACGCTTTGCGGTATAAAGCAGTCCGTCGGCGTGTAGCAGCAGTGCATCGTAATCGAGGCGGTGACCTGGCGGGGCTATAACAGCGCCCATGCTGATCGTTGACAGCGCAGGCAGACTGATCAGTGCCTCACTGATGGTGCGATGGAAGTCGATCGCGAACTGCTCACCGCTACCTGCATCCGGGAGTGCTGCGATAAACGCGAACTCATCGCCCCCCATACGACCGACGAACCCATAGCTCTCGAGCCCGCGTACGGCAGCGCGCGAAGCTGTTCGTATCGTATCGTCGCCCACGGCATGGCCATGATGGTCATTGATGGACTTGAAATTGTCGAGATCCATAACACCGACCACTACCGGCATCGTCGTAGACGACAGCATTGTGACCATCGCGGCTTCGAAACTTGATCTGTTCAGCAAGCCTGTCATGCCATCGAGCCGTGCAGACGCACGTTCACGCTCGTAAGCGCGTCGTAAAGCCCACATCGTTGCCACAACGAACGCCAGCACTGCGCAGCGAAGGCCTACCCGAAGCAACGTTATCGTGGTCGTCGTTGGGATACCCGTTTGAATGGTAGCGCGCGTATTCAACACGATAGCGATTACCGCTGAAAAGACCGCTGCACGGCGACTTAACCGCCACGAGACCAAGCCTAGCAATAAAACATAGACCGGCCCCATGCCGATCGCGGGATAGATGATGTCAATGATTTGCAGAATGAGAGCTATTAGTAGGACGGAGGCTGTGACCGTTGTCGTCGACGCGGCTTCAAGGCGATCTGCCATCGTCATGCTCTTTAGTCCTGACATTTACGTACGGCTTTTTTCGTATCCGACACGTAAAAGCGGACTCGCCGCGTATGCCCTGGAATGGTTTACAGATTGATAATCAAGGACTTATTCGAAGCATCGGGGGTGTTGCTCATCGCCGTTACTGCCTCTGCGAGAGGCGCCGTCCCGAAAGGGGGGGCGCCTTGCCCTGGTGATGACCGTTCAACGAACGGTCGCGTAGCAAAATTCCTAGATTTCGGACGTTTCGAATGTCGTCATTTTCGCGACACTGGAATGTCGGCTCCGAGCAGGAAGAGGACCGGCTAGAGGATGTTTGGAATCGTACGCTAAGCTCGCCGAGCGTCCCGATTGGGATCGTGAACCCGGAAATTGGGATTGTGAAGCGAGCGTTCGTACGGTCTATTGAAAGTTGGCGCAGGTGATGCCGTTCATTCGGCATCACCTGCGCCGCTTCCACCTAGATTTCTAAGCGGGCATTGAAAAGGCTTGATTCCAAGACAACGTTTGGCAATTAGCCTTCCACTGCGTCCACGTTCACGGCGGACTCGGCCAGTTCCGTCATCATCTCGTCACCGCTGTACATGTCCTTGACCGCAGCATCGAGCTTGGCGACATCGTCATCAAGCTTCAACGCCTTCGCAAATGCGGAGACCGTGCCGAAGCCAGTTATGCCGTAGTGGGTCATACGCTGATACTGAGCAATGATCGCTGCGTCGAGTACGGGACCGGTCTTTGGCGCTTCCTCAACGGTATGCTTGAGAGCCTCGGCGACCAAGCCCTCCATACCCTTGCAATGCTCCTTCTTGAGCTTTTCGTCCTGGCCCTCGATCAGCGCCTTCAGAATGTCGGTGTGCTTGGCGATGCCGTCCTGCGACGAATGCAGCATGTCCTTGAGCTTCTTGTTCGTCGCCTGACCGACGATCTTCGTTAACGCCTTGGCCATCTGATCGTTTGCCGACCAAAGATCCTTCAACTCGTCAACGTAAAGCTCCTGAAGCGTTTCGATCTCAGCCATGTTCGTCTCCTGCGGATATGTAACGACGGCTGAACGATCAGCTACGCTTAATCGGTCCGGTAAATTTTGCAGGAGAGCGAGAACGGTGCAGGGCAACGGCATCACCCCGCTGGTTATTTTAGACCAGCGGACAGCATAATTGTGGATTGTTACGGACCATCCGGGATCATGCATCGTTAAGGAGCGTCGGCATTATCCGGCACCTCAAGAGAGGATATCTAATGGCCGTCAAATTTGCCGGAACGATGAACGCGATCAATCGCGGGCTGGACGCGACCAAGCCAGCCAAGGGCGCCGATATGGTGGAAGACTGGGAAGCAGCGCTGGCCGACCTTGATGTAGTGGGCGCCAAGGGCATCCTTCGCGATCTCGGATCACTGCGGAAGCAGCTCGAAAAGGATGAGCCCGACGCCGACCGTGTACATGCTCTGCTTCACCGGCTTGGTGCTGCGACGACTAAGATCGCTGACAAGGCGGACAAGTCGCAGGACAAGCTAAAGGCATTGGGCGAGGCCCTGACCGAGGCGGGCGAGGATCAGCCCGACGAGGAAGAGGATACTGAGGCCGCTGCCGCACCGAAGCGCGCGCGCAAGAAGAGCTGATTGATGCAGGGGCGGGCGTTCGTCCGCCCTTGTTTTATTGTGAGGCTAGGCTCCAACAGCGGCTGGTTCATCCTTGTGGAGATCGCGCCCATGCTGGCGATCCAGCAGCCGCATGATAGGCGTCACCGGTAGGCCATGCAGGACCACAGAGAAGAGCACGACCAGTCCCCATAGGCGGTCGGCGTCGGCGACATCGATGTGGTTGAGACCGTAAGCTAAATAGTAGAGCGTTGCCGCTGGATAAGCCGCGGATCTCGCCATGCTTGCGATCGTACGTACATGACCGATCAGGCGGCCGTGCGCTCCTCCTCTACCGCCAGATCCCGCAGGATCGAATGCAACTTATCGCCGCTGAAGCGAGACGGATCAAAGCTGCTCGCCTTTGCCACATCGGCAAAACGCGCCGCATTGTCGTCTGACATACCGACAAACCCCATTGCCCAGTTCGGGAAACTTCGTGCCTTGATCGGCTCCATTGCGAGGAGAGAGACTTCGCTATGGCGGTCGTCCTGTTGGATGCGCTCGAAAGCTAGCTCAACCACGTCAAGAGGGCCTTCGAGCACCTGAGCGAAACAACCGGCGTTAAACATCAGCGCGCCAGTGATGCCGTCCCGTTCATTGTTCGCGCGGCTCGTCGCGAGGATATCGTTCACTTCTACCGCGAAAGTGTCCGCGTCGCAGGTCGTTAGATTACGGCTGTAATACACCAAACGATAGGTCTCAGTGGACATCGCCATCTCCTTCAAATTTGCTGCCAAGGAAGGACTGCACGCTCGCCTGCGCCATCGGCCGTCCAGTGAGGTACCCTTGAACGTGGGTACAATTTTGATCGCGTATGCGCTTGAGCTGATCAGCGGTCTCGACGCCCTCGGCGGTAATCGCCATACCGAGGCTGGTGCCGAGGCTCGATACGGCTTTTAGTATCGCTTCACTATCCGGATCGTCGCCCGCAACGAACGAGCGATCAATCTTGATCTTATTAAACGGAAATTTCTGCAAGTAACTCAGCGACGAGTACCCAGTGCCAAAATCATCCATTGATATTTTGACGCCTAAGGCGCGCAGGGCGTGTAGCGTCGCCAGCACGTTGTCCGTATCAGCGAGAAGAGCGCTTTCGGTGATTTCGACCTCGAGGCGTTCCGGATTGAGCCCCGATCGTTCAAGCGCCAACGACACAGACGCGAGCAGCGTGTCCGCCTTGAACTGCAGCGGCGAGACATTCACCGCCACAACGAGGTCTTCTGGCCACGCCGCCGCCTCCATACATGCGGTCAGCAGTACCCACTCGCCTATCTTGACGATCAGTCCGTTTTCCTCGGCGACAGCAATGAAGTCGAGCGGAGGCACATTGCCGCGGACAGGATGCTGCCAACGCAACAGGGCCTCAAAGCCCATCACCGTATCACTCGAGAGATCGAGAAAGGGCTGGTAGTGGAGTTCGAACTGTTTGAGCGCCAGTGCTCGGCGGAGGTCGATCTCCAACTCGCGGCGCTCGTGCAGCAGCGTGTCCATACCGTGCTCGAAAAAGCGATAGCGTCCGCGGCCCGCACGCTTTGCTTCGTAAAGCGCCAGATCTGCATTGCGCAGAACATCGCGAGGCTGCATCGAGCCTGACCCCAGCGCCACGCCGACGCTGATGCCAATGTTCACCGTGTGCCCGCCTAGCACATAGGTCCGCCCGATCAGGTCGACTAGGCGTTCGGCTAGAAGCTCCGCATCGCGAGGCGAACGAATGCCGCGCTGGAGGATAACAAATTCGTCGCCTCCAAGCCTGGCAACGAGATCATCCTTGCGTGAAGCCTTACGCAGCCTGTCCGCCACTTTCTTGAGCAGCTGATCGCCGATGCCGTGCCCCAGCGTGTCGTTGATCATTTTGAAGCGATCGAGATCGAGGCAGAGCAACGCGACTGGCTCGCCACCCTCGACGGTGCCGGGCAGGGCGCGTTCAAGTGTGGCCATGAAGGTGTTGCGCAAGGCAAGCCCCGTCAGATCATCTGCCTGAGCCTGCGTCTTTTCGATGGCAATGGCGACCGGCCAGAGGCTGATGCAAATGTTACCGCCGCCAATTGGATTTAACAGCGCTTCATATGCTTCGGATTGCCGCGTCATGAGCCTCATGCTCGACGGGCCATCGCCGATCGACACCGGCCGCAGATAATCGGCGAAAATGTCGGGTAACGTCAGTCCGACGATCCAGCCACCAAAGCTGGCTGCGGCGGTCGCGTTGGCATAGGTTATTTCACTGTTGGCGTCGACGACTAGGACAGGATGCTGAAGCGATTCCAGTATCCGCGCGGAGGAGGCCGATGCAATCTCGGAGTTCTGCATTAGGTTTTGAAACATGGATCGAAATGCTCCGGGAACTGCCCGCGGCAGTACCGGCTACAAGCGAACAAGACGTTAAAGCCCAAGCCCTTTCTGCTTGATGCAGCCGACTTAACTAGCATTCCACGTCCATTAACACGTGGCGGAAAAACAGCGATTCACGTGCCTCACAAACGGGGGATAGCTAGCGGGCAAGGGGAAAGCGGCTGCCTTAGGCGTCAGCCACCTCAAGACTCCCGTTCGCAGTCTAAAAATTGCCTCACCCACGCTAGATGAGTTAGGAAAGGTTGTCGCACATCTCCTGACTTGTTGACGTCACATTTCCCCTCTTCTGCGACAGGGATGTACCCGAGCACCGCAGCTAAAACAGGAGCGGCCGCTCACCTCAGTCAGACCACGTGCTGGTCAAGCCTTCCTGCGCAGAAAGTACGCCGAACTGCGGGCACCCAAATGAGCCGCTCTAGCAACATTTCGGGCCGCCATTGCTTCTGCATGTCAGTCGGCGGAGAGCGTCGATTTTCAAGGGGGACGCGACGTTGGAAGATACCATCCTATTGCTTGTCGTGGGTGTCGCCGTCGCCGGCGTGTTTGGTCAATGGCTCGGATGGAAGCTCCAACTCCCGTCGATCATCCCACTGCTAGTGATCGGCGCGCTGTTGGGGCCAATTGGCGGCGTCGTACGGCCATCGGCGGCACTCGGCGATGTCATGCGGCCGGCGATCGGCATGGCGGTGGCGATCATCGTTTTCGAAGGCGGCCTGAACCTCAATTTGCGAGAGCTTCGTTCGGCTGGATCGGGCATTATGCGACTGGTTGCAGTCGCGCTGCCGCTCAATTGGCTCCTGGGCACGCTGGCGGGCCACTGGGTAGCCGGGCTGTCTTGGCCGGTGGCGATCCTAGTCGGCGCAATCCTCGTCGTGACAGGGCCAACCGTCATCATGCCGCTGCTGCGGCAGGCAAAGCTCGAGCCGCGCGCCGCGGCGTTCCTGCGCTGGGAAGCCATCGTCAACGATCCGATCGGTGCCACACTGACGCTGCTCGTCCTGAGCTATCTGACGTTGTCAACCACGATGAGCGGGAGCGCGGCGATCATTCATCTCGCCTGGCATACGCTGCTGGGCGCTGGCCTTGCGGCCGCTTTGGGTCTGGTGGTGCCGTTCGGCATCCGGACGTTGTTCGCGCGCGATCTCGCGCCCGAGTACCTCAAGACTCCGATCCTGCTAGCGAGCGCGCTCGGCATCTATGCGGCAGGGGAGGCGATCCAGCCCGAGACCGGACTAGTGGGAGCGACTCTGTTCGGCGTCGTGCTTGCCAATATCGATGTCACCGGCCTTCAGGAACTCCGCCGTTTCAAGGAGTCGCTGACGGTCTTCCTGGTATCAGGGTTATTCATTCTCCTCACAGCCAACATCGACCGCGGCACGGTCGAGATGCTGAGCTGGCCGATCGCGATGACGACGCTGATGATCCTGTTCGTCGTTCGGCCGCTGGCGATCTGGCTCGCGACGATCGGCGCGAAGGCGAGCTGGCGGGAACGGCTACTGGTTGGGTGGATCGGCCCGCGCGGCGTGGTGGCTGCAGCAATCGCAGGGGTTGCCGGCGAGCGTCTCGCCCACGCCGGCTATCCCGATGCACGTCTCGTCCTACCCCTCGTGTTCGCCGTCATCGCGTCCACGGTGCTGCTGCACGGACTGTCGCTGGCACCCCTCGCACGTCGCTTGAAGCTCGCGTCGGGTGGGCGGGGCGGCCTGCTAATCGTCGGTGCCTCGCGCTGGACGGTGAGGCTTGGCGAAGCGCTTCACGGCGCCGGCATTCCGGTAGTCGTGGTCGATCGATCGGCATTGGCGCTCAAGGCTGCCCGTCTCGCTGGATTGAAGACGCTACGGGTTGAGGTGCTCTCGGTAATCGGTGAGGAGGTGGTCGACCTGCGCGATGTCGAGCAGGTACTCGCAGCGACGCCGGACGACGCCTACAACGCCCTGGTCTGCACGCGTTTCGCCCCCGAGCTTGGCCGCGAGCGTGTCCACCAGCTTGCGACAAACGAGGTCGCTACGCGGTATGAAGCGTCGCGGGAATGGCGCGGCAAGATCGTAATTGGAGAGAAAATGACCTTCGAGCACCTGGCGGACCTTATGCAGGCTGGTGCATCGTTAGTGGTCGAGCCCTACATGGATGGCGACAAACCGCCTCTTCTGGCCACTGACGACGGATGGCCTGTCGCAGTTGTACGGCACAGTGGCGAGCTGGCGTTTCTTGGCGCAGAGCATACGGCTGTGCCGGCAAAGGGCGACCTGATCTTGCGGCTCTATAAAGCTTCCCTCGCACCGGTAACGGAGGCGAAACGGGCGCGTTGGCGTCGGCTGTTGAAACGTGACGCGATCGCTGCATGAACGCTACGCCTACACATCCACCTGTCAGGTAAAGGCACCCGCCGCTCGCGCTGCATAAAGGACGTACATGTTCAACGGACTTAGCTTACCCATCTTGCTAACGATCTTTGCCGCATGCGGCAGCGTCATCTGGATCGCTGGCGTAAAGCTCGCCGACACGACAGACATTTTATCGTCACGCTTGCATCTCGGCAAGGCGCTGGGCGGGATTATCGTGCTTGCGATCGCGACCAATCTGCCCGAACTCGCGATCACGGTCAGCGCGGCTCTGGCAGGCAACCTGGACGTAGCGGTCGGGAACATCCTTGGCGGCATCGCTATCCAGACGCTGGTGCTCGTGGCGATGGACATCGCTATGAAGGAAAGGGTCCCCCTGACCTATCGCGCCGCAAGCCTCACGCTCGTGATCGAAGCGTTGCTTGTCGTTGCCGTACTGATCGTCTCGATTATGGCGACGCAGCTTCCCGGCAGTCTGATCGCCGCCAGGCTTACACCCGGCGCGGTGATGATCGCCGTCCTGTGGGTGATCGGCCTGTGGCTCTCTAGCCGGGCCAGCAAGGGCTTGCCTTGGCAGGATGCGAGCGGCACCGCGCCCAATGGACAGGAAGAGACTAAAGGTCATTCGCAGGGCAAGAAAGATGATGCGTCCAGCAACCGTGGCGAAAGCACGATCCGCGTCGCGCTGGTATTCTTCGCGTCCGCGCTGGCGACCCTAGCTGCCGGCGTGCTCCTTGAACGGAGCGGTGACGCCATTGCCGACCACATCGGCCTAAGTGGCGTGTTGTTCGGCGCGACGGTGCTGGCTGCGGCCACGTCTCTGCCTGAACTCTCGACTGGTATCACGTCGGTGCGAATGAAGGATTATCAGCTCGCTGTGAGCGATATCTTCGGGGGCAACGCCTTCCTGCCCGTGCTCTTCCTCCTCGCCGTTATCATCTCAGGGAAAGCCGTGCTGCCCGACGCAAAGGCGAGCGACATCTACCTTGCTGGGTTGGGCGTGTTGCTGACGTGCGTCTATGCTGCAGGGCTAATTTTCCGGCCTAAACGCCAGATATTCCGGATGGGCCTCGACTCCCTCACCGTTCTCGTCCTGTACGCCTTGGGTGTGGGTGGACTGTTCGCCATCTCTAGCACAAATCCAGGTTAACCGTGCCCTCGTCGCTAATATCCTAAGTTTCGGACGTATCGAATATCGCCACTTTTGCGACATTGGCATAGCGCTAAGCGTTGGACTGCGAGGATTCTCTCGGGGCCCGCCGCCCGCTAGACGCCGTCCCAAAAATGATACTGACGTGAGGATGACTGGTTTGGCTCAGTTGGCGCCATAGAGGCGGCCCGACTGGATCAGCCGCTGCCGCGAGGTGTTGCCGGGAACCGCGATGTGGGTAGCTGGATCATATTCCTTCCCGACGCCGGGCGAGCCTTCGGGCGCCCAGATTTCCACGACCGTGTTCGAGTAGCTGTTGGGCAGGTACCGAATCCAATAGCCATCGGGATGGTGGCTCCAACGCGCGGCCGGCACCCCAATGCTACCTGGCCCGGCCGGTGCCATGCCGGCGAGTACGGCCACCCGTTCCAACTCACCGAAGCTTGTTCCTGGCGTAGTCAGCATGCGGCGCAAGTCTGCCTCGGCCTGCATGACGGACCGAACCTCCCGCGGCAGATTGTCCGCGATTGGGCCTGACGAAAGCACGTCCAGGACATTGCGGTTCAAGGCGGCGAGCTGACGCGGGGTCAGCAGCTGCGACGCCGCCATTCGCTGCTCGCCAGATAAGTCTTCGATTTTAGCGCGCGATAGGATTGCCCAGAGCAGCGCCTGAATAACATGTTGATCAATCTCTGGATGCTGGACAGAGCCCCGAACGATGGTGGTCACGGCATCTTTTGCCGCACCAATTGGAGGCGCATAGAGGTAACCATCGCCATCCCCCGGGCCATGGGTGCCGGCGTGTAAGCAGTAGCTTTGATCGCTGAACCGATAGTAGCCAGCCTGGAGGAGGAACCCTCCATTAGTGGTTCGCTGTAGCTGGGTGAGCTCACGTTTGGGCAACGGCGGAACGAAATTATCCTGGCTCGGATCACCCCAGTGAGCGTCGGGCAGACTGGTCGAAATTGGCTCCTTGCGGAGACTGGGCATAGATATCCCAGCTCGCTTAGCAAGGTCTCCCAGCTTCAATCCGCCAAACTGCGCGCCAGCTGGCGCCCCGCACCAGGAGAGGGCGACGGCGAGTGCCGCTGCCCGAAACACGTACTGCCTCATTCTTGCCCCCGGCTCGAAAGTTTATCCGACCGTAACGGGAGCGAATCGAACTGTGAAGCTGGATTAGCGAAACAGTCTACCGTGACCAGTACGCTCTAACTACGCAGGCGTCTCATCGTCGCGGTGCCCGGGTGCCTGAGCCCGGTGTCATGCTCGTCATCGAAGCGACTGCGCCAGAATGACTGATCTGTTCGACACGCCCGAAGGTTTCCGTTGAACAATCGCTAGTCGCGAGCACGTCACCACCATTCTGCACCTGGGCTAGCGACGGGATGTACCCGTCAAGCCTGTAGCTGATCGACCAGCTTGCTACCGAAGTGGCCGTCGGCGCACCGAGCATACAGGTCAAAAACGTCGTCGGCATCAGCAGCAGGAGCGTACCCGGTGGCAAATAGCGCTGACAGGGACGTGCCATTTAGCTCTGAGATTAAGTTCTCATCAAAGCAGAGGCAATGTCGGCTTCGGTAGCAACATGCTCTTCAATCACGCACCTAAAATTAAGACCTCCGATTCCGTGATCCGATAGAACCCGAGCTTGGCCAATGTTGAGCCCGTCTGTAGATCGGACGCTTGCCACCATGGCAGGGGATGCATACGGATGCTTGGCATGGTATGCGTACTTGCCGGTTGTGGCGACAACCAAATCGGCAGCGTCTATGATAGATGCAACCGCATTCGCTGCAGTCTTATTAATGACGCTCATTATGGCATCAGCTTGGCCCTCAAAATCGAACTCGAGATAGCAAGCGCCAAGGGTAAGTCCATCGACCCGAATGGGGGCGACGTAGATCAACACATTACGATCTTGAGACCAAGGATTTTTCCAAACCTCGTCGGTCATCCATGTGACAGAGGCGGGAGCCGACATGGCTCTTTGAAATTGACCGTATCCTGCGAAGTTCACCGACCGCACAGCAGCGTTTGCATGTGCGCAAACGGCTACCCTACCTTCGGCGTCCACAACAAAAGCGTTCAAGAAATAAGGCGAGTAATTCAGTAAAGATCGCAATCTTTTGAGCGCTCGCTCCTCAGCTCGGGGCGAGGCGTGATCAAGCAACAATGCCTCTGTAACAGAGTCATCCGTTGCCAACATTCTAACATCGATTGACCTGTCGTATAGTGTTCTTGCAAGAGTATCTGTTATCGATTGCGCTAGGTCTGCAAGGCGGCCGCCTTCCATATCGTTCGCCAGCTCGCTGGCGATTACTGCGCCATCGTGTAAGTATCGCATAACTTCATTTCTGAAACTGGCAGCGGAGGTCCGCGCGCTACCGGCCAAGTTCTTCACCTCCTGAGCGACGACAGTGAAACCTCGGCCTGCGTCGCCGGCCCTGGCAGCCTCGATCGTGGCGTTCAGCGCCAAAAGGTTTGTTTGGCCAGCGATCGCTTCGGCTTGGTCCGCATGCGCGGTTACCTTATCACTAAGCGCGTTCAGCAAGGAGCGTATGCGTCGGGGCATCTGATGCTTTCTGAGGAGAACATGCGCGGTTTACCGCGCGTTAGTTAAAGCCTCGTGCAACCACGCCGGAGCAAAAACGCTTACAAGGGTCGGCTGTCTGGATCTACGTTGCCTGCCATCTCGGTAATTTGAGATTGATCAACGATGACACAGTGGATTGAGGTGACGATCTTCGACGCCGATCAGACAGTGATCGACAAACCGACTCAAGACCCCGTCGCTAATATCCTGAGTTTCGGACGCTGCAAATGTCGGATTTTTGCGACAGATTCTCTCAAAGGGCGGCAAATCAACGCGCGTAGGGCAGATAAGTCAATCGGGTTTAACTCGGGAATAGTCGAGCATGCTCCCGCTCGGCGATGCCATACCCGTCACCTGCCAACCGCTGGAGAGCCGCTGGATCTCTAATCGTTACCAATCCGCGGGCAGCGTTGATCAAGCCTGCACCTTCAAGATCGTGTAGCGCTTCAGTCACGCCTGTTCGCTGCACTCCAACCATCATAGCCATAAACTCGTGGGTAACCTCAAGCCGGTCAGAACGCTGACGATCACGGTACATGAGCAGCCATCGTGCGAGGCGGGCGTCAAGTCGCTGCCAAGCCGCACTGACCAAACCCTCGGCGATCTGAACCATTTGGCTGTACACAGCATTCATGAGCAGGCGCTCAAGCGACCGACTATGCTCCAGCGCGGAGCGGGCCTTATCGATCGATATCCGAATAGTCTGAAGCTGATCAACCTGAACGAACGTCCGATAAGGCCAGCGCCCATCCCCGACAATGACCGGTGCACCGACGAACGATTCTGGCCCTATCAGCACAATTTCCGTCTTCTCAGCGCCGGGCCGCGGCTTGATTACGGAGGCCACACCGTACTCGATGAAATATAGCGCATCGGCAGGCTCGCCAGCATCGGTCAACACGACTCCACGGCTAAGCCGTTGCCGGCTGCACCAAGGAGCAAGCAATTCGAGATCATCCTTGGACATTCCGGCGAGCAGAGCGTTGCCGCCGTTTGCCAATGATACGGTATTCAAAACCATGTCTAGGCTTTCGCTACTGATCGTCATTCTACGCTGTACCTCGCTTGGCAGGTGGCCACGCCAAGCGAGGTATAGATCGTCAAGATTCTGTCGGAAAACCGACAAAGACTGGTGCGTCTTACAAGGCGCCCATCACTCTCCCCGTATGTATGGGGGAATTAACAGTGACCAAGACGCTCGATATGCCGGGCGGGCGTCCCCGCATACTAACGTCGACCACCACCACCAAAATGGCGCAGCGAATGCTGCATTCCTCGCGTGTTATCGCGGACATTCTTCCGGCCGGCTTCTACAGTTCTCCCGGACTGGACATTCTTCTGGCACTGCATCTCGCCGAGGAAAGTGCACAATATCCAAGCGCCAGCGAGATGTGCCCTCCTGGCAGCGCCTCGCCGGCTGTCACGCTGCGTTGGGTGAATGCACTCGTCAGCTATGGCCTCGTTGAGCAGCATGATGATCTGCTAGCTCTGTCCACCGACGGTCATGCGACAGTGATCAGACTGATGGAAGCTGTCTTTGCGGCTCAGCGAGCGCTGGACTGATCAATCAGATTTGAACGTTCGTCGAGCATCGCCAAGGCGGTCTCAACGTAGATCGCCACGACGGGATCACACCTTTCGGCCTCAGCCAATGCGCTTACCAACTGGGATCGGAGCTGAATGCGGTCGCAATTCTGGGGCTGTTCCGCGCTCATTGCGGCAGAGTAGACGGGTTTGGCCCTTCAACCAACCTTTGATCTCACCTCCGTTATGCGCGGGCTGGATGTCCATAATAGCAAACAGCAATCGCGCCGAATTGCCCGTGTTGCGAAGGTGCTGATTTTCGAACGTCTCGAATGTTCCCCGTTTTGCGACAGCGGGACTGAAACGGTCTCTGCCTGATCGTCATCTCTGCATCGCAGCGTCCACGATCGAATGACCGCACCGCCGCTCTATAGCGTTATTGGACGATGCGCTGGGTCTGCGAGCTTGGCCGTTGGAAACCAAGGCTTTAAGCTTCCACGTGATGACCATTCCGCTACAGCCGAACAACGTCGGAGCCGACGTTTCTGAATGCGATCGCGAGCCGATCCACATACCAGGCAGCATCCAGCCACACGGCTTGCTGCTGATCGCCACACAAAGCGATCTGCGCATCGTCGGCGGAGCAGGGCGGCTTGACCAGCAGTTCGGGCAAGACTGGCTCGGAAAGGATGTCACAACGCTTTTAGGAGAAGCAGCAAGCGACGCCCTGGCGGCCGCTACAAAGTCTTCCTGCTCGCTTGGTGCGATTCCGAATCTGGAAGGGCGAGGCACCGCCCGCCAGACTGGCGATCTCTGGCTGATCGAGCTTGAACCGGCAGAGCAAAAGTCCGCTGACGACGTGCTGAGCTGGATCGACGAGGTAGGGATCAGCTTCGAACGGGCCAGTGGGTTGATCGAGCTATGCGAACGCGCGGTCGAGAGCTTCAGAAGCCTTACCGGCTTCGACCGCGTTATGATCTACCGGTTCCTGGATGACGATTCCGGCGTCGTCATTGCCGAGGACGTCGCCGACGGGCTCACGACCTATCACAACCACCATTTCCCTGCGTCTGACATTCCCCAGCAGGCGCGAGCGCTTTACCTCCGCAACCGGGTCCGCGTCATTCCCGATGTAGGCTATCAGCCTGAGCTGATCCGGCCGGCAACGCTCGCAGGCGTGGACCTCAGCGACGTCGAGCTTCGCAGCGTCTCACCGATCCACATCCAGTATCTCAAGAACATGGGAGTCGCAGCCTCGGCTTCGATCTCCATCGTCAAGGACGGTATGTTCTGGGGGCTGGTCGCATGCCACCACATGAGCCCACGCAACCTTGGGCCAGCAACGCGGCGTGCGGCATCGCTGGTTGCAGCGGGTCTGGCCAGGCAGATCAATGCCAAGGAACAGGCGGAGGACTATCGCGAGCGGTTGCGGGTCCGCGCCGATGAAGATGCCATCGCCGCACGTCTGGCGGAAGAGGTTGATCCAGAACAGTTGTTCAGGACGGCGTCGGGTGATCTGCGCCGAATGTTCGAAGCCGATGCCTTTGCCATCCTCCATGGCGGGGCGCTCTACGAAGATGGAGCTTGCCCCGATCGGGATGATATCCGCGAGATCGCTAAATGGGTTCGTCAGCAAGGGCCGGCTCCCTTCCACAGTGACAGCCTTGCGGAAGATTTCCCCGCCGCCTCATCCTACAGGGAGCGAGCAAGCGGCCTCCTGGCTATTACTCTGTCATCGAAAGTGCCAACCGTTCTCCTCTGGTTCCGTGCGGAAAAGCGCAAAGTCGTGGAATGGGCAGGCAATCCGCACAAGGCGGTTAACCTGAGCCCAGGCGAAAAGCTGACGCCGCGGGCTTCGTTCGAGGCGTGGAGCGAGGAGGTACGAGGGCGCGCGCGTCCTTGGTCACACGCAGAAACGGAAGCCGCGCGTCGTTTGATGGGGCGACTTTACGATGCTCGCCAGAACCGTCGCATTCGCGATCTCGCCGACGATCTCAACGTTGCTGTGGCAGACAAGGACCGGCTGATTGCCCAGCAGGAAACTCTGCTCAAAGAGGTGAACCACAGGGTCCAGAACAGCCTTCAACTCGTCATGGCGTTTCTGGCGCTTCAGGCCAGATCGAGCGAGGATCCCGCGCTAGGTGCTCACCTCGGCGAAGCGCAACGCCGTCTGTCAGCCGTCGCGCTGGTCCATCGCCGGTTATACAGCGACGACAACGTGCAGTCAGTCGACCTGTCGCGTTACCTTGCGGACCTAGTCGCGGACGTGAAGGCGTCGATGGGCCCCGAATGGGCCAACCAACTCACCCTCGATCTCGCTCCGATCACAATCGCGGCCGACGACGCCGTGCAGGTCGGTCTCGTTCTCGTGGAACTCGTCATCAATGCGCAGAAATATGCCTATGGCGGTCAATCTGGTCCAATCTTCATTAATCTTGAGCGCCATCGAACGCGCTTCCGGTTGATCGTCGCGGACAAGGGGCGTGGCAAGACCGGAACGCGCAAAGGATTTGGCACAAGAATGCTGGATGCGATGGTGAAGCGGCTGAACGGCGTTCTTGAGGAAGGCGACAACAATCCCGGCGTAAGGACTCTACTCACGGCACCGATCTCACTACCGCGTTCAGCCGTTAACGAGCAGGCCCGAGAAGATACGGCCTCATAGCAGCTGATTGAGCTACCTTGCGCTGGGTGAGTTGCACCACACCCTCGCTAAGGCGCTGACTTTCAAGTGTAAATGTAGCTGCTTTGCGTTTGCATACGGCCGGGTGTCCGATTCAACCAGGCAGAGCAAGATCGCTCGGGCCCGAACTGCCTCCCAGTACGTTAACTTAAATCACTGCGGAGTTAGACTGATCTGTCACGTGCTCATCATCGAAGACGACCCGTTCGTAGCTATGCACCTGTCGATGCTGGCCGAGGACGCGGGCGCCACGTCAATTGGCACTGCTGACACCGAGGCCGATGCTGTCCTGGCAGCCCAGGAACAGCGTCCTGATGTGATCCTGTCAGACGTTCGTCTGATTGAAGGAACCGGACCAAGGGCAGTCGCGCGCATCTACAGTGATTGCGGCCCCATACCAGTCATCTTCGTCACCGGAACACCCGAAGAATGCGAGCCATGCCACTATGCTGCGGCGGTACTGATCAAGCCTGTGAACGATCGGGCGCTGATTACGGCCTTCACGAAGATAGCTCCTTAGATCACAGCGCTAACAGGCACTGGCTACCAACGTTTGTCGACCGATACTGACAACGACTGAAAACAGGACTAGAGGTTTCCATGCGCATCGATCTCATACCAGTAGGTAAGACCCCGCCTGATGACCTCAACGTTGTTATTGAGGTGCCGACCGGTGGCGAACCGATAAAATATGAATTCGATAAAGCGTCCGGCGCGTTGTTCGTGGACCGCATCCTACACACGCCGATGCGTTACCCTGCTAATTACGGCTTCGTGCCGCACACGCTGTCGCCAGACGGTGATCCTCTCGACGCGCTCGTCATTGCTCGCTCGCCGTTTATCCCAGGCTGTGTCGTTCGCGCCAGGCCAATTGCGGTATTGAACTTAGAGGATGAAGCGGGCGGCGACGAGAAGCTCGTGTGCGTACCGGTGAATTCAGTGTTTCCTTATTATTCGAATGTTGCCAGTCGCGCTGACATGCCGGAAATCGTGTTTGAACAGATCGAGCATTTCTTTACCCACTATAAGGATCTCGAAAAGAAGAAGTGGGTTCGCGTCGGCAAGTGGGGCGACGCAGATGAGGCACGTCAAATTACGCTGGAAGCGATCGAACGTTATGAAAATGCCAAGCGCGCCGGCCTCGAACCAATGGACGCGGACGAGGTCGCTGGCCGAAAATGAGCAGACGATAAATCAGGTGCTGACATATTATTACAGTATTGCTTGCTTTTATGGCACGTGCCAAGATAGTTTCAGGTGCAAAGAAAACTATTAGATAGATACTCGATGACGAGAAATTCCGCCTTATAGTATTCCTTTCAGTGAACTAGCATTCTTAATAAATACGATTGCTAGCAATATTTAAGGCTTTGGTCAGAAGATATTACGGGTGATCGTTGCTACAGTGACGAAGGGCGACACGTGTTAAGCCTGTTCGATTCCGCGATATCCTGCTTGTCGTGCACTAGTGCTGGCAATCAAGATTTTCCACGTTCGCAGTGAGTTTCAGCAGATAGGCGAGGCGGGGCCAGTTTTCTGAAAAGGGATCGAGAAATAGACTTCCAGTTCGCCGGCAGAGAAAGGTAAGCTTTAATGCTTACGCCCCGTTGCGAAAGGGTCCTTTTTTTGCAAAGGTTCTAAGTGATCAATTTCGGCACGCCCAAAGCTTGTCATGGAACCGAGATCGGCCCCTGCACCGTGATGGGAAATTGCGAGATCACTGCATTCGCTAGTTTTACACTTATCGCCGCGATGGAGCCCGCCTCCGTCCCTGCGACTTGGGCGGTGAGAGCACTGCCTGACCAGACGAGTTGGTCGTCGCTACGGCGACGCACCTTGATGTCTAATCGTGTTATAATGAGGTTGTGAAGATTCATCTTTTTTGAAGGTAGCGTTAGCCGAACACCCCCGCCCCAGTTGCCGATGTTGCCAGCGGGCTTTGCCTCGACACCGTCGGCAGTAACAGACCCGCGTTGCTGCTGGCTAACCTCAACACTGGCAATGTAGCGACTGTGGGTGCCGCGGGGGAGAACAAGGAAGTTAGCATTCCCCAACGCATTTCCGGTCGCTCTGATAAACGGGTCATCATCAGCAGCCTCGCCGCGATCTTCCCAGGCGGGATCTTTACCGCTCAGGTCTACTGTGACTGTACCTGCTTTAGGTGGCTCAATGGCTCCGGGAGGCGCCTGCAAGATTGCGACGGCCGTCGCCAGTATCAACATATTCGTCCCTTTGTGGGTCCGTCATTGATTGCGGAACTTCGACGACAACAATTTAGCTAGCAAGAATATCCGCTATCAATGGACGCTGTCGATCTACAGTCCAAAAAATTTCGTGACCGATGAAAGAGTCATAATTTTTCATCAACAAAGAAGGGGCCGCTGACGGGCAGGAAGCGCGCCGCTTTTGCTAAACTCAGGTTAATGCCTGCCTGCCGTAATTTAGAGGGTTGGCCGACACCAAAAGCTATTCCGACGTCACACTGATATATTTGATGGGAACCCGACTCGGAGTCAAACACTTCCATCTTCAGAATATTTCTTAGGAGACGAGAAATGCGCATTCTGACTTCGATCGCTGCTATTTCCCTCATCATCCCAAGCGTAGCTATGGCTCAGACTGGCGGTACGTCCGGTGGCGCCGGGGGCACGACATCCGGCGGCACTATGGGAAGTTCTACTACCGGCGGCAGCATGGGCGGCGGCCAGATGGGGACGTCAGGTTCGATGGGCCAATCGGGAGCCTCGACAAGCGGTTCCAGCACAGCCAGCAAGAACACGACCCGTTCGTCACGCGGCAAGTCGTCGAAAAGCCGCACGCGCGGTACGTCGGGAGCCGGCAGCACAATGAGCGGCACCAGCACCATGGGTACCGATAGCACGGGCGGTAGCATGGGCGGCACGTCGACCACGGGTTCAATGGATGGTACCGGGACAGACACCTCCACAACTGGCGGCACAATGAGTGGATCCGGAACGACAGGCTCGCCCCCCAGCGGCGGTACGACGCCGAACTGACACAGCCTAACGACTGTCCAAGCAGGTCGGGCGAGCGATCGTCCGGCCTTTTTGTTTGCTCGACGCGTTGACGATATGTCAGGTTACGTGGCGTTGCATGTCATTGCCGAGCGGGGCGCAGCACGTCCCCATCTCGACAATGCAGAAATCACTAACTTTGTATCAGGTCCAAATGCCTGAAAACTATGCGTTTCGAGATGCACAATTCCGATACATTCATTATCGACAGTTTGGAGAACGGTTTGCTGCCAGTTTCGCGGTGCGTACTTGGGGTCTGCATTTCCGATTGTGATTTGGAACACAGCGCTGTTTTCTCGGTTCTATTCCTGCTTGCAGCGTCCCGTCCGTTCGGGGGGATTGGCGGTGAAAGCTCGCAATGCCCTGCCGGGCCGACGACCGGCAGGGCATTTAAACTCAAAGAGACCGGGAACCGAATTTTGCGTGCGAGGTTGTTACATTAGACCGGCGAGTTACCCCCCTACTTAGTCGGTCTTCAAAGCGCCCCGCTGCTTCCCGCAGCGGGGCATTTTGTTATTTAGCTGTTATGACGAGCCATTTCCTAAGTCTCGTTCTTATCCCACAATCAATCAAGCGTGGGGGGATAGCAGCAATATTGTCGTCTAATTAACCTCAATCAGGGCGGCAACGGTACGCTGCGTATCGCCAGCAGCAAACCGCCGCCTGCGAGTTGGAAACTCCCCTGAACAACAGACCGGCCGCTGGCTTCCAACTTTGAAGGCCAGCCCCGACATTATTCCGTTGCGTCGTCGGCTTTGCGCTTGCGCAACGCTGGCTTTGCAGCCTCTTGCGTAGCAGCGTCCGTCTGAGCAGGCTTACGGCCCAGGCCAATCTTTTTCGCCATAGCGCGTCGGCTTTCCGAATATGTCGCAGCGACCATCGGATAATCAGCCTTAAGGTTGTAGCGCTCGCGATATTCCGCGGGCGTCATGCCGTTGGTTGCAAGATGACGGCGCAGGGTCTTGTATGATTTGCCGTCGATCATGCTGATGATGTGATCTGGGCTCGCAAGGGACTTCCTGGCTGTAACCGCGCCGGCATATTCCTTCGCCTTTTCGGCAGGAGCTTCCGAAGCCTGCGAACCACCGACAAGCGACTGAACGCTGGCGTGCATCTGCGACAGGAATGCTGGAACGTTATCGGCAGACGTACGGGTGTTTGGGTTGCTGAGCCAAGCAATCGTCAACTCGGTGGCGAGTTCGACAGCGTTAGGCTGATAGGTATCGTCAATCATAAAAGGCTCCATGTGGCTGGCGAACCTGTATACTAAAGCCACCATGGCGGACGACGCAAAATTGTTCAGGGAGCGTGCGGAGGCGGAGCGCTTGGAGGCAAGCGCATCGGTATTACCTAATGTTCGAGATCGTGCGCTGCGCTCTGCTGAACGCTGGGACGAAATGGCTCGCCGTGCGGAGCGGACTCAAGCGTTGTCTGTGGGACGAAAGGGATGATCCGTAACCTCATGCAAATGTGAGCTCACAATCATACTGCTCAATCGACTTTCAACTTGGGTAGATCACCACGGCGTTAAATGCGGTCACACCTGTTTCGGCACGAAGCTTTTCCATCTCGCGCATCATCGTTAAAAGGTTACGGCCTGCAGCCTCCGACATTGCCCTCATGCCTTCTCCGGTTCGGCACTGGGGAGCGCCTTCCATTATAACCGCCAAAGCGGTGATTAGCGCGTCACATACTTCTGCCGAACGGATGTAAGCGGTTGTCGTACCGTCAATCTCGACCAGCGAGGTCTCGGCAATCGCCTTCAATACCGCCGACGCTACCCTGCCCTGATACTCGTCATTCGATTCCATTGGGCCATTCCGTAAAAGCTCGCCAACGTGCGATCTGCCGGCCTCCCATGCACAGGTAGCTGCGGTGATGATCTAGGGCCAAGTGCGCCAAGTCGAGCAAGTGCTATGCGCGCGCGTTGCCCCAGCCAGTAGGGCTTGTTGCATCAAACCAACGGCTCAAATCGGAATCTCAGTCCGGCGATGACTGACTCGTCTTTTCTGACCGGTCCTCCACAACAACGCCGACATGGAGGTCGTCGGCCCTTGGGGAGCCAACGGAGCTGGTAACCTCCTGCCCGTCCATCGAGACCTCAAGCTGGCCGGTCACGCCGATCTCATCGAGTGCTGACTGGATAACAGCCGCTACGTCTTTGGCATTTGCCATGGGATTGTCTCTTGTGATCGGCGGATCTGATGTTCACCCCACCATGTACGCCACGAGATAGCATGATCCATTAGGAATCGCGATCGCAGCTTGCGCTGAAAAATCGGCTTGCCGATGTCGGGGCTAGTTGGCCATGTTCTATCACCGGTAACGTCACAGCGCGGTGCGGCACAGAATCCCGCAAACGAAGCGTGGCCGGAAGGCCCGAATGGCTGCAACTGGCGCTAGCAGTCCAAGGGCCGGGCAAGCAGCGGCGCGTACAGCAGCTCGCCAGGCTGAGGGTACCCTAATTGCATGCTCGTGCGTTCCTGTAAGGCAGTAAAGGAAAGAAGCATGAGTCCAACACGCATTCCTGGCAACGAACCAGACCCCGGCGATATGTCCACGGAGCCAGGCTTCGGAACGCCGAGCGATAACCCGGCGGAACATGACCTGCCTGACGATGATGCCGACAAGCTTGGGGACTTCGCCTAGCGCACGCGTGACGGTTTGTGGGCGACTGCGAAAGGTTAGCTTGAGGAAGCCTCGCGGCGCTGCTGCCGTTTCCTCAAAGGAGCGCGGAGTAAGAAGTCAGGGAGGGCAGGGGCCTTGAACTAAACGAACAGGCCTTTCCCGGAAACTCGTAGCCTGACATGGAGAAATGGGACCGCACGGCAGCCCCATTCCCGCGCGACGATCGCGGCCTTCACACCGTAAATCGTTCGCTCGTTAGTCGGTTTCGCTTGTACCGCTACCGTCGTTGGTCGACTTCCATTTGCCCTCTGCGACCTCGTCATTATCGGTGTCGGTGTCGGTGTCGATCGCATTTTCGTAGGCAGAGCTCTCATCTGCAACGCCTGCATCAAGGCTCTTTTCAGCTGTTTCCTGGAAACCCTCCAGGCTTGGATCGGACGGTTTGTTGTCAGTCATGGCCTGCTCCCTGCGGTGGTTAGGTTTTTGATCAGCGGCTATTCGGCGCCTTCATCGGTATCCATGTCATTGCGACCCGCCTTCGCGAGATCCTCAACCTTATGGTCGCCGCTAGTCTTACCGGTCCGGTCTGGTCGCCGGTCGTCGTTCCAGTAGGGTTCTGCTTCTTCACGTCGTCGGCGGGGCTCGCGCCCTCGTCGGAGTTCGGTTCGCTGTCGCTCATGATCCGCTCCTTTGTGCAAGACCAATAACGCGCGGCGGGGGCGGGCAGGGCCCAATCCATTGTCCTATCCCACATCAACTTCTGGGCACTCCGCTGATGGTTGCCTTAGGGCAACTGGCTAAACGGCATGACCCGTGACGTGGCGCTCGCGTCAGCGGGCAAGCTTGTCGCTAATATTCTGGATTTCGCGACAGTTGAGGTAACCGCCGGCTTCCAGATGCTTGATCGTCGCATAACTCGGTTGCAGAACGAACCAGTTCCAAAACACATTTGCGACGCTTAGTTTGGGGTTAAATACCGCTGGGCACGGCGAGGCAGGATAGGCGGTTAGCGGATATGCTCCACCTTAAGCCCTTTGACCTTTACCTTTTTCCATTCCCGGTCGGCGGTAAGCGCGGGAACACCAAGCTGCATCGCGAGCGCTAGACAGGAACGATCGCCGAGGCCGCGCCCAAACTCCTTCGTCTGTGTGTGCAGGCCAGCGGCCACATACGCCGCCTCCACGTCGTGGGAACGTACATCGAGACGAAGCTCGTCCAAGATTTCGCGGACGGTAGCCGCGTCCAAACCACTAAGCAGGAGCTCCTTGATGACCTCCTGTATATTCACGGCCGAGATCGCTGCTCGCCCGATGTGCGGCGTGACCTTGTCAGCGCCTGGCTCATCCCGAACCAGCGCCAGCACCGCAGAAGCATCCGTTACAACAGATGTCATGCTAGATTTCCCTGCGGCTCCGGATGGGCGGCTCGCCTGCCTCCGCGATAGCCTCCGCCTTACGGTCAGACAGAAAGTCGTCGATTGTTCGGGTCTGCTTGGCATGCTCTCGATAAAGCGCTTGCGCCCGAGAAACCCCGTGACCGATCGGCGACAGGCGGACCTGATCGTCCTCAACCGTCAAGATGACCTTCGCATCTCCATGGATGCCCATCGCTTTGCGAACCGATGCAGGCAGAATCATACGACCATTACTGGCCACTTTAACGTCTATGGATTGCGTAGCCATGGCGGCGCCTCCCCCTTGCTGCTTAATTAGATCGTATGTCACTTCACCCAACATGACACAACGCCTGTTTTTGGCAGCAGGTCACACCTATCAGGTCGGCTACGTTATTCTGGGTATACCCTAAGTGGGCATGGGCTTTGGTACACAAAACCTGTTCAATCAGGGTCGGTAGCAGCTAAAATGGACACCTCATTATGAGGGTCTAGAGTCTGCCTGAACACATTAGCGATGCGCTACTGACTCAGCCGCCCGGATCGCTGCATCAGCCTCTGCCTGTAGACGGCGATCACGAGCAATCTTGGCGAGCAGCGTTCGACTGCACCCAGTCGCATCCATTATATCGCGCCAGCTTCGGCCATCGCGGAGAAGGCTCGAGATCGCCGCGTTGCGGGTCTTGTTCTCGGGGCGTCCCTTATAAAGGCCCGCTGCCTTGGCTTTCGCAGTGCCTTCGGCCTGTCGACGACGGCGATCCTCATAGTCCTTGCGGGCAACCGCGGCGAGTACGTCCAGCATCATGGCGTTGACCGCTGCGAACATTCGGCCGGTGAACTCATCGGTCGGTGCCGTCAGGATCCAGGACGTCGGCAGGTCGAGCGCGACGATCCGGACCTGCTTGGTGTCGAGCAGATTGCGCAGCTTGATCCAGTCCGGTGAGGTCAGGCGAGAAAGCCGATCAACCTGCTCGACCAGGAGCACGTCTCCCGGCTCGCAATCCGATAGCAGGCGGAACAGCTCGGGCCGATGAAGCTTGGCACCACTTTCGTTTTCGACATAGCGGGCCGCAATCCTAAGCCCGTGCTCCGTCGCAAACACGTCGAGGGCACTTTTGGCGCGCGACGCATCCTGTTCGGAGGTAGATGCGCGAAGATAGGCTCGGATGAACATGCCGCAGTCTGCTATATGTGGTACTTATTAGTCCAGTCCTTTTTACGCAGTCAGGACGGTAATAAAGTACCAGTGTTTGGGGGGTCTGCGAAAGGCATACCTAAACCGCACCATGCTAGTATCAGTGGAATAGCCCGTGAGAGGGCGAGACGGTCGAAACTGGAATATGCACTATATCAGACGACATGGTCACCGCGCCCACGCATCAATCCGGCAGGACAACGTCTGGGCCACATCACGCGACGATTGGCGGTTCGGTCGAACGGGTGACGTTTCATAACGCGGACACAGGGTTTTGCGTCCTGCGGGTAAAGGTGAGGGGGCAGCGCGATCTGGTGACACTGGTCGGCCACGCTGCGGCGATCGGTGCCGGCGAATATGTCGAAGCAACCGGGGTCTGGCTCAACGATCGCAATCATGGCTTGCAGTTCAAGGCAGACCAGGTCGAGGCAACGGTACCGACTACGCTGAAGGGGCTGGAGAAGTATCTCGGCTCGGGCATGATTAAGGGGATCGGTCCGGTCTATGCCGCCAAGCTCGTGGCGGCGTTCGAGCATGACGTGTTCGAGGTCATCGAGCATGCACCCGAACGGCTGCGGGAGGTGACCGGCATCGGGCCAGTGCGGGAAGCCAAGATCATTCGCGGCTGGAGCGACCAGCGAGTGATCCGGGAGATCATCGTCTGGCTCTACGGCCACGGGGTAAGCTCGGCACGCGCCGTCAGGATCTTCAAGACCTATGGCGATCAGGCGATCGCTGTCATCAAAGCCGACCCGTATCAGCTGGCACGCGACATCACTGGGATCGGCTTCAAAACCGCCGACGCGATCGCCTTCAGCATCGGCTACGGCAAGGAGGATCCCAGACGCGTCCGTGCTGGTGTCAGCCATGCGCTGACCAGCGCCATGGACGATGGCCATTGCGGGCTGCCGCGTGACGATCTGCTGCGGTCAGGCGCAAAGCTCCTTGAAGTTGCCGAACCATTGATCGCACGTGCCCTCGAGGGAGAGCTTGCAGCCGGTGAGGTCATCGCTGGCAAGACCGAGGGTCGTGAGGTTATGTTCCTGGCTGGGCTCTACCGCGCCGAACAGGTGATCGCCGATCGTCTGCTGCGATTGCGCCAAGGCCTGCTGCCCTGGCCTGCGATCGATGCCGAACGCTCCATCCCCTGGGTGGAGGGCAAGACCGGCCTGAACCTGTCCGCAAGCCAGCGCGATGCGGTACGTCTGGCCCTCCTGTCCAAGACCTGCGTGATCACCGGCGGGCCGGGTGTTGGCAAGACGACGCTGGTTAATTCGATCCTGAAGATCCTGGCGGCAAAGCAGGTGACGATGGCACTTGCCGCACCAACGGGTCGGGCAGCCAAGCGACTTGCCGAGTCCAGCGGCATGGAGGCTATGACCTTGCACCGCCTGCTCGAGACAGACCCCGCAGAGGGCGGTTTCAAGCGCAACGATGATAACCCCCTCGACTGCCAGCTGCTGGTCATCGACGAGGCCAGCATGGTCGATGTCATGCTTATGCATGCCACGCTAAAGGCGCTACCGGCAGGCGCAGCGCTGCTTTTGGTCGGTGACGTTGATCAATTGCCATCGGTCGGTGCCGGGCAGGTGCTTAAAGACGTCATCGGCAGTGCAGCCGTGCCCGTCGTACGGCTGACCGAGGTGTTTCGTCAGGCGGCAACCAGCCGCATCATTATCAATGCCCACCGCATCAATGCCGGCGAGATGCCGGACCTCACTGCGCGTCGGGAAGGCGACTTCTTCTTCATCGAGGCTGAGGAACCTGGTGACGTCGCCGACAAGGTGGTCGATCTCGTGTCCCGACATATTCCACGCCGTCTCGGGTTTGAACCTGCCCGCGACATCCAGGTGCTGGGACCGATGCAGCGGGGAGGGGCGGGGGCGCGGGCATTGAACACGCTACTTCAGCAGCGCATCAATCCGCCGACTGATCAGTTCGTCGAGCGGTTCGGCCACCGCTATGGGGTCGGCGATAAGGTCATGCATATCGTCAACGATCGCGAGCGTGACATCTATAACGGTGATCTCGGCGTGGTGACCGGTGTCGACCACTCCGAGGCTGAATTGACGGCGCTATTCGGCCACACAGAGGCGACCTTCGACTTTGGTGAACTCGATGCACTCCAGCTCGCCTATGCCACCACGATCCACAAGTCGCAGGGATCGGAATATCCTGTCGTCGTTCTGCCCCTGACCATGCAAGCGTACACCATGTTGGGGCGCGAGCTGATTTACACCGCCGTCACGCGTGCGAGAAAGCTGTTGGTGATCGTTGGCTCACGCAAGGCGCTTTCGATTGCCGTCAAACGACGCCAGCCGAGGCGATGGTCGCTGTTGAGAGAGCGGCTGGCGAAGCTTATCTGACAAGCATCGTTAGGCCACGCTGATCGGTCAACGTCAAAGCAGACCTTCTGCTTTCAAAAGTGATGGAGAGCGGCCTGTCCGCTATCGGACGAGCGTCGCAAGAAAGCGGACGTTCGTTCAGGCGACAAAGTTGGAGGCTTGGATGCCCGCCGGTGGTGGAAAGCGGGCCGTTCGCTTCAGGTCACCGGTCGCAAGAAGCAGACATTTGTTCAGTCGGCGGGGTAGGGATCTAAAACATCCGCGTACGGCAACATCTGCTTCTCGACTACCTTCCTAAAATAGTCGCCTTAGGCGGGATCGGTCGTGATCGGTATTGCGATCGCCTCGCCCACCTCAAGCTGTCCGATCGCTTCCATGGCGCGATCGAGTGCCGAAGCTTTCGAGTCGGAGGCGCGTGACGACTGGCGGTACGGCCCGACGATCTCGGCGTAGCGCTTGGATGCCGCTGATCGCAGACGTTCAGCCATCACGATCAGCCGCTTCAAGTCCGTCTCCTCGATCTTGTTGATCGGCTCGCCGATGACGGTGGTTTCGAAATCATCCACCTTCCACGGCTTCACGGTGAATCTGTCGAGCGAAGAATGAGCATAAACTGCATTGCGCATTTCGAGTAGCCGGTGATGCAGAGCCCATTCGCTGTCGTCATACTGTATCAGCTTTTCGGGAAACCTGCGGCCGTTCCTTCCAGAAGCGAACACGCGGCCATAGGCCATCACGATTGACGTGATGTAGGCCGATTGATGGCTGTAGGTCTGCCCGCGGCTCCACGGCCCCCTGTACCACTTCTTCTTCATGACGTGCTGTGCCCAAGTCACCGCCTTGCTCAGGTCGCTGATCGAAGCGTGAAGCTTGGTCATATCAAGGCGGTCGCGCTCGCTGATCTCTAGGAAGGCCATGCCGCGAACATGGGGTCTACCTCCATTTCTTAAAATACCGGATCGCCCTTGGCCGTGACGTGCCCCCAAAGCTGTACCAGTCATAACTGGAGTCCGAGGTTGGTATTGACGGTCCCCCGGTTTCTCATCCGGGCATGATGCGAGTTTCTGGCCTGCATCCGCCGGGATTAACCCCGGTGGACGCAGCATATTCGGCTGGCGTCAGCCAGCCAAGCGCCGTGTGAAGACGGCTCTCGTTATAGTCCCGCCGCCAGGCCTCGATCTTGGCGCGAGCATCCGCCAGCGACAGGAACCAGTAGCTGTTCACCGGCGGGCCCGTCTCCGCCTGCTTCAGCGCGAACGCGATATGCTCTTCCGTATACCTCGACTTCTTCATGTCTCAGCTCCTTGCTTATGGGCTCCAAAGGGCCGGAAAACTCTCACTCAGCCTGGATGAAAAAATAGGAAGGACGTCAAGGCGTGTCCGAAACCGATCGATTTCGCACACCGAAGGCCCAAGCGCCGACCCAGCATTCCAGCCAGAATGGCTGCTTGATGCCAATGACGATGCCGTCATATATCTTGAGTGTCCCAGCATATTTGATATGCTCTACAGATGGATATTGCAAAACCTCTCCGCGTCCTGACTATAGACGGAGGGGGCATGCGGGGAATCTACTCCGCGGCGTTCCTACATGAACTGTCGTCGCTCTTCGCAAAGAAGAGGGGCTGTAACGCGTTAGACGTTGGAAAGGGCTTCGACTTAATCGTTGGCACCAGCACCGGCGCTATCGTAGGCTGTGCACTTGCGGCTGGCGAGCCACTCTCGAAGGTGGTGAAACTATACCGGGAAAATGGACCAAAGATTTTCCCGGAGCGAGTGCCGTCGTCGACGGTGGGGGTATTGAAACAGATGCCGCGTCGTGGATCGATCAATCGACGCGGTGCGGAAGCTTTGAGAGATGCACTGACCGCGGTGTTAGGCGCCAAGACATTTAAAGAGGTTGAAACATCGCGCGGCATCGCCTTGGCGATACCGGCGGTCGAGATGAGTCAGCAACGATCATGGGTCTTCAAAACTGGCCACTGGGGCGGGACGCGCGACGATGATACGAAACTGGTCGACGCCTGCATGGCAACCAGCGCCGCGCCCATCTTTCGCTCCCTGGCTGCGGTCGATGCGGGCGGCGAATTGGGTGGTTACCGGGTTTTTGCAGACGGCGGCTTATGGGCCAACAATCCTGTACTGGTTGGTTTGCTCGACGCCATAAAGATGAACCGGACACGCCCAATCGAGATTTACACCCTCGGCAGTTATCCTAAGCCTGATGGGGAGCGCATTGCGAAGGACGACCTAGATCGCGGTTATGTCGACTGGCAGTTCGGAGCCAAAGCAGCCTCCCTCAGCATCGCAGCGCAAGAATTTGCCTTCGATAATATGGCAAGTATGTTCGCGCGGGAGTTTACCGATCTCGGCCGCTCTATAAGCGTCGTGCGATTCCCCAAAGGTGATCTCCGGCCTGATATAGTACCGCACTTGGAGTTAGACAATTCGTCTGACGAGGCGATGACGGCATTGATTGATCAGGCGCGCGCTGACGTCAACTTGGCAAAAAGCGCCTGCGACAACAGCGCAGATGCAAATGGCCGGCTCATCAAAGGCCTATTTGAGGCTATGCCGTGCAGGGGGGAAGACGCAACCAATGTTTAACACATCGAAGCAAGTTCGTGGATATCATGATGAAAAGGTTGCCATCGTCGGAGATGAGCGCACCAATATGCGCACTCGTCGGAATAGCAACCGGACCCGCCTGAAGGCCGGCCTAATCAGAGACGGGAAGCCAAAGCCACTCGGCTCGCATACGCAGGGATCGTATGCGATGCACACGATGGTTCGGGATGACAACCTCGACTACGATATCGATGACGGCCTCTATTTCAAGGCTGCCGATCTTGTCGGCGCTCAGGGGGCCGCCATGTCTGCACTTGAGGTGCGCAAGATGGTTTGCGCGGCGGTTCAAGACGATAAATTTAAAACCCCCCCTGACGTTAGGACTAATTGCGTCCGTGTTTATTATGATGCGGGCTATCATGTTGATATACCAACATATCGTCGCTTCGAGACGACCAACATCTGGACCAACAAAATTGAATATAGCTATGAACTGGCCGGAGCTAGTTGGCAGAAATCAGATGCTAAGAAGGTCACGACATGGTTTACCGAGACGAATAAGGATTTAAGCCCAGAGGTGGTCGGGGAGGGTCAATTTCGCCGCGTCGTCCGATATTTAAAGATGTTCAGCAAGAGCCGACCTTCGTGGAAGGGGAAAAATCCGAGTGGGTTCGCACTTACCAAGTTAGCGTCGGAGTGTTTTGTCAGCAGGCTCAACCGCGACGATGACGCGCTTCGCAGTACAATGAAGTCTATTGCAGACCGCCTTGTGTATAACAAGGCAGTGCAGCATCCGGTAGTTGATGAAGACCTCATTTCTGATGGGGATCCTCGGCCTACATACTTTATGGACCGCTTGAATGAAAATCTCGGTCACTTGGACGTCCTCGATCAGGTCGATTGTACGCATGAAAAGGCAATGAAGGCCTGGGACAAAGTTTTTTGTACGAGCTGGTTTTCCGAGCAGCCGCCGGAAGATGGTGATGATGATGGGGAACCGAAGTCCCCGGTAAACAAGAGCGGAGGCGGGACCTACGCTTCCAGTTAGGTGGCAGTCATGGTTACCCGTGCTGATGCCGTCAAGATCGTAGATGATTGGCTTCGGATCGCCTTCCCGGAGGCGGCCCGAGCTAATTCTTGGCAGCTTGCTAGGAGCGGCCTCAGCCCGACTTTCGCAGGCTGGCGCCTACGGCTGCGGAAGGACGTATCACTGCTCGTAGCAGTGGATCAGCTGTTCCCTTACACAAAGCCGATTGCTGCTTTCTTTGGGCCCGGTGCGCCCGAAGACGGGCCACATATCGAGGACGGTGGCCGCCTGTGTCTGGTTACATCCGAAACGACAACTGATAGTCTCGATCCAGCAGGGGTAGTGTCACACTTCATAACGCAAGCGTCTAATTTGTTAGAGGCGTTAGATCGTGGTGAGCTACGAGAGGACTATGTCGTTGATTTCGAGGCCTATTGGTCTCGTGGCAGCACGACTACTCGATCCGTCCAGATCCTTTTTGATATTGCACCGCCGACACGATCGCTGTTCCTCGGGATCTATGGCAGCCAGCGGATCGTCTCGGACGATGGAGAACGGCTGCGTCGCTGGATTCAGCACAGGGTAGGAGAGGACTACAAGGGGGACTTCGAACGTTCGCTTTTTTTGTGGATGGAGAGGCTTCCTGAGCCAACCGCTTATCCACGATCGTGTTCTGATCTGCGCACTTTGTTCGAGGAGACCGGCCAAACCTCGACCTTCGACGAGGCCCAACCGTTCAATGGTTCAGGCGGTGTCGTGGTGCTGGGTGGTCCTTCATCTCCAGGACAGACTGCTGGTGGGGCCATCATCCTGTCCTCTGGCCCAGGGCGCCGCGAGAACAAGGGTTTCCGGCCTGGGAAGACTCCTGCCGCGATGCTCCCATTTAAGCTGAAGTTTGATCGAGCATCGGTCAGGCGAGTGGACGCGGCCACTTCTAGAATTCCGGTGCCGCAACTAATCGACGCAGACACCATACATGTTGCGATAATCGGATGTGGCTCTTTAGGCGCAGGAGCAGCAAGGCTGTTGGCGCAGCAGGGTATCAAGAGGTTTAGCTTATTTGATCCTGATACCCTTGGTTGGGAGAATATCGGTCGGCACGAGCTTGGGGCAAGACTCGTCGGCGCCAACAAGGCCGATGCTCTCAAGGCTAAGCTACTCGCGGACTTACCCGACATCGCGGATATATTTAGCTACGGTACGGATTGGCGACACGCTATCGCGAACGATCGATCGATATTTGACGGTGTCTCGTTGATCATAAATGCAACCGGCGATTGGGGAGCCAGTGCTGCATTAAGCGACCTGCAGGTGGCTAGGGTCTTGGTAATTCCGGTAATTTACACTTGGCTCGAACGCAATGCGATTGCAGCCCACGTTGTCGCATTGCAAGGACCACAGGTATGCCTTCGCAACGGTTTCGATAACACCGGTAGGCCGCTGACAGCGGCCGCGTCGTGGTGGTCGGAGGATAAAGATCCTCGTTGCGGCGGATCTGCATCACCCTACGGCGCCATTGATCTTGCCGCGGGGCAAAATCTTGTTGCTCGGGCGGCACTGGATATCGCATCTGGCCGTGCTGTTGCGCCGGTATGGCGAATATGGGTGGGGCTTTCCTCTGACCTTGAACAAGCTGGCGGCTTCTGGTCAGCTGCTTTTAAGTCTGTCGTCGGCGATCCCGCTGAGGGTGGGAAGATGATGGCTGCTCAATGGCCAACGGAGTGAGACGGTGAAGGCCATCGCGCAGGTAGCTATCTACGAAGGTCCAAACGGCCTTATCCTGCATATTGAGCACGACGTGCTCGCGCATCTTTGTGGCAATGCGCAACGTAAATGCTGGTCTCGCGAAGCCGGCGGCCAGCTTTTCGCTTCCATCAAGAATAATCGCTGGATCGTCACGAAGGCGACTGGCCCTCGCGCTACTGACTCTCGCTCACGATTTTCTTTCCGTCCCGACCGGAAGGCAGAAAAGTCCGAGATTTTAGCGCTTTTTCGAGAAGGTCTACATTACGTCGGCGATTGGCATACCCACCCTCAAGACGTTCCATCGCCGTCTCATACGGATATCCGTAACATCACTGAGACCGTTCAGTCCTCTGAGCATTCACTACCAGGATTCTTGATGGCTATAGTTGGGCGCTTGCCGGCACCCGACGGCCTGTGGCTTTCTTTTCACGATATACGTGGCGGCTATGCCCAATGCCCCTTGCACCGTGACCGATCAATCAGAGGCTAAAGCGGTTGTCAGCGGACTGTATTAATAGATTGCAGAATAGATATCTTATTTCGCTGTCGCTCCGCCGCCGATGAATGAACATGGGGTAATCGCGGGAAGCAGCTACTTCGGCCAGCAATGGTTTCGAGGGTGGCTGTTCCCCGGTAGATGAAGGTGCGGGCTCACGACTTGCAGCCGGGCCCATACATCGGACGGAGAACAGCCATGTGTGAGTATATTGGACTCGACGTATCGTTGAAAGAGACAGCCGTTTCGATCCGACGCGGCGGTAAGCGCGTGTGGCGTGGCAAATGCCTGTCAGACCCAGCGGCTATTGCCGCTCTGATCCGCAAGCATGCCCCTGCGGCGGAGCGGGTTGTGTTCGAGACGGGACCGCTCTCAGTGTGGTTCTATCACGCCCTGAGCGCGGAAGGATTGCCGGCAATTTGCATCGATGCGCGGCACGCGAAGGCGGCACTCGACATGGCAGCCAACAAGACGGACGCCAATGATGCGGATGGCTTGGCGCACTTGGCAGAGGTCGGCTTCTTTCGCGAGGTGCGGGTGAAGGGCTTCGACAGCATGCTTTCGCGTACGCTGATCGCGGCGCGCACGAAGCTGGTTCGGGCAACACTCGATATAGCAGGCCAGATCCGTGGGTTGATGAAGACGTTCGGGCTCATCGTGCCGCGCGGTATAGGCGCCAAGTTCGAGGCGAACGTTCGCGCGCTTCTGGCCGATCATGCTGAACTCGCCCGGATCATCCTGTCGCTACTGGAGGCGTGGCGGAGCCTTCGCATCCAGGCGACCGAGCTGGGTCGCCAGCTTCTTGCCGAGGCACGTAAAAGTCAGCCGTGTCAGCTACTGATGTCGATCCCCGGCGTTGGTGCAATCACCGCTACAGCTTATCTGACCGCGGTGGAGGACCCCGCTAACTTCAGCCGATCGCGCTCTGTTGGTGCTTGGCTCGGGTTAACCACCAGGCGATATCAGTCGGGCGAAGTTGACTATGATGGCCACATCTCCCGACGTGGCGACACCCACGTTCGCTCTCTGCTGTACGAGGCAGCTGTCGTGATCCTGACCCGCAGCCACGCCGATAGTGATCTGCGCAGCTGGGGCATGAAGCTTCGCGAGAAGGTCGGCTTCAAGCGCGCCGCCGTCGCCGTCGCCCGCAAACTCGCGGTCATCATGCATGCGATGCTGCGTTCCGGCGAACTATTCACCAGGACGGCTGCTGCCGCCTGATCCACAAGCTCGACAGCGCCAGATGGCGTGACGAGGCGTCCCTGCCGGGACGTAGGCTGGTCCATTCCGCTTCGGCCGTTGCACCGCGAACCTGGTTCGAGGCGTGCGTAATGAACATTGGAAGGACCGACCCGCGAAGCCCCATGATGCGGCGGCACATGCCGACCGCGAAGACGACCGTGCCCCGGCAAACATCGTCCCGTTACGCAAAGCGCTTGCAAACACCGCTATTAGACGACGGCCGGAGTCGACGAGCCGGCCAGAGGCGGGGAATGACCGCAATTGGGTCCTGTTCGCAATTCTCTATGATCTGAGCAGGTTGACGTTCTCAAAGTAGCGGTCCGAAGAGATAGTGGACCAAAATGCCGGCCTGAGCCTTCCCCGGCTATTCTCGTTGCGGAACCTGCCTTGATGACCTCGCTGCCGACCCGACGTTAAGCGAGATAATCCGACCTCCAGTCGCTCATTTTGACTTGAATGCGCGCGTTAAGCCTCGTTCGCTTGCGGGAACCATGGCCGCATCCTAACCCTCGCACCGTCGCAACCAAGGAGCCGCATATTGTCCGTCAAACTGATGCTAGCGGCTCTACTGTCCACCACGCTGGCGACTGCCGCGACGAGGGGGCAGGCGGTACCCGCGCCGGTCGTGCAGCCGGGTGAGAGCGCAGACGACGCGCGTTTGAAGCAGCTGTTCTACAACAGCGATGAGTCGAGCTTGAAGCGTCATCCCATCGAGGCGGTTTTCCGTGGCGACCTGCGCTACGCCGACCAGTTTGGCGACTATCTGACCGATGCGTATCTCGCGGCCGAGCGCGCGGCAGTGGAGCATGACCTCGCGACCCTGAACACAATCGATCGTACCAAGCTGACCCCGACAGATCAGATCGCCTATGACGTCTTCAAGACGCGAAACGAGACTGATCTCGCCGGTTTTGCGCCCGCGCTCTTGAAGGTGCAGCGCGACCTGCCGATCGACCATATGAACGGGTTTCAGACCTTCTATCCTGATTTCGCGTCGGGCAACGGCGCCGCGCCGTTCAAGACGCTCGCCGACTATGAGAACAATCTGAAGCGCAACGCGAAATATGCCGTTGTCCTCGACCGCGCGATCGGACTGTTCCGGCAGGGGATGAAGGACAAGATCGTCCAGCCCAAGCTGGTCGTTACCAACATGATCCAGGAGTTCGACAACCTCATCGCGGAAGGGGTCGAGGGCTCGACCTTCTACGGCCCAGTGAAGACGTTTCCGGCAACGATCCCCGCAGCGGACCAGGCGCGTCTGAAGGCGGCCTATGGCGCGCAGATTCGCGACGTGATCATACCTGCGCATCGGCAGATGCGCGATTTCCTCGTTAACGTCTATCTGCCTGCCGCGCGCGACACGGTAGGTCTTTCCTCCCTGCCCGGCGGCGACGCCTATTACACTTTTCTGATCCGGCAAAACACGACGCTGCCAATGACCGCGGAGCAGGTTCATCAGCTCGGCCTAACCGAGGTCGCGCGAATCCTGAAGGGCATGGAAGCGCAGAAACAGGCGGTCGGGTTCAAGGGCGACCTGCCGACGTTCTTCGCCTTCCTGCGTACCGACAAGCAATTCCAGCCGAGCTCGGTGGACCAGTTGCGCGACGGTTACCGGGCAATCGAGGCGCGTATCTCCAAACTAATCCCCGAGCAATTCTCGCTGACGCCGAAGACGACACTGGATATCCGCCCGGTCCCGGCGTTCAAGGAAAAGACCGAGGCGGCCGGATCGTACAACGGGGGCACGCCCGACGGGTCGCGACCGGGCGTGTTCTACTACAACACCTACGACCTGCCCTCGCGGTACACGTGGGAAATGGAAACGCTGTTCCTCCACGAGGGCGTACCGGGGCATCATTTCCAGATCAGCCTTGCGCAGGAAAACACCGCGCTGCCCGCGTTCATGCGGTTCGGTGGCAACACCGCCTATGTCGAGGGTTGGGCGCTCTATGCCGAAAGCCTGTGGAAGGAGCTCGGCATGGAGACCGATCCGTATGAGCGGATGGGCGGGCTGAACGACGAAATGCTGCGCGCGATGCGGCTGGTGGTCGACAGCGGGATCCACGCCAAGGGTTGGACGCGCGACCAGGCGATCGACTACATGCTCGCCAACTCGCCGATGGCGCGCACCGATGCGACTGCTGAGGTCGAGCGCTACATCGCTATTCCGGGACAGGCGCTCGCCTACAAGATCGGCCAGCTGACGATCGCGGGGACCAAGGCAAAGGCGCGGGCGATGCTTGGCCCGAAGTTCGATCCGCGCGATTTTCATGCGCAGGTGCTTGATACCGGAGCGCTGCCGATGCCGGTGCTAGAGGCTAAGATCGACAAGTGGATCGCTGCTGGCGGCGGTGCGGCGAAGCGAGCGGCCGCCCGATAGCCAAGCGGGCTCGACGTGCCCTGACGGCTAAACAGGCTTGCCCGTATTGAATCCGCAGGGACGGCGGCACGGTCTCGAAGCGTAAGTTCTATGCAGTCAGCTCCTTGGTAAACCAGTCGACACCGTTGAGGTTTTGTCCCGTCCGAATCCGGAATTTGGATCAGGGCACAGTGACTGGTGGCCGTTGAGCTGAGCGGGACGAAGATGAATGAGCGATCGTCTGGGGGAGCGGCGGGCGCGGCTTGAATGTCGCTTCCATCCGACTGTTGGCCCCTAAAGCCACCCTTTGGATCTCTGAGAAGACGAAGTTAAGATCACGCGACGGGCGGACTTTCCTTTTTCGCGTTTTAGCCGCAAGTAACGGCTAGATGGCTCTCTCACCCGACTATTATTCTGTCCTAGGGGTGCCCTCGACGGCAAGTCGAGAAACTATCCACGCCGCGTGGAAAGCGCTGCTCCGTCAATATCACCCCGATGCCAATCATGGTGCGGATGTTTCTGCTCGTGCGAAAGCGATCAACGAGGCGTATTCCGTTTTGGGAAAGAAGGAATCACGCGCCGCCTACGATCGCTCGCAGATCAGGCCGTCTGCCCACCGAGCGACTGGGGACCGTCCGTTTCACCCCAGGAAAGCCGGCAGGCGCCCGATGCGACCTAGCCCGTCGATGCAGCCCAGCGGTAGCTTCTCGCAGCCGCTAGAGACCAACGAATGGCTGATGGGCCTTTTCCTGCTGATCCTCACCGCCGCACCCATCGCTACAATCCTAGTTCTGTGGAATGAGGAATCTGGATTGGCACCTACGGTCCGACGTAGCGTCGCCGCTCATCCCGTGCCTGAACCTCCTGCAAATGGCGTCCAAAGCTCATCGGGCACAAAACCCGGACTCGGACAGCCTGCACCCTAAACTATCGCCCAACCGCGACATTCGAATTCGCAGGGTTAGCCGCCAAAAGCAGTCGTAACGCGGAGATGAACGAGCGGCGGTAGTTGGGAAGCTGGGCAGGGGGCGGGGACGTCTGCTTCTGGGTCCTAGCATCCTGTAAACTCAGCCTCAGGTTTGGTCGGCAGACATCGCCACCTCGCGCTGCTGCTCTATCTTCTCAAGCCGATCCGCCAGGGCGGTGGTAATCGAAGCGTAGGCGGTGCTGCCCAGCGCAAGCCGGAGCGCTGGCCGTTCGGCATCGGCGGCGGCGATCATGGCGTCGGCGCATTTTGCAGCATCGCCCTTGATCGCGAAGCTACCGTTGGAAACGCCGCGCCGGACCGCGCCAGCGGGCGTATCGTCATAGATCTGCATCGGCACGGCATCATCCATGGTGCTGGCGAAGCTCGTAGCAGTGGGGCCAGGCTCGACCAAAATGAAGTCGATCCCGAACGGCGCCACCTCCTGGGCCACCGCTTCGACGAAGCCCTCGATACCCATTTGGTCGCGTGATAGACGCTGAAATTGGGATAGGCGATTTGTCCGCCTTCCGACGAAACCTGCATGATGCGGCCCCCGCCCTGTTCGCGCAGGTGAGGCAGGCTCGCGCGGATCACCTGGATCGATCCGGTAAGATTGGTGGCAATTTGCCGGTCGACCTGCGCGTCGCTGACCTCCTCCGCTGCTCCAAACAAGCCATAACCGGCATTGCTGACAATGATGTCGATCCGTCCCATCGTACGGAACGCATCTCCGATCGTGGCCCGCACCGCACTGGTGTCGGTCACGTCAAGTGTCACGATCTGCAAATGATCGCCGTAGCGCTCTGCGAGATCATCGAGTGCCCCGGCGCGGCGCAGCGTGCCGACCACAGTGTCGCCCCGCTCAAGCAATTTCTCCGTCATCAAACGACCGAGACCGGCCGAGGCGCCAGTAATGAACCATGTCTTCTGCATCTGCGTAACTCCTGAGCAACTGCGGACAGAGATAGGCCGGCGCAATTGATTGCAGTAGAGGGTCCAATCGGCATGACCTAGTGAAAGATCCGCACCAATGCCTAAGCCAAGCCTTGCCGATCTCACGGCCTTCGCCAGTATCGCCGAGCACCGCAGCTTTCGCCGCGCAGCCGATGCGCTGGGCGTGTCGCGATCATCGCTCAGCCACGTGATGCGCGCGCTCGAGGGGACCCTTGGTGTACGGCTGCTTCATCGCACGACCCGCAGCGTTTCGCCGACCGAAGCGGGGGAGCGTCTGTTGGAACGCCTGGCGCCGGTTCTTCGGGACCTCGACGAGGCGCTGGATGGCGTGTCTGACGACAGCGGTCAGCCGGGCGGAACGCTCCGCATCAATGGCAACGAGGCCGCAGCGCGTCTGCTGCTCGGAACGGTTGTTCCGCTCTTTCTCGCGCGATTTGGTAAGCGAAGGGCGCTTGATCGATATCGTCGAGCAAAAGTTCGATGCGGGCATACGGCTCGCGGAATCGGTGCCGCAGGACATGATCGCAGTGCGTATCGGTGGCGACATGCGCTTTGTCGCGGTGGCGTCGCCTGCCTATCTCGCGGCTAACTCGACGCCGGTCCATCCTGACGATCTTCGTCAGCACCGCTGCATCCGGCAGCGGTTACCTAGCGGCAAGCTCTATCGTTGGGAGTTCGCCAGACATGGCCAAGAGATCGCAATCGACGTGCCGGGGGTGCTGACGCTCGATCACAGCGGTCTGATGGTGGAGGCGGCGATCGACGGCCTCGGCATCGCGTTTGTCCCTGAGCACGTTGCGCGTGCGGGGCTGGACAGGAAAAAGTTGACGCTCGTGCTGGAGGACTGGTCCCCCGCGATCCCCGGTCTGTGCCTCTATTATCCGGGCAACCGGCATGTTCCGGCTGGTCTTCGCGCATTCATCGACATGTTAAAGACCTTCGTTTTTTGATCCAGGCGCCGCTGGTATGCGATCAAGCAGCGAGAGCTAGGCAGCTAGCGGCCAGTGATACTCGTTTGGCGGCGCGATGTGGACACGATCGAACGTCGGCTCTCATTATAAGCTGCCGTTCGACCCGTATGATGAAGGGCCGCAAAGTCCCACTTCTTGCCGTTTCCTGCTTCGCCGCCTGTCCTTCCGACCTCGATAAACCGACGTGAACGAACGTCCGCAGTTGGGCAGCGCCGGCGGAGCGCTGAATGGCGACTTGTGGGTCGCGGTAACCGTCCGAACTCCGATTGAGTTTCAATCCAAAACTGGTCGCTGGCTACATCAGCTTAATGACTCGACGGTCGCGCGGCCTTGTTGGGTCGCACCATCGAAGGCCGCAGCGTCCGCGCATTTAACTGAAGAGCAAAGCAGTAGGCGGCGACCAGTTCGCCACTTGAGCGTTTAGCGGTCGAGCAAGCTTTTTGTTAGGAACGAGACCAACCTTATGAAGACCGTCGTAGTAACGGGAGCGAGCGCCGGCATCGGCCTCGCGACTGCGGATCGCTTTGCACGTAGCGGATGGCAGGTTGCAATCATCGCAAGGGACCCGACACGTCTTGATGAGGCTCGGGCGATGCTCGAACAGCATGGTGGTCGAGTCCTGGCGATCCCGGCAGACGTTGCCGATGCGAAAGCCGTCGACGAGGCCGCCGATAAGGTGGTCGCCGAATTTGGCGCGATCGACGCCTGGATCAACAACGCCATGTCGACGGTGGTTGCTCGCGCGCACGACATTACGCCGGATGAATATGCCCGCGTCACCGCCACAACCTATCTGTCGCAGGTCTACGGAACGCTTGCCGCGCTGCGTCACATGCGTACGCGGGATCAGGGGGCAATCATCCAGGTGTCGTCCGGCCTCGCGATCCGGGCCGCTCCCTTGCAGGCCGCGTATTGTGGCGCGAAGGCTGCGGTGGGCGGGTTTACGGACTCGCTGCGCTCGGAGCTGATCTCGGACAAATCAAAGATCACGCTCAGCGTCGTGTATCTGCCCGGCTTCAACACGCCGCAGACGAGCTGGGCACGCACCCACACGGGACGTGAGCAAATCATTCCCGATCCACTTTTCGACCCGCGCCTCTGTGCCGAAGCGATTTGGACCGCAGCGCGCGATCCTCAACGTGAGTTCTGGGTTGGGCGTTCGACACTGATGATGGCGCTCGGGCAGTCGGTCGCACCAGGCTTCTCCGATCGTGAGGCAGCCGAAATGCTCGACAAGCAGCAGGGCGATCCGATGCCCGATCGCATTGGCAATCTCGACGAGGCGGTTCCAGGACCGGCGCAGATCGACGGCGACGGCAAGGACCGGGTAAAAGGAAGCCGCCGCGAGTTCTTTACGAGCCGTCAGCGCGATATGCTAAAGCTAGGCGTGGTAGGTGGTCTGCTGGGTGCGGGTGCTTTGATGGGTGTCGGTGCGTCACGCGCGCTGCCGCGTCAGCTTCGTTGACCGGGATGCTGGAGCGGCTGCTGCCACAGCATCATGAACGTATCGAACTCGGCGTTCGCAAGGACGGCTATCTGCCGCTTGAGCAATATGGCGCGCTTGGGGATGGCCGATCCGTCGCATTGTCCGGTGCCGATGGATCGATCGACTGGTGGTGCGTACCCAACATGGACTCGCCTCCACTGTTCGACCGATTACTCGATGGCGAGAATGGTGGGTGCTTTACGCTACAGCCCGATCACCCCTTCACGGTTGAGCGCCAGTATCGCCCGGGCAGTAATGTACTCGAGACGATCTTTACGACGCCGAGTGGGCGAGCAAAACTGACCGAGTCTCTCAACAGTGGCACGGCGGGGCGTCTGCCATGGGCCGAGCTGGCGCGGCGGGTCGATGGGCTGGATGGCACTGTTCGCTTTAGGCTGACGATGAAGCCTGGTCGGCGAGGCGATACGGTCAGTCCGTACCACTCGAAGATTGGGGGCCACACAGTTTTCCATGTCGAGCGCGTCCTTGGTCTATTCGTTCACAGCGACACGGTACATTGTGACTGGGCCGACGAAGGCATCACGGGCGAAGTGACGGTGGCTGCCGGCGAGCGTCAGACCGTCGCAGTCGTGGCTGGTCGTGACGAGCCGCTGGTGGCCCCAACGATTGAACAGATTGATGCACGCATCGACATATCGGACCGGGAATGGCGAGACTGGTGCGAGCATGTCTCCTACTTCGGTGAAGACCGCGAGGCATTCCTACGCAGTGCACTGGCGCTGAAGCTGCTACTCTACTCGCCGTCTGGCGCCATCGCGGCCGCAGCAACAACGTCGATCCCGGAAGGTATCGGCGGAGCAAAGAATTATGACTATCGCTACGCCTGGATCAGGGATGCCGGCTACACGATCAAGGCGTTCCTGACGGCAGGCCTTGAAGCCGAGGCGAAGGCTGCGTTCAGCTGGCTGCTCGACCAGCTTCGCAGCGTGGGCACGCGCGTGGTCTATACCCTCGACGGCAAGGTCGTGCCCGGCGTGTCCGAATGGGCAATGCCAGGGTATCGCGGTTCGACCCCGGTCCGTACCGGCAATCAGGCTACCGACCAAAGTCAGCACGGCGTCTACGGTGACATCTCGAGACGGCCGCCTGCTTCGTCGGCTGCGGCAACATCCTCGACCCCGCGAGCGCGGAGTTGCTTTCACACCTCGCCGACGAATGTGCTGACCGTTGGCGTATGCCCGATGCAGGTATGTGGGAGCTGGAGGAGGCGCAGCACTACACGATGTCCAAGGTCAGCTGCTGGCAGGCTCTGGCCCGCGCCGTGGAACTCGCGGACCAAGGTCAGCTGCCGACCACCTGCCGGGAACGCTGGTCACGCGAGCGTGACCGGATCAAGGACTGGATCGAGGCTGAGTGCTGGTCAGAGAAGATGCAGGCTTTCGTCATGTACCCGGGCACCGACAAACTCGATGCCTCATTGGCGCTCGCCGTCCGCTTCGGCTTTGATGGTCATGATCGCCTGCTGGCGACGATGGATGCGATCGATCGTGAGCTCGGTAGCGGTGCTTTTCACTACCGCTATACCGGCATGGACAAGGAAGAAGGGTGCTTCCTCGCCTGTTCCTTCTGGATGGTGGAGGCCCGGGCGGAACTTGGTCAACGGCCTGAAGCGCGCCAGCGGTTCGATAGGTTGAACGAAGCATTGTCTCACGGACACGGCATCCTCGCCGAGATGATCGATCCGGCGAGTGGCGCGTTTCTCGGCAACCTTCCTCAAGGTCTCAGCCATTTAGCGCACATCATGGCGCTGTCCGTCCTCGACGAGGCAGCGGCCTGCAACTGACTCTGATCCTATCGCAACGGAGATAAGCATGACCGACCGTCTGACTATGCAGGATCCTCGCTCGCAGTACCCGCAGCCGCCTTTCCCGCGACAGCCGCAGCCCGTCCCCGGCGAAGCGTCGAAGATGGATCCCGTGCCCGACCATGGCGAAACGAGCTACAAGGGCTCAGGCAAGCTTGCCGGGCGTAAGGCGCTGATCACAGGCGCCGACAGCGGCATCGGTCGCGCGGCCGCTATCGCGTTCGCACGTGAGGGCGCCGACGTTGCCCTGTCGTATCTCGAGTCCGAGAAGAACGACGCGGCCGAGGTCATCCAGCTGGTCGAGGCAGAGGGGCGCACCGCCGTCGACCTTGCCGGTGACATCACCGACGAGGAGTGGTGCAAGACACTCGTCGCGCAAGCTGTCGAGAAGCTTGGCGGGCTCGACATCCTCGTCATCAACGCCGGACGGCAGCAGAACCGTGAGGACGTCTCGAAGGTCACGTCGGAGGATTTCGACAAGACCATGAAGACCAACCTCTATGCTATGCACTGGATCGCGCAGGCGGCTGTGCCGCACCTGCCGGCAGGCGGCTCCGTCATCACCACCGCCTCGGTGCAGGCCTATGAGCCGTCCGCGATCTTGCTCGACTACGCCACGACCAAGGCTGGGATCGTCGCCTACACCAAGGCGCTCGCCAAGCAGCTACTGGAGAAGGGCATCCGCGCCAACGTCGTGGCACCTGGCCCCTTCTGGACGCCGCTCCAGGCATCCGGCGGTCAGCCGCCTGAGGCGGTGATGAAGTTCGGTTCGGAAAGCCAGTATGGCCGTCCGGGTCAGCCTGTCGAAATCGCCCCTGTCTATGTGCTGCTGGCGAGCCAGGAAGGCAGCTATATCAGCGGCGAGGTGTACGGCGTCACTGGTGGTGCTGGCGTCGCCTGACAGTACAGAGCCCCGGTCAGTCCATACTGATCGGGGCATATATGATATGGCATCTTTTACCTCAAAGAGGAGGGCTCGCTTAAGTCATCTGCAGCGTCCCGATCGTTGCGCCAACTCATTGCTTCATCGAAGATCATTTTGAACGCATGTCTGAAGAGGGGAAGCGGGCAGGGAGCTTGAAATAAACGCATCTGGATCACGCGACTTTAGCAGGGTTAATCGGAACGGCCCCAGATGTTCGTGGCGCATCGTAGGCAAGATCGCGGTGGTTCGGGCTGGGGTTGAGGACCTTAGATGGCCTTCCTTCCGTTCTCATCCGACGGTCCGCCTCCATCCAATCGGGCGCGATAGCATGAGCCTGTGTCCAATGAACGATACTGGCTTCGTCGCACCAGACAAGCAGCTTGGGCATGGCCTTCAAGTGCGCCCCGCTGGTGATGTATGCCCGCATGGCGGCTTGATCACGCCAGAGGCTGGCGGTCCAGAATGTGCGTTTACGATCAGCAAGTAGAAAGCCATCGATAAATCCATCCGCCCGCTTTATCTGCCTCCCGGTCCACATCGTATGAACGAGAAATTGCGGCATAAATCGAAGCGAGCGGATGCGTAGCCGGGTGATGCTGACAAAAGTCATCATTCTGGCATCGGCTAAAATCGCATTTCGCTCAAGTCAGAAGCTGAATGAACGGCCATTTGTCAGAAGCAGTCCTTAGGGGCTAGGCGTCGGCCGTTGGGTGGATGAGCTTTGAGACTATTGCGCAACAAGTGAACGCTTGACGTCGTTCACGGGCCGAACGGGGCGACTCATGCGCATGGCGCTGACACGCCAGGCGAGCGAACGTGGCGGACGATGCGCAACGAGGCGGTGTGCTTAGTGATGCAGTTGACCGACCAGCTGATCATACCGAATGGGGCGTGATTGGATTTTATGCGGCCCGTTGCCCCGCTCAAGGATAATGGTGTCGCGATGTTGATCTTCACAACTGGACGATCTTAAACCGGTACGTCGGCTGATGCCGTGGGTTCCAATAGCCGACTTCGGCTACGTGACCGACAATTGATCGACCCGCGCAATGAAGAAAATCAGCTTTTTTATTGCATCCGGATACATCACCGTGCGTTGGGACCTCGCATTACCAAGAGGGAAATCTGCATGTTTGAGAAGCTGCGCATCAAGGAGCATATGGAAATCGCCGGTTCGGACGGCGAACATGTCGGCACCGTCGACAAGGTCGAGGGCGAACAGATCAAACTGACGAAGACCGACGCCGCAGATCATCAGCATCATTACATCGCGCTCGATCAGATCGACCGGATTTAGGACAATCGTATCTATCTGAAGGTCACCAAGGCCGAGGCGAAGACCATCGTCGCCTGACCTTCAGCTACAGATCAGCGAAACGCCGCGGTGCCTTCGGTACCGCGGCGTTTTCGTTCATCCGGCGATGGTGAAGACCGAACCGGAATCGACGCGGATACCGGCGCCGTTTATGAAGCTCGCCCGTTCCGAACACAGGAAGGCGACGGCCGCGGCGACCTCCTCGGCACGGCCGCGCCGCTTGAGCACCATCCCCGGCCGCTCCTCCGCAAGGAAGCTCTCGATCGCCGCGTCGAAGCTCTCGCCGCGTTCCTCGGCGCGCTTGCGCATCATCTTGTCGGTCATCGGCGTGGCGATGAAGGCCGGCGACACGGTGTTCACCAGCACGTTGTCGCAGCCATAGGCCTTGGACAGACCCTTCGCGAGCGCGAGGATGCCCGCCTTCGACGCGCAATAGGCGAGTTCGTCGACATAGGGCTGCACCGCATCCTCCGACGCGAACAGCACGATCCGGCCCCAGCCGCTCTCGCGCATCGCGGGAATTGCCTCGCGGCACATCCGCACCGCGCCCATCAGGTTGATGTCGAGCGTCTGCTGCCAGCCGGCGTCGTCGACGTCGAGGAAGTCCCCCGTCGCCCCCGTCACGCCCGCGGCATTGACGTAGATGTCCGGGTTGCCGAACCGCTCGCGTACCTCCGCCCAGATCGACTTTACGTCGTCGGGGCGGGTCACGTCGCCGGTAACCGCGATGACTTCGCCCAGCGGCGCCAGGTCCGCGACCGCCTCGTCCAGCGTGCCGCCGGGCTGGTCGGTTATGGCGACGCGCACGCCCGCCTCGAGCAGCAGCCGCGCCGTCTCCTTGCCCATGCCCGAGTCCGCGCCGCTGATCAGCGCGATACGATTCCTGATGCCTAGATCCATGATGAACTCCTCAACGGTGGGATGTGAGAAAACGGTCGGCGGTACGCAGAGACAGCGCCATGATCGTCAGCGCGGGGTTCGCCGCCAGCGCGCTGGGAAAGATGGAATTGTCGCAGATCAGCAGATTGGGAACGTCGAAACTGCGGCCGTTGGGATCGACCACCGCGGCGTCGCCGTCTGTTCCCATCCGGCACGTACCGATCGTATGGGCGGAGCGGTCGACGGCAAAGATGTCACTGGCCCCCGCCGCGGCCCAGATCTCGGTGAGCGTGCGCCGGGCGTGGCGGTCGATCGCGCGTTCGTTGGCCCGATAGCTGAAGTCGATGCGCGCCTTGCGGTGGCCGAAGGCGTCGACCTCGTCAGCAAGCGTCAGGCGATTATCGGGATGCGGCAGGCATTCGCCGTTGATCCCGATCCCCGCCATCCGATTGTAGCCCCGCAGGACGCTCTGGAGCCGCTCGCCCCACATGCCAGCGCCGCGCGCCAGCCCGGTGGCGAGGGTGACGGGCAGTACGCCAAGACTCTGAATCAGATAGCCACCTGCGCAGTCCGCATCGCCGGGCCGCATCATGTCTTCGCTGATGAGTGACGAAGGATAGCCGCGGTTCATTCGCATGTCGGCATTAAATCGACCCCAGACCTGCGTCGCGACATGCGCCATGAAGTTGCGTCCGATCTGGCCGCTCGCATTGGCGATGCCAAGGTTGAGGAGCAGCCGCGGCGTCTCCACCCCGCCGGCGCACAGGAAGACGGCCGCGCAGCGCTGGCGATGATCCTCGTCACCCTGTCGATAGACGACCGCGCTGATCCGGCCGCTGCCGTCGAACTCGAACGACACCACGCGCGCCTCCGCGCGAATCTCGGCACCGTGCGCGACTGCAAGGGGCAGATAGGTGGTATCCATGCTGGTCTTGGCGGCGGTGCGACAGCCTTGGTGACAGGTACCGCAATTGATGCAGGCCTGCCGCTGTCCCCAATGCGGCTGATCGCGATCGCGCGAGACCAGTGCTGCCGGCGCGTCGGTGGCGGTGATGCCAACTGCCGCACAGCCCCGTGCCATCGCATCGGCCGCAGCGTTGCGGGCGACCGGCGGATAGGCGTAGCGGCGCGCGGCGTCCCACGGATAGTCGGCCGGGCCGGATACGCCTGTGAAATGCTCGACCTCGCCGATGTAGCGGATCAGTTCGGCGTGATCGATCGGCCAGTCCGCACCCTCGCCGGTCAGCGTCTTGAGTTGCAGGTCGCGCGGATCGGGGCGGGGGCAGAAGGCGCCCCAGTGCAGTGTCGATCCGCCGACGCCCATACCCGAATTGTTTGAGCCGAACGCGGTCGGCGTCGCTCCGCCGCTCAGCCGTTCCTCCATCCAGTATATGTCGGCCGCAACTTCGTCGGCGACGTGATCGTCGGGCCGGAAAGCGCGGCCCGCCTCCAGCGCCACGACTGACAAACCAGCCTGTGCGAGCCGCGCGGTGAGCGGCGCGCCGCCGGCGCCCGTCCCGATCACCACGGCACCGACGACGTCGGTTTGGGCGTAGTGTTTCGCCCTCACGACAGGCGCTCCCGCGCCTGCTGCCATGCTTCCGGATCGTCAGCGCCGGTGCGGATATAGCCTTGTTTGCGGCGGCCATCGCCACCCACGGCAAAGCCGTCATAGCCGATCGCCGCCATCGTGGCTGGCAGTGACATCCAGACGCGCACTGTCTCGGCACGCACGTCCTCGAACCACAAGACCATCTGCTCAGGCGAGAGCTGTGTGATGTCGCCGGTGCTGCCGACCTCGCCGCCGTTGAAGCGTTCGAGCAACCGGGTTTGCGCATCAGGATGGAGTGCGGCGAAACCACCCGCCGCCTTCGTCAATGTCGCGAGTCCGCGCCGCCATGCCTCGCGATCGGGTGGCAATGTCGCGAAGCGCCAGCCGTCGCCCGCGCCGTCGGCGATGCCAGCGAGGATACGATCCGCCAGGACGGCCTCGCCGTCGCAATCGGGCAGGATTTGCGCGACCAGCGCGGCGACGGTCGCCTGCTCCTCCGTCGTCCAGACCGAACCGGACGCCGGCGCGCGCATTCTGTCCAGCAGCGTTGCGCGCGTCCTGTGGCTGACGCGATCGGAGGCGAGCAGGGTCGCGAAATGCGCAGGGAGGGCGGCTAACGCGACGTTCGTCGCGTGACCGTTTATCAGCGCGGCGAGCGCCTGCGGCTGTTCGTACGGGATAAGGTGCGCCGCGCCGCGCACGACCTGCATATCCGCGGTGATGTAATGTGGCAGGTTGAGCCTGCGCTGAGCATCTTCGCCGAGATCGCCGTCCTCGGCGCCGGCGAGGATCAACGCCGGGATTGCGATGCGTCCAGCCTCGGCGCTCCAATCCTCGCGACTGCCACGTTCCAGCCAGCCGAGCCACGCCTCTCGGCTTGACCGTCGCACGTCGTCGATCGCGGTGTCCCGCAGTGGTTTGGCCAGTGTTGTGGCGGTACTGGCATCGACGAAGGTCGCGGCATCGACGCCTGCGATCTGGCCGTTGGCGAACCAGTCAATCATCTGGTTACGGCGCTCTTCGTCCATCGGTTCGGGCGACGGGGGCGATGCCGCGACCAGCACGACCCCAAGTACTCCTGACAGGCCGATTTCGCCGGCTGCGGCGCGGGCCGCGACGAGCGTGACGATCTTGCCGCCCATGCTGTGACCGACGAGTACGCATGAAATCAGCGCACGGGAGCGGATCTCGTCCGCCAGCCAGTCCGCCATCACTTCGACATCGCAATGCCCCGCCCCCGCCGCGGCGCCGAATCCGGGCAGGTCTAGCGCTACGCACGCTTGGTTTGGCAGGTGATCAAGAACTTGCTTCCACTCTCCCGCGCTGGCGCCGAGGGCATGAAGAAATACCAACGTCGGTCCGGTCATGCATCCTCGCTAAATCAACTGCATGCCCGACGTTGCAACGGTCAGTCCGTTCCGGTGTAATGCGTATTTCGTTGATTTATCTCACGATAAGGCGGCGACCATGATCGCTTCCCGGCGTCAAACCGACTGAAAGGGTTTTCCGTCAAGCCGCTAGAGCCCAACGAATAACTGATGGGCCTTTTCCTGCTGATCCTCACCGCCGCACCGATCGCTACAATCCAGGTGCTGTATAAGGAGGAACCCGGATTGGCATCTACAGTCCGCCGCAGCGTCCCCGCTAATCCCGTACCTAAGCTTCCTGCAAAAGCCGTCTGCAGCTCATAGGGTGTAAAACCTACACTTGGACAGCCTTCCTCCCAAACTATCGCCCAGCTGCGACATTCGAGTTCGCAGGTCAGGCGCCAAAGCGGGCGTTACGCGGAGATGAACCAATGTCTGGAGTTGGGGAGAGGGGAAGGGCGCGCGAATGACCGGATGTGGGTCGTTGCGACTAGCCCGCGCCCCAGAGGGGCTTATCGATCTCTTTTAGCTCTAAAGGGTGCTCTAGGGTTGCGGTGATAACAATCAAATGCTCAACGCCAACGTTAGCGGCCCAAGCGAGACCCGCGGCTTCAGCCTTCTCAGCACTATCGAATGTTGGTCCGCCGACGATTGACACTGACTCTCCGTCATCTGCGCCAACGCACAGTGCGGACCCACTTAAGTTAAATATCTTATCAGCGGATTGTTCGATCCGAATACAGTCGGTATCGACTGGTGATTGTTTGCCTACGGGCAACCTTACGACTTTCATCAAAGATCCTTTTCAACTTTGATGGTCAACGCGGAGGTTGGTCGTCGGGTTCATGCCAAACCACAGTATCGTGAACGACAGGGGGGACGCGACTGCAGTCCGGTTGCGCCACCAGCTCGGTGTACCCACCGCCCTTCAGTGGCGGACGCGGCTCTTTTCGTAGGCTACTTTGCCGGCATGTCGGCGGATCGCAATCGCTGCGACGGCACGCTTCGCAGCGAGCTCGTCAATGTCGTGCGGGTCGAAGGTGCCACCATGCCATTGGCGTAGCTGTTGATGTTCCTGGTGAGCCGGATCACTCATGGCCGCGAGAAAGAGCTCGAAGCCAGGGTGGCCGCCGACATCCTCGGGCGGGCAGCGTTGTTCGCCGGCAACGAAGCGCGGATATTTGGTCTCATGCTCACCTAGTCCGATCTCCTTGACAACGACGGTGTGCCGCCAGTCGTCGCCCATGTCGTAGGTATAAATAAGCTGGCGTACCTCGCGATCGATCAGCGCGCTAAGCTTTACGTTCCGGGCTGCGGCGAGGTTGTGGTCCGGCCATTTCGGGTCCGGCATGCCGTAGCGGCGGTCACCCGCCTCGAAGTGCCAGAGATGATAATCCTGCCACCCCATGGCGGCCTGTATCACGTCGTGAAGCATCTTGAGGCTTCCAGTGACCGGCATCTCGACTACGCGCCAGATCACGGGCTCGATGTCGTTGAGGCTGATGCGCACTCGCGCGATGGTCTCTTGCGTCATGTCGCAGTTTTGGATGTTAGAGCGCTTGTTGCCAAGAGGCCGTCTGTTATCGGCGTAGCGGCCGAACGGAAATCGCGTCGCGTAGCGTCTGAATGAGAGGCAGGCGTTGGGTAGCGCCGAACGGCATCGGAAAGGCGGGTAATGGGTCGTCTGGCGGGTAGTAGCAATGCAAAGGCTTGGCCCTTGCAGTTTAAGGCGGGCTACTGGCTGTCTCTCGCCTCGTCGAACGCCGACCGGTTGCTCTCAATTTCCGCAATGTTCGTGCCGGCCCAAAATCCGAGTTCGCGGATCGGATCGGCTAATGATCGGCCAAGGGCGGTGAGGGCGTACTCCACCTGAGGCGGCACGGTTGGGTGGACGGTGCGGGCCACCATGCCATCGCGTTCGAGCGCACGCAGCGTGCGGGCGAGCATCTGTTGGCTAATGCCGCCAATGGTGCGCTTAATGTCGTTAAAACGGCGCGGCCGCTCAGTGAGCGTAAGCACGATCATGACGGTCCACTTGTCGCCAATCAGGCTGAGAACACTGCTGAACCGTTTGCATTCGACGTGAATTGGTTCGGAGGTGGTCAGCTCCATGTGACTAGGTCCTGCAAAAATGCCTTCTTGGCGGGGCGCTTGAGGTCACATAGCTGGTCCAGGTCACTTTTCCAGACCGGAGCCACCCTATGAATATCCTGCACATTGATTCAAGTGCGAGCGACAGCGCTGTCTCTCATACGCGCCGCCTCTCCAGTGAACTCGTCGAGCGGCTCAAAACCGCCAATCCCCGCGCAACAATCGTGTACCGCGATCTCGTCGCCAACCAGCTTCCCCACGTGGACATGACGATCCGGCATGCCTGGACGGCCGAGAACACCGGCGACACCAAGCTGGCCGAAACGATGAGCCGATCAAAGGCGCTGGTTGACGAGCTCAAGGCGGCGGACGTGGTGGTGGTCGGCTCGCCGATGTACAACTTTACGGTGCCCTCGACGTTAAAGGCGTGGGTCGACCATGTAGCGATCGCCGGGCAAACCTTCAGCTATACGGCCAAGGGGCCACGCGGCTTGCTGAGCGGCAAGGTCTATCTCGTCCTCTCATCGGGCGGAATTTATTCCGAAGGACCGTTCGCCGCATACGATCATCTGTCGACTTACCTCGAGGCGATCTTTAACTTTTTTGGCATCCTGGACGTCGAGGTGATCCGAGCGGAAGGCATCGCGTACGGACCGGAGCAGGATCAAGCGGCGATGGCGAACGCCGCTCAGGGAATAGAAGCGATCGTCGCCTGAACAGGTCGGCAGGGAGGTCAGCCTCGGAAATCAAGCCGCGGCTGGCCACCTAATTAGAACTTGGAGTAGACTTGACAGAACGGTCGGGTTTGGAACGCGGCGGGTTCAGTCCGAACGATCGGTATTGGGTCATTCGATGTTTGCCAGTGCGTGAACGCCCTCTAAAGTCGACCTTCCTTTGATATTTCAGCAATGCGCTCACGGACCGTCTGAAGGCATTCGTCTGCTCTAATACCGATCATAGGCTCATTGCATCGATCAGCAATATCCATGGCTTGCTGAGCTGCTTGCTCTATCAAAGCAAGCTGTTGCAAACGTACTTTTACTTCTGGCATCCTTGTATCTCCGGCACTTTAGCGGATTTCAAAATGTCTTGTGGCATATGCGATCTTTGTCTTCGCGTTTGAGCCTGGTTTTCTAACCACATTCGGGTCTCTGCTCGAAACTCGCTAGGAACTCGTTTGGCGGCCTGATCAGCCATGTCACGAAGTGTTTTCGCTTTCAGAACATCTTTCATTCGCGCGTCGGCTTCCAACATCACGGCATGGATCCCGCATACGCCTGAGGTCGCCCAAGCGGGGGGCGATTGACCGTATAGGGGACAGGCATGTCTGACGTTGCGGCAGTCGAAAAGTGCCTTTTGACCATCGACTGCGACCACCACGTCGTAAAACGATATGTCTTCCGCCGGGCGGGCAAGGCGAATGCCGCCTCGCATGCCTTCGGTTGCAACGATAATCCCCGCCTTGTTCAGCTTGGTCATGACGCCTGCCATGAACTTCACCGGCAGCGCGCGCAGGGTAGCCAGATCCTTGGAGCTTGGCGCCGCTGCCTCTTCCGGCAAGTCTATGATGTAAAGCAGGGTATGAAGCGCATACTCAACCGCAGTACTTATATGGCTCAATTGAAACTCCGACTACCGCGGTGGCAGTTATAGCCGCTCGCTAGCTCACGACAACCGTTCAATTTTCCGCGCCTCGAGAAGTCGTCTGATGCTTCGCGCACGCTCGGCGCGAAGCGCTAGGAGATGGACGCGTCCGATCGTCACCGCTCCAAATCACAGAATTGCTGTGCATTTTGGATGGTTTTTAAAATGTGCTAGAAGGAGTGTGTGTCCGCGGCTAACAGAATTATACGAACTGATCGAGCTAGTTCGAGCTCGCGTAAGGGCGGCAGGACCACAGCATATTCATTTGGAAGGCGCTAAATGCCCGTCGCTCATTGTGTATCTAGTATGACAGGTATCATTTTGGACTTTGACGAGGGATTTTGTCAGCTAGTTCGACGGCGACCAGATCAGCTCGTTGGATTGTCGTACAAAGCCATCACTGCACCTGACGATCTGTTAAAGAGTAGTGAGATGCTTATAAGTTTGATTAAAAAGGCCTCGCCAACGCACATACGCAAGGGATATGTACGTCCGGATGGAAGCGTGATCAAAACGGATTTGCTGGTGTCAAAGTTCGGTAACGAGGGGCGCTTGATAGCGACACTGTCTTGGACAGAGGGACAGCAAGAATCGTCTCCGTCAAAGCTTTGGAAAGCCGCGTTGCGGGTCAAGCATATTTATGATGCGCGCATAATAGAGCTTGGAAAGGACCTGTTTAGCGATCATGTCGGACTGATCCTATTGCATATGTATTTGGCAGAAGCAGAAGGTCGAGTGGTCACGGCATCCCAGGTTGCCAAACTCATAAGCCTTCCCACCCAGTCCATGGACCGTTGGGTAAAGGCACTGACGCAGCGTGGATTGCTGGAGGTCATTGACGATGCTTCCGGGTATATTCAACTTAGCCAAGATGGTATTTTGAGGTTGGAACGCTTGTTCGCGGCGACATTAGCACCTGAAGCGCTTGCAGTCGGAGAGGCGTAAACAACGTTGGGATGTTCCTGAGCAACTAAGTTGTCGCGTTTCCCTTTTCTACCGTTAGATCCCCACGAGTAAAATATAAAGACGGCTTTGTCGCAATTCTGGCCTTCCATACGGCCCTGTCGGCGAAGATTTGCCTACATGAACAAACGGCTGGAGTTGAAGAGCGACAGATAGCGTGGTCGATGCGTCACGCCGCATGCGCGAGGTGATCGTCGACATCTTCAACCCAACGACACAGGCCCGCGCGTTCTCCCGTACGATCCAGGTCGGCTCCGGTTCGGCCGGGCCTATGCGCTTCGTTATGCCCGTGGATACCGCGGATACGTGGCAGTGGCGCATCCGTCCGGTTGGAGCGATTAGCGGCGCGGCGAACCAGATCATCGCCGGCCGCGTGTTCGTCTCGACTGGCGACGGCCCTGTTAACAGCCGTCACCTGCTGACTGCGGGTTCTCGCTGGAACGAGCCGCACATCGTCACCGGTCCGTATCAGGAATGGTACGACGCGCAGAACTTCAAACGGCGCAAGGGTGGCGTGCCGACCTCAGACACGGACGGCGATGCGTTTGCGCTGCGGGCTGCGGCACAGGCGGACAGCGCGGCTACCACGATCGCGGCGCTCAAGGACGACTTCAACGCGCTGCTGGCGAAGCTTCGTGCTTCGGGCTGGATCTCCGTTTGAGCCGTCTCGTGAAGCCGGCGGTCAAAGTCAGCCGCAGGCGAGCTGGAGCGACTTAGAGGCTACCCACCTTTCGAGAACGCATCGGCTTCCGCCTTGGTAGCTGGCCTGGAAACCTTTGGTTGTGGCGCCTCCTTGTGAACGGGCACCGGCTTAACGTAATCGGCCGTTGGTTTCGAAGGGGTCACCTTCTTGGGATCCGCAACATTCGCGTTTGTCCGATCAGTGCGGGGCTCATAAACCGCTAGTTCAACCGCTTCGAGCCGTTGCTTCAGCAATGAAATTTCGACGGTCTGCGGATTGACCTTTAGCGCTTCCACCTGGGCTTCCAGCTCGTCGATACGCTTGTTCGCAGCTGCCAAACGGACGCCGGCCTCGATCCCTGAAACGTCCTTCTCGATCGCTATGTCCTGCGTTGTCGTGCTGCCCGCCTTGGTTCGCGGGAGGACATCGCCATCGCACCCGGCGAGGCAGAGCAGCGTGGCGGATGCAAAACGAAGAGCGGACTTGGTCATCCCGATGTGGTGCCGCAAGTTGCGTCGCGCAGCAAGGCAGAGCCGCCTGTGGAGCCCGCGTGCCTTGGCCATGCGTAATCGGCGCTATTTCCTTGATCGAGTGCTGCGTCGGGCACAATCCTGCGGGCGAGACGTTCACTGGAGGAGGAGGCCGTTATACACAGACCAGGACACAAGCGAGTAGGTCCCGCTGCGAAGACCATCTTCGTCCTGATCGTGGTGATGGTGATCATCTTCGCATGGCTGAGCGTCCGCGGCTTGCAGAAGGAATCAAACGGGCCGCCTCGCGGCAGTCAGTCTTTACCGGCTCAGGCTGCGCAAGGGGCAGTGCAAGCGGCGCCTCCGGAAACGAAGCCAGCTAGCTAGGCCACGTGGACAAAGGTTGACGCGCGTCTGATCGGTTGATTCAAGGCTGTCTTTTGGAGGCGGCGTTGGGCGAGCGGATTGGGGTTTCGGATGATGAGTGGGCTCTGATCGGGCCCCTGCTGCCGTCGGAGCGAGGACGTGGCTGCCGACCCGCGGGAGACAACCGGCCCTATTTCGAAGGCATGGTGTGGATGGCGCGGACAGGCGCGCAATGGCGGCATTTGCCGGATGAATATGGCAAGTGGAACAGCGTGTTCCGGCGGTATCGTCGCTGGGTCGTGACGGGCGTGTTCGAAGCCATGCTGGAGACCCTGGCCGCTGTCGTCGAGCGGGATGTCAGCGCCGACATGATCGACAGCACCGTAGTCCGGGCGCACCACTGCGCCGTCGGGCTAAAAAAAGGGATCAAGAATTCGAAGGGCTCGGCCGTTCGCGAGGCGGCTTCACAACCAAGCTGCACGCCCGCTGTGATGGTCAGGGGCGACCGCTATGTTTCGTCCTGACGCCGGGCCAGGCCCACGACGTGAAGGGCTTCGGGCCCTTGTTCGGGATGCTGGCTGACCGGATCGAGGCCCTGCTTGCCGATAAGGGCTATGACGCTGATGCCATCCGCCAGGAACTCGCCAGGGCGGATGTCGAGGCGGTCATTCCAACCAGAAGTAACCGCCGCATACCGATACCGCATGATCGCGAGAAATACCGTTGGCGCAATCTCGTCGAGCGTTTGTTCAGCAAGCTCAAGAACTGGCGCCGTGTCGCAACGCGTTATGACAAGACAGCAGAGTCATATCTCGGCTTCGTCGCGCTCGCATCAGTTACGCTGTGGCTGCCCTTTGTCCACGTGGCCTAGTTAGCCAGGGTCATCTCCCTATATTAGAAGTGGGTTGCACCCGGAGCAGCGTTCAGGCGTTGTGTTTCTGGTCGCGGCGGGCTCCCTCTTTCGTGCTCGTCACACGCGCTCGTCGCGACATCGTCTCATAGTGAGACTGGTTAATTATTGATTACCGTAATCGTCAATGGCATTACGTCGCCATCGCAGCGGGTTGAGCATTCCCAAGACGCCTCCCCGCTGCGGTGCTTATCAAGCCATGACATTAGCGCGACTTTTAAGTCTTTCGCCAACTCGGCTCGAAACCAAAATCCGTTGTGCCGGCGATCCCTTTTTGAGACAAATGTAAGGAAGCGACGCTCGCTCGGTTTGTCCGGATATTATAGGTTCCAGCTTACTGCATTTTTTCGGAGCGCGATGTGGCCGACCTCTTTGTAATTCTTCCCGCGGCGGCCGCGGTGTCAATCGGCGCACGCTCAATTCTAAAATCTCGCGCACGTCGACGAAGGTTGGAACATCGCCAGCGGCGCCATAAGCGACAAGCGGGGATTTGGTGGGCAACGATGTGGCTGTCGAAGGACAACCGACAGAAAAAGCTTACGTACCGGCAGGACTAAAGACCGAGGCGCTAACGCACGGAGATACTGCGCTCGCTTATTGGGCGTCATCGGCGGAAGAGGAAGATCTGACACGATACAGCGGATTGGCGATCCGAGTGCCCAATTGCAGTCGAAAGTCGATCTCGACAATGGAGGTGGTGAGTTCGCCCATGCCTACTCGGCGCGCCTGCGAATTTCGTCGATGGTCGGGTAGTCCGCGATGCGGCGAATGAACGTGCCGTAGACGCGGTGCGGATCGGCCCCGTCCGGCAACTCGTATGTAGCATTCGCGGTCAGGTGATCGGGGTCGCCGTCGCGACCTGAGCTTTGCAACACGATCGTCACCCTGGATGGCCCCGCCCGCGCCCGAGCAGGGTTGCAGCAACATTTTCCTTTAATCGATGGATCCGCACCAATTGCCAGCCGTGGCACAGATTGGTCCAATTTGGTGAAGTTCGACTTGTATCAAATCGGACATCCCAATAGCCGAGCTGGAATGACCGAAGCGGGGCGCTTACCGGTCGATAAACGGGGATGACATGCATCGAATTTTACTAACTACTGCCGCACTTACGCTGGCCTCATGCGGCTCGGACGGTGATGGTTCCAGCACCACTCCGGTCCAAGTCGTGCCTGCTCCTACGCCCACTCCAGTCCCCACTCCTACGCCGGCACCGACACCGACACCTGAGCCCACCCCTACGCCAGCCGCAACGGCAGTAACGCCGTTTGATCAATTATCCGCTGCCGTGACTCTTCAAACGGTAACCGGAGGCTTCCTGACCGGCTACAATCCGCCGCAGGAGTTTGGGATCAGCGAGTTTGGGGAGGGCTGGCAGTATCAGTACGACCCACAGGCAAAATCGTTTTCTGTCGTCACCGGGCCGTCATCGTCTGCCATATCATTTACCGCCAACGAGATCGTTACGACTGCGCCTGCAGGGACTGTTCGGTACCTCAAGGCAACAGGACAACAGCTCAATATGACGCAACCGGCCGCGGGGGGAGTCGGCCTACGTTGGACGCGCTTCATTGATCACACGAACACCGTATCAGGAAACCCGAACCGCTTCATTGCGGTGACAGGCGTTCCGACGCCAGGCGCCCAAGTTCCTACGTCGGGTACAGTGACATTCTCACGTACCGTGGTGGCCGGTGATGCGTACATCAAAAGTAATGGTCAGGTAACCGCGTTGGATCTCAGCCCTAGCACGCTGACGGCGTCCATCGATTACGCAAAACAGTTGATCAGTTTCAAGCTGACCTTAATTGGTCGGTCCAGCGCTTCCAACACCACCCCTCTGGTAACCATTACGGGCACGACGGACTTCGCTGGGAAGGCGCTTAAGTTCGACAACTCGTCCGCGACGTACACCAATTTCTCGTCATTTGTGATCTCCGCAGCGCTGTTTGGCACTGCTGGAGCGGAAGCCGGTGGCGTCTTCCAATATCGCGGAACGAATGCAAACGGAGGCGATGTCCTTAACCTAGTTGGCCGTTTGGCGGCGGCTAACTGAATTACGTGCCGGGAGCGATTGTTACAGGGCAGCAATCGATCCGGACAGCGATCCCCGGCGGCCTCGGCTGCCGGGGTTTCAGTATGTTATTTAACCCTCACTGACAATGAGGTATGGTAAGTTCGTTTCTGCTTACTCCACGCGCCCGCGCAAGTCGTCAGCGCTCAAGAAGTCAGCAATGCGACGAACGAACGATCCGTGAACTTGGTGAGGATCCGCGCCATCTGGCATCGTATAAACCGTGTTGGCATTAAGCCAGTCACTATGGTCGACATCGTCCCCCTCTGAGCTTTGAAGCGTAATTGTGACGGTGAACGGGATTGTCCGCGCGAAAGTTACCACCGCGATACCATCCTCGATGACGTATCGACCAATAATCTCGCATGACGCGTTCCACCTAACGTCACCGCGGTGTAGGGCATAATATTTGGCGTTAATCCGATCGAGAGGTTCATCTCCCTCGAGGTAGAACCATTCGCCTTGCAGTAGGTCTTCGGTCATGGCTGGCATGGACATTCGTCTCCTAGCTTCAATCTACGATCTTGCCACCCGGAGCGGAAGACCTCGGTTGCAGGCACGGCGCTGTCGAAACAGCGGGCGACTCGCTGCAAAGAATTTGTTCGGAGACGCCAGCCTGTGCGCAGGTCGGACAGAAGTGGTTGCCGGCTTCTACGCCGTCGCCACATATATTCGTTCCGACGTGAGGCGATATTGCCGGCGAGCGGTTCTGCCCTCGCCGGGGTTTCCTCCAACGTGCTCCGGCCGGCTCGCCTCGCGTTCACACGGCGCTTGAGGCGAGCCGTTATTATGGTGAAACCTTAGTTACTGTGAGTTCGTATCTTGATCGCCGGAATGTATCCTCCCAAATGCGCGTTCCGGCCGGCTCGCCCTTTTTGACCTTTGGGCGGGCCGTTTTTTAACTGAACGACGGCGCGCACCGCGCGCGATCTGAGCGGTTGTCCTCTCAAGTCACTCTGTCTTGAAGGTACCATCATGAACCTGACTGCGAAGTTCGATACCCGGCGCGAAGCGGACATGACCGTCGAGAGGCTGGTTCAGCAATTCGAGATCGATCGCGCGAAGGTCGTTGTCACGGCAGACGGTGACGACAACACAGCGGGCATCGCGGAGGACGGTTCGGACAACAAGGCAGGCGAACCGAGCCCCGAAGCGCGCGACGACGCGGAACTGAATGGCAAGGTGGTCGTGACCGTCGAGGTGGCTGACGACGTTGCGGCAGGCGAAGTGAAAGAGGCGTTCGCTGAGTTTGATGCTTCCGATCAGGCGGTGAAATAGTGGCGTCCGACACCGCAACCCAGACCCGACAGCGCGAGATCGCCACCGAGCACCTGCTGTTCAAGCTCATGGAGTTTGTTGAGGCACGGCACGCGGGGCTTCTCGACTTCATGGAGCAAAGCCTCGACCATCTTGGCGATCCCGCGATGGATGAGACCAAAGATGACGAGGCAGTCCGAGCAATAGCGCGGGCATGATCGTCGGAGCGCGCAAGCAGCGGTTGGGCTAAACACGCCCGACAGCACTTGGGGAATGTCGGTCGTCCAGACTGGCGACCGAATCCTCCAATCTCGCTAAGCCGGCAATGTCGTACCGCGCTCTGGCTCTAAAACTTGCGGGCGGGAAAGCCTGTGAACGGAGCTGCCTCACACTTGCCCGTATTCATGACGATGAAGGTGCCGATCCCCCTGGTGCGATCGATGATCGAGCCGTCTTCCCGGTTCAGCGAGATGAAGCTCTCCGAGCCAATCTTTTCATCCTGCTCAAGCTTCAGCATGATCATAGTCGGACTGACGCGGTAAATGTGGGCGGTCGTCTCACACTTACCGTAGCACCAGCGTTCCGCATTCAGATCGATACGAAAGGTCTCGGCGTACGGGGTCTGGTTCTGCTTCTTGACGGCGTCCAGACCTACGCCAATGAACGTGGTGCCGGTGCAGACGAGGTTGAATACTGCAGCTGCGGCAGAGGCGAGGGGGATCATCGTGGGCTTTCCATCGGCTGCGGCGTGTCCCTTCAGTCGGATCGAGGAACGGGTTCTATACCGCCGCCCCGATACTGACCATTATTGTCGACCCTACCGGTTCGACGTCCCAAGCCGCCTCCTAGCTGCGGGCGTCGCACACCGGGCATAGGCTGAGGTCTGGGGTCACCATACCGTCACGCCCGACAAATGGGCTACTACAGTGCGAGCAGATCGCATCCGGCTTCTGGGGCGGTATCGGCGAGCCCCACGGCTGAAGCACAGGAAACGGCTTGGGGGCGGGTTTGCGGTCCATATGCTGAATATACAGACGACGCCCTAATGGTTTCCTAACCGCGGTGGAGCAGATCGCAGGAGAATTTTGACACCTACACGCGCGTCTAGACGACCTTGCCCATCAGCCTTTCTGTATCAACGCATGCCTGCCGCAGTTTCGCATCCGACTTTATATTTACTGATTTGGGCATCACTTTTTTACAAGACGATCGGATCACGATCAGGGCTGGTAGTTAAGTTCATAATGGATGTTCTAAATCATTGACGGCGGGCGTCTTTCTTCTCAGTCTTCCTAATCGACCTGGGGAGGTCGACTCAGGAGGGGTTTATTCTATGAAGTTGACACTTGGCGTGCTCGCATGCGCGCTTACTTTTGCCGTGCCCGCAGTTCAGGCGCAGACTGGTCCAGTCGCGACCGCCGCCACCACGTCGGGCACGCTGCGTGCTGGCACCTCGGTTCCGTTAAAGATGGCAGAGGGCCTTACGACGAAGGGCAAGAAGCTCAAGGTTGGGCAACGCTTCCAGATGGAGACGGCGGAGGCTGTCACGATTGACGGCAACGTCGTGATCCCGGCAGGCAGCCCCGCGACGGGCGAGATCACCGAGGTGCGCAATAAGGGCATGTGGGGCAAGTCCGGCCGTATCAACGGACGCGTCCTCTACGTGCGTGCGAATGGTCGGCAGATCCGCATGAGCGGGTCGATCGACGATAAGGGGAAGACCGGGACAGCCGGCGTCGTCGGTGCCGCGGTGCTGATCCCGGTTGCGGGATTCTTCATGACCGGGACGAGTGCTGACATCCCGCTTGGTTCTCCCGTGACCGCCTTCATCGACGAGGACGTCTCGGTTGCCGTCGTTCCGGCAAGTGCGCCGATGGTCGTCACCGCGCCGGCGAAAAACTGATGTAGCGAGCGCGGGTCTGATCGCCCGCCCTCGTCTCGCTTCAAACTGGCTTGGCGCCAGCCGTGCCGCATTTTGCGAACTTGCCATTCGCGCTCTTGCATCGAACCGTCTTAACGGGCGCCTTCGGGCATTTGGTGAAGCGCCCCTTGGCGTCCTTGCACGGCGCCGCCATCGAGGGCGCCCCAACCAGCAAGGACAGCGAAGCGGCAGCAAACAGAGACTTACGCATCTGACATTTCCCTGCCCGAGGACCGGGCCGCTTGAAACTGTGCCACGCTGCGCAGGGTGTTAATAACCCAACAGGGCCTAAGTCAGCGCCGACTTTCGCTTCGGCGCGTCCTGCCCCTCGGTGCTCGGCGTACCTTTGTTGAGCGTATCGCTCGGGCGACGTGCATCGCCTTCGTTCTGATGCTCGGTTATTCGGTGCGATCGCCGACGTGCCTGAATAAGGCAGCCAGCCTACCTTTTCCCAACGGACACCGGTCGATTACGCAATCTCTGCCCGCTCGAGTGGTTCGGGCAAAACGTGAGCAGGCAACGTTTTGAAACCCGGACGGGCCAGTAGATAGCCCTGCATGTATCGCACGCCCATCCCGCGTAAGACCTCGTACTCGCCGATTGTCTCGATACCTTCTGCGACTACGGTGATGTTCATGCGATTGAACATGGCGACCAAGCCCTCGACGATTACGCGTCGTGGTAGACTAGTGTCGATCCCCCGGACCAACTCCATGTCCAACTTGATGACATCGGTTTGAAGTCGGGCGAGTAGCGCTAGGCCGGCGTGTCCTGCACCGAAGTCATCGAGTGCTGTAGAAAAGCCCATTCGACGATAGGTTTCGATTATGTTCGCGACATGAGCCACGTCCGCCATCTCTTCATTCTCGGTAAACTCGAATACGAGACGGTCGGTCGGAAAATTAACAGCCGCGGCCGTCTTGAGCGTTAGTTGAATGCAGGCGAGTGGTGAGTAGACCGCATTTGGCAGGAAGTTTATCGACAATCGAGCGCCGGTTTCAATGATACCCGCAGCAACCGCTTGAGTGATCGCGGCGACGCGGCACTGCTGGTCGAAAGCGTAGCGGTTGTCATCGGTAATAGCGCCGAGCACCTCACTGGCGCTCTGACCGTCCGGCCCTCGCACAAGCGCCTCATACGCCCATGCACAACCGGTTTCCACGTCAACGATAGGCTGGAACGCCATCGCCAAGTCGAAACGCATGTTCTCGCTTCGGCAACCGTTGCACCCGCTCATACCATCTTGCTCATGTGAGTAGCATGGAGACAAAATGCTAATTTACAGTGTCTTCGCTACGCAAAAATTGGGCACATGAGCGGACGGGCCGCTCTCCTCGTCAAATCGGCCATCCGTTTACGCCCGGTTGCGGACTTTGGTAGGTACTTTAGGATGGCGCAGTGAGCATGTACCTCCGCCTGCGCCGGTTCGTCGATCGTGACCTTTGCCGCCGATCTTCGCATGGAAGATCGGCTAACCTTTCGATCTTGGCCGGCATGGTTCCGCTGGCTCCGTACGCATTTCTAAAATCGCCGTACGATGTTACGGGGTGGGCGATTGCAGCCCTGTCGGCATCTGCCGGCGTGTCGTGGGCGGCCTTCGTAATTTGGAGAGCTTCTCGTTTACTCCGCGCCTCGGGTGCGAGGGGCGATCGTGAGTTCGATCGTCATTCAAAGCGCCTGCTTGCTTCAGAGTATCAATCGACAGAAAGCGCGACGCTTGCGCGCATACGTCGAAGACGTGCAAGGTATCGCTAAGCGCCACGTTCAGCTTTCATTGCCGATCAGGCCGAATGTGCGGTCGTCGCCCGCATTGCCTCCCCGATGTAGTTACTCGTAGCTGTCGCTGTCATCTAGACAATCCTCGTTTGGGACAGATGTAAGGAAGCAACACTCGCCGGACGTGGTGCTGAGTTATAGGAGGCAGCGCTCCGCCAATTTCGGAGCGTGAAGTGGTCGAGCTAATTCTGGTCGTTCCGGCAGTTGCAGCCGGGTTTATGGGCACGCATTCGGTCGTGAAGGCTCGTGCGCATCGGCAGCGGCGCGAACGGCGACGTCAGCGCCACAGACGAGAAGCGGGCGTCTGGTGGGCATCGATGTGGTTGGGCCGCGATCGCCGTCAGAAGAAGCTCCCGCACCACAAGGACTGAAGTATGCTCTCGCGGGCATGATTCACCCATTCCCGAAACTTGCGCCGCGAAGTTGCTCTACCCCATAATTGAGACATTGGTTCGCAGATCATCGGTTGATAGAACCGAAGCGGCTGTTATTGGCTTGCCCTGCTTGAGGGGCGAACGTCATGGGACTGCTATGTTTTTTTATTGGCCATCGTAGGCGAGGCAATAAAATCTGGCATGATACCGTAGATTGGCGGTCAACCTGCAGCAGGTGCGCCCACCCATTAATTAGAGACCACGCTATCGACAGATGGCGACCGTTCACGATGTTTGACGAGTCTGACCATCGCAAGGAACGGGACCGCTCCTAGGAACGGCGATCAAACCTTTCGCGACCGTAGGCGTCGCGATGGTGCTGGTGATCGGCGATTTGGGCGGACAAGATTCTCCTGCCGTTTGAGGGGGCCGTTATGGCTTGCAACTCGCTGCTCGTTCCGGCGTAATGGCGCCACTGGCTAACCGGGGGGGTATGGCCGGTCGGCCCGCTCCATGAGGCTCCACATGAAGCTGGCCGTTACGGCGAAACCGGATCGAGTTTCCTGCTCTGACGCGACGCCAGATGCCCGAAAAGTGACTGGCCGGCTCGCCCTCTCTCCCTTGTCAGGGCGGAGCGTTACCGGCGGCCTGGCGAATGGCGGTTTCAAAGTACGTGACCGGAGACAATCGCCAATCTGGAGGCTACCCTTTGCCGAATGATCAAATCCGGCGGAGGTAGGAGCGATTCATGAAGCGGCAGGTGTCGGTCCATGGGCAACGCACAGAAGTGTATGTCGAGGAAATTGAACCGGGACGGTGGAAGGCGACGGGCGAGTATGCTGAAAAGATCTGGAGTGTGACCAGCACGTCGGCGAACCGGGCGGCATCGAACTGGGGCGTTGCCGTGAACAAAAGAGATTTTACCTGACTTTTGAGAGCGAGCGCCTGTTCCGGTGATTGAGGAACGCCCTTCGTATGGAGCCGTCATGAACCACCCCCGAGAATGGTTTCAGCCCAAGGTCGTGGGCATCGGCTGGTCTCCCCGAACCTGGGAGGGTTGGGCTATCATTATATCCCTGATCGCGATCGGCGCGCTTGTCGGTCGGGTGAACCTTTAATGTGCAATCGAGCAAGGTTCGACGGCGAACCGGAAACCATCACCGAACGCTTCGGTGCAGAATGGCTTGCCGACAAGCCGATGGACAACCGGTTCGACCCTAAGGAACTGCGCCCGTTCGGTCGGGCATACGTTGTGCGGAACGAAGCCGACCGTCGCGGGCTCGACGTGATGGAATGGGACGTCCTGGCGGGGCAGGCGAAGCAGGCCGGTCGCAAGGTTGCGCAAACCAACGTCCGCACCCTGCATCTTCCGCAATGGCGGTCGCTGGTCACTGATCCGGCCAACCGCTGCCTGATCCCGCTGACGGAGTTTTGCGAGTGGGCGCGCGAGCCTGCCAACCTTGGCGACGGCAAGAAGCCGATCAAGGGGGAGATGTGGTTCGGGGTGACCGACCAGCCCGTGTTTGCGATCGCCGGTTTCTGGCGGCAGGTCGGCGAACAGCGTTACTTCGCGATGGTCACTTGCGATGCGAACGAACTGGTGGCGCCGATCCACCCCAAGGCGATGATCACGATCCTGCGACCGGACGATCACGAGCGGTGGCTGACCGGTAGCTATGACGACGTACTAGCGTTGCAGCGGCCGTATCCGGCCGATCGGATGACGGTGCGTGGGCCCGTGTTTCCGACGCGTCGTGCTACACGCTAACCCGCATGTTACGCGATTCATGAAGGCATTTATGACCGAGTTGGCAGGGCTTCAGTATTCGGTAGAAGTGGAGGACCCGCACACCAACCGTGGCTGGCGATCACTCGCTTTCCGGCTCACGTTGGAAGGGGCGGAATACGAAGCTCGGATCAGGCGTCGTGACAATCCGTCGCAGACTTTCAGGATACTCCACTGCCCAACCGATACGGTACGCGGCTAAAGACGGGAGGCCTTAGTGCAAATATCAGTCTGGAATGATACTTTTGAGTGATCGACTCGCTCACGTAACAAGCGCAGGATCACTGGATGACTATCGCGCATCAAGAAGAGACGATCGAATACCTGAAGGCCCAGCTCGACGAACTGCTCGACCTTGCGGACCGGCTCGAGCTTCCCTTGGTTGCTGTGCGCCTGTCCTCTGCGATCGATGCGATAACCGAGGGGCGGTAAGCCACGGCAGGGTACGGTAGGCTCGGCGAGTATAGTCCGGGGTGGCCTCTTGGTCGTCTGACAGGCGCTCTAGGGCGCTCGCGGTATCCAACAAGGCTTGCCGCATGACTTCGTCGACAACGCTTTCTGCAAGAGCGGGGTATTTGTTAGTCTCGGACCGTTTTCAAGCCCGAACCGTCGGCACCTCGGAGATGTGGACTGCCTGAGCGCCGTAGCCGATGCGAGCCGGGCGAAGCACTGACGCCCGCGGCCGATACCCACAGGTATTTTACAGCGATTGTGGAGGCATGCGTTGCGCCGTGCGTTCAGCTGGCCCGAGCCGTGAGGACATACATTGCCTAAATTTCTAGTGTAAGCGTGGCCGGCAGGCCGCAGATTACGCGGCTTGCGCCACTCGCTCTGCGGTTTGCGCGGACCAGTTCCAGGGCATGAGTTCGTCCCATCGCGCGGCCGGCCAATCCGCTGCGATCTTCCCAGTGACGTCGGCGATGTAGGCCTGCGGGTCGACGCCGTTGGCCTTGCAGGTCTGTATAACGGTGTAGATCGCCGCGGCGCGCTCGCCGCCCGTTTTCGAATCAGCGAACAGCCAGTTTCGCCGTCCGACGGCAACGCCGCGCAACGCGCGTTCGGCGATGTTGTTGTCGATCTCCAGGCGCCCGTCATCGAGGAAGCGACACAGTGCGAGCCATCGCTTCGTGCCATAGGCGATAGCCTTGGCCATGTCGGACTTTGGCGACAGGCGGCGCAGTGCTGCGTCCAGTGCCTCGCGCAGCGCATCGACTAGCGGCTTCGTCCGGTTCTTCCGCGCCGCCAGCCGCACGTCAGGCGGCCTGCCGCGGACCTCGGCCTCTATGCTGTACAAGGCACCGATGCGTTCAAGAATCTCGGTGGTCAGCGGCGTGGCAACCCGCTCGTGCAGGTCGAACACCTTGCGCCTGAAATGGGCCCAGCACGCGACTTCTGTGACGCCGCTTCGATAGAGCCCGTCGTAACCGGCATAGGCGTCGGCCTGGAGGAAGCCTCGAAATCCGGCGAGATGGGCTTGCGGATGTGCACCGGTACGGTCGGTCGTGAAGCGATACCATGTCGCTGGCGGAGCCGTGTTACCGGAGGCGCGGTCATCGACTGCATAGACCCATAGTCGCCCGGTCGCGGTGCGTCCGCGGCCTGGGTCGAGCACCGGGACTGGCGTGTCGTCCGCGTGGATCTTGTCGCCTTTCAGCACTTCCTCGCGGATGCGACTGACGATGGGGTCAAGCAGCGCGGCTGCATGACCGACCCAGCCCGCCAGCGTCGAGCGGTCGATGTCCAAGCCTTGGGCCGCCATCATCTCGGACTGCCGATAAAGCGGCAGGTGATGTTCGAACTTCGAGACGACGACATGGGCCAGCGTTGCGAATGTCGCCTTTCCGCGTGCGACTGCCTTCACCGGGGCAGCTGCCTGGACGATCTTCTCACACGTCCGGCAGCTGTATTTCGGTCGGACGTTACGCACCACGCGCCAGTGCACCGGCAGGACGTCGAGCATCTCATGGGCGTCCTGCCCGAGACGGCGTAGCGCACCGCCACAGTCCGGGCATGTGCAGGCGCCGGAGGCGGGTTCGTGGACGACCTCCGCGCGTGGCAGGTGGTCGGGCAACGCACGGACTGGTGCCGGCCGCACGGGCGTGTCTGACAAGACCGCGCCGGTCTCCGGGACTGCGCTCTCGGTTTCCAGTTCCTCAAGTGCGAGTTCGAGCTGGGCGATCTCGCGCGTCAACTTCTCGGAGGATGCGCCAAACTGCATCCGCCGCAGCCGAGCGATCTGTCCACGCAGTGTCTCGATGAGCAGGTCGCGGGCGGCAAGTGCTGCATTGGCTCGGGCGAGCGAGGCCTCCAGCACGGCGATCCGCGCCTCGGCATCAGATGGGGCAAGAGATGCTTGCGACACCTCATTTTCATAGCAGTTCGCGCACTCTCACACGAGCAGAAATGGCGAAAAAGCTATGTTTTCAGCCGGCCAATGTTGGTGCCCATGTCCGCTCTGGGCGGCGCCAGTCGATACCCTCCAGAAGCATCGACACCTGCGCCGATGTCAGCGCCACTGTGCCGGTCGCGGTCACCGGCCAGACGAAACGCCCCCGGTCCATCCGCTTCGAAAACAGGCAGAGTCCCTGACCGTCGAACCACAGCAATTTGATCAGGTCGCCGCGCTTGCCACGGAACGCGAACAGCGCACCGGAATGAGGTTTCTCCCGGAGCACCTGCTGCACCAATACCGCCAGGCCATCGAAGCCCTTGCGCATGTCGGTGACGCCGCACGCCAGGAATATCCGCGTCGATGTCGGCTGCGGGATCATCGGGTCAGCACGCCGATCACGCGCGACAGCGCCTCGGCGTCGACCGTGCCGTCGACGGTCAGTCGCACACCCGAAGGCAGCTCGATGCCGATCTGCCCCGCGGTCCGGGCGTCCGCTGGCGCCTCGACGGGCGGCGCCGGCAGCATCATGGGCGGCTCGCTGATTTGGACTTCGGCAAATGCGGTCTGAGGCCGGACCGGCACTCCGCTCAGTGCACCCGACATCGCCTGGCGCCGCCAGGTGTAGATCGCGCCGCTGCCGACCTCGTGACGCTCGACCGCCGCCCGGACCGACCCATCCGGCCCAAACGCATCGCGCAGGATCGCCAGCTTCTCCTCGACCGTCCAGCGGCGCCGGCCCGACACCCGCCCGACAATCTCGATACGACCACTCATACGACCGGTCGTATGACTACTCGCTACATCTGCAGCTGGTTCGATAGTCTCGTCCGACATCACGGCCCCGTTCAAAGAGCTGCCATCAACCCGTTGAACGCTCCGCCTACAAGGCGGCCCTCAGACCGCGCTTACGAGCGACAAGCCGGCTGCGGGTGTCCGATTATGATGACGTGGACGGCTCTCCAACCCTCAAACAGGATGTCCTGCGGAGAGTCGAAGGAGAGTCACGATGGGAAACGTCACAACGATCGGTCTGGATATCGCGAAGAACGTGTTTCAGGTGCACGGAGTGGATGCTGATGGCGCAGCTGTTGTTCGCCAGCGTCTGACGCGTGGGCGGATGTTGAAGTTCTTCGCCAAGCTGCCCCGGTGTCTGATCGGCATTGAGGCGTGTGCGACATCGCACTTCTGGGCGCGCGAGCTGGTCGCGCTCGGGCATGACGTGAAGCTGATGCCAGCGCAGTACGTGAAGCCGTACGTCAAGCGAGGTAAGAACGACGCGGCTGATGCCGAGGCGATCTGCGAGGCAGTGACCCGGCCGACCATGCGCTTCGTCGGGATCAAGTCGCCCGAGCAGCAGAGCGCGATGATGCTTCATCGTGTCCGCCTGATCCTAAACCGCCAGCGCACGCAGCTGTCGAACGCGATGCGGGCGCACTTGGCCGAGTTCGGGATTGCGGCGCCGATTGGTAGAAACGGCATCGAGCAGCTCCTCGACGTGATCGCTGATCCTACCGATGAGCGCGTACCGGCCGATGCGCGGTTCTGCCTGGAGATGCTGGCAGCGCAGCTGCGCATCGTAAAGGAGCAGATTCTCGAGAACGATCGTCGCATCCTGGCGAGCGCACGCGAGACCGAGCTCGGTCGCCGGCTGATGGAGATACCCGGCGTGGGTCCACTGCTCGCCAGCGCCATCGTCGCCACGGTTCCTGACCCCGCGATCTTCCGCTCGGGCCGCAACCTTGCTGCCTGGATCGGCCTGGTGCCACGGCAGAACTCGAGCGGTGGAAAGGAGCGGCTTGGCAGCATCACGAAGGCGGGCCACCAATACCTGCGTCAGATGCTGATCGTCGGCGCCATGGCAGTCGTGCGCTATGCCGAGCGGAACGGGGCCAAGCGGCCCTGGCTCGTGCAACTGCTTGCCAGGCGGAAGGCCAAGGTCGCCGCGGTCGCGCTAGCCAACAAGAACGCCCGCATGATCTGGGCGATGATGGCCAGTGGCGAACGGTATCGCGAGCCGCAGATCGTGTAACAGGATACGGGGCGGGCGACCGCACCGGACGAGGTTGGAAAGGGCGGATAGGAGCTAATGCAACAAGCCGGTTGAACCGCCGGATCGGGAAAACCCACAAAGACCCAAGCACCTCGAGTGCGCGGTTATGATCGGGACCCGAGACGCGCGAATGGCATTATGGCCAGCGGCGCTATGAACCGCACTAACAGGTCGGACACATGGCCGCACCAACCAGCATTGCAACGCGACTGTTCAACCTTGCCAACGGAGGGCCGTCCACACATGGGTCAACCGCTACGTACAACGAGCAGCCTGATACTAGTCCTCTACGGCGGGACGTGGCCGTTTTTCAGATAGATGCAAAATGTCTTCTAGGAGCGCAGCGGTAAGGGTTTCCCCTTGTGCCCCGGCGAGATGAAGCGCCCATCGTATCGCCGAATGCAAGGAGATCAGATTTTGGCTCTCCGGAGGCGGTTCGACATCGGGCCCCTCTGTTAACTGCGGTTGTGACGCTGATTCGCTCTTCGTCAAGACTGAGGGGCCGACATGCAATTCGAACACCTTCGCACGCGATTGTGGACGAACGAACCGACCGCCGATCGATGCCATCAGGCGAGCCGATATTTCCATTCCCAGGCCTCCCCTTTTGGGGTTGTGTGGGTCTGGAAAAGGAAGGCCGTCGTCATCCACCAGAACGACGACATTTCCCTCAGCGTCTGCCTTCTGCGTGACGAGAATGTAGCCGTTCTTGCCATCCTCAAACGCGTGTTTGATCGCGTTCGTGGCAAGCTCATTCACGACCAGCGCAATCGTCGTGATTTGCGTTGGGGACAGTGCAACGGCGTCCTGTTCGACCTTTAGCGCTACGAGGATCGATCGAGGCTCAGCCTGTGACTGCAGCGCCGTGCACACCTGCTGTAGGGCAAGGGCCAGCGTTGGCTGGTTATTACGAAACAGCTCGCTTCGGGCTTGCGCCAGAATGGATACGCGCTGCGTAGCATCTGTGAGTATCTGTCGGGCCTCTTGTGATGACGCACGCCGACTTTGTAGTGCCAGCAAGCCAATCACCATCTGGAGATCATTGCTACCGCGATGAATCGTTTCTTGAAGGAGTAGGCCAAGCTGCGCGTCGGCGGGACCGCCGGTCGATTGTTCGGTCTCCATAGTATTCGTCCTTGCCCCGGCCCTGATACGGCTTGGGACATACCGACTTTATGAAGCTGAAACATCCGCCCTGCTGTCACTGTGCGATAGACAACAAAGCGCTGATTATTTTGCGAATTTATTCATAGGCAAGAATCTTTGGTAATATGGTTCGCTACGCATTTCAGACCAAATTACTGAAGCGACCCGGGAGAAGTGTGGTCTATCCCACACTTCTCATATGTAAAGTTTCTACCCCGTGAAAACGTGTAGGGGCTCATGATCGCTTGCCACTCTCAGGGCGCAGGCGGCTGAAAGAGTCGACGCACTTTCGCCCCAAAAAGAGGGGCGATCATGTCGCATCCAGATGCCGTTTATACCAAAAACATTCTGCTAAGCGCGCTGTCGGCGGATGATCTCGCATTATTGCAGCCACATTTCACGTGGCATGACATTCAGCGCGAAGACGTGCTCGTGAAGGCAAATGCGCCGATTGAACATGTCTATTTTCTTGAAGCTGGCGTCGCTTCGATCGTTGCTACGATGTCCCCCAGTCGCCCGACAGAGGTGGGAATATTCGGTCGCGACGGGGTTTCTGCGACATGCCTGTTATTAGGTAGCGATCGAAGCCCGCATCAGACCTTCATTCAGGTAGGTGGCGGTACCGCCTTACGGATCGACGCCGAGCTTTATCTAGCGGCGGTTCGTCGGAGCGAAACGCTTCGAACAACCCTTTTGCGCTACGTACAGTCTATGCTCGTTCAAGCGGCGCAGAGTACCGCTACAAATGCCTATCACCGCATCGAGTCCCGTCTGGCTCGTTGGTTGCTCATGTGCCATGACCGCGTCGACGGCGATGAAATCGCGCTCACGCATGACTTTATTGGGATGATGATTGCAGCGGAACGAAGTGGAGTGACCGTTAGCCTCCATATACTCGAAGGTGCCGGCATGATTTACTCGAAGCGAGGTCGCGTAATAATTCGTGACCGCGAGACGCTGGAAGAGTTGGCTGGTGATAGCTATGGGGTTCCAGAGGCTGAATACCGTCACCTGATCGGACCCCTAGGCCGATCCTATGCTGATACGAACACCCGAAATATCGTGAACCCTGATAGGGATCCCAAATAATGTCACGACTTGATTATAGTGGTCTGAATAATACGACTGCTACTAGTTAGGGCGAAAACCGCCGCCCATTTTCGGCTAGTCGTCAGTCTTGGGACAGTTCGCAATTTCGAAGGTATGTGCGAGCAGCGCAGCTACCAAGCTATCGCCTCGTGCATCGGCGAGTTGCAGGGCATGCGCGATTGCAAGGCAAAGTGTCTCGTCCGACGTATCAGATGCATTGGAGGGCATAATCGACTCCGGACAATGGCGACCGCACACAGGCCTATTAAACTCGCATTCGTCGACGGATTTTTAGGCTGCTTCATCGCCGACATCAATTTCGGCTATAGAGGGCTTGGACAGATAGCGTCGCAGCCGGTCGACCGCTTCGCCTGTCAGCACCACGTCATCACCGTCTGACCTAGCCTCGATTTGTTTATCTTTGACGAGATGAGCAATCCAACGTCGACCGGCAGCTGGGCCTGCGTGGGACAGTTCGCACAATCGCACTTCCGACATTGTTTCGTTTTTTGCTAGCGCGACGAACAAGTGGAGGAGCATATTCCACGCAAACTCGTCGAATATCTCACTTGGAAACAGGTCGTATCTACGGTCTCGTTCGGATAGCAGGCGCTCTGCCTCAAGGGCGCGAGTATTGTCGCCTTTCATACCGGGTCCTCAATCATAGCGGGTCTATAGACGTTAACATCGTGAGCGATTGAGACAGCGTGGTGTTGAATGCTGACCGTCGTTCCAGCAATCTGTTAGCTATCGTGCCTTCATCCGCAACATTCCATCATTGCTCTGTGTGATACCGGACATTGTACCCGCGACCGGAAATAGCGGTTGACGTCGTTGCCTGGCGCTTACCTATGTTATGCAAGCTCCCGCCAGCAATAGGCTAAATGAGCGCCTGACGTCGGGGCGTGGGGGGCGGGTGCGCGATCCACGGGTATGTCTTTTATCAAAGCATCGTCACCACACAGCAGGCATCAGCAACCGCGTGCCCGCTCGGATCGTTACATGCGCTGAAGGAGAGTAATTATGGCCGCCTCACAGGACGAAGAACCGGGTTTCGAAACCGACGTCAACGAACTGCCGGATAGCAATAACGGTCCGGAAGATAGCCTTGAGGATAAGCCATCGCCCGACGCACAAAACTCAGGCGATCTCGAAGAGGCCCAGAAGGAAGGCGCCGAGGAGAGAGAAGAGGGCGGGCTATATTGAAATGGGAGAGGGGCGTTTGAAGCGTTTTCGATCCAAACGTGTTCTGAATGTCCGCCCCCCCCCCCCCCCCCCCCCCTTTTAAGCATATGCTCGTAGACGGAGCGTTCTACGTCACAGCTACACTTTAATCGAACCGCTATTGTCAACGCGGCTGGCGTATTATTTGCTTTGACATCGGTGGCTTGTTCATCTTTTGCCAGACGATCAGATCTTAGATTTTGATGACGGCCATGCGCCATTTATGTAAAACTTGTAACGCAGATGAACGTGTTGGAGGACGAGATCCTTAATTAGCTGCGGCCTCCTTCTTGAGCATCGCGTCCTTGAGCGTATTGCCTGCGATTCCCCCGGCAGCGACCGCAACAACCACATTGCCGACGAAGAATTCGACGATACCGACGACGCTGCCGAACGCGATCAGTGCCGATGTCGTCACCGGCAGCGCGGCCGTTGCCTTACCGATCGCGACCTTAGCCTCCTGACGGACAAGCCGGAGGCGTTCGAACATCGGCTCGAGCGATCGACCTTGATCGACTGCCGCGATCAGATCGCCCAGCGCACGATGCAGCGCCTTCAGCTGCTGCAGCGCCACCGACCGATCGGCATCGACCGGTCCACCATTGTCACAGGCGAGCTCTTCATCATCGATCAACCGCTGCACGGCTTCCAGGGCAACAGGCGCTAGTGCCTGAATGACAGCGGCATGCTCGCGTAGGGAAGGGCGCCCGGTCCACGTTGCCGAACTGACGGCATCCGGTCCGCGAACCTCGTCCCAGAGCGCCTTGAACTGTTCACGGACCATTTCACGCCGCAGGGTGCGATCCTTGGTCTCTCGCGCATGACGTACGAATGCCTCAAGGCTCGGCTGCGCCGCGACGAAGGCTGGCGCCAACGGTCGCAGGTCGGTCCGGCCAAGCAACGCCCGGCGCAACGCCTTGTAGCGCGTGTCGTCCGCCAGATCCTGGATACCATCGCAAGCGCCGAGGCACAGCGTTTGCAGACGCTGTAGCGCCTCTTCGTCGTTCAGCCCTTCCGGCCAGTGTGTTCCTGAATAGCCCATCGTATTCGATCCATTTCGACTCAGCTGACGGTCGGATGCACGAATGCTTGCCTGTAGGACATAGCAAGAACATCAAAGGTCCAGAACGTCGCTAGACATACGCGTAGCGATGATGTTGGTGGACGGCACCGATGCCGATCCGCCCCGAACATGTCTTCCTGTACCCGATCGATTGGCCCCAGCTATCGCATCGGGTCCGCTTCGTGCGGGCAGGCGGACGCTGCGAACATTGCGGGCGCCCCCACGGGCAACGGATCTTCCACCTCGGCGACGGACGCTGGTGGGACAAAGGCCGGTCGTATTGGCGTAACGGCGACGGTCGACGTGTTCGCCGACCGACCGAGAACATTCTCCACATAGGCAAATGGACACCGGTGGTGCTGGCCTGCGCGCATCTCAATCATGACCCCAGTGATAGCGCGCTTCACCAGCTGGCAGCGCTCTGCCAGCGCTGCCACATGATTTACGATGGTCCTGAGCATCGCCGGCGACGTTGGATGAACGCGCATTACCGGCGTGCGCTCGGCGATCTGTTCTACGGCCCATATCCGATGCGGGGGGCGGACTGGATCACGCCGACACCCATCAGCATGCTCGACGACAGCCGTTCGCTATACGCGAACCTCCGATAGCTCGGCGCGCCGGCTACGCTGTGCCGACCGCCTTCAGACAAAAAAAGGGGCCGCCAAAAGCGACCCTGGAAGTTTTAGGAGAGGATGCCTGAAAGGCGTCACCTTGGTATCCCGCGGGTTGGGCAATGGCGAATGCAAATCTGTCTATTCTAGATTGCATTTCATGCACTTGGCGGAAGGTTGGAGCCAAACTCGTTCCCTGGTTAGCTCGATGACAGGGACACTATTTACTAGGCTCGACAGCGCCGGAGGCGGACTGGGTCGGGAATGCCGATCAGCATATCGAACGACAGTCGTTCGATACGCAGGCACCCGGTAGCCTGGCCCCGCGACGCATAGTCAAACGCGCTTTGCGGCGTTCGTAGCCGGAACCTTATCCACATAAGTCTCGAGTCTGACGCTTGACCAAACGTTCTTGGTAACGGAACATAAAGGGAACAGGTAGAGTCTAGACATCATGATCACCGCCCTCGAGTCCCTGCCGACAACCATCGCCCACCTGCGGACAATCGCAACGCCGGTGGTGGATCACCGCATCATGCCGTTCGGTATCCCTGCGCTCGACGATCGCCTCGCAAGCAGGGGCCTTCGCGCTGGAGCACTGCACGAGGTCGCCGCACAAAGCTGTTCGATGGTCGACGATGCCGCAGCAACGCTGTTCCTGGCCGGCATCGCCGCGCGAGAAGCGGCGCATACAGGCGGACCGGTGCTGTGGGTGAGCTGCCGCACCGATCTCTATGCACCGGGCCTCGAGCAGGCGGGGTTGTCGTCTGCCGACCTGATCCATGCGCAACCCCGAGACGATGCGGCGTTACTGGCCGTCGTCGAGGACGCGGTGCGCGATGGAACGCCGTCGGCGGTGATCGCCGAGGTTAGCCGGATGTCGATGGTGGCGACCCGGCGCCTGCAACTGGTGGCGGCCGACGCCGACATTCCCGTTCTTATCCTGCGACGCAGACGTAATCGCGACCAGGATCCGCTCGCCGAGCCGTCTGCGGCCTGGACGCGCTGGCGGATCGCCAGTGCGTCGTCCGAGCGCCTGGGCGTCGCCGGCGTCGACCGATCGCGGTGGCAGGTCGAGGTCGCACGGCAGCGTGGCGGCGAAGCATTTTCGATGATTTTGGAGGGCTGCGATGAGACGGGTTGTCTCGCTGTTCCTGCCGCACTTGGCCATCGAGCGGCTGAGACGGCTGGACCGGCACGCTACGCGGCCGCCTGAGCGGCCAGCCCTTCCGCTTCCCGTCGACGACGATCCCGGTGCGTGTTCGGTACCGCGGGGCGGCGGGTGGCGGCCGGGTGCGCGGTGGGCTCGTGCCGACATGCCAACCAGGCAGGATGTGGAAGGTGAGATCGCAGCGCTGCCCGCGCATGCGAAACCACCCATGCGTGAACTTGGCCGACGATCGGAGGCGGCGAACCATCCGTTTCATGGGTTTGCGCAAGCCGACAGTCACGACAGGGTCGCGGCGACCGTTGCCGCGTTCCACAGGGCGCCGCTCGCGCTGGTGGGCAAGGTCGGCCGGCGCGAAGAGGTGGTGGCCGCCTGCGAAGGCGCAGCCGCGTTAGGGATCACGATCGGGATGGCCGCGACCCATGCGCGTGCGCTGGTGTCCGATCTCGACATCCGACCTTCCGAGACCGAGGCGGATGCCGCGATGCTGGATCAGCTCGTGCTACGCGCGGCGCGCCGCTGGTCGCCGATCGCAGCCGCCACACCGCCCGACGGGCTGTGGCTCGACCTGACCGGCTGTGCGCATCTCCATGGCGGGGAAGAACGGTTCTGCCGGCGTCTGCGCGCGTTTTGCCAGCGTGCCGGGTTCACGGCACGCGTGGCGGTTGCAGACACACCGGGTGCGGCACACGCTATTGCCCGGTTCGGGCCTGCCGACATCGCGATCGTGCCCACAGGGCGGACGGTCGACGCGCTCAGCGGCCTACCGGTCGCTGCCTTACGCCTAGCAGGCACCGCGCTCGTTGCCGCCCGCAAGTTCGGCTTCGAACGCGTCGCCGATCTTCTACCGGTCGCGCGCGGGCCTTTGGCACGCCGGCTCGGGCTGGCAGCAATCACGCGGCTCGATCAGGCACTCGGCGCGCTCGCCGAACCGATCACGCCGCGGACCGACGAGGTCATGCCGATCGTCGAGCGTCGGCTGCTTGAACCGATCGTCACCGCAGACGCGATCGCGCAGGTCATGGAGGATCTGCTCGGCGACATGGCCGAGCTGCTGCGCGCGAAGGGGCTCGGCGTACGATCGCTGCGTCTCGGTGGCTTACGCGTCGATGGCACCGAGCAGATCGTGGCCGTCGGCACCTCGCGCCCGACGCGCGAGGTGCCGCACCTGTTGCGGCTCATGAAGCTCAGGATCGAACGGATCGATCCGGGCCTGGGGCTCGAGCAATTCTATCTGGCAGCACCACACACCGAACCACTCGACGCGGTCGATCTCGGCGCGGTTCTCGCCGGTGAGGTCCTTGTGCGTGATCCGGCCCGTCTCGTCGACGTCGTTGCCGGCCGCATTGGCGCTGACGCCGTGTTCCGGATCGCGCCTGTTGAAAGCCACGTGCCCGAGCGCGCCGTCATGCGCGCCGACCCGGTGGTAGCGCCTACGGGCTGGCCGAAATGGCGACGGCCGACGCGCCTGCTGGCCAGACCCGAACCGCTGTGGGGCGTGATCGCGCTGATGCCCGATCAGCCGCCTCGGCGGTTCGAGTGGCGCGGTCGGCCGCACAAGGTGGTTGCCGGCGACGGCCCCGAGCGGATCCACGGTGAGTGGTGGCGCCGTGACGCGGAAGTCTGGGCGGTGCGCGACTATTACCGCGTCGAGGACGAGACTGGCGGTCGCTACTGGGTGTTCCGGCGTGGCGACGGGTTCGTCGAGGACACCGGCGATCTCAGCTGGTGGATGCACGGCGTGTTCGCATGACCGACTATGTCGAACTCCAGATCCTGACGCATTTCTCGCTGCTACGCGGCGCCTCGAGCCCCGAGGAGCTGTTCGCGGCTGCCGCGCTGCTCGGCTATCCGTCGATCGGGGTCAGCGACATCGGCACCGTCGCGGGCGTGGTGCGCGCATGGGAAGCGCAGAAGGCGACGGGTGTTCGCTCGATCGCCGGCACGCGCGTCAATCTATCCTGTGGCCGGCAGTTGCTGCTCTACCCGACCAACCGCCCCGCCTGGTCGCGCCTGACGCGCCTGCTGACAGTGGGCAAAAAGCGGGCGGGGAAGGGGGGATGCCTCCTCCACTGGCATGACCTCGAACCCTGGTCGGAGGGCATGATCGCCATCCTGCTGCCGGTTGAGCCGGACGAGGATAATCTGGCAGCGCTCGCCGACCTGAAGACGCTCTATGGCCGACGCGGGTATATGGCATTGTTCCAGCGGCGCCGGCCGGACGATGCCGTGCGGATCGACGCGCTGGCGCGGCAGGCGGGCGGCGCTGGCGTTCGTGCGGTGGTGACGGGGGATGTCCTGTACCACGCGCCTGAAGCACGGTTGCTGCAGGACGTGGTGACGGCGGTACGCGAGAAATGCACCGTCGACGAACTCGGTTACCGGCGCGAGGTCAATGCCGACCGTGCGCTCAAATCCCCCGACGAGATGGTCCGGCGGTTCAAGGCGTATCCCGATGCGCTGCGGGCGAGCGTCGATATCGCGCGTCTGTGCACCTTCGATCTGGGTGAACTGGCCTATCAATACCCGCATGAGCGGCTGATCGACGGGCTGACCGCGCAAGAGGCGCTGCAGAAGCTCGCGGAAGACGCCGTCGACACGATGTTTAACGGCGCGGTGCCGGCTGCCTATACCGAGCAGATCGCCCACGAGATGCGCCTGATCGGCGAGCTTGGCTATGCGCCATATTTCCTGACCGTCTACGCGATCGTCCGCGAGGCGCGCCGGCGCGGCATCCTGTGCCAGGGCCGCGGTTCAGCTGCCAATTCCTGCGTTTGCTTCGTGCTGGGTGTCACCTCGATCGACCCGATTAAGCATGAGCTGCTGTTCGAGCGCTTCGTCAGCGGTGAGCGCCGCGAGCCGCCCGATATCGACGTCGATTTCGAGCATGAACGCCGCGAGGAGATCATCCAGTGGATCTACGAAACCTATGGCCGCAACCACTCGGCATTGACCGCGGTCGTCACACGCTACCGGGCGCGCGGCGCCGTGCGCGACGTTGGCAAGGCACTCGGCTTGCCCGAGGACCTGACCTCGTCATTGGCCGGGCAGGTGTGGGGTTGGTCGGCCGAAGGCGTGGGCGAAAAGCAGGTCAACGAGTTGAACCTCGACATCGGCGATCGTCGCCTGCGTTTGACGCTCGAGCTTGCCCGCAAGCTCATCGGCGTGCCGCGCCATATGTCTCAGCATCCAGGTGGCTTCGTCCTCACCCATGACCGTCTCGACGATCTGGTCCCGATCGAGCCCGCCGCGATGGAAGATCGCCAGATCATCGAATGGGACAAGGACGACATCGATGCGCTGAAGTTCATGAAGGTCGACGTGCTGGGACTCGGCATGCTCGGCTGCATGAACCGCGCCTTCGACATGCTCGAGGCGGACAAGGGGCTGCGGGTCGGTTTGGCCGATCTGCAGGACGATGATCCCGACGTCTATGCGATGATCTCGAAGGCCGATACGCTCGGCACCTTCCAGATCGAGAGCCGTGCGCAGATGTCGATGCTGCCGCGCATGAAACCGCGGCGCTTCTACGACCTCGTTATCCAGGTCGCGATCGTACGACCGGGACCGATCCAGGGCGACATGGTCCATCCGTATCTGCGTCGGCGTGAAGGGCTGGAGAAGCCGGAATACCCGCGGCCCGAGCTGCGTGCGGTGCTGGAAAAGACGCTTGGCGTGCCACTGTTCCAGGAACAGGCCATGAAGGTCGCGATCGTCGGCGCCGGGTTTACGCCGGCCGAAGCCGACCAGCTGCGCCGCGCCATGGCGACGTTCAAGTTTACAGGCGGCGTGTCGCACTTCAGCGAAAAGCTGATCGGGGGCATGGTCGAGCGCGGTTATCCGCGTGAGTTTGCCGAGCGCACCTTCCGCCAGCTCGAGGGCTTCGGGTCTTACGGCTTCCCCGAGAGCCACGCGGCCTCGTTCGCCAAGATCTCCTACGCATCCTCGTGGATGAAGCATCATCACCCGGACGTGTTCTGCGCGAGCCTCATGAACGCGCAGCCGATGGGGTTCTACGCACCCGCCCAGATCGTCCGCGATGCGCGCGAGCACGGCGTCGTGGTTCGCCCCCCTTGCGTCAACACGAGCCGCTGGGATTGCACGCTGGAGCCGTATGGCGGGCGGTACCTCGCCGTACGATTGGGGCTCCGGCAGATCCGCGGGCTGTCGAACGCGGACGGCGCCAAGATCGTCGGCGCGCGCGAGCTGACCGCGTTCGAGAGCGTGGAAGACGTATGGCGGCGATCGGGCGTGCAGCGCGCCGCGATCGAAAAGCTCGCCGACGGCGATGCCTTTCATAGCTTTGGTGCCGATCGTCGGCAGGGCTTGTGGAAGGTGAGGGGGCTCGGCGAAGCGCCGTTGCCGCTGTTCGCCGCAGCCGACCGCGCCGACCAGGCGGTCAGCGCCGAAGGGATCGAGCCGGATGTCGAACTGCGTCCGCTAACCGATGGCCGCGAAGTCATTGAGGACTACCGGGCGCTGCAACTCTCGCTCCGCGCGCATCCGCTGACCTTCGTCCGTGATGAATTGGCGCGGCGTGGTGTGACCAAATGCGCGGACCTGGCGACGATCCGCGACGGACGCCATGTCGAGGTCGCCGGCATCATCCTTGTCCGCCAGAAGCCGGGTTCTGCCAAGGGCGTGCTGTTCATCACGATCGAAGACGAGACCGGCATCGCTAACGGCATCCTGTGGCCCGATCGGTTCGAGCGGCAGCGCCGCACCGTCATGTCCGCGTCGATGATCGGCATGAAGGGCAGGGTGCAGAAAGAAGGCGAGGTCATCCACGTCATCTGCGACCGGATCATCGACCACGGCGATCTGCTGCACCGGGTCGGCGAGATGTCGTTCCCGTACCGGACCGGCCGTGGCGATGGCGCGAAACATGCCGGCTCCCCTGACCGCGGGGACAAGGGCTGGAGCCCGAACCCTCGCAACTCCTACTGGCCGCCCCATGCGGACGGCATGGATCCCGAAGCCGTCGTGAAGTTCAAATCCCATGACTTTCATTGATGGCCAAGCTCGTCCGCCATCAACGCGTTGTCATCGCACTGTCAGTGCATATCTTGCGGGGCGGCGTTGTGCGCTGCTCCGACGCCCGCGTCGACGTCGTCAAGATCCGGTTAGCACTGCGCTGCCTGCTCCCGCACTGCCCGGAACGCTGGCCGCTCGAACTTTACTGGGATGCAGCCAGGCAGGAGAACGAGATCGGCAGGGCACAGGGCGTGACTGCGGCGTTCAACGGGATCGTCCGCCAGCTGCGCCGCGCCGGCTGTTATGAAGAGGTGTCCGAACCGTGAGTATGAGACTACCGCGAGCAGCCATTGCTCGCGTTCCCGAAGGCACGCGGATCGTCAGCGTTGAGCGAATGTCGCGGGCTTTTACCAAATACCATCTGGATGACGGACGCGCACTGCACCGGTTCAAGATAGAAGAGCCGCATGCGACCCCGCATGATCACCCCTGGAGCTTCGACACCGAGATCCTTGATGGCGGCTATGTCGAAGAGGTGTTCCACCTGGATCCAAACGGCGGTTGGCACAGCGAACTGGTTCACCGACTCCCTGGCGAAACCTACCATGTCGACGCTACGCACATTCACCGCATCGTGGAGCTGCCGACGGGTGAGTGCTGGACGCTCGTCCGCGCAGGTCCCCACACACGCGAGACCCGGTTCTGGCGTTTCGGAGACGCGGTTCAGTCCCGGGCCTGGCATGAGCGCCGATGGACGCGCTTAGGATAAGGCATCACGGCAAGGGTCGATCCACCGCAATATTCATGACGGCGTTGGCCGGGGAAGGGCATCGAGCGCTGCGGATACCTGCAGGCGCAGATCTTCGTCCCGGGTAATTTCCAGCATTGCGCTAAGACTGCTGCGGGCGCCGGCCACATCGCCTGCGACCAGCTGAAGTCTGGCGCGCTCCCACCAACCATGGGCATGCGTAGGCGCCACGATCGTCATACGGTCGTACAGGACCAGCGCGCGTGCGGGATCCCCGGCCTGCTCGGCACGGGTCGCCTGGTTGAGCAGCAGGCGGACGAGCGCCGATCGGTTCGACAGGGGCAGCATCCCGTCGGAAAACCGGGCCTGGCCCGTCATCTGCTCCAACAACGCTTGCACCTGCTCCGGGGCGACGATGCGACCATCGTTGAAGGGGTCGATGATTAGCGGATCCAATGCATGGCCAAGGCGCACCAGGACGTGGCCGGGGGTATTGAGTGGCATTGCCGACCATCCCAGGCGGCGAGCCATCGCCACATAGAGGATCGAGAGACTGATCGGCAGGCCGAGCCGTCGATCGACGACAGCAATCAGGTCCGCATTCTGGGGATCGTCGTAGTGCGCGCGGTCGCCGGAGAACCCGAACTCTTCAACCATCACGCTGCTCAAGGGCTGGGCCTGAGCGGCACTGCTTACTGCGTCGCCGTCAGCAGCGCGTAGGGCTATTTCTACGTCCGTGAGCTCGTCGAGATATTCGTCGAGATCGACGCCGGGGTGATCGAGCGCTGCGAGTTCGAGGGCGGCCAGATCGAGTTCGATCTCGCCGTCTTCCATCAGCCCGAGATGAAGAATGCTATTGGTCATGCACGCTAGATGGGGGCTCTTCCGATCGTTTCTATAATAGCGCGGATTACGACGAATCGGCGGTCGCACAGGTTCTCAGAGCAAGGCACGGTGTCCCATTAGGCACGGGTTCGAAGCCAAAATAAGGACCGAATTTTGAGTGGGCCACGCAGGGGCCACGGATCTAGCGGTAGGCCGAAATCCAAGCAATTCTGCGGCTTACAGCGTTAAATGTGAGTCCTGTAAGCGCACCACCCTTCTTTATGGCACTCCCGCAACGGGACGGCGGGGGCTTTGCTGGAACGGTCTTTCACCAGGGTACGCGTTTGGGTCCTGCTTGGGGCACCCTGGATAGAGAAAAATGGCTCACCCGCGGTATACTCCTCCATTAAGTTGAGCTCTGTCCGCAATTCAGCAACTGGCTTAGCCCGAACCTCGTCAGCTGCCGCGGTCGCTCTATGGGCGACAGTTGTCCGCTTCTAGCTGCGACAGAATTGTGCGGTAGATGTGCGAGCCTGATCGCTCCGCGCTTTTCCGCTATGGCGGCTTGGGCAACGCAAGGGAGGCGAGAGTTGAAGAGGTGGTTCGGGAAATCTAAACGGTGGGGATAAGTGGATTGCCGATCTGACAGAGGCCAGCCCGGATCTCGACGCCGAGCATTGTGCCGAACTGCTCGATCACTGCATCGTCAATGCCTGCCTGCCGGTGTCATGCTGACCCTGGAGGCTGCGCTCGGTCCCGGCGAGTGCCGAGACCGGTTCCTGGGATGGAAGATCTGACCAATAAAGCGAGTTACTTGGTTCAAATTGTCTGTCCGGGTCCTGTGTGGGCCCGGGCAGCATAAACATTGTTGCGCTCGGGATTCAGGGCGGCTGGATAAGTTACTTGAGAAGCTTCAGAACGTCCTGCTGGCTTTGGTTGGCCTGCGCCAACATTGCCGTAGACGCCTGGCTGAGGATCTGGGCCTTGGCGAGATTCACTGTCTCCGCTGAAAAGTCCGTGTCCTCGATCCGCGAGCGAGCATCAGTAAGATTGGTGGCTGCGGTCGTCATGCTGTTCACACCTGCCTGAATGGCATTTTGCGACGCTCCCATGCTGGCTCTGACACTGCCGATGTTGGCAATCAGATCGTCGACCCGGGTCAACGTATTGCTCGTTCGGTACGGGTTCGTGACGTTCATCTCTTCCGTCAAAGTGAATGATTTCGATTTGGCATTGTGATAGTAAACCGTACGATACCAGCTGTCGCCGGGCCGCTGCGAAGCGGTGGTGCCAATATCTTCGAGCGTTACCGGCAACCCGGCAATTTTGGCGTCGGCGGTATAATCATCGAACGTGATCAGATGAGTTGCGCTTCCGTAATATGTCTCCGGCCCCGATAGTGAGATGTCGTAAACCGTTCGATAGTAATTCGTCGTCACTGGCGGAATGGATATACTGAACCTATCCGTTGCATTCGAGCCGATCTGCAAAGGGATAATCGTTCCCAGGTTGAGATTGCCGCGGGTCGGATCGGTATTGGCTGGCTGAGTGTTGAAGAGGGTTTTGCCATTGAAGGAAGTGTTCTTCAATGTTGCCTCGATCTGGGTCGCGAGTGCGGTGACCTCGGTCTGCATATTTTCGCGGTCGCTTGCCGTGTAAGTGTCCGAAGCCGACTGAATGGTCAGTTCGCGAATTCGTTGAGCCATATTCGTCACTTCGCCGAGCGCGGCATCGGCTGTCTCGATCAGGCTGATCCCGTCCACGGCGTTGCGAACGCCTTGGTTCATGCCTCTAATCTGCGACGTCATCGACGTGGAGATTGCCAACCCAGCAGAGTCATCAGCCGCGGAATTTATTCGCTTGCCCGTCGAAAGGTGGGTCATGGATTTGTCGAGCGCGGTCTGTGCGAGGCGCGAGGCACCCTGGGCACGAAGCGCTGCGCCATTGGTGTAAATGCCGGTCATCGAAATCCTCCCGAATACGCCGCCTACGCGCTCGTTCGATCAGCAGCCTATCGGGAGGGGTTCATGGTCGGACATCCGGTAAAATCCCGGATACTTAATTCGCCATTAGGCACGGGTAGGTGCGGTCGTTGTTCAGGAACTCGCTGTGATTTCGTCCAGGCGGGACCCTGCAGTGGAGCGCGTAAAACCAGAAATCCCGTATAGAACGCCTACCCACGGCCATGTCCGGCAGCGGCTTCGGCTCGATCCCAAGCGGGGCCGCCGGTCGTCCCACCCGCTTGCGCAGAAGGGTGCTGCGTCCCGGATCGCTTGCACAGCCGCGTTTCATACCCTCATTGAGCACGAGCCGCTCCCGGCCAAAGACCCTTCGGCCTGCGATGATGGTGCATGTTCGCGCCGAGAAGTTGCACCATCCGTACGTGGGTGTGCCCCCTTGCAGGCTGGACGACACCTGCCGAAGTGTTTCGCTCTCCGATCGATATCGCCGGCAAGAATGTCTAGTTCACCGAAGAGACCACAGAAGTCGTCGGTAAATCGATCGTTTGGTACAGAACCGTTCGGCGACTGAGACACCGACTGTCGCCAACCCCTACCCAACTTCCACAAATCCCGTCAGCCGACTCCGGGCGGCATATCTCTAGGGTGCCACGCGCGCGTCCTCTTCGAACACGAGCGCCAAGTATAGGTTTGCCAACGCGTAATGGCTCGAGCAGGCGTTCGGGTCTTCCGTGGCTGCGGCCATCTCGAGTTCCATCTCGGCACGACGCTCGTAATAGCGTCGATCGTCGTCCGTCACCGCGACCCTCCTCCTGCGTACCTATAATGTGTCGATAAACCCTCGGTGCGATCACTCGCATCGAGTCGTGTTCTAAGCCCCAGCGCGTACCATCACAAGAACTGTGTTCGCTTAATGTTCTCATGCTGACATCCGCCATGTGGAGGAGAAGACGCAGCCTTGTTGCCTCTTCGGCACCGCTGCCCCGTCAGCCACTGTCAGCTGGTCGCGTTACCGAGCACGGTCGCGGCGGCGTCTAACGGCACCGCCAATGCTCGGTAGCAGGAAATCGCGGCAAAGTAGGCGAGGCCCAGTCCGATCAGGGTCAGACAGACGAACTGGAATACCGACGAGCGGCGCCGGTTGCGGTCCGCCTGTTCGACGACGCGGCGGGCTGCGTCTTCGTCGCGCGTGGCGCGGCGGCGCTCGGCGATTGCCGGACGGCTCCTCAGCACGGGTTCGTTGACGAGGGCGGCAACGCTGATCGGATCCTGTGTCCGTACGCCAAACCGACTGCCGCCGATCCAGACGACGCGACCGATGATAACGAGCGTCCCGCGCCGGATGTCGACATAGGTGCCGATCGGCGGTGGGCTCGCGCTCGAGACGAGCAGGCCTTTGTCGGATACGTCGTGGATGCAGCCATTCGACCATTGGCCGCCGACGTTCATGCGGCATGGCACTGATAGCTCTCTGCAATGCGGCACTGTGTATCCGATCCGATCTATCGTCGCCGCGATCGGTATCCGCGTATGTCGTGGTGCCCTATCAGGGTAATATACCGGGCTGCGTCGGTACGGCCTCGACCGGCTGCGGCTTTGGAAGAAAAACGCGGCTCGGATGCTGCGAGTTCGCCATTCACAATGACGGCCGGCGTGCGTCCCGCCGTCCCGACTGCGGGCAACGCTGCGCTCGCGTAGGGAAAGGCGATGTCGCCCAAGATGTCGGATCGATACCGAGCGACACTAGCGCCGGTCCGCCGGGGAGTTATAGGATCTCCCCATGGCGACGAAAATTGACCAGCGGGCAAACCGACGCGTCGTCAGCGATGCCCGCGGGACGACGCTGCAGGCGCGTCGGCGGGCAATCGTCGCAAGCTTCACCTTTGCGATCTTCCTGTGGCTCGTGTTCATCGGCACGGCGCCGTTCCAGGAATGGACGCTTCAAACCGACTCCGCCAAGAGCGACGTCATCAACCAGCTGCTGTATGTCTGCATCACGTTGATACTGGTGTTCGGCACCGGTATTCCGACCAGGTCCAGCCTGTTCTGCATACCGCTCGGCATCGGCATATTGCTGGGCTATTGTTTCTTCAGCGTATCGTGGGCGATCGCGCCATTCGTGTCGCTGCGCCGGATCATCCAGACGACGATGGTGGTCTGGTTGGTATTCCGGTGCCTGAACGACATGGGCCCGACGCGGATGCTGCGGTTCGTCCGCTGGACGCTGATCGTGTTGCTGGTCGTCAATTATCTGACGGTGTACTTCACGCCGTTCGGTATCCACGCGGACATTCCGGGGGAGTATTCGTCGCTGGTCGGCGATTGGCGCGGTATCATTCCGCACAAGAACGTCGCGGGCGCGATGTGCAGCCTGACCATATTGCTGTTCCTGTTCGACAACCGGGAATTCTCCAGGCCCCTGTCCGCGCTGGTTATGCTCGGTGCGCTGATATTCCTCTATTTCACGCATTCGCGAACGTCCGAGGTCGCGCTCGCGCCGGCGATCATTCTGGGGATCGCGATCCGCCCCTACACCGCCAGCATTCGTACCGTGGCGGTGGTGCTCATGCTGTTGACCGCCGTATTCGCGATATTGTTGTTTTCGGGCAGCACGTCGTTCCTGGCGAACATCCTCAACGACCCCTACGCGTTGACCGGCCGCGGCGCGATCTGGCCATTGCTCCTGGAATATGCCGGCGAGCATCCGTGGACCGGGGCCGGTTTCGGATCGTTCTGGCTGATCGGCGATGCGAGTCCGATCTGGTCGCTGACGAGCGGATGGGTGGCGATCTATGCGGCGCACGGTCATAACGGCTTCCTCGATCTGCTGGTGACGATCGGCTTGCCCGGATTGGCGCTGGCGGTATTCGCGCTGGGTATCTGGCCGATGCTGCGGTTGCTGCTCAGCCCCGCGATCGACAAGTCGCATCGCTCGCTGCTGCTTGCGATGATCGTCTTCTGTCTGGGGCACAATCTGACCGAGTCCACGCTGCTGAGTGCGACCGCAGTCGTTGAGGTGTTCCTGATCATGGCGGTCGCGCTCGCGTACCGTGAAACCGATGCCGTCGCCGGGGGGCAGCGATCACTGCGGCACCGGATCACGCGGTGGATGCCGCGGGTTACTTGGCGCGACGACCAGCATGTCCGTCGGGGCCGCTGATCGGCCAGGACGGATGACCGTCGGACGTCACGTAATCCGGCGCGTCACCGGCAGATAGCGGCGCGCGGCCCACACCGATCCCAGCGCGAGCAGGAAGGTGACGGTGATCCCGCCATAGCCGACCGGGGAAGAGACGCGGCCCACGCACAACAGCCAGAAGATGTGCGACAGATAGACGCCCATCATGCACCGCGAGACACTCTCCACGGTCCAGCGACGCGGCAGGCGCCGCCCCATGATATCCGCGATCACGACCAGGCCCGCGCCCAGGGCATAGGGCAGGCTGACCCCCTCCAGGCCGAGCGACGCAACATATGCCAGAGCCACCCCCAGTGGCAGCAGCCACAGGAGGTGGGTACGGAGCGACCGGGACACCCCATAAGCGATCCCGACGAGCACCATCGGCGTGACGTGGATAAATTGGGTGAACGGAGAATCGATCGCGATCGACCATGGTCGCCACCAGGAAACCGTCAGCAACAGCGCGGTCGCACCGGCAAGCGTAACGAAAAACACGGTCCGTGGCGCGACCCGTCGCTTCACGGCATTCAGCGTCACGAGCACGACCCAGAGGTAGGGCAGGAACCAGAGGTGCCCCGCCGTACCCATCAACACGCCGCGCACCACGCCATGCTCCATGCCGACGATCGGCTGGTGCCGCGGGACGCTCAGCAGCCCGTAGAACAGCATCCAGAACGCCCAAGGCAACAACAGTGCCTTGGCGAGCATCGCCGCCGATCGAGAGCGGTACCAGTTTACGCCGGCATCCAGCATCGGCGACAGGATCGCGAAGACCACCAGGCCGGTGTAGAAGACGTTATGGCCGGAATAGTTGGAGTGATACCCTATGATGGCATAGGCAGACACGATCCTCAGCAGCTCGATCGCTTGGTTGCGCGTCACTATCGCTTCGTGATCGAGGGACCCGCCAGGCCGTTGGTCTTGCAATTCAATCGCACCTGCGCCGCTGTCCGGTGGTCACCCGTACCGTGAACCCGGCCCGGGCGCCATCGACGATCCAGACCCGCATCTCAGGTCAGCGCGATCGGCCAGTCCTGTGCATCCCAAGTCAGTTCGGCCAGCCGCAACGTCGGCCGCGCAGCATGCGCAACGTCATACGCATGATAGGCGATCAGGTCGCGCCCTGCGTCGCGGTACACGCCGCAATGGCCGGGGCCACGCCAGTTGGTCGATCCCCATGGCCGCTCGATGACGACCGCGCTGCCATAGCCGTCCATCATCTTGCGACCATCCTTGCCGACATAAGGGCCGGTTATCATGCGCGATCGGCCGACCGCGACGTAATAGTTGCTCTGTTCCTTTTTGCAGCAATAGTCATAGCTGGCGAACAGGTAGTACCAGCCGTCGCGGGGCAGGATGAAAGCGCCTTCGACCGGATTGTCGCCGCCGCCGGGGGCCGGGCGATAGGCGATCGAATGGAGTGTGGCGCCGGGTGTCGGCTTGCCAGTGCTGCGGTCTAGCGCGACGAGCTTCAGGCCGCTCCAATAGCTTCCGAACGCAAGCCAGTGGCCGCCGTCGTGATCGACGACGAAGTTCGCGTCGATGACGTTGTAGATCCCTCCGGCGAATGATTCGATCACCAGTCCATGGTCGGTCCAGCCATAATCGGGACTTGCACGATCGAGCGTCGGGCTGGTGGCAAAGCCCGTGACCGATCGCATCGCACCGCCGGTCGATACCGAGTAATATAAGCGGAACAGTCCATCGACATGGTGGATGTCCGGTGCCCACACCGCGGTCGCGCCGGGGATGGCTTTGGCGGCCCAAGCGGGAACGCCGAACGGCGATCCGTTGTCCCGCCAGGCGTGCAGGTCGGTCGATACGCGCCAGCTGGGGCCGGGCTGGCCCGACCAGCCACCCGATCCGAATACGTGATAGACACCGCCTTCGCGGATGATTGCCGGATCGTGGAGCCCGTCGAGATAGCCGGACAGTCCATCGTTGAGCGTCGCCGTCGCGCCGGACGCGGGTACGGTAAAAGCCGCCCCCGTGGCCAGCAAGCCCAGCGACAACACTGCGCGGCGGTCCATCATCACGCTACCCTTCGCACGCTGTCATTATGCACGCCGTCATCACGGCCGGGCGCCTGGAGGCAGCGTCGGCGCGGCGTCGCCGTCGGTCATCACGATCGGCAGGATGTTGCCGTCGGCGCCGTAGCGAACGCGGTCGATCGCAACCTGGCGCTCGCCCTTCAACGGCGCTGCCGCTGCTGGCTGATCCCAGCGATGATACACGATCAGCCATTCGCCCTGCGGCGTGCGGACGAAGCTGTGGTGCCCCGGCCCCTGGTGGCGGGCGTCGCTGGTCAGGATCGCGCCACGGTAGCGCCACGGGCCGACCGGGGAGGGGGCGGTCGCGTAATGGACCGAATAATCGGGGCCGTTCCAGTGGCCGTGGCTGTACGACAGGTAATAGACGCCGTTCCGTTCGTGCAGGAACGCCCCTTCGGTAAATTCAGGCGGCTGGTCGACCGGCACCTCGCGCACCAGGCTGATCATGTCGCGGCCGAGTTCCCATACGCGAAGCTTCGCGCCCGCGCTGCCGCCGGCATAAAGATAGGCCTTGCCCGAGCGCGGATCGACGAACGCCATCGGATCGATCGCCTCGAACTGGCCGTTAGCGCTTCGTCCGCCAGTGACGAGCGGACGACCGCTGTCGCGGTACGGTCCCTGCGGCGCATCGGCCACCGCGACACCGATCCGGCTCGGCGTCGGATTCTGCGGTCCGACCGAGTAATAGAGATACCATTTGCCGTCGCGCGTCGCGACGCCGGGTGCCCAGAGGAAATGCGCTTTCGCACCGTCGTCGCCGATCCAGCGAATCTGATCGTGGCGGAGGATTTCGCCGCGGCTGGCCCAGGTGTTCAGGTCGCGCGACGAGAAGGCGCCGAACCGGTCCGCGGCCCAGCTTCCTCCGGGGCCACCGGTCGGGAAGATCCACATCTCGCCATCGACCATCATCGCGTGAGGATCCGCGCCCTGGAACACCGGGTTACGGGCGATCGCCGCAGTGGCGACGACGAGCGCGATGCCGACTGCGCTGCCGATCCAGCGCTTTCCCGACGAGCGCGTCACTGTGCCGGCTGCCCGTAATCGAGCACGAACACCGGCCCGAGATCGAGCACCTGCTTCGCGGAATCGAGGTGCAGCGCGGCGTTCAACTGGCGCGGACCGTAATCCTGATCCGCGACGCCCTTCAGCTGGTACATCTTCCATTCCGGGCTGACTTCGAACGGTTGCTCGAAGATCGCGCGGACGACGGGTGTCGCCTCCAGCTGGACGCGACCGATCTTGCCGGGTGCGCCGTTCTCCGTCTCCTCGGCGCGCGCCCAGAAGGCGATGACGATCCGGTCGCCCTTCTTGACCGGCTTCAGCACCGGCGTGGTCACGCCCACTCGCCAGAAATCGGCATGCCCCTTCAAAGGTACGCGTAAGGCCTTGCCGAACTGAACGCCCTTGTCGGCGCGGATCGCGGGCGGAAGCCGCAACCCGTATGGGCTGAGCGCATCTACCCGCGGATCGTTTACCAACCGGTCGGCCATGCTCGGGGTATCGGCAGCCGCCACGACCGGGGCCGTCATCAGCGCCGTCAGCCCCAGCGCCGCAAGGAAAGTCATCCGCATGATCGTATCTCCTATGCTCGCTGTGTCAGGTCAGAACCGAAACCGTACGCCGAGCGAATAGGTACGCTCGAGGTAGATGATCTGCCGTGCATAGGTGTCGCCGGCATCGTCATATTGGCGCTCGCGTTGCAGCGGATTGCCGAGGAGGTTGACGATGTCGAATGCCAGCGTGACGCTCGGGATCGGGGTGACGGTGGTCGAAAAATCGAGCTGTCCGCGGCCCTTTTCATACGTGCCACGGACGCGGCGATCCGCGGTGTTGGCGGGATCTACATCCAGATTCTCCTGGCTGTAGAAGCTGACGAACCGCGAGCGGTAGTTATAGGCCAATCGCGCCGAGAAGAACGGCCGTTCGTACAGCGCGACCACGTTGTAGGTCCACTTCGACACGCCGTTGAACGGTACCCGTCGATTGCCAAGCAGGCGGTTGAAGTCCGGCGACAGATCACCCTTCGAATCGACGTACGTGCCATTGGCCTGGAGGCCGAAGCCCTTCGCCCAATCGGGCAGCCCGTCGATGTCGAGGAAGCTGGAGAACGCCACTTCGGCGCCCTGGAAGCGCGTATCGCCCGAATTCACCGGCTGGTTGATCTGCAACAGGCCGTAGACCGGATCGTTCACCAGCGTCAGGCTGTTGAAGATGAACCCCTGCGCGTCCCGGCGGAAGATGGCGCCGGTCAGCGATCCACTGCGCGAGAAGTAATATTCCAGGCTCGCATCATAGTTGTTGGAGGTTAGCGGCACGAGGTTCGGATTGCCGCCGCTGGCGGTGCGGTAGGTCTGCGTGATCGTGCCGTTGTTGTTGACGATCGGCGTGTTGTCGCTGCGCAACGGATCGATGGTGAGCGTCGGATTGAGCGAGAGGAAATTGGGCCGGGTCCGCGTCTGGGTGTAGGCCAGGCGCAACTGGAGTTCGTCGCTCAGCCCAACGCGGGCGCTGACGTTCGGTAGATAGTCGGTATAGTCCTTCGACTGCGTCGTCGGCACGAACGTCTCCGTATTGTCGGTCAGGACACGGTTGAAGCCGGCGATCCGCGTCTTGGTCTTGACCGCACGGATGCCAACCAGCCCGTCGACCGTGATGCTACCGAGATCGAAGCCGTATTTGACCTGGCCATAGGCGGCATAGGCCTTCTCGTTCGCGACGAAATTCTCGGTCGGGTTGAACAGGGGGGGCCCCGCCGGTGCGCCATAGAAGGTACGCAACTGCGCGAGGTTCTCGCGGATGCTGTCCGACGAGGCGGCAACGAAGGTCCGCACCGGGAATACGCCGTTATAGTCGAAGCCCGCATTGGTCGATTCCAGTCCGACCGGTATGCCGGACAAGGGTATCCCGGCAGGGAGATTGAACCGATAGTCCGTCCCGCGATCGCGCGTGGCATCACGGTCATTATACCGCACGCCGAACTGGATCCGTCGCAGCAGTCCCTCTCCCACATCATATTGGAGATCGGCACGGGTCTGGACGTCCTTGCCGGTGACCACCAGCAGCTCCTGGTAGAAACCACGGCTTAGGAAATTGGCGGGATTGGTGACGTCGAAATTGACGAAGTCGAAGCTTGGGCCGCCATCCTTGCCGGCATCGAAACTCACGTTGCGGACCGGCGAACTGGCGAACGTGTTGTCGATGTTGACCAGATCGGCGGTGTATTTGCTGTCCGTATAGGCGACGTCGGCGGATATCTGCAGTCTGTCGTGCTTCCAGATGGCGCCGCCACCAGCCTGATACGTATCGGTCTTGCCGTGGAACGAGCCCGAATAGCCATCGGGCGCGACCGCGTTGCTGACGGTGAAGCTTTGCGCCTGGCTGGGATTGTCGCGGTTCGTGACGAGGTTGCTCAGGCGGATGTCGCCGAAGATCGGGACGAACATGTAGCGGTTGGTGTCTTCGCTGCGGAACCCCTGGAACAGGCCGTCGGCGTAGATTTCCAGCTCGGGCGTCGGCTTCCACTGGAACGCAGCGTTGGCCGACGGCCGCCAGCGATGGCCACCACCATAGAACAGCGCCTGCGCATCGGGATACCGGACGTTGGGCGTCGTGCCCTGCGCGGCACTGGTAGTGCCGATCACGAGCGACTGTTCGCGCGTCGAATCGAGAAAATCGATGCCCACGAACGAGCCATTCACGAGCAAGCCCATCTCGCCGATCCCGGTGTCCCAGCGGTCGCTAATCAGCAGGTTGCCGTTCCACGACGTTTTGCCCGATTGTTCCCAGGCAACGCCGTTGGCGGACCCGGACAGTTCGAAACCGTTGAAGTCGAACGGGCGGCGACCGCGGACGTTGACCTGGCCGCCGATGCCGCCCTCGATCAGATTGGCGGTGCCTGATTTATAGACTTCGAGCGCGGCGACCGTGCCGGCCGGAAAATCCTGGATCTGGACGAAGCGGCCTTCGGCGGTGAAAATCTCGCGTCCGTTGTATGTCGTGCTGAGATCGGGCAGCCCGCGAACGGTAACGCCCGCCGATTCGCCGCCGCCACGCGATACCTGCACGCCCGATACGCGTGCCAGCGCCGATGAGGCGAAGGTGTCGGGCAGCTTGCCGATGTCCTCGGCGACGATCGCATCGACGATGCCGTCCGAGTTGCGCTTGATCGCCTGCGCCGACTCCAGGCTGCGACGAAGCCCCGTAACGACGATATCGCCGTCTCCTTCTGCCGGGCTTTCCTGCAACGCGGGCTGCGGCGCAGCGGGGTTCGCATTCTGATCGGAGGCGGTGGTCGGCTTGGGCAAGTCCTGGCCGCCAGCCTTGATCTTCGCTGTCGAATTATCCGATGTCTGTGCGGTAGCTGGCGTCACGGAAGCCAGCGCCAAGGCGGCCACGGATACGCACAGAAGTGCCCTTGCTTTCATGTCTCTCTCCCCTTTGGTGTCGATGGTTTTCCACGCGACTTGGGGAACACGCTAAAACGATCCAGCGAGACTGGCAAACTGTTTGTAGGACAAGATGGCAGGAATCTTCGATCGCTTCCTAGCGGTTCGAGGTTTCGGCCGCTAGGATGACGGCAGGCGCGGAAACAGCGCCGCGGTCATGCCGTCGTATCGTCAAGCGGACGAACGGGGAGCCGCTAACAGGAGAGGAAAGCCCGTGAACCTAGGCACTTCGGCGCGAACGTCCGATTGGACGGGAAAAGCAGTTTACTCAGGCAAAGCGCATAGCGGGATCGTTGCCGTCGGCAGAGCGCGTGTGTCTAGGCCGCTCTACCTTGCCCTTCTTGCCACCGCCGTGTTCTCCGCCAGCCCCGCCGAAGCGCGCGGTCGCTGGACCGAGGCGCAGGCGAAAACCTGGTATGCTGCGCAGCCCTGGCTGGTCGGCTCGAACTACGCGCCGGCCACCGCGATCAACCAGCTCGAAATGTGGCAGGCGGCGACCTGGGATCCCAAGCGGATCGATTACGAACTGGGCCTCGCGCAGGGTATCGGCATGAACACGATGCGCGTGTTCCTCCACGACCAGCTCTGGCAGCAGGATCCCGAAGGCTTCCAGCAGCGGATCGAGGCGTTCCTAGCGATCGCCAAGGCCCACGGGATCAAGCCGCTGTTCGTGTTGTTCGACAGCTGCTGGGATCCCGATCCGAAGCTCGGGCCGCAGCATCCGCCGATCCCCGGGGTGCATAATTCGGGGTGGGTGCAGGGGCCGGGGATGCCGGGCCTCCGTGATCGCACGCGCTATCCCGGCTACAAGGCGTATGTGCAGGGCGTGATCGGTGCGTTCGCGAAGGACGACCGGATCCTCGGCTGGGACGTGTGGAACGAACCGGACAACGGCGCCGACCAGTATAAGGGGCAGGAGGGCAAGGAACCGTTGGTCCGCGCGATGCTCGCGCAGGTATTCGACTGGGCGCGCGATGCCGACCCGTCGCAACCGCTCACCTCGGGCGTGTGGCTCGGCGACGACTGGGCACCGGGCGGCAAGGCGTCGGCGATGGAGAAGCTGCAACTCGCGCAGTCGGACGTCGTGACGTTCCACGACTATAGTTGGCCTGAGACGTTCGAGCGGCGGATCAAGCAGTTGCTGCCGTATAATCGCCCGGTGATCTGCACCGAATATATGGCGCGCGGCAATGGATCGACGTTCGACGGGTCGCTGCCGATCGGCAAGCGCTACAATGTCGGGATGATGAACTGGGGCTTCGTCGACGGCAAGACGCAGACGCGGCTACCGTGGGACAGCTGGCAGAAGCCGTACGTTCTGGCCGAGCCGACGATCTGGTTTCACGAGGTGTTCCGGAACGACGGCACACCGTATCGTCAGGCCGAGACCGATCTGATCCGGCGGATGAGTGCCGCCCAGAAGGGCGTCGTACCGGCGTCCCCGTCCGAGGCGCCGACGGGACGTCGCCAACGGTAGAATACGCAGCAGCATCGCCCCCCCGACTGGAAGGCGATGCTGCGTGCGTGTCAGTGGTTGTCGCGCGGCAGGCCCATGGTCTGGGCGATGCGCTGGTATTTCTCGGCGCCTTCGAGGATCGCGCCGGTTTCCATCTGGCCCACGGTGGCCCGCTGGATTTCCTGCCACGGGGTCTGCGACCGCGGGAAGGCATAGCCACCCGCCTCGGTCAGCGCACGACGGCGCTCGGCGAGCTCTTCGTCGGAGATCAGGACGTTGGCCGAACCCTTGGCGAGATCGATGCGGACGCGGTCGCCGGTGCGGATCAGCGCGAGACCGCCCATTGCTGCCGCTTCGGGCGATGCGTTGAGGATCGAAGGCGAGCCCGAGGTGCCGGACTGACGACCGTCGCCGATGCAGGGGAGGGCGTGGACGCCTTCGCGGATCAGATACGCCGGCGGCCGCATGTTCACGACCTCGGCCGCGCCTGGATAGCCGATCGGTCCCGCGCCGCGCATGAACAGCAACGTGTCGGTGGTGATGCCGAGCGACGGATCGTCGATCCGGTGGTGATAGTCTTCGGGACCGTCGAACACGACCGCGGGGCCCTCGAACGCCTCGAGATCGTCCGGATTGCTGAGATAGCGCTCACGGAATTCCGGCGAGATCACGCTGGTCTTCATGATCGCCGAGTCGAACAGGTTGCCGCGCAACACGATGAAGCCGGCATCCTCCAGCAACGGTGTCGCGAACGGACGGATGACGCGCTCGTCCTCGATCGTCGCGGTCCGGCAGTTATCGCCGATCGACTTGCCGTTGGCGGTCATCGCGTCCTCGTGGATCAGGCCCTGCTTCATCAGTTCGGCCACCACCGCAGGCACGCCGCCGGCATGATAATAATCCTCGCCGAGATACTCGCCGGCGGGCTGCAGGTTGACCATCAGCGGCACCTTGTGGCCGTGCGTCTGCCAGTCGTCGATCGGCAGGTCGACGCCGATGTGGCGCGCGATCGCCGCCAGATGGATCGGTGCGTTGGTCGATCCGCCGATCGCGGAATTGACGACGATCGCGTTGTGGAACGCGTCCTTGGTCAGGATGTCCGATGGCTTCAAATCTTCCGAAACCATGTCGACGATGCGCTTGCCGGTGCGATACGCGACCTCCTGGCGATCACGATAGGGCGCGGGGATGGCGGCCGAGCCGGGCAGCTGCATGCCGAGCGCCTCGGCGAGCGAATTCATCGTCGTCGCGGTGCCCATCGTGTTGCAATAACCCGTGGAGGGCGCCGACGACGCGACGAGCTTGATGAAGCCCTCGTCGTCGATCGCGCCGGTCGCGAGCAGTTCGCGCGCCTTCCACACGATCGTGCCCGAGCCGGTCCGCTCGCCCTTGTGCCAGCCGTTGAGCATCGGCCCGACGGATAGCGCAATCGCCGGGATGTTGACGGTCGCCGCCGCCATCAGGCAGGCCGGCGTGGTCTTGTCGCAACCGATCGTCAGCACGACGCCGTCGAGCGGATAGCCGTAGAGCACTTCGACCAGCGCGAGGTACGCGAGGTTGCGGTCGAGCCCGGCGGTCGGACGCTTGCCGGTTTCCTGGATCGGGTGAACCGGGAATTCGAGCGCGATGCCGCCAGCTTCACGAATGCCTTCGCGCAGGCGTTCGGCCAGAACCAGGTGGTGGCGATTGCAGGGGCTCAGGTCGCTGCCGGTCTGGGCGATGCCGATGATCGGCTTGCCCGAGCGCAGTTCCTCCAGGCTCAGCCCGAAGTTCAGATAGCGCTCCAGATAGAGCGCGGTCATGTCGATGTTCTCGGGGTTGTCGAACCACGCGCGGCTGCGAAGTTTGGGCGTGTCGGGGATCGGGTCGGTCATGGGGCGCTTTCTGGAGATCGGGCTGGAGTTCGGTGTCGGTATCAGCGGGCGACCGACACGCGGTAGATCATGCGGTGATGATAGGGCTTGCCGGGATCGACTCGCGCCGACCCGAACGCGGGCTGGTTGGGCGTGTCCGGAAATTTCTGCGGTTCGAGCGCGAGTCCGTCGCCCATCCGGTACACATGGCCCGACTTGCCGACCAGCGTGCCGTCGAGGAAATTACCCGAATAGAACTGCACGCCGGGCTCGGTGGTCAGTACTTCGAGGACGCGGCCCGATGCCGGATCCTCGACGCGAGCCGCAAGGCCGGGCTCGGGCGTCGCGCCCTTGTCGAGCACGAAATTGTGATCCCAGCCGCGGCCGATCACGATCTGCGGATCGTGGCCGTCGCGGATGCCGTCGGAAAGCGCGCGTCCCTTCGTGAAGTCGAACACGGTGCCGGCGACGGGCTTCATCTCGCCGGTCGGGATCAGCGTCGCATTGACCGGCGTGTAGCGGCGCGCGGGGATCGTCAGGCGTTGGCCGTAGATCCCGGTCGCCGAGCCTTCGCCGGCGAGATCGAACAGTGCGTGGTTGGTGAGGTTGACGATCGTCGGCGCATCGCTGGTCGCGTCGAAGTCGATCGTCAGCGCGCCCTTGTCGTCGAGCGCATACGTGACCTTGACCGCCAGCGTGCCCGGATAGCCCTGGTCGCCCGCCGGGCTGGTCAGCGTCATCACGACCTTGGCCTGTGTGCCAGCCCCCGTACCACTGGTGACCGAGACGATCTTCCAGACGTGCTTGTCGAACCCGACCGTACCGCCATGCAGCGTGTTGGTCTTGTCGTTGAGCGTGATCTGATACGGCTTGCCGTCGAGCGTGAAGCGGCCCCCGGCGATGCGGTTGGCATAGCGACCGATCGTCTGACCCCAGAAATTGGGTGCGCTGATGTAGCTTGCGGCATCGTCGTACCCGAGCGTGATATCGGCCGTCTTGCCATTGCGATCGGGCGCGTTGAACGACTGGAGCGTCGCGCCGAGCGTCATGATCCGCGCGCTGACGCCGTTGCTGCCGGTCAGCGTCACCGCCTCGATCGCGGTGCCGTCGGGAAGCGCGCCGAACGCCGCGCGCTTCGCCGTGGCGGCGTTTGCCGCCTGTGCCGAAAGCGCCGTGAGTACGGTCGCCACGATGATCCCCGACTTTGTCATTGCGCGCATTCCGGTTCCCGTCCTTAATAGTGCGGCGCCGTTGACGCGCCTTGCGTGGCTATATAGTCCGACAATATATTTTTGAGCAAGCCATGCGGGAAAAGACTGTCGATACAGTCGCCGACACGGCACGGAGGATGAACGATTATGGCGATGCCAATACAGACGCAACGGCCAAGTGAGGGCGCCGCGACCCATACCGCGTTGGGCCCCGCGTCGGGCTCCACGTCTGGCGCCGCGCCGAGCTATCGCTCCGCGCTGACCCTGCTGGCCAGCCTGTTTTTCATGTGGGGCTTCATCACGGTCATCAACAACACGTTGCTGCCGCACCTGCGCAGCGTGTTCGACCTCAGTTACACGCAGACCACGCTGATCGAGAGCGTCTGGTTCATCGCCTATTTCTTCGCCTCGATCCCGTCGGCCAAGCTGATCGAGCGGGTCGGCTATCAGCGCGCGATGGTGTTCGGGCTCGGCTTGATGGCGGTCGGTGCGCTGATGATGGTGCCCGCCGCGCGGCTTCCGAGTTACGGCGTGACGCTGTTCGCGCTGTTCGTGATCGCGAGCGGCATCACGCTGCTCCAGGTTGCGGCCAACCCCTATGTCGCGGTGGTCGGCCCGCCCGAGACCGCGTCGTCGCGGCTCAACCTCGTGCAGGCGTTCAACTCGGCCGGCGCGACGCTGGCGCCGTTGTTCGGTGGCTATCTGATCCTCGGTCGCTCGACCTCGGGCACTGCAGTTGCCGGGTCGACCGCGGTGCTGACGCCCGCTGAGCGGCTTGCTGACGCGCAGTCGGTGGTGTTGCCGTATCTGATCGTCGCGGGCGTGCTGGTGGTGCTGGCGATCGTGATCGCGCGCTTCCCGTTGCCGGCGATGGGCTCGTCTACGCAACGCTCGGCCAAGGCGGACCGCAAGGGGCTGTCGCTCTGGTCGCACCGCAACCTCGTGCTCGGCATCCCGGCGATCTTCATCTACCTGATCGCCGAGATCGGCGTCGCCAACCTGTTCATCAACTTCGTCAGCCAGCCGCAGATCGGCAATTTGACGCATGAACAGGCGTCGCATTACCTGTTCATCCTGTGGGGCGGAATGATGGTCGGCCGGCTGATCGGCAGCGTCGTGATGCGGACGATCCCCGCCGAGCGCGTGCTGGCACTGGCGAGCATCGGCGCGTTCATCGTCATGCTGATCGCGACGTTCACGACGGGGCATGTCGCGATGTGGGCGTTGATCTCGGTCGGGCTATTTCACTCGATCATGTTCCCGACGATCTTTACGCTCGGGATCAAGGGCCTCGGCCCGCTCACCGAAGAGGGCTCGGGTCTGCTGATCATGGCGATCGCCGGCGGCGCGCTGGTGATCGTGCAGGGCTGGCTCGCCGACACCTACGGGTTGCAGACGTCGTTCCTGCTGACCGCGGCGTGCGAACTCTACATCCTGTTCTATGCGCTCTGGGGCTCGAAGGTCACCGATCCGCTGCCCGACCAGCGCGCCGCTTGAACGCCTGCTATGGATGGAGCCTCGGTGCTCCATCCATGACGGCATATTCTTCGCGCTCGGCCCCTCGGCGCGCAACGCTGCGCTGAGGGCGGCTTGATCGCCCGGCGCGGTCGCATTGCGACTGAGGTGGTCGCCGCGGCCAGGCTTACCCTTGTCAGCTTGCAGCGTGCCCGCACACCCTTCGCCGAACGAGATTGCCAAAGCGCGACGCCGCTTATATGTCCGAGTATAGGGAGTAGGCACCAATGTCCGATGTGAAAGAATCCAACGTGGCCGATCGTACGAGCTTTCGCTCGGTCGAGGCTGCAACCGGCACCGCTGTCGGTGAGGCGTTCGCGGTCCATGGCCCGGCCGAGGTCGATGCCGCCTGCGCCGCCGCGGATGCTGCCTTCGATGCGTACCGCGCCACCAGCAATGACGCGCGCGCCGACTTTCTCGAGCGGATCGGCGAAGAGATCGTCGCGCTCGGCGACGACCTGATCGTCACCGCGATGCGCGAAAGCGGCTTGCCGCGCGCACGGCTGGAAGGGGAGCGCGGGCGTACCGTTGGTCAGCTTAATCTGTTCGCCGGCGTCGTCCGTCGTGGCGGCTGGATGGGGCTGCGGATCGATCCCGCGCTCCCCGATCGTGCGCCGCTGCCGCGTCCCGACCTGCGGCTGCGGATGATCCCGCTCGGCCCGGTCGCGGTGTTTGGCGCGAGCAATTTCCCGTTGGCGTTCTCGACCGCCGGTGGCGACACCGCATCGGCGCTAGCGGCCGGTTGCGCCGTGGTGGTCAAGGGTCACCCCGCGCATCCCGCTACCGGCGCGATGGTCGCGGGCGCGATCGACGCTGCGATTGCGGCCTGTGGGTTGCCCAAGGGCGTGTTCGCGCATCTGGTCGGTCCCGGTAACGATCTCGGTAGCGCGCTGGTACAGGATCCGCGCATTGCCGCGGTCGGGTTCACCGGATCGCGCGCGGGCGGCTTGGCGCTCGTGAAACTGGCGCAGGCCCGCGAAGTTCCGATCCCGGTCTATGCCGAGATGTCGAGCATCAACCCGGTCGTGCTGCTGCCCGAGGCCTTGAAGGCTCGTGGCGCTGCGCTCGGGACGGCGTTCGTCGGGTCGCTGACGATGGGCGCGGGGCAGTTCTGCACCAACCCCGGTCTCGTGCTCGCGATCGAGGGCGAGGGGCTTGATGCGTTCGTGTCGGCCGCGGCCACCGCGCTGCCTGAAGCGCCTGCCGCGACGATGCTCACCGGCGGTATCCACGCCGCATACGAGCAGGGCATCGCCGCACTCGCCAGCCACGACGCGGTGAACGAGATCGCGCGCGGCAAGGTCGGCGAAGGCGTCGCGCAGGGGCAGGCGGCGTTCTTCGAGACTACCGCCGCGCAGTTCCTGTCCGACAAGGCGCTGGGCCACGAAGTGTTCGGTGCGTCGTCGCTGCTGGTCCGCTGCACGAGCGAGGACGAACTCCACGCCGTACTGCGCGCCGCCGAGGGTCAGCTTACCGCGACGATCCAGATGGACAACGCTGATGCCGACATGGCGTCGCGACTGATCCCGCTGCTCGAGCGAAAGGCCGGGCGTATCCTCGCGAACGGCTGGCCTACCGGTGTCGAGGTCGCGCATGCGATGGTGCATGGCGGTCCGTTCCCGGCGACGTCGGACGGCCGCACGACCTCGGTCGGCAGCCTTGCGATCGATCGGTTCCTGCGGCCGGTGTCGTATCAGAACCTGCTGCCCGAACTGCTGCCGGAGGTGCTGCGTGACGGCACGACCGCGCCGCGGCTGATCGACGGCGTTCCCGCCAACTAAACCGACATATCTGGGGCGAACCGTAAGAGCGGCGTCCCGACTAGGAGAGAGACTGATGACTTTGCGCCTGTTGCAGCATGTTGGCGTCGACGGCACGCGATCGGTGATCGCCGCCACCAATGAGGGGGCGGCGTTCGTCACCGGCGTCGACAGCGTCCGTGCGCTGGCCGAGAAGGCGATCGCCGCCGGTACAGATCTCGCCGCCGCGGTTGCAGCCTGCGGGACGGGTGCGAGTGTCGATATCGTCGCTGAACTCGCTGCTGGTCGCCTGACTTCGCCGATCGATCATGTCGATCCCGCGCACCTGATCATGACCGGCACCGGCCTGACGCATCTCGGCTCGGCCGAGGGTCGCGACAAGATGCACCGCGCCGCCGCGGACGCCGAGAAGCAGACCGATTCGATGCGGATGTTCCTCGAAGGTGTCGAGGGCGGCAAGCCGGCAGCGGGCACGCGCGGCCAGCAGCCCGAGTGGTTTTACAAGGGCGATGGCTCGGGGCTGGTCGCACCGGGCGCGCCGCTCGCGATGCCCGACTTCGCCGAGGATGGCGGCGAGGAGCCCGAGCTTGCCGGGATCTACCTGATCGGTCCCGACGGCACGCCGTTCCGTCTCGGCCTGTGCCTCGCCAACGAGTTCAGCGATCACGTCACCGAGCGCCATAACTACCTCTGGCTCGCGCATTCGAAACTGCGCCAGGCCTCGCTCGGGCCCGAGCTGCTGGTCGGGACGCCGCCCCAGCATATCGAGGGGGCGAGCCGCATTCACCGCGACGGGGCGGTGTTGTGGGAAAAGCCGTTCCTGTCGGGCGAGGCGAACATGTCGCACAGCATCGCCAACCTCGAGGCACATCATTTCAAATATGATCTGTTCCGCCGTCCGGGCGACGTGCACGTCCATTTCTTCGGCACCGCCACGCTGTCGTTCGCCGACGGCGTGACGACGCGCGAAGGCGACGTGTTCGAGATCGAGGCCGCACCGTTCACGCTCCCGTTGCGCAACACACTGACCAAGGCCGCACCGCAGCCTGTCGCCGTGAAGGCGCTCTGAGCATGGCCGCTATCAAGATCGCGGTCGTCGGTATGGGCAAGATTGCCCGCGACCAGCATCTTCCGTCGATCGCGGGTAACCCTGAGTTCGAGTTCGTGGCCAGCGTCAGTCCCCGCGATCCGGGCGTCGAGGGCATCGCCAACTTCACGTCGCTGGAAGCGCTGCTCGCCGACGGTCCGGCGATCGACGCGATCGCCCTCTGCACCCCGCCACAGGTGCGCTACGAGCTAGCCTCGATGGCGCTCGCCAAGCGCGTGCACGTCTTCCTCGAAAAGCCGCCCGGCGCGACGCTTGCCGAGGTCGATGCGCTCGAAGCGCAGGCCGCCGAAACGGGAACGACGCTGTTCGCCGGTTGGCATTCGCGGTTCGCAGCGGGTGTCGCGCCGGCCAAGGCCTGGCTCGCCGAGCGTAAGATCGAGCGCGTGTCCATCGTCTGGCGCGAGGACGTTCGCGTCTGGCATCCGGGGCAGGCGTGGATCTGGGAGCCGGGTGGGCTCGGCGTCTTCGATCCCGGTATCAACGCACTGTCGATCGCGACCGAGATCCTGCCGCAGCCGTTCTTCCTCACCGCCGCGACGCTGTCGACGCCCGCCAATCGCGCCGCGCCGATCGCCGCCGACCTGACCTTCCGCAGCGCCTCGGGCACGCCGATCAGCATGGATCTCGACTGGCGCCAGACCGGCCCGCAAAGCTGGGACATCGTCGTCGAGACCGACGCCGGCACGCTCAGCCTCGCCAAGGGTGGCGCGGTACTCACCCTGCCGAGCGGCACCGTGCATAACGACGATGAGGAATATCCCGGCCTATACACCCGCTTCGCCTCGCTGATCCGCGGTGGCCGCAGCGAAGTCGACACGACCCCATTCACCCTCGTCGCCGACGCGTTCCTGCGCGGCACCCGCAATTCCGTGGAGGCTTTCGATGATTGAGGCAAAAATGACCCGCACGCTGAAGGGCATCGCCGCCGCGCTCCTGCTCTCGACCGCCGGCATCGGCACCGCGCAGACCGACGCGCCCGCCACCGCGCCCAGTTCGACCGGGGCAACCGTTACGGTCCACGCCGACACGCCCGGCCCGACCTATGATCGCCGCATCTTCACGCAGTTCGCGGAGCATCTCGGCACCGGCATCTATGGCGGGCTCTGGGTTGGCGAAAAGTCGAAGATCCCCAACGTCCGCGGTTTCCGCACCGATGTCGTCACCGCGCTGCGCGGGATCGGCGTGCCGGTCGTGCGCTGGCCGGGCGGCTGCTTCGCCGACGAATATCACTGGCGCGAGGGCATCGGGCCGAAGGCCAAGCGCCCGGTCAAGATCAACACGCATTGGGGCGGCGTGACCGAGCCCAACACGGTCGGTACGCACGAGTTCATGGACCTCGCCGGACAGCTCGGCGCCGAGCCGTATATCGCCGGCAACGTCGGCAACGGCACGCCGCAGGAAATGGCGGAGTGGGTCGAATACATGACCTCGCCCGCCGGCACGCTGGCGGACGAACGCGCCAAGAACGGCCACAAGGCGCCGTGGGCGGTGCCGTATTTCGGCGTCGGTAACGAGCTGTGGGGCTGTGGCGGCAACATGCGCGCGGAATATGCCGCCGACGTCACGCGGCGCTATGCCACCTTCATCAAGGCGCCCAAGGATACGCGCGTGATGAAGATCGCGAGCGGCGCCAACGTCGACGACTATCACTGGACCGAGACGATGGCGCGCGAGCTGGTCGGCAAGGTCGATGCGCTGTCGCTGCATTACTACACCGTCCCCGGTGGCTGGCCGCCGCGTGCGTCCGCGACCGTGTTCGACGAGCGCGGCTGGGCCGAGACGCTGTCCGAGACGCTCAAGATGGACGAGCTGATCACCAAGCATTCGGCGATCATGGACAAGGTCGATCCGAAGAAGACGATGTGGCTCGCGGTCGACGAGTGGGGCACCTGGTATGCGGGCGATCCGGGCACCAACCCCGGTTTCCTGCGCCAGCAGAACACGCTGCGTGACGCACTGGTCACCGCGATCAACCTGAACATCTTTGCCAAGCATGCCGACCGCGTGAAGATGACTGCGATCGCGCAGATGGTGAACGTGCTGCAGGCGATGATCCTGACCGACGGCAGCAAGATGGTGCTGACGCCGACCTATCACGTGTTCGCGATGTACAAGCCATACATGGACGGCACCGTCCTGCCGATCGACATCAAGTCGCCTTGGTACAACAAGGACCAGTGGACGATGCCGTCGGTCAGCGCGTCGGCCGTGCGCGGCAAGGACGGCGTGGTGCGGATCGCGCTCTCGAACCTCGATCCGAACAAGCCGACCAGCGTCTCGGCCGCGCTGCCGGGCGTGACGGCGCAGACCGTCACCGGGCAGGTGCTGACCGCGCCGACGATGACTGCGCTCAACACCTTCGAGGCGCCCAACGCGGTTGCACCGACGGCGTTCAACGGCGCACGACTGAGCGGTGGCACCCTGTCGGTGACGTTGCCGCCGATGTCGGTGGTGATGCTCGAACTGAAGTGATCGTGACGCCCGCCGGAGCAACCGGCGGGCGCACCTACGGGAGAGAGACGATGGCCGCACCGAAATGGGCGACCGGACTGATCGCGCTGACGCTCGCGAGTAGCGTGCTGGCGCAAACCGCCGATGCGCCATCGCGTGGCGCACTCAACGCCAGCCTGACCGGCGACATCGCGCCGGTCCACGATCCGGTGATGATCCGCGCGGGCGACACCTATTACGTCTACGGCACCGGGCTCGACGGCCAGATGCTGAGCGCGCGGACGTCCCCCGATCTGGTTCACTGGACCGCGGGCACGCCGCCGCTGTCGCGCCTGCCCGATTGGGCGACCAAGGCGGTGCCGGGTACCAAGGGCATGTGGGCGCCCGACATTTCACGCAGCGCAGACGGGCGGTACCGGCTCTATTATTCGGTCTCGACGTTCGGCTCGAACCGCTCGGCGATCGGGCTGGCGACCAGCCCGACGCTCGACCCCAAGGCGCCCGGCTATGGCTGGCGCGACGAGGGGCTGGTGGTGATGTCGACGCCCAAGGACGATTTCAACGCGATCGACCCCAACCACGTCGTCGATGCGCAGGGCCGCGAGTGGCTGTCGCTTGGCAGCTTCTGGACCGGCATCAAGCTGTTCGCGCTGAATACCAAGACCGGCAAGCTGCTCGATCCCGCGGAGAGACCCCACGCGATCGCGCGCCGCCCCGCACCCGCCGGCGGACCTGCCCCGGTCGAGGCGCCGTTCATCATCGGCCATGGCGGCTATTACTGGCTGCTCGCGAGCTACGACTATTGCTGCAAAGGCGTGAACAGCACCTATTACACCGTCGTCGGGCGATCGAAGGCGATCACCGGGCCGTATCTCGGCAAGGACGGCAGCGCGATGATGCAGGGCGGGGGGACGATCTTCCTGCGCGCTGACCTCCAGGAACAGCAACGCTTTCGCGGCCCCGGCCATCCCGGCGTAATGCACGACACCGATGGCAAGGATTACGTCGTCTACCACGCGTACGACCGTACGAAGAATGGTGCGCCCACGCTACGGATCGCCCCGATAAACTGGGGCGCCGATGGCTGGCCCGTAGCGGAGTATTGACGATGACCGACCTAAACCGCCGCCTGTTCCTGGCCGGCGCCACTGCGGCATCGGCCAGCGGTGCGATCGCGCGACTGCCCGGCGCTGCATCCACCGCCGTCCCCGTGCCCAGCAATCCCGTCGTTCGCCAACGCGCGGATGCACAGGTGTTCCGCCACACCGATGGCTATTATTACCTGACAGGATCGGTGCCCGAATATGACCGGCTGGTGCTGCGCCGTTCACGTACGCTCGCCGGGCTGACCACCGCGCGCGAACAGATCCTGTGGCGCCACCTCGCGAGCGGCCCGCTGTCGGGGTTCATCTGGGCGCCCGAACTGCACCTGATCGACGGTCGCTGGGTAATGTATTTCGCGGCGGGCCCGAGCGGCGGTGGCGAGGACGTGTTCCGGATTCGCACCTATGCGGTGGTCGCGGACGGCCCCGATCCGATGACCGCGCGCTGGTCGCTGTTGGGTCAGCTCAAGACGCCGTGGGACAGCTTCACGCTCGATTCGACCTCGTTCGTGCACCGCGGCACGCGTTACCTGTGCTGGGCGCAACGCGAGCCGGGGATCGACACTAACAGCAACCTGTATCTGGCCCCGCTTGCCACGCCGCTCACGCTCGCCAAGCCGCCGGTCCGGCTTGCGGTGCCGATGCTCGACTGGGAAGTGCAGGGCTACAAGGTCGCCGAGGCACCGGCGTTCCTCGAACGCAACGGCAAGCTCTTCATCACCTATTCGGCGAGCGCGACCGACGCGCGATACTGCCTTGGACTGCTTACCGCGGATGCGAACGCGGACATCATGAAGGCGGACTGCTGGACGAAGTCGCCGAAGCCCGTGTTCGTCTCGTCATCGGTGACCGGTGTCTATGGCCCCGGGCACAACAGCTTCACGGTCGACGAACAGGGGCGTGACGTACTCGTTTATCACGGGCGCGATTATGCCGCGATCAAGGGCGATCCGCTGTTCGATCCGAACCGCCATACGCGGGTGCAGCGGCTGTATTACAAGGCGGATGGCACACCCGATTTCGGGATCCCGGTCGGCAACGGACCGGTGCCCGATCGGTTTTCGCCGGCCGGCGACAAGACTGCATTCCTCCGACATGACGGCGATACCGTATCGGTCGGGCGCGGGGACATCCCGTCCAGCCAGTTCCGGCAGATGCCAGGACTAGCGGGCAGGGGGAGCGTCTCGCTCGTGCCGATCGACGCACCCGATCGCTATCTGGTCGCGCAGGCGGACGGACGGATTGGTCTCGCCGCGAAGGACGCCAGCCGCGCCTTCGCCGAACGCGCGAGCTTCTTGGTGCAGCCGGGCCTGAGCAACGCAAAGGGCGTGACCTTCGCCGCGCTTGGCAAGCCCGGTAGTGTCTTGCGTCACTCCGGCGCTGGCTTGGCGTTTGGAACTGCGCCGCGACCCGCCGACCGCGCCTCTGCCACGTTCCTGGTGAGTTGAGGGTGGCGCTATCCGTCGACCGCCGCACGCTGCTCACCGGCACATTGGCGGCGACCGCACTCGGAGCGTCGGGGGCGGCACGCGCCAAGACCAGCCCGTCGTTATTGGCGCCGACCCCGCCGATGGGCTGGAACAGCTGGAATAGTTTCGCGACGACGATCACCGAGGCGCAGGCGATCGAGACCGCGACGATCATGGCCGAGAAGCTGCTGCCGTCGGGCTATGATATCTTCACCGTCGATATCCAGTGGTACGAGCCGGGGGCGACCAGTTACACCTACGCGGCCAAGCCCAGGCCGGTCATGGACGATTACGGCCGGTTGCTACCCGCGCCGAACCGGTTTCCGTCGAGCGTCGGCGGCAAGGGCTTCCGCCCGCTCGCCGACCGGGTCCACGCGCTCGGCCTGCGGTTCGGCATCCACCTGATGCGCGGCATTCCGCGATTGGCCGTGGAGCGCAACCTGCCGGTGCTCGGCACGAAATACCGCGCGCGCGACATCGCCGACACCACCAGCATCTGTCCATGGAACCCGGACATGTACGGCGTCGACATGCGCAAGCCCGGCGCACAGGCCTATTACGACAGCGTCTTCGCGCTCTACGCCTCGTGGGGCGTCGACCTGGTCAAGATGGACGACATGAGCCGTCCCTATGACGCGCATGCCCCCGAGATCGAGGGCGCGCACGCCGCGATCGTCGCGACCGGGCGCCCGATCGTCCTCAGCCTCTCGCCCGGGGAAACGCCGGTCGCCCGCGCCGATCACGTCCGCCGCTTCGCACAGATGTGGCGGATCAGCGACGATTTCTGGGACGAATGGCCGCTGCTCGAAGCGCAGTTCACCCGGCTGGAAAACTGGAACGCGCACCGCGTGCCCGGCGGCTGGCCCGACGCGGACATGCTCCCGCTCGGGCGCCTCGCACTCGGCGCGCGCGACACCAAGTTCACGCCCGACGAACAGCGCACGCTGATGACCCTGTGGTCGATCGCGCGTTCGCCGCTGATCATGGGCGGCGACCTGCGTCATCTAGACCGCCAGACACTCGACCTGCTGACCAACCCCGAAGTCATCGCGGTCAACCAGGCGAGCTACGACAACCAGCCGCACTTCGTCGAAGACGGCGCGCGCGTCTGGTCGGCGCGCATACCCGGATCGGGTGATCGCTATCTCGCGCTGTTCAATACCGACAATGTGACGAAGTCCGTCGGGCTCGATTTGAGCCTGTTCGGTCTCGCTGACGAGGTTCGCGTGCGCGATCTCTGGTCAGGGCGCGTGCTCACAGTAGCACGTGGTCGGTTAGCGCAGGCCCTGCCGTCGCATGGAGCAGGACTGTACCGGCTCGGTACCTGACTCACTAAGTCGTTCGGATTACAAACTAGTCCGACTTATCACGTACCGCTTTGGCGAAAGTACATCAGCTCCGGCACGCTCTACAGAACTCAGCAATGCCCGATGTTCAAAAATATAGCTTGCTGCATGTGCGCTCGAGACATATGCGTTGTCCGAGTAATAACGGTGCCAATGACGCCGTGTTAGCGTGCAGGAGAGGATTATGGCGTTGAAGCCAGTAGTTTTGTCGTCGGTATCCATCGTTGCGCTCATGCTGTGTGCACCGGCGTACGGCCAGGAGGCATCCGCGGAGCAGGCGCAGTCGACCACCGCTCAGGACGCACCCGCTCCCGCCGCTGGCACGCGAGATACCGCCACGCCAGATTCGACGATACCAGCGACTGGCGAAGACATCGTCGTCACTGGTGTACGGGCCAGCCTTTCCTCCGCGCAGCAGCGCAAGCAGCGGTCGGTACAGATCGTCGATTCGATCGTCGCCGAAGATATCGGCAAGCTGCCTGACAACACGGTGTCCGACGCGCTCCAGCGCGTGACCGGCGTGCAGGTCACGCGCGGTGCCGGTGAAGCGGGTACGGTGCTGATCCGCGGCCTGCCGAACACGGCGACATTGCTGAACGGGCGAGAAGCCTTCACAGGCACCGGCCGTGGCGTGTCGTTGCAGGATATCCCGGCCGAACTGCTTGCCGGCGTCGACGTCTACAAATCGAGCACGCCCGATCTGGTCGAAGGTGGAGTCGCGGGTGTCATCGACGTTCGACTGCGGCGTCCGTTCGACTTCAAGGGCCTCGAAGTCGCCGGCAGCGGTCGTGCGGTCTACAGCGACCAATCGAAAAAGTGGGGCTATATTGGCAGCGGGCTCATAGCCGACCGATGGGATACGTCGATCGGTGAAATCGGCGCGATGGTCGGCGCGTCATATAACCGTCGCAAATATCAGGACGATATCGGGTTCAACTTCATTTCGAACCCCGGTGGCGCGAACGCCATCGGCATCCCCGACACGGTCGGCGGGCAGTATCAGAACGGCGATCGCCAGCGCACTGCGTATAATGCGTCGCTGCAATGGAAGCCGTCGGCGAATCTCGAGTTTTACGCGGATGCACTCTACACCGAGTATAAGAACACCTTCGATACGAGCTTCTTCATCGGCCTGCCGAAAGCGGGTGATGTAACCGCCACGCCGAGCACGGACGCGCCCGGACTGGCGGGAAGCGCGGTCACGCGGAATGCGTACACGCTGACCAGCAAGCAGGCGTACAAGAACAAGACGCAGACGTGGCAAGCCGATATCGGCACTAAATGGACCACCGGCAATGCGGTGCTGTCGACCGAACTGACCTATAATCACAGCCGACTGACGGGTCGCAACGTGATCGTCGACACGTCGTTCAACGCACCTGTGCTCAATATCGATTTCGACAACAACGGCACGCCGTTGATCGCCATTCCCGGCGTCGACCTGACCGATCCGTCGATCTACACGCTGCGGACGTTGTTCGACAATCACTCAGTCGCGACCAGCCGGCAATGGGCTTGGCGCAACGATCTGGTCTACAATATCGATGGCGGCGTGTTGTCGAATTTGAAGATCGGCACGCGCTACACCAATCGACATGCCGAGTCGGAGGCGACGGCATCGATCCCGCTCGCCATCACCAATCCGGTCCTGCTCAGCAGCATTGCCGGGCTCGCCACGCTGTCGCCCGACGGACTCGTCAACGGCAAGGCAGGGATCGATCGGTTCGCGCTGGCCGACACCGGGTTCCTACTCGGCAATACCGATCAGATCCGCGGCCTTTTCGGCCAGCCCGCCGGCGAGCGTGCCTATGATCCCAGCCTCGCCTTCTTCGACGACGAGAAGACCTACGCGTTCTACGGACAGGTCGGCTATGCCTTTGATCTGGGGTCGGTGCATGTCGACGGTGTCGGCGGTGCCCGCGTCGTCAACACCGTCGAGACGCTGGTTGGCAGCGGCGTATCGAGCCGCAACAATTACCTGAACGTGCTGCCGAGCATCAACGCCCGCATCGCGTTGACCGAGAAGGTCCAGGTCCGTCTCGCCGCCGGCAAGACGATCACGCGGCCAGACTTCGCGCAGCTTAACCCGCTCGTCAGCTATGCGTCGAACGGCGATACCGGGGGATCGGGCACGGCTTTCACGGGCGGCGGCGGCAATCCGGATCTCCAGCCGATCAAGTCGACCGCTTATGACGTGTCGATCGAATGGTATCCCTCGCGGACGACGTCGATCACCGCGGCAGGATTTTATCGCGACCTGAACGGCTACATCCAAACCTATTCCGAGATCGAGCCGTATCTCGGCGAGACCGCGCTGGTCAGCCGTCCGCGCAATACGGGGTCGGGCACGCTCAAGGGTATCGAACTCGCCTATCAGCAGTTCTTCGATTTCCTACCGGGGCCGCTCAATGGTTTCGGCGCGCAGCTGAACGGGACGTACATCGACGGCAAGACCGAGGATCCGATCAACGGTGGCCAGCAGCGGATCGTCAACGTTTCCAAATATTCGTACAATGTCATCGCGATCTACGAAAAATACGGCCTTTCTGCGCGGTTGGCGTATAACTGGCGCTCGAGCTTCGTCGACAGCTACAATGCCGGCGGCGTTCAGGCGCATACGGTGGTGGCGGCGCCGACTGGTCAGCTGGATTTTTCGGGCAATTATGCGCTGACCGACTGGCTAACGCTCACGGCCGACGCGACCAACCTGACCAATCGCACGTACAAGGATCGGTTCGAGGGCCTGAATGGCGATGGCGTGTATTCGAGCACGCCGCGCGATACCCGCACCTATGATCGGACGTTCCAGGTTGGTGCACGGTTCAAGTTCTGACGTGAAGACCGGACGGTCGGCAGCTGTCGGGGCGGTGCGCGGTTCCTTCTGCGCATCACTGCAGCGCCTGATGACGATCGGGGGAATGGCGGCGGTCCTGATTGCCGCCGTTCCTGCAGCTTCAAAGAAGCCGGTTCCGCTCGACACGGCCGCCATCGCCCGCGCGCGGTTCGGCAACGATGCGCCTTGGTATGAGGACCGGATCCCGTTCTTCGAATCCGGCGATCCGAAGCTGGATGCGGTCTATTATTACCGCTGGTCGCTGTTCCGCGCGCATCAGCGCGATCTGGGCGCGGACGGATTTATCTCGACCGAGTTCCTCGACGACGTCGGCTGGCAGCTCGAACCCTATGCCAGCCTGAACGACGCCACCGGCTTTCATCTGGCCGAAGGGCGCTGGCTGCGCGACCGGCGCTATGCCGACGACTATATCGATTTCATGTACCGGCGTGGCAATGACCGGCACTTCACCGATTACATGGCGGACTCGGTCTATGGTCGGTTCCTCGTCGATGGCGATCGTGCCGCCGCCACCCATCATCTCGCGGCGATGCGGCGGCTGTATGATGCATGGAACGACCATTTCGATGCGGCAAAGGGGCTGTACTGGGTCGAGCCGCTGCTCGATGCCACCGAATACACCATCTCGTCGATCGACGCGTCGGGCGGCAAGGACGGGTTCCGCGGCGGAGACTCGTTCCGCCCGTCGATCAACGCCTATATGTACGCCAACGCCCGCGCGATCGCGCGGCTGTCGACGATGGCCGGCAACGCCAAGGGCGCGAAAGACTTTGCGGCGCGTGCCGATGCGATCAAGCTGCGGGTGCAACGCGATCTGTGGAGCCCTGCGCTCGGCCACTTCATCGATCGCTACAAGGTCGACAACGCATTCGTGAAATACTGGACACCGATCCGCGGGCGCGAACTCGTCGGTTATCTGCCCTGGACCTTCGACCTCGCCGACGACGAGGCGAAGTTCGCCGGAGCCTGGACGCATCTGCTTGCCAAGGATGGGTTGGGCGGTCCCGCCGGCATGCGGACGGTCGAGCCGAGCTACGAACATTATATGCGGCAATATCGCTACGAGGGCACCGCACCCGAATGCCAATGGAACGGCCCGATCTGGCCGTTCCAGACCACGCAGGTGCTGACCGGCATGGCGAACCTGCTCGATCATTATCGCCAGTCCCAGGTGACGCGCAGCGATTACATGCGGTTGCTCCGCCAATATGCGACGCTGCATTATCAGGGCGACAGGCTCGATATCGAGGAGGATTATCATCCCGATACCGGCCGTCCGATCGTCGGGCTGGCGCGCAGCCATCATTATTTCCACTCGGGGTTCGCCGACCTGATCCTGACCGGCCTGGTCGGGATCCGCCCGCGGGCCGACGACATCCTCGAGGTCAATCCGCTGCTACCGGGCGCCAATGATCCACAGGCGCTGCGCTGGTTCAGGATGCAGGACGTGCCCTATCACGGCCACAGCGTCGCGGTGACGTGGGATGTCGATGGCCGGCATTATGGCGTCGCGGCGGGGCTGACGATCGAGATCGACGGCCAGCGCGTCGCACACCGCAGTAAATTGGGGCGGATCACTGTGCCTATCACGCGCCGCGCAGATCCACCGATCACCCGCCCGATCGACCAGGCCGTGCAACTCGTCCGCGGAGACTTCCCCAGGGGCAGCGCGTCGAGCAATATCGACGCGGAGAACGTCCATGATGCGATCGATGGTCGGATCTGGTTCTTTCCCGAATTGCCCAACGGATGGTCGTCTGCGGTGTCGCCGGCAAAACAATGGTATGCGATCGACTTCGGCAAACGGGTGGACGTGTCGCGCGCGGAACTCGCATTCTTCGCCGACGGGAAAAACTTCGTGGCACCGCAGTCGTTGCAGTTCGAGGCCTGGGATGGCGGCCGCTGGATTCCGGTTCCCACCGGCGGCGTGACCCCCGTCGCGAACGGGATCACGCAGGCCCGGTGGTCGCCGATCTCGGCGGAAAAGGTCAGGATCGTCTTCTCGCAACCCGCCGCGAAGCGCACCCGTCTGGTTGAACTGAAAATCTTTTAGCCGACCCGTCATTCCAGGCGGTCATGCTGCGGCAAGTTATTGCAATATCTCCGCATCCACGGTTATCGGCGCGCATGACGATAGCGAGCGACTGGCACCAGCCCCGGCCCGGGCTGAACCTCATCCTGCGCGGCGACGTGCCGCTCGAGCGGATCCAGATCTATGGCCAGCGGTGCAGCGGCACCAACGTCGTCACGCAGACCATCGTCTCGAACTTGACCGATATTCGCGTCACCGACGATTTCGGCTTCAAGCACTGGTTCGTGCCGCCGCAGACGTTGTTCACCAAGGACAGCCTGGTCGTCGTCGTCGCGCGCAATGCGTTCGACTGGACGCGCAGCCTGCACCGCCAGCCCTGGCACGCGCACCCGGCGCTGAAGGCGCAGCCGTTCGGCACGTTCATCCGCAGCGAATGGCACAGCTATTGGGACGAGCATGTCGGTCATATCGAGCCGGGCCACCCCATGCTGGGGGCGGAGATGCTGCACGAGCGCGATCCGGTTACCGGCGAGAGGTTCGCCAATTGTATCGCCAAGCGTACCGCCAAGCTGCGCCATTGGACCGACCTGCCGACCCGCGCGCACAACGTCGCGCTGATCAGCTATGATGCGTTCGCGCGGGCACCGGACGCGTTCGTCGCCGACCTGGCGGACGCGGTCGGACTCGCCCGACCGGCGGCGTTCGCGGCGGTCACCAGCTACAAGGGGCAGGGGCATTTCCCGTATGCCGCCACCGCCTATGACGCGCTCACCGCGGACGACGTCGCGCATATCCAGCAATGGCTCGACCCCGTAGTCGAGGCGAAGTTCGGGCTCTCGGCCGAGTACGGCCTCCGCGGCTAGTCGGCCGACACCTTCGGCAGATAGCGCGGGGCGACGCGCGCCTTGGCGCGCTGCTCATAGGCATAGCCCGCGCGCAGCACCGTCTCGTCGGCGTTCTTCGTAGCGATGAACGACAGCCCGACCGGCAGGCCGCGCACCAGACCCATCGGCACGGTGAGGTGCGGGTAGCCGGCGACCGCGGGCAGGGTGGCCGCCGACGGCCCGTCATAGCTGTCGCCGTAGACCGGATCGCTGAGCCATGCCGCGCCGTAGGTCGGCTCGACCAGGACCTGCGCGTTCGCCGTCTTCAGTATCGCATCGATCCCGTCTGCGCCCGCCAGCCGCAGCGACGTCGCCCGCGCGGCGACATAAGCGGGATCGTCCAGCCCCTTGGTCTTGTCGGCATCCTCGAACAGTTCCTGCGCGAAGAACGGCATCTCGGCGGCCGCATTCGCCCGGTCGAACGCGATCACCGCGCTGAGCGTCCGCGTTGTCACAGCCGGCGGCGTAGTGGCCAGATACGCGTTGAGGTCAGCCTTCAACTCGGTCTTCAGCACTGCCAGTTCGGCCTCGCCCAGTCCGTCGAGCTTCGGACTCTTCGCCTCGACCAGCACCGCCCCCGCCGCGCGCAGCACATCCAGCGCCGCCGCATAACGCTGCGTGAGATCCGCCGACATGCCTTCCGGCCGGAGTACCGCGACGCGCACGCCGGACAAGGCGCTCGTCGATAGCCCGGCGGCATAATCCTTCGTCACCGCGCCCGCCCCCGCGCCCATGGTCGTCGTGTCGGCCGGATCCGCGCCAACCATCCCCGACAGCAGCATGGCGACGTCGGTCACGCTGCGCGCCATCGGCCCCGGGGTATCCTGGCTATGGCTGATCGGTACGACATGCGTACGGCTGACCAGCCCGATCGACGGCTTGAACCCGACCAGCCCGTTGATCGAGGATGGGCAGACCACCGACCCGTCGGTCTCCGTGCCGATCGCGGCGGCGGCAAAGCTCGCCGCGACCGCCGCGCCCGAGCCGGACGAGGATCCGCACGCGGTCCGGTCCAGCGCATAGGGGTTGCGGACCAGCCCGCCGACCGCACTCCACCCGCTCATCGCGTGCGTCGAGCGGATGTTCGCCCATTCGGACAAGTTGGTCTTGCCGAGGATCACCGCGCCTGCCCGCCGCAGATACGCGACCATCGGCGCATCGCGCCGGGTCATGTTGTCGCGCAACGCCAGGCTGCCGGCGGTGGTCGGCATCGGATCGGCGGTCTCGATATTGTCCTTGATCAGGATCGGGATACCGTGAAGCGGTCCGCGGACATGCCCAGCCTTGCGCTCGACATCCAGCGCGGCGGCCTGCGCCAGCGCGTCGGGATTGACCGCGATGACGCTGTGCAGCGCCGGTCCTGCATGGTCCATCGCTGCTATCCGGGCGAGATAGGCGCGCGTGATCTCGACGCTGCTCGCCCGCCCGTCGCGCATCAGCGTCGCCAGTTGCGCGAGCGAGACCTCCTCGACCGCCTGCGTCCGGGCGATCGCCGGTGTCGCCACGAATGCGAGCAGCACGGCTAGGACGATTCGACGCATGACACCCCCGGACTATGAATGCCGCAGGATGGTCCGCCCGGGCAGCCCGATGCAAGCGCCAACTCGCGGCGATGCTACCAGGCGTAGATCCTCCTTCACCAGCGCGGTCGGACCTTGCACCGCCTATGTCCTCGGGCCTGGGCCGGGGTGATCGCGAGACCCGAATCCATCGTGAAGGCCAGCCCGTCGCGGTTCTCCTCGCGCGCGAGCCCTGCCGGAGTTGCCTGTCGCCGCCGCCGAATCTTTGGGTAATCGGTATCGCGCTGGCGGCGATGTGGCTGCTGGTCGGCGCGAAGACGTTGGCGGGCGGCTGGCGCGGGACGCTGTTCGTCTCCCCCTGCATCGCCATGACCAACCGACCGCGACGCCCAGCGCGTCGGTTCGAGAGAAGGGCCGAGTTTGGATGCGTCTCCATTTGCGTGTGCTGCGACCGGAGCGGTAGCTTGGCGATGCTGCCTGACGCGATACGCGGAGGCGGACAGGGGAGGTCGCGTGTTCGCCTATGTCGTCTCCGGCCTGACCGTTTCCAGCGACCTGGCTCTGCCCGGGCTGATCGCCGCGCCGGCCGATGTGGCGGCGAGCGGGGGCAGTGAATCGGACGTCGTGATCGCTGCAGGCGCGGTGCCCGCCGCACTCGACGATGCGGTGGCGAAGGGCCCCAACTGGCAGATCGCGGAGGGACGCTTTCTGATCGTCATACCGGGCATCATCCGCATGCTGCTGATCGGCGGCGACACCGTTCGCTATGCGCTGGAGGGCGATACGGCGGTCGAGGATGCGGTGGTCTTCGTGTCGGGCACCGGCTTCGGCATCCTGCTCCACCAACGCGGCCGGATCGTGCTGCACGCCAGCGCGGTGCGGATCGATACCGGAGGAGGGGCGTCCGCCGCTGTACTTTTCTGCGGTCCGTCGGGGGCGGGGAAGTCGACGCTCGCGGCGGCCCTGGGTGCGGCGGGTCATGACCTGCTGGCGGACGATTTCTGCGGTATTTCGATCGACGCGGCGGGGGTGCCGATGGTGTATCCCGACGGCCGCCAGTTGAAGCTGTGGCAGAACGCGATCGACCGATTGTCACTCGCGGATCGGCGGGCGGGGCCGGTACGATCGCGCCTGCGCAAATATTATGTCGAGCCGCATGCCGCGATCGCCGATCCGCTGCCGATCGCCGCGGTATATGTATTGCGCGAGGCGCGGCCACCGCTGGTCGAGGGTATCGTCCGCGCCAACCTGGTCGACGGCGCGCTGATGATCCAGCGCAATGCGTATCGCCCTGCGATGATCGCTCGGATGGGCCAGGCGGCGCTCTATTTCGCAGCGGCGGCGGCGATCGCGCGCTATGCCGGCGTCTTCACCCTTACGCGCGCAATGGATTTTGCCGCGCAGGCGACGGTCACCGCATGGCTCGAGGCGCACTGGCTCGAGCTGGAGAGGGGGCGGTGCGCTCCCGCCATCCCTCACGGCCTTCCCCACGACTCTCGGCATCTGCACGACGCGCTGGGGCGAGCGGCGTGACGCGGACGATCTGGCTCGCCTCCTATCCCAAATCGGGCAACACCTGGTTCCGGATGCTGCTCGCCAATCTCGGCCGCGAGGTGCCGGTCGACATCAACGACCTGTCCGGTCGCGGCGGTATCGCCAGCGCGCGGCGTTGGTTCGACGAGGCGATGCTATTTCCGTCGGGACTGCTGACGCACGACGAATGCGACCGGTTGCGACCACGCGTGCACGAGGTCCGGCGCGGTCATGAAGCCGACGACTTCGGCGATCGCGATGCAGCAGCGGACAATTGCGGTGACGTCCGCTTCGTGAAGACGCATGATGCCTGGACGATCACCGCGGACGGCGAGCCGTTGCTCGGCGGACCCGCCGCTGCCGATGCCGCGATCCTGATCGTGCGCGACCCGCGTGACGTCGCGTCGTCGCTCGCAGGACATAACGGACAGACCATCGACGACGCGATCGGCTTCATGATGCGCTCCGATTCGGCATTCTGCGGCCGAGACGATCGCCAGCCCAACCAGTTGCGCCAGCAACTGCGAGGCTGGAGTGGCTATCACCGCAGCTGGATCGAACAGACGATGCTGCCGGTCCACCGCGTGCGGTACGAGGATCTCCAGGCGGATGTCGTCGGCACGTTCTCGCGCGCGCTCGGCTTTGCCGGCAGCGTTGTCGCGGTCGCGCAACTCGAACGCGCCGCGCGCTTCGCCGACTTCGCCCAACTCCAGGCGCAGGAACGCCGCCATGGCTTCCGCGAGGCACCGCGGCGGCGCCAGGGCGCACCGCCCCACGCGTTCTTCCGAAACGGCAAGGCGGGCGGCTGGCGCAGCGAACTGACCGCGGATCAATGCGCGACGATCGAACTGGCGCATGCCGAAGTGATGGCGGAACTCGGCTATGCATCGGATCGGGCGGCATGATCCCGGCAAGGATCCGCACGGCGCTGACGATGGGACTCGACTGCCAGATCCTGGTAATCGAGGCGGCGGCGCGGTTGCTCGCGGCACGACTGATTCTTGGTATCGTGCCCTTTCCCCGGCTCGCGGCGGGATGGGGAAACTTGATACCTCCGGCCGACCGAAGCGCGTTGCCGGGCCCCGCCACTTCCCAGCACCGCCGAACCGCGCGGCGAGTGCGCTGGGCGATAGCGACGATGGCGCCGCTAATGCCATTTCGCGCGGCCTGCGTGCAGCAGGCGGTGGCGGCGCGCGGCATGCTTGCGCATCGTGGCATCGATGGCGTCGTCCATTTCGGGATCGGCAGCGGGGCGCTCGCCGCGGGGCATGCCTGGCTCGAAGCGGACGGCGTACCGGTCACCGGCTTCCCGCTCGATCCCGCGCTCATCGAGCTAGGCCGGTTCGTGCGATGCCCGTAACAGCGCGATCAGCCACGCATCGGCAGTACAGTCGATGACCATATGCACCCGGTCGGTCATCCCGCGATTGACGACCGCATGGGTATCGGCGAGGCGCAGGTACCACGCGCTGCCGGGCGTCATGATCACCGGCGTGCCGTTCAACAGGAATTCGACCTGCGGGTTGGTGGTGATCGGCACGTGGATGCGTGCGGCACCGGTCTCTGCGGCGAGGTCATGATCATGGTGCGGCTTGATCGTCGATCCGGGCGTCAGCCGCATGAGCCGCACGGTCTGCAAGGGACACGCGAACTGCGCCAGCACCGCGCGGAAATACGGCGCTTCGGCCAGCAACGGACCGTCCTCATACGCCGTCGCGGTCGGATCGGCGTAGATCATCGCCACCGGATGCGTCGCGCCGGCAACGATCCGCAACGGCAGCGCGGCCCAGCCCCCCTCGTAATGCTGCGGGACGAAATGATCGACCCACGCCTCCGATGCTTTCGCCACCCGCTCCAGATCGGCGCAGAGACGATCGACATCGAACGCGAACGGCAATCGGATCCGGTCGGGAAGCGCAGGCGGCTGGATCGCGAGCATCGGCGTTCCCTGATCGGACCCGCACGCAGCGGGTCGCATTTGGCGCAGCGTATCCGTCCACGGCCGAGAAACAAGTGCGCGCGCACCATCGTCGGACCGGGATGGTGACCGCTACACTCGATCGTTTCCGGCTTCACCTCCTCGCCGATGCGCGCCTGCAACAGCGACTGGCGGCGATCGCGGATCATGCGCCGTTCGTCACTGCGGTGCGGGAAAGCGCAGCGGCATTGGGCATCCCGCTCACCCAGGCCATAGTCGAGGGCGCGCTACGGCCCGATCCGCTCGGCCTGGACCGGTTCGACGATGCCCCCGTCACGGCACGGGACTGGCCTTGCACGGGCTGGCGGCCGTCCGCGGTGATAACGGCGAACGGCACGCCCGCGGTCGATTGGCTGCACTTCGGCGGGATACGTCTCGACGCGCCGTTCTACGAAGAGTCGGTCCGTATCGCGCGCCGGCGGCCGTTTAATCGGCTGGTCCGCTGGCGCACGCCATTGTCGACGCTTCCGGATCACACGCCACTCGCCAAGCCGGATGGGTTCATCTTCCATATGTCGCGGTGCGGATCGACTTTGGTTGCGCAGATGCTGGCCTCGATCACCCGCAGCATCATCGTATCGGAACCGGCGCCACTCAATGCCGTCCTGCAGATCATCCAGTCTCGCACGGATCAATCCTGGTCAGAGCGTAGGCAGTTGCTGCAAGCGATGATTGGTGCGCTCGGCCGCGATACCAGCGCGTCCGGGGGGCGCTTTTTCATCAAGCTCGACAGCTGGCACACCGCCGCCCTGCCGCTGTTCCGGGCTGCATTTCCGGATACGCCGTGGGTGTTCATCTACCGCGATCCGATCGAGGTAATGGTTTCGCACATGCGGATGCGGGGTTTGCAGACGGTACCGGGTGCGATCGGCAGTATGCTGGCGGTCGCCAACGAACTGGCCCCCGAGGCGCAGGTCGCCGCCGCACTCGCGCAGATCGTCGAACCGGTGCTCGCACATGCGGATCACGGACTGCTCATCGACTACTCGCATCTTCCCGGCGCCGTGACGACGCGGATCCTCCCGCATTTTGGCGTGTCCCCGACTCCGGACGACTGCACGGCGATGACCGCGAAGGCACGGTATGACGCCAAACGACCATCGTCCGTCTTCACGGCCGACGGCGTATCCAAACGGGCGACAGCAAGCGCCGCGGTGCGTGCCGCGGCGGCAATCTATCTGGCCACGCCGTATCGCCACCTCGTCGCGTCGGAACGGGCACAGTTCTCGAAAGGAAACCACGCTCGTGCGCAAGCAAGATGACTGGCTCGCCGCCAAGGTCGGCGACGAGATCCTGATGATGAGCGCCACGCAAGGTCTGTATCTCGGCCTGAACGCGGTCGGGGCGCGGATCTGGGATCTCATCGACGCGAATACGACATGCGAAGCGATCTGCACCCGCCTTCTCGAGGAGTTCGAGGTTCTACCCGAGACCTGTCGGGTCGAAGTCGACGCCTTCCTCGCGCAACTGGCCAGGCATCGTGCGATCTCGCTGGCTCCGCAGGTCGGGCCATGACCCATTCCGCCACCGAAGGCTAATTCGATGAGCGCGATCTTCGGAATTATACGGTTCGACGGCGCGGATGTCGCGCCGCGGACGATCGACCGGATGGCGAACACATTGCGGCATCGGGGACCTGATGGTCACAAGACCATCGTGATGCGCGGCGCCGGACTCGGGCACTGCCTGATGCGCGTTCATCATCAGGATATCGCGGACGCGCAACCATTGCGTGCCGGCAGCGTGGTCGTTGTTGCCGATCTTCGGCTCGACAACCGCGAATGGCTCGTCGGCGAACTCGCAATTGCACCCGCCGAGCTGCTCGATCTGCCCGACAGCGCCTTGGTGCTGGCGGCATATCGGCACTGGGGCGCGGACTGCATCGATCGACTGATCGGCGATTTCGCCGTCGCGATATGGGATGCAGACGCCGGAACCTTGCTCCTCGGCCGAGACGCGATGGGGCAACGCGGCCTTTATTATCATCTCGGTGACGGCTTCCTGGCGTTTGCAAGCGAGGTGAAGGCGCTATGGGCGATCGAGGATGTGCCGCGACGCCTGTCGGAGACGGCGATCGGAGCGCGGCTTCTGTTTCCGATCGACACCAGATCGGAGGCAACTCTGTTCGAGGAGATCGCTGCGTTGCCTGGCGGGTCGGTGTTGTGCCTTGATGCTGCGGGCGACGTCACGACCCGGCGCTATTGGACGCCGCACGCCGCGCCGGAGCATATCGGGCGCGATGAAGCATATTATGTCGCCACCTATGCGGCCCTGCTCGAGGAGGCGATCGCGTGCCGCGTGCGCAGATTGATCCGCGCACCTGCACTGTTGTTCAGCGGCGGTTTCGACAGCGGCAGTATCGCCGTCCTCGCAGGGCCGATCGTCGCGGCGGCAGGGCGTCGCATCGTGGCGGTCGTCTCGGTTCTGGCAATCGGTGAGCGCCGTCGGGTGCGGGACGCGCGTGTTGCAGTCGAGGCGTTCGCGGATCGACGCTTCCTCGACATTCGGTATTTCGTACGGCGTGACGAAAGCCCGTTCGACGATCTCGAACGCGGATTTGCCGAGACCGACGATCCGGGTGGTGGATCAACTGTCCGACGCGGCCTGTACCGGCTCGCGGCCGATGCGCGTGTCCGCTCGATACTCGACGGGCATGGCGGCGATTATACCGTGAACGTGCGTGCACAGGCTATGCTCGGGCGAATATTGCTGCGCGGTAACATCGTGCGTTTCTGTCGCGAAGTCGGAGCCCGTAAACGCGCCACCGGGCGATCGATCGGGGCTATCCTGCACGGCGACATCCTACCCGCGATCATCCCGTTGCGGATCGTGATGGCAGTCTATGCGATGCGCCGGGGGTTCGCGCCGCTCTGGCGAAGCCGGGCGATCGACGACGGATTTGCGCGGCAGGTGTTTGCTGCAGGAACGATCGATCCGATGCGGCTTCGACAGGCTACGCCGGTCCACAACCGATGGCGTGAGCGCTGGATGCATCTGTTGCGTCGCGCTGCGGACATGCCCCCCGCACCGCAGACGCTCGCCGCGATTCACGGCCTCGAACTGACCCGCCCGTTTCATGACCGACGGATCGTCGAATTTGCGCTCGCCATTCCCGAGAGTTTACAGTTCAAGGACGGACTTGAACGGCATCTGGCGCGGACGAGTTTGGCTGATCGCCTGCCGGCATCGTTGCTGGCTCGCGGCCCCGGAAACGATGCGGAAGAGCCCGATCTATTCCGCACCGCCAGTGAAGGCGCGATGACGGCGTTGATTGAAACACAGGCGATGGATCGTCATGGACGCCTGTCGCGCTATGTCGATTTTCCGAAGATCGATAAGATGATACGATCCGTCGACGAGGCACGATTAAGCGATCACCGACGACTGATCGTTGCCACGCTCGCCATCACCACCGCGCGGTTCGTGGCGTGGTTCGACGGCACGAACCGCTAGACGTGGATCGTTCTTTCACCTCGTGATCCAGATCGGCGCCTGATCAGGATCCGTACTGATAACCGTAAAGAGGGCTCGTACCGTCCGAACCGACTCCGACTTGCGCGCCGGCGTTGCGGAGTTCGGAAACGATGACCTGGGGTGTGATCCATGGTTTTCGCGGTCGTGAGTCATTCGGTCGGATTGCACCGGAATCATAGGCGCCGAGATGTCGGTCGGTGCTGGTATCGTTCGACGTGCAGGTCACGTGCTATCCTCTCCGGTCCATCTTTGCCGATAACTATAGGTGACACGTTTTTCGATGGCGTACAACAAGATCATCTTTCAAGATTTATCGATCGAGATAGCAAGACGGCGATACTGCAAGCTGAAAACGTCCTGTGAAAAGATAGCGTGTATCCATAACTAATAGATCCAAGATAGATCAATCTTTACCTGATCACCCCATTGCCTGTGGAAAGCTAAGGAGTAAAAATGAATCCTGTCAGATCCGGGGCGGAATAGTAGCGAATCGGGCTGAGTTAGGGGGATGGCATGGCGCAACCTTTTATCGGTGAGATAAAGGCGTTCGGATTTGGGTTTGCACCGCGGTATTATGCCGCATGCAACGGTCAGTTGATGGCCATCGCGCAAAATCAGGCGCTGTTTTCGCTGCTGGGAACGCAATATGGGGGCGATGGGAAAACCACGTTCGCCTTGCCCAACCTACAGGGGCGGACGCCGGTTCATGCCACCGCTACGCTGCCGCAGGGCAGCGTGACCGGAGTGGAATCGGTCACGCTGACGGCTGGCGAGATGCCCGCGCATGCCCATGCCTTGAACGGGACATCGACCGTCGCGAACCGTCGGCCAAGTCGCGCAAACACCTTTGCCAACGATACCTCACCGGTAACGCAGTTCTACGCGCCCGCGGCCGCCCTGGTGCCACTTGCCGCCGCGACCATGACGGCCACCGGCGGGAATCAGCCGCATCCGAATATGCAGCCTTTCCTTGTCACAAATTACTGCATCGCAATCAGCGGCATCTTTCCCTCGCGTAATTGACCGCGACGATCAGGTGCGAAAGCGGTCCACCCAAACGAGAGGGGCCGTCCGAACAGGAGGGGATTTATGAGCAATCAATTCATTGGTGAAATCCGCATGTTCGGAGGTGATTTCGCTCCGTCGGGCTGGGCGATCTGCGATGGACGGCTCCTGTCGATCGCTGACGACTCCGCTCTCTATGCCTTGGTGGGTACAACCTATGGCGGCGATGGGGTGCAGACGTTCGGTGTTCCCGACCTGAGGGGGCGACTTCCCATCCACCAGGGAACCGGTCAGGGCCTGACGCCGCGCGTTCTGGGCGGCGTGGGTGGAAACGAGACCGCTACGGTGACCCTGGCAATGCTCCCTACGCACGCGCATGCGGTGTTCGCCTCCACCAATGCAGGGACGCTCGATGGTCCCGCTGCCAACGCGGTTCCGGCAACCCCAACCAATGGCGTGACTCCGTTTCTTTATGTCGTACCGGGCACGAGCCCGTTCGCGACCGGACCGATGGGGGCGGGCAGTATCGGCAGCGCAGGCGGTAACGGTGCGCACGCCAATCTGATGCCGTCGCAATGCCTGTCGTTCATCATCGCACGGAACGGTATCTACCCAAGTCAGACGTAGCCGGGCCTTGGGGTATTTGGACGCAGTCGCCATCGACGAACGCACATCGTCGCATCTCTCATCCGGAGCATCATCATGACCGATCCCTATGTAGGCGAGATCAAGGTCGTCGGGTTTTCATTCGCACCGCAAGGATTCGCGGTGTGCAACGGGCAATTGCTATCGATCTCGCAGAATACCGCGTTGTTCGCGGTTCTCGGTGTGAATTTCGGCGGCAACGGCACATCGAATTTTGCGCTCCCCAATCTTCAAGCTTCGGCCCCGATGGGCACGGGCAGCGGACCCGGATTGTCGCCGCGCACGATCGGCGAAACCACCGGGACCGCAACCGTCGCGCTCGCGGTCGCGGAGATGCATGGGCACGGCCATGGTCTTGTCGCCGCCGGCCTGAACCCGCCAAATCCCGCCCAGAACGTCGCATCGCCGACCAACCAGGCGATGATCGGTCCTTCGAATCCAAACATGGCGTTCAGCGATGTCGCGACACCCGTGGTGGCATTGTCGCCGCAGGCGATCGGTGTGGCAGGTGGGTCTCAACCGCACGAAAACCATCAGCCGCTACTTGCGCTAACGTTCGTCATCGCACTGCAGGGGATTTTTCCGTCGCGAAATTAAACCCACGGGGATCCGGTCCTGTGCTGTCTGGGCGCGTGGCGACCTTCGCACTTCCCGCCGGATTAGTACGCAACGGATATGCCCTGCGTGACGAAAACGACCGCGACGTACCATTTCTACAGATCCTGTATGCCACTACCCGGCAGACAGAGATGGCGGCGATATCTGGTTGGGGCATGGCGCAGAAGCAACTATTTCTCGCGCAACAATTTGCCGCTCAGCGCTCTCATTTTCGGACGCGGATTGCCGGTTGTCGGTTCATGGTAATCGAACGTCACGGCTTGCCGATCGGCCGCTTGTACCTCCAGCCATGCAAGTCCCGGATCCACGTCGTCGACATTGCCTTGTTGCCGGAGGCCCGCGGCAATGGTCTCGGTACCGCCATCCTGCAAGCCGTGATCGATTGGGCAACATTGGACGAGCACCGCGTCAGTCTCGTCGTCGAACGCGGTAATCCGGCATTCAACTTATACCGCCGCCTAGGCTTCGTTATGGTCCGGGAGACTGAAATGTACATGGAGCTGGAATGCCATCCACCCGGCAAACACCCATAAATTGTTGGTCCGGTAGGAATGACTCTGGCGATGGCGCTATTAGGAGATCGTCGTCGTCATGACATCAAAGGTCTGCGCCGGGTTTGGTTATAGTGTCGTCTCGACCATCGCTGCCGCTATTGATACCGATGCCGATACCGATGCCGATGCTATCGGGCATGACGGTCACGACATCTTCACGCTGTTACCCATGGGATGCAAGACAACCCGAGAAATCGCCGGGAGGCAACATTCTCAAACTCTCCTGCAGAGTGAACCATATGTCGACATGTACCTCTTACCAATTTTTGCACGATATGCTTCGTATAGCTGCCAGTCGAGCGCTGCCAGCCGGGCGTCGACAGTCGACAGTCGAGCATCGAGTGCTGATCTTGTGGTGGACATTTTGCGTGGCAGGATATCAGCACTGCAAGATCGTCGGGCATGATCCGGCGTCCGATAGCAATCATGTCCGAGACCGCGGAATATCGGTTTGCTGCGACCTGCGCCGTCCGGCCTGTTCACGTCGAACGCATCAGGCAGGCATCGCGTGCGATCGGCGATTGGAACCTGCTGTTTCGGATCGCCAAGCGGCACGGGCTCGTCGGGCTCGTCGTCGATGCGATGCGGACTGCCGGGGTCGGGGTCCCCGAGCCGTTCGAACGGGCGGCGCGCCGACGTGGGCGCGCGGCGCTCCGCCAGGCCGGTGAGGCGCTGCGGCTCCGCGCGCTGCTCACGGATGCAGGCATTGCCAGCCTGTCGCTGAAGGGAACGTCGCTCGCCCGGCGACTCTATGGGGCGCTGGGCATTCGAGATTCGGTGGACATCGATATCGCCGTTTCGCCGGAGATGGTTGCGCGCGCATGGGACGTTCTGGCTGGCGCCGGATACATCACGATAATCCCAGAGCGTCGCCTGTCCGGCACGACATTACGGACCTTTCTGATCGTCGCCAAAGACAGTTTCCATAGACATCCGAAGGGGATGATCGTCGAACTCCACTGGCGCTTGTCCGACGACCTGGCCGATCCCAGCGTGCCGCTACCCGCGACCTGGCGCCAGATCGAGGTGGCCCCGAACCAGAGTTTGGCGATGCTCGATGACGAGGCCCTGTTCGTATACCTGTGCGTGCATGGCGCTGCCCATGGTTGGGCGCGGCTGAAGTGGTTGGCCGATATCGGTACGATGCTAGCGAGCAGCGACGACGACGGAAATGCCTATTGGCGGGCGGCTCGACGCCTGCAGGCGTGCCGAGCGGCCGCCTCGGGGATCATATTGGCGCATCGCCTGTTCGCTACCGCCCTTCCATCCGACTTTCCAGATCCACGCTCGCTTCGGCTATCGCTACTTTTGAAACTGGCGGTTCGAACGATCGCAGCGGGCGGCGGCACACGCGATCTTTCAACGACCCGCTATCGGGGCTGGGTCGAGTTCACGGCGAAACTGCTGATCGCACCGACCCGCCGGAGCATATTCGCGACGCTCCGGCGGCTTGTGATATCCGGCGATGATATAGGGCGCCTGGCGCTACCAAGAGGATACGGCTGGCTGTACCCGATCCTGCGCATACCCATGCTCGTTCGTCGCCGGATGCTGCGATCGAAACTCCGCCTCGTACGAGATGCGCTCAGCGCGAACCGAACCCGGTAAGCAACGTCTTGATCGTGCGGACGACGATCAGCATGTCGATCCAGAACGTGAAACGGCTGATGTAGAAGAAGTCGTAGCTGAGTTTCTTCAGAACGTCGCCAATCCCCGTGACATGGCCCTGATTGACCTGGGCCCAGCCCGAAACGCCGGGCCGGACCACGTGGCGGTAACGATAGAACGGAATTTCCGCCTCGTACCAAAGCGACAAGATTTCGGCTTCGGGACGTGGGCCGATCCAGCTCATTTCACCGCGCATGACGTTCAGCCATTGCGGCAGTTCGTCGATCCGCGTGCGACGCAAGACATGGCCGATCCGCGTGATACGGCAATCGCTCTCCCTGGTCATTGCCGCGATCCGTATGACGTCCGATGCGGACGTGTGCCGCAGCGGCGGGGCGCCGACCATCGTGCGGAATTTCCACACGGCGAAAGGCCGTCCACGATAGCCGATCCGACGTTGGCGGAAGAAGACGGGGCCATTCGAGTCGAGCTTCACCAATATTGCCACGCACAGGACAATCGGTGCGATGAACGGACCGATCATCAGGGCAACCGCGAGATCCGCCACGTATTTAACGGTTAGGTAGATCGGGTTCGGCACCAACGATCCGAATGCGTTCTCCGAAAGCCGTTCCAACTGAACCTGTCCGGTCAGCGATTGGCGAAGCTGCTTGTAATGGACGACCGATACGCCGGTGAGCGCGCACTCCGCGAGGAAACGTTCCCATTCGGACGGCAGGTCATGATCGAAGTCCGCGGCGAGCAGGGCGCAATGGCGTGGGAACGCGGGCGTGGCGAGATGCGTCCAGACAACGCTATCGATCGCGTAGAGGCTGTCGACGGCGCCGAACGGGACCACCGCGATATTCAACTGACGACGGCGCTGGATCATGAAATATACGGTGTAATACCAGATCAACGACAAGAGAAACGCAGTGGCAAGAAGCGGTCGGCTGTAGTTCAGACGGAGCAGGAACAGCATCACGAAAGTCGCCGCGAAGGTCGAGGAGAAGACCGGGAGCACGTAATAGCTCGCCCGAATACCGGGAAAGGCGATGAGGTTGCGAAACAGCCAGAAACCGATCGTGATCGCGGTAGCGGTGGCCAAGCCCGAAACCGCGAATAGCGGCAGGCGCAGCAGATAGGGTTCGATCATCGCGGCGATGCAGAGCGGAAGAATCGTGGCGATCAGGACCGCACCGCCAAGCTGAACCGCGCCGCGCGACCAGAAACGTGCATGCAAAGCGTGACGTTCCTGCGCGGTCGCGGTCAGAACGTCCATCGACGGATCCCCGCAAACGACGGCGACGGTGCGACGACGTTCCTGAGATCACCGAACACCCCGCCCGGCATCACCATCGCGGCCAGCACGGCCGGGGCAAGCGCGCGATATTCGGCGTGCGCGACTGCGAGCAGGACGATGCCGTAGCGCCCGCGCGGCAACGCATCGAGCAGCGTCAGCCCGTATTCGGCCAGCGCCTCACCCGGATTCGCGCGTGGATCGTGGACGTCGACCCGGTGACCGCGCGCGACCAGCCCCGCCACGACCTCCGCCACCTTGCTGTTGCGCAGGTCGGGCACGTCCTCCTTAAAGGTCAACCCAAGCACCAGTGCGTCGACCGGTGCCTCGACACCGTCGCAGAGCCGATCCGTGACCCATTCCGCCATCGCGTCGTTGGTCTCGCGTCCGGCCAGCACGATCGCCGGATCATGGCCGAGCGCCGTCGCGCAGTGGCTGAGATAATAGGGATCGACGCCGATGCAGTGGCCTCCGACGAGACCCGGCTGGAACCGCAGGAAGTTCCACTTCGTCCCAGCAGCGGCGAGCACGTCCCATACCGAGATGCCGAGCTTTGCGGCAATCTGCGCGACCTCGTTCACGAAGGCGATATTGACGTCGCGTTGCGCGTTCTCGATCACCTTGGCGGCTTCGGCCACGCGGATCGAGGCGGCGGCAAAAGTGCCGCCTGTGGTTATCCGGTCGTAGAGTGCACACAAGGTCGCGGTGACGGCAGCGTTCTCGCCCGCCACGACCTTGACGATGCGATCGACGGTGTGTTCCCGGTCGCCTGGATTGATCCGTTCGGGAGAGTAACCGAGGAAGAAATCACGTCCGCGGACCAGCCCGGAGACGGCTTCGATGATCGGGCCGCAAATGTCTTCGGTAACGCCGGGATACACCGTGCTTTCGTACACGACGATCGGTTTGCGCGCACCGTCGAGCATGCGCGCGACCATCGCGCTGGCCTCGCGCACCAGGCGCAGATCGGGTTGATGTGCGGCATCGACCGGAGTCGGGACGGTGACGATATACACGTCTGCGCCGACGCATGCGGCAATGTCGCCGGTCAGCGACAAGGGGGAACTGGCGAGCGTTGCGGGGTCGATCTCACCGGTGCGATCATGGCCAAGGCGGAGTTCGGCGATGCGGCGCGCGCCGATGTCCAGCCCGATCGTCGGATACCAGGCGGCAAGATGGACCGCGAGCGGCAGGCCGACATAGCCCAGGCCGATCACGACGATACGGTGTCGGGTTGCCGTCGCCAGGGTGATGGACACGCCGTTCGCGGCTTCGATCGTGTTCGGCAGGAGATCCGGTGTGCCTGCCGGGTAAGCAAACGCCTCCAGTATAGGTGCGACGACGTCCGTCATGCAGACACCGCGTCAGCGATCGCGCGCCGATATCGATCGATCACCAGGGTTTCAGAGAAGCGCCTGGTCACGTCAGAGCGTGCCGCGTCACCCATCGCCGTCCGCGCCAGCGCAGACATCGCAAGCATCGCTTCCATCTTGGCCGCGAGATCGTCGATGTCGCGGACTCTGCACAACAGGCCCGTGAGGCCGTCGACGACGACGTCGCGGCAGCCCGGCACGTCGGTGGCGATCGTCGGGCGTGCCATCGCCGCGGCTTCGAGCAGGACGTGCGAAATGCCTTCGCGGTACGAGGGCAGGACGATGCAGTCCGCGAACGCGATCGCCGGCCGGACGTCGTCGGTGGCCCCCAGATAGGTGATGCTACCGTCGTCGACCCAGCCTTGCAGCGTCACCGTGTCGATCGCGGTGCGGTTGTCGGCGTCGAGCGGACCGAGGATATCGAACCGGACGTTCGGATGATGCGCGGCGACGATCCGTGCCGCCGCGACATATTCGCAGACGCCCTTGTCGCGCAGCAGCCTCGCGACCAGCAGGAAGCGGAACAGGGTCGCGCGGGGCGGTGGATAGGCGCCGGGATCATAGGCTGCGACGTCTATGCCGGAGCCCGGCAGTAATGCGGTATGATCGGTAGGGACCAGGCGGGCATCGATGAACAGCGCGCGATCGTCGGCATTCTGGAAGAACACGGTCGCCGCGTGGCGCAGGCCGATGCTGTAGAGCCGCTTGGCGACCGCGGTGAGCCAGGTCGACCGGATGAACGCGGTCCCGAGGCCCGAGATGTTGGCGATCGCCGGAATGCCCAAGAGCCCGGCGGCAAACGCGCCATAGACGTTGGGCTTGATCGTCCAGCCGAGAAACACGTCGGGTCGCTCGCGTCGCATCAGCGCGACGAAGTGGATCACGAGCATCACGTCCGCGAGGATCGACACGCCGCCCCGCGCCATCGGCACGACGATCGTACGAACGCCGAGCGCTGTGACGAGCGCATCGTCCTCGGGCAGGGCTGCGATCACCTCATGGCCGTCGGCGATCAGCGCGCGGACCAGGCCGCTGCGGAAATTGACGACGTTCCACGCGGCGTTGGTGGAGATCAGCACGCGAGACACGGGCCGTCCTCGAAGAAATAGAAGCGGTAGGGCAGCCAATATTCGACGTTTACCGCATAGTTCAGCCAGATGAAAAACGCTCCTGCGTAGAGCAGCAGGATGGCGACGGTCAGCAGGCGCTCCCCGCGCACGTCGTTGGCGAACGCAGCCGGGACGCGCGCGTAGACGAAGCATTGGACCGGAAGCAGATAGAGGCCGAGACGGTCGACCACGGTCGACGAGCGGAACGCGAACAGCAGTGCAAAGGCCGCGAGTGCTGCAAGGCTGAGCGCGGTCCAGACGCGGCGTTCCGGCCCCTCCAGGCCAAAGCGATCGCGGAAGGCGAGGAAGATCGCGGCAGGCAGCGCGGTCATGAACAGGCGGACCGCCGCCCCCGACGAGGTCATCGCGGAATCGATGTAGTTGGCGACGTAGCCGCCATGCGCGTTGACGATCGCATAGCCCATCATCCCCAGCCCGAGCAGCGCGAACCCGGAGCGGACGACGATGTTGCGATTGGTGGCCATCACGCCGAGCGGGAGCAGGATGAACGCGGTGGAGTGGAACAGCGCACCGGCCACGATCCAGCCCGAATAGCGCAGGATATGCCCGCGCTTCAGCGACATCAGCCCCATCAGCAGGAACGAGATCGCCATCCCCTGTCGGATATAGCCCATCCCCATGACCACCACGAGATACGGCATCGCCACCGCCATGCAGAGCCAGGGGCGCGGCTGATCGCGACAGAACAGCGTCAGGGCGACACCCATGACGAGGCCGCTGACCGCGGTGACGAGCAGCAGTCCGATATGCGATTCCGCGGCATAGGACAGCAGCAGGCCGAAGCCCGGATCGTCGAGCGGCGCGAACAGCACGGGATTCCAGCCGGCCTGCTCGACCATCCGATCGTAATTGCCCCAGTCGCCGCCAGTCTCCCACCGGAAGCCGATCAGCGCGATCGTGGCGAGGGTCGCAAAGCTCCAGGCGAACCCGAAGCGACGCTGGCGATCGCGCTCGACCAACGCCATGCTGGAGGGGAAGCCGAACATCAGCCAATAGATCAGCATGCGGATGCCCAGGCGCGGTACATCAACACGCCCCATAGCGACGCGGTCCAGTCATGCGTGCCGGACTGGTGCTGCGTCCAGCGCGCGCGGATCGGCGGCATGTCGAGCAGCGCGTCGTCCGGGGCGAGCAGGGCGTCCGCCCACGCGTTCAACGGCCCGCGCAGCCACGCGCCGAGCGGGATCGCGAACCCTGCCTTGGGGCGTTCGATCAGCGCGGGCGGTACGTAGCGGTGGAGGATCTGGCGCAGGACCCATTTGCCCTGATGGTCGCGTGTCTTGAACGCCAGCGGGATGCGCCACGCCTGCTCGACAACGCGGTGATCGAGGAAAGGCATGCGCGTTTCGAGGCTCGCGGCCATGCCTGCGCGATCGACCTTGGTGAGGATGTCGTCGGGCAGATAGCCGAGCGTGTCCCACCGCATCATGCGCTCCTCCGGCGATACGGGCAGGTCCGCAGCATCGGCGCGCGGTGGATCCAGGTCGCGGTGGCCGAGGACGGGAATGCCGTCCTGCCAGTGTTCGCTCGATCCGCGGTAGATGTCGTGCGGCGCGAGTGGCGTGTGCAGCATCCGGGCGAGCTTATGGACCTTGTCGCCGAGCATCGCATGTTTGGGAAAGCCCGGCAGTGTCGCGATACCGTCCCAGGTCGCAGGTGCGACGGCTTCGAGCGCAGTGCCGATGCCGCGGCGCAACGGTGCGGGAAGGTGTGCGGCGGCAGCCCAGAAGCGTCGCGAGACGAGATAGCGGTTATAGCCGCAGAAGAGCTCGTCGCCGCCGTCGCCGGACAGCGCGACCGTGACGCTGCCACGCGTGAGGCGGCTGAGCAACAGCGTCGGGAGCTGCGACGAATCCGCAAACGGCTCGTCATAGATATGGGGGAGATCGGGAATGACCGACCGCACGGTGTCGGCGTCGACTCGGAGCTCGCTATGCTCGGTGCCGAGATGCCGCGCCACGGCGCGCGCGAACGGTGCTTCGTCGAATGCGGTCTCGGCGAAGCCGATCGTGAAGGTCTTGACGGAGCCGCGCGCAACCTCGCGCATCAGTGCCACGATCGTCGAGGAATCGATGCCGCCCGACAGGAACGCGCCGAGCGACGTATCGGCGACCATCTGTGCCGAGACCGCGTCGCGCAGGCGGGCGTGAAGGCCGTGGACCGCGGCGTCGGCGGTCATCGTCGGATCGACGCCGTTCGCAATCACAGCGTCGAGCGACCAATAGCGCGCGCATCGTAGGCCGATCGCCTCGGTCTCGTCGGGGTGCGGGGCGGAGGACGGCGGGCGCGACAAAGCGCGCGCATCGATCGTGACGATGCTGCCCGGCTCGACCTTGTAGATGCCGGCGTAGATTGACCAGGGGGCGGGAACGCAATTGTGGCGAAGGTAGAGCGCCAGGACGTCGCGGTCGACGGTGGCGTCGAAGCTGGGGGCGGCGCGCAAAGCCTTTAGTTCGGAGCCGAACAGGATGCGGCCATGCGACCAGCCATAATAGAGCGGCTTCTCGCCGATCCTGTCGCGGGCGAGCGCGAGCGTGCGATCGAGCCGATCCCAGAGCGCGATCGCGAACATCCCGACGGCGCGGCGCAACGTGTCGCGCAGGCCCCAGCGTGCGATCGCGCAGACCAGCGTTTCGGTATCGGAATGGCCGTGCCAGTTGATCGCGCCGACCGCTTCGAGCTCCGCGCGCAGGGCCAGGTGATTGTAGACCTCGCCATTGTAGGACAGGATGTAACGGCCACAATGCGATGGCATGGGCTGATGCCCGGCGGGGGACGGATCGATGATCGACAGTCTGCGATGCGCGATCGCGATACCCGCGTTGTGATCGGCCCATGCACCGGCGTCGTCCGGGCCGCGATGCGCCAGGGTTTCCGCCATTTTTCGTGCTGTGAAGGTCGCTTCGGATCCCGCTTCGGCGATGGTGGCGACGTTGGTCATCGCGACGGCATCGGACCGGGCGACCGCGCCTTGCGTCCAGATGCCTGCGATGCCGCACATCGGATCAGCCCCCCCCTTGCCCCGACATTGCGTCTGGCGCCGGACGCCCTCCCGTTGGCGTCGACCACGAGAAGGCGGCATAAGCGGGCCGAAGTCCACCGTTCGACGGCAACGACATGGTTCGTTTTCGATGCTCTTTGGACGGACGAGATCTCCGCACGGTCGCGGCTGTGAGCGGCGCGCTTTCGCGGATCAAGATGACGGTCCGCGATGCGATACCGGCGGCATGGCGGGTGCCCGCGAAATACTGGCACGCACGGGCGACGGGGACGCTGGAACCCGAGATGGCGTTGCTGGCGACGGTGATCGAGCGTGGCGACCGGGCGATCGACATCGGCGGGAATTTCGGAGCGTATGCCTATGCGCTGGCGCGGTTGGGCGTGCGCGTCGAGGTGTTCGAACCAAACCCGGTATGCCTGCGCGCGCTGACGGCCTGGGCGCGGGTGCAGACTGGTGTCGCGGTCCATCCGTTTGCGATCTCTGCGGCGGAAGGCCGGGCGGCGCTGTCGATCCCGGTCGCGGCGGACGGCACCGAGCATGATGCGGCGGGGTCGATCGAACCGGGGTCGATCGAGCCGGGGTTCGCCGGCACGGCGCGATCGGAGATGGTCGCGATGCGGACCCTCGACAGCTTCGGGTTCGACGATGCCGCGCTGATCAAGATCGACGTCGAGGGGCATGAGGCGGCCGTGATCGAGGGCGCGCTGGCGACGCTCGCCGCCTCCGCCCCAGCGCTGCTGATCGAGATCGAGCAGCGCCATCGGGCGTTGCCGGTCGGTGAGACGTTCGATCGCCTGGCGGGGCTCGGCTATCGCGGATATTTCCTGCGCGGCGGCGTGCTGGTCGACGTGGCGGCGTTCGATGCCGGGCTGGATCAGTCTTCTTCGGTGGTCGGGGGAGCGGGGTATATCAACAACTTCCTGTTCCTCGCCGATGCGCGGGTACGGCGGGGCGCATACGATGCGGTGCTCGGCACGTGAGGCGACGGTTGCGGATCGCGGTGATGACGCCGCGCTATGCGATCTCGGGTGTGCCGCTGGCGCAGTGGCGGTTCGCCGCCGCGCTCGCCGCCGACGGGCATGCGGTGGAGCTGATCGTCGGCCGCTGTGATCCCGACCTGGACATTCCGCCGGCACCGGGCGTGATCGTGCGGGTCATCGGCGCGCGGCGGGTGCGGGGCCTGGCACTGCCGATCTGGCGGTATCTGCGCGATGCGAAGCCCGACGTGGTATTCGCCGCGGAGGATCATCTGACGACGATCGTCCTGATCGCGGCGATCCTGTCGGGATCACGCGCGAAGATCAGCGGTTCGTCGCGCGTGACGCCGTTCGACACCTATTCGAGCGTGCCGTTCACCAAGCGCTGGGTGCTGAAATGGGCGGCGCGGGCGGTCGCGTACCGTGCCGACGCGCTGACCTGCGTGTCGCAGGACATGGTCGCGCAATATCGCCAGGTGTTCCGCCGCGCCCGGCACGTCTGCGTCTACAACATCGTCGACCAGCCGGGCACGCGTGCGAAGCGGGACGAACCGGTCGACGACCCTTGGTTCGCGGCCAGGGACGTGGCCCTGATCGTCGCGGCAGGGACGCTGGCGCCGTGGAAGGGGTTCGACGACCTGATCCGCGCGGTCGGCATCCTCAACCGGACCCGCGCGGCGCGCCTCGTGATCCTCGGCGAGGGCGGGGCGCGGCGCGACCTTGAGGCCTTGATTGCGGCGGAGGGACTGGCCGATCGTATCCGCCTGCCCGGACGCGTCGACAACCCGCTAAAATATTTCGCGCGCGCCGACGTGTTCGCGCTGTCGTCGCATGTCGAGGGGCTGCCCAACGTGCTGGTCGAGGCGATGCTGTGCGGGTGCACGCCGGTCGCGACCGACTGTCCGACGGGGCCACGCGAGGTGTTGCAGGACGGGCGGTACGGCTATCTGGTCGCGGTGCGCGATCCGGACGCGCTGGCCCAAGCGCTCGCGCAGGCGCTCGATCGACCGATGCCCGCGGCAATGCTGGCGGAGGGCGTCAGACCGTTCGAGGAGCGGCGCGTGCTCGACCGGCATTTCGCGCTGCTGGGCCTCTGACCGGTGCGGATCGGGTTGAACGCGACGTGTTTCGACGACCGTCCTTCGGGAGCCAATCAACGCTTCCGATCGCTGTACGGCGCGGTGATCCGTCGCAATCCGCAGCATGAGTTCGTCGTCTACGAACCTGCCGACCACCGGATCGCGGACTGGTTCGCCGGCAGCCCCAACGTCACCGCGCGGCGGACGCCACTGCGCAGCGCCGGCCGGGTCGGACGTCTGCTGGCGGGACTGCGCTATTGGCGGCATGCCTGGAACGTCGATGCGCTCGACCTGTTCGAGAGCTTCAGCCTGCCCCTGTTCGCGGCGCCGTGCCGCACGTTGTTGACGATCCACGACCTGCGCCACCTGCAGGCTGCCGGCCCGATCGAGCGCGCGACCGCGGCGGTCATCCTGCGCCATGCGTTGCGTCAAGTTGATCGGGTGATCGCGGTATCGGGCGTCGTCGGTGACGAGATTGCGGCGTTCCATCCCGGCGTGCGCGTGTCGGTCGTCCATAACGGCGTCGACCCGCGGCGGTTCGCGTCGGACGGCGCGCCCGACAGCGACGCGTTCGCCTTGGTGGTGGGGCATATCGAGGCGCGCAAGAACCTGCCGGTGCTGATCGCCGCGATCGCCCGGCTGCGCGACCGGGGAATGCGGTGTCGGCTCGTGATTGCCGGTCGCGACGGCGGGATGCTCGGGAGCATCCGCGCGCAGATCGCCGCGCTCGATCTTGGTGCGCTCGTCCGCATCGTCACGGACGCCGACGACGCCGCGGTCCGTGCGCTCTACGCCGCCTGTACGCTGGTCGTGGTGCCGTCCGCCTATGAGGGATTCGGCATTGCCTTGATCGAGGCGATGGCGGCGCGGCGACCGCTGGTGACGAGCGACATCGCGGTATTCCGCGACGTCACGCAAGCGCAGGGGCGGTATTTCGCGGTGGATGATCCCGCGGATGCGGCCGCGGCGATCGAGCGCGTCTGGACCGACCCTGCCGAACGCGCGCGGCTGGTTGCCTATGGCGACGCCCGGCTGCGCGATTTCGATTTCGACCGGCTCGCGGACCAGGTCGCAGCGCTCTATGCGTCGAGTGCCTGAGCCAAACGTGCGCGTGCCGCGGCGTAGCTGTGGTCGCGGTCGTACAGCGCGCGCATCGCCGGATCGAATGCGCGCCATCCGTGCGCGCAGACCGCTTCGATTGCGGCGACGAAACCGTCCGCGTCGTGCACCAGCGATCCTGCCGCGATGACGTCGTCCGCATAGCCCGAGAACGCCTCCGCCGTGCCGACGATATGCTTGCCGTACAGCAAGGCCTCGGCGACCTTGGTCTTCATCCCCGAGCCGTCGAAGATCGGGGCGACGACGACCGCCGCATCGCGGTACCAGGGCGCCAGGTCTTCGACCGCGCCGACGAACTTGATCGAGGCATCGCCGGCAAATTCCTCCGCCAGATTGTCGAGCCCGCGCCCGACGACGCAGGTCGCGATCGACAGGTGCGGTGCGACGGCGCGCGCAAACCACCGGATGCCATCGCGATTGGCGTAAAAGCCTCCGCCGACGAATAGCGCATAAGAAGGGCACTCGGTCGGCGCTGCCGCCGCCAGGGGCTGGTCTCGCACGGCGATCGGCAGAACGCTGTCCGCCCCGCGTCCGTACAGCCGCCGCAACGTCGTACCGTCGCGATCGCTCAGGCACAGCAGCCGATCGCTTGCCGCTACTGCTGCGCGTTCGGCACGATAGTTCGCGATCAGAACCGCGAGCGCCTTTGCCCGCGGTTTGTCGCGGAGCGCGCCGAGGAAAAAGCGTGCCTCGACGTTGTGGAAGATCGTGAAGATCCGAACGTGTGGGAAACGCCGCTCGATCGCGCGTGCCGCGGCGCCGCGGTTCGAACCGTCGAGAATGACGCGGGTCACGCCGTGGTTGACGATGTGCGCGAGCAGCGCGACGATCGAAGGGCCATCGATCCCGTCGATATGGCCTTTCAGCACCGCCGGTATCATCCGCGTTCGCCCCGACGGCACGAACAGCGACAGTCGAGGGCCGAACAGATCCAGCAGGATCGCGTGGTTCAGCGCGGAGAGCATCGCGCGACCGCCCCGTGGCATGATCGAGGGCGCCGCCGTCACCAACAGGACATTGCCGCGATCGCGTGTGTGATCGATGTGCGGCATGCATCGGTATCGCCGATCATGGCCTGCGCGGCAATCGATGGTCATCGGTGCGGGCTTGCGACATGATCCGCGGATGCCCGTCGATTTCTCCGTGGTCATTCCGCTGTTCGACAAGCGCGCCTTTGTCAGCGCAACGCTGGCGTCGGTGTTGGCGCAGAGCGTGGCGCCGCGCGAGATCATCGTGGTCGACGACGGATCGCGCGATGGCGGCGACCGTCTCGTCGAGCAGTTTGGCGATGCCCGCGTAAGGCTGATCCGACAGGCGAATGCGGGGCCGGGCGCGGCGCGCAATACCGGGTTTGCTGCGGCAACGGGCGCGTGGGTGGCGCTGGTCGATGCGGACGATCTGTGGCGACGCGATCACCTGGCCAATCTTGCCGCGGTCGTGACGGCCTATCCCGACGTCGATGCAGCGGGCGCGGCGTCGGTGTCTTTCAACGGGGACGCGGTGCCACTCGATACGCTGGCGGCGAACGCGAGCGACATGCGCGAAATCGAGTTTTTCGCAGAGCATCACAGCGCGGTATTCAATGCGTCCAGCATCGCGTTTCGTCGGTCCGCGTTTGCACGCACGGCGGGGTTCGGCTCCCATGCGGCTGGCGAGGACGTCGAGTTCTGGATCCGCTTTGCCCTGGACCACCGGATGGCCGTGAGCAGCGCGCCGACCGTGCTGTATCGCCGAGAGAATGGCGGGATCATGGATGTTCGTCAGGCCGCGATGGCGGGGCGACAGGCCGCAATGGGGGGGCGCGAGCGCGTTCCGGTTTCGCCGGTTTTCGCGACGCTCGATGCCGCGCTCCGGAGCCCCGTCTATGTCGCGCGTCATGCCGCGATCCGGGGCTATGCCGATCGCACGCGGCTCGGTTATGCGCGCAGCCTGCTGTATCATGGGCGGACGCAGGCGGCACGGACGCTGCTGTCCGGCGTCGGGGGGTGGAGCATGCGCCGCATGGGGCTGGTCGCGATGGCGATGCTGCCGGGCGCGATACTTTGGCGCGCGGCAAACGCGTATTCGGCGATCAAGCGCAGACGCTAGCGAGCGACCTGCCAGACCCGCTCGCCAAGCTGCGTTCGCTGCCCGATCAGCCGCGATCCGGTCCGGCTGAAATGGCCGGTGTCGCGGTAGAGTGGCGTGCCGCCGATTGCCGTGGCGCACGTGCCCCGATGGCAGAGTGCGGCGTCGAGCCGGATGACCGGGGTGCCGCCGGTCGCGAAGTCGGCGAGCAACCGGTTTGCCCATCCCTCCTGGGGATGCAGCGTGGTCGCGGTGATTCCGCACTGCGCAGCCTTGGTCACGCGCGGCAGGTGGGCAAGCGTGCGCTCCCAGCACTGGCCGACGTCGAAACCCGCCTGTGCGGGACCCGAGACGATCACGACGCGCTTGCCCAGCGCGCGGATCGCGGCGCTGGTGCGGCGCTGGGCCGCGATCAGCGTAGCGGGATCGGGCATCGCGATCGTCGTGTATCCGTCCGGATCGACGTGCAGCGCGCGCGTTCCGGGCATGGCGTAGCGGAGATAGCGGCCGGACAGGACGACGACGTCGATGCTGGGCGTGTGGGCGAGATAGGCGAGGACGCTCGCGTTGAAGGCGATACAGCGCCGCGCGATCGCCTGCGATGCGTTCAGGTCGACCGGTGCATAGCCGGGAAGCGGCGCGCATCCGCCCTCGCTCGCCTGCGCAATCGGTCGCCCGGCCGTCGCGACGATCGCCGGGACCAGGGCCTGCGAGAAGGAATCGCCCCAGACGAGGATTTGGGGGGTCGGCGACTGCGTGCAGCGGCCGTCGAACGACGCGGCATCGGCGGTGCATCCGGGCAGGTCGAGCCCGGTGACGCCGGCGAGGTCGAGCCCGGTCGCCATGCCGCGTTTGGCGTGCAGGACATAGGCTCCCGCCGCCGCGATCAGCATCGTCGCCGCGACGAAGGCCGCCCAGGTCAGGATCGGCGGACCGCGTTCGCGGCGTAGCGGCGTCTCCACGACGCGGAACAGCAGTTCGCCGCTCGCAAACGTCAGCACGACGAGGCCCAGCGACAGCGTTACAGGCAGTGGTGCGCCGAGATGCACGGTGTTGGCGAATGCGAAGATCGGCCAATGAACCAGATACAGCGCATAGGATCGGTCGCCGATCGCGGTACCGAACCGCCAGCCGCGACCGGCAAGGATCGGCGCGCGCGTGGCGACGAGCAGGGCGGTCGCGAGACAGGCGGGGAGGGCCAGCCAATGGACGTGCGCGAAGGGGGGCACGAACGGCACCGCCGCGATGGTGAGCAGCGCGGTGGCCCGCACGCGTACGAGGCCCGCCTGGATCGCCGGCGGCATGCGCCATCCTGCGGCGAGCACGCCGAAACCGATCTCCCAGGCCCGCGTCGGGAGCAGGTAGAATGCGGCGCCGGGCGATCGCGGATAGAGGATCAGATAGGCGGCGAGGCTCGCCGTGGTGGCGATGCCGATGGCGGGCATCCACCAGCGTCTGGGACAGACGTACAGTGCGATCGGAAAGACGAGATAGAATTGCTCCTCCACCGCCAGCGACCAGATGTGCAGCAGCGGCTCGGTCTGTGCGAGATCGTTGAAGTAATTGATCTGGCGCCACAACATGACGTTGGTGGAGAAAGTGAGCGCGCCGAGCAGCTGCGGCCAGAACCGCTCATAGGCGCTGGTCGTCAGCAGCACGCGTGCGGCTGCGACGGTCGCCGTGAGCGTGACGAACCCCGCGGGTGCGAGCCGCCTGATCCGCCGTCGATAGAAGGGGCCGAACGCGAACCGGTCGGCCGCCATATCGCGCAGGACGATCCCGCCGATCAGATAGCCCGAGACGACGAAGAAGATGTCGACGCCAAGATAGCCCGACGGGGCGATGCCGAGCCCGGCATGGAAGACGATCACCGCGCAGACCGCGAACCCGCGGAGCACCTGGACGTCGGCGCGCCAGCGCGTCGCGTGCGGGTCGGTCTCGCTCAACCGCGCATGCGCCAGTCGGTGACGATCTCCTCGTAAGAACCGATCGCGACGATCCGCCCTTCGTCGAGCCGGATGATCGTGTCGCACAGCCGCAACGTCGACACGCGGTGGGCGATCGAGAGGATGGTCAGGTCACGCGACAGGCGCGCGATCGCGGCCATTACCGAATCCTCGGTCGCGTCGTCGAGCGCGCTGGTCGCCTCGTCGAGGACGAGGATCGAGGCGCGCTTGTACAGCGCGCGGGCGATGCCGATCCGTTGTCGCTGGCCGCCCGACAGTCGCACGCCGCGCTCGCCGACCGCCGTCTCGTAGCCGTTCGGGAGGCTCTCGATGAAGCCGTGCAGATCGGCACCGCGGGCGGCGTCGCGGATCAGCGCGTGGTCGATCGTCGCGGCGTCGCGTCCGAACGCGATGTTGGCGGCGATGCTGGTGTCGGCCAGGAAGATCGCCTGGGGAACGTGCGCGATCTGGGCCTGCCACGACGGCTTCGCGGCGGGATCGAGGATGCGACCGTCGATACGGATGCGCCCCTCGGTCGGATCGAGCAGGCCCATGACGAGATCGGCGAGCGTGCTCTTGCCGCTGCCCGACTTGCCGACCAGGCCGATCCGCATGCCCTTGGGAATCGTCAGAGAGATATTGTCGAGCGCTGGCCGTCCGCCGCTCGGGTAGACATAGCGGACGCGGTCGATCTGGAGCGTGTCCGCGAACGGCGGCATTGGGATGCGCGCCGGTACCGGAGGTTCGGGCATGTCGAGCAGCGCCGCCACGTCGGTGAGCGCCGCGCGGTTGCCGTGGATCTGCGACCAGCTGAAATAGACCTGCTGGACCAGCGGCAACAGGCGTTGCGCGCCGAGCGCCAGCGCGCCGAGCATCGGCAGCGCGCCGACGACCCCGCCGGGCCGACCGCCGACATACAGCGCGAGCACCGCGATCAGGACGATCCCGCCCGCCTCGACCAGATAGCGGGGCGCGGCGCCGATGAACTGGTTCGCCGCCTGGGCATGGCGGAACTGGCTGTCGAGCCGCTCGAACTTGGCGACGAAAATGGCTTGCGTGCGATCGAGCAGCACGTCGCGTATCCCTCCCAGCCCTTCCTGCAGCGTCTGCACGCGCGCTTGTAGCGACGCGGATATGATGTCGGCGTTGCGGTACAGCCGCCGGCGGGTTGCCAGACTGACCAAGGCGTAGAGCGCGACGAAGCTGCCTGCGGCGACCAGCGACGTGGCCGGATCGACCGCGACCAGCGCGGCAAGGATGAAGACCGCGACGACCGCCGCGGTGGTGCCCGCCATCGCCGGGAGCAGGACGTTGCCGAGGACATACTGGACCTTGTCGATGCCGGCGATCGTCCGGCTCGAATTGCGCATCACGTGGAAGCTGTAGGGCTGGTGCAGCGTGCGGCGGTAGATGTGCGTCGCGAAATCATGCGCGACCGCGAACACCAGGGTCTGGCTCGACCAGATCAGCACGAGCCGCAGGATCGCGGACAGGACCGCGACAAGAACGAGTAACGCGGCCGATACCGCGAGCGTGCCGAGGCCGACCAGCGCGCCGAGCGTGGAGACGACCGACACGATGCCGGCGTACCGCGCGTTGGCCTCGTTCCCGCCGGTCACCAGCGCGAGGAAGGGCAGCACCGCGCCGATCGTCGCAAGCTCGGCGAACGCACCCGCGATCATGAGCATGATTGTGCCGGCGAGCTGACGTCGGCGCCGGGGCGACAGATGCCTGTAGATGCGCCGGGCAGCAGGCCATGCGTACTGCGTGGGCTCCGGCGCGGGTGTCGGCGCGGGTGCCGGCGCAGGTGCCGGGGTTGGTTTGGACGCGGGTTCGCGCGCGGGTTTGGGCGCCGGTTTGGGCGCCGGTTTGGGCGGGGATGTCACTGGCGAGGATCGAGATGGATGGCGGTGACCTCGGCGCGCGCGAAGCCCACCCGCTCGCCGGGTTCGCCGACGATCTGGAGGCGCAGCGCCGCACAGTCTTGCGGTACGGCGACGGGCGCGCTGGCGGTGACCGGAGCAGTCTGCAATGCGATCGGGAGTTGGGCCAGCAACGCGTCATCGCTGGCGCAACGGACGCGGGCGAACAGGCGTGCATTGACGGAGTTGGCGACGGGGCTGGCGACGGCGCGGCTGTGCAGCGAGAGCGTGTAAGCACCAGGTTTCGCCACGATATATTGCTCGGCGACCACGGCCGAAACGGTGCCGTTAAAGGTGATCGCCAGCGCGGTTCGGTCGAGCCCATGGGAATACATGACCATCGCCGCCGTTGCGCCCTCGCCCGGTTGCAGGCTCCAGTTGAACGGCGGCGCGCCGGGCAACCCGGCGAAATCGGGATCGTAGACCGTCGAACCCACGGCAGGGGGTATTCCCAACCCAGACGGCGTTCGTAACGTCGCGCGCCAGACATCGTAGGCCAGGGCAAACCGGCCGCGGTTGATCGCCGCATACAGCACGGCGCGTTGCTCCAGCGCGGTCGCGCCCGGGCGTCGCGGTGGCGGCAATGCGAGCAGCAACTCGGCCAGGCGCGCCGGGTTGGTCCCGGCGGTCGCCTGCGTCTGGAAGAACCCGGTGCGCCAGTCGGGATCGGTCGCGAGGATCGCGCGCACCGCCGGGGCGGCTGCGGGGATGTCGAGCAACCCTGCAACCAGCGCGAGGATCGGTCCGCGCGTTCCCTCTCGCAGCCGCAACGCCGGGCCGACCTGGGCCAGACCGGCGGCATAATCTCCGGTCCGGATCTCATGGTCGAACAGCCAGTAGCGTGCCACGTCGTCGCGCGGATTGCGTGCCACCGCCGCCATCATCAGCGCGCTCGCCCGGCGCAGATCGCCGTCGCCGCTAGCCGCCAATGCGTGCAATACCAGCGGTGCATCTGACGCAGGAGATCGGATCAACGCCGCGCGGGCCAGCGTGCGGACCTGCGACCCCGCGACGCCGCCTGCGGCCAGTACGCGTGCGCGTGCATCGGCGGCAAGCGCGGTGCCGCTTGCCGGCCAGAACGCTTCCGCAAGCGTCGGCTTGGTCGTCGCGAACAGCAGGATCGCGGCGTTGCGGATGCTGAGCCAGCCGAGCAATGCCGAGGTCGCGAGCAGACACGCGGCCCGCAGGCTTGGCCGCGCAACGGTCACGACGTGATGTTCAGCATCGGTGTCGCGGACGGATCGCTGCCATAGGGCTGGCCATATCCATAACCATAGCCATAGCCCGCGACCTTGGGGTTGTACTTGGTCATCACCACGCCGGCGACGCGGGCGTGCGCGCCGAACAGCCGGGCCAGCGCGCTGAGCACGACCGTGCGCCGCACCGATCCCGATTCGACGACCATCAGCGTCGCCTCGCAGATCGAACCCAGCACCGGCGCATCGGCGAGCCCGAGTACGGGTGGCGCATCGACCACGACGATCTCGAAATGCCGGGCGGCTTCCTCGAGGATCGCATGGATGCGGATCGTCGCGAGCAGTTCGGCGGGGTTGGGCGGCACCGGCCCGCTCGGCAGCAGCGACAGCCCGGGCGTGTTCGTCGCGATGACGTGCGCGGTGACGGGATCGCTGCTGACGAGCAGTTTCGAAAGGCCAATCTCGCGCTGATCGCCTGCCTTGAACGATGGCTTGCGCAGGTCGCCGTCGATCAGCAGCACAGTGGCACCGATCCGCGCGAAATTCTGCGCCAGCGCGAGCGACGTGCTCGACTTGCCCTCGCCCGACCGTGAACTCGTGATCAGCAGGGATTTCGGATAGCCGCTGGTGGTCGTGAACTGCAGCGCGGTCATCACCGAATAATAGGCCTCCGCCACCTCGGACCGCGGCGTGGCGAGCTCCTCGATCATCGATCGCGCCTTGGCCATGCGCGGGATCACGCCGAGGATCGGGAGTTTCAACTTGGTCGAGGCGTCCTCCGCGGACTTGATCGTATCGTCGACGAACTCGATTCCGAACGCGATCGCCAGCCCGATGGCGAGCCCACCGATCAGCCCGACGATCAGGTTGCGGATCGGTCGCGGCTTGAACGGACCGCCGGGCTGCAACGCGGTATCGACGACCATCGCCTGACTTTCGCCCAGTCCGCCCGCGACGCCGATCTCCTTGTAGCGTTGCAACAGCGCGTCGTAGAGCGTGCGATTGGTCTCCACCTCGCGCTGCAGGATGGTGTAGCCGATCCCGCGATTGCGCAGGTCGAGGACGTTCACCCGCAACGCGGCGACCTGGCCGCGCAGTTCGTTCTCGCGCCCCATCGCCGCGAGATATCCCGAGCGCAGCGACGACGACACGTCGCCCGCCTCGCGCGTCATCGCCGCGTCGATCTCGGTTATGCGGCCGCGCAGCGCCACCATTTCGGGATAGTCCGGTTTGAACGTCGACAGGCGCTCTCGGTAATCGGCGGAGAGCTTGGCCCGCTCGCCGCGCAACGCCTGCACGGTCGGGTTCTGCAGCACGTCGGGCGACGCGCGATTGGCAACGCCTTGGCGATACCGTTGTTCGGCGGCGATGCGTTCGCCGATCGCCAGCGACAATGCGCCGTTCAGCGCGGTCAGCGACTGCGTCGACAGCGAGTCGCCCGAACTGCCGGTCGGGCCATCGTCGCCGCCGGCATTGCCGCGCCCCGCGCCGCCGCCTCCACCACCGCCGCCGCCATGGTCGAGCTCGACGATGCCCTGGTGCTGCGCGTAATTGACGAGCTGGCGTTCGCTGGTTTCCAACCGTTCGCGGGTGGCGTTCAGGCGGGTTTCGAGGAACTGGCGAGCATAGGCGGTGGCGCCGTAGCGCTGCTCCGCGGTGGAGGCGATGAAGCCGGTCGCGAACGCGTTGGCGATCCGCGTCGCGCGCGCCGGATCGGCATCGGTATAGCCGAGCGTGACGAGGTTACTGCCGCGGACCGGTCGCACGTCGAGATTGGCCTCGAGCTTGAACGTCGCAGTGAGGTCGCGCCGCGCTTGATTGCGCGCAGCCCCGGCGTTCACGAAGCCGGGATCGTCGCCGAGCGCCAACGTCTTCCGCACGCGTTCGGCCAGCGACCGACTTTTCAACAGGCCATATTGGGTCTGGAGGAACTGGTCTTCGCTGCGCATCTTCGGCTGGACGCTGCGCGTGTTGCCCATGATTTCGACCGGGGTGGTGTTGATCTCGATCGTCGTGGTCGAGCGGTAGAGTCGCGGCGACAGCATCGTGACGACGACCGCGAGCCCCGCGCCGACGCAGATCGCGGCGAGGATCAGCCACTTCCATTTCAGCAGGATGCGGACGAGATCGTCGATGTCGATCTGCGGAAGGCTGCGGCCGTGTTCGTCGGGCTTGGCGAAGGTCGACAGACCGTGCTCGGTGGTCGCGATGGTGCCATGCCGGACGATCCCGAGACGGCGCGGCGGCGGACCGAGCGAGGCGGCGCCGGGATCCGTCATGCCGGTGTTCCCTGGCGAACCCGGATCGGCGAAGCGGCAGTGCGGGCCGCGATCGGCGACGCGAGCAGCGCGGCCGCAACCCCGGCGACGGCAGCGATCGCAGCGGTGCGCAGCGGATAATCGATCAGGCTGTGGGCCAGGATGGCAGCGAGAGCGATCGCGCCTGCGCGCGCCCGATCGGCGTCCGCACCCGCTACCCCCCAGATCGGCACGACCCGCATGCACCACGCGATTTCGGCGGCAATGACGAGCAACGCGCCCGGAATGCCCAACTCAAGCAGCATCTCGGCATAGTCGTCGTGCGCGTGATTGGTGTATTCGGGTGTGACCGCGGCGGGATCTTCATAGGCCGGATACACCGTTGCGAAGCTGCCGCCGCCCGATCCGATCGGCAGGGAATCAACCGCGGCCCGAAGCGTGGTTTCGCCGATGACGGCGCGGTGTTGCGATCGCGCCCGGTCTTCGCCGCCGCCGTGCGCGAGCAGCACGATCGCCGCGGCCGTCAGCAAGCCGACCCCGGCCACCAAACCGGGCCAGATGTTCGTGCGTGCGCCGCGATTGCCGCGCAGCATGATCGCCGCACTGCCCGCCAGGACGGGCGCGAGTAGGCCGATCGCCGCGCGCGAGCCGGTGAGGATCGCACCTGCAGCGATAACGAGGGCGACGGCTCCGGCGGCCATGCGCGCAGCCATGCGGGGGCGTTCATTCGCCAGCGCAGCGACGAACGGCAGCGTGCAGAGCATCAGCGTGGCAAGATGGTTGCGGTTCGCGAACAGGCCGACCGCGCTGCCGCGATTGGTGAAGGCATAGGCATAGAGCGGAGATTCGTCGCCGCCCGCGCGTTGCAGACCGCCGAGCAGGACGGACAGGATCGCGAACCCGAGCAGCGCGACGACCGCGTCGCGTTGCCCGGCCGGAGACGCGTTGGTCATGGCCAGGATCATCGCAAGCGCCGGCAACAGCGACAAAAGTGCTGCGATCGTTGCGTCGGGCGTCAGCGAGATCGGCAGCCAGGGTGTTCCGGCGCCAGCAAGGACGAACGCGTCGGTCACCGCGGCGCGGCCGGGCAGGATGCTCCAGATCGGATAGGGCAGGGGAACTAGCTGGAGCATGAGGATCCCGGCGAAGGCCGCGACCAGCAGCAGGAACGTCCGCAGGCTCGACGCGACCGGCAGCGTCCCGGGGACGATGATCGCACCGATCAGGCCGATGGCGGCCAGCTGGAGAACGGCGTTCGCCACGACACCGGCGGCGCTGGCCCCGCCAAGCACCAGGCACAGGATCAAATAGGACGATGCGCCATGACGCCGGATCCACATGGAAATCGCTTCTCTCCCCCAGTTCCGGATTGATCCTTTACGGATTTCAGTAGTGCGCGATGGTATTCGAGAAGCTCGCGAGTTTGTCGAATCCTAACGAAATATCGAATCTTGATCGATCAGAGGATGCAGCGTCGAAAAGGCGTAATCTGCGACAAACTTTAGTTGAGTTGCGGATATTGAATATTTTGTTTGACGGTAGGAATGCGGAGAAAATCAGTAAAAATGAGTAATTCCGACGTGTTCGGCGGCGCTGGTCTGTTCGCGCATTCCAAAGCCCGAGCATCATATGCAGCACTTCGCTCGTATCGCTCGTATCGCTCGTATCGCTCGTATCGCTCGTATCGCTCGTATCGCTCGTATCGCTCGACGACGCGGCGGCATCAGGTCGCCCGAACGATATCGAGCGCCCTGGATCCGACACCCGCTTGCGAAAGCGACGCGGGTTTGCACGGACGAGTTGCGGATCGATCGAGCGATCAAGCCCGCGTCAAATCGCCCGCGACACCTCGCTTCATGGCCAAGCGCACCGTATCGAGAGCCAAGCCGAAAACGTCCGCGTGCGCGGCGATCAGGGACTGTTGGCGGCGCTGCTCTGGCTCGCGGCAGCCGCTACGCCGAGCCCGATCGCCGCAATCGCAGCGAGCAGGATGAAAATGGAGCCACTCCCGCCGGCCAGTGCACTCGATCCGCCTGACGCAGCACAGGCGACGCGAACGCCATCGGTCGGCGTGCAGGGTGTTGCGGGCGCGATCGGCAGCCCGAGCGCGGCACGGTTGCTCGCGACGCCGTCGGGATCTTGCGCGACCGTTCGGGCCGGAGCCTGGTTTGCCGCTGCTGCCATGCTTGCCTGGTTCATCATCGCGAATGCCGCGACGGTGATCGCCATCGTCTTGCCGATCATCCCTGCCTCCTACCCGTTCCGTTCGAAATATTGCCGCGAACTTCGGCTCGATCCCGTCTGTATCGGCGGAGAACTTCTTCCGTCATCCGAACGCGGGAAACATCATTCCACCAAGCGTACTGCACGCCGCGAGTCGCGACAATTCCATGCATCCAGGAGAACAGTTCAGAATGGACGGAATATCGAGACGAACGGCAGCGACTGCAGCACCGACTTCATCGCCTGGCTCGTCGCCGAGCCGTCGACCACGATGATGTCGTCGGGATAGATTGGCGGATCGGGATCGAGGCCCTTGCGGATCGTCGTCAGATCGAACGCCGCCGCCATGCGCTGACCCGAGATCCGGCGAAACACCACGACCTGCTTGGGATTGGCGCCGTCGGCGGTGCCGCGCGCCATCGCGATCATCTGGATCAGCGACATGTTCGGCTGCACGGGATAGAGCCCGGGCTGCTGGACCGAGCCGTCGACCGTCACGGTCGGCGTGACCGCGGTCTTGAGCGTGACCGCGATCCTGGGGTCGGCGAGATACTGCGCACCGAACTGCGCGACCAGCTGGCGTTCCAGCTCGGCGGTCGTCGTGCCGGCGGCCTGGACATAGCCGACCAGCGGCAGGTTGATCCGGCCGCCGCTGTCGATCGTCTGGTCGCCCGACAGCGTATCGACCTTGAACACGCGGATCGTGACGATATCGCCCGCGCCGAGCCGGCGATCGGCCGCGACCACCGGGATCGCCGCACTGTCCGGCCTGCCGAAGTTGCTGGGATTATAGGCGATGTCGCCGCCACGTTGCGAACAGCCGGCCAAGGCCAGCAGTGCCGATAGCGCTATGCTGGCATGATAGGCGCCCACTCGCGCTAGTATAGAGTCGGTCACGCGCGATCCTCCACCCAGGACCGCGCAGACCGGCTGCGTTCTGCGTCCGTGCCACGACACTATAGCGCCGGTCGCGATCTAGCGAGGATTTCGCAAAACGATGGGTTCGTTTCCGATCGAGTTTGCACGCATCGGCACCAGGGGCGCTCCGGTTACGGGATCGGCGGCGCTTTGTTCGACGGACGGGTACGATCCGCAATCCGTGACGTCGGCCGTCGGCGGCTTTATAGCGCGGTGAGACGGTAGCGCGCGCGTGGCGCGAGGACGGAGATACACATGAAGCCACCCCTCGGGCGCGATACGCGTCTGTGCATGTCGCTGGCGGCACGGCCGGGTAATTTCGGCACGCGGTTCCACAACCGGCTCTACGAGCTGCTTGGGCTGGATTACGTCTACAAGGCGTTCACGACTACCGATCTGGCAGGCGCGGTCGGCGGGATCCGCGCGCTCGGGATCCGTGGCTGCGCGGTGTCGATGCCGTTCAAGGAGGCAGTGATCCCGATGCTCGACGCGCTCGATCCGTCGGCGCGCGCGATCGACAGCGTCAACACGATCGTCAACGACGGCGGTCCTGCCGGGGGCATGCTGACCGGGTTCAATACCGATTACACCGCGGTACGGATGCTGCTGGCGTCGCACGCGGTCGACACCGCCATGCCGTTCATCCTGCGCGGATCGGGCGGGATGGCGAAGGCGGTCGCGACGGCGCTGCGCGATGCGGGGTTCGCCGACGGGACGATCGTCGCGCGCAACGAGACGGCGGGGCGCGCGCTCGCCGACGCGCATGGCTATGGCTGGAGCGCGGAGCCCGATCCGGCAGGTGCGCCGTTGCTGGTGAACGTGACGCCGCTCGGCATGGCCGGGGCGGATGCCGATGTGCTTGCGTTTGCAGAACCGGTGATCGCGCGCTGCGAGGTCGCGTTCGACGTGGTGGCGCTCCCGGCCGAGACGCCGTTTCTGGCGGCGGCGCGGGCCGTGGGAAAGCATGTCGTCACCGGTGAAGAGGTCGCGACGTTGCAGGCGCTCGAGCAGTTCGTGCTCTATACCGGCGTCCGTCCCGATCGGTCCGATGTCGAGACGGCGGCGGCGTTTGCGCGGGGTTGAGGATCGGCCTTCCGCGCCCGGCGACGGCGCCAGAAGCGGAAACCCGCGATCGCTAGAGCGGCCACGAGGGCGAGGATCGCCACGCCGACCAGCTTCTGCTTGGGCATGACCTTGTCGACCAGCTCGATCAGCCCGTCGCCGAACACGTAACCCAGGATCGTGAACAGCACGCCCCAGACCGCCGCCGAGATCGCGTTGAGCACCATGAACGTGCGTGCGGGAACGTGCGAGGTGCCGATCGCGATCGGGCTGATCGTGCGCAGGCCGTAGAGGAAGCGAAAGCCGAGGATGAACACCGTCGGATGGCGCTCCAGCGTGTCGAGTGCCTTGGCGAAGGCGGGTTTCTCGGCGATCCGGCGGACCCGCTTGGTATCGCGGTAATGGCGGCCGGCGAAGAAGAAGAGCTGGTCGGCGGCGAACGAACCGGTCACGGCCGCCGCCGCGCTGCCCCATAGCGGCAGCAGATGCTGGTGCGCGAGCAGGCCGCCGGTGACGACGCTGGTCTCGCCCTCGAACGCCGCACCGAGAAAAATCGCGGCGAGGCCGTATTGGGCGATGAAGCTTTCGATCGACATCCGCCGCCCTTGCCGGACCGCGCCGGGTTTAGCCAGCCGTGGTTATCGACCGAGGTAATCGAGCTTGCCGATCGGCACGCCGCGCATCCGCAACAGCGCGTAGGCCGTTGTAATGTGGAAATAGAAATTGGGCAGGACGAAGCCGAGGACATAGCTGCTGCCGGTGAAGTCGTGGGTGCCGCCAGGCGTGACGAGCGTGACGACCGAGCCCTCCTTGCCGTCGATCGCGTCGCGCGGGACGCCGTCGAGGAAGGTCAGCGTCGCCGCGATGCGCTGCTGGAGCGCGGCGAAGCTCGTCTCGTCGTCCGCCATGGCGACGTTCGGGACGCCGCCGATCCGGACCATCGCGCCCTTGGCGGTGTCGCTCGCACGCTGCACTTGTGCGGTCAGCGGCGCCATGTCGGCGATCAGGCGGGTGTCGAGCATGTCGGCCTCGGCGATGCCGTGTTCGCGGGCGAACGCTTCGGCTGTGTGCAGGATCGCCGAGAGGCTGGCAAAACCGCGGCGGAAGGCGGGGGCGGTGAGGTCGTACAGGCTGGTCATGCGCCAGCCTAGGCGCGGGGTTCGGGGCGGTCGAGCAGGAACTCGGCGAGCCTGGTCCAGGCGGGTTGCTTGGCGGCGAGTCCGATGGTGTGGAGCGGACTGCTGGAGGGCAATGCGACGATCTGCGCGCCCGTGAAATCGCGACCGAGCAGCTTGAGCCCCTGCTTCAGCGCGGTGCCGCCGTTGAAGGCGATCGCCCGGAGGCGGGGGAGGGTGGCGATTAGCGTGACGATGTCGTTGCCTTCGATGTCGAGGATCGCGGCGTCGGTGCTGCCGGTGCGGCGCGCCGAGCCGATCACGTCCCAGAGCGCGACGCCGGCCGCCTGCAACGCGGCGATGCGGCCGTCATAGCCCAGCGCCACGAGGTCGCGCCCGACGACCGGCGACATGAGCTGCCAGAACTGGTTCTGCGGATGCGCGTAGTAGCGTTGTGCAGCCAGCGAGCGGTCACCCGGCAGACTACCGAGGACCAGCACGCGCGCGTGGGGTGCGGCGATCGGAGGGAAGGAGTGCTTGAGGGGCATGGCAGCGTCATAGCGCGGGCGGTGGTGCAATGCTCCCTTCCACCTTAACCTTGTTGCTTGACCTCGTTTTGCGCGCCCCATCCGTCACCCCGGACTTGTTCCGGGGTCCACGGTTCCGCAAAATCAACGATCCGTGAGAACGCGGCGCGGTGGACCCCGGAACAAGTCCGGGGTGACGGGGCTGTAAGCGCCCATTATCCGTGCGCGCGCAGTGAGGAAGACGTGGCGTACCCAGCACATCCAGTCCCCGGTGATTGCGTACGATCCCGCAACCATCCTATGCACATGCCCCATGAAGATCATGCTCTCCGCCAGCCTCGCCGTGCTCGCCTTTGCGAGTGCCCCCGCCGCCGCCCGGCAACTCACCATCGACGACGTGACGATGCTCAGCCGCGTCGGTGCGCCGACCGCGTCGCAGGACGGGCACTGGCTCGTCTGGGCGCAGCGCGAGACCGATCTCGATGCGGACAAGGGGCGGTACGACCTGTGGCGGCTCGATCTGAGCACGCCGGGTGCGGCGCCGGTCAAGCTGCTCGCCGATCCGCAGGTCAACGAGAACGACCCGCAGATCGTCGGCAGCATCGTGTATTTCACCTCCGACAAGGGGGGTGAAGACGCCATCTGGTCGGTGCCGGTGACGGGCGGCACGCCGCGCAAGCTGACGAACTTCAAGGGCGGGTTCGGCGGCTTCAAGGTCGCGCCGACCGGCGACAAGCTGCTTGTGTGGGCAGACCGCCGCCCCGGTGCGCCGAGCCTGGAGCCGGCGATGGTGAAGAAGGATCCGAACGCAGGCGCCGGCCGGACCTACGATCAGCTGTTCGTGCGGCACTGGGACACATGGGTGGACGGCACGCGATCGCAATTGTTCGTCCTGCCGCTGACCAGCTCGGGTGCGACCGGCAACGGCGTGCCGCTGGTCGGCGCGCTCGTGGGTGATACGCCATCGAAGCCTTACGGCGGCGGCGAGGAGGTGTCGTGGAGCCCCGATGGCCGCACCGTCTATTTCGCGATGCGCGAAGCCGGCCGGATCGAGTCGCTGTCGACCAATCTCGACATCTTCTCGGTGCCGGCGGACGGCTCCACCGCGCCGGTCAACCTGACCGCGGCGAACAAGGCGACCGACAACCTGCCGACGGTATCGCCCGATGGCCGCACGCTCGCCTATTTCGCGATGCGGCGGCCGGGGTTCGAGGCGGATCGCCAAGTGCTGACCGTGCGCGACATCGCGAGCGGCAAGACGGTGTCGCTGACTGAGCGCTGGGACCGGTCGGTCGGCTCGATCGCCTGGGCGTCCGACTCGAAATCGCTCTACGTGACGGCGGACGACACGCAGGAAACGCCGTTGTTCCGCGTCGACGCCGCGAACGGTGCCGTCACGCGGCTGACGCAGGAAGGGCATGTCGCCGCAGTCGCGATCACGCCGCGCGGGGCAATCGTAGCGTTGGATAGCCTGACCGCGCCGGATGATTTCTACCGCATCGCGGGCACCGGTGCGCCGCAGCGGCTGACCCAGGTCAACGCCGCCAGGCTCGCCGGGATCGACATGCCGGCGGTCACGCGGTTCAACTTCAAGGGCGCGAACGCCGACACCGTTTGGGGCTATGCGGTCAAGCCGTACGGCTCCACCGGGAAGGTACCGGTCGCGTACATGGTCCATGGCGGCCCGCAGGGATCGAGCAACAACAGCTGGTCGTATCGCTGGAATCCGGCGGTGTTCGCGGGCGCTGGCTACGGCCTAGTCGCGGTCGATTTCCACGGATCGACCGGGTACGGCCAGGGCTTCACCGATGCGATCAGCAACAACTGGGGCGGCTGGCCGCTCGAGGATCTGCAAAAGGGGCTGAAGGCCGCGACCGACAAGTTCGCGTGGCTCGATGCGGACAATGCGTGCGCGCTGGGTGCGTCGTACGGCGGCTATATGATGAACTGGATCGAGGGGCAGTGGCCCGATCGCTTCAAGTGCATCGTCCAGCATGACGGCGTGTTCGACGCGCGCGCGATGGCGTACGAGACCGAAGAGCTCTGGTTCGACGAATGGGAGCATGGCGGGAAGGCCTATTACGAGGACCCGCAGGCGTTCGAGAAATGGAACCCGGTCAATTACGTCGCCAAGTGGAAGACGCCGATGTTGGTGATCACCGGCGAGAAGGATTTTCGGATTCCGTATACGCAGGGGCTGGCGACGTTCACCGCGTTGCAGCGGCGCGGGATACCGTCGCGGTTGTTGGTGAACCCGAACGAGAACCATTGGGTGCTGAAGCCGAAGAACTCGCGCCAATGGTATCGTGAAGTGCTGGGCTGGATGGGGAAATGGACGGCTAAGTAGGGGGTAACCCTTTCCCCTCAACGCCCCTTCCGGCGAATGAGCACCACCCCGGCGAAGGCCGGGGCCCAATTGGGAAGGTCGAAGTAACGAGGGGCTGTCCGCCGTTACCCTCGTTCCCGAATTGGGCCCCGGCCTCCGCCGGGGTGGTGTTTGGTGATGTTGGCGCCGCATAACCAACCGGGACGTGTTTCCCCGCGAAGGCGGGGACCCAGACTGGGCTCCCGCCTTCTCGGGAGAACAAGGAAGGGCGGATGACGCTCTCCCGGTCAGTGCACCTTCGGCTTCTTCACCGCGTGCAACCCCAGCGCGATCGCGCCGCCCAGGATCAATCCGACGATCCCCGAGAAGAACGCGTTCATCACCCAGTTCACCGCGCCCTTAGCGAACGGCACTGCATGCGAGGCGCTCTCCGCAGTGTGATGGATCCAGTGAGGCAGCGTCGTGAAGCCGAACGTCTCCACCCCGTGGACGATGATCTGCCCGCCGACCCAGACCATCGCCGCCGTCCCGATCACCGACAGCGCCGACATCACCAGCGGCATGCCCTTCACTAGGCCACGCCCGATCGCCTGCACCGCCGCGCTGCTGCGCTGCGCCAGGTGCAGCCCGATATCGTCCATCTTCACGATCAATGCGACCACGCCGTAGACACCGATCGTAATGACGATGCCAACCAACGCGAGGACGATCGCCTGCTCCCAGATCGGCTTGCTCGCCACGTCCGACAGCGCGATCACCATGATCTCCGCCGACAGGATGAAGTCGGTGCGGATCGCGCCCGAGACCTTCTGCGCCTCGAGCGTCGCCGCGTCGACCGGCTCCGCGACGACTTCCTCGGCATGGCCGCCGCCGAACGCCTCGAGGATCTTCTCCGCGCCCTCGAAACACAGATACGTGCCGCCGATCATCAGCAACGGCGTCAGCAGCCATGGCGCGAACGCGCTCAACGCGAGCGCTGCGGGAAGGATGAAGACCAGCTTGTTGCGGAACGAACCGAGCGCGATCTTCCAGATCATCGGCAGTTCGCGCTTGGGCTCGAACCCGACCATGTAGCGCGGCGTGACGGCGGCATCGTCGACCACCACGCCGATCGCCTTGCTGCCCGCCTTGCCGGTGGTCGCGGCGATATCGTCGAGGCTGGCGGCGGCGAGCTTGGTGATCCCGGCGATGTCGTCGAGTAGTGCGACCAATCCTGTCGGCATCGATGGTGTCCTTCGCGTAAGTATCGGCGCTCGGTAACGTGACAGGATTGTCATGCAACGGCTTTCGCACTTGCGGTAGTGCGCGGCGCGCGGAATGGTTGCGGCCACGACGCCCAAAGACAGGACGGATCATGACAGACGACTTCATCACGAACCTGCCCAAAGCCGAACTGCACCTCCATATCGAGGGCAGCCTGGAGCCGGAGCTCATGTTCGCGCTGGCCGAGCGCAACAAGGTCGCAATCCCGTTCAAGAGCGTCGAGGACGTCCGCGCCGCGTACAGCTTCACCAATCTCCAGACCTTCCTCGACATCTATTACGCGGGCGCCGCGGTGCTCCAGACCGAGGAGGATTTCCGCGATCTCGCCGTCGCCTATTTCGACCGCGTCGCGCAGGACGGCGTGGTGCATGCCGAGATCTTCTTCGACCCGCAGACGCACACGCACCGCGGCATTCCGTTCGACGTCGTCGCACGCGGGCTGTTCGCGGGGATCGACGAGGCGCAGGACAAGCACGGCATGAGCGTCGGGCTGATCATGAGCTTCCTGCGCCATCTCGACGAGGAGGACGCGTTCAAGACGTTCGCGCAAGCCGAGCCGTGGCTCGACCAGTTCATCGGCGTCGGGCTCGATTCGTCCGAGGTCGGCCATCCGCCGTCGAAGTTCGCGCGCGTGTTCGCGGCGTCGGCCGATGCCGGGCTGATGCTGTGCGCCCACGCCGGCGAGGAGGGCCCGCCCGCCTACATCCACGAGGCGCTCGACATCCTGCAGGTCGACCGCATCGACCACGGCAACCGGGCGCTGGAGGATCCGGCACTCGTCGCCCGCCTCGCGCGCGATGCGATGACGCTGACGGTGTGCCCGCTGTCCAACGTCGCCTTGCGCAACGTAGACAGACTTGAGAACCATCCGATCGACCGGATGCTCGATCTCGGCCTGCGCGCGACGATCCATTCGGACGATCCGGCGTATTTCGGTGGCTATATCGGCGAGAATTTCCGGCAGACGGCGCGCGCGAAGAATTTGTCGCGCGAGCAGGTCGTGACGCTCGCACGCAACAGCTTCCTCGGCAGCTTCCTCGACGACGACGCGCTCAGCGGCCACCTCGCGACGCTGGATGCCTATGTGAAAGCGCACCCATGATCGGGCGTTTCCTGGCGATCTTCGAGCCGTTCATCCTTATGCTGCTCGGCACCGTCGTCCTGGCGAGTCTGCTGCCGGCCCGCGGCGAGATGGCGACGATCGTCGGCTATGCCGCGGACATCGGGATCGTCCTGCTGTTCTTCCTGCACGGCGCGAAACTGTCGCGCGATGCGATCCTGTTGGGGCTGCGCAACTGGAAGCTGCATCTGGCGGTGCTGGCGGTGACGTTCGTGGCGTTCCCGCTGTTCGGGCTGGGGCTCAGCGCGCTGCCGTTCGTGACCGGGCCGCTGGCTGCCGGCCTCCTGTTCCTCACGCTGCTGCCCTCGACCGTGCAGTCTTCCATCGCCTTCACCGCGATCGCGCGCGGCAACGTCGCGGCGGCGGTATGCAGCGCGTCGTTTTCGAACCTGCTCGGGATCGTGGTCACGCCGGCGCTGGTCGCGCTGCTGATGCAGACGTCGGGAAGCGCCGGGATATCGATCGAGAGCATCGAGGCGATCGTGCTGCAACTGCTCGTGCCATTCGTCGCGGGGCATCTGCTCCGGCCGTGGATCGGGGCATGGGTGACGCGTCGGAAAGCGATGCTGACGGTGGTCGATCGCGGCTCCATCCTGCTGGTGGTCTACAGCGCGTTCGGGGCTGCGGTGGTCGAAGGGCTGTGGACCAAATTGTCAGTGGGCGACCTGATCCTGATCGGGCTGCTCTGCGCCGCGCTGCTCGCGTTCGTGCTGGCGCTGACCTTCGCAGTCGCGCGCCTGATGAAGTTGCCGCGCGAGGATGCGATCGTGCTGCAATTCTGCGGCTCGAAGAAGAGCCTCGCGTCGGGCGTGCCGATGGCCGGCGTGCTGTTTCCGCCCGCGCAGGTCGGCGTGATCCTGCTCCCGGTAATGCTGTTCCACCAACTGCAACTGATCGCCTGTGCGGTGATCGCACGCCGGTATGCCGAGTCGGCACCGAGCGATATTGCTCCAGGTTAACACTGTAACGGGTTGCGGGTATTTGCTTTGTTCCGTTGAGGGCGGCATGATCGGGCTCGATAGGAGAGTTTCGGGTCCATGAGCGCCGCGAGCGATACTGCCAGTTCCACCGCGGACGTGGGGCTGGACCTAACCGTGTGCGATCGCGAGCCGATCCACATCCCCGGTGCGATCCAGCCGCATGGCCTGTTGCTGGTCGCCGATGCGGCGTCCGGACTGGTGGTAGCGGGGGCGGGCGATATCGAGACCCGACTGGCGACCGACTGGCTCGGCTGCGACCTATCGGACCTGATCACGCAGGACGTCGGTGCGTTGCTTGCCGAACAGGGCGGGCGTGGCGGACCGATCATCGCGGCGCCTGTGACGGGACTCGCCCAACGCCTCGATGTGACGATTCATCGCAGCGGCGATCGGTTGCTCGTCGAGCTCGAGCCCGTAGCCGCCGTGCCGACGACCGCGGCGCATATGCTCGGCCTGCTCAACGCGATGGCGACCGGGTTCGAGCGCGCGAGCAATCTCCAGGCGCTGTGCGAGCGTGCGGCGATCGCGTTCCGGCAGTTGACCGGCTTCGACCGCGTCATGGTGTACCGCTTCCTAGACGACGAGGCGGGCCGCGTGATGGCCGAGGATAAGGTGGCGGGGCTGGGTACGTTCCTGAACCATCATTTCCCCGCGTCCGACATCCCCAAACAGGCACGCGCGCTGTACGTGCGCAACCGGACCCGGACCATCCCGCGGATCGACTATGTCCCCGCGGTACTGCGGCCCGCCGGGTTCGAGACGCTCGATCTGAGCGACGTCGCGCTGCGCAGCGTGTCGCCGATCCATTTGCGCTATCTGTCCAACATGGGCGTCGGCGCCTCCGCCTCGATCTCGATCGTCAAGGACGGGCTGTTGTGGGGCATGATCGCCTGTCACCACGGCTCGCCCAAGGGGCTGACTCCCGACATTCGCGCCGCCTCGGCGACGCTCGCCAGCGGTCTCGCGCGCCAGATCCGTGCGAAGGAGGAGGCCGAGACCTACCGTGAACGCCTGCGGCTGCGCGCGGCTGAGGATGCGGTGATCCCCAAACTCGCCACCGATCCGGCGCCGCGCAGCATCGTCACCGCGCTGCGCGACGATCTCCGGCGGATGCTCCGTGGCGACGGGTTCGCCTATGTCGAAGGGAGTGTCGTCGATACCGACGGCCTGTGCCCTTCGGATGACGATATCGTCGCTCTGGCGGCATGGGCGCGGAAGCGGGGCGGCATCGAACCGTTCGCGACCCACGAACTGCCGTCGATCTTTCCGAATGCCGCCGCCTATTCCGCGACTGCAAGTGGGGTGCTCGCCCTGCCGCTGGTCGACGAGGGTGCGATGCTGCTGTGGTTCCGCGCCGAGCAGATCGAAGAAGTCGAATGGGCGGGTAATCCGCACAAGGCCGTCTCGGTCGATCCGAACGCGGTGCTGACGCCGCGCACCTCGTTCGAATCCTGGACACAGGCGGTCAGCGGTCGTTCGCGGCGCTGGACGCGCGAGGAGATCGAGGCCGCGCACCGCCTGCGTCGCGCGTTCCACGACGCGCACGTCAACCAGCGACTGCGGCTGCTGAACGGCGATCTGCAGCGCACGCTCGGTGACAAGGATGCGTTGATCGCGCAGAAGGACGTCCTGATGAAGGAGGTCAATCACCGCGTGCAGAACAGCCTTCAGCTGGTCGCCGCGTTCCTGTCGCTGCAGGCGAAATCGTCGGACGACGCGAAGGTGAAGGAGCATCTGGCCGAGGCGCAGGCGCGGCTCGCGGCCGTCGCCCTGGTCCACCGCCGGCTTTATCGTGACGACCAGGTCGAGTCGGTCGATCTGTCGCGGTATTTGGAGGAACTGGCCGGCGACATGAAGACGTCGCTCGGCGAAGACTGGGCGTCGCAGATAAGCCTCGATCTCGCACCCGTGCTGGTCGCCACCGACCGCGCGGTGAACATCGGGCTGGTGCTGACCGAACTGATCATCAACGCCAGCAAATATGCCTATGGCGGGCGACCGGGGCCGATCGCGATCGTCCTCGAACAGCATCGCAACCGGTTGCGGCTGATCGTCGCGGACAAGGGTGTCGGGAAGCCGGCCGAGGCGTCGGCACGCGCACCGGGCGGGCGCATCGGCTTCGGCAGCCGGATGATGAACGCGGTCGTCGCCGGGCTGTCCGGCACGATCGAGCAGGACGACAACATGCCCGGACTGCGCGTCATCATGACCGCACCGATCGAGGATGAACCGTGATGCGGTACTGGATAGGCCTGCTGGCGGCGGGTCTGCTCGCGACGCCGGCGCTCGCGCAGACCGTCGCGCTCACCGGCGTCCGGTTGATCGACGGGCGCGGCGGTCCCCCCGTCGAGAACGCGACGATCGTCGTGACGGACGGGCGGATCGTGGCCGCAGGCAAGGTCGCGGTGCCGCCGGGGGCGGAGCGCCGCGATTACCCCGGGCGCAGCGTGCTGCCGGGGCTCGTCTCCGACCATAGCCATGTCGGGCAGGTACGTGGCACCGAGACCGGCGCGCAGAACTACACGCGCGCCGACATCGTCGCGCAACTCGCGCAGTTCCGCCGCTACGGCGTCACCACCGTCACCGCGCTCGGTAACAACGCGCCGTCGTTCGCCGCCATCCGTGCCGACTCGCATGCCGGGCGGATCGATGGCGCCGACCTGTTCGGCGTGATCCAGGGCATCGGCGTTCCGAATGGCGCGCCGCCCCAGGCGATGCTCAAGGTCGGCCCCGACCAGCTCTTCCGCCCATCGACGCCGGACGAGGCGCGCAGGGCGGTGGCGACGATGGCTGCCGAGAAGACCGATCTGGTGAAGCTGTGGCTCGACGATTTCGGCGGCAGCGTACCGGTCAAGATGAGCCCGGCGATCTATACCGCCGTCATCGCCGAAGCGCACGCACGCGGGCTGCGGGTCGCGGCGCATATCCATGATCTCGCGGATGCCGAGGCGATCGTCGCGGCGGGTGCGGACATCATCGCGCACGGGGTTCGCGACAAGCCTGTGTCACCGGCGTTCGTCGCGGCGCTGAAGGCGAAGGGCATCTGGTACATCCCGACGCTGCAGCTCGACGAGGCGACGTTCGCCTGGGCCGATCGCGCGCCGTGGACGCTGACGCCGTTCGCGCGGGCTGCGCTGTCGCCGGCGCTCGCGCGGCAGGTCGACGATCCGGCCTGGCGCGCAAAGACCCTCGCCGATCCCAAGACCGGGGACGCGCGCGCGTCGCTGGCGATGAACCTGCGGAACCTGAAGACGCTGTACGATGCGGGCGTCAAGATCGGCTTCGGCACCGACAGCGGCGCGAGCCCGGTCCGCGTCCCCGGCATCGCCGAACACCGCGAACTTGCGCTGATGGTGGAGGCGGGGCTGACTGCCGCGCAGGCGTTGCAGGTGGCGACGGCGGGCGGCGCGGCGTTGCTCGAATTACGCGATCGAGGTGTGATCGCTCCGGGAATGCGGGCGGACCTGCTGGTGGTGGACGGCGATCCGTCGCGCTCGATCGGGGATGTCGACCAGATTGCGGAGACGTGGGTGGCGGGCCGACGGACTGGGTTCTGATGAAGAGGGCGGACTAGAATCTTGTTCCGCTCAGCTCTCCTTTTACCGTCACCCCAGCGAAAGCTGGGGTCTCCTGCTTGGCGGTCGATGGTGGCCTTCACCAGGATACCCCAGCTTTCGCTGGGGCGACAGTGTGGGAGGGCTGCGGCATCGAAGCGGCCGGTAACCTAAGCGGACGGGCCGAAGCGGCCGGCAATCGAAGCGGCCGGCAACCGGCGCAGGCCGGTCGCCACGGCGATCAACGAGGGAAACCCTAGTTCGGCCCCTCAGTCCTCCCGCCCGGACTGCGCCGCGACGGTTTTGGCCATGCCATCTGCCGACAGGATCTCCAGCCAATACCCGTCCGGATCGGTGATGAACGCGATGTCCTTCATCGTACCGTCGGTCGGCCGTTTCTTGAACGGCACGCCCAGCGTCTCGAACCGGGCACAGGCCGAGGCGACGTCGGGGACGCTGATGCCGAGATGGCCGAACCCGCGCGGATCGCCGTTGCCGCTGTGATAGCCCGCGAAATCGGGATCGCTTTCGGTGCCCCAGTTGTGCGTCAGTTCCAGCGTCGTCTCGCGTGAGAAGATGAACCGCGCTCGCTCGACCGGGTCCGCGGGGATCGTCTCGCCCTCGGCCAGATAGGCGAGGAAATAGAGCGAGAACCGCATCTCGGCGAAATCGAGGCGTTGGAGCAGCGCCATACCCAACACATCGACGTAGAACGCGGTCGACGCCTTTGGATCGCGGACGCGCAGCATCGTCTGGTTGAGGGCGAAGCCCTGCGTGCCATCGGCGCGGCTCATGCGGTGGCTCCAAGGATCGGGTCGAGGGATGGCATAGTCATGGCATACTCGGGATAAGCGGCCCGCCACCCGCGGTGACGGGCCGGTCGCGGGTCAGGCGATCGTCAGGCCGACGTCGAGATTGTTGCGCGTGGCGTTCGAATACGGGCACACTTCGTGCGCGGCCTGGGCCAGCTTCTCCGCGTCCGCCTTGTCGACGCCGGGCAGCGTGATGATAAGGTCTGCGGTAATGCCGAAACCGCCCTCGGAACGCGGGCCGAAGCCGACCTCCGCCTTGACGCTGGCGTCGCTCGGCACCTTGACGCCGACCTTGGCGGATACCGCCTTCATCGCGCCGAGGAAGCACGCCGAATAGCCCGCCGCGAACAGCTTTTCCGGGTTGGCGCCGTCACCGCCGGGGCCGCCCATTTCCTTCGGCACGACCAGATTGACGTCGACGCTGCCGTCTTCGCTGCGCGCATGGCCGTCGCGGCCACCGGTCGAGGTGGCGCTCGTCTTGTAGATCACGGTGACGGGCATAGTATTTCCTTCCGGGTGGTTGCGAATGGGCGGCAGTCTAGCCGACAAAATGGTCCCGGACGACGGCTTTGCGTTGGCTGGCGGCCGGCCGTGTCGGGCATCGTAACCGGCTGATACAAAGCAGTTCCCTGAACTTTTCACGGTATCGCAGGTTACCCTCTCCGTCACCACGGAGCCGACACCGATGCCAGAAATCCCCGTTGGCGATCTCATCGTCAGCTACGCCGATCACGGCGATCCGCACGCTCAACCGGTCCTGCTGATCCATGGCTGGCCCGACGACGCCTCGACCTGGGACGACGTCGTGCCGCAGTTGAACGCCGCTGGCCTGCGGACGATCGTGCCCAGCTTGCGCGGGTTCGGCGCGACGCGGTTCATCGACGACACTGCGTCGCGCACCGGCAACAGCGCGATGCTCGCGATCGACATGATCGGGCTGATGGATGCGCTCGGCATCGATCGGTTCATGGTCGCCGGCCATGACTGGGGCTCGAACACGGGTGAGGCGCTGGCGGTCGGTTGGCCCGAGCGGGTCGAGCGGATGGCGATGCTGGCGACGCCACCGCGGCTCGGTGGCATGCCGACACCGCCGTTCGAGCAGGCGCAGCGCCAATGGTATCACTGGTTCATGGCCACGGCGCGAGGTGCGCAGGCGGTCCGCGACGATCCCAAGGGGTTTGCGCATATCCATTGGGTGAACTGGTCGCCACCGGGCTGGTTCGACGAGGCGACCTTCGAGCGTGTCGCCAGGTCGTTCGAGAATCCGGACTGGGTCGACGTTACGCTCCACAGCTACCGCGCGCGCTGGGACGAGGCAGAGCCCGACCCGCGCAGCCAGTGGCTCGAGGACAAGATCAAGGCGACCGCCACGCTCTCGCTGCCGACGCTGTATTTCCAGGGCGCCGTCGACGGCGTGAACCCGCCTTCCGCGAGCGGGGACGTGCCGGCCAAGTTCACGGGCCCGTTCGCCTTCGTTCAGCTGTCCGGGGTCGGCCACTTCATTCAGCGCGAGAACCCCGACGTAGTCTCGCGCCACCTGATCCAGCTTTTCACCGGCAATCCTGCCGATCTGTCCGATAAAACCGACCGGAGCGTCCTCATGACCAAAACCATGCCCTTCCTCGCCGGCGCCGCCGCAATCGCCGTGGTCGCCGCCGCTGCGATCGGCGTTGCCAATGCCCAGACTGCGCGCCAGGCCGATGGACGCCAACTAACGCAGGTGGCGCAGTTCGATCATCAGGCGACCGGCGTCGCGGTCACTGCCGATGGCCGCCGCTTCGTCAATTTCCCGCGCTGGACCGACGATGCGCCGCTCTCGGTCGCCGAGGTGATGAAGGATGGCTCGCTAAAGGCGTATCCCGACGCGAAGTGGAACAGCTGGCGCAACGCCCGCGCCAACGAGATGCCGGTCGGCGACTATTTCGTGTGCGTGCAGTCGATCGTGCCCGACGGCCACGGCAATCTCTGGGTGCTCGATCCCGGCGCGCCGGGCAACGAGAAAATCCTCGAAGGCGCGCCCAAGCTGGTGAAGATCGATCTGGCCACCAACCGCGTGACCAAGGTGATTCTGGTGCCGCTCGACGTTGCGCTGCAGGGCACGTACCTCAACGACATCCGCTTCTCGCCCGACGGCGAGACCGGGTACATCACCGACAGCGGGACTCGCGGCGCGATCATCGTCATCGACCTGGAGAGCGGCAAGGGCTTCCGCGCGCTCGACGGACATGGCTCGACGCAGATCGACAAGGCCGTGACGGTGCGTACCGATGGCAAGCCGCTGGTCCGCCCCGATGGTCGCCAGCCGTCGTTCGCCGCGGATGGCATCGCGATTTCGAACGACGGCAAGACGCTGTATTACCAGGCGCTCACCGGCAAGACGCTGTATTCGATCGACACCGCGTTGCTGCGCGAGGGCGTCAGCGAAACGACACGCGCGGCAGGCGTCAAGACCGTGGCACAGACGCATGTCGCGGACGGGCTGTGGATGAGCAAGGCGGGCGTGCTCTACCTCACGTCGCCGACCGACAACGGCGTCACGCGACTGGTCGGCGATCACGTCGAACCGGTGCTGACCGACCCGCGCCTGCGCTGGCCGGATACGTTCTCCGAGGGGCCCGACGGGCGGATCTACGTCACCGCCAGCCACATCCAGGACACCAACTGGTTCAAGCCGGGCGCGCCCGCCTCGCTCAAGACCGAACTATTCTCGTTCGCGCCTGTAAAGTGAGCGGCGGAAAGGCCCCCCGGGGCTGATTACCGTCTCCGTCATGCCGGGCTTGTTCCGGCATCCACCGTTCCGCGCATTCACCTGCCGTTGAGTTCGCGGAACGGTGGACCCAGGAACTAGTCCGGGGTGACGAAAGCGCGGGCGAACGCAACCTGGGCCGGCCTATATGGTTGTTCTTCCCGCCCGCCCTTGAAGCATCATGCTGCACCTGCGAAATCAGGGGCATGACCGCTACTCCCCAAACCACCAATACCCGCCTGGCGCTGCTCGCCCTTGCCGTCGGCGGGTTCGCGATCGGCACGACCGAGTTCGCCGCGATGAGCCTGTTGCCGCAGTTCGCGCGCGGACTCGGGATCGACGAACCGACCGCAGGGCACGTCATCAGCGCCTATGCGCTCGGCGTGGTGGTCGGAGCGCCGACGATCGCGGTGCTGGCGGCGAAGATCGAGCGGCGGGTGTTGCTGATCGGGTTGATGACGTTTCTAGGGATCGCCAACGGCCTGTCCGCGCTGGCGCCGACCTATCGTCTGATGCTCTTGGCCCGCTTCTTAAGTGGATTGCCGCATGGCGCGTACTTCGGGGTGGGATCGCTGGTTGCAGCCTCCATGGTGCCGCGCGAGAAACGGTCGCGCGCGGTGTCGCGGATGATGCTGGGGCTGACCGTCGCGACGATTGCTGGCGTGCCGCTGGCGAATGCGATCGGACAGTGGGTCGGCTGGCGCTGGGGTTTCGGCGTCGTCGCGATCATCGCCGCCGCGACGGTGGCGATGCTGCTCAAGTTCGCGCCGGTCCTGCGACCGGCGAAGGATGCGAGCCCGCTCGGTGAACTGGCGGCGCTGCGTAATGGGCAGGTGTGGCTGACGCTGGCGATCGGCGCGGTCGGGTTCGGCGGGATCTTCTGCGTCTATACCTATCTCGCCTCGACGCTGACCGAGGTGACGGGCGTGTCGTCCGCGTTCACACCGGTCGCGTTCGCGCTGTTCGGCGTCGGCATGACGATCGGCACGCTGGTCTGCGCGAAGGCGGCTGACGTGGCGCTGATGCCGGCGGCGGGGATCACGCTGTTGTTCGGGGCAGGGGCGCTTGCGCTGTACGCGCCGGCGACGCCGCATCTGTGGGCGATCTTGCCGGTGGTGGTGCTGATCGGCTGCGGCGGGGGGCTGTCGACGATCCTTCAGACCCGGCTGATGGATGTCGCGGAGGACGCGCAGACCCTGGCGGCGGCGCTCAATCATTCCGCGTTCAATACCGCCAACGCGATAGGGCCTTGGCTTGGTGGGCTGGCGATTGCGGGTGGCTACGGCCTGCCGTCGACCGGGTGGGTCGGGACGGCGCTGGCGCTGGGTGGGTTCGCGATCTGGGCGCTGTCCTGGGCGATCGATCGGCGGCGAGTCTGAAAGGGGCGGCGGGACGGGCCTTGCCGCCCCGCCGGCGCCGCAACGCCCAGCCCGTCATCCCAGCGAAAGCTGGGATCTTTCCATTCGGGTCGCGGCGTTCGCCAACGGGGATACCCCAGCTTTCGCTGGGGTGACGGTCATTAGGAGAGGCGTATCACGTAGAGCGGCGGGAAGCCGTCAGCCTCCCTCAGCGCGCAATATCGCGCTTGGCGAGCTGCTTGTTCAACCCCAGCGCGATCAGCGTGAACACCGCGCCCGAGAACAGGTAGGCGCCGCTCGCCGCCAGGCCCAGCTTGCTCGACAACAACAGTGCCGCCAGCGGGGCAAAGCCTGCGCCGAACAGCCAGGCCAGATCGGTCGTCAGCGCCGAACCCGTATAACGATGCTGCGGGCTGAGGCTCGATGCGACCGCGCCGGACGACTGTCCGAACGACAGGCCGAACAGCAGGAAGCCGATCCCCATGAACAGGCGCTCGCCAATATCGCCACCGTTGAGCAACGATGGTGCGGCGATCGCGAACAGCGCGATCAGCACGGCGATCGTGCCGAGCATCGTCCGCCGGCCGAACCGGTCCGCGAGCAGGCCCGACACCAGCGTCGCGCCAAGGCCGATGACCGCACCGATCATCTCGACCACCAGGAACTCGCCCGGCGCCTCACGCGTGAACAGCACGATCCACGACAGCGGGAACACGGTGACCATGTGGAACAGCGCGAAGCTCGCGAGTGGTACGAACGAACCGAGCCAGATCGCCTTCCACTCGGATTGGATCGTATCCACGACCGGTGCCGGCTGAAGCTCGCGCTTCTCGTACATGTCCTCGAATTCCGGGGTCACGACGAGGCGGAGACGGGCGAACAGCGCAACGACGTTGATCGCGAACGCCACGAAGAACGGATAGCGCCAGCCCCACGCGAAGAAATCCTCGGTCGGCAGCGCGGCGACGAAGAACGCGAACAGGCCACTCGCGACCAGCAAGCCGAATGGCGCGCCGAGCTGTGGCAGCATCGCGTACCAGCCGCGATGCTTCTCGGGTGCGTTCAGCGACAGCAGCGAGGCCAGCCCGTCCCACGCGCCGCCGAGCGCAACGCCCTGGCCGATTCGCAGGATTGCCAGGATCACTACCGACCAGTTGCCGACTTCGGCATAGCCGGGGATGAACCCCATCGCGACGGTCGAGGTGCCGAGCAGGAACAGCGACATCGTCAGCTTGACGCTGCGGCCATAGGCGCGATCGACCGCGATGAAGATGATCGAGCCGATCGGGCGGGCGATGAACGCCAACGCGAACACGGCGAACGAATACAGCGTGCCCTGCAACCGGTCGACATACGGGAAGACCAGCGTCGGGAACACGAGCACCGAGGCGATCGCGTACACGAAGAAGTCGAAGAACTCCGAGGTCCGACCGATCACGACGCCGATCGCGATCACGCCCGGCGAGACATGCTCGCCATCGCTGTGGATATCGCGAGCATCGCTCTCGAAGCTCGTTTCGGGAACCGTGTTTGCAGTCATTCTTCAACTCGCTCTTGGAGGGCCCAGACCCGACGACATCCAGACGATACCCCGACGATACGCTGTTCCGACGGATGCGGGCAGGGGCAATCTATGCTACCCCGCGTAATGATAAAGCCATGCCGATGTTGCAGTGCAGCGCCCATTGGACAAATTGTCCACTGTAGTGCAGCGCAACCGAGGCGTAGGGGGAAACAATGACCGTCGTGAAATCGCTTTCCCGCCTGAAATTGTGGCTTACCGCCATGCCGTTGGCGCTGCTCACCAGCGGCTGCAACTGGGTCGTCATGTCGCCTTCGGGCGATATCGCGGTGCAGCAACGCGACCTCGTCCTGATCGCCACCGGGCTGATGCTGCTGATCATCGTGCCGGTGATCTGCGCGACATTGTTCTTCGCCTATCACTATCGCCAGTCGAACAAGGCGGCAAAGTACGAGCCCAAATGGGATCACTCGGTCGGGCTCGAGCTGATGATCTGGGGTGCGCCACTGCTGATCATCATCGCGCTCGGCGCGTTGACCTGGACCAGCACGCATCTGCTCGATCCGTACCGTCCGCTCGGCCGGATCAAGCCCGATACGCCGACGCTGGCGAACAACGTGCCGGTCGGCAATCTGGTCGACAACCAGCAGCAGGCGAACGGCGCCGGCAAGCCGCTCGAGGTGCAGGTCGTCGCGCTCGATTGGAAGTGGCTGTTCATCTATCCCGAATACGGCATCGCCACGGTCAACGAGCTGGCCGCGCCGGTCGATCGGCCGATTCGTTTCCAGCTGACCTCGTCGTCGGTGATGAATGCGTTCTACATCCCTGCGCTTGCCGGCATGATCTACACGATGCCCGGCATGCAGACGACGCTGAACGCGGTCATCAACAAGCCCGGCAATTACGAGGGCTTCTCGTCCAATTATAGCGGCGCTGGCTTCTCGGGCATGCGCTTCCGATTCCACGGTGTCGACAATGCGGGCTTCGATGCCTGGGTTGCCCAGGTCAAGCAGCGTGGCGGTGGTCTGAACCGTGCGAGCTATCTCCAGCTGGAGAAGCCGAGCGAGAAGGTCCCGGTTCGCTATTACAATGCGGTCCAGCCGGACATGTTCAAGCTGGTCGTCGAGCAGTGCGTCCAACCCGGCAAGGTCTGCATGTCGCAGATGATGCACGGCGGCAAAAGCGGCGGCGACTCGCATAGCGGCATGGCAATGCCCGGCGTCAACGGCGGCAAGGGCCCCCAGGACGTCAAGGAACGTCCCGAAGGCGCGCTGATGAAGGATGCCGACGAAAAGGGCAGCGGCAATCACTGGACCGCGCCGGCAGACATCAAACAGGACGGCGCCAACAGCGCGCCCGGCTCGCAGTCCAACCGCAATCACACGATGTTGACCCCCTCCACACAGCCGGGCACGCGCCCCGTCGCGAACGGCTAGAGAACCATCATGAACGACACCCTGTTGAAGACTATCTTCGGCCGTCTGACCCTGGAGTCGCTGCCGCTGCACGAACCGATCGTCGTCGCCACCTTCGCGATGGTGGCGATCGGCGGGCTCGGGCTCGTCGCCGCGCTGACCTATTTCAAGGTTTGGGGCTATCTGTGGAACCAGTGGTTCACCAGCGTCGATCACAAGAAGATCGGCATCATGTACATGATCCTGGCGATCGTCATGCTGCTGCGCGGGTTCTCCGACGCGATCATGATGCGCGCGCAGCAGGCGATGGCGTTCAACGGTTCCGAAGGATACCTGACTGCGCATCACTACGACCAGGTCTTTACCGCGCACGGCGTGATCATGATCTTCTTCGTGGCGATGCCGATGGTCACGGGCCTGATGAACTATGTCGTCCCGCTCCAGATCGGTGCGCGCGACGTGTCGTTCCCGTTTCTCAACAATTTTAGCTTCTGGATGACCACGGCCGGTGCCGTGATCGTCATGATGTCGCTGTTCATCGGCGAGTTCGCGCGCACCGGTTGGCTCGCGATGCCGCCCCTCTCGGGGCTGGCGTATTCGCCCGACGTCGGTGTCGACTATTATATCTGGGCCTTGCAGATCGCGGGCATCGGAACACTGCTGTCCGGCGTCAATCTGGTCGCGACCATCGTCAAGATGCGCGCGCCCGGCATGACCATGATGAAGATGCCGATTTTCACCTGGACGTCGCTCTGCACCAACATCCTGATCGTCGCCGCCTTCCCGGTGCTGACCGCGGTGCTCGCGATGCTGTCGCTCGATCGCTACATCGGCACCGCGTTCTTCACGAACGACGCCGGCGGCAACCCGATGATGTACGTCAACCTGATCTGGATCTGGGGTCACCCGGAGGTCTACATCCTGGTCCTGCCGGCGTTCGGCATCTTCTCGGAAGTCACCTCGACCTTCTCGGGCAAGCGCCTCTTCGGCTACAGCTCGATGGTCTATGCGACGCTCGTGATCACGATCCTCGCCTACCTCGTCTGGCTGCATCACTTCTTCACGATGGGCTCGGGCGCGAGCGTGAACTCGTTCTTTGGCATCACCACGATGATCATCTCGATCCCGACCGGGGCCAAGATCTTCAACTGGCTGTTCACGATGTACAAGGGCCGGATCCGGTTCGAACTGCCGATGATGTGGACGATCGCCTTCATGGTGACCTTCACGATCGGCGGCATGACCGGCGTTCTGCTCGCAGTGCCGCCAGCCGATTTCGTGCTGCACAACTCGCTGTTCCTGGTCGCGCATTTCCATAACGTGATCATCGGCGGCACGCTGTTCGGCATGTTCGCCGGGATCAACTACTGGTTCCCCAAGGCGTTCGGCTTCAAGCTCGACAAGAAATGGGGCACAATCTCGTTCTGGTGCTGGGTCGTCGGCTTCTACTTCGCGTTCATGCCGCTGTACGTGCTCGGCCTGATGGGCGTTACTCGCCGGATGCGCTATTTCGACGATCCGAACCTGCAGATCTGGTTCGTCATCGCCGCCTTTGGCGCAGCGATGATCGCAGCCGGCATCGGTGCGTTCCTGATGCAGATCTTCGTGAGCATCCGTAACCGCGAGGCGCTGGCCGATCACAGCGGCGATCCGTGGAACGGCCGTACACTTGAGTGGGCGACCTCGTCGCCGCCGCCGGAGTATAACTTCGCGTTCACGCCGATCGTCCACGACCTGGACGCCTGGTATGACATGAAGGATCGCAAGCACGAGCGGCCTGTGACCGGTTTCAAGTCGATCCACATGCCGAGCGGCACCGGTACGGGCGTCGTGCTTGCCGGCCTCAGCGTGGCGTTCGGGTTCGCGATGATCTGGTACATCTGGTGGCTCGCAGGGCTGGCACTCGCCGGCATCTTCGGCACCACCATTTTCCACACGTTCAACTACAAGCGCGACTTCCACATCCCGGTCGAGGACGTGATCGCCAGCGAGGACGCGCGCACCCGCCAGCTCGCGACCCAGGGAGCCTGACGCGATGTCCGCTACACCGATGACCAAAGAGGGCGAGCCGGTCTCGTTCTACGAACTGGACGAGCACGAGCATCCGGAAGGCAGCAGCACGATGCTGGGCTTCTGGATGTACCTGATGAGCGATTGCCTCATCTTCGCGGTGCTGTTCGCGGCCTATGCCGTGCTCGGCAACAGCTATGCCGGCGGCCCCAGCCCGAAGGAGATCTTCGAGCTGCCGCTGGTGGCGGTGAACACCGCGATGCTGCTGTTCTCGTCGATCACCTACGGCTTCGCGATGCTGTCGATGGAGGAAGGTCGCCAGCGCGTCATGCAGATGTGGCTGGTCTTCACCGGCCTGTTCGGCTTGGCGTTCCTGTCGATCGAAATGTACGAGTTCGCCACCCTCATCCACGAGGGTGCGGGCCCGACCCGCAGCGCCTTCCTGTCGTCGTTCTTCACGCTGGTCGGCACGCACGGCCTTCACGTCACGATGGGCTTGATCTGGCTCGTCACGCTGATGGTGCAGGTCCAGAAGCACGGCCTGATCGCCGCCAACAAGCGCCGCCTGATGTGCCTCAGCATGTTTTGGCATTTCCTCGACGTCATCTGGATCGGCGTCTTCACCTTCGTCTATCTGATGGGCACCCTACGATGAGCGACCCCCACGCCAACACGCACGACGCGCATGCGGACCATGACCACGCTGCTCACGGCACGCGTGGCAGTTATCTGAAGGGGTTTTTCCTCTCGGTCATCCTCACCGCGATCCCGTTCTGGGCGGTGATGACCGGCGCGTTCAAGGATCCATCGACTGCCGCGCTTGTCGTGATGGTGTTCGCGGTCGCGCAGATCGTCGTCCACATGATCTACTTCCTGCACATGAGCGGCAAGTCGGAGGGCGGCTGGACGATGATGGCGCTGATATTCACGATCATCCTCGTCGTCATCACGCTCAGCGGATCGATCTGGGTGATGTACCACATGAACACGAACATGATGCCGATGCAGGCCGCGGCAGACATGTGATGAGGACGCGACCGGGCCCTGCCGTCTATGTCGCAGGCCTGGTCGCGCTGCTGCTGTTCGTCGGGTTCATGGCGCTCGGCATCTGGCAGGTCGAGCGCCGCACCTGGAAGCTCAACCTGATCGAACAGGTCGCGGCGCGTGCACATGCCGCGCCGGTCGCCCCGCCAGGGCCAGCGTCCTGGGGCGCGATCATCGCCACCACAGACGCCTATCGCCGCATCCGCCTCGACGGCACGCTCGATAATTCGCGTGAGACGCTGGTCCGCGCAGCCACCGCTCTCGGCAGCGGTTATTGGGTCGTGACGCCGTTGCAGACCGATCGCGGTTTTATCGTCCTGGTCAACCGCGGCTATGTCTCACCCGAGCAACGCACGGCGCATACCAAGCCCAGTGGCCCGATCACGATCACCGGCTATCTGCGCATCACCGAGCCGGGCGGAGGCTTCCTGCGCCACAACGACCCCGCAACCGGCAAATGGTATTCACGCGACGTCGCCGCGATCGCCAAGGCCCGCGGCCTGTCGAACGTAGCGCCCTATTTCGTCGACGCGGACAAGTCCGGCACCGCCGCCCCGGTCGGCGGCCTGACGATCATCGCCTTCCCCAACAACCACCTCGTCTACATGCTGACCTGGTTCGCGCTCGCCGCGATGACGATCTTCGCGTTCGTCGTGTTCGTCCGCCAGGATGCGCGGAAGCGGCGGGGAGCGGAATGACCTCGGAGGCGGCACGCCAGGGCTGGCAGCGCTGGCTAGCGCTCGCGACCGCACGCACCGACGCGACCGGCAACGCCAATATGCGGCAGCTCGTGACGCTGCGCTGGATCGCGATCGCCGGCCAGTTCGTCACTATATTGTTCGCGCGTTTCGGCCTCGGCTTCGACCTCCCCCTCGTGCCGATGATGGCCGCGCTCGCCGCCGCGGTCGGGCTCAACCTCGCGAGCATGCCGCTCTATGGATGGCGCAAGGGCGCGAACATCCAGCTCCTGCTCGCGCTGCTATTCGACGTCGGCCTGCTCACCACGCAGCTCTATCTGGCGGGCGGCGCGACCAACCCGTTCATCTCGCTCTATCTGCTCCACGTCGTGCTCGGCGCGGTGCTGCTCGATCGCTGGTCGAGTTGGGCGATCGTCGTCGTCACCGCCGCCTGCTTCGGCCTGCTCACGCTCTATTACCGCCCTCTGATCCTCCCCCCCGATTACAGCGGCGAGTATTTCCTGCTCTACACGATCGGCTCGCTGCTCTGCTTCATGCTGATCGCGACGCTGCTGATGCTGTTCATGACCCGCATCACCGGAAACTTGCGCGCCCGCGACACGCGCCTCGCCGACCTTCGCCAGCAGGCCGCGGAGGAGGATCACATCGTCCGTATGGGCCTTTTGGCTTCGGGCGCCGCGCACGAGCTCGGCACGCCGCTCGCATCGATAGCGGTGATCCTCGCCGACTGGCGCCGCATGCCAACGCTTGCACAGGACGCCGACCTCCAGGCGGAGATTGTCGAGATGCAATCCGAGGTCCAGCGCTGCAAGGCGATCGTCACCGGCATATTGTTGTCCGCTGGCGAAGCGCGCGGCGAAGCACCCGAGATCATGCCGCTCCACCAGTTCCTCGACGCGATCGTCGACGAATGGCGCGCGGTCCACGCGGGTGTAGAGTTCGACTACACCACCCGAGTCGGTGACGATCCACAGGTCGTGTCCGACCCCGCGCTCAAACAGGTGATCGCCAACGTGCTCGACAACGCCGCCGAAGCCTCGCCGCACTGGGTCGCCTTCCGCGGCGAACGCAGCGACGGCGACCTCGCCCTGATCGTCCGCGATCGCGGGCCCGGCTTCAGCGACGAACGGCTCGCGAGCTTCGGCAAACCCTACCAGTCGAGCAAGCGCGAACCCGGCCACGGCCTCGGCCTGTTCCTGGCCGTCAACGTCATGCGCAAGCTTGGCGGCGGCGTGTCGGTCGTGAACTGCGAAGGCGGCGGCGCCGAAGTCACAATCAGAATGCCCCTCTCCGCGATCGCGCTGTCATGACGGACGCCATGACCGAACCCAAGCTGCTCGCCATCGTCGAGGACGACGAGACCTTCGCCCGCACGCTTCGCCGCTCGTTCGAACGCCGCGGCTACGAAGTGATGCAAGCCGCCAGCCACGAGGAGCTCGTCGAGCAATTGGCCGAGCGCACGCCCAGATACGCAGTCGTCGACCTCAAGCTGGGCGGCGCGTCCGGCCTCGTCTGCGTCCAGACGCTCCACGCACACGACCCCGAGATCCTCGTCGTCGTCCTCACCGGCTTCGCGAGCATCGCCACCGCAGTCGAGGCGATCAAGCTCGGCGCGTCGCACTATCTCGTCAAACCCTCGAACACCGACGACATCGAAGCCGCGTTCGATCGCACCGAGGGCAGCGTCGACACCGAGCTGTCCGAACGCCCGACCTCGATCAAGACGCTCGAATGGGAGCGTATCCACACCACGCTCGCCGAAACCGACTTTAATATCTCGGAGACTGCGCGCCGCCTCGGCATGCACCGCCGCACGCTTGCGCGAAAGCTCGAGAAACGCCCGGTAAAATAACCGCAACGCTTCGCCGAAGGCGCGCGTTGTCGTTCGATGCCAGCGCCAAAACCCTCACGACTCTGGCAGCCAAAGCGACTGCTCGCGACCCCGTCCGCGCTGACCTGGGATCACGGTGCCGAGATCGCCGCGCGTGCAGCAGCGCTGGGTGTGCCGGTCACGACGCTACCGAGCGACCGCCTCAAACTCGACTTCCCCGACGATTCCCGCCGCGCCTATGCCGAAGCCAAGGCGACACTCGCGCTAGTCGTCGCGCCCCCCTCGAAACGGAAACTCCAGCCGATCGCCCCCAGCGCCGACTGGCGGATCGACCTCGCCGAGGGCTGCCCCGCGCATTGCGGCTATTGCTACCTTGCCGGCTCGCTCAAGGGGCCGCCCATCACGCGCGTCTATGCGAACCTGCCTGAGATCCTCGCAGAACTCCCCGCGCATCTCGGCCAGGGCACCGTAACCTCGCGTTCCACCGCCCGCGCGCACGAGGGCACGACGTTCGAAGCCTCCTGCTACACCGACCCGCTCGGCATCGAGCACGTCACCGGATCGCTCTCCGCGCTGATCGCGTATTTCGGCGCATGGGAGGCGGACGTGCAGTTGCGCTTCACCACCAAGTTCGACGCGGTCGAGCCATTGTTGACGCTAGACCACCGTGGCCGCACCCGAATGCGCGCCTCGATCAACCCTGCCGCCTATGCGCGTTTCGAAGGCGGCACGAGCCCCGTCGAAGCCCGCCTGCTGGCGCTGCGCAAGATGGCGGACGCCGGCTACAAGATCGGCCTGACGGTTGCCCCGATCATCGCCGCGGAAGGCTGGCGCGAGGCATATGGCGACTTGCTGACGGAGGCGGGCAGGGTGCTCGCCGACGTACCCGACGTCACGATCGAGCTGATCACCCACCGCTACACCCCCGGCTCGAAGGCGGTGCTCGAAACCTGGTACCCCGGCTCGTCACTCGACCTCAGCATGGCCAACCGCACGGAGAAGCGCACAAAGTTCGGCTCGACCAAATACGTCTACGACGCCGACACGATGCGCGCGCTCCGCAGCTTCTTCCAGGACAAGATCGCCGCCAAGCTCCCGCAGGCGCGCATCCTCTACTGGACCTGAAGGACGCGCCAACCGGCAACGCAGCGTTGCCATTCGCAGCCTTCCGATCGCCGCCACCGCCGCCTACCTCGACACCATGACACACACCCGCCAGCCAACGCTCTTCATCCCGCACGGTGGCGGGCCCTGTTTCTTCATGGACGACCCCGCTGGCAACTGGACCGGCATGGCCGCGTACCTCCGGTCGATCGCGGCCACGCTGCCCGAAAAGCCCAAGGCGATCCTCGTCGTCTCAGGCCACTGGGAAACGCGCGGCTTCGCATTCACCGGCGCCGTAACGCCGCCGCTGATCTACGACTATGGCGGCTTCCCCGCCCACACCTACGAGTTGCGCTACGACGCGCCCGGTGACCCAGCCTTGGCCACCCGCGCCGCCGACCTGCTCCGCGGCGCCGGCCTGACCGCCAATGTCGACCCGACCCGCGGCCTCGATCACGGCGTCTTCATCCCGATGAAGGTCGCGTTCCCCGACGCCGACATCCCGGTCGTCGAGATGTCGGTCGACCGCGATCTCGACCCTACGTTGCACGCCGCCGCCGGCCGCGCACTCGCCCCCTTACGCGACGAAGGCGTCCTGATCATCGGCTCGGGCATGAGCTTCCACAACATGCGCGGCTACGGCGACCCGCGTTTCACCGCGCCGTCCGAAGCCTTCAACCAGTGGCTGACCGCCGCAGTCGAGTCCGAACCGACCGCCCGAGCAGAGGCGCTAGCCGGCTGGGCCGAAGCCCCCGCCGGCCGTCTTTCGCATCCCCGCGAAGAGCATCTCCTCCCGCTGATGGTCGCCGCCGGTGCTTCCGACCAAGCCGGCACGCAAGATTACAGCGAGCGCGTGCTGCAAACCGCGATTTCCGGCTACCGCTTCAACTAAAGGAATTTCCATGGCTCTTCCCGTCCTGCTCGCTATCTCCGGCAGCCTGCGCCGCGGCTCGTACAATACCGCGATCCTGACCACGCTTGGCGAAGCGATCACTAACAAGGTGGCGCTGACGGTCTTCGCGCTGAACGACGTCCCGCTTTACGACCAAGACGCCGACACTGACACGCCTCCCGCCGCCGTCGCAGCCCTGCGCGCGGCAATCGGCGCGGCCGATGGGATCGTCATTGCCTCCCCTGAATACAACCACGGCATCTCTGGCGTCCTGAAGAACGCGCTCGACTGGGCCTCACGCCCGCATGGCAAGGCGACGCTCACGGGCAAGCCGGTCTTCACGCTCACTTCGTCGCCCGGCGCAGTCGGCGGCGCACGCGCCCACGCGCAACTGAACGAGACGCTGGCCTCGATCGGCGCGCGCACCGTCCTGCGCCCACAAGCCGTCATCGGCGCGGTGCACGAGAAGATCGCCGACGGTCGCCTGACCGACCAGCGCACGCTCGACTTCCTCGTCGGCGGGGTAGACGACCTGCTCGCAGACATCGCCCGCCCCACCGCTGCCGACCGCGAGGCATCCTGACATCCGCCACGTCCTCAACCAGTATCCCGCCCAGCGCGACGACATCGCCGATCTCGTCACCCGCCGCCCGCTACCGGGTCCCGGCCTGCCGCAGGTCGATCCGTTCCTGTTCCTCAACCACCACGGCCCGCAGACCTATCGTGCCGGCAATAGCGGTCTGCCGTTCGGCCCGCACCCGCACCGCGGCTTCGAGACGGTCAGCTTCATCCTCGAGGGCGAGATGGCGCATCTCGACAGCGGCGGCCACGAAAGCGTCATTCGCGCGGGCGGCGTCCAGTGGATGACCGCCGGCTCGGGCCTGATCCATGCGGAGATCTCGCCCGCATCGTTCAAGCGCGACGGCGGCCCGCTGGAGATCCTGCAACTCTGGGTGAACCTCCCCAGCCGGCTCAAGATGACCAAGCCCGCCTATACCGGCCTCCAGCGCGAGGACATTCCCGCGATCCCGGTCGAGGGTGGCACCGTGAACCTGATCTCCGGCACGTTCGCCGGACGACAGGGCCCGTTCGAATCGCTGACCGACTTCGCGATGATGACGATCGAACTCGAAGCCGGCGCCAGGGTCGACCTGCCAGCCCCAACCGGCCGCGCGGTCTTCTTCTACGTCGTCGCTGGCGCCCCCACGGCGAACGACACGCCGATCAAGCCACACCACCTCGCCACATTCGACAACGAGGGCGACACCATCACCGTCACGACCGAGGCCCCCGCCACGATCCTCTACGGCCACGCCGACCCGATCGGCGAGCCCGTCGTCTCCCACGGTCCCTTCGTCATGAACACCCGCGAAGAGATCGTCCGCGCGATCGAGGACTATAACGCCGGCCTGTTCGGCAAGCCGCCCGTCATCCGCTAAGGCGCTTTACGCACCGGGGGCAGCGCGGCACAGATGTCGGCGCCCCCGGCAGGCACCGTAAAGAACGGCCCCGCGCGGTTCTCGCGCGAGGCGATCCACGCCACGAACCGCGGATTGTCCGCCGCGCGATATTCGAAATGCGGTCGCTCGGCGGCGGGCAGGTCGCTCGCGAGGCGTGCGGACACGATCGGGCTACGCTCCCCCTCGGTCTTGTAGAACCCCAGATCCCCCGTCCCGCGCGGCAACGACGACAGCCACTCGACGCCGTCGATCACGCGCCCGACCACCGCGATGTTCCGATCCAGCGCACGCGGCGAATGCCCGATCACGGTATACAGCTCGGCGCCACTCCCCGTGCTCGGCGCCAGATCGCGCGCGACGCCGACCATCCCGTAGCAATGCGGCACCCACTCGGTCGCGCCATTGCCGGCGAGCGGCCACCCGTCGCGGCTATACCCCGCCCATTCGGCATAGGGATCGCGCTGCGACAGCCGCGCCACGGTAGTCGGCCCGGCATGCGAATATTCGGCTGGCGGAGTCTCGACGACCCCCGCGACAAGCGGCTTCTTTTCGGTCGCATCGCCCCATTGCGCGACGTAATTGTCCTGCAACCGGTAGACGCTTGTCCCCAGATCCCACCAATGCGCCGCGGCCAGCTTGCGGATGTTGGTGACATGGGCGGGTGCATATTTGGCCGCAAGCCGGACCGTGAACTGATGCCCGTTGGCCAGCGTGAACACGAGCAGTTCATCGTCCGGTATCGCCATCCAGTCGGCCGGCAGCGGGTCTGAGGCGAGCGTCGTCACCGCTGGAACGGCAGCAGGCGCGGCTTGCGCGACCACGGCGGCGAGGAGAAGATTCAGCATCCCCGCAGACTGCCCGAGCGAGCCTCCGCACGCAATCGCTTGCACGCGCACGAAACCCGCACTAGCAGACCCCCTTCCAGAGCAATGCGGAGCGGTGGCCGAGTGGTCGAAGGCGCTCGCCTGGAAAGTGAGTATACGTCAAAAGCGTATCGAGGGTTCGAATCCCTCCCGCTCCGCCACCCCTTTCAGGTTCGACGCCCCCCGCCGTAAAGCGCCATCGTGGAGACACGCGCCTACTGCGCAGGAGCCATTTCGGACAGGGGCGCGGCGCCTGTTGCGGCAGGGCGAGAGACGGGGCAAACCGGCGGTTGAGATTTATTATATCAGCCTGAAGGTGAGCCGCATGATCGCAGTCCGTACCAAGACCATTTTCGGACGACTTCTGGCGAGTTCGATGCTTTTGTCCGTCGTGGCCCTGGCTCCGGCGGCGGCGCAGACCACCAACAATGCGCCGGGCGCTGCTGCGGCACGGACCGAGGCACCCAAGGCGCGCCCCTGGATGAACACCGGGCTGAGTGCGGATGCGCGCGTGGACCTGCTGCTGAAGGAGATGACTCTCGACGAGAAGCTGCAGCTGACCTTCGGGTATTTCGCGACCAACGCCGACTGGTTGAAGACGCCGACCAAGAACTTCGTCTACCCCAAGGACGGCCTGCCGGCGTCGGCGGGGATCGTGCCGGGGATCCCGCGGCTCGGCATCCCGAGCCAGTGGCAGACCGATGCCGGTGTCGGCGTCGCCAGCCAGCGCGGGCCGACGCCGCGCCTGCGCACCTCGCTGCCGTCGGGGATCGCGACCGCCTCGACCTGGAATCCCGAACTCGCGCAGGCCGGTGGCGCGATGATCGGCAACGAGGCGTTCCTGTCGGGCTTCAACGTGCAGCTCGCGGGCGGCATGAATCTCACGCGCGAGCCGCGCAACGGTCGCAACTTCGAATATGGCGGCGAGGATCCGTTGCTGGCGGGCGTAATTACCGGCCACGAGATCAAGGGCATCCAGTCGCAGCACGTCGTCTCGACGATGAAGCATTACGCCTTCAACGGGCAGGAGACGAACCGCTTCACGATCGATACCAAGATAGGCGAACAGGCCGCGCGCCAGTCCGACCTGCTCGCGTTCGAGATCGCCAACGAGGTCGGCCAGCCCGGCTCCGTCATGTGCTCGTACAACCGCGTGAACGGCCATTATGCGTGCGAGAACGACTGGCTTCTGAACACCGTGCTGAAGCGCGACTGGGGCTTCAAGGGCTATGTCATGTCCGACTGGGGCGCGACGCATTCGACCAGCGAGGCCGCCAATGCGGGGCTCGACCAGCAATCCGGCTGGGCGTTCGATCGCTCGCCCTATTTCGCGGACGCGCTGCGTGAGGCGGTCAACAATGGCCATGTGTCCGAGGCGCGCGCGACCGACATGGCGCGGCGCGTGCTGTGGGGGATGTTCTCCGTTGGTGCGTTCGATACCATCGTCGCCGGTGATCGTGCGACGACGATCGACTATGCCGGCCATGCAGCAGTGACGCGCGCCGATGCCGAAGAGGGCATCGTCCTCCTCAAGAACACCGCCGGTCTCCTGCCGCTCGCCAAGACGGCGAAGTCGATCCTGCTGGTCGGCGCGCATGCCGATATAGGCGTGCTGTCGGGCGGCGGCTCGAGCCAGGTCTATTCGCCGAACGCGCCGACCAACGGCCTGGTCGTGCCGGACGAATTCCCGAGCGGTTTCCCCGGTCCCAAGACCTATCACGCGTCATCGCCGATGAAGGCATTGCAGGCGCGGACCGGCGCGACCGTCACCTATCTCGACGGCAAGGACGTGAAGGCGGCGGCGACGGCGGCGCGCAAGGCGGACGTCGTCGTCGTGTTCGGCGAGCAGTGGACCGGCGAGTCGTTCGACGTCCCCGACCTGAACCTGCCTGACGGCCAGAACGCGCTGATCGATGCGGTCGCGCGGGCCAACACGAAGACCGTCGTGGTGCTCGAAACCGGTGGTCCGGTGGTGATGCCGTGGCTGGGCAAGGTCGGCGCGGTGCTGGAGGCATGGTATCCGGGCACGGCGGGCGGCGAGGCGATCGCGCGCGTGCTGACCGGCGAGGTCAATCCGTCGGGGCATCTGCCCGCGACGTTCCCGGCATCGCTTGCGCAGACTCCGCGGCCGGTGATCGAGGGCAATCCCAAACTTGACCGCGACGCACACCCGATGGGCAATTACGACATCGAAGGCGCGGCCGTCGGCTATAAATGGTTCGACAAGACCGGCGCCAAGCCGCTGTTCCCGTTTGGCTACGGGCTGTCCTATACGAACTTCGCGATGAGCGGCCTGACCGCGACGCCTGCGGGCAAGGGGATCAAGGCCGGCTTCTCAGTGAAGAACACCGGCGCGCTACAGGGTAAGGCGGTCGCGCAGGTTTATGTCTCGGGCGCAGGATGGGAAGCGCCCAAGCGGCTCGGCGCGTTCCGCAAGGTCGATCTCGCGCCAGGTGCGGACCAGGCGGTGTCGGTAACGATCGATCCACGCATGCTAGCGACGTTCGACGTGGCGAGCGGCGGGTGGAAGATCGCAGGCGGCGACTACAGGGTGATGCTGGCCGCGTCGGCGACCGATGTCGTCCAAACGGTCACGGTCCGCGTACCGGCGCAGACGCTCGACCATAGAGGCCGCTGATCATGCGGCGCAGATCGTCGTCGCGCTGCTAATGGTCTTGCGGTTATCTGCCGTCCTCCCGCGACAGCGGAAGCCCAGGGTAACCCAGACCATCGCCTATAATCCTGGACTTCCGCGTTCGCAGGGAAACGGAGAGTGGGGCGATTGCCTCAGACGCTGAATTTGAACGATTCTCCCCCCGCCAGGGGGAAACGGCGGGCACTTGCCAGACGGGGGCGGCGGGCGATGACTGCGATTTCGTATCCGCTCCTTCATCGCCTTCGGCCCCTCTTCGGAGGAAGATCACCGGCCCCGGCTTACCCCCGCATCTTGATCGCCGCGATCCGCTCATCCACCCGCCGCTCCAGGATCGTCAGGGGCATCGCGCCTTCCTTCAGGATGTCGTGAAACTGCTTCAGGTCGAACCGGTCGCCCAGCGCCGCCTTCGCCTTCAGCCGCGCGCGCGTCCACGCCATGTGCCCGACCTTGTAGCTGCAAGCCTGACCCGCCTGCGTGCAATAGCGCTCCACCTCGCGCTGCGTCCGCGGGCGCGCGAAGCCGGTCGTCGCGACCATGTAGTCGGTCGCTTTCTCGCGACTCCAGCGCTTCGCGTGGATACCCGTATCGACCACCAGACGCGTCGCGCGGAACAGGAACGACTGGAGATACCCGGCGCGCTCCAGCGGCGAGGCATAGGCCCCCAGTTCGTCGGCAAGCTGTTCGGCGTACAGCGCCCAGCCTTCCGAATAGGCCGAGAAGAAGCCGATCTTCCGCAGCGTCGGAATGTCCTTCGACTCCTGCGCCAGACTGATCTGGAGGTGATGGCCCGGCACGCCCTCGTGATAGGTGAGCGAGGGCAGCGTGTATTTCGGCCAGTCACCGACGTCCTTCAGATTGACGAAGTAGATCGCCGGGCGCGTGCCATCGAGCGACGCGCGATTATAATAACCGTTCGACGCGCCGTCCTGGATCTCGACCGGCACCGCACGGATTTCGAGCGGCTGCGTCGGGACCTCCGAAAACGCCTGGGGCAGCTTGGCGTACATCGCCTTGATGCCGTCGTTGAGCCCGGCGATCAGCTCGGTGCGGCCCTCCGCGGTGTTCGCGTAGAGCTGGTCGGGCGTCACGTTCAGCTTGGCGAGCCGCTCGCCCACCGTGCCGGTCGTGAAGCCTTGCGACTTCAGGATCGTGTCGAGCTGCGCGGTGATCTCGGCGACCTGGGCCAGGCCGATGCGATGAACCTCGTCGGGGCTCATCGTGGTCGTCGTCGCCTGGTTCAGCGCCATCGCATAGATCGCATCACCATTCGGCACGCGCCAGATACCGTCACCGGGCTTGGTGGTCGGCTTCAGCTTCTCGATCAGCGCGATCTGGCGGTCGAGCGCGGGATACACCTTCTCGTCGACTATCTTCGCCGCACGGGTCTGCCAGTCGCCGGCGATGCCCTTGACCGCGGCGCGCTTGGCGAGCGACTGGACGATGCTCGACGTCGCGGCGGGCTGGCTCCGCAGCTTGCGCATCTGGCCGAAGGTCAGGTCGAGCGACCAGCCGGGTGCGAGCAGGCCCCGCGTTGCCTCCGCCTGCTGCATCGCGCTTTCCTGATCGAGCACCGTGCCGAACTGGTCGAGTCGCGCCAGATACGCTTCGGCGTCCGGCGTCGCGGCAATCGTATGCGCGGTATTGAGGAAATCGGGCACCTGGAAATAGGCACCGCCCTGCTGGAATATCCGATAGGGCCGGATCGGGCTGTCCATGCCGAATTTCTCGGGCGCGGCGATCTGCGTGTTCAGCGAATAGCGTACGACTTCGAGGTTGAGTTTCGCCGCTGCCGACAGCCCGGCGCCATCATAGCGCGCAAGGCTCGCGATCGCCGCCTTGGTCTCGGCGACGTCGCGCGCGCGCTTCTCCGGCGTTCGCGGGGAAAGCTGGCTCTTCGACGTGGCCAACGGCCCCTTGTCGAGCCCAAGCGAGGTTGCAAGCTCGGGCGAACGCGCCACGCTGCGCTGGAAAATCCGTTCGAACTCGGCATTCAGCGCAGTATCGCTCGCCGATTGCGCAAAGGCGGTGGCAGGCAGCAAGCTTGTGGCGAGCGCGGCAACGCCCCCGGATGCGAGGAACTGGCGACGATCCATGACGAACTCTCCCGTAAGCTGTTGGCTGATAAGCCCAAGACTGTCTAAGCCATTCACTCCCGGATCGACCAGAGGCGCGGCGATACGAATTTGATCGAAATTTAACGAAGCGCCGGCGGAACCGCAGCGGCCATCGTCGGTTTGATTGGCGAGCCCGGCGGCGTCCTAATCCCCCCGAAGGATCCGCCGGGTTTCGTTTGCGTAAATCGAGGCCAGAGTGCGAGACGAGACATCGAAGCGCGCGTCCGCTGCGCGATTGCACACCGTCGGAGAAACGCTGCGCAATTCGTGGCAGGCGCCGACCGATACGATGATCACCGACGATATCCCGACACTTCTCACCAAGCTTTCGCAGGTGCCCAAGTCGCGTAAACGACCGTAGAGTTTCCTGCGTGGCCGCGAGGTCCGCTCCCCTGCACCGTGGAGAGCGGACCATAATTTCAGACCTTGTCGCGCGCTTTCATCGCCTCGATCAACTTCTTGACCTCCTGGCTGCGACCACGCGGCATGATCAACACATCGTTGCCGCTGGCGACCACGATCAGATCCTCGACCCCGACCAGCGAGACGCGGATGCCGTCGCTGCGCACGAAGCAGCTCTTGGTATCGATCGCGAGCACACCACCCTCGCCTTGGCTGCGGTGCGCGTTGCCGTCGCTGTCGGTATCGCTGATCGCATGCAACGCGTCCCAGCTGCCGACGTCGTTCCAGCCCATGTTCACCGGCACGACTGCGACACGGTCGGCCTTCTCCATGACCGCATAGTCGATCGAATCATCCGGCGAGGCGGCGAAGGCCACCGCGTCCGGGTAGATCCGCGTGCCCTCGGTCCGCGCCTTGTCCATCGCCTCCTGCGTGGCAGTCAGGATGCCGGGGTCGAACTGCGCGAGCGCCTCGAGATAGGCGTCGGCGAGGAACAGGAAGATTCCTCCGTTCCAGGCATGATCGCCGCTGGCCAGCATCGACTGCGCCTTGTCGAGGGGCGGCTTCTCGACGAACCGCGCGACGCGGTTTACGCCGGGCTGGAGCTCGTCGCCGATCTGGATCCAGCCATAGCCGGTCTCGGGTGCGTCGGGGGCGATCCCGAACGTGACGAGCCAGCCCTGGGTGACGAGCGGCATCGCCGCCTCGATCGCGGCATGGAACGCAGCGACGTCGCCGATCACGTGATCCGATGGCATCACCAGCAGCGCGTCGCCACCGCCGCCGGCGGCGATGGCGGCAAGCGCGATGGCCGGCGCGGTGTTGCGGCCCGTCGGTTCGAGGATCAAAGCCTGCGGTGCCGCGCCCGCATCGGCGAGTTGCTGCTCGACCAGATCGGCATGGCGCGCATTGGCAACGACGATCGGCGCCGCATAGCGTTCGCCGAGCGCGCGGCCTGCGGTAAGCTGGAGCATCGTCTCGTTCGCCGTCAGCGCGAGCATCTGTTTGGGCATCTCAGGCCGTGACATCGGCCAGAGGCGCGTGCCCGAACCGCCTGAAAGAATTACGGGAACGATCTTACGTGCGGTCATGCATCCTCCTGATGGCGCCGAGCTATAGCGGAGGGGCCACGCGTGCCAATCGCCGAATGATCCAATTGGATGCGGGCGTTCAGTGTTTTTTGGTGTTTTGCTGCGAAACGTGTCGTCAGGTGTCGGTAGCGTTTACAACTATGCGTCGGGATAGCGGACGATGATACGGCTCTTCAAGCATTACGTACCCCATGCCGTCCTCCTGCTCGGCTTTGTCGACGCGGTGCTTCTGATCGCGTCGGCCGAGATCGGCTGGGTCGTTCGTGCGCACCAGATCGGCATGATGGTCGAACCGATGCACACCCGGGTCGCGCAATTGCTGACGTTCGCGATCGCGCTGCAGGTGTCGCTGGTCGCGGTCGGTGCGTACGGGGTGGCATCGTTCCTGTCGCTGCGCTTTGCCGCCGCGCGGCTCGCCGTGGCTCTGTCGCTCGGCGTGATGTTCCTGTCGCTGATCTTCTTCCTGGTTCCGGCACTCACCTTCTGGCGGTCGAACCTGCTATACTCAACGGTGATCGCGACGATCCTGCTCGTCACGGTGCGCGCCGTGCTCGGCAAGACGCTGGGTGGCGAGACGTTCAAGCGGCGGATCGTCGTGCTGGGCGCCGGTGCGCGAGCGGCGCGTATCCTGGTCCTGTCGGAGCAACCCGGCGTCAATTTCGTCGTCGCCGGGTTCGTGAGGATGGGCGAGGTCGAACCGGTCGTTCAGGGTGCGATGCCGCGTGCGGACATCCCCAATCTCGCGGCGCATATCGTCGATCTGAACGCGAGCGAAGTCGTGCTGGCGCTAGACGAGCGCCGCAACGCCTTGCCGATGAAGGATCTGCTGCGCGTCCGCACCACCGGCGTGCAGGTCAGTGAGATATCGAGCTTCCTCGAACGCGAAACGGGTCGCATCGACCTGAAGAGCGTCAATCCGTCCTGGCTCATATTCTCCGATGGATTTGCCTCCAGCCGCATGCTCTCCAGCATCTTCAAGCGTGCGTTCGACATCGTTGCCAGCGGTCTGTTGCTGGCGATCACGCTCCCGGTGATTTTGATTACCGCGATCGCGATCAAGCTCGAATCGAAGGGCCCGGCCTTTTATCGCCAGCGCCGCGTCGGGCTCTACAATGAGGGGTTCGATATCCTGAAGCTGCGCTCGATGCGGCAGGATGCGGAGGTTGCGGGCAAGGCTGTCTGGGCGGCGGAGGACGATCCGAGGATCACCCGGATCGGGCGCTTCATCCGCAAGGTCCGGATCGACGAACTGCCGCAGACCTGGACCGTGCTGAAGGGCGAGATGAGCTTCGTCGGCCCGCGCCCGGAGCGTCCGCAGTTCGTCCAGCAACTCGAGGACCAGCTGCCGTTCTATGCCGAGAGGCACATGGTGAAGCCCGGCATCACCGGCTGGGCGCAGATCAACTATCCGTACGGCGCGTCGATCGAGGATGCCCGGCACAAGCTCGAATACGACCTGTATTACGCCAAGAACTATTCGCCGTTCCTCGACATGCTGATCCTGTTGCAGACGCTGCGGGTCGTGCTGTGGCCGGCAGGCGCGCGGTGATGGCTGCATGATCGCCACCCTGGTCCTCTGGAGCCATGCGCTGGCCGCGTTGCTGTTCGGTGCGCTGGCGCTGGCGCAGCTGCGACGGCCGAGCGGGCAATGGCCGCATGCGGCGTTCGTGATCGCGCTGGTGACGACCAGCCTGTGGGCGCTCGCGGTCGCCGGGATCGATTCGCGGGACGTCGCGACGCGGATCGCGGCCAGCGCACGCGACGTCGCGTGGCTCGCCTTCATGCTGGCGCTCGTCAGGCGCGATCGTGCGGGCAATTACGCGCTGAGTGCGGTGTACGTCCTCGTCATGGCGCTTGCCGGGACGGCGGCGTTGCTGGCGATCGTGCTGCGGATGGACCTCGATCAGGAGGCGCTTGGGGCAGTCGCTTCGGCGCGGACGGTGTTCCGGATGATGGAGGCGATCAGCGCCCTGGTGCTCGTCCACCACCTCTACCAGGCGGCGCCGGCGTCGCGGGGCGGCATCCGGCTGGTCGTTCTGGCGCTCGCCGCGATGTGGAGCATCGACCTGCTCGTATCGGCCTGGATCTATTTTCAGCTGAACGGCGTGATGGTGGCGATCGTCGCGCGCGGCGTGGTGATGACGGGCGTCGCGGCGATGCTGGTGGTTGGCGTGCATCGAAGCGGCGACTGGACGCTTGCTTTGTCTCGGCCGATCACGGTGCGCGCGCTGTCGGCGGTCGCGCTGATCCTGTACGCGGGTATCACCGCACTCGCGACCAACATCGCCGCGAGTTATGCCGGGCCGTACGCGCGGGTGGCGCAGACCGCGATCGTGTTCGGTGCGACCGCCGGCGTGCTGACCCTGCTCTCGACCCCGTGGTTGCGCGCCTGGACCAAGGTGAAGGTCGCCAAGCATCTGTTTCGCCACCGCTATGACTACCGGGCCGAGTGGCAACGCTTCACCGACACGTTGGGCAAGCCCGGCGTCGGCGCGGAGTCGCTAGACACGCGCGTGGTGAAATCGATTGCCGACCTGACCGATTCGCCTGGGGGGCTGTTGCTGGTCCCCGACGGTGCCACGCTCGGCGTCGGTGCGACATGGAACTGGGTCTGCGCCGCCGAGGGCTCGCAGGACGAGACGCTGGCGCGTTATCTCGCGAGTGACGCGAGGATCGTCGAACTCGACCGCGTCCGGACCGGTACGGCACCCCCCGAGGACGTCGTGGCCGTGCCCGAATGGCTTCGTGATTGCCCCGAGGCCTGGGCGATCGTCCCGCTGGTCCACAGCACCGCGCTGGTCGGAGCGATCGTGCTCGCCCGGCCGCCGGTCGACCGCGCGCTCGACTGGGAGGATTTCGATCTGCTCCGCGTCGCGGGACGGCAGGCAGCAAGTTATCTGGCCGAGGACCGCGCACATGCGGCGCTGGCCGATGCGGCGCGGTTCGACGAATTCAACCGCCGCTTCGCGTTCATCCTGCACGACATCAAGAATCTCGTCAGCCAGTTGACGCTCGTCGCGCGCAACGCCGAGCGCCATGCCGACAACCCCGATTTCCGCGTCGATATGGTCGCGACCCTGAAGGACTCCTCCGATCGCATGAACGCGCTCCTCGCCCGTCTCTCGCAGCATGGCCCCGTCCGTAACGAACCGCTCCAGCCGACCGACGTCGCCGCGATCGTCGAGCGCGTCGCGACCGCCCGTCGGTCGCAGCATCCGATCGTCACCCGCGGCGGCCCGGCCTGCGCGCTGGGGCATGCCGCCCGCCTCGAACAGGTGCTTGGTCAGCTCGTCCAGAACGCGGTCGAGGCCAGCGGCGAGGACGACCCGATCCTGCTGTCGGTGGAGACGATCGGCGAGCGGGTCGCGATCGACGTCATCGATCACGGTTGCGGGATGACACCCGGCTTCGTCCGCGACCAGCTCTTCCGCCCGTTCGTGTCGTCCAAGCCCGCCGGGTTCGGCATCGGCGCGTTCGAGGCGCGGCAATTGGTGCACGCGATGGGCGGCGCGCTCGACGTGGTCAGCCGCGAGGGCGAGGGCACGCGCTTCCGCATCCTGCTCCCCGCCGCCGCTGCCGCTAACGTGGCCGGCACCGCCGTCTCGTTCGAGGTGGCGGCATGACCGACAAGGCCCGCCCCGTCCTGCTGATCGTCGAGGATGATCTTGGGCTTCAGCGTCAGCTTCGCTGGGCGTATGAGGGGTATGAGATCGTCGTCGCGAGCGACCGGGCGCAGGCGCTCGATGCGGTGCGCGCGCATGAACCCGCGGTCGTCACGCTCGATCTCGGCCTGCCGCCGGACCCGGACGGCGTCACCGAAGGGTTCGCCACACTGCGCGATATCCTTGCGATGAAGCCCGATACCAAGGTGATCGTCGCCTCTGGACACGGTGCCCGTGAGAGCGCGTTGCAGGCGATCGCCGATGGCGCCTGGGATTTCTACGCCAAGCCGATCGACATCGATGCGCTCGGCATGATCGTCGGTCGCGCCTTCCACGTCCATGCGCTGGAAGCCGAAAACCGCCGCCTCGCCGCGCGAATCGATGCCGGTGGGTTCGGCGGGCTGATCAGCGCGTCGCCCGAGATGGCCGCCGTCACGCGTACGCTGGAGCGGGTCGCGCCCGCCAACGTCTCGGTGATGCTGCTCGGCGCGAGCGGCACCGGCAAGGAATTGCTCGCGCGCGGGCTCCACGATGCCTCGCCGCGATCGCGCGGCAATTTCGTCGCGATCAACTGCGCGGCAATCCCTGAGACGCTGCTCGAAAGCGAGTTGTTCGGCCACGAAAAGGGTGCGTTCACGGGGGCGGTAAAGACCACCGAAGGCAAGATCGAACAGGCCGCCGGCGGCACGCTGTTTCTGGACGAGATCGGCGACGTGCCGCTCGCGCTGCAGGTCAAGCTGTTGCGGTTCCTTCAGGAGCGCGTGATCGAGCGCGTCGGCGGGCGGAAAGCGATCCCCGTCGATACGCGGATCGTGTGCGCGACCCACCAGAATGTCGACGCGATGGTCGCCGACGGGCGGTTCCGCGAGGATCTGTATTACCGGCTCGCCGAGATCGTCGTGCGGATTCCCGCGCTCGCCGATCGGACCGGCGACGCGGTATTGCTCGCGCGCCACTTCGTCACGCGCTACGCCGTGACCATGAACCCCGTCGTCACCGGCCTTGCTCCCGACGCGCGCGCTGCGATCGATGGCTGGGGGTGGCTGGGCAACGTCCGCGAGCTGGAAAACCGCATCAAGCGCGCGGTGATCATGGCCGACGGCAAGCTGGTGACGGCGGTCGATCTCGATCTCGACGGCAAGGCCGAGGAGGCGTCCGCGCTCAACCTGCGCGCCGCCCGCGAGCTTGCCGACCGCAAGGCGATCCGCCAGGCGCTGGCACGTTCCGACGGCAACATCTCGGGCGCATCGCGGTTGCTCGGAATCAGCCGGCCGACGTTGTACGATCTGCTGAAAAGCTACGATCTCCATGCCTGACCCGACCTATCCGCTGCTGCGGCGACGCCGGCGACGGCGGCGGTTCAAGCTGCCGGTGGCAATGGCGGGCAACCGTGCGCGTCTGCTCGCGATCTGCCTGTTGTGCCTGATGGTGGTCGGGATCGGCGTCGCGCTGGCAATGCGGTCGCCACGACCCGATGCGCGCCGCTCGCTCGCCGATAGCCTGACGACGCTGGGGGCGGGGAATTACAGCGCCGCACGAACCAATGCGCAGGCGGCGGTCGCCGCGGCACCCAAGCTCGCTGCAGCACATGTCGCGCTGGCACGGGCCTATCTCGAACTCGGCGATGGCCTGGCAGCGGAAGCCGAGCTTGCACGTGCGGTGGATGCGGGCGCGTCCACGGATGCGCTGCATCAGTTCCAGGCGCATGCGCGGTTGTTGCAGGGCGACCCCGAGGGCGCGATCGACGAAGCTGCGCAGGCGCCGCCGCGCTATACCGACTATGCCGCACGGATCCAGGCGCGGGCGCTCGCCGCGCAGGGCGAACTGGTCGCAGCACGCACGCTCCTTCAGGCAACGCTCGATCGTACCCCCGGCGATGCGGCGGCATGGACCGATCTCGGTCGAATTCGCCTGACTGCCGGCGACGTAGGCGGCGCTTCGGTCGCAGCCGCTCGCGCGGTGGCGTTGGCACCGCGCGAGCCCGCTGCGCTGACGCTGCAGGGCGAAGTCATCCGGAACCGCTACGGGCTGATCGCTGCGCTGCCATGGTTCGAGGCGGCGTTGCGCAGCGATGCCTATTACCATCCTGCGCTGATCGAATACGCCGCGACGCTTGGCGATGCCGGGCGCAATGTCGACATGCTGTCCGCGACTCGCCGCGCGTTGCAAGCGCGTCCGGGCAGCCCGCAGGCCTTGTATCTGCAGGCCGTACTCGCCGCTCGCGCGGGACGGATCGATCTCGCCCGATCGCTGCTTCGCGGCACCGGCGGCACGATCGATGGATTGCCCGGGACGTTGCTGCTGTCGGGAAGCCTCGATTATGCACAGGGCAAGTACGAGCAGGCGGCAACCATTTGGCGCCGGCTGGTCGCGGTGCAGCCGCTCAACGTCGTTGCACGGCGCCTGCTCGGAACAGCATTGTTGCGGTCTGGTGATCCGCGCGGAGCGCTCGATGTTCTGCGACCGGTCGGACTGCGGCGCGACGCCGACACCTATTCGCTGATGCTGATCGCGCGCGCGTTCGAGGCCATCGGTGACCGAACGCTGGCGGCACAGTTTCTCGATCGAGTCGCTGCCGGCCCGGCCGCGCCTGCCGCGGCGTTCGCGACCGACGATGCGGTCGGAGCGTTGATCGCCGGCGCTGCGACCGCTGCTGGCGATCCGACCTATGCGCTTGGCGTGATTCGGGGACAGATTTCCAGCGGGGATACCGCCGGCGCGATCGCGCGTGCGCGGACGCTCGTCGCGGCAGGTCCGGGCGCGCCTGCCGCACAGCTCGCGCTCGGCGATGTACTGATGACAGCAGGACGTTTCGGCGAAGCGGCGGACGTCTATGCCCGCGCTGCCAACCTTACGTTCGACGAGCCGACGATGCTGCGCCTGGTCGATGCACTGGGTCGAGCCGGTCGTCGGGAAGACGCGTCGGCATCACTTGCGTTGTATCTCTCGCAAAACCCGCAAAGTCTGGCGGGGCAGCGGTTGCTGGGGCATTGGCAGGTGGCTGCCGGACAGTGGGATGCGGGAATCGAGACGCTCGAAGGCGTACGTCGCCGGGTCGGCAACCGCGATGGCGGCGTGCTGATCGATCTCGCGCTCGGTTATGCGGGCGGCGACGACGGCGCGATCGCGGTCCGCTATGGCCGGGCGGCGTATCGTTTGTCGCCCACGAGCGCGGCTGCCGCCGACGCGTACGGCATCGCACTGGCGGCAAATGGCGATACCGCTGGGGCCCGGCGGGTGCTGGTCAAAGCAACACGACTGGCGCCGGGCGACACGGCGATCGCCGGACATCTCCGCCAACTCGGCTGAGCGCTTGTGTCGCCTCGATCGTGTCGCCAAGAGCGAGCAATGACCGATCCGCTGGACCGCATCGCCGCCGCACTCGAACGCCTGTCGCCGCCCCCCCCACCGCCGGCGGACCCGCTCGCGCATTCTGCTTATGTCTGGCGCGGCGGGGCGCTGGTCCCGGCCCGCGCATTCGCGCCGCTGCCGCTCGACATGCTGATCGGGCTCGATCGACAAAAGGCATCGCTGCTTGCCAATCTGCGTCATCTGGCCAAACGCCACGCCGCGCAGGACGTGCTGCTATGGGGCGCACGCGGCACCGGCAAGTCGGCACTGGTGAAGAGCGCGGTCGGCGCGGTCCAGGCGGAGGGCGGGGCGATCGCGCTGGTCGAGGTATCCGATCTGGGCGGTCTTCCGCGCCTGTTCGCGACGCTCGCGCCGGTCAACCGCGCATTCGCGCTGTTCGTCGACGATCTGGGGTTCGACGTGCCGGCGGAGGCACGCACGCTGCGATCGATGCTGGAAGGTGGGGCGGAACCGCGTCCTGCCAATGTCCGGCTGATGGTGACCGCGAATCGTCGGCATCTCGCGCCGCGCGACATCGCCGAGCAGGAAAGCGCGATCAATCCGCGCGATTCGGTGGATGATCATCTGGCGCTAGCGGACCGATTCGGTCTCAGCCTGGGCTTCCATGCGCTCGATCAGGATGGGTATCTGGCGATCGTCACGGCCTATGCGGCAGTATATGATCTGACGTTCGAACCGGGCGAGGCCATCGGTTGGGCGATACGACGCGGCAGCCGATCGGGGCGCGTGGCGTGGCAGTATATCGTCGATCTTGCGGGGCGGGCCGGAAAGGCTTTGTAACCGCGCACGGCCAACATCAAGTCAGGCCGCTATCGAATAGCCGGTATAAAACGGATGGGCCGGCGCCAAGGCGCCGGCCCGGCAACATCAGTTGCTGTCCGAATTGTCGTCCTTGACGATCGCAACGACGCCGATTGCAGCAACGCCGGCTGCGATCAGCACTGCGAAGATGCCAGCGCCGCCGCCGAGCTTGTTCTTGCTCGTGGTTGCCGTGCCGACGCGTGCGTTCGAAAGCGACAGGCTGTTGGCCGAGTTGGCGACAGGCGCTGCGCTTGCTGCAACGGTGGTCGAGAGCATTGCGATCGCGAGTGCGCCGCCGGTAAGAGCCTTGAACTTCATAACTATCTCCAGAATTGTCGCGCTTCCATGGGTTGCAACGCAACATTTGTCAACGCGTTCCTGGCTAAACTCATTCTGGTTCTGATGGCTTACACGTCGCCCTCGACCATCTCGGCAAGTTCGAGCCAGCGCAATTCCGCAGCTTCTTTCTCCGCGCGTGCCCGCTCGATCGCGATCGTCAGTTTTGCGAAGGTGGCATGGTCCCGCATATACAGGTCCGGCTTGGCAAGCTTGATCGCATCGGTTGCCATTTGCGCATCGAGTTCCTCGATTCGCTTGGGCAACAGTTCGTAATCGCGCTGATCCTTGTAGGTCAGTTTCGCGCGGGGGGCGGCTGCAACCGGCGCCGTTGCCGCGACTTTCTTTGACGCACGCTTGCCAGTGGTGGTCGACGCGCGCCGCTTTTCCCAATCCTCATACCCGCCGGCGACCACGTCGACCGTACCGGAGCCATCGAGTCCGAGCGTGATCGTGACAGTCCGGTCGAGGAAGTCGCGGTCATGGCTGACGATCAACACGGTGCCGTCGTAATCGCCGATCACTTCCTGCAACAGATCGAGTGTCTCGAGATCGAGATCGTTGGTCGGCTCGTCGAGCACCAGCAGGTTCGACGGCTTGGCGAACTCGCGCGCGAGCAACAGCCGCGAGCGCTCGCCACCCGACAGCGAGCCGATCTTCGCATCGACCATGTTCGGGTCGAACAGGAAGTCCTTCAGGTAACCGTGAATGTGCTTCCGCACGCCGAGCACGTCGATCCATTCGCCGCCATCGACGACGACTTCGCGTACCGTCTTCTCGGGCGCCATCAGGCTGCGCTGCTGGTCGATCACTACTGCATCGAGCGTCTGCGCCAGCTTGATCGAGCCACTGTCGGGCTGGATCTCGCCGGTCAACAGTTTGAGCAAGGTCGACTTGCCCGCGCCGTTGCGGCCGACGATGCCGATGCGGTCGCCGCGGGTCACCCTCAACGTCAAGTCATCGATGATCGTGCGGTCGCCGTAAGCCTTGGTGACGTTCTTGGCGTCGATCACGACCTTCGTCTTGGTGTCGTCGCTGCTGGTCGTCAGGTTCGCAGACCCCTGCGGCCCGATCATCGAGGCGCGTTCGGCACGCATCTCGTGCAGCTTGGTCAGGCGGCCCTGGTTGCGCTTGCGACGGCCGGTGACGCCGCGGAGCAGCCAATGCTCCTCCAGCTTGAGGCGTGCATCGAGCTTTTCCGCCTGGCGCTGTTCCTCGGCATAGACCTGCTCGGTCCATGCCTCGAACCCGCCGAAACCGACCTCCGCCCGCCGGATCGCGCCGCGATCGAGCCACAGCGTCTGCTTGGTCAGGCGGGTCAGGAACGTACGGTCATGGCTGATAACGACAAACGCGCCGCGGAAGCGCTTGAGCCACTCCTCGATCCACTCGATCGCGCCGATGTCGAGATGGTTGGTCGGCTCGTCGAGCAGCAGCACGTCGGGGTCCTGCGACAGCGCGCGGACGATCGCCGCACGGCGTCGCTCGCCCCCCGATGCCGAGGCGGCATCGCGCGACAGGTCGATGCCGAGCTGGTCGGCGATCGAATCCGCCTCGTAGTTCACCGGCGCATCGTCGCCTGCCATCACGTAATCACGCAACGTCGCGAAGCCGCGCAGGTCGGGCTCCTGCTCGAGGATCACGACGCGCGTGCCGGGGACGATCACCCTGCGGCCCTCGTCGGCGATCACGCTGCCGCCGAGCAGTTTGAGCAAGGTCGTCTTGCCGGCGCCGTTGCGGCCGATCAACGCGAGCCGGTCGCGCGGTCCGATGTGGATGTCGAGGTTGCGAAAGAGCCATCCCGAGCCCTGGACGAGTCCGAGGCCTTCGAATGCTAAGATTGGTGCTGCCATGTCCGCGCCACGTAGGGGGGCCGAGTGATGCAGGCAAGTTACACCTCGCGGGCTTCGTGATGTCGCGCGACTGACGCGACCATTCACAGGCTGTTCAATGCCCGGGGGCTATGCCACGGCCATGAAGATGTTGCTTATCCTTGCGACCCTGGCCGCGATGCCCGTGCTGAGCGGTGCTGCCCCGATGCTGGCCGGCGGCGGCGATCAGCGCCGCGGCGACCAGATGTCGGCGTTCGAGGCGCGCAAGACCGGTCGGCAATTGTCGCTGCGCGACATCGAGGGGCGCGTGATCCCGACGATGCGGGGCTCGCAATATCTCGGCTCCGACTATGATTCGGGCAGCGCCATTTACACGCTGAAATTCCTGCGCGATGGAACCGTCATCTGGGTCGACGTCGATGGCCGCACCGGCCAGATCGTCGGCCGCACCGGTCGCTGACCCCCTAAACGAGAGGATTATCATGCGCGTTCTGATCGTCGAGGACGAGCCGAATCTCGGCCAGCAGTTGAAGAACACCCTGGAGGGCGCCGGCTACGCGATCGATCTCGCGGTCGATGGCGAAGAGGGGCATTTCCTCGGCTCGACCGAGAATTACGACGCGGTCGTGCTCGATCTGGGCCTGCCCGAGATCGACGGGCTGACCGTGCTCGATCGCTGGCGCAAAGAGGGCAAGACGATGCCCGTGCTGGTGTTGACTGCGCGCGACAGCTGGTCGGACAAGGTTGCCGGGCTCGATGCAGGAGCGGACGATTACGTTGCCAAGCCGTTCCAGAGCGAGGAATTGATCGCGCGTTTGCGTGCCTTGATCCGGCGCGCGAGCGGCAACGCCTCGTCCGAGTTGAACGCGGGCGACATCCGCCTCGACACGCGCAGCGGCAAGGTGACGCGCGCTGGCGAGCCGGTGAAGCTGACCGCGCAGGAATACAAACTGCTCAGCTACCTGCTGCACCACAAGGGCAAGGTCGTCAGCCGCACCGAGCTGATCGAGCATATCTACGACCAGGACTTCGATCGCGATTCGAACACCATCGAGGTGTTCGTGACGCGGATCCGCAAGAAGCTCGGCCAGGACGTGATCACGACGATCCGCGGGCTCGGCTACAGCCTCGAAGATCCGGACGCCTGATCGGTCTGGTCATGGACACCGTCACGGCCCCCCCCACGGACAGCGGGCCGATACCAGAGCCACTGAAGACCGACGTGCCGATCCGCGTGCCGGCGGCCGTGAAGGGATCGCTGTCGCGGCGGATGATCCTGATCGCGGCGGTGTGGATCGTGGTGTTGCTCAGCGGCGGTGGGTTCGCGCTTGACCGCGTGCTGAGCCAGGCAGTGACGCGCAACTTCGACGACCAGCTCGAATATGTTCTGCGCTCGCTGCTCAATTCGTCCGAGATCGGTCCCGAGGGCGAAGTGATCTTCACGCGCGAGGCAGCGGCCGACCAGCGTTTCGTCGAGCCGTATTCGGGGCTGTACTGGCAGGTATCGGGCAAGGGGCGCGAGGATTTCCCGTCGCGCTCGCTATGGGACCGGCGGCTCGCCTTCGGCGGCCCGCACGACGATCGCAACGCCCATTTCTACGACAGTACGCAGTTCCCGGACGAGAAGCTGCGGATCGTGGAGCGCGATGCGGTCATCCCCGGCTCGAAGGTGCACTGGCGGTTTCAGGTCGCGCAAAGCCGCGACGGGCTCGACGCGCAGATCACGACGCTCCGCCGTACGCTTGTCCGCAGTTTCGCGCTGCTTGCGCTTGGGCTGATCGTGCTGGCCGCGCTCCAGACGTTCTACGGGCTCTGGCCACTGCGCCGCGTGCGCGAGGAGATCGCCCGGATGCGGGCAGGCCAGTCGAACCGCGTGTCGAGCGCGATGCCGGTCGAGGTGGCGCCGATGGTCGAGGAACTGAACGCGCTGATCGAGCATAACGAGCGGCAGGCGGAGGAGGCGCGGCGGCATGCCGGCAATCTAGCGCATGCGCTGAAGACGCCGCTGACGGTGATCATGAACGCCGCCACCGCGCAGTCCGACGATCTCGCCGATACCGTGATCCGCGAGGCGCGGACGATGCGGCGCCAGGTCGATCATCATCTTGCCCGAGCCCGTGCGGTCGGCCGACGCGGATCTGCGCACAGCCGCGCGGACGTCTGGCCGAGCCTGGAATCGGTCGAGCGCGCGGTTGGACGGTTGTATCGCCACATCCGTATCGACGTGACTGGACCACGCGGGCTGCAGGTGCATGTCGAGCGGCAGGATCTCGACGAGATGCTGGGCAATCTGATCGAGAACGCGGCCAAATACGGTGGCGGCAGCGTGTTCGTCACGGTCGGCGCGCAGTCTGGATACGTCGAGTTCCTGATCGAGGACGACGGCGTCGGCATTCCGGAAGAGGAACGCGTCCGCATCTTCGACCGCGGTGTGCGGCTGGATACGGGCAAGCCGGGAACCGGGCTCGGGCTCGCGATCGTCCGCGATGTGGCGGAGATCTACGAGGGCACGGTTGCGCTTGAGGAGAGCGAGGACTTGGGCGGGTTGCTCGTGCGGCTGAGGCTGCCCGCGGCGAACTAGGCTGCTCGTTTGAACGTCTAAACTTCCGTTCGTGCTGAGCGAAGTCGAAGCACCTTCGTGTCGGGCATGTCCTTCGACTTCGCTCAGGACGAACGGTAAAAGAGAGCGGAGCTGACTTTTACCGCCTACCCCCGCGACCGGGCCTGCGGATACGTGCCCAGCACGCGCAGCCACTTCGAATGGAACCCCAATTCCTCCAGCGCATGATCGAGGTTCGCGTCGCCCGGCTTGCCGACTACATCCGCATAGAATTCGGTCGCGGAGAAGCTGCCGTTACGCTGATAGCTCTCCAGCTTGGTGATGTTGACGCCGTTGGTCGCGAATCCGCCGACCGCCTTGTAGAGGGCGGCGGGGACGTTCTTCACCTCGAAGATCAGCGTCGTCATCCATTCGCCGCCGACCATTTCCTGCGCCGCGGGCGGCTTGCCGCCACGTGCCAGCACCACGAACCGCGTCATGTTGTGATCCGCATCGGCGATGTCGGTCGCGAGCAGCTCCAACCCGTACAGCCCGGCCGCAGCAGGCGGCGCCAGCGCAGCGATCGCAGGATCGGCGAGTTCGGCAACCTTTGCTGCCGCTCCCGCGGTATCCGGATAGCTGACCGGCTCGATTCCGTGCGCCTTCAGCCAATGGCGGCATTGTCCGAGCGCCTGCGGATGGCTCATCGCCTGGCGAATGCCGTCGCGGGGTCCTGCCCCCATAAGCGCATGGCGGATCGGCAGGAAATGCTCGCCGGTGATGACCAGCCCCGATTCGGGCAGCAGGAAATGAATGTCGGCAACGCGGCCATGCAGCGAGTTCTCGATCGGGATGATCGCGCAGTCGGCGCGGCCGTCCTTCACCGCATCGATCGCATCGGAAAAGTCGAAACAGGGGAGGGGCAGGCCGTCGGGAAACGCTTCGGTCGCCGCGACATGGCTGTTGGCGCCGGGTGCGCCCTGGAACGCGACCGCGCGCGCGGGGTCGGCGGCGGCGGCAGCGGTCATCCGCGCGACGATCGGGCGGGCGGGTACGGCGAAGTTTTCCATTCGCCGGGCGCGTAAAGAGCCCAGGCCCCATGTTCAAGCGCGGCTTGCGGTGCGCGCCGGGCTTTCCTATGGCTATCCCAAACAGAACAGGGCGGATGCGCAAGATGGACAATCGGACCAATACGATCGCCGGCTGGGTGCTCGCAGGCTGCGGCGCGGCGCTTGGATTGTCGATCGTCGGCGGCATGATGTTTCACGGTGAGCGCCCTGAAAAGATGGGTTACGCGATCGAGGGCGTCGTCGCCGAGGGCGGCGAGGGTGCCGTGGCCGAAGTGCCGATCGCCTCGCTGCTGCCGACCGCCGACGCCGCCAAGGGCGCCGAAGTGTTCAAGAAATGTGCCGCCTGCCACACCATCAACCAGGGCGGCGCGAACGGTGTCGGCCCGAATTTGTACGGCACGGTCGGCGAAGAGATCGCCAAGGGCAAGAACGGGTTCGCCTTCTCGTCGGCGCTGGCCGGTATCGGTGGCAAATGGGACTTCGACAAGATGAATGCGTGGCTGACGTCGCCGCGGAAGTTCGCACCGGGGACCAAGATGACATTCGCTGGCCTCGGCAACGCGCAGGACCGCGCGAACGTGATCCTGTATCTCAATCAGCAGGGTTCGAACGTGCCGTTGCCGGCGGCGCCTGCAACTGGCGCTGCTCCGGCGGCTGGTAAGGATGCTGCGGCTAAGGATCAGCCGGCGGCGGCGAATGCGGCGGAGGCTGCGGCTACGAAGGGCGCGCCAACTGCGGACATCGCGAACACCGGAACGCCCGCGTCGGGTGCGCCGTCGGTGGATCCGGAAGCAGCCCGCAAGGGCGCCCGCTCGGAGAAGTAGCCGCTTCTCCCTCTCCCCCTTCCGGGGAGAGGGTCGGGGTGAGGGGCTGCCAAGCAGTGCAGCGCCTGGAACAGCCCCTCACCCCAGCCCTCTCCCCGGAAGGGGGAGAGGGAGCAGAAGGGGCACTTCTCCCCCCGAGGAAAGCTCAGCCCTCGGCGGCTTCTTTCTCCGCCCGTTCACGATAGAACGCCTGCACCGCGTCCCAGGCCTCGTCCGCCGTCTCGACATAACGGAAGATCCCCAGATCCTTCTCGCTGACGACGCCTTCCTCGACTAGCGCCTCGAAATTCACGACCCGCTCCCAGAACTGACGTCCGAACAGCAGCACCGGAATCGGCTGGATCTTCCCCGTCTGGATCAGCGTCAGCAGTTCGAACAGCTCGTCGAACGTCCCGAACCCGCCCGGAAACGCGGCGAGCGCGCGGGCATGGAGCAGGAAGTGCATCTTGCGCAGCGCGAAATAGTGGAACTGGACCGACAGCGACGGCGTGACGTAGGGGTTCGGTGCCTGCTCGTGCGGCAGGACGATGTTCAGCCCGATCGACTCGGCGCCGACATCGTCCGCGCCGCGATTCGCCGCTTCCATGATCGACGGACCGCCGCCCGAACAGACTACGAACTGGCGCCAGCCACGCTCGTCGCGCGGCAAAACGCTGACCTTGGCGGCCAATTCACGCGCGACATCATAGTATTTCGACTTCTCGACCAGCCGCTCGGCGATCTTCTTCGACTTCTCGTCGCTCGCCAATTCCAGCAACGCTTGAGCCTTGGACGGCTCGGGGATGCGCGCCGATCCGTAGAACACGAACGTCGAGCCGATTTTCGCCTCTTCGAGGACGAGTTCGGTCTTCAGCAATTCGAGCTGGAAGCGCACCGGCCGCAGGTCTTCGCGCAACAGGAAATCCATGTCCTGAAAGGCGAGCTTGTAATGCGGGTGCTGCGTCTGCGGTGTGGAAACGGAGTCGCGGGCGGATTCGGCATCCTGGCTTGCGTTCGCGAAAACGCGCGAGGGAACTCGTGTATCTGTCATTCAGGCGGGATTAGAGGAAACGGGAGGGCAGGGCTAGCGGCAGAAATCGGCGCGATCGTCTTCAAGATGGAGATGGTTGTGGTGCGCGGCGTTGTAGTCGGGGCTGAGCACTGTGCCGAACCGCTTGCAGGCCGAAGCGCGGATCGTCTGGAGGAACTGCCGGACCTGCGGGTCGGGCGAGTTCCAGTCGTTCAGCACGGTGATCCGCCGCCCGTCCTTCAGCACGAACCCGCCGACGTCGATCGCGTTGGCGATCGCGTGCCCGGAGCGCCTGCTTGCATTGCGTGCGGAGCCGACGACGTTGCGGCAGGCATAGCTCCCCATGCTGTCGATCCGCGCGAGTTCGCTGCCGAGCATCTGGTACGCGGCGGGCGCGACCGCGTTGCGCGTCCAGCCGATGAACGCGCGCGCCGCGCCGCAGCGGACCGCGGTCAGGTTGGCGACCGGCACGCCGATGTCGACGAGCTTGATCGTGCCGTTGAGCCCACAGCCGGGGCCGGTCTCACGGTCGGGCAGAACCTGAAACGACACGTGCAACTGGCGCAGGTCGGCGAGACACTGCGCGGTCTCGCGGTTGCTCGGCACCGAGAGATTGGGCCGGGTCTGTTGCGGCGAACTCGGCCGATCGGCGCGGCCGCAAGCGGCAAGCGTCAGGGCCATCGCAACGACCGTCATCCACCCCGTCGGGCCTGGCCCGTGCCGCCGTCTATCTGTCATGAAACCCTCACGCCGAGGCTGATGCGGTACGAAGTGTTCGCAAACAAGGGCTTGGTGATCGCCTGGTGGTTATCGACGGCGGTCGGAGGCTTGGAAGGTTGACACCCCGGCGCATGCCGTTAGGGCCGGCGACGGGCCACGCGGTCCCAACGCCGCGCGTGCTCTCTGTGAGGAGAGACTATTTTGACGGATACCATTACCGCACCCGCATTGGGCGCGCTCGACCAGCCGACGACGAAGCCGGCACGTCCCTTTTTCAGCTCCGGTCCCTGCGCGAAACCTCCGGGTTGGTCCGCGGACAAGCTCGCCACCGCATCGCTCGGTCGGTCGCATCGCTCGAAGATCGGCAAGACCCGCCTTCAGTACAGCATCGACCTGATGCGCGAACTGCTGAAGCTTCCCGAGACTCACCGCATCGGCATCGTCCCCGGCTCCGACACCGGCGCGTACGAGATGGCGATGTGGACGATGCTGGGCGCCAAGCCCGTCACCGCGCTCGCCTGGGAAAGCTTCGGCGAGGGCTGGGTCACGGATGCCGTGAAGCAGCTCAAGATCGACCCCACTATCGTGCGCGCCGATTACGGCCAGCTGCCCAATCTGGGCGCGGTCGACTGGTCGAACGACGTGCTGTTCACCTGGAACGGCACCACCAGCGGCGTGCGCGTGCCGAACGCGGACTGGATCCCGGACGACCGCGAGGGTCTCTCGTTCGCCGATGCGACCAGCGGCGTGTTTGCGTACGATATCGACTGGGCGAAGATCGATGTGGCCACCTTCTCTTGGCAGAAGGTGCTCGGCGGGGAGGGCGCGCACGGCGTGCTGATCCTCGGGCCTCGCGCGGTCGAGCGGCTTGAGACGTACACGCCGGCATGGCCGTTGCCGAAGGTGTTCCGCCTCGTCTCGAAGGGCAAGCTCACCGAGGGCGTGTTCAAGGGTGAGACGATCAACACGCCGTCGATGCTGGCCGTCGAGGACGCGATCTTCAGCCTCGAATGGGCGAAGTCGCTGGGCGAGGACGGTCTGATCAAGCGCTCGGACGCGAATGCGGCGGCGCTCGACAAGATCGTGGCCGAGCGCGATTGGCTCGGCCATCTGGCGGTCGATCCGGCAACGCGGTCGAAGACCAGCGTGTGCCTGACGGTCGAGGGTGCGGACGAGGCGTTGATCAAGGCGATGGCCTCGGCGCTCGAAAAGGCTGGCGCGGCGTATGACGTGGCGGGTTACCGCGATGCGCCTCCGGGCTTGCGGATTTGGTGCGGCGCGACCGTCGACACCGCCGATATCGAGGCGCTCGGGCCGTGGCTCGACTGGGCCTACGCGACCGCCCGCGCTGCCTAACTAACTCACTGCCTCTCTTTCTCCCGCCCCCCTTCAAACAACCACCCCCTTCCCGTCATCCCGGCGGACGCCGGGACCCACGGATAGTGACCGCTTCGTAAGCGGCGCTCCGTGGCCATGGGTCCCGGCGTCCGCCGGGATGACGGATTAAAGGTGTGAGGGAGGGGAAGAGAGCGAGCGCGGCCCTCCAATTCCTCGAATTCCAGGAGCAATCCCATGCCTAAAGTCCTCATTTCCGACAAAATGGATCCCCGCGCCGCCCAAATCTTCCGCGAGCGCGGGGTGGAGGTCGACGAGATCACCGGCAAGACACCCGCCGAGCTGATGGCGATCATCGGCGAGTATGACGGCCTCGCGATTCGTAGCTCGACCAAGGTTACCAAGGAAATTCTCGAGCACGCCACCAACCTCAAGGTCGTCGGCCGCGCGGGCATCGGTGTCGACAACGTCGACATCCCCGCCGCGTCGGCAAAGGGCGTGGTCGTGATGAACACCCCGTTCGGCAACTCGATCACCACCGCCGAGCACGCGATCGCGCTGATGTTCGCGCTCGCTCGCCAGTTGCCCGAGGCCGACGCTTCCACGCAGGCCGGCAAGTGGGAGAAGAACCGCTTCATGGGCGTCGAGCTGACGTCGAAGACGCTCGGGCTGATCGGGGCGGGCAATATCGGCTCGATCGTCGCCGACCGTGCACGTGGCCTCAAGATGAAGGTCGTCGCGTTCGATCCGTTCCTGACGCCCGAGCGCGCAATCGAGATCGGTGTCGAGAAGGTCACGCTCGACGAACTGCTCGCCCGCGCCGACTTCATCACGCTGCACACGCCGCTGACCGACCAGACGCGCAACATCCTCTCGGCCGAGGCGCTGGCCAAGACCAAGAAGGGCGTGCGGATCATCAACTGCGCACGCGGCGGCCTGATCGACGAGGTCGCGCTGAAGGCCGCGCTCGATTCGGGGCAGGTCGGCGGCGCCGCGCTCGACGTGTTCGTGGAAGAACCCGCCAAGGCATCGCCGTTGTTCAACACGCCGAACTTCGTCAGCACGCCGCATCTCGGCGCGTCGACCACCGAGGCGCAGGTCAACGTCGCGATCCAGGTCGCCGAGCAGATGGCCGATTACCTGATGTCGGGCGGCGTCACGAATGCGCTCAACATGCCGTCGCTGTCGGCGGAGGAAGCACCGAAATTGAAGCCGTACATGGCGCTGGCGGAGAAGCTTGGCTCGCTGGTTGGGCAGCTGACCACCGGCGCGGTGTCGCGGATCTCCGTGCATACCGAGGGTGCGGCGGCAGAGCTGAACGCGAAGCCGATCGTAAGCGCGGTGCTCGCCGGCTATCTCCAGACGCAGACCGCGACCGTCAACATGGTCAACGCGCCGGTGCTGGCGCGCGAGCGTGGTCTCGAAGTTCGCGAAGTGCGTACCGAGCGCGAGGCGGATTATCACACGCTGCTGCGCGTCGCGGTGAAGACCGAGGATGGTGAGCGTTCTGTTGCTGGCACGCTGTTCGGCGATTCCGCGCCGCGCCTGGTCGAGCTGTTGGGGATCAAGATCGAGGCCGATCTTGCCGGGCCGATGCTGTATGTCGTCAACGAGGATGCGCCGGGCTTCATCGGTCGTCTCGGGACTGCGCTGGGCGAGGCCGGGGTGAACATCGGGACGTTCCATCTTGGGCGGCGTTCGGCAGGCGGCGAGGCGGTGCTGCTCCTCTCGGTCGACGAAGCGGTGACGCCGGAGCTCCTCACCAAGGTCCGCGCGCTCCCCGGCGTGAAGACCGCGATGGGCCTCAACTTCTGACAAGACTCCCTCTCTCCTTGGGGAGAGGGTAGGGGAGAGGGGTAGTACCGAGAGATGGCGTTTGGGGCGGCCCCTCTCCCCGGCCCTCTCCCCAAAGGGGAGAGGGAGTCGTGCCTAAGACCGACGACGTCATGCTGGGCCGCGCTAAGGTCATGCGGTCCGGACAGACCGGACCTGAAATGCGGTTGTGGCATCAGGTTCGCGCCAAGCGCTTCCAGGGCGTCAAGTTCACCCGCCAGGTCGTGATCGGCCCGTTCATCGCGGACTTCGTCGCGCGTTCGCACATGCTGGTCGTCGAGCTTGACGGCGATACGCACACCGACCAAGCACGCGACGCCCGCAGGACGGCGTGGCTGGAAGAGCAGGGATATCGGGTGATCCGTTTTGCCAATACCGATGTGATGACCAACCTCGAAGGCGTTTTGCAGGTGCTCGGCGATGCACTTGCTACACGCGTGGACCTGACACGATGACCGCACTCCTCCCCGAAGGTTTCCGAGATCGCCTCCCCCCGTTCGCCGATTCGGCGGCGGCACTCGAGGCGCGCGTACTCGAAGCCGCACGTCTCCACGGCTACGAACGCGTGGATCCGCCGTTGGCCGAATTCGCCGACGGTTTGGAGATGCGGCTGAAGGCCGGCGGCCTCCACGATGCGGTGCGCTTCGTCGATCCGGTGTCGCAGCGGACGCTCGCGATCCGACCCGACATCACCGCGCAGGTCGCGCGGATCGCCGCCACCCGCATGGGGCATCACCCGCGGCCGGTGCGGCTGAGTTACGCTGGTTCGGTGCTGAAACTCCGCGCGTCGCAGCTCGCGCCGGCGCGCGAGACTAGGCAGATCGGCTGCGAGCTTATCGGGCTCGACTCGGTCGCCGCCGCGCAGGAACTCGTCGCGGTTGCGGTCGACATGATCGCAGCGGCGGACGTCGCCGGTGCGTCGATCGACTTCACGCTGCCCGATCTGGTACCGACGTTGGCTGCCGGACCGCTCCCCGTCGCGGACGACCTAGTCGCCACCCTGCGCGACCGCCTCGACGCGAAGGACGCAGGCGCGGTCGCCGCACTCGCCCCTGCCTATCTCCCCCTGATCGAAGCCGCCGGCCCGTTCGCGCAAGCCATGGACCGTCTTCGCGCTTTCGACACCACCGGCGCGCTGGCCTCGCGCCTCGACGGTCTCGCCCGCATCGCCGAAGCGCTGGACGGCCGCGTCGCGCTGACGCTCGATCCCACCGAGCGGCACGGCTTCGAATACCAGACGTGGCTCGGCTTCTCGCTCTTCGCCGATGGCAGCGCGCGTGAAGTGGGCCGCGGCGGCACCTACACCGTCGTCCACGAGAACGGCGCCGAGGAAGCCGCCACCGGCTTCTCGCTGTTCACCGATGCGTTGGTGGAGCGTACTGCCACCGTCGACCGCCGCCGCCTGTTCCTGCCCTACGGTACCCCCGCCAGCGAAGGCGCGGCAATGCGCGCGCAAGGCTGGGTCACCGTCGCCGCTTTAGACGCCGGCGACACCCCCGAAGCACAAGTCTGCACACATCTTTGGGTGGCAGGCGAGCCCCGCGCGCTGTAGGCGCTGCGCGTAATCCTCAGGAGATAGAGTTTGGCCAACGTAGCAGTCATCGGCGCGCAATGGGGCGACGAAGGCAAGGGCAAGATCGTCGACTGGCTCGCCGAGCGTGCCGACATGGTCGTCCGGTTCCAGGGCGGTCACAATGCCGGCCACACGCTGGTCGTCGGCGAGAACGTCTATAAGTTGTCGCTGCTGCCGTCGGGCATCGTGCGCGGCACGCCGTCGTTCATCGGCAACGGCGTGGTGCTCGATCCGTGGGCGCTGAAGGACGAGATCGCACGGTTGGGCGCGCAGGGCGTCGTCGCGACGCCGGAGACACTGCGGATCGCCGATACCTGCGCGCTGATCCTGCCGTTCCACCGCGATCTCGATGGCCTGCGTGAAGATGCGAGCGGCGCCGGCAAGATTGGCACCACGCGTCGTGGGATCGGGCCTGCGTATGAGGACAAGGTCGGCCGCCGTGCAATCCGCGTCTGCGATCTTGCGCATCTCGACGATCTCGGCCCGCAGCTCGATCGCCTCACTGCGCACCACGACGCGCTGCGTGCCGGCTTCGGCGAGCCGCCGATCGATCGCGCACGCCTGATCGCGGAACTGCGCGAGATCGCTGGCTTCGTGCTACCGTTCGCCAAGCCCGTCTGGCGCGATCTCAACGCCGCGCGTTCGGCGGGCAAGCGCATCCTGTTCGAGGGCGCGCAGGGCGTGCTGCTCGACGTCGACCACGGCACCTATCCGTTCGTCACCTCGTCCAACACCATCGCAGGGGCCGCAGCCGGCGGGTCTGGCCTCGGGCCATCGGCGGTCGGCTTCGTACTCGGCATCGCCAAGGCGTACACGACCCGTGTTGGCTCGGGGCCGTTCCCGACCGAGCTCGAAAATGAGACGGGCGAGCGCCTGGGCGTCCGCGGGCATGAGTTTGGCACGGTCACCGGGCGCAAGCGGCGCTGCGGCTGGTTCGACGCGGTGCTCGTGCGGCAGGCGGCGGCTGTCGGTGGCATCACCGGGATCGCGCTGACCAAGATCGATGTGCTCGACGGGTTCGAGACCGTGTCAATCTGCATCGGCTACAGCTTGCGCGGCGAGACGCTCGATTATTTCCCGGCGCATGCGGCGGACCAAGCGCTGGTCGAGCCGATCTACGAGACGATGGAAGGCTGGCAGGAGACCACCGCCGGTGCGCGCAGCTGGGCCGACCTGCCGGCGCAGGCGATCAAGTATATCCGCCGCATCGAAGAACTGATCCGCTGCCCGGTGACGTTGGTCTCGACCAGCCCGCAGCGTGCCGACACGATCCTCGTCCGCGATCCGTTCTCGGACTGATACGAAAAAGCCGGGCGATCGCTCGCCCGGCTTTTTATGTATTCGAGTAGGGTTGGATCAACGCGGTGTGGTCGTGCCGGTCGTTCCGCCCGTGGTCGATCCCATCGTACCACCGGTGGTCGTGCCACCCATGGTGCCGGTCCCGGTCGTACCGGTCGTGCCACCCATCGTGTCGGCACCCATCGTGCTGCCAGTGGTGCCCGACATCGTGCTGCCAGTCGTACCGGTGCCCGTGGTGCCGCTCATCGTGCCCGACGTCGTGCCGCGCGTACGGCTACGTGCCTTGGTGCCACGCTGCGTCCGCGTCGTTGCGGTCGAGCCGGTGGTCGTCGAGGGGGTGGCCTGATCCATCGTACCCGTCGTGCTGCCGCTCGTGCCGCCCATAGTCGACCCGCCCATGGTGCCGCCGCTCATCGTGCCACCGGTGGTGCCGCCCATCGAGCCGCTCGTGCCAGTCTGGGCCATCGCCATGCCCGGGATAATCAGGGCTGCGGCTGCGATCGAAGTCAGAATACGCATTGTTCTCTCTCCTAAGTTATTGAAGAGCAAGCGCTTCACCGCAGCATAGGTTCCGTCCTCAGCCGCACTGGCCCCGATGCAGCAACGCCTGGTCGGCCAGCACGAGCGCCACCATCGCCTCGACGACGGGGACCCCGCGAATGCCGACGCACGGGTCATGACGCCCCTTGGTGGCGATCGTCGCAGCCTCGCCGGTCGGGCTGATCGTCTCGACCGGGGTGAGGATCGAACTCGTCGGCTTGAACGCAACGCGGAGGCGGATCGGCTGGCCGGTTGCGATGCCCCCAGCGATGCCTCCGGCATGGTTGGCGAGGAATTCGGGACCGTCGACGCCCGGGCGCATCGGGTCGGCGTTGGCCTCGCCCGACAACGCGGCGGCGGCGAACCCGTCGCCGATCTCAATGCCCTTGACCGCGTTGATGCTCATGCAGGCGGAGGCGAGTTCGGAATCGAGCTTGGCGTAGAGTGGCGCGCCCCAGCCGGCGGGCACGCCGGTCGCCTCGCATGCGATTATGGCGCCGAGCGACGAGCCCGACTTCCGCGCCGCGTCGACGAGGATTTCCCAGCGAAGCGCGGCGTCGGCATCGGGGCAGAAGAACGGATTCTGGTCGATCTGCGCATCGTCGAAGTTCGCGGGGTCGATCGCATCGCCACCGATCGCCTCGACCCAGGCACGGACGCGGACCTGCGGCACGACGCGCCGGGCGACCGCACCGGCGGCAACGCGCGCCGCCGTCTCGCGCGCCGACGAACGACCGCCGCCACGGAAATCGCGGAACCCGTATTTCGCGTCATAGGCATAGTCCGCATGGCCGGGGCGATAGGCCTTGGCGACGTCCGAATAATCCTTCGAGCGCTGGTCGACATTCTCGATCATCAGGCTGATCGGCGTTCCGGTGGTGCGGCCTTCGAATACGCCTGAGAGGATGCGTACCGTATCTGGCTCGCGCCGCTGCGTGGTGAAACGCGAGGTGCCGGGGCGGCGCTTGTCGAGCCAAGGCTGGATGTCCGCCTCCGTCAGCGGAATTCCAGGTGGGCAACCGTCGACGACTGCGCCGAGCGCAGGCCCATGGGACTCGCCCCAGGTGGTGAAGCGGAACAGCCGTCCAAACGTATTGAAGCTCATTCCGCTGCGACCGCGTCCCAGGCGGCGCCGAACCGCTCCGCCATATAGCGCGCTGTGCCGAAACGACCGGCCATCAGTCCGGCGACGGTAAAGTCGGCGTCGAGCGACTCCCAATGCAAACCAAATCCGACGCCTAGGACTTCGACTTCCGCGATCTGGTCGGCGGTCGCACGATCAAAGCCCTGCAACAGCGATGGTGGAAACGCGAACGTCGATCCATTGACTAGATCGACCACGATACGATCCTGGTCGCTATCGTAGCGTGCGCTCTTGGCGCGCGGGTTGGTCGCCATTGCGATGCGACCGCGTTCGTTCGCCGCCAGAATGTCTTCGTCAGTCAGCTCGGTCATGGATTTCGACCCATTTCATCAGTAGCGTTGTCTGGTTCCGAGCGACGGCGGTTAACGCGCGCCGCTGCATCGCTCCGCTCAGTCCTTCCGCATATATCATGCGCGGCGACCGCCCGTCGCCTCCGATCTCAATCTTCGCTTCGCCGTCTCCGAATACGTGAACATGCGCGGGTGCGTGATCGTCGAGGAAGATCATGAACCGCAGGCCATGTAGCCGGAGGACGATCGGCATCAAGCCAAGGCGATATCGGGGGCGTCTTCGGCCTTCATGCCGATCACGTTGTAGCCCGCGTCCACGTGGTGCGTCTCGCCCGTCACGCCCGAAGCGAGGTCGCTCAGCAAATACAGCCCCGCGCCGCCGACGTCATCGATCGTCACGTTGCGCTTCAGCGGCGAGTTCAGCTCGTTCCACTTCAGGATCAGGCGGAAATCGCCGATCCCGCTCGCCGCCAGCGTCTTGATCGGACCCGCCGAGATTGCATTCACGCGGATGTTGTCGCGACCGAGGTCGACCGCCAGATACTGCACGCTCGTCTCCAGCGCCGCCTTGGCCACGCCCATCACGTTGTAATGCGGAATGACCTTCTCCGCGCCGTAATAGCTGAGCGTCAGCATCGCGCCGCCCTCGGTCATCATCTTGGCCGCGCGCTGCGCCACCGCGACGAACGAATAGACCGAGACGTTCATCGTCATCAGGAAATTGTCGAGGCTGGTATCGACGAACCGCCCACGCAGCTCGTTCTTGTCCGAAAAGCCGATCGCATGGACGACGAAGTCGATCGTCGGCCATTCTTCCGCCAGCTTGTCGAAGGTCGCATCGAGCGCGCCCATGTCCGACACGTCGCAGTCGAACAGCCGCGCCACGCCCAGCTGCTCGGCGAGCGGGCGGACGCGCTTCTCCATCGTCTCGCCCTGATAGCTGAACGCGAGCTCCGCGCCTGCCTCGGACAGCTTCTTGGCGATCCCCCAGGCCAGCGACTTGTCGTTCGCCAGACCCATGATCAACCCACGCTTGCCCGCCATCAAACCGTTCACGCCGTCCCCGCCTCTGCCTGCATATCCGTAGCGGGTTGCTCTAGCGTTGTTTCGGGTGGTTCCGCCAGTGCCGCGTTGAGATGGGCACCGAATACCAGCCCGAGCCCGATGACGTAGAAAAACAACAGCATGATGACAACGCCCGCCAAACTGCCATAGGTCAGGTCGTACCCGCCGAGCCGCGACAGGATCACCGGCAGCAACGCGGTCGCGCTGACCCACCACGCGGTCGTAAACAACGCGCCGGGCCATTTGCGACACTTCGAATAGCGATAGCGCGACGGCGTCACCGAATAGAACAGCAAATACAACGCGCCGAACATAAGCAGGCCGGGGATAAGACGCGACAACCCGACCCACCCAGCGGCGTCCTGCGCGAACGGCACGAGGCGATAGATAAACTGCTCGGCCGCGGTCAGAATACCCTGAACCAGGAACGACAGCAGCGCGATCACCACCGACAGGATGATCACTGCGGACGACCCGAGCCGCGATTTCCAGAACGGCGCGGTCGCCTTGATCCCGTACGCGCGGTGGAAGATATCGCGGATTGTCTCGACGAAGCTGCCGACCGTCCACAGTCCGACGAGCGCGCCGAGCCACAGCAGCGATCCGGTCCGCGCGGCGAGCACGTCGGCGATCGGCTTGCGCAACAGGTCGCCGACGTTGGGCGGCAGGACGTTCAGGAACGACTCGACCGCGCGCACCGTCTCGACGCTCTGCCCGAAGATCGACAGGATCGCGGCGGCGACGATGAAAAACGGGAACACCGTCATCAACGCGAGATAGGCGAGATTCCCCGCGTGGATGAAGCCATCGTTGAACACGCCGACGGCTGCGCGTTTGAAAACCTCGAACGCGTAACTGCCTGGCCTGACCTTCGCCATGCCACGAGTGAGACGGGCGCGCGTCGCACCATGATCGTGCGCGCGCGCTTCGGGCGTTAGGGTATTATCATTCACAAGGCGTTCAGACGCCCATGGCCCCCCGAGGGTTCCCCGCCTCGCGTCCATCCCAGCTTTCGACGAACGCGGTCAGCGCCGCATCGCTGGCGGGAATGTCGATCATCAGCGTGACCAACTGGTCGCCCCGCGTACCGCCTTTCTTGTGGAAACCCTTGCCCTTGAGCCGCAGCGTCTTGCCCGACGTCGTGCCCTTGGGGATCGTCAGCATCACCGGCTTGTCGACCGTCGGCGCCTTGATCGAGCCGCCCAGCACCGCCTCTGCGAGCGTGATCGGCAGTTCCAGTCGAACGTCGTCGCCGTCACGGATGAAGAATTTGTGCGGCTGCACCTCGATCGTCAGGATCGCATCGCCCGCGCCGCCCGGACCCTGCTCACCCTTGCCGGCCAGCTTCATCTGCGTGCCGCTCTCGACGCCGGCGGGCAGCTTGAGGTCGAGCGTCTTGCCGTCGGACAGCGTCACGCGCTGCGGCTCCAGCGTCGCGGCTTCGACGAACGGGACCTGCAGGCGATACGCGACATTCTCGCCCTTTGGCTGCGGCCTGCGCCCGAAACCGCCGGAGAACCCGCCGCCGCCGCCACGCTGCGCGCCGCCGAACAGGCCCTCGAAGATATCGCTCATGTCGGCCCCGCCGGCGCCACTCTCATAGCCCTCGCTGCGGAAGCCGCCGCCGGGCTGGGGGCGCCCGCCGCCACCGCCGCCGAAGCCAAACGGTGACGCAGGGTTGCCGTCGCCGTCGATCTCGCCGCGATCGAACCGCGCGCGCTTGTCCTTGTCGTTCAGCAGGTCGTACGCGTTGGTGACCGTGCTGAACCGCTCCGACGCCTTCGGGTTGTCCTTGTTGCGATCGGGATGAAGCTCTTTCGCGAGCTTGCGGTACGCCTTCTTGATGTCGGCTTCGGTCGCGTCGCGCGCTACACCCAGAGTCTTGTACGGATCGGCCACTTACGTCCCCATTCTTACTTGCGCGTCTATGTGGGGGGAGCGCCCGCGCAACGCAATTGCGCGTGTGCGTATGGCTTGAGCCCGGGCGCTCAGATCGCGACGGCATCGTCCAACGGCGCCACGTCGACGCTGACATCCATATTCTGCGCACCCGACCCGAGAACGACCCCATCGACCGGCGCGATCTCGGCATAATCCCGGCCGACCGCCATCACGATATGATCGCTCGCCATCCAGATTCCGTTGGTCGGATCGACTCCGATCCAGCCGCGCGCCGGGCCGCACCACAGCAATACCCACGCATGCGTCGCATCCGCCCCGACGAGGCGGGGCTGACCTTGGGGCGGGATCGTCCGGATATAGCCTGACGCATAGGCTGCGGGGAGGCCCGCGGCGCGCAGGCCGGTGATCATGATCTGCGCGAAATCTTGGCACACGCCCTTGCGCTGGAGGAACGCCTCGTGCGGCGGCGTATCGACCAGCGTCGCGTCGGCATCGAACTCGAACTCTTCCTGGATCCGACGGGCGAGCGCGATCCCCGCCTCCAGCGCGCCTCGCCACGGATCGAGATCGACCGCGCAATAGTCCGCGATCGTCTGGTCGAGCGGGATCAGCGGGGAGGGGTAGATATAGTTCGCCGGGCTCGCCGCGGAGAGATCGGTGCTCGCGCGCGCCATCGCCGCGATCTCGCCCAGCGTCGGATCGCTGGCGTCGGGCACGGGCACGAGTCGGTCGACCGTCATCCGCGACCGGCTTTCGATCGTCAGATGCCGCACCGGACTGTCGACCACCAGCCGCGTGACGTTGGCGAGCCCTGCCTCCGCGCGCGCGGCACTGGTCCGCCCAGCCGGATGCACCGACAGCGCATAGCTATCGAGGTGCTGCCCCGGCCAGTCGATCGGCTTCAACCGCAGATTGCAGCGCGCAAACTTGACGCTCGCGCCGTAATCGAACGTGGTGACGTGGCGGATATCGTAGATCATGAAAATCCTCCCCGGTACGGGGAGGGGGACCGCCAGCTTGCTGGTGGTGGAGGGGGGGCGCCACGAACGGTGCGCTGGTGGAGAGCCCCCTCCACCATGCGCTGCATGGTCCCCCTCCCCGTACCGGGGAGGATTTGCACGGTCACGCCTCTCACGCCAAGGTCAGCCCGCTAGTCCGCAACGGCTCGGCCCCCTGCAGGAAATACCGTCGCGCCAGCGCATCCGACACCGCACCAAGCCGCCGCTCGATATCTCCCAGCGTCTCCGCATTCAACTCCGCGGCCGTCGCGGTCATCATGATCGCCTGCAACCCGGTCGCCTGCGCCTGTTGCGGCTCCGCCATCTCGTCGTCGCTGAGCACCGGCAATTCCGCCAACCGCGCCGCGATCCGCTCCGCCGAAAACGCCAGACTGCGCGGATTGCCCGGATCGAGCGCCACCAGATCCATCACCGGCACGCGTGCGATCCCGGTCGGATAACGCTGCCGATAACTGATCTGGCTATCGGCGAGGTCGAGCAGAACCGACAGGTCGTCCGGCGACGCGCCCGGCATCCCGAACAACCGGATCGCACGCGCCATCGCCATCGCCCGCTCCACGCGCCGCCCGAGATCGTGGAAGCGCCATGCCGCCGTCCGCCCCATATGCTCCGCCGACAGCCCCGCGATCGCCGCATAGCGCCGTTGCAGCGACCCCGCCCGCTCCAGCATCCCGCGATGCGTCGGGAAGGGCGCCTCGAGCAACCGCACCATGTCCGCCGACAACCGATCGCGGGAGCCTTCGCCGATTTCGCGGGCGTTGCGGTTTAGCGTCAGGATCGACTGCCACGCCTCGTCCTCCATCGCGGTGCGGGCGAGCGCGGTCAGGTCGGCGCGGCGCAGCGACGGCGGGTGCGGCGCGCTGCCCGCGCCGACGATCAGCCCGACCAGCTTGCCGACCGTGGTGGGCGACAGCACGGCGCCGCCGTCGACGTCGATCGAATTGCCGAGCATCACCCGGATCGCGCCAAGCAGCGCCTCGCCGCGCTCCAGATAGCGCCCGAGCCAGTAGAAATTGTCCGCCACCCGGCTCGGCAACGTGCCCGGATTGCGGCGGACGTGGAGCGAATCGGGTGCGGTCAGCAGCGACACGGGCGCGACCGGCTCCGCGCCGTAGATGCAGACGTCCGCAGACCAGATCCCTTCGCCCATCACCGCCGCCCGCGCGTCAGGATGCTCGCCAATCCGCGCGAATCCGCCGGGGAGGACGGTCCATTCGCCGTCGCCGTTACGCGCCGCGAACACGCGCAGGGTGAAGGGGCGGGGGACCAGCGCGTCGCCAACGACGACCGGCATGGTCGAGAGTTGGACCAGTTCCTGCCCGACATAATCCTGCGGCCTGTTCGCCATGTCGGCGAGCAGGCGCGTCCGGGCCTCGCCGGTGATGTCTGCGCCGGTGGTCGGGCCGCCGGTCATCCCGAGTGGGCGCGCGTGGAAAGCGGGCCCGATCAGCAGGCGATCGAAATTGGCGTCGACCTGCGCGCGCGCGCCGTCCTGCCCACACCACCACGTCGCGATGTTGGGGAGCAGCAGGTCTTCCCCAAGCAGCGATTTCGCCAGCTGCGGCAGGAACGCCGAGAACGCCGGCGCCTCCAGCACGGCCGAGCCCGGCGCGTTCGACAGCACGACGTTGCCGGCTGCGTACGCGTCGATCAGCCCGGGCACGCCGATCTGCGAATGCGTGTCGAACGCCAGCGGATCGAGCAGCCGCGGGTCGAGCCGCCGCCACAGCGCATCGATACGCTTGAGCCCACCGATGGTGCGGACATAGACCTTGTCCTCGAGCGCGGCGAGATCGGCGCCCTCGACCAGCAGCAGTCCAAGATAGCGCGCGAGGTGTGCCTGTTCGGGATAGCTCGGGTTGAACCGGCCGGGCGTGAGCAGCCCGATCCGCGGGTCGGTCCGCTTGCACATCGCCGCGATCCCGGCGCGGAACGCGGCGAAGAACGGCGCGTGGCGCTGGACGTTGAGCCGATCCTGCAACCCGCCGAGCGTGCGGCTGACGGCGATGCGGTTCTCCAGCGCATATCCCGCGCCGGCGGGGGCGCGGAGGTGATCGGCGAGCACGCGCCACTCGCCGGTCGGCCCGCGGCCGAGATCGATCGCGATGAAATCGAGATGGCGGCCGCCGGGCGGGTCGAGCCCGACCATCGGGCGGAGGAAGAACGGGCTGCCGGTGACGAGCGCGGCGGGGATGTGGCCGTCGGCGACCAGCTTTCCCTCGCCGTAGAGGTCGGCGATCACCGTTTCCATCAGCGTCGCACGCTGGATCACGCCGCGCGCTATGCCGGCCCATTCGCCGGCTTCGATCAGCAAGGGTACGGGCGAGACGGGCCAGGGGCGCTCGTCCGGTTCGTCGGCGATGCGGAAGCCGGTGCCGATGTCGACCGCGTGGCGCTGGACGCGTTCGCGGATGTGGCCGAGGTCGTCCGAAGCGACGGTCGCGAGCTCGGCGAACATCGCCGCCCAGGCGGGGTCGGCGTCTTCGCAGAGCACGTCCGCGCTGGTGCTGCGCGCGCAATAGTCGGCGATCCAGCGCTCGGCGTGGATCATCGCGTCGAAAAGGGGCGCGGTTTGCGTCGCCGTGTCCAATGCCTCAAGCCCCCGAATGCAGGCGGCGGTGTTTCACCTTTCGACGCGGCGGTGCAACATAAATTGTTGCAGAGGCGGATGCGCTTCGCCGTATCGGTTGGACGATCGTAGCCATCCCCACCCGTCGCTCGTCACTCACTCCAGCCCCACCCGTCATCCCAGCGAAAGCTGGGATATTCTGCTTGGCGGACGCGACGCTCGCCCCATGAATATCCCAGCTTTCGCTGGGATGACGGGTGGGGAGGGGGCGCAGCTGGGTAGGGTAGGGCTGGGTAAAAGTGAAAGACTCCCCACGCGCTCAACCACCCCGGTGGAGGCCGGGGCCCAATTGGGGGACGGCGATAATGAAGGGCATCGCGCCGTTACGACTAACTTTCCAATTGGGCCCCGGCCTTCGCCGGGGTGGTTGTGCGTTGGGAGGGGCGGCCGCTCACAAATCCGGTAGAACCTGATCCGCCACACCCCAACCCGCCAACGCCCGCGACCCAGCCCGCGCGATCAACTCCGCCCCATCCCTTACACCCCAGCGCGCCGCCGTCTCGATATCGCGCAACTCGGTCCACGATACCGGTGCCGCTACCGGCGCGCCCGCTCTCGCCCGCGCCGAATACGGCATTACCGCGGTTGCGCCGCGCTGGTTGCGGAGCCAGTCGATGAAGATGCGGCCCTTGCGCTTGGCCTTCGCCATCGTCGCGACGAAGCGCTCGGGCTCGGCGCCCGCCATCGCTCGCGCGAAGCGGTCTGCGAAGTCCTTCACCGCCGGCCATTCGGCGTCAGGCGTGAGCGGCACGACGACGTGCACGCCCTTGCCGCCCGACAGCATCGGGAAGCTGACCAGCCCCAGTTCGGCGAGCTGGTTCTTCAGATGCTCGGCCGCCTTTTTCGTATCACCGAAGTCGAGCCCCTCGTCGGGATCGAGATCGAACACGAGGCGGTCGGGCTTCTCCAAGGTCGCATTCGACGAGCCCCAGCCGTGGAACTCGATCGTTCCCATTTGCACGCACGCGACCAGCCCGTCCGCGTCGTCGACATAGAGATAATCTTCGGTCGAGCCGTCCTTCTCGCGGATCGGCACTTGGTGGACCGCGTCGCCGAAGCTGCCAGCGTCGTGTTTCTGGAAGAAGCACGCGCGCGAGCGGCCTTGCGGGCAGCGGACTAGGCTGACTGGCCGGTTGGCGGCGAACGGCAGCATGATGCCCGAGACTGCGACGTAATAATCCGCCAGATCGCCCTTGGTGACGTCGGACTTGTCGAAGATCACGCGGTCGCGGCTGCTGACCTTTATGTTGGTCTCCGGTGCGGCGGTCTCTTCCACCTCCGGCAGCGGGGCGGGCGTCTCGGCGACGACGTCCTTCGCCGCCTTGTCCTCGCGCAGGCCGATGAAGCTCGAATGGCGCAGCACGCCGTCGGGCGTGACTTCGGCGTAGGCGACCTCCGCGACGAGTTTCGGCGTGACCCATTTCGCACCGCGGACGGCGGCTTTGGGGGCCTCGACGGTCGGCGTCTTGCGATCGAGCGCGTCGAGCTTGTCGCGGATCTCGTCCATCAGCGCCTGGTCGAACCCGGTGCCGACCTTGCCGGCGTACCGATAGCCTTTGCCCTCGCGGACGCCGAGCAGCAGCGACTTGAACCCGCGTTTCTTGTCGGATGGGAGCCAGCCCACGATCACGAATTCCTGGCGGTGCGTGCATTTGACCTTGAGCCACGCCTTGGTACGCTTGCCCGCATAGGGCGCGTCGGCGCGTTTCGAGACGATGCCCTCCAGGCCTTCGCGGCACATCGTCTCGAACAATTGCTCGCCCGCGCCGATGACGTGGTCGGAGTAGCGGAGGCGGTCCTCGTCCTCGGGGATAAGAGGTTGGAGGCGCGCCTTGCGGTCGAGGTTGGAGAGGCCGGTCAGGTCTTCGCCATCGAGGGCGAGCAGGTCGAACGCGAACAGCGTCATGTCGCCGCCCGCGGAGATCGCGTCCTTCAGCGTCGAGAAGTCAGGGTGGCCGTCCTTGAACGCGACGATCTCGCCGTCGATCAGCGCGGATTTTACCGGGAGTTTGGCGGCGGCCTCGGCGATTGCGGCGAACTTGTCGGTCCAGTCGAGGCCAGTGCGGGTGAAGACCTTGGCCTTGGCATTGGCGACGGAGATCAGTGCGCGGTAGCCGTCGTATTTTACCTCGTGCAGCCAGGCGGAGCCGGTGGGGACGGCGTCGACGAGGGTGCAGAGTTGCAGGTCCTGAAATTCCTCCCCGGCACGGGGAGGGGGACCGCCGCGACCTTTCGCGGGGGTGGAGGGGGGCTTGCCGTTGGCGACACCTTTACGGCTGGCGGTACTCTTGCGGCCCGCCCCCTCCACCAGCTTCGCTGGTCCCCCTCCCCGTGCCGGGGAGGATTTGCCTTCTTCGATCTCGATCATCGTGCGGCCGGTCGAGACGCTGGTCAGGGCTTCCTCGACCAGCGTGTCGGTGCCGCCGGCCGCGGCGTCGTCGATCTTGCGGAGGAGCCAGTTCTCGCGCTTCTCCTCTGCGCGGGGCTTCAGGCGGATGAGCAGCCATTCGCCTTTCATCCGCTCGCCATCGAGGACGAAGTGGAGGTGGCCCTTGTCGAGATCCTTCGCCGACTTGCCCTTGATCGGCGACCAGGTGCCGCGGTCCCACAGCATTACCGTGCCGCCGCCATATTCGCCGGCGGGGATCGTACCTTCGAAGGTGGCGTAGCTGAGCGGGTGGTCCTCGGTGCGGACAGCGAGGCGCTTTTCGTTGGGGTCGAGGCTGGGGCCTCGGGTGACCGCCCAGCTTTTGAGGACGCCGTCGATTTCGAGGCGGAAATCCCAGTGGAGGCGGGTCGCGTCGTGCTTCTGGACCATGAACGAATTGCCGTTGCCAGGGGCTAGCGTGCCCGCGGGTTCGGCGGTCTTGGTGAAGTTCCGCTTGGAATTGTAGAGCGCGAGGGGATCGACAGCCATCTACTCCCCTCCCGCAAGCGGGAGGGGCTGGGGGTGGGCTCGCGCCATCGCCAACCGCTCCGTTCGAGGAGAGCGCGAGCCCACCCCCGACCCCTCCCGCTCACGGGAGGGGAGGAGAATAAGGCTATGCACGCTTTTTTGCCGCGACGGGCTTGTTCGCAGCGGCCTTCGCAGGCGCCTTCTTGGCCGGCGTCTTCTTCTCCGCAGCCTTGGCCGGCTCCTTCGCCGCCATCGACTTCTTCAACGCCGCCATCAGGTCGACCACGTTCGAGCCCGTCTTCCCGCCGGTGTCCTTGTCCTCGATGATCTTCTTCCCGTTCGACTTGCGCTTGCGTTCGATCAGATCCTTCAGCGCGTCGACGTAGCGATCGTGGAACTCCTGCGGGTGGAAATCGCCGCTCCGCTTCCCGATCAGCGCCTCGGCCAGTTCCAGCAATTCCTCGGACGGCTTGTCATCAGGGATATCGCGGAAATACCCCTGCGCCTTGTGCACCTCGTCGGCATAGCGCAGCGTCTCCAGCACCATGCCGCGCCCGCACGGTTTCAGGCTGACGACATATTCGCGGCCGCGCATTGCGAGCTGGCCTAGGCCGACTTTCTTCGTCCGCTTCAACGCCTCGCGCAGAACGATGAACGCTTCCTCCGCGAGGTCATCCGCGGGCACCACGAAATAAGGCTTCTCGTAATAGAGCACGTCGATCTCGCTCGCATCGACGAACTGCGTCAGCTCCAGCGTCTTCTTCGACTCGAGCTTCACCGCGTCGATCTCGTCCTGGTCGAGCAGGACGTATTCGCCCTTCGAAACCTCGTATCCCTTCATGATCTCGTCGGCATCGACCGGGCCGACGCCGGTGACCACCTTGTCGTAATGGATCGGCTGGCCCGACGGCTCGTGGATCTGCTTGAACGACACCGCCGCGCCGGATTTCGTCGCGGAATAGATCTCGACCGGGATCGAGACGAGGGCCAGCCGGATCTGCCCCTGCCAATATGCGCGTGCTGCCACTTGGCGTCCCTTCGTTGCGGAAACGATTCGATTACCTGGGTCAATCATCGGCACGGTAGAGTCGTTCCCAAGTTTCGTTCCGCGCCGAATCCCGCTAAGGCGCGCGCATGTCAGACGATCCTTTCACGCTGTTCGATAGCTGGTACGCCGAAGCCAAGCAGTCCGAGCCGAACGATCCGAATGCGGTCGCGCTTGCGACGGCGGATGCCGAGGGGCGGCCTTCGGTGCGCATGGTGCTGTTGAAGGGCCACGGTCCGGACGGTTTCGTGATCTATACCAACCGCGAGAGCCGCAAGGCGGGCGAACTGGCGGCCAATCCGCAGGGTGCGCTGCTGTTCCACTGGAAGTCGCTGCGCCGGCAGATCCGCATCGAGGGGCCGGTATCATGGGCGACCGACGAAGAGTCGGACGCCTATTTCGCCTCTCGCGGTCGTGATTCGCAGCTGGGCGCGTGGGCGTCGGAGCAGTCCCGGCCGCTCGACAGTCGCGAGACGTTCGAGCAGCGCTTTGCCGAAATGACCGCGAAGTTCGAGGGGCAGGACGTGCCAAGGCCGCCGCATTGGGGTGGCTACCGCGTGACGCCGACGCGGATCGAGTTCTGGCAGGACCGCGCGCATCGTCTTCACGAGCGCCGGCTGTTTACGCGTCAGGACGGCGGCTGGAGCGAAGGGCTGCTGTTCCCATGACGCAGGACGAACGTCGCAGGGTCATACCCCTCGCAACCCGCGCGGCGCTCGCCAGCGTCGCGATGGCGTGTTTCCTGCTGCTGCTGAAGGGCTTTGCGGCGTGGTCGACGGGCTCGGTGGCAATGCTGGGGTCGCTCGCCGACACCGCGCTCGACCTGCTCGCGTCGCTGGTCACGCTGTACGGCGTGCGGCTCGCGGCGACGCCGGCGGATCACGACCACCGCTTTGGCCACGGCAAGGCGGAGGCGCTGGCTGCGCTGTTCCAGGTCATGCTGATCACCGCTTCCGCTGTCGGCATCGCTTGGCGCGCGATCCTGGCGTTCGGTGATCCGCAGCCGACCACCGGCGCCGATTTCGGCATCGGCGTGTCGGTGATCGCGATCGTCGCGACGGTGTTCCTGCTGTCCTATCAGCGCCGGATCATACGCCAGACCGGCTCGGTCGCGATCCTCGCGGACAACGTGCATTACCAGTCCGACGTGCTGCTCAACGGATCGGTGATCGTTGCGCTGGTGCTCGATCAATATGTCGGGTGGAGCGGCGCGGATCCGATCTTCGGCATCGTCATCGCGCTGTGGCTCGCCTGGGGTGCGTTCCAGGCGTCGTCGAACGCGATCGACCAGTTGATGGACAAGGAATGGCCCGAGGATCTGCGGTCGCAGTTCCTCGATGTCGCCGCGCGGCAGCCCGGCATCCGCGGTATCCACGATTTCCGCACGCGGCGCTCGGGGAGCCACGACTTCGCGCAGTTCCACATGGAGGTCGCTCGCGACCTGACGGTGGCCAACGCGCACGACATCGTCGAGGCGGTCGAGCGCAATTTGCGCACCGCGTTCCCGAAGGTCGAGGTGCTGATCCATCTCGATCCGGAGGGGCACGTCGATACCGACAATCCGCTGGTCGAGGCGGACGTGACGCCGCACTGGTTCGGCAAGCGGGTATAACCCGCTTGGGGTTCGGTAAGCGGGTATAACCCGCTCGGGGTTCGGCAAGCGGGTCTAAGGGGCTTCAGACATGAGAATACCGTTCGCGCAGATCGATGCGTTTTCCGACACGCCGTTCGGCGGCAACCAGGCGGCGGTGATGCCGCTGTCCTCGTGGCTCGACGACGACGTGCTGTTGAACATCGCGCAGGAGAACAACCTGAGCGAGACGGCGTTCATCGTCGCGTCGGATGACGAAGGCGTCGATTTCGACCTGCGCTGGTTTACGCCGGGGGCGGAGGTTGCGCTGTGTGGTCACGCGACGCTGGCGAGCGGGCATTTCGTGCTGTCGTCGGATACCGCGCTCGACTGCGTGCGGTTCCGGACTCGGCAGGCGGGGATGCTGGAGGTTGCGCGGGCGGATAGCGGGTACACGCTGGAGCTGCCGGCTTGGGGGCCGAGTCCGAAGGCGATCCCGGAGATCGTCGCGGCGTTGAACATTGCATCGCCGGTCGAGACGTTGTGGCACGAGAAGGGGTATGCGCTCGTGATCGTCGAGAACGAGGGCATCGTGCGTGACCTGAAGCCGGACTTCGCGGCGCTGGCGAAGTTCCCGATCGTCGCGATCGTCGCGGCGCGGGGGGAGGCGACCGACATCGTCAGCCGGGTGTTCACGCCGTATTATGCGATCGACGAGGATCCGGTGACGGGCTCGGCGCATGCGGTGATGGTGCCGTATTGGGCGCCTATGCTGGGCGACAGCTTTACCGCGTATCAGGCGAGTGCGCGGGGTGGGAAGCTGTCGTGTCGGCTCGAGGGGGACCGGGTGGTGCTTGGGGGATCGTGCGTTACGACGATCGAGGGCACGTTCCTGCTGCCTTGAGTGCCTAGTGCCCTTTTTTGATCCTCCCCCGCCAGGGGGAGGTGGCTGGCGCTTGCCAGTCGGAGGGGGAGGACGCGAACCCGACGTGATCGCTTACCGCCCCCTCCGTCGCCTTCGGCGCCACCTCCCCCTGGCGGGGGAGGATTGCACGATCGGGACGTCATTTCGGATTACCGCTTGCGCCCCCTGGTCATCGGATCGGGTTTTTTCGGTTTTACCCAGCCTGGCGGCGGCGTCATGCGCTGCTGGCTGGTGCCGAGTCCCATCGCACCCGGTTGTTGCCGGGTCAGCCCAGCCGTGTCCGCGACCTCGCCGCCACCGCGCAACACGCTGATCTGATCGCGCAACTTGCCCGCCGTCTCGAAGTCCATCGCGGCGGCGGCGGCTTCCATCTGGCGGCGCAAGGTTTCGATATCCATGCCGCCTCAACGCGTCAGGCGGCGGCGAGTGCCGCCTCGGTCTCCGCGATCCAGCCACCGCCAAGCACGCGCTCGCCGGCATAGAGCACCGCCGCCTGGCCGGGGGCGACGCCGTATTCGGGCGCATCGAACACTACCCGGTCGCCGACCAGGCGAGCAGGGACGGGTTTGGCCATCGATCGAACCTTCGCAGTGAGCGGCCCGGTGAAGTCGCCGCCCAACCAGTTGATATCGGTCATCCGCGCCGCCCCGACCGCGAGCGCGCGTCGGGGGCCGACGACGACGCGTTTCGTCTCGGGTTCGACGCGGACGACATAGAGCGGCTCGGGACTGCCGCCGATCTCCAGGCCGCGGCGCTGGCCAACGGTGAAGTGGATCAGCCCACGATGCTCGCCGAGCTTCGCGCCGCCAAGATCGACGATGTCGCCCGCGGTCTCGGCCGCTTCGGGCCGCAGCTTCTTCACCAGCCCGGCATAATCGCCATCGGGCACGAAGCAGATGTCCTGGCTGTCCGGCTTGGCGGCAACGCCGAGCCCTAGCTCTGCCGCGATCTCGCGCACGCGTGCTTTCGGCAGGCCACCCAGCGGAAAACGCAGATAGTCGAGCTGCGTCTGCGTGGTCGCGAACAGGAAATAGCTCTGGTCGCGCGCGGGATCCGCGCCGCGGTGGAGTTCGGCGCCGTGCACGCCCTCGACCCGCCGGACGTAATGCCCGGTCGCGAGGCAGTCGGCGCCGAGGTCCCGCGCGAGCTTCAGCAGGTCGGTGAATTTCGGCCCCATATTGCACTGGACGCAAGGGATGGGGGTCCGGCCCGCGAGATATTCGTCGGCGAACTTGTCCACCACCTGCTCGCGAAAGCTGGTTTCGTGATCGAACACGTAATGCGCGATCCCGAGCCGGTCGCACACCGCACGCGCATCGCGGATATCGCGGCCCGCGCAACACGACCCGGCGCGACCGACCGCCTCGCCGTGATCGTAGAGTTGCAGCGTCACGCCGATCGTCTCGGCACCGGTGGCATGCGCCAGCGCTGCGACGACCGAGCTGTCGACGCCCCCCGACATCGCCACGACGATGCGCTTTCCGGCCATATCTGGCCCGAGCTGAAAATCGGTCTGATCCATGCACGTCATATAAGCGGCACGGCATCCGGTTGCAAAAAGATGCATTCGTTAACGTCGATCAAGCCGAAATGGTTGAAAAACGCGACCGGCGATTGGAAAAAAGCGACAAGTTCACGAACTCTTTCGCCGAGTTTTACGGTCCCTTCACCCCCTCGCGCTAGACCGGGCTTCCCAGACGTTGTGCGAGTATCCCGTTGGACCTGAGTTTTTCCCGTTTCGATCGTGACGCAGAGATTACCGCTCTCCCCGGTGATCTGGCCGTCCTGATCGTCGGTATCGCCGCCCGGCAGGCGGCGAGCCCGACCGCGGCGGTACAGGCCGGCTTTGCCCGCGCGACGATTGATCCGAAGCTGTTCGAGCCGCTGCACGGTGCGTTCAATGGGCCGATGGCGGCGGCCTTAACCCGGTGGAAGGACGAATGAAGATGCTGTTTACCGCGGCGTTTCAGCCGATCTTCAAACCCTGCGACTATGTGTCGTGTGTGCGTATCGAGAGGGGGCCCCCCGCCCCGACCAGAGGTTTCAAATGATCGAGAACCAGAAGATTCGTCCCGGCAAGGTCATTGGGCCGCTTGGTGAGCAGCTTACCCTGGACAGCCTGCCGCCGCCGAGCACGACGCGCTGGGTGGTGCGCCGCAAGGCCGAGGTGGTCGCTGCCGTCAATGGCGGTCTTCTCAGCGTCGATGATGTCTGCGCGCGCTACGGCCTGACGGTCGAGGAATTCGCCGGTTGGCAACGCGCGATCGATCGCTCCGGCATGCCCGGTCTCCGGGTGACGCGCATTCAACACTATAAGTCATTGTACGAACGCCAACAAAAGTATTGATCGGCAAAACCTGGACCAGATTCAAAACGCGGGCGGAACAAAAATAACCGCTCGCTCGTCTTTCCGCCATCGCCCGGATACGGGTTCAACGGAGGGAAAATATCATGGGTCTCATTCTTTGGCTGATCATCGGCGGCGTCATCGGCTGGATCGCCAGCATGATCATGCGCACCGACGCGCAGCAGGGTATCTTCCTGAACATCATCGTCGGCATCGTCGGTGCGTTCATCGGCGGCCTGATCCTGTCGGGTGGCTCGATCAACAACGCACCGCTCACGCTGACCTCGTTCATCGTGTCGCTGCTGGGCGCCATCGTCCTGCTCGCGATCGTGAACCTCGTGCGTCGCGGTAGCGTTCGCTAAGAGTTCGCTTCCGACGCGAATTGAAAGGGCCGTCCGGGCAACCGGGCGGCCCTTTTCGCGTGCGCGGTACAGACGGAGCATGGCTCTTCCGTCATGCCGGGCTTGTTCCGGCATCCACCGTTCCGCGCATCCTCTGCCCGTAGATTTCGCGGAACGGTGGACCCCGGAACAAGTCCGGGGTGACGAAGCAAGGGGTCAGTTCAGCAAGAACCGCACCGACAGCGTCACCGTCACGTCCTTCTCGCCCGGCGCGATCTGCGTGCTGTCCTTGGCCATCGCCGCGCGCGCCATGAACATCGGCTGCGGCGAGCCACCCGCATCCTGGCCCGACTCGGCAATCGACACGATCCGCGACACGCGCAGCCCCGCTGCTTTGGCGTAGAGGTCGGCGCGACGCTTGGCCTGTGCGATCGCATCGGTCCGCGCTTCGTCGAGTGCCGCCTCGGGCTTGTCGATCGACAGGTTCGGCCCGTCGATCTGGTTGGCGCCCTCCGCCACCAGCGCATCGAGGATCGTGCCGGACTTGGCCACGTCGCGGAACCGGATCGAGACGGTGTTTGTCGCCTGATATCCGGTGATCACCGGCGGCTGATTGTCCGCATAGCGATATTGCGGCGCCAACTGCACCGAGGACGTGGCGATATCGCGCGGTGCAACGTTGGCACGCTTCAGCGCGGCCAGCACCTTCGCCATATGCTGCGCATTGTCGGTGAGCGCGGCGGCGGCAGTCGTCGACTGCGAGACGACGCCGGCGCGAATCGTCGCCAGATCGGGGACGCGAGTCGTACGGCCCTCGGCGGTGACGTCGAGCACGGTGCCGGCGGCCGGGACCATCGGCTCGACAGTCGTCGGCGCGGTCTGGGCGATGGCGGCGGCGCCCGGCAGCGCGACGGCGGCAAGCGCGGTAAGGAACACGGCGGTCTTCATGGATATCTCTCCCGGGGAACGATGCCACCGCGTGTCGCGCAGATGACGTCAACGCAAGCTGAACGGTCGCGGAAACCTGTAGCCCTAAACGCCGGCCGAAACTCTTCGAACATCATTGCGAATGGATCGGATTCGAAGCATGTCTCCGGCCTGCGTTGGTCGGGGGGCTTGAGCACGGTGACTTATTCAGATAACACAGCTTGCGAACGATGGTGCGGGTCGAGACAAGACCGGTCGAAATTGGGATTGTGACGCGCATGAATTACGAGACGAAGATGGCCGGTCACAGTGGCGCCAGCGAGAGCGACGACCAGCTGGCGCTGCCCGACTATAGCGTACCGTCGCATCGTCGCCGCACTATCATCATCGCCGTCCTGGTCGTGCTGGCGATCGCCGCCGCGGTGTTCGCGTTCAAGTCCGGCAAGAAGGATGCCGCGGCCGGCCCGGTGGTCGAGCAGGTGCCGACCGTCTCCGTAGTCGTGCCCGGTCGCAAGACGATCGATCGCACGATTTCCGCCACCGGCACGATCGCGGCGCGTCGCGAAATGCCGGTCGGCGTCGCGGGCGAGGGCGGGATGATCACCCGCGTGCTGGTCGAGCCGGGCCAGTGGGTATCGGCCGGCCAGGTGCTGGCGACGGTCGACCGCTCGGTCCAGACCGAGACCGCGGCGTCGCTGGCCGCCTCGGTCAGCGTCGCACGTTCGGACGAGACGATCGCACAGGCCGAACTCGATCGCGCCCAGCAGCTGGTCGATCGCGGGTTCATCTCGAAGGCCGATCTCCAGCGCAAGGCGGCGACTCGCGATGCCGCCGCGGCGCGCGTGAAGGTGGCGCAGGCGACGCTCGGCGAGGCGCGGGCGCGCAACGGCCGGCTCGATATCCGGGCGCCCGCCGCGGGGCTGGTCCTCACGCGCGGTGTCGAATCGGGTCAGGTCGTCGGCGCGGGCACCGGCGTGCTGTTCCGCATGGCGGCGGACGGCCAGATGGAGATGCGCGCGCAATTGAGCGAGGCGGATCTTGCAGGGCTCCATGCCGGTGCGCGCGCGACCGTGGTGCCGGTCGGCACGACGCAAGGGTTTCCCGGCCAGGTATGGCAGGTGTCGCCGGTGATCGATCCGCAGAGCCGCCAGGGCATCGCACGGATCGCGGTGGCCTATGATCCGGCGCTGCGGCCGGGCGGTTTCGCCGCGGCGACGATCGTCGGTGGTGCGAGCCAGGCACCGCTGCTCCCCGATTCGGCGCTGCAGAGCGACGAGAAGGGCAGTTTCGTGTATGTCGTCGGCGCAAATGACAAGGTGGTCCGGCGCGATATCATGATCGGCCAGGTTTCCGATGCCGGCGTGACGATCCTGGGCGGGCTCGACGGTACGGAGCGCGTGGTATTGTCCGCGGGCGGCTTCCTCGCCCCCGGCCAGAAGGTGAAGCCGGTCACGAAGTCCCTCCCGCAAAAGGCGAGCTGAGGTCATGAACTTCCGCAACATCTCGGCCTGGGCGATCCGCAACCCGGTGCCGCCGATCGTGCTGTTCCTCGCGCTGACGCTGGCGGGTGTCGTCAGTTTCATGCGGATGGACGTGAACAACGATCCGGACATCGATTTCCCGATCGCCATCGTCGTCATCAACCAGCCGGGTGCGGCGCCGACCGAGCTCGAAACGCAGGTCACGCAGCGCGTCGAGGCGGCAGTGCGCTCGATCCAGGGCATCGACGAGATCAATTCGACGGTCACCGAAGGCCAGTCGCAGACCGTCGTCCAGCTCAGCATCGGCACGCCGATCGACCGCGCCGTCACCGACGTCCGCGACGCGATCGCGCAGATCCGCAGCGACCTGCCCGAGGGCATCCTCGAGCCGCAGGTGTTCCGCGCGAACACCACCGACAACGATCTCGCCAGCTACTCGGTGATCGCCAAGGACATGACGGTCGAACAGCTCAGCTGGTACATCGACAACAACGTCGCCAAGGAACTGCTGTCGGTGCCGGGCATGGCCGCGGTCAATCGCAACGGCGGCGTCAGCCGCGAAATCCGCGTCATCCTCGATCCGCTCAAGCTGCAGAGCCAGGGCCTCACCGCGAGCCAGGTCAACGCCCAGCTTCGCCAGGTCAATCTGAACGCCGCGGGTGGCCGCGCCGAGATCGCCGGCTCCGAACAGTCGGTCCGCGTGCTCGGCAACGCCAAGGACGCGGTCGCGCTCGCGCAGACTCAGATCAACGTCGGCAATGGCCGGACGGTACGACTGGCCGACATCGCGCAGGTCCGCGATCTCTACGCCGAACAGCGCAGCCGTGCCGCGATCGACGGTCGCCAGACGATCAGCTTCGATTTCCAGCGCTCCAAGGGCTCGTCGGACGTCACCGTCTTCAACGAGGCGGTGAAGAAGCTCGCGGCGATGGAAAAGCGCAATCCGAACGTGCATTTCGTGCTGCGCTCGAACAGCGTCAAATACACCGAGATGCAGTATGAGAGCGCGATCCACGCGATGATCGAGGGCGCGGTGCTCGCGGTGATCGTGGTGTTCCTGTTCCTGCGCGACTGGCGTGCGACGGTAATCTCGTCGCTCGCGATCCCGCTGTCGGCGATCCCGGCGTTCTGGTTCATGGACCTGCTCGGCTTCAACCTGAACCAGATGACGTTGCTTGCGCTCAGCCTGGTCGCGGGCGTGCTGGTCGACGACGCGATCGTCGAGATCGAGAACATCGTCCGGCACATGCGGATGGGCAAGTCCGCGTACCAGGCCTCGATCGATGCCGCCGACGAGATCGGTCTCGCGGTGCTGGCAACCACCATGGCGATCGTCGCGGTGTTCCTGCCGGTCGGCCTGATGCCGGGTATCTCGGGGCAGTTCTTCAAGAATTTCGGCCTCACGGTCGTTGCCTCGGTGCTGATGAGCCTCGCGGTCGCGCGCCTCGTCACACCGATGCTCGCCGCCTATTTCCTCAAGTCCGCGGGGCCTGCGACGCACGGCGAAGGCGTGTTGATGGACGGCTATATGGCCACGCTGAAATGGACGCTGGAAACGGGCAAGGCCAAGGCTTCGGCGGCGCGCGGCGGGTTCCACCGTTTTACCGGCCGGTTCCGTGACCACCGCTTCTGGGTGCTGGGGCTCGGCGTGTTCGCGTTCCTGATGACGATCGTGATGTTCGGCGTGCTGCCGATGACGTTCCAGCCGGCGCAGGACAACGACACCTCGATGGCGGTGATCGACATGGTGCCGGGCACGACGCTGTCGCAGACCGAAGCGGTGGTGACCAAGGTCGCCGCGCTGATCGGCTCGCAGCCCGACGTGCAATCGGTCTATGCACGCAGCGGAGCCAACGGGTCGGTCAATTCCGGACGCGTCACTGCGACGCTGAAGGACGATCGCAAGATGAAGAGCACGGAGTTCGAGCGTAATCTCGCGCCCCAGCTCGCCGCGATCCCCGATGCACGCGTCTCGTTCCGTTCGCAGAATGGCTGGGGCGGCAGCACGCGCGACATGAGCGTGACGCTTGGCGGCGACGATCCCAAGCTGCTCGATGCGACGGCGCAGAAGATCGTGACCGAGATGTCGCGCCTGCCGAGTCTGGTGGCACCGCGGGTCGCGGGCAATCTGCAGCGCCCGGAAATCGTGATCAAGCCGCGCTTCGATCTCGCCGCGAACCTGGGCGTGACCACGCAGGCGCTGTCGTCGGCGATCCGCATCGCGACCCTGGGTGACATCGACCAGAATTCCGCGCGGTTCTCGCTCTCCGATCGCCAGATCCCGATCCGCGTGGCGCTCGATCAGGGTGCGCGCAGCGAGCTTTCGACGATCCAGAACCTGCCGGTGTCGACCGCGTCGGGCGGATCGGTGCCGCTCAATCTGGTGGCGGAGATCACGCTCGGCTCCGGCCCGACCAAGATCGATCGCGTCAATCAACAGCGTCAGCTGACGATCGGTGCCGATCTCGCGCCCGGCATCGTCTCGGGTGTCGCGCAGAAGCAGATCGATGCGCTGCCGACGATGATGAACCTGCCGACCGGTGTGAACAAGCTCGTGCTCGGCCAGTCGAAGTTCCAGGCGGAGATGATCAACAATTTCATCCTCGCCGTGATCGCCGGTACGTTCCTCGTCTTCGCGGTGCTGGTGCTGCTGTACCGCCGCGCGCTGCCGCCGTTCGTCAACATGGGCTCGCTTCTGCTGGCGCCGCTTGGCGGATTGCTGGCGCTGTGGGCGACCGGAAATCCGGTGTCGATGCCGGTGTTCATCGGTATCCTCATGCTGCTCGGCATCGTCGCCAAGAATTCGATCCTGTTGATCGACTTCGCGCTGGAGGAGATGGGCAAGGGCATCGACGTCTGGACCGCGGTGGTCGATGCCGGCCACAAGCGTGCGCAGCCGATCGTGATGACCACGGTGGCGATGGTCGCCGGCATGATCCCCACCGCGCTGTCGATCGGCGGCGATGGATCGTGGCGCGCGCCGATGGGCATCGTCGTGATCGGCGGGCTCGTCCTGTCGACGATCCTGACGCTGCTGATCGTCCCGGCGGCGTTCAGCCTGGCGGTCGGCATCGAACGGTATATCGGGCCGCGGCTCGGCAGCCGGCTGCTGACCTATCGTCCCGGTGACGATGGCAGCGAGGTTATCGGGCTGGCGGGACCATCGGGGCCCCGGCTCGGGCCGGCAACGCCCAAGCTTGGCGACGGCACGCAGCCGGCGGAATGACGCGCTTTCCCCGTTCGTGCTGAGCGCCGTCGAAGCACCCCGGTTCGGGGCGACCCTTCGACGTCATGCAGCGCGAACGGGCTTGGTCGAATCGCACTTGGTGCCGGCGCGACTGAACTATCCCCGCGCTCGCGGATTGTTTCGGGTATGACTGTTTCTTCCCGTACGCGCCCGGTCGGCGAAGCTGCCCCGGCCGCGCTGGTCCGCATGCGGGTAGTTGCGACCGGACTGCTCGTGTTCATGGCGGCGACGTTTTTCGTCAGCCGTGCGCTGGTGTCGGTCCACCCCGCATTCGCCTTTATCCGCGCATTTGCCGAAGCAGCGATGGTCGGCGGTCTGGCCGACTGGTTCGCGGTAACGGCGTTGTTCCGTCACCCACTCGGCCTGCCGATCCCCCACACCGCGATCGTGCCGCGCAACAAGGATCGGATCGGTGATACGCTGGCGCAGTTTCTCCGCGATAATTTCCTGATTCCCGTCGTCGTTGCCCGGCGGACCCGCCGGCTCGACGTGGCCGGCGCGATCGCGCGCTGGCTGACCGATCCACCGGAGGGAGCAGGGGGCCGTTTTCGCCAGGGCGCATCGCGGCTGGTGGCGCAGGTCTTGGAAGGGCTCGATCCGGCGCGGTTAGGCGGCATGGTGAAGGCCGGCATCGGCACGCGCCTGCGCCAGACCGAAGTTTCGCCGATTCTGGGACAGCTTCTGAAGGCTGCGATCGCTGAGCGCCGCCACGCGCCGTTGCTCGAAAGCGCGATCCGCTGGGCGGCGAAGACGCTGGCGGCGAACGATCACCTCGTCCGCGCAATGGTCCATGACAAGGCCGGTTCGATCCTGCGCTGGACCGGGCTCGACACGACCGTCGCGGACAAGCTCATCAGTGGGTTCGACCGACTGCTAGCGGAGATGGCGGAGGATCCCGAACATCCGCTGCGGCTGAAAGCGGAGGAGGGGCTCGATCGGCTTGCCTGGGACCTGCAATATGACCGCCGCATGCGCGAGCGTGTCGAGACGATGAAGAACGAGCTGCTCGACAATCCGGCGATGCAGCGCTGGCTCGATGGGTTGTGGGAACAGGCACGCGGCGCGCTGCTCGCGATCGCGCGCGATCCGGAGCGGGCGATGGCGGGCAAGCTCGGCGACATCCTCCGCCAGCTCGGCGAGACCTTGCAGCACGACCCGCGCATGTCGCGGACGATCAACCGCTTCGTGCGTCGCGCGGCGGTGGGAGCCGCGGCGGATTACGGCGACGGCATCGTCAAGCTCGTATCGGAGACGGTACGCAGCTGGGATGCGAACACGATCACGCGGCGGCTGGAGAATGCGGTCGGGCGCGACCTGCAATATATCCGCGTCAACGGGACGATCGTCGGCGGGCTGGTGGGGTTGGTGATCCACAGTGTGGATGTGCTGCTGTAGGCGCGCGTCTCCCTCTACCCTCCGGGGAGAGGGAAGGAGGAGCCGTAGGCGACGGGAGAGTGAGGGGTGGTTGGGCGCGCGCCATAGCCTCAAGCCCCTCACCCTCCCACGCGCAAGAGCGCGCGGGCCCCTCCCTCTCCCCGGAGGGTAGAGGGGAAGGGTGCCTTGTCGCGTTCGCGGGAGAACACAGCGGTGCGGCCTCTGGCTCAAGTTCACCACCCCGGCGAAGGCCGGGGCCCAATTGGCAAGGTCACAGTAACGGCGCGCAACGATTATCAGTACCGTTTCCCAATTGGGCCCCGGCCTCCGCCGGGGTGGTGTTGGTGCAACGTGTCCGAAATTGCGATCCTATTCCTGTCGCAGAAGCAGACGCTGCACCTACCGCTCCCAATCCGGCATCGCCCAACCCTTGGCCTTCGCCAGCAACCGCAAAGGCCCATGCGCATTCACCGCAAACGGCTCGTCCGACCACGCAAAGGTCGGCGCGTCCGAAACATGATCGGAGTAGAACCGCACATGCGCCGCGCTCCGGTCGATCTGCTCGCGCGCCATCCACGCCTCGATCATCCGCAGTTTCGCCGGGCCGTAGCAATTCTCGCCCTCGATCCCCGCCAGCAGGACGCCGTCCGCGTCGCGCACGCTCTCCGTTCCGATCACCGCGTCGAAGCCAAGTCGCTCGGCGATCGCCTCGACATAAAACCGGTACGACGCGGTCGCCATCACGAGGCGGTACCCCGCGGCACGGTCCGCTTCGATCTGCGTCCGCGCACTCGCGAACACGCCGTCGCGCATGATCCGGTCGGCGAATGCGTCCGCCGCGCGCCGTTCCTCGGCCAGCGACATGCGTTTCCCCAGCATCATCCGTTGCATCACATATTTCAGGCGTCCCCGGCTGATCAGCTTGCCGACATAACCGAGCGCCGCAACGCCCGCGAAGGGTACCAGCGCCAGCCGCCACGGAGCGCCGCCGCGCCGGGCCGTATGGAGCAGGAACGGCGTCCAGGTCGGCGCATGCGTGATGGTCTTGTCCATGTCGTAGATCGCGAGACGGACCAGCGACGCGTTTGGCCGGGAGGGCGATGGCGGGGCGTCTGCGGCAGAAGGGGGGGGTGAAGAAAAAGTCATCATCGTTGCTTACGCCGCATTCATCTTGCCGATCCAGTCACTTTGCCGCAAAGGGGAACCCGATGAGCGCGATGGCCGATTTTCAGCAGGACGGTGCCGATACCGGCACGCTTCGCTTTACCGGCGATCTGTCGCTCGCAAAGATCGGCAATTTGCCCGATCGGCTCGAGGCCGTCGATGCGTCTTCGGTGAAGCATGTCGATCTCAGCGGTGTCGACCGGATCGATACGATAGGCGCCTGGGTCGTCCACCGCTTCGCCGCCCGCAATGACGCGACGATCGCCGGGCTCGACGAGGATGGGCAGGCGCTGTTCGACCAGGTCGTCGCTTCGGATCAGCCGGTTGCCGTCCGACCGGTCAAGGTGAACGCGATCAGTCGCGTGGTCGGCGAGATCGGCGATGCGGTGGTCATCACTGGCAAGACGATGCTCGGCCTGCTCGCGTTTCTGGGTTCTACCACGATCGCGTTCGGCAGCGTCATCCGTCATCCGCGCCGTTTCCGGTTCAACGCCGTCGTCCAGCGGTTCGAGGTGGTCGGGGTGGCCGCGCTCGGCATCGTCGGGCTGATGAGCTTCCTGATCGGCATGGTCATCGCGCAGCAGGGCGCGGTCCAGCTGCGTCAGTTTGGCGCCGAAGTGTTCACGATCAACCTCGTCGGCCGCCTGACGATCCGCGAACTCGGCCTGCTGATGACCGCGATCATGGTCGCGGGGCGTTCGGGCTCGGCGTTCGCGGCACAGCTCGGCACGATGAAACTGACCGAAGAGATCGATGCGATGCGGACGATCGGCGTGTCGCCGATGGAGGCGCTGGTGCTGCCGCGCGTGCTGGCCGCGATCGTGATGATGCCGCTGCTCGGCTTCTACGCGTCGGTGATCGCGATCATCGGCGGTGGCCTGCTCTGCTGGGTCCAGCTTGGTATACCGCCGGTCACCTTCATCGCGCGGATTCGCGAAGTCGTGCCGATCACCGATCTCTATATCTCGCTGATCAAGGCGCCGGTGTTCGGCGCGATCATCGCGATCGCCGGCTGTTTCCAGGGAATGCAGGTCGAATCGGACGCCGAACAGGTTGGCCTGCGCACCACTTCGGCGGTGGTTCAGGGCATCTTCCTGGTGATCGTCCTCGACGCGTTCTTCGCGGTATTCTTCACATGGCTAGGCTGGGACTGATGCCCCGCAAGGACGACACCAAGGCCGACGACTTCATCATCTCCGTGAAGGGGCTGAAGAACGCGTTCGGCGACTCCGTGGTGCACGAGGGGCTCGACCTCGACGTGCGGCGCGGCGAGATCCTCGGCGTGGTCGGTGGCTCGGGTACCGGCAAGTCGGTGCTGATGCGCTCGATCATCGGCCTGCAGACTCCGGTCGCGGGTGAGATCACGGTGTTCGGCGAGCCCAATATCGGCCGTGAAGAGACCGAGGCGACCGAGATCCGCAAGCGCTGGGGCGTGCTGTTCCAGGGCGGTGCGCTGTTCTCGACGCTGACGGTGGCCGAGAACGTCGAAGTGCCGTTGCGCGAATTCTATCCGGATTTGTCGCCGGCGCTGCTCGCCGAGATCGCGTCGTACAAGGTGGTGATGACGGGCTTGCCGGCGGATGCGGCAAACAAGTTTCCCGCCGAGCTTTCGGGCGGCATGAAGAAGCGTGCCGGCCTTGCCCGCGCGCTCGCTCTCGATCCGGAGCTCCTGTTTCTCGACGAGCCGACCGCGGGGCTCGATCCGATCGGTGCTGCTGCGTTCGACGGGCTGACCCAGTCGTTGCAGAAGACGCTGGGCCTGACGGTGTTCCTGATCACGCACGATCTGGATACGCTGTACGCGATCTGTGACCGGGTGGCGGTGCTGGCCGACAAGAAGGTCATCGCGGTTGGCACGATCGACGAACTGATCGCGCTCGATCACCCGTGGATCGAGGAATATTTCAAGGGGCCCCGCGGCCGTGCCGCGGTCGCGACGCAGGAGGCGCACGAGCGCGCCGACGAGCAAGCAGCCCGACACCCTACTGAGGTCCAGTCCAAGCAGTCCGCGCCGGACGACGCCGACGCGACATACGCCGAGAAAGAAGCAAGGACGCGCTGATGGAAACCCGTTCGAACCACGTCCTAGTCGGCGCCGTCGTGCTGATCCTGCTGGCCCTGCTGGCGCTGTTCACCGTGTGGATCGCGCGGATCGGCGGCAAGGAAGAGAAGGAATACGACATCTTCTTCCGCCAGTCGGTCGACGGGCTCGCGCGCGGCTCTGCCGTGACGTTCTCGGGCGTGCCGTCGGGACAGGTAAAGACGATCTCGCTGTGGAAGAACGATCCGCAGTTCGTCCGCGTCCGGATCAGCGTCAACGACGAGACGCCGGTGCTGCAGGGCACGACCGCGTCGATCTCGGGCGTCGGCTTCACGGGCGTCAGCCAGATCTCGCTCGATGGCGCGCGCAAGGGTGCGCCGGCGATCGGCTGCCCCGAAACGAAGACGCCGACCGAATGCCCGTATGGCGTGCCGGTGATCCCGACCAAGCTGGGCGGGCTGGGTGCGATCCTGAACTCGGCCCCGCAGCTGCTCGAGCGTCTGTCGACGTTGACGGAGCGCCTGACCGGCTTGCTGACCGACAAGAACCAGGCGTCGATCGCCGGGATTCTCGAGAACACCAACCGCCTGACCGACGCACTTGCGGACCGTGGTCCCGAGATTGCCGCGACGCTGGCGCAGACCCGCGTGGCGATCCAGCAGGCGGGCGATGCCGCGCAGCAGTTCGGCGTTCTGGCGCAGACCACCAACGGTGTGCTGTCGGAAGAGGTAAAGCCGGCGATGGCGAACCTGAACAAGGCGATCACGTCTGCACAGCAAAGCGCCGAAACGCTGAACGCGGCGATCGGCGATGCGCGTCCGGGCCTGCAGGCGTTCTCGAAAACGACCATCCCCGAGGCCAACCGTCTGGTCCACGACCTGCGGACGACCGCGGCGGCATTGTCGTCGGTCGCCGAGAAGGTCGACCAGCAGGGTGCAAGTTCGCTGATCGGGCAGCAGAAGCTCCCGGATTACAAGGGTAAGTGAGGCACGCCATGAAGACACCGCTCATCCTGATCGCGATGCTGCCACTTGCCGGGTGCATCAGCTTCGGCGCGAAACCGCCGCCCACGCTGCTGACGCTGACGAGTTCTTCGTCGGTGCCGGTCGGCCAGAACCAGGATTCGGCGACCGCGAAGTCGATCACGATCCAGGTGCCGGTCGTTCCGCAGTCGCTCGCGACCGCGCGCGTGCCCGTGCAGGCGACGCCGACGTCGATCGCCTATGTCACCGACGCGCAATGGGCGGAGCCGCCGGCGCGGCTGTTCGCACGGCTCGTGTCGGACACGGTCGCGTCGCGGACCGGGCTGGTCGTGCTGTCGACGGCACAGTCGATCGGCGATCCGGGCGGGTTGCTCGGTGGCGAATTGCGGTCGTTCGGGCTCGATGCGACGACCCGCGAGGCTGTGGTGACGTTCGATGCGTCGCTGACCCGGGTCGGCAAGACGTCGGTCGAGAAGCGCCGCTTCGAGGCTCGCGTGCCGGTGTCGGCGATCGATGCGACGTCCGCCGCGGCGGGGATCAACCAGGCGGCCAACCAGGTCGCGACCGAAGTGGCGGACTGGATCGGCCGCTGAACGTCGTGTCGGCCTGAGCGTTGAGGCTCTCTGACGAGGAGAGCTGCGATGCCACAGGGCGACAAGGACGCGTATACCGACAAGCAGAAGCGCAAGGCCGCGCATATTGCCGACGGCTATGAAGCAAAGGGTGTTCCCGAGCCTGAGGCCGAGGCGCGTGCGTGGGCTACGGTGAACAAGGATTCGGGCGGGGGCAACAAGTCCGGGTCGGGTCGGGGGAAGCCCGATACGCAGGCGTCGGCGCGGAGTGGCGATCGGTCCGCGGCGGCAAGGAAGGGTTGGGAAACCCGACGGAAGAAGGCTTCGGGCTAGCCCGCGTCTTCCTGTCCTTCTCCCCTTTGGGGAGAAGGTGGCGCGGCAGCGTCGGATGAGGGGCTTTTCCACGACACCCCTCACCCTCCCAACTGCCAAGCGGCAGTCGGGCCCTCCCTCTTCCGCAAGGGGAGAGGGGTTACAGGGCCAGCACTGCTTCCGCCTCGGCCAGATGCAGTCGCTCGACCATCTGGCCATCCAGCCGGATCGCGCCCTTGTCCGCGTTCTCCGGCTTGGCGAAGGCCGCGACGATCGCCCACGCCCACGCCAGTTCGTCGTCGCTGGGACCAAAGCCGGCATTCGCCGCGTCGATCTGCGACGGATGGATCAACGTCTTCCCCTCGAACCCCAGCATCGCCCCTTGCGCACATTCCGCACCAAACCGCGGCGGGTCGTCGAGCGCATTACAGACGCCATCGAGCGCAACTATCCCAGCCGCCCGCGCCGCGATCACGATCGATGCGAGCGCCGGGATCAGCGGCGTGCGATCCGGGCCGAGACGACACCGCATTTCCTTGGCGAGATCGTTGGTGCCGGCGATCAGCGCCGTCAGCCGCGTAGTTGATGCCGACTGGGACAAGGCCGGCAGCGAGAGGATTGCGGCACAGGTCTCGATCATCGCCCAGATCGGCGGGCCTGCTTCGCCCAGCGACGTGCGGATTTCCTCCAGATCGGACGGGTAGGACACTTTGGGCACGAGCACGGCGTCGATGCCTGTGCCGCGTAGCGCAGCGATGTCGTCATTGTACCACGGCGTGCCGAGGCCGTTGATCCGCACCACGAGTTCGCGCGCGCCGAACCCGCCTTCGCGCACCGCCTCGACGACGCGGTCGCGCGCGGCGGCCTTCTCGTCCGGCGCGACCGCATCCTCCAGGTCGAGAATGACGACGTCGCAATCGAGCGTCCGGGCCTTGGCGATGGCGCGCGCGTTCGATGCCGGCATGTAGAGCGCGCTGCGGCGGCGGCGCGTCACGGGCGGCTCTCCATAAGCGCCCGCGTGACCCCGTTGGTCCAGCCGAAGCCGTCCTGGTTGGGATATTCGCCGCCGCCGCCCGGCTTGCGCTCGACCACGTCGTATTTCTCGAGCAGCTTGCCGCTTGCCTGATATTCGCGGTCGACCGAGGCGAGCCAGGCCTTGGTGATCCGGTCCGCAAGCGCAGTCTCGCCGTAGCTGGCCAGACCTTGGATAGCGATCCATTGGAGTGGGGCCCAGCCGTTCGGGTCATCCCATTGCTGGCCGCTGCCGATCAGGGTCGTTCGCACGCCACCTTCGCCGACGAACGGGGCGAGCGCGGTGGCGGTCGTCTTCGCCTGAGCCGGTGTCGCTACCTTGGCGAACAGCGGGAACGCCATTGCGGCGCTCGCGAAGTCGTTCGGGCGGTTCGTGTCGAGGTCATAGTCGGCGAAGAACCGGTCGTTCCACAGATGCTGGCGGATCGCGGCGGCGCGAGCGGTCGCCTGCGCCGTGTAGGACGTCGCGCAAGCGGTGTCGCCGAGCGTCCGGCAGTTACCGGCTATCGCCTGCTCCATGCCGACCATCAGGCTGTTGAGGTCGACCGGTGCGAACCGCGTGGTGCGGATCGTCGCGAGCGTGCGGCCATCCGCCAGCCAGCGGGACGAGAAGTCCCAGCCGCTTTCCGCCGCCGCCCTCAGGTCGCGAAAGAGTTCTCCGCGGTTGCGTGACGGCGTACGGTCGGCGAGCTCCGCGTCCTCGCGGTAGCTTTCGTCGCGGGGATCGTCGCGGTCGTCCCAGTAGCGGTTGAGCAGCGCCCCGTCGGGGAGGCGGACCGCGCGGCGCGATTGCTGGCCGGGCTTGAGCGTCTCGGCGCCGGCCATCCAGAACGCGTGTTCGGCGCGGAGCTGGCGGGTGCGGGTAGCGAGTGTCTTTCGATCGCGCGAGAGGCCGGCGATCAGGTAGAAGAACGGCGGTTGCGAACGGCTGAGATAGTAGGTGCGCGTGCCGTTGGGGATGTGGCCGTAGCGATCGATCAGGCTGCCGAAATCGACGATCATGTCCTCGACCAGATCCTGCCGCCCGGAGCGCTGGACGCCGAGCATCGTGAAATAGCTGTCCCAGTAATACATCTCGCGGAAACGGCCGCCGGGGACGACGTAGCGCTTCGGCAGGGTCAGCGCAGAGGAGCCTGCGGGGACACTCGTCTGGGTGCGTGTGAGTTGCGGCCAGAGCGCGTCGATATGGGCCTTCAGTGTCAGCCGCTCGGACGATGGCGGCGCGGCGGGCGTGGTCGGGATCGTGAAGTTCGCCGCGACGAACTGCCGAAGCGCCGGATGTGTATCGCAGCGGCATTTCGCATAGTCGGCGATGATGGCCTTCGCCGGCCGCTTGGGCGTCGCGTCGGCGAAGGTCTTCGAATCCGGGAACAGCCCGCGCATTTGCACCGCCTTGTAGAGCGGGCCGAATAGTTGCGCGGGGGACCGCGGCGCGGGCGAGGCCGCGACCAGCAACGACGAGAGCGCGAGCAGGCCGTAACGACGCATCAGGTGACGACGTCCGGCGCGGTGCGGCCGGTGTGCTCGGCGATGCCTGCGATCGTTTCCGCGGCGGCGACGATGCTGGCGAGCATCTCGCCGGTGTCGCGGTCAAGGTCGCCGCCGACCGGCTCGTAGCGTTCGAGGTAGACGCGCAGTGTCGCGCCGGTGGTGCCGGTGCCCGACAGGCGGAACACGACGCGGCTGCCGCCTGCGAACAGGATGCGGACGCCCTGGTTGCGGCTGATCGAGCCGTCGGTCGGGTCGGTATAGGCGAACTCGTCCGCGGTCTCGACGGTGAGGTCGCCGAACTGCTGGCCGGGGAGGGTGGCGAGGCTTGCACGAAGCGCGGCCATCAACGCGTCGGCGCGCGGGGTCTCGACGCCTTCGTAATCGTGGCGGGCGTAATAGTTGCGGCCGAACTTCGCCCAGTGATCGCGCGCGATCGTGTCGACGCTGTCGCCGCGGACCGCGAGGATGTTGAGCCACAGGAGGACCGCCCACAGGCCGTCTTTCTCGCGGACATGGTCGGAGCCGGTACCGGCGCTTTCCTCGCCGCAGATCGTCGCCATGCCGGCGTCGAGCAGGTTGCCGAAGAACTTCCAGCCGGTCGGCGTCTCGTGGGCTGGGATGCCCAAGGCCTCAGCCACGCGGTCGGCGGCGGCGCTGGTCGGCATCGAACGGGCGATGCCCTTGAGGCCGCCTGCGTAACCGGGCGCGAGGTGCGCGTTGGCGGCCAGCATCGCGAGGCTGTCCGAGGGGGTGACGAAGCGGTGCCTGCCGATGATCAGGTTGCGGTCGCCGTCGCCATCCGAGGCCGCGCCGAAATCGGGGGCGTTGGGCGCCATCATCGTCTCGTACAAGGCGTGGGCGTGGACGAGGTTGGGATCGGGGTGGTGGCCGCCGAAATCGGGGAGGGGTTCGCCGTTGCGGACCGTGCCCGCCGCAAAGCCGAGGCGGCGTTCGAGGATCTCGGTCGCGTACGGCCCGGTGACTGCGCTCATCGCGTCGAATGCCATCGTCAGCTTTGCCCCGCGGATCGCGTCGAAGTCGAACAGCGTTTCCATGAGCGCGGCGTAGTCCTCGACCGGATCGACCACCTCGACGGGCATCGCGCCGACGGTGACTTCGCCGTCGATGTCGAGGTCGATATCGTCGGCATCGACGGTCAGCCAGCGATCGATCTCGAGCGTGCGTGCGTTGATCGCGTCGGTCACGGACTCGGGGGCGGGGCCGCCATTGGCGGTGTTGTACTTGATCCCGAAATCCTCGTCGGGACCGCCGGGGTTGTGGCTGGCAGAGAGGACGAGGCCGCCGATCGCGCCACGCTTGCGGATCATGTGGCTCGCGGCGGGGGTCGACAGGATGCCGCCGCGGCCGACGATGACGCGGCCGAAGCCGTTCGCCGCGGCCATGCGGATCGCGACCTGGATGACTTCGCGGTTGAGGAAGCGACCGTCGCCGCCGATCACCAGCGTCGCGCCGGTCTTGTCCGCCACCACGTCGAACACGCTCTGGACGAAATTCTCGGCGTAGTTGGGCTGCTGGAAGACCTTCACTTTCTTGCGCAGACCGGACGTGCCGGGCTTCTGGTCGGTGTACGGCGTGGTCGAAACGGTGCGGATCATGCGGGTTCCAGGAGGCTTGAATAGAGGTTTGCGTAGCGGCGGCCGCTCTCGTCCCACGAGAAGTCCGCGCGCATCGCGTTGCGCTGCAACATGGCCCAGCGATCGGGGCGTGCATAGAGCGCGATCGTTCGGCGCAGCGCGTGGCTGAGCGCTTCCGGCGTGACGCCGTCGTGCTGGATGCCGGTGGCGACGCCCGCGGCGATCGCGGCTTCGTTGGCGTCGATCACGGTGTCGGCAAGACCACCGGTGCGCGCGACGACGGGAATGCAGCCGTAAGCGAGGCCGTAGAGTTGCGTCAGGCCGCAGGGTTCGAACCGCGACGGGATCAGGATCGCATCGGCACCGCCTTGCAGCAGGTGCGAGACAGGCTCGTCATAACCGATGCGGACGCCGATCCGACCGGGGTGGCGTTCGGCGGCGGCAAGGAAGGCGAGTTCCAGGGCGGTGTCGCCCGAGCCGAGCAGCGCGAGACGGCCGCCGAGTGCGACGAGTTCGTCGAGCGAACCGGCGAGGACGTCCATGCCTTTCTGCCAGGTGAGGCGGCTGATGACGGTGAAGATCGGGCCGTCACCGGTGTCGAGGCCGAACAGGGTTTCAATCGCGCGCTTGTTGGTGCGGCGGCGGGCTAGCGTGCGGGCCGTGTAGCGGGCGGGGAGGGACGCGTCGGTCTCGGGGTTCCAGACGGCGGGATCGATGCCGTTGACGATCCCGGTGACGCGGCCGGCGCGGTCGTTGATGAGGCCTTCGAGGCCCATGCCGAACTCGCCGCGGCGGATTTCTGCGGCGTAGGTCGGGCTGACGGTGGTGATCGCGTCGGCGGCTTCGAGCCCGGCTTTCAGGAAGCCGACGCCGCCGTAATATTCGACGCCGTCGAGCGCGAAGGCTTCGTCGGGGAGCGCGAGGTCGGCGAAGATGTCGTGGCCATAGCGTCCCTGGAACGCGATGTTGTGGATCGTGACGACCGTCTTGGCGGGTTTGGCGGGGCCGGGGGCGTAGCGGAGGTAGGCGGGGGCCATCGCTGCCTGCCAGTCGTGCGCGTGGAGGATGTCGAATGCGTAGCCGGGGACGGCGCCAGAGGCGAGATCGGCGGCGGCGCGGCTGAACGCGGCGAAGCGGCGCCAGTTGTCGGACCAGTCCGCGCCGGTCGCGTCGCCGTACGGGCCGCCGCCTCTGGCGAACAGCGCGGGGGCGTCGAGGACCAGCAGGGGCTGATCGCCGATTTTCGTCTTGAGGATGCGGGCTTCGGTGCCGAGCAGGTCTGTGTAGCGGTGGACGACTTTCGCGCGCTTGGTGACGGCTGCGAGGGCGGGGTAGCCGGGGAGGAAGGTGGTCAGCATAACGTCATGCGGCGCTAGCGCGGACGGGAGCGCGCCGACCACGTCTGCGAGACCGCCGGTTTTTATGAGGGGATAGGCTTCGGAGGCGACGGACAGGACGCGCATCAAATCCTCCCCGGCACGGGGAGGGGGACCATGCATCGCATGGTGGAGGGGGGCTTCCGCAAACGGTACGCGCGCGGTTGCAGACGGTATGCTCGAAGGCGGTACGCTTGCGGTCGCACCCGGTGCGCTCGCGGTGAGCCCCTTCCACCCTTCGCCGATGGCGAACGGTCCCCCTCCCCGTGCCGGGGAGGATTTGTGTTCGTCATCACGCGGTTAGCCGGTCGATCATGGATTTGGTTACGAGCACTACGCCGTTGTCGGTGCGGCGGAAGCGTTGGGCGTCGGATTCGGCGTCCTCGCCGACCACCAGGCCGTCGGGAATTTCCACGCCGCGATCTACCACCACCTTCGACAACCGCGCGCCGCGGCCAATCACGCAGTGCGGGAGGATCACCGCTTGATCCAGCATGGAATAGCTGTGCGCGCGGGTGCCGGTGAAGATCAGACTGCGGTGGATCGAGGAGCCGGAGATGATGCAGTCGCCCGAGACCAGCGACGACACCGCCTCGCCGCGGCGACCGTCGTCAGCGTGGACGAACTTGGCCGGTGGCGTGACCTCCGAATAGGTCCAGAGCGGCCAGCTTCGGTCGTAGAGGTCGAGCTTGGGCACGACATCGGTGAGGTCGATATTCGCCTCCCAATAGGCGTCGACCGTGCCGACATCGCGCCAATAGGCCTCGACCTCGAGCCCCGAGCGCACGCAGCTGTCGGAGAAGCGGTGCGCGACCGCCTTGCCGTGCTTGACGAGGTACGGGATGATGTCCTTGCCGAAATCGCGCGACGATCCGGGCGTTTCCGCATCGCGGCGGAGTTCGTCGAACAGCAATTTGGTGTGGAAGACATAGATCCCCATCGACGCCAGCGCGATGTCCGGGTTGCCGGGGATCGCGGGCGGATCGGCGGGCTTCTCGACGAACGCGGTGACGTTGTCGTGTTCGTCGACGGCCATCACGCCGAAGCCGACCGCCTCCATCCGCGGCACTTCGAGGCAGGCGATCGTGACGTCCGCGCCGGTCTCGCAATGCTGTTGCAGGATCAGCTCGTAATCCATCTTGTAGATGTGGTCGCCGGCCAGGATGACCATGTATTCGGGCGCGTGGCTCTCGATGATGTCGATGTTCTGGTACACGGCATCCGCGGTGCCCTCGTACCATTGGAATTCGCTGATGCGCTGCGAGGCGGGCAGGATGTCGAAGCTCTCGTTGCGTTCCGAGCGCAGGAAGTTCCAGCCGCTCTGCAGATGGCGGATCAGCGAATGCGCCTTGTACTGCGTCGCGACGCCGATCCGGCGGATGCCCGAGTTGATCGCGTTGGACAGCGCGAAATCGATGATGCGCGCCTTGCCGCCGAAATACACCGCGGGTTTCGCGCGCGTATCGGTCAGTTCCATCAGGCGACTGCCGCGGCCGCCGGCCAGCACATACGCCATCGCGTCGCGCGCCAATGGCTGTCCCCGCCGTTCCACCATGTCCGTCTCTCCCGTTGTCCGTCTTGTTCGTCGCTATAACTCCCCGTCACCCCGGACTTGTTCCGGGGTCCACCGTTCCGCGTATTTTCAGACCGTTGATTTCGCGGAACGGTGGATGCCGGAACAAGCCCGGCATGACGGGTGGATGGGCTAGGTCACTCTTCAAATTCCAGCATGATCGTCGCCAGCGGGGGCAGCGTGACCCAGGCCGCGCCATCCTTGGCCACGACGCCGCCGAGATTGCCGAGGCCACTGCCCCAATAGTCGCGCGCATCGCTGTTGATGATCTCGCACCAGCGGCCGTCATGCGGCAAGGGTATGCGATAGGGTGCGCGGGCGATCGGCGTCATGTTGGCGATGATCGCGATCGGCTTCGCACCGGGCGCCTTGCGCAACCACGCGAATACCGAATTGGCGGCATCGTCGGCGATCAGCCATTCGAAGCCTTCGCCTTCGCAATCGCGCGCGTGCAATGCCGGCTTCTCGCGGTAGACGGTGTTCAGGTCGCGGACGAGGTTGCGGACCCCCTCGTGGCTGCGACTGTTGCGCAGGCACCAGTCGAGTGCGCGCGCTTCCGACCATTCGCGGCGCTGCGCGAATTCCTGCCCCATGAAGAGCAGCTTCTTGCCCGGATAGCCCCACATGAACGCGTAATAGGCGCGCAGGTTGGCGAATTGCTGCCAGTCGTCGCCGGGCATCTTGGTCAGCAGCGAGCCCTTGCCGTGCACGACCTCGTCATGGCTCAAGGGCAGGACGAAATTCTCGCTGAACGCATAGACGAGCCCGAAATTGATCTCGCCGTGATGATGCTTCCGGTGCAGCGGATCGCGCGCCATGTACTGGAGCGTGTCGTGCATGAAGCCCATGTTCCATTTGAACCCGAACCCGAGCCCGCCGCTCTTGCCGTCGTCGCTCACCGGCGCCGAGACGCCCGGCCATGAGGTCGATTCCTCGGCGATCGTGAAGACGCCGGGGTGCTGGCCGTAAATCTCGCGGTTCATGTCGCGAAGGAACGCGACGGCTTCCCAATTCTCGCGACCGCCGTCTGCGTTGGGGATCCATTCGCCGTTTTTACGCGAATAATCGCGGTACAGCATCGACGCGACCGCATCCACGCGGAGGCCGTCGATGTGATAGCGCTCGGCCCAGAACAGCGCGTTGTTGACGAGGAACGACGCGACTTCGCGCCGCCCGAAATTGTAGATCGCGGTGTTCCAGTCGGGGTGGAACCCGAGCCGCGGATCCTCGTGTTCGTAGAGCGCGGTGCCGTCGAACTTCGCGAGCCCGAACGCGTCGGTCGGGAAATGCGCGGGGACCCAGTCGAGCAGCACGCCGATCCCGGCCAGATGCGCGCCGTCGACGAACCGCGCAAAGCCATCGACGTCGCCGAAGCGGGCGGAGGGCGCATAGAGGCCGGTGGTCTGGTAGCCCCAGCTCGGGTCATACGGGTGTTCGCTGATCGGCAGAAATTCGATGTGCGTGAAGCCCATCTCGACGACATACGGGATCAGGCGATCGGCGAGCGCGTCCCAGGTCAGGAACCAGCCGTCGGCGTCGCGGTCCCATGAACCCGCGTGGACTTCGTAGATGCTGATCGGCACGCGACGCGGATCGACCGACGCCCAATGCTTGCGGTGATCGGTGTCGGCCCAGTCGTGCGCGAGTTTTCGCGTGATCGAGGCGTTGGCGGGACGGAGTTCGCCCGCGAAGGCGAATGGGTCGGCCTTGAGCGGCTGCAACTGGCCGTCGGGCCCGACGATCTCGAACTTGTAGGCGCGATATTCGGCGATGTCGGGGATGAAGATCTCCCACACGCCGACGTCGCCGCGCTTGCGCATCGCGTGGCGGCGGCCGTCCCAGTCGTTGAAGTCGCCAACCACCGACACGCGCTGTGCGTTGGGGGCCCAGAGCGCGAAGTGGACGCCGTGCGCGCCTTCATGCTCGATCAGGTGTGCGCCCATCTTGTCGTGGAGGCGGCGGTGCGTCCCCTCCGCCATGAGCAGGTCGTCGATCGGGCCGAGTACGGGGCCGAAGCTGTAGGGGTCGGTGACCCACCACGACGTGTCGCCCGCCTCCGCATGGTATTTGACCGGCTGTTGCATGCCGTCGATCGGACCCTCGAACAGGCCGCGATCGTCGATGCGGGGGAGCGTGCCGAGCGCGGTGCCGTCGAGTGCGTGCGCCTCCGCCGTGTCCGCGCCGGGCAGCCAGACGCGGGCGAACACGCCGGTCGGGCCGCTGTGGACGCCGAGCAGCGAGAACGGATCGTCGTGACGCCCTTCGAGGAGGGCAACGATGGCGCCTTCGGGTGGCTTCACATCACCGTCCAGATCTCGCGTGCGTACTCGCGGATCGTGCGGTCGGACGAGAACCAGCCGACGCGCGCGACGTTGCGGACGGTCGAGGCGACCCATGCGTCGCGGTCGTTCCAGCGGGTGTCGACCGCGCGCTGGGCGGTGGCATAGCTGTCGAAATCGGCGGCGAGCATGAACCAGTCGCCTTCGTACAGCCCGCCCATCAACCCAGCATAGCGCGTCTTGTCGTCGGGCGAGAACACGCCGGACGCGATCGCGGACACCGCCTGGCGGAGTTCGTTAGAACCGTCGATGACGCTGCGCGGGTCACAGCCGTTGGCGCGCTTCGCCTCGACCTCGTCCGCGGTCATGCCGAAGATGAAGATGTTGTCGTCGCCGACCCGGTCCTTGATCTCGATGTTCGCGCCGTCGAGCGTGCCGATCGTCAGCGCGCCGTTCATCGCGAACTTCATGTTGCCGGTGCCCGACGCCTCGAGTCCGGCGGTGGAGATCTGTTCGCTGAGGTCGGCGGCGGGGATGATCTTCTCCGCCAGCGACACGTTGTAATTGGGCAGGAACGCGACCTTGAGCAGGCCACCGACGGAAGGGTCCGCGTTGATCCGGCGCGCGACGTCGTTCGCCAGTTTGATGACGAGTTTGGCGTTGTGATAGCTCGACGCCGCCTTGCCCGCGAACAGTTTCACGCGGGGCGTCCAGTCGCGCTCGGGATGGCTGCGGATCTGGTCGTACAGCGCGACCGTCTCGATGATGTTGAGCAGCTGGCGCTTATACTCGTGGATGCGCTTGATCTGCACGTCGAACATCGCGTCCGGGTCGACGCGGAGCCCCATGCTCTCCTTGATGTGATTTGCCAGTGCCACCTTGTTCGAACGCTTCACGCTCGCAAAGCGCTCCCTGAAACCGGAATCGTCCGCGAAAACATCCAGATCGACGAGCTTTTCGGCATCGTCGAGGAAGCCGTCGCCGATCGCATCGCGGATCAGCGCGGTAAGGCCGGGGTTGCACTGCTGGAGCCAGCGACGCGGCGTGATGCCGTTGGTCTTGTTGTTGATCCGCGTCGGATACAGCTTGTGGAGATCGGCGAAGACCGTCTTCTTCATCAGCTGCGTGTGGAGCGCGGCGACGCCGTTGACGCTGTGCGACCCGGCAAAGGCGAGGTTCGCCATCCGCACGCGCCGCTCTCCGCCCTCATCGATCAGGCTGATCGCGGCGATCGCGCGGTCGTCGATCCCCTCCGCGCCGCGTGCCTCGCGCAGCAGCTTGGCGTTGATCGCGTAGACGATCTGCATGTGGCGCGGGAGCAGCCGTTCGAACAGCGGCAGCGGCCAGCTCTCCAGCGCCTCGGGCAACAGCGTGTGGTTGGTGTAGCCGAAGGTGGCGCGGGTGATCTTCCACGCCTCGTCGAACGCGAATTCGTGGTGGTCGATCAGTAGGCGCATCAGTTCGGCGACCGACACCGCAGGATGCGTATCGTTGAGCTGGATCGCGGCCTTGTCGGGCAGCGTGCGGATATCGCCGAAATACTGGATATGGCGGCGGACGATGTCCTGGATCGACGCGGACGAGAAAAAATACTCCTGGCGGAGACGGAGTTCCTGCCCCGCCGCGGTGGAATCGTTGGGGTAAAGGACGCGGGTGAGCGTCTCGGCGCGCGTCTGATCGGCTAGCGCACCCGAAAAATCGCCGGCGTTGAAGCGGTCGAGCTTGATCGGATCGAACGCGCTGGCGGTCCAGAGGCGGAGCGTGTTGACGTGCTTGCCGCGCCAGCCGACCACGGGGGTGTCGACGGCAGTGGCTTCGACCGCCTCGGACGGGCTCCAATGGACCTGACCGTTATCTGCCACGGTGACTTCACCGCCGAAGCCGACGAAATAGGCGCTCTCGCGGCGTTCGAACTCCCAGGGGTTGCCGTGCGCGAGCCAGTTCTCGGGCATCTCGACCTGCCAGCCATCGTCGATCCGCTGGCGGAACATGCCGTTCACGTAGCGGATGCCGTAGCCGTAAGCCGGCAGCGCTAGGCTCGCCATGCTCTCCATGAAGCAGGCGGCGAGCCGGCCCAGGCCACCATTACCGAGCGCCGCGTCGGGTTCGATCTCTTCGAGTTCGGCGAGGTCGACGCCGTGGAGCGCAAGCGCTCGCGTGACTTCGTCGTTGCGCTGGAGGTTGGTCACCGCGTCGCGCAGCAGCCGGCCGATCAGGAATTCGAGGCTGAGATAATAGACGCGCTTGGCACCGGCCGCGTGCGCCGCCTTGGTCGACGCCATCCAGCGCTCGACGATGTCGTTGCGGACGGTGAGAATCGTTGCCGCGAGCCAGTCGTGCGGCCTCGCGGCCTGCGCATCCTTGCCGATGCGGTGGACGAGCGTGTCTAGGATCGAGTCGGCGAGATCTTGGGCGGGCTGCTGTACGGCGGGGTCTGAGGTCACGCGGCTTCCGAAATCGTTACGGTCGCCGTGATCCTAGCTGCCCGCGAGCCGATGTCACGCGGACTTCCTTCCCGTGATGGAAAAGAAGATTGCCGATCAATGCTTTGAATTTGGTATGATCCATCACCGCGCTGGGGCGGTGGTGGACAGGGTAGGGTTCGAACCTACGTAGGAGAAACTCCGGCAGATTTACAGTCTGCTGCCTTTAACCACTCGGCCACCTGTCCAGGCCGCTTTTGCAAGCGCCGCTCTTTCAAGCGAGGCGGCTCAATGGCGAAGCGCGCTCGGTGTGTCAACGCAGGTTTTGCGAAGTTTCGTGGTTCATAGTTGCCGCGGGAGCGGAATGCCGACAAGGACGCGGCATACACAGACACGATAGAGAGCGAATATGGCACGCAAGGGACACAGGCCGAGCAAGGCACCGGCAGGCCGCCCCCGCTTCTGGGGCAAGCACGCGGTGGGCGCGGCGCTCGCCAATCCGGAGCGCACGGTGCGCAAAATCCTCGGCACGCGCGAGGCGCTGGCCGGGTTCGACCTGCCCGCCGACGTGCCGGTGACCTATGCCGAGGCGATGGATCTGGCGCGGCTGGTGCCGGGCGACGCGCCGCACCAGGGCGTGGTGATCGAGGTCGAGCCGCTCGAGGACATGTGGCTGGCCGACCTGCTCGAGCATGGCAAGGACGACAACCGCCCGCTGGTGATCCTCGACGGGGTAACCGATCCGCATAACGTCGGCGCGATCTTGCGCTCGGCGGCGGCGTTCGACGCGCTGGGGATTATTACGCCGGATCGGAATGCGCCGCCGGAGTCGGGGACGATCGCTCGGGCTGCTTCGGGTGCGCTTGAGTCGGTGCCTTGGATTCGGGTGGTGAACCTGGCGCGCGCTCTGGAGGAGATCGCTGCGGCCGGGTTCTGGCGGATCGGGCTGACCGGCCACGCGACGCAGACGCTGTCGGAGGCGATGGGCACGCAGCGGATCGCGATCGTGCTCGGCGCCGAGGGCGAGGGCATGCGGCAGAATACCGAGCAGCATTGCGACGAGCTGGCGAAACTGCCGATCTCGGAGAAGGTGGAGAGCCTGAACGTGTCGAATGCGGCGGCGATTGCGTTGTACGCGATCACCACGCGGTGACCTGAACTCCCTCGCCCCTCCGGGGAGAGGGAAGGGGCCCGCCGCCCTTGCGGTGGGAAGGGAGAGGGGAGTGAGGCTCGGGACCTGGATCCCAACAGCCCCTCACCCTTCCGGCGCAAGCGCGCCTCCCTCCCTCTCCCCGTAGGGGCGAGGGACAGTTAGTCTTCCGCTGCGATCTTTACCTTCAGGCCATCGAGTCCCTCGGTCAGCTCGATCTGGCACGACAGACGTGAAAACTCATCCCGATCACTCGTCGAATCGAGCAGATCATCCTCGTCCGGCCCCATCGGCTTCAGTTTGGCCGCAAAGTCCGGGTCGACATGGACGTGGCAGGTGGCGCACGAGCAGCAGCCGCCGCACAGCGCCAGGATCTCGTCGATCCCGGCGTCGCGAATGACTTCCATCACCGAAAGCCCCGCCTCGCCGATGATCTCGCATTCTTCCCCTTCGCGCGTCACGACGATAAGCTTGGGCATGTCATTCTCCGAAAAACTTCTGCGCGTTCATGCCGTTGCGCGCGCCAGGGATCAAGCATCATGGGCCTGAGCGCAGAGCAACTCGAAACCGCTATGGCGGCGTTGTGCGAGATCGAGCCGGCGTTCGCGGTCGCGGTGGGCAATGCGGGTCACCCCGCGCCCCGGATCAGCGAGCGCGGCTTTGCGACGTTGTTGCGGACGATCGTCGGCCAGCAGGTGAGCGTCGCCTCGGCCGCGGCGGTCTGGAACAAGCTCGACGCGGTGGTCGGTGGCGCAGGCGACCCGGCAAAGATCGCCGCCGCCAGCGACGAGTTGCTAAAGAGCGCCGGACTGTCGCGCCAGAAGCTCGGCTATGCCCGCAGCCTCGCCGACGAGGTGACGAGCGGGCGGCTCGACCTGGCCAACCTGCCCGAGGACGACGAGGAGGCGATCGCCGCACTGGTCCGCGTGAAGGGGATCGGTCGCTGGTCGGCGGAGATCTACCTGCTGTTCGCGGAAGGGCGGACGGACATCTGGCCGGCCGGTGACCTCGCGATCCAGATCGAGGTTGGGCGTATATTGGGCCACGAGACGCGCCCCAGCGAGAAACTGACGCGTGAGGTGGCGGAGGCCTGGCGCCCGCATCGCGGCGCGGCAGCGATCTTCGCGTGGCATCATTACCAGGCGGACATGAAGGTCATTTGAGGCGGGGACGGCTCGTGACTGCGGACGCGCTCCCTCGTACCGCGTTAACCCGATACTGTCGCCTCGGCCGTATTGCGGCGGAAATCAGGAGTCGCGATCATGAAATTCATCGAACTGAAGTCGCATGGCGGCAACTACTACGTCGTGGCGGCGAACGTCGCCTATCTGCGCAAGGACGAGAATGGGCAGACCAAAGTCGGACTCGTCGGCGGCGACTCGCTGATGGTGTTGGGGAGCATGGAGGACGTCGCGGCAAAGCTGCTGGCGGGCTGACCCGAACGCCGCTGTAGGGGGATACATGTGCCGACGATGCGCTTGTTCCCCAAGCGCCCTTCCGGCAAAGCGGCCGGCGATGCCAGCACCGACCTCAGCCTTCGCCAACTCGCTCGCCGAGAGCCACCGCACCGTCGTCGTTCCCGAAGGCGCGTCGTTCTGGCGGCGGCTGTTCGCGTTCGTGGGGCCGGGGTATCTCGTCGCGGTCGGCTATATGGACCCGGGCAACTGGGCGACCGACATCGCCGGCGGCTCCGCGTTCGGCTACACGCTGCTGTCGGTCGTGTTGCTGTCGAACCTGATGGCGATGGTCTTGCAGGCGCTCTCCGCCCGGCTCGGCATCGTCGCCGGGCTCGACCTCGCGCAAGCCTGCCGCGCGAATTATTCGAAGCCGGTCTCGGTCGCGCTCTGGTTCCTGTGCGAGATCGCGATCATCGCCTGCGACCTTGCCGAAGTGCTCGGCACGGCAATCGCGCTGAAGCCGCTGTTCGGCCTACCGCTGGTCTACGGCGTCATGCTTACCGCGCTCGACGTGTTCCTGATCCTCGCGCTGCAACGCTTCGGGTTTCGCAAGCTGGAGGCGTTCGTCGTCGCGCTGCTCGTGATTATTGCAGGCTGCTTCATCTTCGAGCTGTTCCTCGCGCGACCTGACATGGCGGGCGTGCTCGGCGGCCTCGTCCCGACGACGCAGATCGTCACCAACCCGGCGATGCTCTATATCGCGATCGGCATCCTCGGCGCGACCGTCATGCCGCATAACCTCTATCTCCACTCGTCGATCGTCCAGACGCGCGCGTTCGCCAAGGACGCCGCGGGCAAGCGCGATGCTATCACGATGGCGACGATCGACGGCACGGTTGCTCTGGGGCTCGCCTTCTTCATCAACGCCGCGATCCTGATCCTGGCGGCGGCGACCTTCCACGTCGCCGGGCGCACCGACGTCGCGGAGATCGACCAGGCCTATGAACTGCTGGCGCCCATGCTGGGCATGGGCGCGGCGAGCGTGTTGTTCGCGGTCGCGCTGCTTGCGTCGGGGCAGAACTCGACGGTGACGGGCACGCTCGCCGGCCAGATCGTGATGGAGGGGTTCCTCAACCTGCGCATGCCTGTGTGGGCGCGGCGGCTGGTGACTCGGTTGCTGGCGATCGTGCCTGCGGTGTTCGTCGTCGGTGCGTCGGGGGATGCGGGCGCGACGAAGCTGCTGGTGTTGAGCCAGGTCGTGCTGAGCCTGCAACTCCCGTTTGCGGTCGTGCCGCTCGTCAAGTTCACCGGCGACCGCACGATCATGGGCGATCTGGTCAGCCCGGCTTGGCTGAAGATCCTCGCTTGGGCGATTGCCGCGGTAATCATCGGGCTCAACGGCACGCTGCTGTACGGGATGCTCTAGGCGACCGGCGAGCCTGCGTTGGGCAAGGCGGCTTCGTCCGCCTTGGGCTTTTTGGCGAACAGCGCGCGGTCGGCGGGGCCGAACGCGTATTTCCACAGGATGTAGAGATAGGTCGCGGCGATCGCGGGCTCGCCGATCGCGAGTTCGACCCATTCGTAGCGCTTGGGCAGCGCGGTGAACGCGCCGCCGACGACGATCGCGGCGCCGGCTGCCCAGACCAGCGGCCAGCGCCACGGCGAGACCTTCGCACCGAGTAGGTGGCCGAGCAGTTTCGACTTGATCACCGAGGTCAGCGCGACCGACAGCATTAGCGCGATGGCGGGACCGGCCGCCTGATAGTTGATGGGATAGCCTAGGGCCCGGATCGCGAAGATCAGCGCGAAGCTGAGGCCGACCTGGAACGCGAGCATCGCCGCCGAGATCATCAGGTTACGGTGGCGGGCGATGTAGACGAGCGCGGATTCGCTGACCGCGCCGGTCGAGGCGAGCACTTCGGCGGTGAGCAGGAAGGCGAGCGCGGCGGTGCCGGCGACGAACTGCGGGCCGACCACGCCCATCACCGCTTCGCCGGGGATCGAGCCCATCAGCGCGAGGCCGCCTTGCGCGGCCATGATCCAGAACGCGACTTGGCGCACCTGATTGGCGATCGCGGCGCGGTCGTTGATCGCGAGGCTGTGGGTGATGACGGGGCCGAGGATCGGGTCGAAGCTGGTCTTGAGCTTCTGCGGGAGGCTCGCGACCTGCTGTGCCATGTAATAGATGCCGACGACCTTGGGCTCGAACATCACGCCGAGGATGAAGCGGTCGACGTTGCGGCTGCCCCATTCGAGGATGTCGGCGCCGGCCAGCGGCACGTTGGCGCGGGCGAGCGCGTAGAGCGGGCGAAGGTGCGGCGACCAGCCGCGCGGGATGCCGTAGCTGCGCAGGAACGGCACGAGGCTGGCGATCAGCGCCGCGGTCATCGACGCGACGTAGCTGAGCACGAGGCCGTCGCGGATCGTGAAATAGGAGAACGCCCAGGCGGCGATCGAGATCGTCCACGGCTCGACCACCGCGCGTGCCGTCACCGCGGCCTTGACGTTGAGGCGGTAGGCGAGCGCCGCGAGGCTGACGTCAGACCAGGCGATCGCGACGATGATCAGCGGCAGGAACCGGTCGAGCCCGGTGATCGCGCTGTTCGGGTACATGATCTGCGGGAACGTACAGAGCACCGCGCTGGCGATGAGCGAGGCGACGAACGCGACCGCCATGGCGTCCCACACGACGTTGGCGTGGGGGCGGTCGGCGCTGCTGAGCGCTTGGGCTAGGCCGCGTTTCAGGCCGAGCGTGGCAAGGAGCGCGGCGAGTTCGACCACCACGACGGCGATCGCGAACCGGCCGACGAGGTCAGGGCCGTAGATGCGGCCGGCGATGAACAGGAACGGGATGCGCGCGGCGAGGCGGAGGACGAAGCCGGCGATGTTGGTACGACCACCCTTGGCGAGCGTGTCGATATCCTGCGTGGCCTCGGTCACGCGCTCAGGCCTCCGTCACCCCGGGCTCGTTCCGGGGTCCACGGTCCCGCATACTCACGGGCCGGCGAGTACGCGGAACGGTGAATGCCGGAACAAGCCCGGCATGACGGGGGGGGCTGGATCAATGCGCCGCGCCCCAGCTGAGCCCGGTACCGATTTCGATGCCGAGTGGGACGTCGAGCGTAACCGCAGGCAGTGCCGCCGTCGCCATGACGCGTTCGATCACGGGCTTGGCCGCTTCGACGTCACCTTCCGGTAATTCGAACACGAGTTCGTCGTGGACCTGGAGGAGCATGCGGACGTTCGGCAACCCGGCTTCGAGCAACGCCGGCCCCATGCGGACCATCGCGCGCTTGATGATGTCGGCGCTGGTGCCCTGGATCGGCGCGTTGATCGCGGCGCGCTCGGCGCCCTGGCGTTCGTGCTGGATCTTCGAGCGGATGCGCGGGAAGTGCGTTTTTCTTCCGAACAGCGTGGTGGTGTAGCCGGTCGCGCGGACGCTTTCGGTGGTTTCGACGATGTAGGTCGAGATGCCGGGGAAGCGGTCGAAATAGCGGTCGATCATCGCCTGCGCCTCGTCCGCCGAGACGTCGAGGCGACCGGCTAGGCCCCAGCGCGAGATGCCGTAGAGGATCGCGAAGTTTATCGTCTTCGCGCGGCCGCGGGTGTCGCGGTTGACCTCGCCGAACAGTTCCTGCGCGGTGAGGCTGTGGATGTCGTCGCCGTTCGCGAACGCGGCCTTCAGCGCGGGGACGTTGGCCATGTGCGCGGCCAGGCGCAGCTCGATCTGCGAGTAATCGGCGGCGAGGATGACGTTGCCGGGCTCGGCGACGAACGCGTCGCGGATCTGGCGGCCGATCTCGGTGCGGATCGGGATGTTCTGGAGATTCGGATCGGTCGACGACAGGCGTCCGGTCTGCGCGCCGGTGAGGCTGTACGAGGTGTGGACGCGGCCCGTTGCCGGGTTGATCTGCGCCTGCAACGCATCGGTGTAGGTCGATTTCAGCTTCGACAACTGGCGCCAGTCGAGCACTTTCCGCGCGATCACCGCGCCGGGGGAATCCTTGTCGGCGGCGATCCGTTCGAGTTCGGTGACGTCGGTCGAATAGACGCCGGACTTGCCCTTGCGGCCGCCCTTGATGCCCATCTTCTCGAACAGCACGTCGCCTAATTGCTTGGGGCTGCCGATCGTGAAGGGCGCGCCGGCGAGCGCGTGGATCTCGGTTTCGAGGCTCGCCATCTGGCTGGCGAACTCGGTCGAGAGTTTCGAGAGTTTCGCGGCGTCGACCTTGATACCGTGCATTTCCATCTGCGCGATGACGGGAACGAGCGGGCGGTCGACCATTTCGTAGACGCGGGTCGAGCCTTCCGCGGGGAGGCGGCGCTTGAACCGGCGCCAGAGGCGGAGCGTCACATCGGCGTCCTCGGCGGCGTAGCGCGTGGCGGCCTTGAGGTCGATTTCGTTGAAGGTCCGCTGCGTCTTACCGGTGCCGACGACGTCCTTGAACGCGATGCAGGTGTGCGAGAGGTGCGTGGCGGCGAGTTCGTCCATGCCGTGGCCGTGCAGCCCGGCGTCGAGATCGAAGCTCATCACGATCGTGTCGTCGAACGGCGCGATCTGCACGCCGCCGGTCGAGGTGTAGGCGCGGCCGAGCACGATCATGTCGTATTTGAGGTTGTGGCCGATCTTCAGGACGCTCGGATCCTCCAGCAACGGCTTCAACTTCGCGAGCACGATTGCGGACTCGAGCTGAACCGGGTTTTCCGCGAGCAAATCCGTTCCGCCATGCGCGATAGGTACGTAGCAAGCGAGGTTCGGATGCAGCGCCATGCTGACGCCGACCAGGTCCGCGCGCGTTGCGTCGATGCCGGTGGTCTCGGTGTCGATCGCGACCCAGCCCTGGTGCTTGGCGACGGTAATCCAGCGATCGAGTGCGGCTTCGTCGACGACGGTTTCGTAGTCGTCGTGCTTGCAGGGTTCGTCCGCGTCGAGATCGGCGGTGCTGGTGGGTGCCTCGACGGGGGCTTCGGCGACCGCGGAGAGCTTGGCGATCAGCGACTTGAAGCCGTGATGTTCGAGGAACGCGCGTAGCGGCGCGTCGGGAATGCCCTTGAGTTCGAGATCCTCGAGCGGCTCGGGTAGCGCCACGTCGCATTTGAGCGTGACGAGCACCTTCGACAGCCGCGCCATCTCGGCATGCTCGATCAGGTTATCGCGGAGCTTGCCCTTCTTCATGCCGTCGGCGGCCGCCAGCACGGATTCGAGATCGCCGTGTTCTAGGATCAGTTTTGCCGCGGTCTTGGGGCCGACACCGGGGACGCCGGGGACGTTGTCGACGCTGTCGCCCATCAGCGCGAGCACGTCGCCGAGCTGCGCGGGGGTGACGCCGTGGAATTTCTCCGCGACATGCTCCGCGCCGAGCCGGCGGTTGTTCATCGTGTCGTACATGTCGAGCCCGGGCTCGATCAGCTGCATCAGATCCTTGTCGGAACTGACGATCGTGACTTCCCAGCCCTGCGCGAGCGCGGCCTTCGCGTAGCAGGCGATGATGTCGTCGGCTTCGAGTCCCTCGGTCTCGATGCAGGGGAGGCTGAACGCGCGCGTGGCGTCGCGGATCATCGGGAACTGGGGGACGAGATCCTCCGGCGGCGGTGGACGCTGTGCCTTGTACTTGTCGTAGAGATCGTTGCGGAAGGTCTTCGACGATTTGTCGAGGATGACCGCCATGTGCGTGGGGCCGTCTGCGGCGTGAACCTCGTCGGCGAGCTTCCACAGCATCGTCGTGTAGCCGTACACCGCGCCGACCGGCTCGCCGTGCTTGTTGGTGAGCGGCGGCAGCCGGTGATAGGCGCGGAAGATATAGCCGGAGCCGTCGACGAGATAGAGATGGGGCATCGCGCGCGGTCTAGCGGATGCGGGCGCGGGGACCAATGGGCGAAGCGTGGTTGTTGGGTATCAGGTGGGGAGAAAAGCGGTGGGGGGACAGTGACCTTCCCCAAAATGGGTACCACCCCGGCGAAGGCCGGGGCCCAATTGGAAAGGTGATCGTAACGGCGCGCTGCGCTTCGTTATAACCGTCCCCCAATTGGGCCCCGGCCTTCGCCGGGGTGGTGGTGAGGTGGAAGATACCTGACCCAACAAGCTCCTCAATTGTTCTCCCGCGAAGGCGGGAGCCCAGTCTGGATCCCCGCCTTCGCGGGGAAACATGCTTCTTTGGTTCGAGAGAAGCCGGGAATCAGGGCGGTGAAAGGTCTCCTACTTCTTGATCAGGCCGATCTCGACAAGCCGCTCGTACAGATAGTCATGCGCGGTGATCGGGTTCGGATAGCGGTTCGCATTGTCCGGCGTGATCGTGCCGGGCAACGTCTCGATCAGGAAGTCCGGTGCCGGATGTAGGAAGAACGGCATCGAATAGCGCGAATGGCCGCGGCGTTCGGGGGGCGGGTTGACGACGCGGTGCGTGGTCGAGGGCAGCACGTTGTTGGTCAGGCGCTGGAGCATGTCGCCGACGTTGACGACCATCGCACCCTCGGGCGGCTTGATCGACAGCCAGCGGCCGTTGGCGCGGTCGAGCAGTTCGAGGCCGGCTTCCTCGGCGCCGAGCAGCAGGGTGATGAGGTTGATGTCCTCATGTGCGCCGGCGCGGACGCCTTCCGCATCGGCGGGGATCGGCGGGTAATGCAGCAGACGAAGGATGCTGTTGCCGTCCTTCACCGCCGGGTCGAACCAGTCGGGCTTGAGCTTCAGGTGGCGCGCGATCGCGGACAGGAGCTTGTCGCCGGCGCGGTCGAACGCGGCGAAGAGTTCGAGGAAGACCGGTTTGAAGCCCTCGGGCCGCGTCGGCCAGACGTTCGGCGCCATCGTGTCCGCGTAACGATGACCCTCAGGCAGTTCGCGACCGACGTGCCAGAATTCCTTGAGATCGACGACCTTGGCGTCCTTGGCGATCTCGGTCTTGAACGGCGTGTAGCCGCGCGCGCCGCCGCCGCCGGGGATGTGATAGCCGCGCTTCTCGTCCTCGGGGAGGTCGAACAGGAGCTTGGTCTCGGCCCAGGCGCGCTCGATCAGGTCGGCGGGGATGCCGTGATCGGCGACGATCGCGAAGCCGTACCGCTCGAACGATTCGCCGAATGCGGCGGCGAAACCATCGGGGTCGGTGTCCTGCGTTGCGAGGCTGAGCGTCGGGACCTGGGCGGCGGGGGTGTCGAGCATGGGGTGCGTGTCCGGATTGGGGGACGCCCGATATAGCGGGTCGGGGGCGGCGTGCCAAATGCTTGGGGTGGGGTTGGTTTAGATCTTTCACGATCCTCCCCCGCTAGGGGGAGGTGGCGCGAAGCGACGGAGGGGGAGGGCGCGGAGCAGACGTTACCCTTACCTCCCCCTCCGTCTGGCAAGTGCCAGCCACCTCCCCCTGGCGGGGGAGGATTGCAGTCCGCCGCTCTGTAACCCGGACGTGTTCCGGGGGGCACGGTTCCGCGTCATCGCGCCGCTGGCTTTGCGGAACGGTGGATGCCGGAACCAGCCCGGCATGACGGAGGGGACGTTACCCGCTGATGACGATCGTGCCCGTCGCCTTGTCCGCGCCGTCGGGGGCGAGTTCCAGGCGGAAGGGCTTGTTCTCGTCGGTCGTGCCGATCAGGTTCGCGCCTTCCGGACGCACCTTGTAGCCGACCTTGCCCAAGCGCTCGGCGAACCAGTCGCGGACGGTGGCGGGAGTCGCCGGGCTGGCGAAGGCAACGCGAAGGCCGCTGCCAGTGTCGTGACCGTTCTTTTCGTTACCGACGATGTTGAGATTCTTGATCGACGACCCAGGGTACAGCCGCACCCCGTTCAGATCGAAATTGCCCGAATCGATCTGGATCTTCGGCAGCTTCACCGAACCCCGAAAGCCGGGCACGTCGATCTTCATCTCGCCGGTCTCGCCGTTGATCGCGCCCAGCACGTTGCCGCCATCGGCATTGATCGACACCGTCGTGCCTTCGTCGGAGCGGTTGCAGGCGGAGAGTGCGAACGCGCTTAAGAGGCCGACGGACGCGAGGAGGAGGGGGCGGTGCATGGTGATCTCCCGAGTGTGTTGCCGTTACAATACAGATAGAGCGTTCGGTCGGGTCGTTCAATCGCGTCGCGACCGTGCATGCGTTGCGGGTTTCGCACCGAGGGCCGAACGGGTAAAGGCGCAGGCATCATGCAGACCCAGGAACCACAGTCCGACGCGCCGGCGATGCGGGGCGCGCCGATCGGCTTCGTCGAATTCGTCGCGCTCGTCGCCTCGCTGATGTCGCTGACCGCACTCGGGATCGACTCGATGTTGCCGGCCTTGCCCGCGATCGGCGCCTCGTTAGGGGTTGCGTCGGCGAACAGCCGACAGTTCGTCGTCACCGCGTTCGTGATCGGCTTCGGCGTCGCGCAGTTGATCCATGGTCCGCTCGCCGATCGCTATGGACGGCGCACCGTGCTGCTCTGGTCGCTCGGGCTGTACGCACTCGCGAATGTCGCCTGTGCGGTCGCGGGAAGCTTTACGCTGTTGCTTGCCGCGCGGGCACTCGGCGGCGCGGTGATCGCTGCCGCTCGCGTCGCGACGATCGCCTTGGTCCGCGATTGCTATCACGGGCGGGCGATGGCGAGGGTCATGTCGATCGCATTCATGGTATTCATGATCGTACCGATCCTGGCGCCGACGTTCGGCTGGACGGTGCTCCAGTTCGGCGACTGGCGGGCGATCTTCTGGACGATTGCGGTGCTGACGATCGGCGTGTTCGTCTGGTTCTATCTGCGTATGCCCGAGACGCTGGCGCCCGAGAACGTCCTGCCGATCACGCCTGCGCGGATCCTGGCCGACTGGCACCAGACGCTCGGCGATCGCCTGTCGCTGGGGTATACGCTCGCGTCGACCGCGCTGATGGCGGCGCTGTACGGGTATCTCAATTCGATCCAGCAGATCATGGCCGACGTGTTCCACCAACCGACGCTGCTGGCGCTGATCTTCGCGACAACGTCGGTGACGATGGCGGCGTGCAACCTGCTCAATTCGCGGATCGTGATGCGGCTGGGGACGCGGTTGATCAGCCACGGGGCGCTGACGCTGCTGGTGGCGGTGTCGGTGATGCACCTGTTCGCGATCGAGGTCGGGTTCGAGACGCTGGTGAGTTTTGCGATCTTCCAGGCGCTGACGCTGGGCTGCTTCGGGCTCGCCACCTCCAATTTCTCGGCGATGGCGATGGAGAATATGGGGCGGATCGCCGGCACTGCATCGAGCGTGCAGGGGTTCCTGAGCGTCACCGTCGGCGCGGTGTTTGGGGCGCTGATCGGGCAGGCGTTCAATGGCACGACGGTGCCGCTGGTCGGTGGGTTCCTGCTTGCCGGTCTGGTCGCGCTGGTCGCCGTTCTGGTGACCGAGCGCGGGCGATTGTTCCGTCCGGCATCGACCGCGCCCAGTCGCGCTTGAAGGAACCACCGCGCACGTCCACCGTTCGCATCCGGTAGGCCTGCATCATGCGGGCACCCTGGATACGAGGAGTGTGACGATGGGCGGACATCAGGTGCCGAGTGCCGGATCGGGCGACGACGGGTACGACGAAGAGGGCTATGACGAGAGCCAGCGCGCCGAAATCCTCGAAGCGACGCGCAACGGGCCGACCGATGGCGTCATCCTGACCGATCTCGATCCCGACCTCGGCGAAGACGACAAGGACGACGAGTCGATCGACGAGACCGCGATGGATTCGGAAGAGGTCGGCGAGAGCGACGCCTCCGTCACCATGGACGAAGACGACATGGACGAGGACGACGTCCAGGATGAACTCGACGATGGCAGCATCGACGACGACGAAGACCTGAAAGACGCCGACGATGTCGCACTGAAGCCCTGATATAGAAGCGACGCGCCCCCGATGGGCGCGTCGCCATCAGCCGCCGGCGTTGGCGAGCACCGCGAGATCGTGGGCATCGAATGCCGCACCGGTAGCATCGATCGGTTGCGCATCGACATTTCCCGACGCCGCATTCGTGGCCGGTTCCGGCGCATCGTTGGCAACGTCATAGGCTGTCCACAGGATGCCGGCCGACCAGAACAACGCCGCCCATCGACTGCGGAAAAGACGTGAAAACCCCATTCATGCTGCATTGCACACCGCATATCACCAGTGTGTGAACAGACAGCGTTACCAGCAGCGCCGACTGTTTTTTGCCACTTTTCCGCTGTATTTTGCCTGCGTCCAAGGCGTTTACGCCATGGTTCGTTCATCGAACTGACAGGAACCGTTGCTGTAACGCAACACCGCGGAAGAGTTCCCGGAATGTGACGTTTTTTGTGCAACCATGTGCCTGCCGACCTGTTTCGACAGGCCTGGACCAACCGGCGCACCGTGCAGCCGGGATCCACGCAAAACGGTATAAGGTCAAACTCATGCGTAAGCTTTCCCTGGCAATCGCCCTCGCCGCCGCAACGGTCGCAGTTCCCGCCTTCGCGCAGGACATGTCGGCACCGGCACCCGTCGACAACAGCGCACAGCCCGGCGAAGCCGCCGCTCCGGACGGTTCGAAGGCATTCGGCATCGAGCCGTACTTCGGCGTGATGGGCGGTTGGGAGCAGTTCGATAACGAGCGCGGCCACGGCATCCCGCAGGCGCTGAACGCCGACAACTCGCTCCGCCGCGGCTACAAGCCATCGGGCTCGCTGGTCCAGGGCGTGCTCGGCGTGAACGTGCCGCTCGGCCCGGTCTTCGTCGGCGCAGAAGGCAACGTGATCAAGGGCATCGATGGCAACATCGATTGGGAATATGGCGCAGCAGGCCGCTTCGGTTTCCGCGCTGGCGACAGCGGCCTGATCTACGGCAAGGTCGGCTACCAGTGGGTCAACTTCGACCATTTCTCGGCACGTTCGACCAACGGTGGCGACACCGGTCGTGACTACAGCGCGATCACCTACGGCATCGGCGCAGAAGTCGGTCCGCAGAGCATTGGCCTGAAGGGCATCACCGGCAACGCAGGCTTCCGCATCCGCGCCGAGGTCAACACCTTCGGCGACGCGCAGAGCTTCCGTCCGATGCTCGGTATCATCACGCACTTCTAAGCCTTTGCCTCGCAAGAGGTTCAAGCTGGACGCGTAACGGGGGCGGGGAGTGGCTAGGGCCATTTCCCGCCCTTCGTGTGTCTGGCGTTTCCAGTGGGTTGGCGAGTGAAGTATAGGAAGTGCAGACGCTCGCGCGATGATCGCGGGAGGGTGCGCAGGGCGCGCGGGGGCGGGGAGTGGCAGCACTTTCCGCCCTTCGCGCGTCTGGCGTTTCCGGCGTGTCGGGCGAGTGAAGTACAGGAAGTGTAGACGCTCGCACGATCGTCGCGGGAGGGCGCATGCTGGACGCATCGCGGGGTGCGTGCACGCTGCGCTGGACTGGAGTGAGGGCTGGCATGCGTCGAACTGGGCATGTCGGCGCCGTGTAGGACAGCGAAATCTCGGGCGTCTGCGAGACGGGGTACCGCCGATCCTATTCATCCGTGACCTGACATGCGCAATGTTCACGATGCGTTCGCCTCGTTTCCGACTCCGCTCGCCGCAAGACCGGGGCGCGCCAAGGTGACTTCCGCGCGCGCGCGCGTAGGCGCGAGCGATGATGGAGTATGTGTTTGATTTCATGCGGTTGCTCGGCGGCGACCGCGCTGGCGCCACGCGTGGCCGTGGGGGCTCGGCGCGCGGCACCAGGCCGGGAGTCCTGCTGCAGTTTCGCCTGGTGTTCTACGGCGTGCTGCTCGGGCTGATGATGCCGGTGATTCGCCAGATCGACTGGTCCGCGCTGGTACCGCCGGGATTGAAGATCGAATGGCCGACCGGGTTCGGCATCGCCTGGCCTGCCGGGCATCTGCGCGTGCCGGGTGGCTGGGGTTGGGGGGCGGATGCGGCCAAGGCGGAGGCGTCGGCCGCGGCTGCTGCCGGAGCGGCGACCACGGCCGGTGCCGCCACCACCGCCACTGGCGCGCTGGCGACCGCGGCGGGTGTCGCCAGTGCGGCGACGACAGTGGCGGCGGCGGCGTCCGCGCTGTCGGGGGGCAAGGCGGTCTCCGCGCGCTTCACGATCTGCGGCCACGCCAAGCGGATCGACTGCATGGTCGACGGCGACACGTTCTGGATGGCGGGCACCAAAATCCGCATCGCCGACATCGACACGCCAGAGACCCACCCGCCCCGCTGCGCCCGCGAAGCACGGCTGGGGCAGGCGGCGACGCTGAAGATGCAGGCGCTGCTCAACGGCGGCCCCTTCACGCTGACCCCGATCAAGCGCGACGTCGACCGCTACGGCCGGAAGCTGCGGATCGTCGAGCGGGGCGGGGAGTCGCTGGGCGCGGTCCTGGTCCGCCACGGACTCGCTCGCCACTATGGCGGCGGCAAGCGTTCGCCTTGGTGTGGATGGGGTTAGCGTACCGGAAAGCCGATAATGCGTTATGATCGATCCATGGCCACGCACGTCGATGAGTTCGAAAAGCTGGAAGCCGATCACGGTACGGTCGAACATGGCTATGAAAGCTGGAAACGCGCTAAGATCAAGCGTGGCCTGAGGCAGTCACAGGATCGGTCGTCGATGATCCCGGTCGAACAAGTGCTACGAGACCTGACCTCTAGCCGGTAACTCCAGGCATAGACACAACATGACCGTTATCGGCCCTACTTTCATGTGGGACTTAGCTACGACAGGTTTGCCGAAACCAATTCAGAATGTCATCGGCTAAAAGCCTCCGACGCGGTCAATCTTAGCGCTTCAGAAAATTGCTGGTGCGTGCACGTCGACGTTAGATTTTGGATGTATCCCTCAAACTGATCCGGGCGCCAAAATTTCGACGAAAGCTGAGAATGACGAGGTTGCCCGTTCCAACAATCCACGCCGCTCCAATGCGACGAACGTCGCGCAAGAGCGGGCTTGGCAGTTGATCGAGCGCTCTGGATTAAATTCGATATCGGTGAACCCAGCGCATTGATTTAGCCTTAATAGCCAGTCCCGATGGGGAAACAGGGCTTTGATATACAACCAGTCGTAAAATGCGGTGGGTGGCGAGAGAGGAAAGTCCCGCCCCTCGAAATGAAAGCCGATCAGTCTACCCGATTCTTGGAGGCGAGGATCGCGTTTTGCTTCCAGACTCGTAACCCAATAAAGGTCGGTGAACGGTCCCCCCCCCTCAAAAACCTTGCTACCCTGAAAGACGCATTCAAGGGTCGTTAATTGATTATCTATTTCGACCTTGAGCTGAAATGCGCTGAGCTTTTGTCCAACTTCCCGCTCGGATTTGCTAGAAATTTCGAGAATTGGCGAAAGTCCGCGCGCAGCAGCTTTATCGTGCAATTCGACAACGTTTCGTTTTTTCTGAACCGCTGCCATTCCCGAATGCCACCGGAACTCGACCGGCACTGCATGAACGAGTGCCGCGCCGCTTTCTGCGGGAACAAAAACGGGACGTTGAGCCATGATCAGGCTATAATGTAATCACGAGCAATAGATATGGGAACGAGTATCTCGTATCGCTCCACGATTCTGAAACGAGCTTGGATTGCAGGATCTTTCCACTCGTGCCTATTATAAATGACATCTAAATCCAGACTATCAAGCATCTGTGCGATCGGAAGGGGCGTGATATCGCGCTGGTTTGCAACGTCGTCAGATACGAGCACACCGGGCTCGGAGGCAACGGCCGGATCAATTTTCAGCCACTTCAGACTTTCGATGCGGCCGTCTTGCGTTGCGGCATAGGCCATAGGTTGGTTGTCTCGAAAACAGAGATGCACATAAGCATCCATCCCACAGCCGATATCTGCATCCAGACTCCATTGGTTGCCACCGGTAGTTACTGGAATTCCGCGTTTGCGCAATTCAGACATACTCAAAAGGCCGTTGGCGGAAATGGACGCGATATTTTTGGCGTCGGTAAAATGGAAAAAGCTTCTAAATACGGGCCCCTGGCGGACACGGTTTACGAATGACTCTATTGGCATTGCAATTTCAGACCCCCGGGATTTTCCCGAAGAAAACCTGCTAGATATTTATTTTATATCATAGATCAATTTGGTCGGATCTGAATGCATTCTGAATTTCAGCGATTAAAGACCTAATGTTGGGTGGTTTGCGCGTCTCTGCCTCGCAGGCATTAGACGCGCACCCTCGTTCATTCAGCCGCCACCGAGTCGCTGAACATGTCCCGAACTTCACTCAGGTCCACATTCGCAGCCGGCCCCTTCTTCGCGGTCTGGCGCTTGTCGAAGCTATCCCAGACGTCGTTCCACTGGCCCTTGGTCGCGGCCTTCGAATACTCCGTTGCGCGCTGTTCGAAGAAGTTGGCGTGCTCGACGCCGTTGAGCATCGGGGCGAGCCAGGGCAGCGGGTGCTCGTCGATCATGTAGATCGGCTTCAGGCCGAGCTGCGTCATGCGCCAGTCGGCGATGAAGCGGATGTACTTCTTGATCTCCTTGGGGGTCATGCCGTTGACGGGGCCCATCTCGAAGGCGAGGTCGATGAAATTGTCCTCGAGGCGGATCGTCGTCTGGCAGACGTCGGCGATGTCGTCCTTCACCGCCTTGGTCAGGCACTGGCGCTCCTGACAGAAGGTGTGGAACATCTTGATGATGCCCTCGCAGTGGAGGCTCTCGTCGCGGATCGACCAGGTGACGATCTGGCCCATGCCCTTCATCTTGTTGAAGCGCGGGAAGTTCATCAGCATCGCGAACGAGGCGAACAACTGGACGCCCTCGGTGAAGCCGCCGAACATGGCGAGCGTGCGGGCGATGTCCTCGTCGTTGTCGACGGTGAACTTCTGCATGTAATCATGCTTTTCCTTCATCTCGGCATATTCGAGGAAGGCGCCATACTCGCTCTCGGGCATGCCGATGGTGTCGAGCAGATGGCTGTAGGCGGCGATATGGACCGTCTCCATGTTGCTGAACGAGGTCAGCATCATCTTGATCTCGGTCGGCTTGAACACGCGGCCGTATTTCTCGTGGTAGCAGTCCTGCACCTCGACGTCGGCCTGCGTGAAGAAGCGGAAGATCTGCGTGAGCAGGTTGCGCTCGTGATCGCTGAGCTTCTGCGCCCAGTCGCGGCAATCCTCGCCCAAGGGCACTTCCTCGGGGAGCCAGTGGAGCTGCTGCTGGCGCTTCCAGAACTCGAACGCCCAGGGGTATTCGAACGGCTTGTACTGCTTGGAGGCGTGAAGGAGGGACATGGGGTAAGCCTTTCGGGGAATGGGTTTTATATCGGGAAACTGGGGGATCAGGAGGGCGGCGTCATGTCTCTGTGCTCCATTGCCACATCGCGGCGGCAGACATGGCTAGGACGATCGCGCCCGAGGTGAGCATGATGCCGATCATCCGGAACGCGTAGGTCTGCGGTTCGGTGATGTCCGGCGAGCGGAGGCGCATAAGAAGTGCGATTCCGACAAGACCGAGCACGCCGGCGACCGCAAACATGATAGCGCTGCCGTACGTCATGCGACCAACTCGCGCGGCGCGCGTTCAGCACCCGAACTCAACACAGGAGAACGACCATGGTCGATGCAACCCAGATCCAGGAACATGCCGAAGTCATCGGCGCGGACGGCGTCCATGTCGGCACCGTCGACAAGGTCGAAGGCAACCGTATCAAGCTGACCAAGAAGGACTCGGGTCCGCAGGTCGTCGAGGGCACGGGCAGCCATGAAGGGCATCATCACTTCATCTCGCTCGGGCTGGTTGCGGATATCGAGGACGGGAAGGTCCGGCTTTCCGCCAACGCCGACGTGGCGGTGACGTTCGAAGAAGAGGCCTGAACTCTTAGCGGTGCGTTCGACACGCGCCGCATAGCCTGCCCGAACCCCGGTCCGCTTCGCGCGGGCCGGGGTTTTTCGCGTCAGGCGCTCCCCGGTCCGCGTGTCACGGGCCGGGGTCACGCTTGAACGCCAAGAAACCTTACTGGCAGGCAAGGCACTCATCATAGTCCTTCGACTCGACGTCGATCTGGCGCAGGTCGATGGTGTTGTCGGCCTCGACCCCGCCGGCGAAGCCCGCGCGCTGGACCGACTTCGAGCGCAGGTAATAGAGCGACTTGATCCCCAGTTCCCACGCGCGGAAGTGGAGCATGAGGAGGTCCCACTTCTCGACGTCGGCGGGGATGAACAGGTTCAGCGACTGCGCCTGGTCGATATAGGGCGTGCGATCCGCGGCCAGTTCGAGCAGCCAGCGCTGGTCGATCTCGAACGACGTCTTGTAGCAGTCCTTTTCCTCGACCGAGAGGAAGTCGAGATGCTGGACCGAACCGCCCTGCTCCAGGATCGAGTTCCAGACCGCGTCGCTGTTCTTCGACTTCTCGCTCAGCATCTTCTCGAGATACGGGTTCTTGATCGAGAAGCTGCCCGACAGCGTCTTGTGCGTGTAGATGTTCGCCGGGATCGGCTCGATGCAGGCCGACGTGCCGCCGCAGATGATCGAGATCGACGCGGTCGGCGCGATCGCCATCTTGCAGCTGAACCGCTCCATCGCGCCGACGTCGGCGGCATCGGGGCAGGGGCCGCGCTCGATCGCGAGCTGCATCGAGGCTTCGTTGGCCTGGCTGCTGATGTGCTTGAACATGCGCAGATTCCACGACTTCGCCATCGCACCCTCGAACGGGATGCCGCGTGCCTGGAGGAACGAGTGGAAGCCCATCACGCCGAGCCCGACCGAGCGCTCGCGGCCGGCGGAGTAGGCGGCGCGTTCCATGCCGGGCTCGTGGCGGTCGATGTAATCCTGCAGGACGTTGTCGAGGAAGCGCATGACGTCCTCGATCAGGCCCTTCTCGTCCTTCCACTGATCCCACGTCTCGAGGTTCAGCGACGACAGGCAGCAGACGGCCGTACGCTCGTTGCCGAGGTGATCCTTGCCGGTCGGCAAGGTGATCTCGGAGCACAGGTTCGAGGTCGAGACCTTGAGGCCCAGCTCGCGGTGATGCTTCGGCATCGCCTTGTTCACGTGATCGGCGAAGACGATGTACGGCTCGCCGGTCTGGAGGCGGGTCTCGACGAGCTTCTGGAACAGCGAGCGCGCGTCGACGGTGGCGCGGATCGCCTGGTCCTTCGGCGAGCGGAGATGCCATTCCTCACCGTTGCGGACGGCTTCCATGAAGGCGTCGGTGATCAGAACGCCGTGGTGGAGGTTCAACGCCTTGCGGTTGAAGTCGCCCGAGGGTTTGCGGATTTCGAGGAATTCCTCGATCTCGGGGTGCGAGACGTCGAGGTACACGGCTGCCGAGCCGCGGCGCAGCGAACCCTGGCTGATCGCGAGCGTCAGCGAATCCATGACGCGGACGAACGGGATGATGCCGCTGGTCTTGCCGTTGAGGCCGACCGGCTCGCCGATGCCGCGGACGTTGCCCCAATAGGTGCCGATGCCGCCGCCGCGCGACGCGAGCCAGACATTCTCGTTCCAGGTGTCGACGATGCCGCCGAGGCTGTCGGGGACCGAGTTGAGATAGCAGGAGATCGGCAGGCCGCGACCGGTGCCGCCGTTCGAGAGAACAGGGGTGGCGGGCATGAACCAGAGCTTCGAGATCGCGTCGTACAAGCGCTGCGCGTGGCCGGCGTCATCGGCATAGGCCGACGCGACGCGAACGAATAGGTCCTGGTAGCTCTCGCCCGGCAGCAGATAGCGATCCTTGAGCGTGTCCTTGCCGAATTCGGTCAGCAGCGCGTCGCGGCTGTGATCGACCTCGACCGGGTAGATCTGCGCGCGCACGGAATGGCTGTCCTGCGCCTGGCGCGGCGCCTTGGGGGCCTCGGCGGCTGGCGTGGCGGTGGTCTGTTCGATCGTGTCTGTGGTCATGTCGCTATCCCGGCTGCTGTCTCTGAAATCCATCGAAACCGCTCCTAGTGTTCTGTATTCGTTCGAATCGGCGTCATGTCGCCATGCTACCATCGGACGGGCTCAAACGGGAGAACAAAAAGTGACCATCGCGGCGGTGGAAGGCGCGCTTACGGTCATATCGCATATGGCTATGCGAGGGTTGTTCTACCAGCGATTGGGTCCGCCCCCGAACGCAACCCCAAGAGATTGTGCCAAAGCGCGATGAGACGCAAGGGGGTGCGGGGGGTGCGAGGGGCTCGGTTCGTCGCGTTCGTCGCGGGGTTGAGCGAGCGGGGGATTCGCGACGCGTGGAGTTCTGCGGGGTTCGCGATGTGCAAGGGAACGGGGCGGGAACGAAAAATTATTTCGGAGGTCGAAGTGGCAAATGTTGCTTTGGTTTAGGGGAGGGCGTGGGGCGACATATGGGGTGTGTCCCTAACGATCCTCCCCCGCCAGGGGGAGGTGGCTGGCACTTGCCAGACGGAGGGGGAGGAAAGGGTAACCTTTGTTCCGCGTCCTCCCCCTCCGTCGCCTTTGGCGCCACCTCCCCCTGGCGGGGGAGGATCGAAGTATGGTTGGCGATTCATCGATGCCTCGTCCGACGGCACCACCCCGGCGGAGGCCGGAGCCCAATTGGGGGACGTCGCCAACTGAGCGCGGCGCGTCGTTACTGCGACCTTTCCATTTGGGCCCCGGCCTTCGCCGGGGTGGAAGGGGAGGGTCTCCTACCTCAGCCCTCGATGATCGTCCGGATCTGCGTCGCCAGCGCTTCCATCGCGAAGGGCTTGGTGATCATCGACATCCCCGGTTGCAGGAAGCCCGATGCGAGCGCAGCGTTTTCCGCATACCCCGTCATGAACAGCACGCGCAGCCCCGGGCGCATTGCCCGGCCGGCATCGGCGACCTGGCGACCGTTCAACCCCGGCAGGCCAATGTCGGTGACGAGCAGGTCGATCCGGTCCATCGTTCGCAACCGTTCGAGACCGGTCGGACCGTCATGCGCCTCGACTGCCTGATACCCCAACTCGCCGAGCACCTCGACGATCAGCGCGCGGACGACCGAATCGTCCTCGACCACCAGTACGATCTCGCCCGCGTCGGTGGCGTGATCCTGCGTCAGGCCGGGGAGCGCCTCGTCGATCTCCGCTTCGCCGTAATGGCGGGGGAGATAGAGCTTGATCGTCGTGCCCAGGCCGACCTCGCTGTAGATCTTCGCATATCCTTCCGACTGGCGCGCGAAGCCGTAGATCATCGACAGGCCGAGCCCGGTGCCCTGTCCGAGCGGCTTGGTGGTGAAGAACGGCTCGAACGCCTTGGCGATGGTATCGGCGGACATGCCGGTGCCGGTGTCGGTCACGCAGATGCAGACATAATGGCCGGGCCGCACGTCGCGCTGGCTGGCAGCATAATGGTCGTCCAAATGCGCGTTGCAGGTCTCGATCGTCAGTTTGCCGCCATCCGGCATCGCGTCGCGCGCGTTGATGACAAGGTTGAGCAGCGAATTCTCGAGCTGGTTGGGATCGCAGAGCGTGGTCCAGAGACCGGCCGCGAGCACCATCTCGAAATCGATCTGCTCGCCAGTGGTGCGACGGAGTAGATCCTCGAGCGAGGCGACCAGCGGGTTGACCTTCACAGGACGCGGATCGAGCGGCTGGCGGCGCGAGAAGGCGAGCAGGCGGTGCGTCAAGGCGGCGGCCCGGTTGGCGGCGGTCGTCGCGCCCGAGATGAAGCGATCGAGTTCACCGACGCGGCCCTGCGCGACACGGCGCTGGACGATCTCCAGGCTGCCGGTGATGCCTTGCAGCAGATTGTTGAAATCGTGCGCGATCCCGCCGGTCAGCTGGCCGACCGCCTCCATCTTCTGCGCCTGGCGCAGCGCTTCCTGCGCCTCGACGAGCTCCTCGGTGCGATCGCGGACGCGCTGTTCGAGGTCCGCGTTGAGCGCCTGCAGATCGCGTTCGAGCCGCTTGCGATCGGTGACGTCGGCACCCTCGACGAAGATCCCGACGACCGCGCCGGTCGCGTCGCGGATCGGCTGGTAGACGAAGTCGACATAGCGATCGTTGACCGGGCCGCCGGGCTGCGCCTGGACCGCGTAGAGCATACCGGACGCGGTAAACGGTTCGCCCGTCGCATAGACGTGGTCGAGCAAGTCGAGAAAACCCTGTTCGACCGCGTCGGGTAGCGCCTCGGCAACGGTGCGGCCCAGCACGGGGCGGTGGCCCACCAGCTTGCCATAGCCGGGGTTGCTCAACTCGAAGCGGTGGTCGGAGCCGCGCAGCATCGCCATGAAGGTCGGCGCCTGTGCGAACATCTGGCCCATCCGCTCGCGTTCGTCGCGGAGTGCGCGTTCGATGAGGACTCGCTCGGTACTTTCGTAGGTCGAGCAGAACATGCCGGCGACGGCACCGCTCTCGTCGCGCACCGGCGAGTAGGAGAAGGTGAACCAGGTCTGCTCGTCATAGCCCTTCCGGTTCGTGAGCAACGGCAGGTTTTCGAAGAACGACGCCTTGCCGGCGAGTGCGCGATCGGCCAGCGGGCCGATATCGGACCAGAGTTCCGACCATATGACATCGAGCCGCCCGCCGAGCGCGGCCGGATGCTTGTCATACAAGATCCGCGCATAATGATCATTGTAGAGGAAGCCGAGTTCCGGCCCCCATGCGACGCACATCGCGAATTCAGATGCGAGCATCAGCGAAACGATCGAGCGCAGCGACGGCGGCCAGCTCTCGATCGGACCAAGCGGCGAGTGCGACCAGTCGTGGGTTCGGATCATCGCGGCCATTTCACCGCCGCCGGTCAGAAAATCGGCGTTCGCCGCGCTCTCTGGTGTCATCTCAGGTCCTTGGGCGTGTGTCGGCGACCGGATAGCTACTCATGGCAGCGTGATCCATCGGCGAGATGCACATATTTGCGCTCATCCGCACAGTATGTCGGCGAGACCCGCAAGGCTGGTGACGCCGTGGTCCCAATCCTGTGCGGAATCGGCATCGGGCGCGGGACGGCCGCCATATTCCTGCGGGCGGTCGACATAGGCGGTCTGCAGCCCGGCGGCCCGCGCGGCGGCGAGGTCGCTATGGTGCGCGGCGACCAGGCAGAGTTCGGCAGGGTCGATGCTCAGGAACCGGGCTGTGGCGAGATAGGATTCGGGAAGTGGCTTGTAGACCCGGCTGACTTCGGCGCCGAGGATCGCATCCCAGGGGAGCCGCGCACGGCGGGCCATCTCCAGCATCAGCGCGATGTTGCCGTTGCTGAGCGTGACGATCGGGAAGCACGCCTTGAGACGGGTAAGGCCTTCGACGGAGTCGGGCCACGGATCGAGCCGGTGCCAAGCGCGTGTCAGGTCGGCGAGTGTCGCTTCGCCCAGCGTGGCGGGATCGATGGCGTGATGGCGGAGCAGATCTTCGAGGGCCTCGCGGTGCAGCGTGTCGAGGATCACGAACGGCCGCCGGCCACTGCGGACCTCCTCCAGCGCGGGCTGATAACGCTTGCGCCAGCCGTCCGCGAACCGATGCGGGTCGATGTCGGTGCGGCCGAGCCGCGCGAGCACGGGCGCTGCGTCGCGGGCGATGCCCGAGCGCCAGTCGACCACGGTGCCGAACACGTCGAAGGCGAGGGCTTTGATCGGGGGGTGAGGCATGGAGGAAAGACGGTGGTGGGGGCGGTTGGTTCCCGGGGGCGGGGTTGGGGTTTGTCGTCGTTGACGTTTCGCCTGGTTTTGGTCGCCGCGCCGCGCCGCGCTGCAACGTTGCCACCCTGCCACCCCGGCGGGGGCCGTGGCCCAATTGGGAGAGGTAGGTTGGCGGAAGGTCATCTTTCGTTTTCGCGACCTTTCCGATTGGGCCCCGGTCTTCGCCGGGGTGGAGGCTTCCAGGGTTTAGCTGGCGAGCAACGGGATGGGTTCGACGCGGACCGTGGCCTGACCCGCAGCCGTCCTCTCAAACGCTGTCCTTCCCTAAATCGCCGTTCTTCCGCAAATCGCCGTTACCGCCCAAATCGCCATAGCCTCTCACCGCCGTCACCCCAGCGGACGCTCGGGTATCTGGGTAAGGGAGCGCGTTCTTGCCGCGCGAGACCCCAGCTTTCGCTGGGGTGACGGGGTGGGGGTGACGGGTGGGGAGACGGGGTGGGGGTGACATTGCGGTGACGAGAGCGGGGAGGGGTGACGGGAGGGCGTGGCGGTGGGGATGAGGCGAGGCCCGCTTCATGTCCGTTCTGCCGCGGGGCGGGGCGTTCAGGAGCTGCGAGCGATGGCGCTGCTGGCGTCCGGGACCCCGCCACAAGTCGGAGCGCATTGCCCCCCGCTCAGCCAGCGCGGCGGGCGCGGTAGGTTTGGGTTTGGTTCAGGCGATCGAGGTTGAAGGCTTCGTGGAATTCGATCCCCGCCTTGCCGCCGCGCGCCCAGCGAATGCGCGCCGCGATCATCTGGTCTTCGAGCAGTTCGATCTGCATTTCCATGCCGTCGGGGTTGCCGTCGATTTTCAGGCCGTCGAGCATCGCGCCGGTCGTCGAGATGTCACGGATCCTGACGTCGCCGCGGACGCCGTCGATCATGATCCGGGCGGAGCGGAGCATCTTGGTGCGCGGCGCGCGGCTGACCTTGAAACCGCTGGCGGTGGCGGTGCCGTTCTCGACGCCCAACTGGCGCAGCGCTTCGTCGGCGCGGACCGGGCGGCCGTAGACATAGCCCTGGATATGGCTGCACCCGAGATCGCGGACGAGGTCGATCTCGTCCTGGATCTCGACACCTTCGGCGGTGGTCTCCATCCCGAGCGTGTCGGCGAGCGTGACGATCGCCTTGATGATCGCGGCGTTGCGGTTGCCCGGTTCGGCGGCGCCCTTCACGAACGACTGGTCGATCTTGATCTTGTCGAACGGGGCGTTGCGCAGATAGCCGAGCGACGAATAGCCGGTGCCGAAATCGTCGAGCGCAAGCCGCACGCCGACGCCTTTGAGCGCCTTGAACATCTGTTCGGACGAGCGCGTCTCGTCGAGGAACACGCCCTCCGTGATCTCGAGTTCGAGCCGGCCGGGCGCGATCCCCGACTGCGCGAGCGCGTTGGTGACGAGCGCGGGCAGGACCGGGTTGGCGAACTGGATCGGCGACACGTTGACGGCGACGCGGATGCTGTCGGGCCAGCGTGCAGCCTCGATACAGGCGGTCCGCAACACCCATTCGCCGATCGCCTCGATCAGCCCGCATTCCTCCGCCACCGGAATGAAATCGGCCGGCGAGACGAGCCCACGCGTTGGGTGTTCCCAACGGATCAGCGCCTCGTAGCCGACGATTCGGGTCGTCCTGGTGCTGACGACGGGCTGGTAGCAGAGGTGGAACGCGCCCTCCGACACGGCGGTGCGCAGATCGTCTTCGAGCAGTTTGCGCGTGCGGGCGCCGGTCAGCATGTCGTCCGAATAGAAGCGATGCACGCCGCGGCCATCGGCCTTGGCGGCGTAGAGCGCGAGATCGGCGTTGCGGACCAGCGTCTCCGAAGTCTCGCCGTCCTCGGGCGCGATCGCGACGCCGATCGAGCAGCCGATCGTGACTGCGGTGCCGCTGATGAAATAGGGTTGCGACAGCGAGGCGATCAGCTCGCGGGCGAGCGCGGACAGCGTGTCGCGGCTGTCGATGCCGGGAAGGACGACCTTGAACTCGTCGCCGCCCAGTCGTCCGACCAGCCCGGCGTCGCCGACCCCGCGCTGGAGGCGCTGGGCGACCTGTTTCAGGAGCGCGTCGCCGGCCTGATGGCCGAGCGTGTCGTTGACCGCCTTGAACCGATCGAGATCCATCAGGAACAGCGAAGTCGCGCGGTAGGGCCCGGCGTTCTGCGCGAGCGTCTTGTCGAGCGACAGCCGCATCCGCTGGCGATTGGCGAGCCCGGTCAGCGCGTCGAACAGTGCGAGGCGGGTGATCTCGGCCTCCGACTTGCGCTTTTCGGTCAGGTCGCTGCCCGAGCCGATAAAGCCCTGGAACCGGCCGAGATCGTCGACCACCGGGCGGCCCGAGATCGACCACCAGCGTTCGCAAGCGGGCGTGGCGGCGGCGCAGACCGAATAGTCGGAGAACGAGGTGCGCGACGAGATGTGGAAGGCAAGCGTGCGTTCGGTGCCGGGCGCGTCGCTGTCCATCCGGAACAAATCGGTCAGCGCCTGGCCGACCGCGGTACCCGACGGCACGAGTTCGCCGGCGACCTTGGCGGAGAGATAGGTGACGCGGCCCTGGCGATCGGCCTCCCAGAACCAGCCGGTACCGTGATCCTCGAACTCGGCGATCATCTTCGACGCGAGCCGGCCGTCGCTGGAGGCGGTGGCGCGATCGAGTTCGAGCGCGTGATCGATCCGCGCGAGGCTGAACGTGGCGACCGCGAGGCACCCGAGGAACACGACCGCGACGACGAACGGGATGCCGAGGCCGGACAGCACCGCCAGCATCAGGACGAGGCCGATGCCGAAGCCGAGCGTGGCGGCGCGGACCGCATGGACGCTGACCGCGGTAATGCCGATCGCGGCGGCGACCGCGACGAAGCCGCCAAGCTGCCAGGCGCCGCTCGGCATGAGCGTCGTGGTCCATAGCAGGGACAACAAGGCCGCCGACATCGCCGCCGCACACAGCGCGACGATGCGGTTGCGGTGAAAGGCGGGCCACGCGGTCATCGGCTGCAGGCGGACGGTCGCGAACACCAACAGCGATACAGCGGCCAAGATGCCGGCATGGACGGCGATGACCGGGACCAGCGCGGCGAGCCCGCCGACCGCCGCGATCCCGAGCAGCAGCGCGCAGGCGAGCAATTGCGTAGCCAGCGTGAACGGCCAGACCGCCGCCACCTGCGCGAGCTTCAGCGCGAACAGATCGGAGACCTCGTCGCGCTCGTCCTCGGTCAACCCGAACAGCCCGCGGACGGCCGGTCGGTTGCAGGCACGGCGATCGGCGGTGGGAAGCGGGGCGTACATCGGGGACATCCTAAAGGCTCAAGCCTTGCCAAACTGCACGGTGGGCGTGGTTAACCGCGGGGCACGTGACGGCGGTCAGCGGGTAACGATGGCGCGCTTCATCGGCGCGAGCTTGGCGAGCAGCGCGTTCTGGGCATGGAACGCGACATGCTCGCGGGACATCGCCGCCTGGAGATTCTCGACCAGCGCGTTCATGTCCTTGGCCTGGATGCCGAGATCCTTGTGCGCGGTCGTCATGTCGCGACCGGAATAGCCGCAGCCACCCGCCAGGAGGTAGCAGAACTGCTCCTTCAGCGTGCGGCGGAGGCGGACCATGTCCTGGCCCTTGAAGATGTCGCCGATCCGCGGGTCCGCCTGGTTGGTCGCGACGAGATCGTCGACGATCCGGTCGATCCCCGCGCGGCCGTGAAACGCGTCGAGCAGATTGGTCCCTTGGGCGGGACGCGCGCCGGCGTTGGCGTCGGTCATCGCATAGGGCGCGACCGGGTCTTCGCCGGGCATCGCAGGGGCGGTTTGCAGGAGAACCAGCAGGAGCGGGAGCATCGTCATGTCCTCAGAATGCCGCCTGGAGCGACAGGAAGCCGCCGCGCTGGCGATCGGCGGTGGCGATCGAGCCGAGATCGACATAGGCGGCGGTCGCGGTCAGGTTCCTGGTCAGCGCATAGGCGGCATAGGCGGTCGCCCAATCATCCTCCTTGGCAAAACCGAGATAGTCGGGCTTCGAGCGATATTCGCCGCCGACCAGCAGGCGGCGCGAGAATTGATAGCCGAGCGAGCCTTCGAACTGGAGCGTGCGGTTCTGTCCCGCATCGCCGCCGAAGCCGAGCAGGCCGTTCTGGTTCGCCTTGGTATAGCGCGCGGTCGCGCCGACCAGGATGCTCTGCCGCAGCAGGAGCTTGGTTGCGGCGACGTAAAAGTCGGTGCCGCTCGCGTGCCTGGCACCGACCGCTGCGGTGATCGGCGCGTCGAGATTGTGCTTGTACTGCAGGCCGATCGCGATCTGCGGCAGGTACGCGCTGCCATAGACCGCGTCGCTCGCCAGCCGGACCTTGGCGCCGAACACGTCCTGATCGAGCGTATAGCCGCGACCGATGCCGAGCTTTGCACCAACGCGGCGGGTGTCGAGCGACTGGCGGGCATAGCTCAGCTCCAGCCGGTCCTCGACGCCGATCGCCGCGCCGTAGCTGGCAAAGCGGAAGTCGGGGAGGGCTATGCCCGAGACGTGCAACGAGCCGCCGATGCCGTCCGCGGTCTCGTTGCCCGCGATCAGCGCCCAGGTGGAGATGCCACCGCCCGAGCTGCCCTCGATCGTCGAGACGCCGTTGGTCAGCATCAGCTTGCCCCCTGCGCGACCGTCCTGGGCAAGCACGGGGGTGGCCGAAACGGCTGCCAGCAGAAGAATACAAGCGATCGATCGGCGCATCGGCGGGTCTACATCATGGGGGGTCGGCGACCGGTTGTGGGACGACGAACGCGGGCGAGCCGGAACATCGGAATTGGACGCTTAATCCACCCGAAATGGTTTCTTCCGTGTAAACAACGTCTTCACGAGTTCGAAAGCGGCCGGCGTTAACTCCCGACGGTATGTCGTACCGCGTTTTCCCGCTTGCCTGTGTGCCGCTCGCCTTGAGCCTCTCGTCGATCGGCCAAGCCGCGACCGTGTCGATCGACCTGCGCGGGATCGATGGCCAGCCGCTCGCGGGCGCGGTCGTGACGATCGAAACGCCCAAGGCGCCGCCGGTAACCGTGCGCGGGCCCTATAGTGTCGAGCAGCGCGATATCGCGTTTCAGCCGCACGTCCTGATCGTGCCGGTCGGCGCGACGGTCGGTTTTCCGAATCGCGACAAGGTGCGGCACCATGTCTATTCCTTTTCCAAGGCGAAGAAGTTCGACCTGAAGCTGTACGGGCGCGAGGACGCACGGACGGTGACGTTCGACCGGCCCGGCGTGGTGCCGCTTGGCTGCAATATTCACGATTCGATGAACGGGTTCGTCTACGTCACTGCGACTCCGTTCGCGGCGCTGACCGATGGCGCCGGGCACGTCACGATCGATGGCGTACCGGCGGGCGGTGCGACCGTCCGCGTCTGGCACCCCTCGATCCGCGCGCCGGGCAGCCTCGCATCGCAGCCGGTGACGGTCGCCGTGTCGGGTCTCTCGACGACGTTCGCGTTGCATAGATGACGGGGGCTCGTCGCTTCCTGCTTCTGCGGCCCCGGTTCCGGCGGCTGCGGACCAAGCTGTCCGTGCTGTACGCAGGGCTGTTCGCGATCGCGCTCATCGTGCTGGCGGTCGTCGCGCAGGCGATGATCTGGACGCACGCGCGCGATTCGGTCCGCGCCGAACTGACCACCAGCGGCAGCGTATACGACCGGCTGTGGGCGTTGCGCGCGCAATCGCTGTCGAGTTCGGCCGACGTGCTGGCGCGCGATTTCGGCTTTCGCGCCGCGGTGGCGAGCGGCGACCGACCGACCATCGCCTCCGCACTCGCCAATCTCGCGACCCGCGCATCGGTATCGGCGGCGTATGTCGTCGATGGCGACGGACAGGTCACGGGACCGCCCGGGCCACTCGAATCCGCGATCGCGCCCTTCCCGTTCGCGCTTGCCGAAGGGCGCAACGACGCGGTGGTCGCGGTCGGCGGCCAGGTCTACCGCCTGGTGCTGTCGCCGGTGATGGCGCCGACGCGGATCGGCTGGGTGGTTTTCGCGGTCCGGCTCGACGCCGCCGAAATGGACGCGCTCGAACGGCTGTCGTCGATCCCGCTGGTCGCGACGATGATGCGGCGCGATCCGCAAGGGCATTGGCAGGCGCTCGATCGCTCGATCGACGCCTCCCCGGCCATCGACGCACTGGTCGCCCGATCGCGATCGACGCGCGCGCTGGCGACGCTCAACCTCCCCCAGGGGCGGGCGTTCGCGCTCGCCAAACCGCTGGCCGGTACCGGTGACACGCCGCAGGCGGCGATCCTGATCCGCTATCCGCTCGATGCCGCGCTCGCGCCGTATCTGCCATTGCAGGCCGGCATCGCGCTGGCGGGGCTGGCCGGGTTGCTGCTGGTGCTGTTCGGCAGCAGCCGGCTGGCGCGCAGCATCGCCAAGCCGATCGCCGCGCTCGATACCGCGGCCAAGGCGCTCGAACAGGGCAGCCGCGTGCCCGCGGTCGTCGAGGGAACCGACGAGATCGGGCGACTCGCCGCGAGCTTCAACCGGATGGCGGCGGGGATCGTCGACCGCGAACGGCGGATCAGTCATCTCGCCTTTCACGACCCGCTGACCAGCCTGCCCAACCGGATCTACTTTCGCCAGGCACTCGATCAGGCGATCTCGCAAGTCGGCCGGCACGGGGCGACGCGCGGTGGCGCGACGGTCGCGGTGCTGTGCCTCGATCTGGATCGGTTCAAGGGAATCAACGATACGCTTGGCCATCCGGTCGGCGATGCGCTGCTGGCCGCGGTCGGTCGGCGGCTTGCGGACACCGCGCCCGATGGTCTGGTCGCGCGGCTCGGCGGCGACGAATATGCGATCATCCTGTCGGGCGCGTTCGAGCCCGATCGACCGCGTGCGCTGGCACAAGCGTTGATCGATGCCCTGCGCGACCCGATCGAGGCCGCGGATCACCTGGTCGCGACCGGGATCAGCGTCGGCATCGCGATCGGCCCGGCCGACGGCGACACCGCCGACGAACTGCTCAAGAACGCCGACCTCGCGCTGTACCGCGCCAAGGAAGACGGGCGCGGCGTGTTCCGGTTCTTCGAGCCCGCACTGGACGCCGCCGCACGGAAGCGCCGCCAGATCGAGCTCGACCTGCGCGATGCGATCCAGGGCGGGCAGTTCGTCCTCAACTACCAGCCGGTGTTCGACCTGAAGGCGGACCGGATCGGCGGGTTCGAGGCGTTGCTGCGCTGGCATCATCCGACCCGCGGCCTGGTCCCGCCGCTGGAGTTCATTCCGGTCGCCGAGGAGACCGGGTTGATCGTCGCGATCGGCGAATGGGTGCTGCACGAGGCGTGTCGCCAGGCGGTGCACTGGCCCGAGCATGTCCGGGTTGCGGTGAACGTGTCGCCGCTCCAGTTCCGCAACACCGGCTTCCAGGCGATCGTCCTGCAGGCGCTCGCGAACAGCGGGCTGTCGGCGGATCGGTTGGAGATCGAGATCACCGAATCGGTGTTCCTCGAAGGCGAGGGGCCGGTCGTTGCGCTGCTCCACCGGCTGCGCGAGATGGGCATTCGCGTCGCGCTCGACGATTTCGGCACCGGCTATTCCTCGCTGAGCTATCTGCGCAGCTTCCCGTTCGACAAGATCAAGATCGACCGCTCGTTCGTGACCAGCATCGCCAGCGATCCGAGCGCAGCGGCGATCGTCCGCGCGATCGTCGACCTGGCCACCGCGCTGCACATGGAGACGACCGCCGAGGGGGTGGAGGACGTCGACCAGCTCGAGCGGCTGCGTGGTGAGGGCTGCGGCAATATCCAGGGCTATCTGTTCAGCCGGCCGGTCGAAAGCCGGCACATTGCCGGGTTGCTCGACAGCGTGATGATGAAGGCCGCCTGATCATCGAGGGATAGCTATCGATGCTGTCGCGTTGAGCGGGGGAATTCAGCATCACGAGGCATTTCCCATGAGCGTAGTTTCCACGGTGGCGTCCGCCCTCGGTCTCGGCAAGAAGGTCCGTTATGAGATCGTCGGGCTCGGCGACATTTCGCAGGCGTCGATGATGCCGGGCGTCGCGCATACCGGCAATTCGGAGATCACCGCGCTGGTCACCGACGATCCGGTCAAGGCGCGCGAGCTCGGCAAGATGTACGGCGTCGAGGCGACGTATCGTTACGATCAGTTCGACGATCTGCTCTCCTCCGGGCTGATCGATGCGATCTATCTCGCGACGCCGAACTGGCGCCATGCCGAGTTCGCGATTCCTGCGCTGAAGGCCGGGATCCACGTCCTGTCGGAGAAGCCGCTCGAGGTGTCGGTCGAGAAGGCCGAGGCGATCCGCGATGCCGAGCGTGCGTCGTCCGCCAAGCTGATGACCGCGTACCGCCTGCATTTCGAGCCGTCGACGCTCGACGCGATTCGCCGGATCCGGAGCGGCGAACTGGGCGAGCTGATCGCGTTCACCTCGTGCTTCACGCAGATGGTCGACCCCGCCAATCACCGCGCAAAGAACGGCCTGCTTGCCGGGCCGCTGTTCGACATGGGGCCGTACCCGATCAACGCGACCCGCTATCTGTTTGGCGAGGAACCGCTCGAGGTCGCCGCCGCGGTCGCATCGCGCCATCCCGAGGCGGGGCTCGGCGACCTGGACGACACCGTCGCCGTCACGCTGCGCTTTCCCGGCAACCGGCTCGCACAGTTCACGGTCTCCTATTACGCGAACGGCGTCGACAGCCTGACCGTCAGCGGCACCAAGGGGAGCATCCACATGGATCCGGCTTACGGCTTCGGCGACGCGATGGAGCAGGTCGTCACGATCGGCGAAACAAAGAGCACGGAAAGCTTCAAGCCGACCGACCAGTTCGGTGGCGAGATGCGCTATTTCTCCGACTGCATCCTGGAGGACCGCGATCCCGAACCCGACGCGGAGGAGGGGCTTGCCGATCTGCGCGTGATCGAGGGTATCGTCGAAGCCCTGAAGACCGGCCGCGCGGTGACGCTGCCGCCGTTCCAGCGATCGCGCCGGATCTCGGCGGACCAGGTGCAGACGCTGTCGCCGATCAAGGACTCCAGGCTCGTCCACGCCGCCAGCCCGACCGGCTGAGCGGCATGCTTGCCTTCCTCGATTTCGAAGCGTCGTCGCTGGGCAAGAAGAGCTATCCGATCGAGGTGGCGTGGGTGTTCGAGGATGGCAGCGCCGAGAGCCATCTGATCCGCCCCGCGCCCGACTGGACCGACTGGGAGGCGAGCGCGCAGGCGATCCACGGGATCGACCGGGCCGAACTGGAGGCAGACGGCGAGGATCACGTTATCGTCGCTGCGCGGATGGTCGAAATGCTGACGGGGCACGACCTGCTGGCGAGCGCGCCGTCCTGGGACGGGAAGTGGCTAAGCGCGTTGTTACGCGCGGGTGGCCAGCCGAAACGGGTGCTGCGGTTGCGGGACAGCGACGATGCGCAACTGGAGTCGGCTCGGGCGGGTCTGGCCGGAGTGGAACCCGCGGATGCATGCGAGACTCTGGCGCGGGAGGTCGTCGGCGAGGTTTCGGCACGGCGGAACGGGCGTGTGCCGGACCACCGTGCGCTCGCCGATGCGCGGGCGGAGCGCGAGCAGTAGCTGGAGGTGACGGCGGAGGCTTTGCGACGGGCTGCGATGTACGTGGCGAATGCAGAGTCGTCCCCGCCGTGACCCGAAGATTGTTTCCCCGCGAAGGCAGGGATCCAGACTGGGAGCATGGGGTCGGATCGTTTCCAGGACGATCCTTGTGCATGCGGGGCATGCACAACCCCACGCTCGCCTTCACGGGAGAACAAGGTTTCTGAGAAGCCGCTGCCAATCCGTCACCCCAGCTTTCGCGTCCCCCTTAATGCCGTCACCCCAGCGGAAGCTGGGGTATCCCGCTTGGGTCGCGACGCGTGCCTGACGGGGAGATCCCAGCTTTCGCTGGGATGACGGTCTTGGCGGATTAGTTCGTCTCGACCCGCGGTGCGCCGCTCGCCGTTACCGGTTGCGGACCGTTGGCCGTCGCTTCCAACGTCGAGTCCCCGCCGAGCACGCGGTACAGCGTCACGCGGTTGCTTGCGCCGACCAGCTGCGTCGCGACCAGGTTGCGTTGCGCGGTGTAGAGCGAGCGTTGCGCATCGAGCGAGTTCAGGAACGTGTCGATACCGCCGCGATAGCGCGCATCCGACAGCCGGAACGTATCCTGCGCCGCTTCGGCGAAATTGACGTTTGCCTGGAGCTGATCCGCGATCGTGCCCTGGCGCGCCAGGGCGTCGGCGGTTTCCTGGAACGCGGTCTGGATCGACTTCTCGTACGTCGCCAGCGCCGCATCGCGCTGCGCCTTGGTGTAGGCGACGTTGGCGACGCCAGCCCCTGCGCGGAAGATCGGGTAGCTGATCGACGGCGCGACCGAATAGTTGAACGCGCCGCCGGCGAACAGCGACGACAGCGCGCTGCTGGCGAAGCCGAGGATGCCGGTGAGCGAAATCTTCGGGAACAGTTCCGCGCGCGCCGCGCCGATCTCGGCATTGGTGGCGCGGAGTTCGTATTCGGCCTGCACGACATCCGGACGACGCAGCAGGATACTGCTGTCGAGCCCCGCCGGCAGCGTGGCGACGGTCGGCAGCGCCTGTTCGATCGAGGCGGGGAGCAGGGCGGGGTTTACCGGCGCACCGACGAGCAGTTGCAGCGCGTTGATATCCTGGGCGAGCGCGGTCTTCTGGGTCGCCAGATCGCTCTGTGCAGTGAACAGGATCTGCTGCGCCTGGCGGAGATCGGTGCGCGGCGCGACGCCGCCCCTGAGCCGGGCTTCGGTCAGCGTGACGCTGCGCCGCGAACTGGCGACGGTATCCTGCGCGATCTTCAGCAGGCTCTGGTCCGAGGCGTAGGTGAGCCAGGCATCGGCGATGTCGCCGACCAGCGTCAGACGGGTCGTGCGCGCCGCAGCCTCGGTCTCGAAATAGCGATCGAGCGCGGCGCCGGTCAGCGAGCGGATGCGGCCGAACAGGTCGAGTTCGAACGCGGTCGTGCCCAGGTCGACGGAGAAGGCGCTGTTCGAGCTGGACGTGCTGACGACCGATCCGGTCGTCCCGGTCCCGGTACCCGTCCCGGTTCCGCCAGTACCGGTGCCGGTGCCGGTGCCCGTGCCGGTGCCCGTTCCCGTTCCCGTTCCGGTGCCGCTGGTCGCGGTGCTGCTCGCACCATTGCCGCCGCCCGAATAGGTATAGCGGCCACTGGCGTCGATCTGCGGGAACAGGTCGCCGCGCTGGATGCGGTATTGCGCGCGGGCGGCGGCGATGTTGGCGGCGGCGACGCGGAGGTCGCGGTTGTTCGCCAAAGCCTGGACGATGATCTGCTGGAGGCGCGGATCCTTGAACACGTCGCGGTAGGTAAAGGCAGGCAGGGCCGCCTCCGACTGGCGGAGGTACGCATCGCCGACCGGCCATGACGGCGGCGTGGGGAGTTCGGTGCGCGCGTATTTCGGTGCGAGCGAACAGCCGGCGAGCGCGGTCGAAGCGGCGAGGATCAGGATTAGCGAACGCATCATGCGGGCTCCGGCCGGTAAGGGCCCTGTGGTTCGGGCGGGCCGAGCGGTTCGTTGTGATCGCCGTCAGATCCGTGGTCGTCATGGTTGTGGTCGTCATGACCCTGGAAGCCGGTCGGCTTGCCACGCAACTTGGCGATGCCGTCGCGCGCGCCGCGGCGGACGAGGACGAAGAACAGCGGGATGTAGAAGATCGCGAGGATCGTCGCGGTCAGCATGCCGCCGACCACTGCCGTCCCGATCGCGATGCGGCTGTTCGCGCCCGCACCGGTCGACAGCGCCAGCGGCAACACGCCGAGGATGAACGCGAACGACGTCATCAGGATCGGGCGCAACCGGATCTTCGCCGCGGACAGTGCCGCCTCGATGACGCGCTTGCCCTTCTTTTCCTCCTGCTCGGCGAACTCGATCATCAGGATCGCGTTTTTCGCGGCCAGACCCATCGTCGTCAGCAGGCCGATCTGGAGATAGACGTCGTTGATCAGCCCACGCAGAGTCACCGCGAGGATCGCACCGACTAGGCCGAGCGGGATCACCAGCAGCACCGCGATCGGGATCGTCCAGCTCTCGTACAGCGCGGCGAGGCACAAGAAGACGACCAGCAGCGACAGGCCGTAGAGGAACGGCGCCTGGCCCGAGGACAGGCGTTCCTGATACGACAGGCCCGACCATGCGACCGAGGTGCCGGGGATCTGGCCGGCAAGCTCGGCGATCCGGTTCATCGCGTCGCCCGAGCTGACGCCGGGCGCGCCCGAGCCCTGGATCTCGTACGAGGCGATGCCGTTGAAGCGCGACAGCGTCGTCGGTGCCTGGCCCCAGCTGGTCTTCGCGAACGACGAGAACGGCGCCATCTGGCCGTTCGATCCACGCACGAACCACTGGCTCAGGTCCGACGGCTGCGCGCGGAACTGCGCGTCGCCCTGGACATAGACGCGCTTGACGCGGCCGCGGTCGATGAAGTCGTTGACGTATTGGCCACCCCAAGCGGTCGACAGCGTCGAGTTCACGTTCGCCTGGGTCAGCCCGAGCGTCGACAATTTCTGCTGGTCGGCATCGACGCGCAGCGTGGCGACGTCGGGCAGTTCGGTCAGGCGGATCGCGGTCAGCGACGAGTCGGCGCGGGCGAGCGCGAGCAGCTTGTCGCGCGCGGCGTTGAACTCGATCTGCGTCAGGCCACCGGCGTTCTGCAATTCCATGGTGAAGCCGTTCGACGAGCCGAGACCGCGGACGGCCGGCGGTACCAGCGAATAGACCTGCGCGTCACGGAAGCCGGCAAAGGCCTTCGAGGCGCGACCGGTGATCGCGTCGGCGGTGTTTTCCTTGCCCTTGCGGTCGTCCCACGGTGCGAACGCGATAAAGCCTTGCCCCGTGTTCTGGCCGCTCGCGCCGCCACCGCCGCCACCGCTGACGGTGAACATCGTGCGGACGTTGGCCTTCTCGTTGGTGTAGTAATATTGCTCGATCTGCTTCTGCAGCGCGAAGGTGCGGCCTTGCGTGGCGCCCGCCGGAAGCTGGAACTGGACGATGCCCGAGCCCTGGTCCTCGGTCGGCAGGAAGCCGGTCGGCAGGCGCAGGAACAACACCGCCAGCAGCGCGACGACAACCGCATAGATCAGCAGGAACAGCCACTTGCGGTCGATCACCGACTGCACCGCGCTGGTGTATTTCTGCGTGCCCTTCTCGAACCCGCTGTTGAACTTGTCGCCTGCGCGCGTGAAAAAGTGCGCGACCTTGGGGAATTTGCGTTCGCCCCAGCTCTTCTCGTGATTGCCGTCGGCGTCCTTCTTCTTCTGCTTGAGCAAGGTCGCGGTGAGGGCGGGGGAGAGGATCAGCGCGACCAGCACCGACAGGATCATCGCCGACACCATCGTCAGCGAGAACTGGCGATAGATCACGCCGGTCGAGCCGCCGAAGAACGCCATCGGCAGGAACACCGCCGACAGCACCAACGCGATCGCGACCAGCGCGACGGTGATCTCGTTCATCGACTCGATCGTCGCCTCCCGAGGCGTCATCTCGGGATTTTCCTCCATCAGGCGCTCGACGTTCTCGACCACGACGATCGCGTCGTCGACCAGCAGGCCGATCGCGAGCACGAGCCCGAACAGCGTCAACGTGTTGATCGAGAAGCCGGCAAGATAGAACACGCCGAACGTGCCGAGCAGCACGACCGGCACCGCGATCGTCGGGATCAGCGTCGCGCGCCAGCTTTGCAGGAAAACGAACATGACGATGACGACGAGGATGACGGCCTCGATCAGCGTCTTTACGACCTCGTCGATCGACAGCTTGATGAAGTCGGTGGTGTCGTTGGCGTAGGCGAATTTCAGGCCTGGCGGGAAGCTCTTGGCGGATTTGGCGACGAACGCCTTGACCAGCTCGGCGGTCTTGAGCGCGTCGGCGCCCGGCGCGAGCAGCACCGCGATACCGGCGCCGGGATGCGCGTTGACGCGGCTGCGCGCGTTGTAGTTCTCCGCGCCCAGTTCGATCCGGGCAACGTCGCGCAGCTTGACCACGGCGCTGTCGTTGGTGGTCTTGAGAATGATGTTGGCGAACTGCTCGGGCGTCTGGAGGCGCGACTGTGCGGTGACGGTTGCGTTCAGCATCTGCGTGTCGGGCTGGGGTTGCCCGCCGAGTTCGCCGGCGGCGACTTCGGTGTTCTGCGCCTGGATCGCGGTGGTCACGTCGCTCGGGATCAGCTGATAGCTGGCGAGCTTGTTCGGGTTCAGCCAGATCCGCATCGCGTATTGCGCGCCGAACACGTTGCTGTCGCCGATCCCGGGAATACGGCCGAGTGGGTCCTGCAGGTTCGAGACGAGATAGTCCGAGACGTCCTGGTTGGTGAGCTTGTCGGTCTCGTCATAGACGCCGACGATCAGGAGGTTGTCCGGGTTCGATTTGCGGACGACGAGGCCCTGTTGCTGGACCTGCGAGGGGAGGCGGGACAGAGTCTGCTGGACCTGGTTCTGGACCTGGACCTGCGCGATGTCGGGATCGGTGCCCTTTTCGAACGTCACGGTGATCGTCACCGAGCCGCGCGACGACGAGGACGAGCTGAAATAAATTAGCCCGTCGATGCCCGTCAGCGATTGCTCGACGACCTGCGTGACGCTGTTCTGGATGGTCTGCGCGTTGGCACCCGGGAAGGTGGCGCGGACGGTCACCTGTGGCGGGGCGACGTCGGGGTACTGCGCGATCGGCAGGCTCATGATCGCGCCGATGCCGCCGAGCATCACGATGATCGCGAGCACCCAGGCGAAGATCGGGCGATCGATGAAGACACGGGACAACATAAGGGCTTAGCCGGCCTTTTTCTGGCTGGAGTCACCACCCGAGGAGTCATTCTTGGGCGCTTCGATCTTTTGCGCGGTGTTTTCCGGCACCGGCTTCACGCCCTGGTTCGGCGCGATCTTCGACAGGCCCTGCGTGATGATCTTGTCGCCGGGGTTGAGCCCGCTGGTGACCACCCAGAACGCACCCTGCGTGCGGTCGGCCTTGATCTTCTTCTGCACCGCCTTGTTGTTCGCATCGACGACATAGACCGTGGCATTGCCCTTCGCGTCGCGCGAAACGCCCGCCTGCGGCACGAGGAACGCACGCTGGTTGATCGCCTGCGCGAACTTCGCCTGGACGAACATGCCGGGGAGCAGCAGCCCCTGCGGATTGGGGAAGCGTGCGCGCATCGTCACGGTGCCGGTCTCGGTATTGACCAGCGCTTCGGCGAACTCGACGCTGCCGGTCGCGCCATATTCGCTGCCGTCCTCGAGCGTCAGTCGGACTTCGGCGCGGGTCGCGACGATGCCGTTCTGGCCGGGCGAGCGACGCAGCGCGAGCAGGTCGCCCGAGGATTGCTGGATGTCGACGAACATCGGGTCGAGTCGCTGGATCTGCGCGAGCGGATCGGTCTGCGTCGCAGACACGAGCGCACCGACGGTGAACAGCGAGCGGCCGATACGCCCGGTGATCGGCGCGGGGACGGTCGTGAACTTGAGGTTGATCTGCGCCGTCTCCAACGCCGCGCGCGTCTGCGCGACCGAGGCGGTGGCCTGGCGCGAGGTGGCGACCGCGTTGGTGTAATCCTGCTTGCTGATCGCCTCCATCTCGGCGAGCGGCTTGTAGCGTTGCGCGAGGATGGTCTGCGCCTGCTGGTTGGCGCGCGCGCTTTGCAAGTTGGCCTGCGCCTCGTTGGCGGCGGCGCGATAGAGACGCGGGTCGATCTCGTAGAGCGGCTGGCCCTTCTTGACGAGCGTACCCTCGGTGAAGAAGCGGCGGCGGATGATGCCGGTGACCTGGGGCCGCACGTCCGAGCTTTCGAACGCGGTGGTGCGGCCGCTGAGCTCGGTGGTCATCGCGACGCTGGTCGGCTGGACGACGACATAGCCGACGGTCGGCGTGCCCTGGCCCGGCTGGCCGGCCTTGCCCTTGCTCTGAGCTTTGTCACCGCCGCCGGAACAGGCGGCGAGCGCCAGTGCGGGTGCGAGCAGGAGGGCGCACTGCCGCGTGGAAAATCGTGTGGCTATCAAGTTTGGTATCCGCTCGCGATCGGTGTGGGCAGCTGTTGGTCGGGCTAAACCACGAGGATGTACCAGAAGTATGTCAGTTGAAAAGCGGGGGCGAGAAATAGGGAAGAGAGAGTAACCTGGTTTGTTGATTGGGGGGGAGCGCGTCAAACAAGGAGGATTGTTTCCCCGCGAAGGCGGGGATCCAGACTGGGCTCCCGCCTTCGCGGGAGACCAAGGAAGGGGCGCTCCCTTATCCACGCGCACTACCATGCAGTCACGGCATTCGAGAACCACCGCACCGCCCCTGGGCCACTGCACCACCCCGGCGGAGGCCGGGGCCCAATTGGAGAGGTCGTGGTAACGAGGGACTGCGCACCGTTGGCAACGTTCCCCAATTGGGCCCCGGCCTTCGCCGGGGTGGTGCTTCTTGTGCGAGTCCTCCAAACCAAAATCTCTCGAGCGCGTTAAGCGGTGGATGCCGGAACAAGCCCGGCATGACGGATGGGGTGGGGTGATGGATTTGATCAATGATGACAAGAAGGCGGCTGCCGTTGCGGCTGTGGCCGAGGTGCAGGACGGGATGCTCGTCGGGCTCGGGACCGGCTCGACTGCGGCATTCGCGATCCAGGCGCTCGGCGATCGTGTCGCTCAAGGCCTGCAAATCCGCGCGGTCGTCACCTCCGAAGCCTCAGGCAAGCTCGCCCGCGAAGTCGGCATCGAGATCCTCGACTTCGCCGCCATCGCCCATGTCGACCTCACGATCGACGGCGCGGACGAGATCGACCCGCGGTGCTTCGCGATCAAGGGCGCAGGCGGGGCGATGCTGCGGGAGAAGATCGTCGCCGCAAGCTCGGCACGGATGGTCGTGATCGCCGACGGCTCCAAGCGGGTCGACCGGATCGGCGCAGCCAAGCTGCCGGTCGAGGTGCTTCCCTTCGCCGGCGCCTACGTCATGCGCGTCCTCACCGACATCGGCGCCGCGCCCGTCATCCGCGCCAACTACCGGACGGACCAAGGCAATCTCGTCATTGACTGCCACTTCGCGACCCTCGAAGACCCCCGCGCAACCGCCGCCACGCTCGCCGCGATCCCCGGCATTCTCGGCCATGGGCTGTTCCTCGACGAGGTCGATGCCGCGTATATTGCAACGAACGGCCTCGTTACGCGACTGGAACGGATGGGTGCATCCGCCTAAAGGCTCCCTATCTTGGCAACCAGATCGGATGCGCGGCGTTCGGTCACAGTCTAGAGCGAGGCTTTTCTTCCATGACCGATACCGCAACCGCCCCTGCCACGAAGGCGGACCCGAACCTCCACGAGGACGGTTCGCCCGAACGCCTCGCGATCGACACCATTCGCACGTTGTCGATGGACGCGGTGCAGAAGGCCAATTCGGGCCATCCCGGCACCCCGATGGCGCTCGCGCCGGTCGGCTACACGCTCTGGTCGAAGTTCCTGCGCTATGATCCGAAGCACGCCGACTGGCCCAATCGCGACCGTTTCGTGCTGTCGGTCGGCCATGCGTCGATGCTGCTCTATTCGCTGATTCACCTCGCCAAGATCGAAGAGATCGACGCGGACGGTAACAAGACCGGCAAGGAGGCCGTCAGCCTCGCCGATATCGAGCAATTCCGTCAGCTGTCGTCCAAGACGCCCGGCCACCCGGAATACCGCCACACCACCGGCGTAGAGACCACGACCGGGCCGCTCGGCCAGGGTTGCGGCAACTCGGTCGGGATGGCGATCGCCGAGCGCTGGCTCGCGGCGCGCTACAACAAGGACGGCTTCACGCTATTCGACCATGACGTCTACACGATCTGTGGCGACGGCGACATGATGGAGGGCGTTTCGGCCGAGGCCGCAAGCCTCGCCGGCCACCTCAAGCTCAGCAACCTGTGCTGGATCTACGACAGCAACCACATCTCGATCGAGGGCGCGACCGATCTCGCGTTCGACGAGGATGTCGGCCTGCGCTTCGACGCCTATGGCTGGAACGTCATCCACATCGACGACGCGAACGACACCGCGGCGCTCAGCCGCGCGATTGAGACGTTCAAGGCGACCAATGACAAGCCGACCTTCATCGTCGTGCATTCGGTGATCGGTTACGGCAGCCCCAAGGCGGGCAGCGAGAAGGCGCACGGCGAACCGCTCGGCGAGGAGAATATCCGCCTCACCAAGCAGGCGTATGGCTGGCCCGAGGACAAGTCGTTCTACGTGCCCGACGGCGTGATCGAGCATTTCAATGGTGCGATCGCCGAGCGTGGTGCCAAGCTGCGCGATGAGTGGGTCGCGCTGACCGACAAGTATCGCGGTGCCTATCCCGAGCTTTCCGCCGAGCTCGACCTGCTGCTCAAGGATGAACTGCCCGAGGGCTGGGACGCCGACATCCCGACCTTCGAGGCGGATGCCAAGGGCGTCGCCAGCCGTGATTCGGGTGGCAAGGTGCTCAACGCGATCGCGGCGAAGGTGCCATGGCTGATCGGTGGTTCGGCCGATCTCGCGCCTTCGACCAAGACCGACATCAAGGGCCAGCCCTCGTTCGAGGCGGAGAATTACGCCGGCCGGAACTTCCACTTCGGCATCCGCGAACACGGCATGGGCGCGATCGTCAACGGCATGGCGCTGTCGCACCTGCGTTCGTACGGCTCCACCTTCCTGGTGTTCGCGGACTATATGCGCGCGCCGGTGCGCTTGTCGGCGATCATGGAGGTCGGCGCGATCTGGGTGTTCACGCACGACTCGATCGGTGTCGGCGAGGACGGCCCGACGCACCAGCCGATCGAGCATCTCGCCACGCTGCGCGCGATTCCCGGTCTCGACACGATCCGTCCGAGCGACGCGAACGAAGTCGTCGCGGCGTGGAAGGCGGTTCTCAAGGACGCCAGCACGCCCGCCGCGCTGATCATGTCGCGCCAGGCGCTGCCGACGCTCGACCGGACCAAGTACGCAAGCGCCGATGGGCTCGAGAAGGGCGGCTATGTGCTCGCGGATAGCGACGGCACGCCCGACGTGATCCTGATCGCGACCGGCAGCGAAGTGTCGCTGGTCGTCGAGGCACACGAGAAGCTGACCGCGGACGGCGTGAAGAGCCGGGTCGTGTCGATGCCGAGCTGGTATCGCTACGAACTGCAGGACCCAGCTTACAAGGAAAGCGTGCTGCCGCGCGAAGTGCGCGCGCGCGTTGCGGTCGAGATGGCTGGTTCGATCGGTTGGGACCGCTATGTCGGGCTCGACGGCGCGACCGTGACGATGTCGACCTTCGGCGCTTCGGCACCGCTCGCCAAGCTGCAGGACAAGTTCGGGTTCACCGTCGACAATGTCGTCAAGGTCGCCCGCCAAGTGATGGAGACCAAGTGATGGGTGCGCTCAACGATCTCGAAGGCTTCGGCCAGGCGGTATGGCTAGATTTCGTCGATCGGAAGTTCCTGGAGGCCGGTGGTCTCCAGAAGCTGGTCGACGAGGACGGCCTGACCGGTGTCACGTCGAACCCGTCGATCTTCGAAAAGGCCATGGGTCACGGCGATGCCTATGACTCGACGCTGGCCGAATACGACAAGCAGCATGCCGGCGCGGCGACGATCGACCGCTACGAGCATCTGGCGATCCAGGACATCAAGGCGGCGGCGGAGACGCTGAAGCCGGTCTACGACAAGCTCGACGCGAAGGACGGCTATGTCAGCCTGGAGGTGTCGCCCTACATTTCGGACGATACCGACGCGACGATCGCCGAGGCCAAGAAGCTGTGGGGGATGGTTGACCGGCCGAACCTGATGATCAAGATCCCGGGTACGCTCGCGGGCGGCCCCGCGATCTCGTCGACGATCGCGAGCGGGATCAATGTCAACGTCACGCTGCTGTTCGCGCTCGACGCGTACATTCGCGTTGCCGAGGCGTATGCGGCGGGGCTCGAGGAGCGCGTCAAGCAGGGGCAGCCGATCGACAAGATCGCCAGCGTGGCCAGCTTCTTCGTCAGCCGGATCGACTCGTCGATCGACAAGGAGATCGATGCGCGTCTGGAGAAGGGCGATGCCGAGGCCGATGCGCTGAAGGCGGTGCGCGGCAAGGTCGCGATCGCCAACGCGAAGATGGCGTATCAATGGTATCTCGACTTCCTGAAGTCGGATCGCTGGCAGGCGCTTGCCGCCAAGGGTGCGCAGCCGCAGCGTCTGCTGTGGGCGTCGACCGGCGTGAAGGATCCGAGCTATCCCGACACGCTCTACATCGACACGCTGATCGGCAAGGATACGGTCAACACGATGCCGCCGAAGACGATGGATGCGTTTCGCGACCACGGCACCGCGGCGGAGACGATCACGCAGGACGTCGAGGGCGCGAAGCATACGCTCGCCGAAGCCGAGCGTCTGGGTCTCGACCTGAACGGCGTGACCGGCAAGCTGGTCGAAGAAGGCGTCGCATCGTTCGTGAAGGCGTTCGACGACCTGCTTGGCTCGATCGCCAAGAAACAGCCCGCGACGGCTTAGTTTTTACGTCATGCCGGGCTTGTTCCGGCATCCACCGCTCCGCGAACTCGATAGATTCGATTGTGCGGAACGGTGGACCCCGGAACAAGTCCGGGGTGACGGACCTTGGTGCCCCATCACCTACACAAGGAATTCCCCATGAAGATCGGACTGATCGGCCTCGGCCGGATGGGCGGCAACATCGCGCGCCGGTTGATGAAGAACGGCCACGAAGTCGTCGCGTTCGACCGCGATGCCGAAGCCGTGAAGAAGCTCGCCGCCGATGGCGCGATCGGGGCGGACTCGCTCGACGACATGCACGCCAAGCTCGACACCCCGGCGATCTGGTGGGTTATGGTCCCGGCGGGCGAGCCGACCGAGAGCACCGTCCAGGCGATCGCCGCGAAATCGAACTCGGGCGACATCATCATCGATGGCGGCAACAGCTTCTACAAGGACGATGTCCGCCGCGCGAAGGAACTGGCCGAGAAGGGTATCCACTATGTCGACGTCGGCACGTCGGGCGGCGTGTGGGGCCTCGAGCGCGGCTATTGCATGATGATCGGCGGCGACAAGGAAACGGTCGACCTGCTCGATCCGATCTTCGAGACGCTCGCGCCGGGCATGGGGACGATAGTCCGCACGCCGGGCCGCGTCGAAGGCCAGGCCGATCCGCGCGCCGAGAAGGGCTATATCCATGCAGGCCCCTCGGGCGCCGGCCACTTCGTCAAGATGGTCCATAACGGCATCGAATACGGCCTGATGCAGGCCTATGCCGAGGGCTTCGACATCCTCAAGGGCAAGTCCGGCGAGCATGTCGTCGAGGAGGAGCGCTTCGACATCAACCTGACCGACGTCGCCGAAGTCTGGCGTCGCGGCAGCGTGATCTCGTCGTGGCTGCTCGACCTGTCGGCGATCGCGCTGGCGAAGGACGGCACGCTCGAAGGATTCAGCGGCAGCGTCGCGGACTCGGGCGAGGGCCAGTGGACGATCGACGCGGCGATGGAGGAGAAGGTGCCCGCCAACGTGCTGAGCGCCGCGCTGTATGCGCGCTATCGCAGCCGCGTGGACCACACGTTCGGCGACAAGCTGTTGTCGGCGATGCGCTATGGCTTTGGCGGGCATGTCGAGATGCCCCAGTGAGCGCGATCAAACTCCTCGTCTCCGATGTCGACGGCACGCTCGTCGACAAGGAGAAGAAGGTCACGCCCGCGACCGTCGATGCGGTCAAGCGGCTGAAGGCGGCTGGCCTCGGCTTCACAATCATCAGCGCACGGCCGCGGTCGGGGATGATGCCGATCGCGGACCTGCTCGGCATCGACGAGCCGATGGGCGCGTTCAACGGCGGGATCGTCTTCAAGCGCGACGGTACCGTGATCGAGCACCACATGATCGACGTCGACGTCGTTCGCGGCGCGATGGAGATCATCGGTGACGCGCCGGTCGACACGTGGTTCTTCGCGGACGACGTCTGGTATGCCAGCACCGACCAGGGCGGGCATGTCGGCAGTGAGAAGAAGGCCTCCGCGCAGGACCCGGTGATCGTCTCCGACTTCACTGACCTGCTCGCCAAGGCTGACAAGGTGACCTTCGTCAGCGATGACGAAGACCTGTTGCGCGACCTGCACGCGAAGGTCGCCGCAAAGTTCGATACGCAGGCGACGATCGTACAGTCGCAGACCTATTATCTCGACATCACGCCGGTGGCCGGGAACAAGGGCAGCGGGATCGAGGAACTGGCGGACGCGTTCGGCATCAGCTTGACGCAGACCGCGGCGATCGGCGATCAGGCCAACGATATCGCGATGCTCAAGCGCGCCAAGTTGGCGATCGCTATGGGCAATGCGCCACAGACTGTCCGCGACGTCGCGCACGAGATTACCAGCGCGAACGATGCCGACGGCGTCGCGCACGCGATCGACAATTTTATCCTTACTGGAGTTTCCGCATGAAAGAGTTGGTTGCCTTCGACCTCGATGGAACGCTGGCCGAGAGCAAGCAGCCCTTGCAGGAGCCGATGGGCGAGGCGCTGGCGAACCTGCTCGACGTCGCGCATGTCGCGGTGATCTCGGGTGGCGACTGGCCGCAGTTCGAGAAGCAGGTCGCGTCGCGGCTGCCCGAGCGCGCGGATCGCACAAAGCTGTGGCTGATGCCGACGACGGGGACCAAGCTGTACCGGTTCGATGGCGAATGGCGCGCGGTGTATGCCGAGCTGTTCGAGGACGACGAGAAGCAGAAGATTCTCAAGGCGTTCGACGAGTCTTTGGAAGCGACCGGCTTCGTCCCGGAGAAGACCTGGGGCGAGCGGATCGAGGATCGTGGTAGCCAGATCACGTTCTCTGCCTTGGGGCAGGAAGCGCCGATCGATGCCAAGCACAGCTGGGATCCCGATTTCGCCAAGCGCAAGGTGATCCAGGCGGACTTGCAGAAGCGCCTGCCGGGGTTGTCGATCAACATGGGCGGCGCGACCTCGATCGACATCACGCGTGAGGGTGTTGACAAGGCGTATGGGTTGAAGAAGCTCAACGAGGCGAGCGGCATCGCGCTCGACAAGATGATGTTCATCGGCGACGCGATCTTCCCGGGCGGGAATGATTATCCGGCGGAGCAGCTTGGGCTGGACGTCGTGAAGGTGAAGAACGTCGACGGCACGCTGGCGGCGATCGCCGGAATCGTCGCGTGCCTGAAGTAAGGGCATGAGCGTCGCTTTCCGTCGCGAGAGTGACGAGGAACATCTCGAGCCGAAGTTCGAACAGCCGATCGCGCCGGGGCCTAATCTCGTCACGCCGCGCGGGTTGCGGTTGATCGGCGAGCGGGTGGTCGCGATCGAGGCTGCGGTCGCGGCGGAGACGGACGAGGAGGCTCGGAAGGTTTTGCTGCGGGATTTGCGGTATTGGCATACGCGGCAGACGACCGCCGAGATTGCGCCTGAGCCTGAAGAGGATGAGGTCGGGATCGGATCGCGCGTTCGTGTTCGAATGAACGGGGCCGAGCGGGTTATCGCGATCGTGGGTGGTGACGAGGCCGAGCCCGGCGAGGACCGGCTGGCGTTCTCGGCACCGTTGGCGCGTGCGCTGATGGGCGCGGCGGTTGGCGAGACGGTTGCGTTTGCGGACAAGCCGGACGCGATCGAGGTTTTGGCGATCGACAAGGATGACGGCTGATGGCTGACGCGAAATTCGAACGGCACCGGCAGGCATGGACGCAGGACGAGATCCAGAAGCTGCATACGCTGGCCAAGAAGGGCATGGCGTTGAAGGCGATCGCGAAAGCGCTGACCCGGAGCGAGGAGTCGGTGAAGGTTCGAGCGAAGGAGGATTCGCTGAATATCGCCAAGCTGCGATGAGGTGAAGAAGAGCCATCTCCCCTCCGGGGAGAGGGTTGGGAGAGGGGCTGTTCTGGGCAGCGCGCCGTGGTGCTCTCGAAACCATTGCAGCCTCCGCTTCCACACCACCACTCCGAAATGCCACCACCCCGGCGAAGGCCGGGGCCCAATTGGAAAGGTCGGAGTAACTGCGCGCAACCTGCGTCATTGCCGTCCCCCAATTGGGCCCCGGCCTTCGCCGGGGGGGTGCTTTCTGGCGTGTCGGGACGATATCTCTGACAGCAGATCACCACCTTTGTGGCGCACCCCGAACACGCTAAAGCGACCATCCCTTCTTGTTCTCCCGCGAAGGCGGGAGCCCAGTCTGGGTCCCCGCCTTCGCGGGGAAACATTCTTGACTAGCGGCGCGCCCAACCAAGCCGCACGGAGCCACACTTGTCCGAATACGACGCGATAATCCTCGGGGCAGGCGCCGCCGGCCTCATGTGCGCCGCCGTCGCAGGCCAGCGTGGCCGAAAAATTCTGCTCGTTGATCACGCCGACCAGGCTGGCAAGAAGATACTGATCTCCGGCGGCGGGCGGTGCAATTTCACCAACGTCCACACCGCCGCCGACCGCTACATCTCCGCCAACCCCCATTTCGCCAAGTCCGCACTCGGCCGGTACACCGCGCAGGACTTTATCGCGCTCGTCGAATCCTACGGCATCGCCTGGCACGAGAAGACGCTTGGGCAACTCTTCTGCGACGGGTCCGCAAAGCAGATCGTCGAGATGCTGCTCGACGAATGCGACAAGGGGCGGGTCGACCTTTCGCTCGGCCGGGCAGTCACCGGAGTCGAACACGGAGACGGCCGCTATCGCGTGTCGCTGGACGGCCGCATCGTCACCGCGCCTGCGCTGGTCATCGCGACCGGTGGCCCATCGATCCCCAAGATGGGCGCAACCGGGTTCGCCTATGATCTCGCGCGGCAGTTCGGTTTGAAGGTCGTCGAACCACGCCCCGCCCTCGTCCCGCTGACGCTGGGCGGCGACGAAACGCTGTTCCGCGAACTCTCCGGAGTCGCTGCCGAAGTCGTCGCCACCGCCGGCAAGACCACATTCCGCGAGGCTGCGCTGTTCACGCACCGCGGCCTGTCGGGCCCCGCGATCCTGCAAGTCTCGTCCTATTGGCGCAACGGCCAGCCCGTCGGGATCGATTTCCTCCCCGATCGCGAGTCCGGCTGGCTCCCCGCCGCCAAGCGTACCACGCCGCGCGCGACTCTTCGAAAACTGCTCGGCAGCACGCTCCCGGACCGACTCGCCGAGACTTTGAGCGACCGTTTGGGCATGACGAGCGAGATTTCCACGCTCACCGACCGGAAACTCCAGGACGCCGAGCGCGCGCTAAGCCATTGGCAATTCACGCCAAACGGCTCCGAAGGCTATGCCAAGGCCGAGGTCACCGCAGGCGGAATCAGCACCGCGGAACTGTCATCGCAAACAATGCAAGCCAAACGCGTACCAATGCTGTATGCAGTCGGCGAAGCGGTCGATGTCACAGGGTGGCTCGGCGGCTACAACTTCCAATGGGCATGGGCGAGCGGGTGGGCCGCGGGTCAAGTCCTGTAGGGACCACCACGCCAGTGCCTTGCCGTTGCGTAAGCCGGCCACCAATTAGGACGTACATGCCTTTTACAAATATTCCGTCGCTTCTTTCCGAGGCGCTCGAAGCGCGCGGCTATACCGCGCTCACCCCCGTCCAGGCTCATGTGATCGAGGACAATGCGATCGGTCGCGATCTCGTCGTGTCGGCGCAGACTGGCTCGGGCAAGACCGTGGCGTTCGGCCTGGCGATGGCCGGCGAACTGCTCGGTGAAGCCGGCGAGGACGGCGTCCAGCGCCTGCCCGCGCCGCACAAGCCGCTCGTGCTCTGCATCGCGCCGACTCGCGAGCTCGCGCTTCAGGTCAGCCGCGAGCTGATGTGGCTCTATGCCAAGGCCGGTGCGCGGATTTCGACCTGCGTCGGCGGGATGGACGCCTCGAAGGAGCGTCGTTCGCTCGCCCACGGTGCGCATATCGTCGTCGGCACGCCGGGCCGACTGCGCGATCACCTCGAGCGTGGCGCGCTCGACCTGTCGGCGCTCAAGGTCGCGGTTCTCGACGAGGCCGACGAGATGCTCGACATGGGCTTCCGCGAGGACCTCGAGCAGATCCTCGACGCGTCGCCTGAAGCGCGCCGCACGCTGTTGTTCTCGGCGACGATGCCGCGGCCGATCGTCGCGCTCGCCAAGCGCTACCAGAAGGACGCGCTGCGGATCTCGACCGTCGGCGAGGATCGCGGTCATGGCGATATCTCGTACCAGGCCGTCACGGTCTCGCCGTCCGAGATCGAGCATGCGGTGATCAACCTGCTGCGCTTCCACGAGGCGGAGACGGCGATGCTGTTCTGCGCGACTCGCGATAACGTGCGTCATCTGCATGCGAGCCTGGTCGAGCGTGGCTTTGCCGCCGTCGCGCTGTCGGGCGAGCATTCGCAGAACGAGCGTAACGCCGCGCTTCAGGCTTTGCGTGATCGTCGTGCGCGTGTCTGCGTCGCGACCGACGTTGCCGCACGCGGTATCGATCTGCCGACGCTGTCGCTGGTCGTGCACGTCGAGTTGCCGCGCGATGCCGAGACGCTTCAGCATCGCTCGGGTCGTACCGGTCGTGCGGGCAAGAAGGGCACCGCCGTCCTGATCGTGCCGTTCCCGCGTCGCCGTCGCGTCGAGATGATGCTTCGTGGCGCGAAGATCAACGCGGAGTGGGTCAACGCCCCGACCGCGGAGGACATTCGCAAGAACGATCACGAGCGGCTGATCGGCATGCTGTTGCAGCCGGTCGAGGTCGAGGAGGAGGATCGCGCACTCGCCGTCCGCCTGATGGCCGAGAAGACGCCGGAGGATATCGCCGCGGCGCTGGTGCACATGCACCGCGCGACGATGCCGCAGGCTGAGGATCTGATCGACCAGAGCAAGCAGCCGACTCAGGACGAGCGTTCGCAGGGGCCGCGCGCCGGCTTCGAGGACACCGTCTGGTTCCGGATGGATATCGGTCGTCGCCAGAACGCCGATCCGCGCTGGATCCTGCCGCTGATCTGCCGTCGCGGGCACATCACCAAGTCCGAGATCGGTGCGATCCGCATCGGGCCGAACGAGACCGCGTTCGAGATTCCGCGCGCTGTAGCGTCGCGGTTCTCGGCGGCGATCCAGCGGACGGCACAGGCTGGCGAAGAAGAGAGCGGCGTGGCGATCGAGGCGATGCAGGGCGCGCCCGAGAGCGGCGCTCGGCATGATGGCGGCGGCGGTGGTCGCAGCAATGCGAGCGGCCCCCGCTCGACGCTGCACCGTGCGGCCCCGCGTGGCGGCCCCGCTCCTGCGCGCAAGCCCCCGTATCGCGGCAACCGCGAGCGTAGCTGAACTAGCACGATCCTCCCCCGCAAGGGGGAGGTGTCGCCGAAGGTGACGGAGGGGGAGGATGCGTAGCAGATGTGGCGGATGCCTCCCCCTCCGTCAGGCTGTGCCTGCCACCTCCCCCTGGCGGGGCAGGATTGAATGACCGACACCACCATCCGCATCCTGGTTGACGCCGACGCGTGCCCGGTGAAGGACGAGATCTACAAGGTGGCGTGGCGCCACGAAGTGCCCGTGACGATCGTCGCGAACAGCCATTTCCGTATCCCCGTCCACCCGCTGATCTCCCGCGTCGTCGTCAGCGACGGGTTCGACGCGGCCGACGATTGGATCGCCGAACAGGCCGATGCGAAGTCGGTCGTGATTACCGCCGACATCCTCCTCGCCGATCGCTGCGTGAAGGCCGGCGCGACGGTGCTCGCCAACACCGGCAAACCCTTCACCACCAGTTCGATCGGCGGCGCGATCGCGACGCGCGCGATCATGGCCGACCTGCGCGCGGGCGGCGACATCATCGGCGGCCCGGCGCCGTTCTCCAAGACTGACCGATCGAGCTTCCTGTCGGCGCTCGACACGGCACTGGTTCGCCTTAAACGAGGTTAAGTCCCGAGCACGTCTCGACTTCCTTACCGCCGCGAGGCACACACCTTGCATGCGCTCCCATCTGCTCGACCGTGACGAATTGCTGGCACGCCAGGCGTTCCAGCTAGCCTTGGTCGACCTGTTGCGGGCCTTGGAGCGGCCGGAGGATATCATGGCCGCTGCTGCCGCGGCGCTCGGATCGCATCTCGGGGTTGCGCGCTGCGGGTATGGCGAGGTCGCGGCAGACGGGACTGCGCTGCACGGTGGCGGCGACTGGATCAGTGGCGCCCTGGTGAGCCTGGCCGGCGGTTCCTGTACGCTCGGCACGTTGGGAACCGGATTGCTCGACGATCTGCGCGCGGGTCGCACCGTGATCGTCGACGATTGCCATGCGGATCCTCGCTCGGGCGATCCGGATTACGGCACCACCTGGACGCGGATCGGTGCCTGCGCGCTGATCGTGTTTCCGCTGATTCACGATGATCGACTGACCGCGATCTTCTATCTTCACGAGCCCGAGCCGCGGCACTGGACGCACGCCGACATCGCGCTGGTCGAGGATGTCGCGCTCCGTACCGCCGATGCGGTGGAGCGCGCGCGCGCCGAGACCGCGCTCAGGGCGAGCGAGGAACGCTATCGCTCGCTATTCGAATCGGTCGATGCGGGGTTCTGCGTGATCGAGATGCTGTTCGCCGACGGCCAGCCGTTCGATTACCGCTTCCTGGAGATCAACGCGGCGTTCGGGCGCAACACCGGGCTCGACGACGTGATCGGCCGGACGATGCGCGATTTTGCGCCCGACATGGAACAGCGCTGGTTCGATCTCTACGGCAGGGTCGCGATCACCGGCGAATCGATGCGGTTCGAGGATCCGGCGGCGGCGCTCGATGATCGCTGGTACGAGGTCTATGCCTACCGCGTCGACGCACCCGAACTGCATCACGTCGCGGTGCTGTTCAACGACATCACCGAACGCCGTCGCAACGATATCGCGCTGGCCGAAAGCCGTGAGGAACTGGAGCTCGCGACGCGTGTCGCCCGCCTTGGACGGTTCGATTACCATCCTTCGTCCGATCGGCTGACCTGGGACGATCGGTGCCGCGAGCTGTTCGGCCTGCCGGTCGACGCGACGGTGACGTACGCGACGTTTCAGGCCGGCGTTCACCCGGACGATCGCGCGCGGATGGACGCGGTCGTCGCCGAGGCCCTCGATCCGGACGGTCCGCGCGGCTTCGACGCGGATTACCGCGCGGTCGGGCGCGACGATGGGGTGGAGCGGTATATTGCCGCCCACGGGCTCACTTTCTTCGAGGGACGCGAGCCGATCCGGCTGATCGGGACGGTGCTCGACGTTACCGAAGATCGCAAGGCACAGGCCGTGCTTCGCGAGACGAGCGAGCGGCTGCGACTGGCGGGACGTGCGACCAACGATGCGATCTGGGACTGGGACCTGCGCCGCAACCATGTGCTGTGGAACGACGCGCTGACCGCGGCTTACGGACACGACCTTACCGACGTCGAACCGACCGGCGATTGGTGGATCGGCCACATTCACGCCGACGACCGCAACCGGATCGATCACAGCATTCACGCGGTGATCGATGGTGGGGGAAGCGACTGGAGCGACGAGTATCGCTTCCTGCGCGCCGACGGCAGCTATGCCGACGTGCTCGATCGCGGGTATCTAATCCGTGACGAGGACGGTCAGCCGCTGCGGATGATCGGCGCGATGCTCGACCAGTCTGCGCGCAAAGCGATCGAGCGGCAGTTGCGCGCCGTCAACGAAGGGCTGGAGGAGGCCGTGGTCGCGTCGAAGGCGGACCGCGACCGGCTCTGGGATCTGTCGACGGACATCATGCTGCGTGCAAAATTCGACGGCACGATCGTCGCGGTGAACCCGGCCTGGACCGAGACGCTTGGCTGGGACATGGACGAGATCGTCGGGCGTCCGCTGTTCGGGCTGCTCCATCCCGACGACCTGACGCATACGACCCAAGGCGCGGCGGGGATCGCACGCGGCGAGGTGATCACGCGGATCGACAACCGCTATCGCTGCAAGGACGGCAGCTATCGCTGGATCAGCTGGGCCGCGCAGCCGGGCGACGGGATGATCAACGCGGTCGGCCGCGACATCACCGAGGAGAAGGAGAGCGAGGCTCGGCTCGCGCGCGTCGAGGATGCGCTGCGCCAGGCGCAGAAGATGGAGGCGGTCGGCCAGCTCACCGGCGGGATCGCCCATGATTTCAACAACATGCTGACGGGGATCATCGGGGGGCTCGACATGGTCAGACGCTATCTGCCCGAGATGCGGCACGAGCGGGTCGATCGCTATATCGAGGCGGCGACCGTGTCCGCCAACCGCGCGGCGGGGCTGACGCAGCGGCTGCTGGCCTTCTCGCGTCGGCAGTCGCTCGATGTGAAGGCGGTCGATGTCGGCGGACTGGTCGACGGTATCGAGGATCTGCTGCGGCGGACGCTCGGCGAGAATGCCGGGCTCGAGGTCCGGCGGCAGGCGGGGATCTGGCCGGCGTACACCGACGCGAACCAGCTCGAAAGCGCGCTCCTCAACCTCGCGATCAACGCGCGCGATGCGATGCCCGATGGAGGCCTGCTGACGATCGAGACCGAGAACGCGCATCTCGACGCGCATTATACCGAGACGATCGATGATCTGGAGCCCGGTGATTTCGTCGTCATCGGCGTGTTGGATACCGGCACGGGCATGAGCGCGGCGGTGATCGCCAAGGCGTTCGACCCGTTCTTCACCACCAAGCCGATCGGGCAGGGGACCGGGCTCGGCCTGTCGATGATCTACGGCTTCGCGCGGCAATCGGGCGGGCATGTGCGGATCTATTCGGAGGAGGGGCGCGGCACGACCGTCAAGCTGTACCTCCCGCGGTTCAGGGGCGACGTTGAGGTCGCGGCGGAGATTGCGGATGCCGACCTGCCGCGTGCGGACGGCGAGCGCGTACTGGTGGTCGAGGACGATCCTGCCGTCCGCATGCTGATCGTCGATGTACTGCAGGGCTTGGGCTACGGCGTGCTGGAGGCGGCGGACGGGCGTGCCGCGCTGCCGTTCCTGGAGGGCGAGCACAGGATCGACCTGCTCGTCAGCGACGTCGGGTTGCCCGGGCTGAACGGGCGGCAGGTCGCGGAGATCGCGCGCCAGCATCGGCCCGGGCTAAGGGTGCTGTTCGTCACCGGCTATGCCGAAAAGGCAGCGGTGCGTGGCGATTTCCTCGCCGAGGGGATGGACATGATCACCAAGCCGTTTTCGCTGGATGTGCTGGCTAACCGGATCAGGGCGATGATCGGAGGGTAGTGGGCGCGTTCACGATCCTCCCCCGCCAGGGGGAGGTGGCAGGCGCAGCCTGACGGAGGGGGAGGAACGCGATGACCCCTGTTTCGTATCCTCCCCCTCCGTCGCTTCGCGCCACCTCCCCCTGGCGGGGGAGGATCGTCCTGACCTGACAAACCCGTCGGTCCGTGCACGCACGGGGTTGCCATCCCGCCTCCCGCATCGGCATAGGCGCGCGTTCACACGAGGACGACGCGATGCAGACGGACGCTGGCGGCCCCGCCTTGGGGCTGGATTTCGGCACGACCAACAGCGTCGTGGCGCTCGGAACCAAAGACGGCACGCCAGAGCTGGTGACATTTGCCGCTCCCGCAGAGACAAGCCCGGTATTCCGCTCGGCACTCTGTTTCTGGCAGGACGACAGCGGCAAGGGTCTCGCGTCGGATGCGGGGCCGTGGGCGATCGCCGAATATATGGAATACCCGCTCGACAGCCGGTTCATCCAGTCGTTCAAGTCGGTGGCGGCGATGAAGACGTTCGAGCAGGCCTCGGTCTTCGACAAGCGCTATCGCTTCGAAGAGATGGGCCAACTATTTCTCGAAAAGCTGATCGCGCATGCGGGTGGCAAGCTCGACACGCGGCCGCATCGGATCGTCGTCGGCCGTCCGGTCGAATATGCCGGGGCACGGCCCGACGAGGCGCTCGCGCGCACCCGCTATGATGCGATGTTCAAGGGCTTCGGCGCGGAGATCCACTATGTCTACGAACCGCTCGGTGCCGCCTATAGCTACGCGACACGGCTAACCGAACCGGCGACGATCCTGGTGGCGGATTTCGGCGGCGGTACGAGCGACTTTTCGGTGGTGCGCGTCGCTGAGCCGGGTGCGGCGCGGCGGTGTACCCCGCTCGGGCATGCGGGCGTCGGGATCGCCGGCGATCGGTTCGATTACCGGATCCTCGACCGGCTGGTGCTGCCTATGCTGGGCAAGGGCGGCGCGTACAAGTCGTTCGGCAAGGAACTGGAGATTCCGCGCGCGTATTTCGCCGATTTCGCGGACTGGTCGCGGCTCGCGCTGATGCGCAACCGCAAGACGATGACTGAACTGGAGCGGTTGCAGAAGACCGCCGTGGACCCGGACTCGATCGGCCGGATGATCGCGGTGATCGAGAACGAACTGGGCTATCCGCTGTACGATGCGGTCGGGTCGCTCAAGCGTGCGCTGTCGAGCGGCAAGGACGCGCATTTCCATTTTGCGGGCGCGGGGCTGGAGATCGAGGCGGACGTGACGCGGGCGCAGTTCGAGGGCTGGATCGCCGACGACGTGGTGCGGATCGAGGCGGCGGTCGATCGCGCATTGGAAGTGGCCAACGTCAGTGGCGGAGAGATCGACCGAGTGTTCCTAACCGGCGGGTCGTCGCTGATCCCGCGCATCCGGCAAATCTTCGTCGAGCGGTTCGGCGAGGCGGCGATCATGAGCGGCGGCGAGCTTACCTCGATCGCGCACGGGCTCGCGCTGATCGGCGAGCAGGACGATATCGTGGCGTGGTCGGCATGATCCCTCGCGTGCTTCTGGGTACGGCGCAGGTGCCGGGTGGGGGTGAACTTCGGTTGCTCCAGCGTGGTGCGGAGTTCTCGATCATGCTCGGCGCGAACGAGTTGATGAACAGCCGGCTGAGCGGTTCGGAAGAGGCACTGGCGGAACAGGCTTGCGACCGGATCGGCGCGCGGCCTTCGGTGCGGATGCTGATCGGCGGGCTCGGCATGGGCTTTACGTTACGCGCGGCGCTTGGCCGGCTTCGGGCCGATGCCGAGGTAGCCGTCGCCGAGATTGTGCCCGCCGTGATCGAGTGGGCGAACGGGCCGATGGGGGCGCTGCATGGGGACAGCCTGACCGATCCGCGGACCCGCATCTTCGAAGGCGACGTCGCAGCGGCGATTGCCGAAGGGGAGTGGGACGCGATCCTGCTCGATGTCGACAATGGGCCCGACGGGATTGCACGGCCGGGCAATGACCGGCTTTACGGCGCGCGGGGCTTGGCCTTGGCGCGTGCATCTTTGCGACCGGGGGGCGTGCTGGCGGTGTGGTCTTCGGCGCCGAGCAAGCCGTTTGCCACACGCCTTGCCGAAGCGGGGTTCTCGGTCGACGAGGTGATCGCACGGGCGACGCGGAAGGGCGGGGCGCGGCACACGATCTGGTTCGCTACCAGGGCATGATCTGGCGGTGGGCCGTCTTGATCGCGCTGTCGGTGGTGATCGCGGGGCTGCTGGAGGTCGTCGGGCTGCCGGCCGGGTTGCTGCTCGGGCCGATGATCGCCGCCGTCGTGCTGGCGGTGCGCGGCTGGTCGCTGACCGTGCCGACGTCGGCGTTTCGCGGCGCGCAGGCAGCGGTCGGGACGCTGATCGCGGGCTCGATCACGACCGGGATCGTTGCAACAGTCGCAGATCATTGGCCGGTCTTTCTCGCGGTCAATTTCGTGACGCTCGCGGCCAGCAGCGTGCTCGGGTACCTGCTGAGCCGGTGGCAGGTGTTGCCAGGCACCGTCGCGGTGTGGGGATCGACGCCGGGCGCGGCGAGCGCGATGGTGTTGATGGCGCAGGCGTATGGCGCGGACTCGCGGCTGGTTGCGGTGATGACGTACACGCGGGTGGTTTGTGTTGCGGTAGTCGCATCGGTGCTGGCGGCGGTGATGGTCGGCGGTGGGAGTGGGCATCATGTTGCGGCCACTTGGTTCGCATCCGTAGACCCGGTTGCCGTGCTGCGGACGATCGCGATTGCTGGTGTGGGGGCTGGCGTGGGCGTCGTGCTGAAGCTTCCTGCCGGCGCCCTGCTCGGGTCGCTGGTGGCGGGGGCGGCGCTCAACGTCACCGGCGTTGCGCAGCCGGTGTTGCCGCAGTGGCTGTTGGCGATCAGCTATGCCGTGGTCGGGTGGCGGATCGGGCTGTCGTTCACGCGTGATACGCTGCGCATCGCGGGGAAGGCGATGCCGCGGATCCTGTTGTCGGTGGCGTTGCTGATCGCGTTCTGCGGCGGCATCGCGGCGGCGTTGACGCGGTGGTGGGGGATCGATCCGGTTACCGCGTATCTGGCGACCAGCCCCGGCGGGATGGACTCGGTCGCGATCATCGCTGCGTCGAGCCCGGTGGATGTGCCGTTCGTGATGGCGCTTCAGGTGCTGCGATTTCTGGGCGTGTTGCTGATCGGGCCGCCGCTCGCGAAGTTCGTGGCGACGCGGCAGGGCGGTGTGCCGCCGCCGGTCATTCCGACTTAGGTCCAATCGAGACAACCCAACCCCCAACCCGTTCGCCCTGAGCGAAGTCGAAGGGTGGGTACCGCGCGCAGGTGCTTCGACTTCGCTCAGCACGAACGGTTGAGGGGGTGCGACCTCCCCTCGGAGCGAACGAGTGGGGCATGGGACCAGGTTCCACCAGCAACGGGGCGTCAGCCCTTCGTCGGCCGATACGCCTCGACGTCGATCTCGTGGCGCTTCAGCTTATCATAGAACGTCTTTCTCGGGATGCCGAGCGCGGCCAAGGCCGAGCGGACGTCGCCGCTGACCTGTTGCAGCACGGCGCGGATCGTGGCTTCCTCGAACTTGTCGACTCGGGCGGGGAGGGGGATTTCGCTATCTTCGTCGACCGCGTCCTCCGCCTCAACGCGGAGAACCAGGCGCTTGGCGAGGTTGTCGAGTTCGCGGACGTTGCCGGGCCAGTCGTGCTGGCCGAGATAGGCGAGCGTGGCGGTGTCGATCGTCGGGACCTCGCGGCCGAACCGTTCTGCCGCCTGGTGGAGCAGGTGCCCGAACAGCAGCGGAATGTCGTCGCGGCGTTCTCTGAGCGGTGGGATGCGCAGGCGTACTGCGTCGAGGCGGAAGAGGAGGTCGGCGCGGAACCGGCCTTCGTCGACCGCCTGTTCGAGGCCGGGTTTGGCGGCGGCGATCACACGGAGGTCGAGCGCGCGGGGGAGGTCACCGCCGACCGGCATCACCTCGCGTTCCTCCAGTACCCGGAGCAGTTTCGCCTGGAAGGCCGGTAGCGTGCTCTCGATCTCGTCGAGGAACAGCGTGCCGCGGTTCGACGCCTCGATCCGGCCGGTGCGCGGGAGACGGGAGTCGCCGTCGTGGCCGAACAGCTCGATCTCCGCGACCGCCTCGGGCAGCGCGGCACAGTTGACCGCTACGAAGGGCCGCGACCGGCGGTTGCTCCAGCGGTGGAGCAGGACGGCGACGAGCTCCTTGCCGGTGCCGGTCTCGCCCTCGACCAGCACGTCGATATCGGCCTGCGCGATCTGGCGCATCGTTTCGCGGAGGCGGACCATCACCGGGGTCTCGCCGATCAGCGGTTCGGCGCCGATCGTTTCCTCGGCGGCCGCTCTCAGCCGACGGTTGTCGAGGACGAGGCGGCGCATTTCGAGCGCCCGGCGCGCGCCGGCGATCAAATGGTCGGTCGCAAACGGTTTCGGGATGAAATCGAAAGCGCCGTTCTTCAGCGCCGCGACCGCCATCGCGACGTCGCCGTGGCCGGTCATCAGCAGCACCGGGATCTCGTGGTCGATCGCGGCGATCCGGCGGAAGAGTTCGAGGCCGTCCATCTTCGGCATGCGGATGTCGGACACTACCGCGCCGTCGAACCCGGCGGTCACGCGGGCGAGCGCGACGGTCGGATCGCGCTCGGCGATCACCGCGATGCCGGCGAGCTCGAACGATTGCTCCAGCGCCCCGCGTAACACGTCGTCGTCGTCGACGAGCAGAACGCTCTGCTCGGTCATGCCTTCACCAGGATCATACGGAAGATGGCGCCTTCTGGAGCGGGGACGAGGTCGAGCGTGCCGCCGAACTCGGTCATGATGTCGCGCGCGATGCCGAGGCCGAGGCCGAGGCCGTCCTTCTTGCTCGTCGCGAACGGGGTGAAGAGGTGGTCGGCGATGTCGGCCTCGATGCCGGGACCGTTGTCGGCGACGGTCAACACGACGTCGCGGCCTTTGCGTCCGACGGTGACGCTCACGCGGGCATCGCGGCGATCGGCGACCGCGTCGAGCGCGTTCTGGAGGAGGTTGACCAGGACCTGCTCCAGGCGGACGCGGCCGGCGATGACGGTCAGGCGTGCCTCCGGGCCGGTCGGCAGCTCCAGCGTCACGCTTTTTGCGCGGAAACGGTCGCCGATCAACAGGCGAACGCCGTCGATCGCTTCGTCGAGCGCGACCGGGCCGATCGAGCCCGCCCCGCGCCGCGCATAGCGGCGCAACCCCGCCGTGATGGTGCCGATCCGGCTGGTGAGGTCGACGATCGACTGGAGATTGGTCGCCGCCCGCGCCGGTTCGCCGCGTTCGAGGAAGGCGGCGGCATTGTCGGCGAAGGTACGGATCGCGGCGACGGGCTGGTTGATCTCGTGCGCGACGCTGGCGGTGATCGTGCCGATCGAGCCGACGCGGTTGGCATGCGCCAGTTCCTCGCGTGCCTGGCGGAAGCGCTGGTCGGACGCCTCGCGCTGCTCAACTTCGATCTGGAGGCGGTCGGCAGTGGCGCGAAGCTCGGCGGTGCGGCGCGCGACTTCCGCTTCCAGTTCGGCCCGCGCGCCGGCGTTGCGCTTGCGGCGCTCGTGCAGCCACCACGCGCCCAGCATCGCGCCGATCGTCAGCAGCGCCGCGAGCGTGGTCGCCCAGCGCGTACGTGCGGCCGCTGTGCGCAAGGCAACGTCGAGCGGTTCCATGTGGATCAGCCGCCAGCCTGCGATCGGCACGGGGAGCGACACCGCGACTGCAGGCGTGCCATCGGGCAGGCGCGATCCGCCCTCGACGATCGTCAGCGGTGCGGGTGCGAGCGACGATCCTCCGAACTGGCGCGTTCGAGCGAGTACGGCGCGTCTTGCGGCCAACAGCGGGCGCGTGGTCTTGAATTGGAGACGGGGATCGCTGGAGATCAGGATGATGCCGTCGGGATCGGTGACGAAGGTTGCCATCCGATCCTGAATCCATGCGCGTGCGATCTTGGCGAACTCGACTTTCACCACGACCACGCCGAGCGGTTGGCCCGCGCGGTCGATGCGTCGCGACAGATAAAGCCCGGGGCGTCCACTGACGCTGCCGAGCGCGAAGAACTCGGTCGCGCCGGACGCCATCGCCTTGGTGAAATAGTCGCGGAAGCGATAGTCGTGGCCGAGGAAGCTGTCGGGCTGGCCGGCATTGGACGCGGCGATCGTCATGCCCTGCGTATCGAGCGCGTAGATCACTGGCGCCCCGGTTCGTCGCGCCAGCATCGCCAGCTTTTCGTTGAGCGCGGGATCGACCGCGCCCGACGCCAGCGCGGCGCGCACGTCGGGGTATTCGCCGAGCATCAGCGGAAGCAGGCGATACGTCTGCAACTCGGATTCCAGCAGTCGCAGATTGCTGCGGGTTTGCTGGATGGATCGCAGCCGCACGGTCGCGGTGGCATCCGCAATGGCGCGCGGACCGTAGATCGAGGCGACCCCTGCGACGATCAAACCCAGTGCCGCAAATGCGAGCAGGACGATTATCGCAGTGGTGAAAAGGGAAGAACGCGACCAGTTCATTTGTGCGGATTATCACACACACCCGGCCCATGCTACGCTGCAATACATACAAATTCCGCACATCCGAATGGGCGGTATGCTGGCAAACCAAGCAAATACAGATGCTTAAGGGAGTGCATCAGCTCGCTTGTAGTCTGCGGTTCGGACCGCCATTACCGTCCCAGATAACGTCCCACGTCAGCGGACGAGGTTGCAGGAGGCGATGTTGACCATTCCATCCCAGACATATGGCGTCGCGGAAACGCCTCGGCGCAAGCGCTGGACGGGCCAATTGTATCTGCAGGTGCTGGTCGCGATCGTGCTCGGCGCGGCGCTCGGGCATTTCTACCCGACATATGGCGCGGCGCTGAAGCCGCTCGGCGACGCGTTCATCAAGCTGGTGAAGATGATCATCGCACCGGTGATCTTCCTGACGCTCGTCACGGGTATCGCGGGCATGAAGGAACTCGGTTCGGTCGGCCGGGTCGCGGGCAAAGCGTTCGCGTACTTCCTGTTCTTCTCGACGCTGGCGCTGATCGTCGGGCTGATCGTCGCGAACGTGATCCAGCCGGGCGCAGGCATGAACGTCGACGTCGCCTCGCTCGATGCCGCGTCGATCGCCGAATATTCCCACAAGGCGCACGAGACGACGATCACCGGGTTCCTGATGAGCATCATCCCGGACACGATGGTCAGCGCGTTCACCGACGGTAACATCCTCCAGATCCTGCTGATCGCGATCCTGTTCGGCATATCGTTGAGCCTGGTCGGCGAGCCTGCCAAGCCGGTTCTCGCCTTTCTCGAACGCCTGAGCCTGGTCGTGTTCCGCCTGGTCGGCATCCTGATGCGGGCGGCGCCGATCGGCGCGTTCGGTGCGATCGCGTTCACGATCGGCAAATACGGGATCGGCAGCCTTGCCAATCTCGGCGCGCTGGTCGCGACCTTCTATCTCACCGCGGCGCTGTTCGTGGTGGTGGTGCTCGGCACCGTCGCGCGGCTGACCGGTTTCTCGATCTTCAAGCTGATCCGCTACCTGAAGGCAGAACTGCTGCTGGTGCTCGGTACGTCGTCGTCGGAAGCCGCGTTGCCGAACCTGATCCAGAAGATGGAAGCGGCAGGCTGCGAGAAGTCGGTCGTCGGGCTGGTCGTGCCGACCGGCTATTCGTTCAACCTCGACGGCACCAACATCTACATGACGCTGGCGGCGCTGTTCATCGCGCAGGCGACCAACACGCACCTGACGCTCGGCCAGGAATTGCTGCTGCTGGTCGTCGCGATGATCTCGTCCAAGGGCGCCGCGGGCGTTACCGGCGCGGGCTTCATTACGCTGGCCGCGACGCTGTCGATCGTGCCGACCGTGCCGATCGCGGGCATGGCGCTGATCCTCGGCGTCGATCGCTTCATGAGCGAGTGCCGCAGCCTGACCAACTTCATCGGCAACGCGGTCGCGACGATCGTCGTGGCCCGCTGGGAAGGTGGTTTGGACCGCGAAAAGCTCGACGCGGCGCTGTCGGGCAAGCTTCCCGAGTTCGTGCCCGCGGCAATCCCGGCGGCAATGCCCGCCGCAGCCACCGCCCACTGACGCGTACGGGGCCGGCTCGCCGGTCCCGCGTCCTGTACCGGATATTTGTTTATGACCTCGATGACGATGCGCCGCTTGCGGCTCGCGGCTGGCCTTGCCACGTCCGCACTCTCGATCTTCGCGTTCGCGAACGTTGCCACTGCCCAGGCCGAATCGCCGCCGTCACGGCAGGCCAATGTCGGCGCCAAGGACGTGGCGAGCACTGCCGAAGCGTCGCCGATCGCAGAGAGCTATCCCAACGCCGCGATCGGCGACGGGACGACGTCGGGCGGCTACAACCAGTCGCGCTGGGCGGAGGATTGGTCGAAGCTGCGCGATCCGAAGAAGCGCAAGGATATCGTCGACCAGCTCAAGTTCATTTCCCTTGCCGGCGACGGCGACGTCTATCTGACGCTGTCGGGCGAGGCGCGGTTGCGCGTCAACCAGACCACCAACCCCAATCTCCGCGACTCGGAAGCGCAGCGGCAGGATATTCTCCGCCTGTTCGGGGGTGCCGATCTGCATGTCGGCGAGCATCTTCGCTTCTATGGCGAACTCGCGCACGGTACGCTGGAGGGGCAGAATCTCGGCACCGCGCTGCCGAACCTGCGCAACAAGCTAGCGGTGCAGCAGGCGTTCGTCGATCTGACCGGGACGGTCGCCGATGTCGATGTCGGCGTCCGCTATGGCCGCCAGACGTTCGCCGACGGTCCGAACCTGCTGGTCGTGCCGCGCGACAACAACACGCTGTTCTTCGGGTTCAACGGCTTCCGGGCCTGGGCGCGCACGGCCGGCGTCCGTGCCGACGTGTTCGACTTCAAGCCCACCGCATACGGCAATGGCGGTACTCAGGATGACAATGCCGAGAGCGCGCGGCGCTTCTCGGGCATCTCGACGGGCATCGTCGTGCCGGAGACGCTGTTCGGCGGCTCGAAGCTGTACGTCGATCCTTTCCTCTGGCGGCTGCGCAATCGCGCGGCGGTATGGGGCACCGATACCGCGCGCGAAGTGCGTAACTTCTACGGCCTTCACGTCTGGGGCGATGCCGGGCCGGTCAACCTCGACTGGACGATCAACTATCAGGGCGGCAGCTACGACAACCGCTCGATCAAGGCATGGCTGATACTCCTCGCACAGACCTACAAGCTGGGCGAGGGCAAGAACGCGCCGCGCGTGGGTTTCCACGCCGACTATGCCAGCGGCGGCGGTGCCTATGGCAATGGCACGCTGCGCACGGCGCTCGCGCCGTTCGGCAACAACATCTATTACAGCTATCAGCTGTTCGCGACGCCGACCAACCTAGTCGCGCTGGCGCCGAACGTGACGTTCAGCGTGTTCGACAAGCTGCGGCTGACCGCGGAATATCAGCGTTCCTGGCGCGATACGACGAGCGATGCGGTGTACCGCGCGAACGGCTCCGCGTTTGCCGGCACGCAGAACGTTTCGGGCAGCAGGATCGCTGATACGTTGCGGTTCCAGGCGGTTTACCCGTTCACCTCGCGACTGTCGTTCACGGGGCGCTACGAGCATCTGATCGCCGGGCCTGCGCTCAGCAATGCGGGGTATAAGAACTCCGACTTCCTGGCCGGGTGGATCAGCTACCGGTTCTGAGGCCCCATTGATCCTTCCCTGTCAGGGGAGGATCAAGGCGCGGCGATACCGTTCGGATTAACCTGCGTCGCTGCGGGCAACAAATTCGGCAATTCAGACCATACCGGTCCTTCAATTCGTCGATCGACTGTGGCACATGGGCTCCAACATCAGGAGCATATGGCCATGGATCTCAGCTTCACGCCCGAGGAAGAATCGTTCCGCGACGAAGTCCGCGCGTTCTTCCGCGACAAACTCCCCGCACGGCTCTCGACCTTGGTCCGCGAAGGCAAACGCCTGCGCAAGTCGGACATGGAGGAATGGCATGCGATCCTCAACGAGCGCGGCTGGCTGGCCAACCATTGGCCCGAGGAGTGGGGCGGCCCAGGTTGGAGCGTGATCCAGCGCTTCATCTTCGACAATGAATCCGCGCTCGCGCATGCCCCCCGTGTCGTCCCGTTCGGGGTGAACATGCTCGGGCCGGTGCTGATCAAATATGGCTCGGAAGAGCAGAAGAAGCAGTGGCTGCCGCGAATCCTCGACGGTTCTGACTGGTGGTGCCAGGGGTATTCCGAGCCCGGCGCCGGTTCCGATCTTGCGGGCCTCAAGACCACCGCGGTCCGGAAGGGCAACGTCTATGTCGTCAACGGCCAGAAGACCTGGACGACGCTCGGCCAGCATGCCGACATGATCTTCTGCCTCGTTCGCACCGACGCGACCGCCAAGAAGCAGGAGGGCATCTCGTTCCTGCTGATCGACATGAAGTCGCCTGGCATCGAAGTCCGCCCGATCACGCTGATCGACGGCGAGCAGGAGGTGAACGAGGTGTTCTTCACCGATGTCGAGGTGCCGGTGGCCAACCTCGTCGGCGAGGAGAACCTCGGCTGGACCTACGCCAAGTACCTGCTGACCTATGAGCGCACCAACATCGCCGGCGTCGGCTTCTCGATCGCGTCGTTCGAGCGGCTGAAGGAAGTCGCGCAGATGCAGAAGAAGGGCGGGCGCGCACTCGCCGACGATCCGCTGTTCGCGGCGCGGATGGCGCGCGTCGAGATTGACCTCGCCAACATGCAGACGACCAACCTTCGTGTGCTTGCGGCGGTCGCGGGTGGCGGTGCGCCGGGTGCGGAGAGTTCGATGCTCAAGATCAAGGGTACCGAGATCCGCCAGGAGATCACCTCGCTGACCCGCCGCGCCTATGGCTCGTACGCGGCGCCGTACATACCCGAGGCTCTGGAGGCCGGGTGGAACGGCGAGGACGTCGGGCCGGAGGACGCGGCGATGGCGGCGCCGAGCTATTTCAACAATCGGAAACTGTCGATCTTCGGCGGGTCGAACGAGATCCAGAAGAACATCATCTCCAAAGCCATTCTGGGTCTCTGATACCATGAACTTCGAACACACCGACGACCGCCGCATGCTCGCCGACACGCTCGTTCGAGCGCTACGTGACGGCTATGCGATCGATACGCGCAATGCGGGCGCGTACAGCGAGGCCGGGTACGACCCGGCGGTCTGGCAGCAGTTGAACGAGCTCGGGATCGTCTCGGCCTTGTTCGACGAGGCGGCGGGCGGCTTCGGCGGCAGCGGGTTCGACATCATGGTGGTGTTCGAGGCGCTCGGCCGGGCGCTGGTGGTCGAGCCGTTTCTGGGCGCACTGATGGCGGGGCGTGCGCTGGCGGCTGGCGGCGGGCATGATGAAACGCTCACCGGGATCGTGTCCGGCGAGACGATCGCCGCGTTTGCACAGGACGACGGTGCGACGCCGGTGACCGCGACGAAGAGTGGCGATGGCTGGACGTTAAGCGGGACGAAGGCGGTCGTGGCGCAGGCCGGCGCGGCGTCGGTGTTCGTGGTGGTGATCGAGCAGGACGGTGATCCGCTAGTGTTGCTCGTGCCCGCGGATACCGCCGGCGTGTCGGTACGGAGCTACAACATAGTCGAGGGCGGTGCTGCCGGTGACGTGACGTTCGATGGCGTGACGCTCGGTGCCGATGCGCGCGTCGGCGGGGAAGGGCAGGGGCAGGCGATCGTCGACGCGGCGGTCGGTGCGGGCCTGCTCGCGCTGTCGGCCGAAGCGGTCGGCGCGATGGAGTTCGTCAAGGAAGCTACGCTCGGTTACCTCCGCGACCGGAAACAGTTCGGCGTGCCGATCGGCAAGTTCCAGGCGCTCCAGCACCGTATGGCGACGGTTCTCCTGGAGATCGAGCAGGCGCAGTCCGCGGTGATCAACGCGGCGTCGGCGTTCGACGGCGACGATGCCAAGGCGCGCGAGCGGGCCTTGTCCGCGGCGAAATACACGACCGGGCGGACTGGGGCACTGGTCGCCGAGGAGTCGATCCAGCTCCACGGCGGGATTGGCATGACGTGGGAATATGCGGTGTCGCATTACGCCAAGCGACTGGTGATGATCGACCACCAGCTCGGCGACGAGGATTATCACCTGCAGCGGTATATCGCTTTGGGATAAGACTGGTTTGGAGGCGCTAAGCTTGCTTGCGCAGTATGCGTTATCCCCGCACAGGTGGGGATCCATACTGGCGACTCTGGGTAACTATCGCCCGAGGCGGCGTTTATGTATCCCAGCCAGCCCGGGGATGAATTGTGCGTTCGTCAGGTTGCTGAGTGCTCACCCTCCGCCACCGTACGATCCGCCAGATTCCGTTCCGCCACTTCGCGCTCGATACTCGTCCGCGACCGGATCATCGGCCGCAACCGCACGCCCAGGCAAATCACCGTCGGCCAAAGCAGCGTGTTGACGATATCCAACGAGGTATCCTCCCAGCGCCACGACCCGAAGTTCATCCGGTCCATGATCTCGTTGAACGCTTCGCCGGCGGCAACGACATACCAGGGAATGAACGTCCCGAACGAGCGCCGCGTGATCAGCCGCGCGATCATCAGCAGTGCCATGCCCGCATGGACGTGCAGGATCGTGTCGGGCAGGCCGGTGCCGTCGCCGATCCAGTCGATCATATCGTGATAGAGTTTGGGGATCAACGTGGCGCTCCGGGCACGGCGATGTTGCCGTGCACCATCCGCTATACGGCGCTCAATCCGGAGCGGCAATCCGGGCCGACCGTGCGCCCAGCATGAGCGGCTTCAGGTCGCCGATGGTCGCGTCCAGCCAGGCGATAAACCGGTCGATCCGTGCGATCCGGCGGACGTCGCGGTGGACGACGAGCCAGAACGAGCGTTGGATATCGACGGCTTCGGGGAGGACGCGGACTAGTCCCGGCACGCGGTCGCCGATGAAACAGGGCAGGATGCCGCATCCGGCCCCCGCAGCGATCAGTTCGGCCTGCGCGACGATGCTCGAACTGCGGATCGATGCGTCCAGGCGCCCGTCGATCTCCGCAAGATAACGGAGTTCCGGGGCATAGATCATGTCGGGCACGTACCCAATCAGGCGGTGGCGCATCAGGTCCGCTGTCGTCGCGATCGGGGCCGTCCGCGTGAGGTGCTCGGTATGCGCGTAGAGCCCAAGATGATAGTCCGTGAGCTTCCGCGCCACCAACGGGCCGCTTTTCGGGCGCGCGAGCATCACCGCGATGTCAGCCTCGCGTCGTGACGGGTTGAGGAAGCCGGTCGAGGCGATCAGGTCGACGGCGATCCGCGGATGCTGGTTGGTGAACGACGCGAGGCGCGGGGCCAGGATGCGGCTGCCGAACCCTTCCGAGACGCTCAGCCGGATCGGCCCCGCGAGCACGCCGGCGTCGTTGCCGACGACTTCCTGGATACCGAGCGCGGACGCCTCCATCGTCTCGGCGTGTTCGAGCAGCGCCGCGCCGCGTTCGGTCAGCGCGTAGCCGGCGACGGTCTGCTCGAACAACGTCGTCTGGAGTCGCCGCTCCAGACGTTGCAGCCGACGCGAGACCGTCGTCGCGTCCTGTCCGAGCAATTTTGCCGCCGGGCCGAGCCTGTGGGTACGCGCCAAAGCGAGGAAATACCGGACGTCGTCCCAATCCATGAACGCCTTACCTTATGCTGCATATCTGCAGAGCGAATCTGCAAACAGCCCCACTTGGCTGCGAAACGCTTATGGCGGACGATGTGCTTAACAAGAAGAGGATGCTCATGCGGACGATCGAGAATTTCGTGAGCGGTGCGGCCAGCACGGCAGAGCGCTTCGGCGACGTGTTCGACCCGAATTCCGGTGACGTGCAGGCGCGCGTGCGGCTGTCAGGCGCGGTGGACCTGGATACCGCCGTTGCTGCTGCACAGAAGGCGCAACCCGGTTGGGCCGCGACCAACCCGCAGCGCCGCGCCCGCGTCATGTTCGAGTTCAAGCGGCTCGTCGAGGCGAACATGGACGAACTCGCGCGGCTGCTGTCGTCCGAGCACGGCAAGGTGATCGCGGATTCGAAGGGCGATCTCCAGCGCGGGCTCGAGGTGATCGAGTTCTGCTGCGGCATCCCGCACATCCTCAAGGGCGAATTTACGCAGGGCGCGGGGCCTGGGATCGACGTCTATTCGATGCGCCAGCCGCTGGGCATCGGTGCGGGCATCACGCCGTTCAACTTCCCGGCGATGATCCCGCTGTGGATGTCGGGCGTCGCGATCGCGACCGGCAACGCCTTCATCCTGAAGCCGTCCGAGCGCGATCCGTCGGTGCCGGTGCGGCTCGGCGAATTGTTCGTCGAGGCTGGGCTGCCCGAGGGCATCTTCCAGGTCGTTCACGGCGACAAGGAGATGGTCGACGCGATCCTCGATCACCCGGCAATCTCGGCGGTGAGCTTCGTCGGGTCGTCCGACATCGCACATTACGTGTACCGCCGCGGTGTCGAGGCGGGCAAGCGCGTCCAGGCGATGGGCGGTGCGAAGAACCACGGCATCGTCATGCCCGACGCGGACCTCGACCAGGTGGTCGCCGATCTGTCGGGCGCGGCGTTCGGCTCGGCGGGCGAGCGCTGCATGGCGCTGCCGGTGGTGGTGCCGGTCGGCGAGAAGACCGCGATTGCGCTGCGCGAGAAGTTGATCCCGGCGATCGCGGCGCTGCGCGTCGGCGTGTCGACCGACAACGACGCGCATTACGGCCCGGTCGTGAATGCGGCGCATCGTACCCGGATCGAGAACTGGATCCAGACCGGGGTCGACGAGGGCGCGGAACTGGTCGTCGACGGGCGCGGGTTTGCGTTGCAGGGGCATGAGAAGGGCTTCTTCATCGGGCCGTCGCTGTTCGATCACGTGACCACCGAAATGTCGGCGTACAAGGAGGAAATCTTCGGACCGGTCCTCCAGATCGTCCGCGCCGCCGATTTCGAGGAGGCGGTGCGCCTGCCGAGCGAGCATCAATACGGCAACGGCGTCGCGATCTTTACGCGCAACGGGCATGCGGCGCGCGAGTTCGCGGCGCGGGTGAACGTCGGGATGGTGGGCATCAACGTGCCGATCCCGGTGCCGGTGGCGTATCATACGTTCGGCGGGTGGAAGCGCTCGGCGTTCGGCGACACCAACCAGCACGGCATGGAGGGCGTGAAGTTCTGGACCAAGGTCAAGACGATCACGCAACGCTGGCCGGATGGTTCCGCGCTACCGGCGATGGCCGAGGATGGCGGGCCGGCGCGCAACAACGACGCGTTCGTCATTCCGACGATGGGGTGATGCGGCTCGCATCGGTTGCCTTCGTTCCGCGAGTATCTCGCTGCCGATCCTCGAAGGTCTGTGCTGCGCGATCCTCCCCCGCCAGGGGGAGGTGGCAGGCGCAGCCTGACGGAGGGGGCGGTACGCGACCACCTATGCTGCGTGTCCTCCCCCTCCGTCACCTTCGGCGACACCTCCCCCTGGCGGGGGAGGATCGTTCGGGGCGGCAAACTCGCATTTGGGTCGCCGTGTTCGCCGATCTATACGGCAACCGATGGGACCTGATCGAGCCGAGCGTGGCATGAGCGCGCAGATACTCACCTTCACGTGCGAGGACCGGGTCGGCATCGTTGCCGCCGTTACCGGCGAGCTTGCTGCGGCGGGCGGGTTCATTCTCGACAGCCAGCAATATGCCGATCTGGAAACAGGGCGGTTTTTCATGCGCGTCGTGTTTCAGGCGGCGGACGACGGGGAGGCGGATTTGCGCGCGCGGCTTGGCAAGGTCGGTGATGCGTTTGCGCTCGACTGGACGCTGGTTGCCGCGGACGCCCGCCCTCGCGTGCTGATCGCGGTATCGACGACCTCGCATTGTCTGAACGACCTGCTGCATCGCTGGTCCACTGGCGCGCTGCCGATCGAGCCGGTCGGGGTGGTGTCGAACCACGAGACTCTCCGTGGGCTGACCGAGTGGCATGGGGTGCCGTTCCATCATCTCCCGGTCGATACGAACAATCGCGCCGCGCAGGAGGCCGCGCTGCTCGACCTGTTCGAGATGAGCGGGGCCGAGTTGCTAGTGCTGGCGCGGTATATGCAGGTGCTGAGCGCGGATCTGGTCGAGCGGCTGGCGGGGCGGTGCATCAATATCCACCATAGTTTCCTGCCGAGTTTCAAGGGCGCCAAGCCGTATCATCAGGCTCATGCGCGCGGCGTGAAACTGATCGGTGCCACCGCGCATTTCGTGACCAGCGATCTCGACGAGGGACCGATCATCGAACAGGCCGCCGAGCGTGTCGATCACCGCGCCACCGTGGGCGATCTGATCGCGATCGGGCGCGACAGCGAGGCGCAGGTGCTTGCGCGGGCGGTCGGGTGGATCGCCGAGCGGCGCGTGTTGTTGAACGGCAAGCGGACCGTGGTGTTTCGCTGAATTGAGAGGAACTGAGTGGACGACCGGAACGGCGCCGCTCGCTGAAGGACAGATGATGAACCAGTTCGACCTTACCCAATTTGATCTAACGGGCGACCAGCGCGAGATCCAGGAGCTGGCGCGGCGTTTCACCGCCGACCGCATCACCCCGCATGCGGCGGAGTGGGACGAGAAACACATCTTTCCGCGCGAGACGATCAAGGCGGCGGCCGAACTCGGGTTCGCGTCGATCTACGTCAGCGAGGAAAGCGGCGGGATCGCGCTCGGGCGGCTCGAGGCGGCGCTGATCATGGAGGCGATGTCGTACGGCTGCCCGTCGACGTCGGCGTTCATCAGCATCCACAACATGGCGTCGTGGATGATCGACCGGTTCGGATCGCAGGGCGTGAAGGACAAGTATCTCCCTGATCTGGTGACGATGGACCGGCTGGCGAGCTATTGCCTGACCGAGCCGGGTTCGGGATCGGATGCGGCGGCACTGAAGACGCGCGCGGTGCGGGACGGCGACGACTGGATCGTGACGGGGTCGAAGCAGTTCATCTCGGGCGCGGGCGAGAACGAGGTGTACGTGACGATGGTCCGCACCGGCGAGGAGGGGCCAAAGGGCATCTCGTGCCTCGTGATCGAGAAGGACATGCCGGGCGTGTCGTTCGGCGCGAACGAGAAGAAGCTCGGCTGGCATTCGCAGCCGACGCGGCAGGTGATCTTCGACGGCGTCCGCGTGCCGGGCGCGAACATGGTCGGCGGCGAGGGCGAGGGCTTCCGGATCGCGATGATGGGGCTTGATGGCGGGCGGCTGAACATCGGTGCGTGCTCGCTCGGTGGGGCGCAGCGGTGTCTCGACGAGGCGATCGCGTATACCAAGGACCGGAAGCAGTTCGGCAAGGCGATCGCGGATTTCCAGAATACGCAGTTCATGCTGGCGGACATGGCGACCGAGTTGGAGGCGGCGCGGGCGCTGCTGTATATCGCCGCCGCGAAAGTGACGGCGAACGCGCCCGACAAGACCAAGTTCGCGGCGATGGCGAAGCGGCTGGCGACGGACACAGGCTCGTCGGTGGTCGACCGGGCGTTGCAGCTGCATGGTGGCTACGGGTATCTGCAGGACTATCCGATCGAACGCTTCTGGCGTGACCTGCGCGTGCATTCGATCCTCGAGGGGACGAACCAGGTCATGCGCATGATTGTCGGTCGTGAACTGACCCGGCAGTGAGTCCGCGCAGCCGTAATCTTGATCTTCGCGCCTTTGCGCCTTCGCGTGAACAAGAAGGTTTTGATCACGCGGAGGCACAAAGGCGCGAAGAGCTTATGCAGTGGAGCAATCGTTGTGACCGATGATCTGATCGTCGAGAATGAAGGGCCTGTTGGCCGGATTCGGTTGAACCGTCCGAAAGCCCTTAACGCGCTCAATCTCGGCATGTGCGAGGGCGTGCTCGAAGCGCTTGAGACATGGCGGGGCGATCCTTCCGTCGAGGCGATCTTGGTCGATCATGCCGAAGGGCGTGGGTTCTGCGCCGGCGGCGATATCCGAATGCTCGCCGCGTCGGGTGCGACCGACGGTGTCGAGGCGCGGGCGTTCTTTCATGCCGAGTATCGGATGAACCACCGCCTGTTCACCTATGCCAAGCCGATCGTCGCGGTCATGGACGGGATTACGATGGGCGGCGGCGTCGGGCTCGCGCTGCCGTGCCGGTATCGGGTCGCGACGGAGAACACCAAGTTCGCGATGCCGGAGACGGGGATCGGATTGTTCCCGGATGTCGGCGGTGGCTGGTATCTGTCGCGGCTGCCGGGGCGGATCGGGCAGTATCTGGCGCTGACCGGGCACCGGCTCGATGGCGCGGAGTGCCTCGCGCTGGGGTTGGCGACGCACTATCTGGCGAGCGACGCGCTTGATGCTGCAAAGGCGCGGATTGCGGAGGCGCCGCAGGATATCGCGGGCGTGCTGGACGCGTTGGCGACATCGGTTCCCGAAGCGAGGATTCTCGGGCGGAAGGACGACATCGACCGCCTGTTCGCGTCGGATGTGCTGGAAGACATCTACGCCGCGCTCGACGCCGATGGCGGCGAATGGGCTGCGCAGACGCTGGCCACGCTCAAGACCAAGTCGCCGCAGACGATGAAAGTGTCGTTGCGCCTGCTCCACGAGGGCGCGGGGATGGCGAGTTTCGCGGACGAGATGCGGCAGGAATATGCGGTCGGCGCGCATGTCGTGCAGCGGCATGATTTCATCGAGGGTGTGCGCGCGGTGATCGTCGACAAGGACAATGCGCCGCGCTGGGATCCGGCGACGCCCGCGGACGTCACCGACCACGTGATCGACCAGATCTTTGCGCCGTTGCCGGAGAGCGAGGCGTGGACGCCGGGCTAAATAACAGAAACACGTCACCCCAGCGGACGCTGGGGTCTCCCGGTGATGATGAGACCCCAGCTATCGCTAGGGTGACGGAATTGGAGAGTTGGAATGGCCGAATACGAAACGATCCTGGTCGAGCAGCGCGGTGGCGTCACGCTCGTCACGCTGAACCGGCCTCAGGCGCTCAACGCGCTTAATTCGCAGGTGCTCGCCGACCTGATCGCCGCGTTTGCCGCGTTCGATGCGGATGCTTCGCAGGGGTGTGCGGTGCTTACCGGTAGCGCCAAGGCTTTCGCGGCGGGGGCGGACATCAAGGAGATGCAGTCGCAGGGGTTCGCGGAGATGTACGCGAGCAACTTCTTCGCGGGCTGGGAGAGTTTCACGCAGACGCGCAAACCCGTCATCGCAGCGGTCGCGGGGTATGCGCTCGGCGGCGGGTGCGAGCTGGCGATGATGTGCGACTTCATCCTTGCCGCCGATACCGCGAAGTTCGGCCAGCCGGAGATCAAGCTGGCGGTGTCGCCGGGCATGGGCGGATCGCAGCGTCTCACGCGCGCGGTCGGCAAGGCCAAGGCGATGGAGATGTGCCTAACCGGGCGGATGATGGACGCCGCCGAGGCCGAGCGCGCGGGGCTCGTCTCGCGGATCGTGGCCGCCGACGATCTGGTGGAGGAAGCGGTGAAGACCGCCGCCACCATCGCCGCGATGGCACCGCTGGCGGTGCTGGCGAACAAGGAAATGGTCAACGCGGCGTTCGAGACGGGACTCGCGATGGGTGTCCAGTTCGAGCGGCGACTGTTCCACGGGTTGTTCGGGACGGCGGACCAGAGCGAGGGGATGGCCGCATTCGTGGAGAAGCGCGCCGGGACCTGGACGGGAAAATGATCTGCTCCCCCTCCCGCGTGCGGGAGGGGGCCGGGGGGTGGGCTCCCGGCCGGCAGCGTAGTGCAACATAACAGGCCGGGCGCCCACCCCCGGCCCCTCCCGCATACGGGAGGGGAGACAGGAGCAGGCAATGGCACGGATCGGTTTCATCGGGCTCGGCAACATGGGCGGCGGGATGGCCGCCAATCTGGCCAAGAAGGGGCATGACGTCCGCGCGTTCGATTTGAGCGCGGACGCCCTGGCGAAGGCGAAGGCTGCGGGATGCCTGCCGGTCACATCCGCTGCCGAAGCAGTCGACGGCGCCGAGGCGATCGTGACGATGCTCCCGGCCGGCAAGCATGTCGCCGAGGTCTATGACGCGCTGTTCGGCGTCGCCTCGCCGTCTGCGATCCTGATCGACTGTTCGACGATCGACGTCGCCACCGCCAAGCAGGTCGCCGCCGCCGCGCAGGCAAAGGGGCTCGCCGCGGTCGATGCACCCGTTTCCGGCGGGATCGGTGCGGCCAATGCCGGTACGCTCACCTTCATGGTCGGCGGCTCGGCGGAGGCATTCGACCGGGCGCAGGCCATCCTCGCCGACATGGGCAAGGCGGTCATCCACGCTGGCGCGAACGGTGCGGGGCAGGCGGCGAAGATCTGCAACAACATGATCCTCGGCGCGACGATGATCGCGACTTGCGAGGCGTTCGTGCTGGCGGAGAAGCTCGGGCTCGACGCGCAGGCGTTCTACGATATCGCCAGCGTGTCGTCGGGGCAGAGTTGGTCGATGACCACCTACGCGCCGCTCCCCGGGATCGGTCCCGATACGCCCGCCGATCACGACTATCAGGGCGGCTTCGCGGCCGCGCTGATGTTGAAGGATCTGCGGCTGGCAATGGCGGCGGCGAACGATGTCGGTGTGGATACGCCGATGGGCGCGAAGGCCGCCGAGCGTTACGAGGCGTTCGCCGAGGCCGGGCAGGGTGGCCTCGACTTCTCGGCAATCATTCGCACGTTGCGCGACTGAGCTTCGGCAAACCTAGGATCGACACCGTCCGGCATTGGCGGCGGATGTAGCAAGTCCCGGCGATCAACCGCGTAGCGTCGGGTGTCAGTGGCGGAACGATGTTTTCCGTTAGGGTCGGCGAGCCTCGAACGGCGTTTACGCTGGCGAGGTCACGCCTTGCTGAGCGATGATGGCACGCGTCTGGCCGGCATCGCGTTCGCGGCGAAATGCTCGGTCGGCCTCGTCGATCGCGCCCAGCAGCGTCCCGAAACACGGCACCTCGTCGATCGGATAGACACGCGACAAATCATGACCAAGCGCGAACACATCACGCTGGGTCAACAACCCGATCGCGACGATGCGGTCTAGATCGGGTCGGTCTAGATCAGGCATATGTCAGTCTCCAGGTGTGTAACGCATGTTAACACGTTGAAACGACTAACCTATCACTAATATGGTAAAACGCGGTGGGACGAGCTTCAGCCAACGCTCAGTCGTTCACGCGCATGCCAACGTAGCATCATAAGTACCGCGACGATCGCCAATCCGGTCGCGAGCCCGGTCCAGATGCCGACCCCGCCCCAGCCTCGACCGAACGCCAGCCATGCGCCGACGCCGATCCCGATTCCCCAATAGCCGATCGCGGCGAAGATCATCGGCACGGTCGTGTCGCCCAAGCCGCGCAACATGCCGGCGCCGATCACCTGCGCGCCGTCGACGACTTGAAATATGGCCGCCACCGCGAGCAGCGAGACGGCGAGTGCGACGACCGGAGCATTGGCAGGTGCATCGACGTCCAGGATGATGCCGATCAGCAGTTGTGGCGCGAGCACGAGCAACGCAGCGGTCAGCACCATGAAGCCTTCGCCGATCGCAAATGCGGCCCAGCCCGCGCGCCCGATCCCGGCGCGGTCGCCGCGGCCCGAGGCCAGCCCGACGCGGATCGTTGCCGCCTGCGCGATGCCGAGCGGCACCATGAACGTGACGCTGGCGATCTGGATCGCGATCGCATGTGCGGCGAGCGGTACGGTGCCGAGCAGTCCCATCAGGAAGACGGCGGCGATGAACACGGTCGATTCGAACCCGAGCGTGACCGCGATCGGCAGGCCCAGTTTCCACACCGCGCGGTATCGTGGCCAGTCGGCGCGCCAGAACCTGCCGAGCAGGCGGTAGCGGCGGAACGGCTTGGCGTAGAGGATGACGACCGCCATCGCGACGAAGCTCAGGCCGTTGGCGATGCTGCTCGCGGTGCCTGAGCCGAGCAGGCCGAGGGCTGGCAATCCGGCATGGCCGAAGATCAGCAACCAGTTGAGCCCGGCGTTGACGGCCAGCAATCCGATCATCACCACCAGCGACCAGCCCGGTCGCTCGAGCGCGGCGACGAACGCGCGCAGCACGAGGAAGGCGAGGCTCGGCAGCATCCCCCACATCACGGCGCGCACGAACCGCGCCGCCTCGTGCGCGAGCAACGGGTCCTGGTCGAGCAGGTGCACGAGGATCGCCTCGGCATTCCAGAGGACGATCCACGAGGGCACGCAGAGCGTCGCGGCGACCCAGATCGTCTGGCGCACGGTTCGCCGGATATCGCGTACCGCATGCGGCCGCGCGCCGCGTTCGCGGGCGATCATCGGGACCGCGGCGGTCGTCAGTCCCATGCCGAAGACGAGGAACACGAGGTAGAGGTTCAGCCCCAGCGTCGCCGCCGCCAGCGTATCGGGGCCAAGCCGTCCGAGCATCGCGACGTCGGTGGCGCCGACCAGCGCCTGGGCCAGGTTCGTCGCGACCAGCGGCCAAGCGAGTTTCAGCGTGGCTGCGAATTCGGTGCGCCAGGGGCGGGGCGGGGTGGACGTCATGCGCTGGCTTTAGCCGGGTTGACGGCCAAGTCGATGATCGCGACGTGGCGTCGTGTAGTCGTCGATGCGGAAACCCCTTGTTTGTTAAAGGGCGGACGTTTGGATTGACGAGCGACCGACCGGATCGTCGACGGGCGTGCCGCTCCGTGCTCCGTCATCCCAGCGAAAGCTGGGATATCATCGTTGGGCATGCGTCATTTGCCTCGTGAGATACCTCAGCTTTCGCTGGGATGACGATTGTATTTGGGCCGCGGCGCAGGCGCGGCGGCCGTGTATTCAGCGTTCCAGGGGTATTGAACGAGCCGTAGTTCTCCGACGGAACGCTAGCGCATCAGCCCGGCAGCGCGGAGGGCGTTTTCGATCGTCGCCTGGATACCGGCAGGTGCTTCGGTACGTGGCTTCGGCGCCGGTTTCGTCGCCACGGGGATGGCGATCTTGGCGACGCGGTCGACCGGCGCGGGCTTTGCTGCGGTCTCAGTCCTGGCAACCGGAACCAGGCCCCATGACTTGGCGATCACCGCCGTGCTCGAGATCCCGACATCGAGCATGAATGGCCCCGCCGCACCCAGCCGTTCGCCGCGTGACGGATCGATCGGCGTGCCGTGGCCCATGCCCGGTACGATCCAGTCTTCGACCACATCGCGCCCTTCCGCGTCCGACCAGATCCGGTGGACGGCGCTGCCTAGCCGCTCCGTGCGCACGGCTTTCGCGTCGACGCCGTGGACGCCGCGCCACTGTCGTGCGATCGTGTCCGCATTCGCCACGCTCACCGTCGCGTCCGCGCCGCCATGCCAGATTGCGAGCGTTGGCCAGCGCCCGTCATGCCCGCGCGAGCCGCTGCGGACCGCGTCGACCAGCGCGACATCGCTGGTATCGCCGTGCCCGCGCATCCGGTCGAGCGCCTGCGATACGCCGGTCGCGGTGCCGTAGGCCAGCCCGCCGATCACCGCGCCGCCCGCGAACAGGTCCGGCCGGGTCGCCAGCATCGCCATCGTCATCGCGCCGCCCGCCGACAGCCCGGTAACGTACACGCGGCTGCAGTCGAGGCCGTGGCGGGCGATCATGGTCTCGGTCATCTGCGCGATCGATTCGGCCTCGCCGCCGGCCTGCGCGGTGTCCTCCGACGCGAACCAGTTAAAGCAGAGATTGGGATTGTTAGCGCGCGTCTGCTCGGGAAACAGGAGCGCGAAGCCTGCGCGATCGGCGAGTTGCGACCAGCCAGAGCCGTGGTCATAGCCTGCCGCGGTCTGCGTGCAGCCGTGCAGAACGACGACCAGCGGCGCTCTGGCTGGCAGGTCCTTGGGGACGTAGCTGTAGCCGAGCAGCGCGCCCGGATTGGTGCCGAACGCGGTCAGCGCGGCCAGTCGGCTCGGCCCGGCATAGGACTGCGCAGGGGCTCCCGCGCGCGCCATGCGGGCGATGGTATCGGCGATGTTTCTCAAGACTCGAGCCTTTCATCGCTAGGCGTAACGGCCGCGACCTTATCTCAACGCTGTCCCTAGATCATTTGTTGCTGCACTGCAGCAGAAACGTCAGGAGTCATGGCTGAGTGTGTCGCACGCTTCGCCGATCGCCGCGTAGATCCGGTTGAGATCGGCATCGTCGACGCAATAGGGCGGCATCACGTAGACGGTGTTGCCGAGTGGGCGGAGCAGCAGGTCGCGCTCGCCGAAGAACGCGAGCAGGCGTGGGCCGATCTGCGACAGATAGCCGTCTTCGCCGCGCAGTTCGACCGCGGTGATGGTGCCGATCGCGCGGGCGTTGGCGATGCGCGGGTGTTTGGCGAGTGCCTCCAGTCGCGAGGTCTGGCGGGCGGCGAGGTCGGCGATCCGGTCGCGGACCGGCTCGTCGCGCCATATGGCCAGGTTCGCGTTGGCGGCGGCGCAGGCGATCGGGTTGGCGGTGTAGCTCGACGAGTGGAAGAACATCCGTGCACGGTCGGTGCCGTAATGCGCCTGGTAGATCGCCTCGGTCGCCATCGTGACCGCAAGCGGGATCGCGCCGCCGGTCAGGCCCTTCGACAGGCACAGGATGTCGGGCACCACGCCGGCCTGTTCGCAAGCGAGCAACGTGCCGGTGCGGCCCCAGCCGGTCATCACCTCGTCGGCGATGAACAGCACGTCGTGCGCAGCGCAGATCCGCCGCATCTCGGCGAGGATGTGCGGCGCATAGATGTGCATGCCGCCCGCGCCGAGCAGCAGCGGCTCGACGATAAACGCGGCGGGGTGCGCGGCGCAGGCCGTCTCCAGCGCATCGAGCGTCGCCTGTTCGTGCCCGGCGGCAGGGAAGGGGATCGTGCCGACGTCGAACAGCAGCGGTGCATAGGCTCGGTTGTAGACGCCGCGTGCGCCGACCGACATCGCGCCGATCGTGTCGCCGTGATAGCTATGTTCGAGGACTAGGATGCGGTGGCGATCCTCGCCGCGATCGAGCCAATAGCCGAGCGCCATCTTCAGCGCGCACTCGACGCTGGTCGAGCCGGAATCCGAGAAGAATACGCGCGTAAGATCGGGCGGCATGATCGCGGTCAGCCCGCGCGCAAGGTCCTCGGCGGGCTGATGCGTCCAGCCGGCGAAAATGATCTGGTCGAGCCTGCCCGCCTGCTCGGCGATCGCCGCCATGATTTTGGGGTTGGCGTGGCCGTGCGTGGTGACCCACCAGGACGAGATCGCATCGACGATCCGCCGGTCATCCGCGGTATAAAGCGCTGCGCCCTCGGCATGCGTGACGAGCGGGATCGGCTCGCGCAGGCCGTGCTGCGTGAAGGGGTGCCAGACGGGGGAGTCGGTCACCGGAACGCCCCCAGGTCGAAGCTCGCGGCGAACGCCTCGGCCAGGGTCGCTGCGTTCAAGGGATCGAGACGGGGCAGGCGGCCGAGCCGGCGGACCTTGCCGAGCGTGGCAATCGTCGCCTCGCTATCCTCGACCGCATCGCCGACGAACGCGATGCCGAGGATCGGTACGCCGCGGCTTCGCAGCGCCTCGATCGAGAGCAGGCTGTGGTTGATCGTGCCGAGCCCGGTGCGGGCGACGAGCACCACCGGCTTGCCCCAGCGCGCGAACAGGTCTGCGAAGATCAGCTCGCGCGTCACCGGCACCATCACGCCGCCCGCGCCCTCGACAACCAGCGGACCGTCGATTTCGGGCAGCGCCAGCTGGTCCGGATCGATCGTCACGTCGTCGATTTCCGCGGCGAGATGCGGCGAGCACGGCGTCGTCAGTCGGTATGCTTCGGGCAGGACGCGGTCTGCGGGGACCCCGAGCGCCGCGACCGAAGCCGCATCGCTGCCGTCCGTGAGCCCCGCCTGCACCGGCTTCCAATAGCGTGCGCCGAGCGCGGCGGTCAGGCCGGCGGCGAACACCGTCTTGCCGATATCCGTGTCCGTCCCGGTGACGATAATCGTCATTGCAGCGCCTCCTTCATGACCTCGCCCAATGCCTCGATATCCGCCGCGGTGGCGTTCAGCGTCAACGATATCCGCAGCCGTGACGTCCCCTCGGGCACGGTCGGCGGCCGGATACCACGGACGTCGAACCCGGCCGCCTGGATCGCGCCGGCAACGCGCATCGTCCGCGCGGCATCGCCCAGTACGAGCGGCAGGATCTGCGACCCGGTTGCCGCGACACCGTAAGGCGCCAGCACCTGCTCCGCCGTCGCGACGAGGTTCCAAAGCCGGTCCCGACGCGTGGGTTCGTCGGCCATGATCCGCAATGCCTCGCCGACCGCCAGCGCCATCAACGGCGAAGGTGCGGTCGAGAAGATGAACCCGCGCCCGCGATTGACGATGAACTCGCGCATGACGGCGGGGCCACACAGTAGCGCGCCCTCGCAGCCGAGCGCCTTGCCGCAAGTGCGTAAGGTGATGACGTTCTCGCGCCCGTCGAGCCCCTCTGCCAATCCGCGGCCACGGGTGCCGAACATCCCGGTCGCGTGCGCCTCGTCGATCAGCAGGATCGCGTCGTGGCGATCCGCGACGCGTGCGAGGTCGGCAAGCGGCGCCTGGTCGCCGTCCATGCTGTAGAGGCTCTCGACCGCGATCCACACGTGGCCCATGCCGCCCGCCGCGCGCCAGTTGGCGATCGCATCCTCGAACGCGTCCACATCGTTATGCGCTGCGCTCGTACAGGTCGCCCGCGTGAGCCGCATCCCTTCGTGCGCGCTCGCATGGATCAGCGCGTCGTGGACGATCAGGTCGCCGCGCTGTGGCAACGTCGCAAACAAGATCGTGTTCGCGACATAGCCGCTTGCGAAGAACAGCGCGGCTTCGGTTCCGAAGAACCGTGCGGCTTCCGCCTCCAGCGCGTCGTGCTCGGGCGCATTCCCGCGCAGCAACCGCGACCCGCCCGATCCGACCGGCACGCCGCGCTGAAGGGCGTCCGTCATCGCGGCGCGCAAGCGGTCCGAGGAAGCGAGCCCGAGATAGTCGTTCGAGGCGAAGTCGACGCCCGTGCGCGGCTGGAGCGATCGATACCGGTCGGCGGCGGCCAGCGTGGCGAGGTCTCGTTCCTGGTCGGCGAACATCATCGCCGAACCCTAACCGCTACGCCGCGCGAAGACGATCCCCTCGGCGCAGATCTGGCTCGCACAATCGTTGGCGCTGAATTATCAGATATAAAAAGGGAGAGTGTGATGTCAGGATTTACCCGCCGTTCGGTGCTGGGGCAAAGCGCGCTGGCGCTCACGGTAGCGGCCACCCCGGCATTCGGGAGCAAGGCGACATTGCCAGCACCGCCGGCGCCTCGGTCCCGCGAGCGGTTGGCAGAATGGCGCTTCCATCTGGGCCACGCTGCGGAGACGGAGCGCGATTTCGGGTTCGGTCGCAACCAGCGAACCTTTGCCAAGGCGGGCGCCGCGACCGCGGATGCGGCCATGGCGACGTTCGACGATTCCGGCTGGCAACAGGTCCGCGTGCCGCACGACTGGGCCGTCGCGCTGCCGTTCGCTCCGCCGGCTTCTCCGGCGCCGAAGGAGACCGAGGATGCGGTCGCGGCGCACGGCTTCAAGGCGATCGGCCGCGATCATCCGGCGAACAGCATCGGCTGGTATCGCTGCCCGATCGCGGTCACCGCGGCCGACCTCGGACGCCGGCTGTGGCTCGAATTCGACGGCGTATTCCGCGATTGCTTGGTGTTCGTGAACGGCCACATTGTCGGCCGCAACGAGAGCGGCTATGCCCCGTTCCGCGTCGAGATCGACGATTTTCTCGACTATGACGGCGGCCGGAACGTCGTCACGGTGCGCGTCGACGCTACACTCGGCGAAGGCTGGTTCTACGAAGGCGCAGGTATCTACCGCCACGTCGAACTGGTGCGCGCGGATCCGGTGCATGTGCCGCAATGGGGCACGGCCGTGCGCAGCGACGTGCAGGCCGACGGCGCGCAGGTCTCCGTCTCCACCGAAATCTTCAACAGCGGCGATGCCAAGGTCGAGGGCGTGGTGCGCCAGCGCTTGATCGGTCCCGATGGCCGCGCGGTGGCAAGCCTGGCGGATACCCCGTTCGCGATAGCTGCCGGCGATCGCGTCATGCTCGACGCGCGGACGCAGGTCGCGACGCCCGTCCTGTGGTCGATCGAGACCCCGAAACTCTACACCGTCGAGGCCGAGATCGTGATCGGCGGGCGGGTCGTCGATCGCTACGACACGCGGTTCGGCATCCGCACGATCCACTTCGACGGCGCGCGCGGCTTCCTGCTCAACGGCAGGCCGGTCAAGTTGCTCGGTACCTGCAACCATCAGGATCATGCCGGCGTCGGTGCCGGCATTCCCGATGCGCTGCACGCGTGGCGGGTCGCGCAGTTGCAGGACATGGGTTCGAACGCGTGGCGCAGCGCGCACAATCCGCCCGCGGCCGCGCTGCTGGATGTCTGCGACGACATGGGCATGATGATGATCGTCGAGGCCCGGCTGAACAGCAGCGACGACGAGGCGATGGCGCAACTCGACCGCATCGTCCGCCGCGATCGCAACCGGCCGAGCGTGATCGCCTGGTCGCTTGGCAACGAGGAGCCGCAACAGGGCTCGGCCAAGGGCGCGCGGATCACGTCCGAAATGCAGGCGGCGGTACGGAAGCTCGATCCGACTCGCCCGACGACGTTCGCGTTCGACAATAGCTGGGACAAGGGTGCGGCGAAGGTCGTCGACGTGGTCGGCTTCAACTACCGCACCGACAAGATCGAGGCGTTCCACCAGCAATTCCCCGAAATGCCGACGATGGGTACCGAGACCGGCAGCACCGTCAGCACGCGGGGCGCGTATATGAACGATGCCGCCGCGCATGTGGTGCGCGCGTATGACACCGAGCATCCGTGGTGGGCGTCGACCGCGGAAAGCTGGTGGTCGGTCGCGGCGACGCGGCCGTATATTGCGGGCGGGTTCATATGGACCGGCTTCGATTATCGCGGCGAACCGACGCCGTTCGCGCAATTCCCGAGCATTTCCAGCTACTTTGGCGTGCTCGATACGTGCGGCTTTCCGAAGGACAATTTCCATTATTATCGCGCGTGGTGGCGGCCCGACCTGCCGCAAGTCCACCTGCTGCCGCACTGGACGTGGCCGGGCCGCGAAGGTCAGCCGATCGAGGTCTGGGCACACGGCAATTGCGACGAGGTGGAGCTGTTGCTCAACGGCCGGTCGCTCGGGCGCAAACCGATGCCGCGCAACGGGCATCTCGCGTGGAGCGTGCCCTACGTGCCGGGCCGGATCGAAGCACGGGGCTTGAACAAGGGGCGGCGGGTGGCGTCCTCGGTGCGCGAGACTGCGGGCGCGGCGGCGGCGGTGCTGCTCACCGCGGACAGGCGCGTGGTAAAGGCGGACGGCAACGACGTCGTCATGCTGCGCGCGGAGATCGTTGATACGCGTGGGCGGCCGGTGCCCGATGCCGACACGCTGCTGCGGTTCGAAACGAGCGGTGGCGCGGCGGTGATCGGTGTAGGCAACGGCAATCCGACCAGCCTCGAAGCGGATGTCGCGAGCCAGCGACGGGCGTTCCACGGGCTTGCGCAGGCGATCGTGCGGGTCGGGTCGCAACCCGGGCCGGTCGGGATTTCCGTGTCCGGCGATGGGCTCAAGTCCGCGTCGCTGCGCATCATGGCGGCGCGCTGATGCGTCGCGCTTTGCTCACGCTCGTGCTGCTCGCGTCGACTGCTACTGCGCAACCGCTAGCCCCCAAACCGGTAGGCGGAGTCTATCTCGGCGCCGACCTGTCCTACGTCAACGAGATGGAGGATTGCGGCGCGGTGTACCGCGTGGACGGCAAGCCGGTCGATCCGTTCGCACTGATGAAGTCCAAGGGCGGCAACATCGTCCGCGTCCGGATCTGGAACGACGCGAAGTGGACGAAGTACAGCGACCTCGCCGACGTTACCAAGACGATCCGGCGCGCCAAAGCGGCGGGCATGCAGGTGCTGCTCGACTTTCATTACTCGGACGATTGGGCGGACGGCGAGAAGCAGATCCCGCCTGCCGCATGGGCCAAGCTCGACACCGCGGCGCAGGCGAAGGCGCTGTATGCGTACACGCGCGAGGTATTGGGGAAGCTCGCTGCGGATGGCCTGATGCCGGAGATGGTGCAGGTCGGCAACGAGACGAACCCGGAGCTGATGGGCGGGACAAAGGACCGCCAGATCGACTGGACGCGTAACGCGACGTTGCTCAACGCCGGGATAAGGGCGGTGCGCGATGCGGGGAAGGGCGCAAAGATCAACCCGCGGATCATGTTGCACATCGCCCAGCCCGAGCATGTCGCGGCGTGGTTCGACGATGCGGCGAAGGCGGGCGTGCGCGATTTCGACGTGATCGGGATCAGCTATTACCGCAAATGGTCGACGCGGACGCCGGCCGAGCTTGGCGAGACGATCGCGCTGGCGAAGGCGCGCTACAAGGCGGACGTGATCGTCGTCGAGACGGCGTATCCGTTCAATCCGGTCGGCGAGGATGCGTCGCCCGATCTGCTGGGCGCGGATTCGCTGCTGCCGGGTTATCCTGCGACGCCGCAGGGGCAGCTGAAATATCTGGTCGATCTGACGCAGACGGTGGTCGATGCGGGCGGGATCGGCGTGGTGTATTGGGAGCCGGCGTGGGTTTCGACCGGGTGCAAGACGCGCTGGGGGACGGGCTCGAACTGGGAGAATGCGGCGTGGTTCGGGCTGGGCCGGCACGAGGCGCTGCCCGCGTTCGATTTTCTCGGGCGGCGGTATGTGAAGACGAGGTAGTGGCTTTCCCTGCGCTGCGTTTGCAATCCTCCCCCGCCAGGGGGAGGTGGCTGGCTTTTGCCAGACGGAGGGGCGGTGAGGGAAACCTCTGCTCCGTGTCCTCCCCCCTCCGTCACCTTCGGTGACACCGCCCCCTGGCGGGGGAGGATCGATCTGTCTTAGCCCTTCAACGCGGCGATGAAGCCGGCCGCGCGTGCGCCGACGTCCGCTGCGGTCATGCCGGGTGCGTACAGGGCCGAGCCGAGGCCGAAGCCGGCCGCGCCCGCCTTGCGCCATTCCGCCATGATCTCGGGTACGACGCCACCAACCGGCAACACGCGTGTGTCCTTGGGAAGCACCGCGCGCATCGCCTTCAGTACCGCGGGGCTCGCGGCTTCGGCCGGGAATAGTTTCAGCGCCGCCGCACCTGCCTCCAGCGCGGCGAACGCCTCGGTCGGCGTGGCGATGCCGGGGAGCGCGACATAGCCGCGTTCCGCCGCTGCCGCGATCACGCGCGTGTTCGCGTTGGGCGCGATGATCAGCGTGCCGCCCGCCGCGCCGACCGCCTCGACGTCCTCGACGCGCAGCACCGTGCCGGCGCCGACCACCGCGCGACCCTGCAGCGTACGCGCCAAGCGCGCGATGCTGTCGAGCGGGTCGGGCGAGTTCATCGGGACTTCGAGGATCGTGAAGCCCGCCTCGACCAGCGCTTCGCCGATCGCCTCGACCTCGTCGGGCTTCACGCCGCGCAGAATCGCGATCAGCGGGCATTTGGCGAAGGCGTCGTCGAACGCTTGGCGGTGGTTGGTCATGCGGCGAGATCCTGGATGCGGGTGATGCCGGCCACGAACGCGGCCTGGCTGTCGATATGGTGCGAGTGGCCGCCGAGCGCATCGACCGCGCTGGCATAAAGCGCGCCGAGTGCCGGGTCGGCGAGGATGTGGACGGTCGCGCCGGGCGTGATCCGTGCGACGGTATCCGCGCCGATCAGCAGCCCGCTCGCGAACGAGGCGGCGTGCGCGTCGTCGGCAATCCCGAGCACGCCGCGCGCCCTGATCGCGAACAGGCTGGCCGCAAGATCGCGTTTCGAGCCCTCCTCGACGCCCTCGAGGAAGGCCGCGCCGGGTTCGACCGCATGGCCAAGCTGGCGTGACAATACGCCGTGCGCGCGGAGCAGGGCGAACAGCTCGCCGGTCATCGCGGTAGTGAACCGCGTGATCTGGCCACCCTCGACCGTCGCCCATTTGCAATGCGTGCCGGGTTGGCAGAGCAGGGCGTCGGGCGGCACCAGTTCCGCCGCGACCGCGCCGAGCAACTGGACCTCCTCACCGCGCATCACGTCGGCATGGAGTCCGTCGCGGTACGACAGCCCCGGTACGATCGCGGTGCGGTCGTCGACCCTGTCGAGCCCGGCGGCAATTTCGGCAAGACCCGCAGGCGCGGCGACATAGGGCACGCTGCGCCAGCCGATGTTCGAACCGACCATCCCGGCGAGCAGCATCGGCAGGTCGCCCAGCCGTTCGCGAATGCCGGCGACTTCGGCTTCGTACTCGCCTGCCGCGACGTTCGCGGCACCGCGATCGTCCCGCTCGGTCGCGACGACCTGACCATCCTCGATCCGGAACGCACGCCGGTTGGTCGTGCCCCAGTCGACCGCAATAAACTCGCTCATGCTCACCACCACGTTGCGTACAAAGCGACGAGGATCATCACCACGCCGACCGCTGCGATATTGAACCCGCGCGTTGTCGTATAGTCGACGTCGCGCGTGACAATCCGGTTGGCCGCGCTCGATTGCGGTCGGACCAGCGAGGCGATCACCGCCAGTACCAGCGCGATCACGAACGCGATCAGCATGCGGTTCATGAACGGAATTTCCGGCGCGGCATATTTCAGCAGCAACGAGATCGCGAACGACGCGACCGCGGCGATCAGAGCGCCGGCCTCGGTCGCGCGCTTCCAGAACAGGCCGAGCATGAATATCACGACGATGCCGGGCGTGAAGAACCCGGTATATTCCTGGATATACTGAAACGCCTGGTCCGATTTGCCGAGCAACGGCCGCGCGGTGATCATCGCCAGGACGATCGCTACCGCGGCTGCGATCCGGCCGACCTTAACGAGGTTACGCTCGACGGCCGGATCGGCCACCACGGTCGAACCGTCCTCGGCGATCGACGTCGCACCGCGGCGCTTGGCGTAGAGGTCGAGCGTGAAGATCGTCGCGATCGAGTTGATCTTCGACGCGGTCGAGGCGACGATCGCCGCGATCAGCGCTGCGAACACCAGCCCGAGCAGACCGGGGGGCAGCAGGCGCATCATCGTCGGGTACGCCTGATCCGGCTTGGCGAGACCGGGCGCGAGGATCACCGCGGCGATCCCCGGCACGACGATTACCAGCGGCATCAGCAGCTTCAGGAACGCGGCGAACACGATCCCCTTCTGCGCCTCGCCGAGCGACTTAGCGGCGAGCGCGCGCTGGATGATGTACTGGTTGAAGCCCCAGTAGCTCAGATTTGCGATCCACATCCCGCCGACCAGCACCGAGATGCCCGGCAGATCCTTGTAGAACGCATTGTCCTTCGACAGGATCATGTGGAAATGGTCGGGTGCCTGGTTCACGAGCCGGTGGAAACCGCCGAGCATGCCAGCGCCGCCACCGAGTTCGCTCAGCGCTAGGCCGGAAACGATCAGGCCACCGACGACCAGCAGCGTCACCTGGACGATGTCAGTCAGCGCGACCGCCTTCAGCCCGCCTTTCAACTGGTACAGCAGCGCAAACAGGCCGAGGCCGATCAGGGCGAAATCCTGGTTGATCCCGGCGACCTGGTTGACCGCGATCGAGCCGAGCCAGATGATCGAGGTGAGGTTCACGAACACGTACAGGCCAAGCCAGAACACCGCCATCAGCGTGCGGATCGACGGGCCGTAGCGCTGCTCCAGGAACTGCGGCATCGTGTAGATCTCGTTGCGCAGGAAGATCGGCAGGAAGAACTTGCCGACGATCAGCAACGTCAGCGCCGCCATCCATTCGTACGAGGCGATCGCGAGGCCGATCGCATAGCCCGAGCCGGCCATGCCCACGATCTGCTCGGCGGAGATGTTGGCGGCGATCAGCGACGCACCGATCGCCCACCACGGCAATGATTTCGAGGCGAGGAAATAGTCGGAGCTGTCCTTGGCCTTACCCTTGTCGCGCGATACCCATTGCGCGAGGCCGAATATGCCGATCGCATAGACGATGACGACGATCAGATCGATGCCGGACAGGCTCATGGACGTTCCTCTTCCATCCCGGTTCACGTCGTTCGACAGGCCGGTTTTCGATATTTATACGACAAATATCGAAAGTCCAGTATGCCCAAGCCGGCCGATGGGGCGTTAGACGCGTGACAGGCTGACGATGTTGCGCCAGAACTCGGGGTGATGGCTAGCGATATGACAGACACCGACACGGCCCCGATCGCGCCCGCCCTGGGTCGCAACCTCACCCACGGCATGCTCGATACGCTCGGCCGCGCGATCGTGACCGGGCGGTACGAACATCGCCAGTTCCCGACCGAGGCGGAGATCGCCAAGACGCACGGTGTCAGCCGCTCCGTCACGCGCGAGGCGGTCAAGATGCTGACCGCGAAAGGCCTTGTCAGCGCCCGGCCTCGGCAGGGGACGGTGGTGCAGCCCGCGAGCGCGTGGAACCTGTTCGACACCGACGTGCTGCGCTGGACGCTGGAGCGTAAATTCTCGGTCGAGTTGCTGCGGCATTTCAACCAGCTGCGCGTGGGAATCGAACCCGAGGCGGCGGCGCTGGCGGCGCGGTTCGGCGATGATGCGGATTTTGCTGCGATCCGGGGAGGGCTCGAGCAGATGGAAGCGGGCGAAGCGGGACATACCGATCCGCTCGAAGCCGACATCGCGTTCCACGTGGCAATTTTGCGGGCGTCGAAAAACCCGTTCTACGCGCAGTTCCAGTCGGTGGTGTCGACTGCGCTGCGCACCTCGATCCGCTTTACCAACAAGATCAAGGGCCGGTCCGCGAACGTTGCCGATCACGCCGCGGTCGCGGACGCGATCATCGCGCGGGATCCCGAGGGGGCAAAGGTGGCGATGACGCGGATCATCGGCGACGTGCTGACGCTGATCGGCAAGGAGTAGGGGGGCGTTTTCGGGTACTCCCCCTGGCCGGGGAGGATCGAAGGACGATCGTCACACCACCACCCCGGCGAAGGCCGGGGCCCAGTTGGGGGCTGCGAACGGCGAAGGGCAACGCGTCGTTACCGCGACCTTTCCAACTGGGCCCCGGCCTTCGCCGGGGTGGTGGCTGAGTAGGGAAGCAAACCTTTCAATGGCTATCGCGCGGCAGGCCCTTCTCCGCGATGCGCTGGTACTTCACCGCGCTTTCGATCACCGCGCCGCCGTCGAACTGGCCGACGATGTTGCGATGGATTTCCTGCCACGGGGTCTGCGACACCGGGAAGAAATAGCCGTCCGCATCCACTGCCGCACGGCGTCGCGCGAGTTCGGCGTCGTCGACCAGCATGTCGGCGCGGTTGGCGCGCAGGTCGATGCGGATGCGGTCGCCGGTCTGGAGTAGCGCGAGATTGCCGCCCGCCGCCGCCTCGGGCGAGGCGTTGAGGATCGACGGACTACCGCTCGTCCCCGACTGGCGCCCGTCGCCGAGGCACGGCAGCGCGTGGATGCCCGCGCGGATCAGCGCCGCCGGCGGCCGCATGTTCACGACCTCCGCGCCGCCCGGATACCCGATCGGACCTGTGCCGCGCATCACCAGGATGCAGCTCTCGTCGATGCCCAGCGCGGGGTCGTCGATCCGCTTGTGATAATCCTCCGGCCCATCGAACACCACCGCGGTCGCCTCGAACGCCTCGGGATCGTCGGGATTGCTGAGGTACATCGCGCGAAACTGGTCCGAGACGACGCTGAGCTTCATCACCGCCGCATCGAACATGTTGCCGCGCAGGACGGTGAGACCCGCATTGGCGAGCAACGGCGCATCGAGCAGGCGGATGACGTCGACGTCGCGGGTCGTCTGGCCGCCGATATTCTCCTCGACCGTCTTGCCGTTCACGGTCAGCGCAGAGCCGTCGATCATGCCCTTCGCCAGCAACTGGCCCATCACCGCCGGTACGCCGCCCGCGCGGTAGAAATCCTCGCCGAGATATTCGCCCGCTGGCTGCAGGTTGACGATGAACGGCACGTCCGCGCCGTGATTCTCCCAATCCTCCAGCGTCAGTTCGACGCCGACATGACGCGCGATCGCGTTCAGGTGGATCGGCGCGTTGGTCGATCCGCCGATCGCCGAATTGACCCGGATCGCGTTCAGGAACGCCTGTCGCGTGAGCACGTCGGACGGGCGGCGGTTGGCGGCGACCATCTCGACGATACGGCGGCCCGTCTCCCACGAACATTCCTGGCGATCGCGGTGCGGCGCGGGGATCGCCGCCGATCCCGGCAGCGACATGCCGAGCGCCTCGCACAACGAGTTCATCGTCGTCGCGGTGCCCATCGTGTTGCAGAAACCCGTCGACGGCGCCGACGACGCGACCAGCGCGATGAAGCCCTTGTAATCGATCTCGCCTGCCGCGAGCAGCTCGCGCGCCTTCCAGACGATCGTGCCCGAGCCGGTACGCTGGCCGTTGTAATTGCCGTTGAGCATCGGCCCCACGGAGAGCGCGATCGCCGGGATGTTGACGGTCGCCGCGGCCATCAGGCACGCCGGCGTCGTCTTGTCGCAGCCGATCGTCAGGACGACGCCGTCGATCGGATAGCCGTGCAGCACCTCGACCAGGCTCAGATAGGCGAGGTTGCGGTCGAGCCCCGCGGTCGGACGCTTGCCGGTTTCCTGGATCGGGTGGATCGGGAATTCGATCGGGATGCCGCCAGCGTCGCGGATGCCGTCGCGGACGCGTTGCGCGAGGACGAGGTGATGGCGGTTGCACGGCGCGAGATCGCTGCCGGTCTGCGCGATGCCGATGATCGGCCGGTTCGACTGAAGCTCTTCCAGGCTGAGCCCGTAGTTCAGATAGCGCTCGATATAGAGCGCGGTCATGTCGGGATTGCTAGGGTCGTCGAACCACGCACGCGACCGCAATCCGCCTTGACCCTGCTTGGCCGCACCGTCGTCGATCGTGTTCGTCATGTCGTTCTCTCCGAAGCCCGGCAAATCAACGCGTTGGCCCCGAAGCTCGGGCTCGCGCCGTTACCGGTCCGGTGATAGCGTGAGCAGCCTGGGTTACAATGAATAAGTCATATAAATGGGTGTGCGTGAGGTTCGCGGGCTGCTGTCGGCGGTGACCGCGATCTCGATGTGACACGTAGCGTCTCGCCGCTGACCCATGTTGTATCGGGCGGCCGGACAGGTGGTGCGGTTCCGGTGGTGATTTCACCCACGGCAAACTAACTGATCCAAGATAGTATCGCAGGAACGGCTGATGGGACGTCTCGTTGACTTCCACCAGCGAGAGGAATGCGAGTGCTTCAGCGTAGCCAACAGGTCGAGACCGAAATCGCTGCGTGCGCTGTGCCGCCGGCGCCGACTGCCGTTACGCTAGCCGCACGGCTGACCGAGGGTGACATCCTGTTCGTCGCCGCCGACGATCAGCGCGCGAGCGAAATCGCGGCGACCGCAGCCGCGCTCGCGCCACAGGCTGTGGTCGTGCATTTGCCGTCGAGCGACGCGTTGCCCGGCGACGATGCGCCTGCTTCGCCTGCCAACGTGGGTCGACGGGTAGCCGCGTTACGCCATGTCAGGGCGGCCATCGCGGCCGATACCGGGCCGATCCTGCTCGTCACGACCGCGGAGGCGACCGCGGTGCGCTATCCCGCACCGGCGATGTTCGATGCCGCGCCGCCGCGGCTGGCGGTCGGCGACGCACTCGACGTCGAGGCCTTTGCCGCGACCGCCGAGGAGATCGGCTATATCGTCGACGACCGGATCGACGAACCGGGCGAGATCGCCGTGCGCGGCAACGTCATCGACATCTTCCCGGCGGACCGCGAAGCGCCCGTGCGGATCGAATTTGCCGATGGGCACATCACTGCACTCCGCGAATATGATCCGGTCTCGCAATTGGGGTCGGCGGACATCGAGATCGTCGAGATCGGGCGGGCGACCGAACCCGTGGCCGAGGAGGGTGATTCGATCCTCGCGCATCTGCCGGGAGCGGCCGTCGCGTTCGATCCGGATGCAGATCGCCGCCGTACGAAGTTCCTCGCCATCGCCGCCGACGGTCTGCCGCGGCGCAAGGCGTCGAACGATCTGATCGCGGCCAAGGCATGGGGTGCCGAGATCGCCAAGCGCGAAATGCTGACGATCGAGCCCGCCGGCGAGACGCCGCCGCGGTTCATCGAACAGCGCGATCCGGCGCGCGGGTTTGCGAAGTTTGTGCGCGGGGTGTTGGCGGAGTCGCGGCTGGTGCTGGTCGGCTCACCGCGCGATCTGCGCTTTCTGCAACCCCGGCTCGAACGGAATGCCAAGATCGCGTTCACCGCTGTGGACAGTTGGTCGGACGTCATGGCGGCCAAACCCGGCACCGCGGTGATGCTGGTCGCGCCGGTCGACCGGGGTTTTGCGGTTCCCGGCGTTACCGTGATCGCTGGCGCCGACCTGCTGGGCGGTCGCGCTCGCGGGGACGAGATCGGCGGCAGCGCGGGCGATGCGTTCGCCGGGCAATTCAGCGAACTGCGCTGCGGCGACGTGATCGTACACGAGGAGTTCGGGATCGGCGTCATACGCGGGCTCGAAAAGCTGCCCGGGAATGACGGCGATGCGGTCGTATTGGGCTATGCCAAGGAGGGCCGTCGGCTCGTGCCGGTCGCGGAGGCCGACCGGATCTGGCGCTATGGCGCGGACGCCGATGCAGTGACGCTCGACGCGCTCGACGGGTCGTCGTGGCAGAAGCGACGCGGTGCGATCGATACTGCCATCGCGGAAAGCGCCCGCGATCTCGCTGCCATAGCGGCCGAACGGGGTGCCCAGACAACCGATCCGATCATCCCCGACCGTGCTGCGTACGAACGCTTTGCAGCAGGTTTTGCGTTCACCGAAACGCCGGACCAAGCGCGGGCAATCGCCACGACGCTGGCCGATCTGTCGAGTGGCAGGCCAATGGATCGGCTCGTGATAGGCGACGTTGGCTACGGCAAGACCGAGATCGCGTTGCGGGCTGCGGCGGCGGTCGCCCTGGCGGGCCGACAGGTGGCGATCGCGGCACCGACGACCGTCCTGGTTCGCCAGCATATCGAGACGTTTACACAGCGGTTCGCGGGCAGTGGCGTCACCGTCGCCGGCTTGTCACGCTTGTCCAGCACCACCGAGAAAGCGCGTGTGAAAGCGGGGCTCGCGGACGGATCGATCGGTGTCGTGATCGGCACCGGCGCAATCGCAGGCAAGGGCGTGGACTATCACGATTTAGCACTCGTCGTGATCGACGAGGAACAGCGTTTCGGTGCCGCGGACAAGGCGAAACTCCATGCACTCGGGGCGGGGCATGTCCTGACGCTCAGCGCCACGCCGATCCCGCGGACGCTGCAATCGGCGATGATCGGGCTTCAGGGTCTGTCGGTGATCGCGACCCCGCCCGCGCGTCGCCAGCCGATCCGTACGTCGGTCGCGACCTTCGACGACGCGACCGTGCGCGCGGCGTTGCGGCGCGAGCGGGCGCGTGGTGGCCAGAGCTTCGTCGTGGTGCCGCGGATCGACGACATGGCGCCGCTCGCCGCGAAGCTCGCCAAGCTCGTGCCCGAACTCGGGCTGGTCCAGGCGCACGGCAAGATGCCCGCAGCCGAGATCGACGAGGCGATGGTCGCGTTCGCGGCGGGGGATGGCGACGTGCTGCTGGCGACCAACATCATTGAGGCGGGGCTCGACGTGCCGCGCGCGAACACGATGATCGTGCATCATGCGGACCGGTTCGGGCTGTCGCAGCTGCATCAGTTGCGCGGGCGGGTTGGTCGTGGTGGGCGGCGCGGGCAGATCATGCTGCTGACCGACGGCGAGGCGACGATCGCCGAGGCCACGCTGAAGCGGCTGCGGACGTTGCAGGCGTTCGACCGGCTCGGCGCGGGGTTTGCGATCAGCGCGCGCGATCTCGATCTGCGCGGCGCAGGCGATCTCGTCGGCGAGGCGCAGGCCGGGCACATGAAGCTGATCGGGATCGACCTGTACCAGCATCTGTTCGGTCGCGCCCTCCGGCTGGCGCGGGGCGAAGAGGTCGATGACTGGGTGCCCGACCTTCACCTGGAGGTGGGCGGAAGCCTGCCCGAGGCGTGGATTCCCGAGGAGGAAGTGCGTCTGTCGCTCTACGGTCGGCTCGCGCGGCTGGACGATGTCGCGGCGCTTGATCAGTTCGAGGCGGAACTGGAGGATCGCTTCGGTGTCGTACCGGATTCAGCGCGGCATCTGTTGTTGGTAGCGCGGATCCGCATGCTGGCGCGCGCCGCGGCCATCCGGCGGATCGATGCAGGGCCAGCCGCGATCGCGTTCACGCCGCATGACAAGCGCACGGACAAGCCGTTGGACGAGTTGGTCGAGAAGAACGGCCGGTGGATCGCCGAACTCGCTATCGCCGATCCGATCGAGCGTGCCGAGCGGATCGAGGGGCTGCTCGACGCGCTGACCGACTGATTACTCGGCGGCGGTCGCCAGCGGTATCGACAGCGCCTCGTCCGCCAGCGCCACCAACGTCGCGCGCAACAGGTCGACGACGCGCGCAAACCCTGCACCCGGCGCGTGCAGCTTCCGGTCGAGGTACAGCGTACGGTCGAATTCGAGCTGTATCGCGTGGATGCCGATGTCAGGCCGGGCATGTCGTTCGAGGATGTGCCCGCCCGCATAGGGCGCGTTGAGCCCGACCGAAAAGCCGCGGGCGGTGCATTCAGCCTCGATCCGGCCGACGAACCGGGGTGCTGCGGAATGGCCGAATCGATCGCCAATGACGATCCGGGCCCCTCCTCCCGGCGTATTGAGCGGCGGCATCGAATGCACGTCGAGCAGCACGGCGATGCCGAACCGCGCATGCGCCGCCGCCAGCGCCGCGGCCAGCGCGGCATGATAGGGGCGGTGGTCGTTCGCGATCCGCGCGGTTACGTCGGCATCGGTGAAGCGCCGCGCCCACAGGTCGCCGGCACCGGATGCGCGTCGTGGAACGAGCCCCAGTCCGCTGCGCAGCTTGGCAGATTGTTGCGCCAGCGGAACTGCGGCCGCGCCCTCGTCGAGCAGCGGATCGCGCTCATGCTCGCCGCGGTTCAGATCGATCCAGGCGCGCGCGCGGGTCTGGATGATCGCGGTCTGGTCGGTCCGCGCAGACCGCGCGACCGCATCGACGAGCCGGTCCTCGAGCGGCAGCACGCCCGCCAGCGGCACGCGCAACGCAGTCATCAGCGCGAGCGGGTAATCGCGGCCAGCATGCGGCACGGAGATCACCACCGGGCTCGCGGGCGGCATGGCGCCCAGGCGTTCATAGGGGGATGCGTGCATGCCGCACACGCTAGGGCGAGCGTGCGGTGCGGGCAATCGATCTGGAAATCTTAACCGCTTTGGGCGTAGGTCGGTATGCGAAACGCTGTACGAAACACTGTACGGAACACTGTGCGAAAACGGGACTTTTGATCGATGTTGCGAATCCTGCTGGCCGAAGACGATCAGGTCATGCGCGAGTATCTGACGCGGGCGCTCGAACGCTCCGGATATGCGGTGACCGCGGTCGATCGCGGGACGGCAGCGATTCCGCTGCTCGAAACCGAGACGTTCGATCTGTTGCTGACCGATATCGTCATGCCCGAGATGGACGGGATCGAGCTGGCGCAGAAGGCCGGCGAGATGTGCAAGGACCTCCGCGTGATGTTCATAACGGGCTTTGCGGCGGTCACGTTGAAGGCCGGGCGGGCGATGCCGCAGGCGCGCGTGCTGTCCAAGCCGTTCCACCTGCGCGACCTGGTCGCCGAGGTCGATCGGCTGTTCGAGATGGATAATGTCACCGGCATGCATTGAGCGCTTGCACCCCGCGATAACCGCGGCTAGTGGAGCCCTCCGGCGGGCGTGTAGCTCAGTGGTAGAGCACTGTGTTGACATCGCAGGGGTCGCAAGTTCAATCCTTGCCACGCCCACCATAGAAAGCCCTGGTAGCTCGATGAGCTACCAGGGCTTTTTTGCATCTGCAGCTGGACGGTGTGAGCGAGGCGGACCGGCCGTTTGCGCTCGATCATCCTGGCGAGACAGCGCTAGGCCGCGTTTCGGTACCTCCTTCGGCCATGCGTCGTGATGCGCGCCTGCGTCGGCCCGCATCGGTGGTACGCCGCAACGGGCGTCGCGATTCCCGGTACCGATCAAGTGCCACGTCGTACAAGGAGTCAGGCCGCGATCCTCTCGTCCGGCGACCAGGCTAGAAGCGGGCTTGCGTTTCGACCGAGAAGGCGACGCGCATCGTCCATCACGACATTTTGCCGTGCGATGGTCGATGGCACGCGCCGATCGATAGACACCGACCGCGACTGTCGACGATGTGCGGAGTGTTCGAAAACGATGTCGCGCCAAGCGTCCGGGCTTGTCCTGCCGCGGAATCCTGCCATGCGGCGCCGATGATACGCACCTCGCTTCCCGCCTTGGCCCTCGCACTTCTTTCGTCGGGTCCGGCTTTTGCCCAGTCGATCGGCGCGCCAGCCCCGGAGATGACTCCCGACATCGTCGTCACTGGTCGCGGGCTCGAGGCGGCGCCAGGCGACCGCGCATACGACGTCGTCACGATCGAGCGCGACCGGATCCAGGCGAATGCGAGCAATCGGCTGGAAAGCATCCTCGCCGACGTCGCCGGCCTGCAGCAGTTCCGTCGCTCGGATTCGCGCAGTGCCAACCCGACCAGCCAAGGCATTTCGCTGCGCGGCATTGGTGGTAACGCGTCGAGCCGCGCGCTGCTGATCTTCGATGGCGTCCCGCAGGCGGATCCGTTCGGCGGATGGGTCGCGTTTCCGGCGTATGCGACGGGGCGGCTCGGCCGCATCCGCGTCACGCGCGGCGGCGGCAGCGGGTATCAGGGGCCGGGAGCCTTGGCCGGGACGGTCGAGCTGGAAAGCGCGACGCCCGATCAACTGACCCCGTTCCAGGGCAGCGTCGCCTATGGCAGCCGTGACTCGGTCGACGCGCAGGGCTCTGCGGCGCTGGTCCGTGGATCGGGATTCGCCACCTTGTCAGGGGCCTATGCACGCGGTGACGGCTTTACGCCGACCGTCGAGGAAAGCCGCGGGATCGTTGATCGACCAGCCCCGTACGAACAGGCGTCGGGTGCGCTGCGGACCGTCGTCGGGATCGGCGCGAAGACCGAATTGCAGATGAATGCGAGCGCGTTCACCGACAAGCGCGACCGCGGCAGCGACTTTACCGACAACAAGAGCGGAGGCGCCGACGCCAGCATCCGCCTGATCGGGCGCGGGAACTGGGCGTATTCCGCGCTCGCCTATCTGCAGACGCGCGCGTTCGCGAGCAGCTTCAACAGCATCAATGCCGCGCGGACGACCGCGATCCAGTCGCTGAACCAGTATAATACGCCGGCCACCGGGCTGGGCGGACGCGTCGAGATTGCGCCGCCCTTGGGCGAGAGCATCACGTTGCGCCTCGGCGCGGATATCCGCGACGTCAGCGGCAAGACACAGGAGCTCTATACGTTCGTGAACGCGGTCCCGACGCGGCGGCGCGAAGCGGGGGGGAGCACGACGACGACCGGCGTGTTCGCCGATGGCAGCCTGGTCGCAGGCGACTTCACCTTCAGCCTCGGCGGGCGGGTCGACTGGTGGTCGATCGATGGCGGCTATCTGTCCGAACGTCCGCTGGCGACCGGCGTGGCACTGACCAATCTGCGCTACGCGGACCGCAACGGCAGCGAGACAACCGGGCGGGCGGGCGTGGCGTACAAGCCGCTCGACGCGATCACATTGCGCGCCGCCGGCTATCGCGGGTGGCGGTTGCCGACGCTCAATGAACTGTATCGCCCGTTCCGCGTCGGTAACGATGCGACCGCGGCGAATGCGCTGTTGTCGCCGGAGCGACTGACCGGGGTCGAGGGCGGCATCACGCTGACGCCGGCGCCGGGGGTGAGCATCGCAGCGACCTATTTCTACAACCGGCTGAAGGATGCGATCGCCAACGTCACGACGACCAGTCCGACGCAGGTGTTGCCGGGGGTGACGACCTACCGCGTGCGCCAGAACCTCGATGCGATCCGAGCGCATGGGTTCGAGCTGGATGCGTCGTATCGACCCGGCGCCTTCGGCGTACAGGCGTCGTGGTCGCATACCAACTCGAAGGTCGAGGGATCGGGAATCACGGCTGCGCTCGATGGTTTGCGACCGGCACAGACGCCGCGCGATCAGGTGTCGGGGACCGTCGACTGGCGGCACGACGCGGCCGCGCTGTCGCTGACCGTGCGGCACATCGGCCAGCAATATGACGACGACCAGAATACGCGCGTACTCGATCCGGCGACGACGCTGGATGCGTATGCCGCGCTGCCGATCATGCGATCGCTGGTCGCCGAACTGCGCGGCGAGAATTTGTTCAACGAGCGGGTCGAGGCGGGGATCAGCGGGGCGAACATCGTCGAACGCGCGACACCGCGGACGATCTGGGTCGGGTTGCGCTACGGGATCCGCTGAACCGGCACGCGTTGACCCGTGCATGGCGTGCGACTAATGCCGAGCGCGTGAAGGGTTCCCGGCGACGGGATCAAAAGGGAAGTCGGTGCGCGGGCAGGTCGTCAGGACCCAAATCCGCAAGGCCGGCGCTGTCCCCGCAACTGTGACCGGAAAGCGGCCACCCCGATTACGCCACTGGGTTTCGATCTGGGAAGGCGGGGTGGAGGCGATGACCCGGAAGCCAGGAGACCTGCCCCTCACGGTCGATCCACTGCGCGGGCGGGTGCTCCGGCGCGGACGAGCGCTCCGGTCAAATGGAGTTCCCTCGAGTGAGAGACGTCTGCCGTTTCGCGAATGGTCGCGAGCGGCTTTTCAGGACGTAACCCATGACGAAATTTCTCCTTCTCCTGAGCGCCGCGCTGATCGCATCGCCGGCCTATGCGCAGGACATCCCCGACAGCGACGCGCCCGAAGTCGTCGTCACCGCGACCCGCGTCGCGCAACCCGCGAGCGAAGTCGGCCAGGCGGTGACCGTGATCGACCGCGCCGAGATCGAGCGCCGCCAGACCGTCGTCGTGTCAGACCTGCTCGCGACCACGCCGGGTGTTACCGTGACGCGCAACGGCACGCTGGGTGCTTTGACCGGTGTGCGGATCCGCGGTGCCGAGTCCGACCAGACGTTGGTGGTGATCGACGGCGTGCGGGTCAACGATCCGTCGTCGACCGGCGGCGGCTTCGATTTCGGCAATCTCCTGTCGAGTTCGGTCGAGCGGATCGAAGTGTTGCGCGGACCGAACTCGGTGCCTTGGGGCAGCCAGGCGATCGGCGGCGTCGTCAACATCATCACCGCCGCACCGAGCGAGGGTTTGCAGGCGCGCGCCAACGCCGAATATGGCTATGCCGACAGCGTGTTCGCGAGCGCAGGCGTGTTGGGGAAGACCGGGCCAGTGTCGGGATCGCTGACCGGCGGGTATCTGAAGACCGACGGGATTTCATCGGCCGCTGACGGGACGGAGCGGGACGGGTATCGTCAATATGGCGCGACCGGACGGCTCGGCGTCGAGTTCGCGCCAGGGATCGGCCTCGACCTGCGCGGGTATTTCGCGGACAGCCGGGGCGAACTGGATGGCTTCCCGGCGCCCGACTATGTGCTTGCCGACACCGCCGACTATAGCAAGACGCAGGAGCTTTACGGCTATGCGGGGCTGCACGCGAACTTCGCCGACGGACGGTTCAACAACCGGGTCGCGTTCACGATCGCCGACATCGACCGCGACAATTACGAGCCGGCGTTCGGCGCGGACCCGTCGTTCATCGGTCGCGGCCGTAGCGAGCGCTACGAATACCAAGGCGACTTTCGCCCGCTCGACCAGGTCCGCGTCGTCGCCGGCGTGGAGCGCGAGAACAGCCGTTACAATGACGGCTTCACCTATGCCGATACCGGAATCACCAGCGTTTACGGCCAGTTGATCGTCAAGCCGCTCGACATCCTCACGATCACCGGCGGCGTCCGCAACGACGATCACGAGGATTTCGGCAACCACACGACGTTCGGCGCGAACGCGGCGCTGGCGCTGCGGACCGGCACCACCGTCCGCGCAAGCTATGGTGAAGGGTTCAAGGCGCCGACGCTGTACCAGCTCTTCTCCGAATATGGTGACCGCGATCTGGACCCGGAGACGGCACGCAATTTCGATATCGGCGTCGAGCAGGCGTTCCTCGGCGACCGGGCCCGCGTCGGCGTGACCTATTTCAACCGCCGCACGCGCAACCAGATCGATTTCGATCTGGAGACGTACACCTACCAGAACATCGCGCGCGCCGAGGCGGACGGAGTCGAGTTCACGCTGGCGTTGCGTCCGGTCGATGCGCTGACGCTCACCGCCAACTACAGCTACATCCACACCGAGAACCGCTCGATCGGCGCGAATTACGGCAACGAACTCGCGCGTCGCCCGCGGCAGACCGCCAGCGTCAACGCCGATTACCGGTTCGGGTTCGGGCTCTCGGTCGGCGGCACCGTGTCGCTGGTCGACGACAGCTTCAACGATGCCGGCAACACGACGCGGATCGACGGCTATGCGATCGGCAGCGTCCGTGCGGAGTTCCCGATCGGTGAGCGGTTCGCGATCTACGGTCGTGTCGATAACGTCACCGACGCGAGTTATCAGACGGTCACGGGCTACGGCACCTATGGCCGTGCGGCGTATGGCGGCGTGCGGTTGCGCCTGAAATGAGGTCGGGGGCAATCCTCGCCGCCCTGCTGCTCGGCGGATGTGCAGCACCACCGAGCGGAGGCGGGGGGATCGTCTCGACCAACCCGTGCGTGGATTCGGTGCTGGTCCGGATCCTGCCGGCCTCGCGGATCGCCGCGATCAGCCGGTATTCGCAGGATCCGGCCGCGACCTCGATTCCGCTCGACGTCGCGGGCCGTTTTCGTGCGACCGCGGGGACTGCCGAGGAGGTGATCGCGCTGCATCCCGATCTCGTCATCGCCAGCACCTATACGCCGCCTGCTACCCAGGCGGCGTACGCGCGGGCCGGGTTGAAGACGCTGCTGCTCGGCATTCCGGACTCGATTGCGGAAAGCCAGGCGCAGGTCACGCAGATTGCCGATGCCGTCGGTGCACCTGCGGGCGGCGCGCGGATCAATGCGGATATCGATCGTGCGGTGGCGCGATGGAGCCGCAAGGATGGCGGGGTGCCGAGCGCCTTGCTTTATATCAGCGGAGACCTGGCGACCGGGGGGAGCACGTTGCTGAACGAGATGATGACGCGCGTCGGCTTCCGCAACGCTGCCGCGACTTACGGCCTGACGCATACCGGCACGGTGTCCGCCGAGACGATCGTGACGCGTCCGCCTGCGGTGGTGATCGCGTCGGAACGCGTCGGTCGGGGCACGGCACTGCGCCACCGGCTGCTGCCGAACACGCCGCAAGCCGTCTTCCCGCGCGTCCTGATCAACTGTGGCGGGCCGACCATTCCGCCCGCGCTTGAACGCCTCGCCGCGATCCGGGCGGCGCTGTGATGCGATACCCATACCCAAACCACCCCGGCGAAGGCCGGGGCCCAATTGGAATGGCGGCAATAACCGAGTGCTGCACGCCGTCACGTTCGTCCCCCAATTGGGCCCCGGCCTTCGCCGGGGTGGCGGCAGTGGTCGGTATGCTTGCGGCGGTCCTGTGATGACCCGCGCGCTCAAACTTGCCGTATTGGCCGTCCTGGTGGTCGTGCTGTTCGGACTGTCGCTCGGGTGCGGGAAAGTCTGGGTGCCGCTCGACACCTGGTTCTCGACCGATCCGCGCTGGTGGATCATCCTCGAACTCCGCCTGCCGCGCGCCGTGCTGGGGCTCGCGCTCGGCGCGACGCTCGGGCTGTCGGGCGCGGTATTGCAGGGGTATCTCCGCAACCCGCTCGCAGATCCTGCGGTCGTGGGCGTGTCGTCGGTCGCAGCGCTGGGGGCGGTCGCCGCGATACTCTTCGGGATTGGCCCCGGGCCTGCGATCTTTGCAGCCGCGATGCTGGGGGCAGGGGGGGCGGTGGCGCTGCTCGCCGCGCTGACGTGGCGGTCGCCGAGCGCGATCACCTTCATCCTCGCCGGCACCGTGCTCGCCAGCCTCGCCGGTGCGCTGACCGCGTTCCTGATCTCGATCGCGCCGAACCCCTATGCGGTCGCCGAGGTGATCGACTGGATCATGGGCGCGCTGACCGATCGCGGCTGGGACGACATCAAGCTGGCCTTGCCGCCGATGCTGCTCGGCGCGGTCCTGCTCATGTTCACCGGTCGCTCGCTCGATGCGCTGTCGCTGGGCGAGGCGGCGGCGCGGTCGCTGGGCGTGCGGATGGGCCGGGTGCGCTGGCTGGTCGTGCTCGGCACCGGACTCGTCATCGGCGCGGGTGTCGCAGTCACCGGCGTGATCGGCTTCGTCGGCCTCGTCGTGCCGCATCTGTTGCGGCCCGTCTTCGGTCACCGACCGGGAGCGCTCTTGCTGCCCTCCGCGCTTGGTGGCGCAGCGTTGGTCCTCGCCGCGGACAGTCTCGTTCGCCTCGCACCCGGCGCAGGCGAAGTCCGGCTCGGTGTCGCGATGGCGCTGATCGGGGCGCCGTTCTTTCTCGGGTTACTGGTCAAGGAACGGGGCCGCGCGTGGATCTGATCATTGATGCACTGAGCGTGAAGCTCGGCAAGCGCACTGTCCTCCAGGACGTGTCCGCGCACCTGCGCCCCGGCCGCGTCACCGCGATCCTCGGCCCTAACGGCGCTGGCAAGAGCACGCTGGTCAAAGCCGCCGCGGCACTCGTCGCTCGCGGCGGAGGAAGCGTCCGGCTCGATACGCAGGACGTGGCGGCGATGGACCCGCGCGCCCGCGCACGTGCGATCGGCTACCTCCCGCAGGACGCGACGGTGCACTGGAACATCGTCGCACGTGATGTCGTAGCGCTCGGCCGCCTGCCGCACCTTGGCGCCCATGCAGCGCCGTCGCCTGCCGATCTGGCCGCGATGGAGCGGGCGATGCACGATACCGAGACCACGCACCTCGCGGATCGCCCGGTCGGCGAACTCTCCGGCGGCGAGCGCGCGCGCGTCCTGCTCGCGCGCGTGCTGGCGGGCGAACCGCGCTGGCTGCTCGCCGACGAGCCGCTCGCCAGCCTCGATCCCTCGCACCAGATCGACCTGCTCGCGCGTCTGCGTGCCTACGCGGCAGGCGGGGCGGGGGTCGCGATCGTTCTGCACGACCTCGTCCAGGCCCAGCGCGCGGCGGACGATGCGCTGCTGATCGCGGACGGTCGCGTCGTCGCCTCCGGCACGGTCGCTGAGGTTATGACCGCGGAGACGCTGGCGCGGGTGTTCGGCGTCCGCGTTGCTCCTCTCGAAGACGATGGTCGACGCCTGCTCGTGCCGGTCGGGCGCATCGATTCATAACGAGCTCACGCGGCATAGACGGTCGACGCGCCGCGCCCGCGGCACTATCCCGCGCCGGGTGATCGACATACCCGCTCCCCTCCGCCTGCGCCTCGATGGCGACGCCCTTGTCCAGAATTGGCGCACGCTCGACCGCATGAGCGGCACGGCTGCATGCGGTGCGGCAGTGAAGGCGAACGGCTACGGCCTGGGCGCGGCAGAAGTCGCACGTCGGCTGGCGGGGGCGGGGTGCCGGGACTTTTTCGTCTCCAACTGGCGCGAAGCCGCCGAACTCGCGCCACTGGGCTTGACCGTGTCGGTCCTTCACGGCGTCCGCGAAGACGACATGCCTGCCGCGGCCACCGGCTTCGCCCGGCCCGTGCTCAGCACGCCCACGCAGGTCGCACGCTGGAAGGCGGCAGGCGGCGGTGCCTGCGACGTCATGGTCGACACCGGCATGAACCGCCTAGGCGTGTCGGCGGACGACATCGCCGATGGCCTGCTCGATGGCCTCGCGATCGAAACGCTGATGAGTCATCTGGCGTGCGCGGATGAGGATGTGGCGATGAACGAACGCCAGCGTGCTGCATTCGCCGCACTTGCCGGGCAGACATCGGCAAGACGAATGAGCCTCGCCAACTCCGCCGGTATCGCGCTGGAAGGCTATGCATTCGATCTTACCCGGCCCGGATTGGCGCTGTACGGCGGGATTCCCCGCGGCGAACTGACCGGAGCGATCCAATCCGTCGTAACTCCCGAAGCGCAGATCCTCCAGCGTCGTCGCGTCGTGACCGGCGATACCGTCGGCTACAATGCGACCTGGACGGCCCCCCGCGACACCGAGGTTGCGATCATCAGCCTGGGGTATGCGGACGGCTATTTCCGCGGGTTCTCGGATCGCGGCAAGGCGTCGATCGACGGTCAGCTCGTGCCGGTGATCGGCCGGGTATCGATGGACCTGCTCGCGGTCGATGTGACTGCGGTCGCGGCTATCCAGGAAGGCGCATGGATCGCGCTCGATTTCGCCCTGCCCGACGCCGCCGCGTTGTCGGGGATGTCGCAATATGAACTGCTGACCGGGATGGGCGCGCGCTACTCCCGGTCATGGTCCTGACCGGCCGCTTCGTGGCGAGCGACCGGTAAAGGAGTGAACGTTACCGCTCGATGCACATCGCGATGCCCATGCCGCCGCCGATGCAGAGCGTCGCCAGCCCCTTCTTCGCATCGCGCTTCTGCATCTCGTAGATCAGTGTCGTCAGGACGCGCGCGCCGCTGGCGCCGATGGGGTGGCCGATCGCGATCGCGCCGCCGTTGACGTTGACCTTCGACGCATCCCAGCCGAGTTCCTTGCCGACCGACAAAGCTTGCGCGGCGAAGGCTTCGTTGGCTTCGATCAGGTCGAGGTCGGCTAGTGTCCACCCGGCCTTCTCGAGCGCGCGCCGGGTGGCGGGGACGGGGCCGATGCCCATCACCGACGGATCGACGCCGGCCGAGGCCCAGCTCTTGATCGTGGCCAGAATGGTCGAGCCGCGGCGTTCGGCCTCGTCGCGGCGCATCATCACCAGCGCGGCGGCGCCGTCGTTGAGGCCGCTCGCGTTGGCGGCCGTTACCGTGCCGTCCTTCTTGAACGCGGGCTTCACGCCCGAGACGCTCTCGATCGTCGCGCCGGCCCGGATATATTCGTCGTCGGCAACGATGGTGTCGCCCTTGCGGCCCTTGATCGTGACCAGTGCGATCTCGTCCTTGAAGCGGCCCGAGCCGCGCGCGGCCTCGGCCTTGTTCTGCGAGGCGACCGAGAACGCGTCCTGCTCGCCGCGCGTGACCTGGTATTGCTCGGCGAGGTTCTCGGCGGTGATGCCCATGTGATAGCCGTTGAAGACGTCGGTCAGGCCGTCGCTGACCATCGTGTCGACGAGGCTGAGATTGCCCATCTTTTGGCCACCGCGGATCGACTGCGCGTGCGCGGAGAGCGACATCGATTCCTGGCCGCCCGCGACGACGATGGTCGCGTCACCGGTCTGGATCGCCTGTGCCGCGAGTGCGACCGCGCGGAGGCCCGAGCCGCAGACTTGGTTGACGCCCCATGCCGGGATTTCCTTGGGCACGCCAGCGGCCATCGAGGCCTGGCGGGCGGGGTTCTGGCCCTGGGCTGCGGTGAGGACCTGGCCGAGGATCACTTCGGAGACGTCCTCGCCGGCGACGCCTGCCTGTTCGAGCGCGGCTTCGATCGCGATGCGGCCGAGTTCGTGTGCGGGCGTGGTGGCGAATGCGCCGAGGAAGCTGCCGACGGGGGTGCGCTTGGCGGCGGTGATGACGACGTCGTTCGAGTTCAGGTCGGTCATGGCGGGATCCTCTATGTTTGGACCCCATGTAGGTCAGTCGAGCGCGGCGATCCAGTTGGCCAGCGGTTCCCAGAGGCGCGCGCGGGCGGACCGGCCGACGATCATGCCGACATGCCCTGCGCCGAGATCGCGGCGGTCCGCGAGGCCGATCGCGGTGGCGGCGGGGACGATGCGGTCGCTGAGCGAGACGAACTCGACCGTGGGGCAGGCGAGGGCGAGCGGATCGACCGGCGTGCCGGCGATCGTCCATTGCCCTTTGCCGGGGAGGTCGCTGGCGATGCAGTCCTCGAACAACGAGGCGGCAGCGGCGTAGGGAAGGGGGGCGCCTGCGTTCGCCCAATCCTCGAGTCGGACGAACGCGCGGGCCGCATCACTGTCGGGGGCGAGGTCGGCGAACGCTTCGTATTTGGCGATCGTACGTGTCGGGTCGAGTTGCCAGAAGCCGGCCTGGAGCACTTCCATCGGTAACAGGCCGAGCATTTCCGCCGCCGGTCTTACTGCGGCCCATGTCGCGGCGAGGGCGGGGCGACCTTCGCCATAGCCGGCGAAGTGCCAGGGTGCGGCGATCGCCGCGACGCCCGCAACGGGCATGATGGCGGCGGCACCGAGCGCGAGCGTGCCGCCGAGGCAGTAGCCAACGATGACCGGCGGTTCGTCGAACGCCTGGAGCAGCGGCACCAGCAAGCGCTCGACATGCAGCGCCAGATCGAGGTCGCGGTCCTCGCTGCCGGGCGATCCCCAGTCGATCAGCCATGCGTGAAAGCCCTGTCCGGCGATCCACCGCAACAGCGAAGTCTCCGCGGAATGATCGAGGATGTCGGGTGGGTTTATCAGCGACGGGACGAACACCACGGGGCGTCCGCTGCCACCGTAATCGCGCAACGACACGCGGCCGGCGCGGTGGATCGCAGGCATCGGATCGGGCCGTTTCTCTCGCGGTGCCGACTGGTATGCGCGCAATCCGGCTAGCGCGCGGGCCATCCGTTCGGGCGATGCTGCAGTCTCGCTGCGCAGCACGGATAGGAACAACGGCAGGGGGCGCGGACCGTGTTGCGGTGCGTCATCAAAGACTGTAGCCTCCGTTTCAAACATAAGACGGGGGATCCATGAAGAAGCAACCGGCGGCCGACGGAATCGTCATCATCAAGAAATACGCCAATCGGCGACTCTATAACACCGAGACTTCATCCTACATCACGCTCGATCATCTCGCGACGATGACCCGCGAGGGCCGCGACTTCAAGGTGGTTGATGCGAAGACGGACGAGGACATCACACACAATGTTCTCACGCAAATCATCATGGAGGAGGAGAGCCGCGGCGAGACGATGATGCCGGTGAATTTCCTGCGCCAGCTGATCTCGATGTACGGCGATTCGATGCAGACGATGGTGCCCGGTTATCTCGAGGCGTCGATGGACAGCTTCCGCCGTAACCACGATCAGTTCAAGTCCGCGGTTGAGGGCGCGTTCGCCAATTCGCCGTTCGCCGACATCGCCAAGCGCAACCTGGCGATGTTCGACGTCGCCGCGCAGGCGATGGCGTCGCCCGCGCCCGCACCTGCCGCCAGCAAGGACGACGAGATCGCAGCATTGCGCAGCGAACTCGCCAAGCTGCAGGAAAAGGTCGAGAAGCTCGGCTGAGCGATCGGGTTTAACGGTGGCACCGATATTGTGGAGCGCGAGCGGCGGGTTGGCCGCGCTCGCCGTGATCGCGGGGCTCGGCGAGCGGCGCAGGCGACGGCGCCACGATCCGGATTCGGTCGGGTGGGTCGACTGGCCGACGGTCCAGATGCTGGCGCTGATCGCGCTGGCCGTCACGATCGGACTGGCGTTCAAGTCCTGAACCGACGCCCGTTTCTCAGATAGACGACGGTGTGCCACCGGCTGCGCGGCGTCGTGAAGACCGGGTGATAGTCGCGGGCGAGCGCCGCCTTCACCGCGCGCAGGCTGCCACGGTTCCAGATCGACAGACGCCGATCCGACGTGACGATAACGGGCGGACGGTTCGCCAGGATGCGGCGGACCTCGGCGGCCTCGTCGATCCCGGTCGCATGCTGTTCGGTGTCGTAGGCCAGCAGGTTAGGGAAGGCGTAGGGCGTAGGCAGGCAAGCGTGCGCGAGATGATACGTCACCGTGTCGCCGATAAAGACGTAGGGGCATTCGGCGCCGCTGTTCGCTTCGACGATCTGCGCGACGCGGTAGGCGCCTTGCGCGTCGTTCGGGATCAACGCGCGTTTCGCCAGCAGAATCAGAACGGTGCCGCCGAGAACTAGTGCCAGCAATCGCACTGACCGGCCCAGCGTCGGGGCTGACAAAATTACGAATGGGGTAACCAACGGCAGTGAATAGTGATCGAAGAAGGTCCCGATCGCAAAGAATCCGATCAGCGCCGATGCCAACCAACCGTAGCCGAGGATAATTGTCTCGCGTGGTACGCCGCTGCGTGGTCGAGCGCGCCACGTCAGAACTGTCGCGAGGAGCAGGGGCGACAACTGGGCGATTATGCCGAGCAATCGCATTGCGAGTTCGCTTGCAGGATAGCCCCGGCGCAGCGCGATCGACGTAAAGTTGGCAAACCAGAATGCGTCGAGCGCGACAGCACCACCGGCATAGTACCAGCCGATTGCAGCCAGCGTCGGAATGAGCCCCATGGCCGTCCAGATGACTATTGCAGCAACAAGCCCAATTTTAGGTGTGCCCGAACGTCGCAAGAACCAGATATGCGCCAACCCAAAAGCAGCACCCTCGAACATCGGGGTATATTTTATCTGGATGGCGATACCTGCAAGCAGGCACGAGACAATGCCGCTCGCAAAGATCGCACCGCTGCGACCTTCCGCGGCCTTGGCCGGCACCTGTAGCGTCAACCATGCGGCAATCGCCATCGGCAGATTGTAGAATACCGGCGACTGCCCGCCATTTCCGCCGACTAGCGATATGGCGCCTAGATACACGACTCCCGCTGCAAAGGCGCCTCGATCGTTTGCCCCCACGATTTTGGCCGCTTGGCGGACGATGATCGCAGTGGCCCAAGCGCAGGCGGTCGCGACGAGCTGATATGCGAGGATACCGTTGCCTGGCAGCATCCGGATGCCGGCAAACAGCGCGAATAATCCTATCGGCTTACGATCCCAAAGATCGATATACGGCACTGCGCCGTGCAGCATGCGATCGCCGACGAGCAGATAATATTGCTGGTCATACTCGATGACCGGGTTGCCGAAATCCCAGGCGCGGATCGCGAGCGCGACCAGCAGCAGGAGCAGCGCCTGTATCCAGCGATGGTGTATCCAGCGATTGCGCGACATCAGTAGAAGCTTGCGAGCGTCAGGGGGCGAACGGGGCCGTCGCACAGCCCCAGCGCGACGACGCGTCCCGGCGTGCCGGCGGACCAGGACGCGATCGGACTGGTCGGATATGCGGCGGAGATCGGTGCTCCATCGACCGAGCAGATCAGGTCGCCGTCCTTCCAGCCTGACCCGGCTGCAGGGCCGCCGCGCATGACGTGAAGAACTTTCAACCGATCCTTTTCGACGCCGACGAGCAACCCGCTGGTCGAGCGGAGCGGCGGCGTGTCGGCTTTCGGGCCGCGGCTCAGGACCATCCGGCGTGCGCCGGGATCGAGCAGGACGCGGTAGTTCTGGAGGAAGCCCGAGCCGATCCGGCCTGCCGTGCCGATGGCTTGGGAAAAGCCGTCCGCGGGTTCGATGCGGACTTCGGTGGCGCGCGCGAGCATATCGCCGACGCGGATGTCGGGTACGATCGCGAGTCCGCTGACCGCTGGCCCCGCGAGCCCGAACGAGATCGCGGTGGTGGACGGCAATTGCGACAGGTTCGCCGCCTGCCAGCCGGGCGCGGTGACGGTGATCGAGGATCCGTCGCCGGTGTCGACGACGATCGGTGCCAGGCGTCGGCCGCCGAGGGTTATCGCGCTTTCGTAGACGCTGCGCTCGGCGGAGACGCGGAGCGGTGCGGTCTCGCCCTTGAACGGCAACCGGCCCGAACGAAGCAGGCGGAAGCGGTGCGCGGCGTAATCGATGTCGAGCGCGTGGCCGGCGAGCAGGTCGGCGCCGACCAGCAGGTCGACCGCGGCGGCGCTGCCGGTGGCGATCGCGGGCAGGTCCGCGACGGTGACGCCGCCGCCGGTGCGGGTCAGGCCGCCGACCGTGACCGATCGGGTCGGCATCCAGCCGAGCGCCACCGATCCCCCGATCGCGGTCGCCCGGCCACCGGCGACCAGCTTGGTGGTGTCGAGCGCGGGGGACGCCTTGGCGAGCAGCGTGTAGCTGACGCCGGTATCGAGGATCGCAATGACGTCGCGGCCATCGAGCTGCATCGTGAAGCGGATCTGGTTGCCGGGGGTGAGGTCGAAAGGCACCCAGCGCGCTTCGGTATCGGTGGCGAGCGCGTAGACGCCGCGATCGCGCGCGGCGGGGGAGATGGCGGCGGCCGGTGGCGGTGCCGGCTCGCGCGCGGAGACGAAGAGGACCGCGATCAGCGGGACGAGAGCGAAGAGGGCGCGGCGCATGAGGGGGTGTCCCTAACGAGTCGGTCGCGGCGTACAAGCGCGGGCGGGGCGTGCTCATAGAAGAAGTGGCCTATCCCCTCGCTGCAAGGACGTGGCTAGTGACTAGTGACGGTCCGCGCGTCCATGTTCTCCCGAGAAGGGGGGAGTCCAGTCTGAGTCCCCGCTTTTGCAGGGAAACAGTCTTCTCTCGGTTTGAGCGCAAAAGCCGATCGATGATCCTCTCCCGCCAGGGGGAGGTGGCCGGCGCTTGCCAGCCGGGGGGGCGGAACGGACTCCTGTCTGTTGCGCGTCCTCCCCCTCCGTCGCCTTCGGCGACACCTCCCCTCTGGCGGGGGAGGATCGTTGGGGTTGCACCTTGATGTGAGGACGGCAGAAGGGGGCGAGGCTGTCGAAACCAACCAGCAAACTCAGACAACTATCCAGCCCGAGAAGCTGCGCAGCGCATAGAAAATACACCACCCCGGCGGAGGCCGGGGCCCAATTGGGGGACAGCGATGGCTAAGGGCAGCATGCCATTACTGCCACCTTGCCAATTGGCCCCCGGCCTTCGCCGGAGTGGTGCTCTCCGCCGTGGTAACGACAGTGGGGTAGGAAGGCGCTCGATGAGGCAGCGGCAGCCCCTACAGGCACGCTTCCAGATACGCCTGGTCGAACCCGAACTGTTTCGCCTTCTCCAGCGTATACGGCCGCAATCCCATCGAACGGTACTCGCCCAGGATCTTCCCGTCCGCCGACTCGTCCATATATTCGAACTTGAACAGCTCCTGCGTGACGATCACCGGGCCCTCCATGCCGATCACCTCAGTGATGTTGGTCACCCGGCGCGAACCGTCGCGCAGGCGCTTCACCTGGATGATCAGCTCGACCGAATCGGCGATCTGTCGCGAGATGGCTTCCTTCGGCACCTTGATGTCCGACATCATCACCATGTTCTCCATGCGCGCAAGCGCCTCGCGGGGAGAGTTGGCGTGGAGCGTGCACATCGAGCCGTCGTGACCCGTGTTCATCGCCGCGAGCATGTCGAAACACTCGGAGCCACGAATTTCGCCCAGGATGATCCGGTCAGGACGCATACGCAGCGCGTTCTTAACGAGGTCGCGGATCGAGATTTCGCCCTGGCCCTCCAGATTGGCGGGCCGCGTCTCGAGCGGCAGCCAATGCGGCTGTTGCAGGCGAAGCTCGGCGGCGTCCTCGATCGTCAGCACGCGTTCGCCGGGGTCGATCATCTTCGACAACGCGTTGAGCATCGTCGTCTTGCCCGAACCGGTACCGCCAGAAATGACCACGTTAAAGCGCGAGGCACCCGCAATCTTGAGCGCGGTCGCCATCTTGGGCGACATCGAGCCGAAGCCCGCCATCATGTCTAGCGTGATCGGTTTCGCCGAGAATTTACGGATCGAGATCGCGGTACCGCGCAAAGACAGCGGCGGGACGATCACGTTGACGCGCGAGCCGTCCTTCAGACGCGCATCGGCGAGCGGCGAAGTCTGGTCGACACGGCGGCCGACCGAGTTCACTATCCGCTGCGCGATCTGAAACAGATGCTCCTCGTCGCGGAACTGGATCGGCGCGAGTTCGAGCTTGCCCTTGCGCTCGACATAGGTCTGTTCGGGGCCGTTCACCATGATGTCGGTGATGTTCGGATCCGCCAGCAACTCCTCGAGCGGCCCGAGCCCGAGCAGTTCGTCGACCAGCACCTTTTCCAGCGCGAACTGTTCGCGGCGGTTGAGCGTCAGCTTCAGTTCGGCGAGCACCTCGCCGATGATCGGGCGAAATTCCTCCGCGAGTTCGTCCTTGCCGAGCGTCGCCGCCGCTTCCGGATCGACGCGTTCGAGCAGGCGCGGGAGGACCTGCTCCTTGATCTTGTGGATCGACTGTTCGAAACCTTCGACGCGGCTGTTGCCCGCTTCGCCGCTCGCATTCTGGCGGTCTGAGAGGCGCTGCATCGCGTCCATCTGCGTGCCGGGCATCGTGCCGGGACCGAAGCCGTCCGATTCGCCTGGCATCGGCAGCGATTCGATCGGCGGGAATTGCGAGCCGCCCTCGGGTTCGGATCGCGGCGCGGGGCCGCCACCCTGCATCGGGCGGGCTACGCCGAATGCGGGCCGGGCCGCTTGCCCCCCGCTCATGCCATTACGACGCCCGAATGCGCTCATGCCCAAATCCCTGGATAAGTACGTACCGGGTTAGGCGCGAAGGCTTGATAATTCGCTAACCAAACCGGAATGGTGGATGTCGTCGGATCGGCTGCAGGGTTGATCGCGGTCGAGAACTCCCCGAAGGCTGGGGAATGATCCGCCTGCTGCTCCTTCTCGCGCTGACTTTCGGGTTGGCGAGCTCCGCGTCTGCCGACGACATCGCCGCCACCGGGCGCGGCGTGGTGCGCGTCGTGACGATCGCGGTAGTCGACGATCAGGTGGTCGGCTTCGGTCACGGCAGCGGCTTTGCGATCGCGCCCAACCGGATCGTCACCAACGCGCACGTCGTCGATCTCGCCGAGCGCTATCCCCACAATGTCGTCGTCGGGATCGTCCCGACCGAGGGCACCAAATCGTACCAGGGCAAGGTGATCGCGTATGATTCGCAGCGCGACCTGGCGCTGATCGAGTTCACCGGCGCGCGCCTGCCGCCGAGCGCGCTCTATACCGGGCCGATGAGTGAGGGCGACGCGGTGGTGTCGCTCGGCTTCCCGGGGAACGTCGATCTGGCGACCGCGCGGTCGGCGGCGGATTACATCCGGCCGATGACTCCGGTGCGGTCGGAGGGTGTGCTGTCGGGGCGGCGCGTGCTGAGCAATGTCGAAGTCTTGCTCCATACCGCCAGCATCGCGCGGGGCAATTCGGGCGGGCCTTTGCTTGATCGCTGCGGCCGAATAATCGGCGTGAACTCGGCGATCACGCGCGGCGAGGAGGGCGATTCGACGTTCGGGTTCGCGATTGCGGATACCGAGCTCGCCGGCTTCCTGCACGACGCGAAACAGCCCTACGCGTCGATCGGGACGGGTTGCACGTCGATCGAGGATCGCTTGCGGCAGGATAGCGACGCGGACGCGCGCGCCACCGCCGATGCGGCGTCGGCGAAGCGCGATGCCGCGACGCAGGATGCGATGGCGCGCGAGGTTGCGCTGGAGAAGGCGCGGACCGAGGCGTCGCGCAGCCGCGAGAACGTGATGGCGATCGCCGGGCTGCTGCTGGTGGCGGGGGCGCTGGTGATCGGGAGCGCGGGGCTGCTCGAATCGCGTGGTCAGCGGCGGCAGGCGGTGTGGGCGCTGGGCGTTGGCGGGCTGAGTGCGCTTATCGCGATTGTCGTGTTCGTGCTGCGGCCCTCCGGCGAGGTCGACGTGCCACTGTCCGCGCTGCCGAAGACGCGGATATCGACGCCCGATGCGGCGCTCGGCAAATTGATGTGCACGCTGATCCCCGAGCGCAGCCGGATCACGATTTCGTCCAGCGAGGACGTGCCGATCGATTGGGGCGCGAAGGGCTGCGTCAACGGCAAGACGCAATATGTCGAGGCGAACGGCCGCTGGGACCGCGTGCTGGTGCCCGATGCCGAGCAGACCGTGTCCGTCCTCTCGTTCGATCCGGCGACGCGCGTGTATTCCAACACGCGCTATCTGCTGTCGGCAGCGGGGATGACCGCGGCGCGGACCGCGCGCGGTGTCGTGCCCAACGTGTGCAACATGGACGATGCGGCGCTTGGGCGACTCGCCGGGCAGCAGGCGGCGGTGCGTGCGGTGTTGCCGCCGCTGCCGAACGAGAAGCTCGTCTATTCCTGCAAGTCGGCGCGCTGAGCCTCGGTCGCGAGTAGCGCGCGTTTGCGATCCAGCCCGTACGCATAGCCGCCGAGCGCGCCGCCGATCCGCTGCGCACGGTGGCAGGGGATGACGATCGACACCGGGTTCTGGCCGCAGGCGGTGCCGGCGGCGCGGACCGCGGCGGGGCGACCGGCGAGCGCGGCAAGTTCGCTGTAGGTGCGGGTTTCGCCGATCGGGATTTGCCGCAATGCTTGCCAGATAGCTTCCTGAAAGGCGGTGCCGCGGACGTCCAGCGGGAGGTCTTGGTCGCGTTCGGGGGATTCGACGGCAGCGACGACTTGCGCTGCCAGGTCGGCGAGCGCGGCATCGCCTGGTTCGATCGTGGCGTTGGGGAAGCGGCGGCGGAGTTCGTCGGCGTCTTCGTCGAACGACACGCGGCACAGGCCTTTGTCGGTGGCGGCTACGAACAGGGTGCCGAGGCTCGTATCGGCGGTGGTCCAGCGGATCGTGACGCCTTCGCCGCCGCGTGCCCAGGCGCTGGGGGCCATGCCGAGCCGTTTCGCGTCGGCCTCGTAGAAGCGGCTGGGGGCGGAGTAGCCGGCGTCGTAGATCGCTTCGGTCACGGTCGAATCCTCCGATAGGGCGTTGGCCGCGCGGCCGGTGCGGAGGGCCCGCGCGTAGGCGGCGGGGGTGACGCCGGTGGCGCGCTTGAACAGGCGATGGAAGTGATGGGGGGCGTAGCCGACTTTCGCCGCGACCTCCTCTAGCGAGAGGCGGTCTTCGGCGGCTTCGAGCAGTGCGACCGCCGCGGCGACGGCGATGCGGTCGCGGCCGACTTCGTCCGGGGTGCAACGCAGGCATGGGCGGAAGCCGGCGGCGCGGGCGCTTGGCGGGTCGGGGTGGAAGGTGACGTTTTCGCGCTTGGGATGGCGCGCGGGGCAGCTTGGCTTGCAGTAGATGCCGGTGGTCTTCACGCCGACGATAAACCGGCCGTCCCACGCGCGGTCGCGGCGCTCGAACGCGGTCCAGGCGGTATCATTGTCGGGAGCGGTGATCATCGCGTCGGTATAGCCGGTCGCGACGCGCGTGCATCCCGTGGCTTGCGGTCAAAGCGGAGCCAATCGCGGGCCCGGCCGTTCTCTTGGGTATACCCCATAACGAAAGATGTCTCATGGCCTCCGACACCCCCGTCTGGTTCATTTCCGGCTGCTCGACCGGTTTCGGCCGTGAACTCGCCAAGCTCGTCCTAGCGCGCGGTTGGCGTGCGGTGGTCACTGCGCGGGATGCGGATCGCGTCGCTGATCTGGCGAAGGGTACCGAGGATCGTGCGCTGGCGGTGTCGCTCGACGTGACGGAGCAGGCGCAGATCGACGATGCGGTCGCGCGGGCCAAAACGAAGTTCGGGCGGATCGACGTGCTCGTGAACAATGCGGGATACGGCTACCAGGCTTCGGTCGAGGAGGGCGAGGAGTCGGAGATCCGTGCGCAGTTCGATGCGAACGTGTTCGGGTTGTTTGCGCTTACGCGGGCGGTGCTGCCGATCATGCGGGCACAGAAGAGCGGCAACATCATCAACATCACCTCGGTCGCCGGCCAGGTCGGGTTCCCGGGCTCGGGCTATTACGCCGCGTCGAAGCATGCGGTAGAGGGGTGGTCGGACGCGCTGCTCGCCGAAGTTCAGCCGCTTGGCATCAACGTCACGTGCGTCGAGCCGGGGCCGTTCCGCACGGATTGGGCCGGGCGTTCGCTGAAGCAGACGCCGGTGAAGATCGCCGACTATGCGGATACTGCGGGGAAGCGGCTCGACGGTACGCGCGAGGTGAGCGGGACTCAGGCTGGCGATCCGGTGCGGGCCGGCGAGGCGATGATCGCGCTGACAGAAAACGCGAACCCACCGCGGCATCTGGTGCTGGGGGCCTGGGGGTATGATGCTGTGACGAAGAAGCTGGCGGAGCGGTTGAAGGAGATCGAGGCGCATAAGGCTGACAGCCTCGGAGCCGATTTCCCAGGCGAGTAATCTGAGAGCTTAACCCCACAACCTGTTTCCCCGCGAAGGCGGGGATCCAGACTGGGCTCCCGCCTTCGCGGGAGAACAAGGAAGCGGGGGGTTGCCTTCACGTTTGTAGCGCTAGTCTGCGCTCAGGCCCTTTGCTCTCTCCTGGCCTTTTACCAGAGCCACCATCTAACCGAAGCCACCGCCCCGGCGAAGGCCGGGGTCCAATTGGGGGACGTCGCTGACAGAGCGCGCCCCTCAATTACTGCCACCTTTCCAATTGGGCCCCGGCCTTCGCCGGGGTGGTGCCAATAGGATGCGGCGGCTTAGCCGCCGTTGGCGCGGAACAGGTCCAGCGTGCGCTGCTTCGCCAGATCCGCGCTAGGCTCGTGGTAATCCTTCCGCCGGTCCGAATTGAACCCGTGGCCCGCCTCGTAGACATACACCGTCGCGTTCGGCCAATCCTTCGCGATCACCTGCTCGACGCCCTCCATCGGGATGCCGTGGTCGTGGCGACCGAAGTGGAGGATCACCGGCACCTTCGGCTCCTCGTCCGCCGCGGCCGGGATCATGCTGCCGTAATAGCCGCTCGCCGCCGCCACGCCGGTGAGCTTGGTCGAAGCGAACCACGCGACCGAGCCGCCATAGCAATAGCCGACCACGAACACCGGCCCGGCGGAGGCGAGCGTGTCGATGCAGGTCTGGACGTCCTTCAGCGACAGGTCGAACGGGTGGAGCTGGCGGGCCAGCTCGACCCCGCGGGCGAGGCCGTCGCCCGAATAGTCCGCCTCGAAGCCGGGATGCTCGCGGTCGAACAGCGCGGGGGCCAGGACCTCGTAGCCGTCGGCGGCATACTCATTGCAGAGATCGCGGATGTGGTCCGTAATGCCGAAGATCTCCTGCACCAGCACAAGGCCACCGCGACGCTCGCCGGTCGGCTGCGCGTGATAGACCGCGACGCTCGCGCCGTCGGACATCGTCATCGTTTCCATCGTGCCGGTCATTCTTCAGTCCTCGTCGATTGGTCGTAACGCCCGCCCAATACCGTCATTCCAGCGGAGGCGGGAACCCATAGTGGCAGGCCGTGCGGCGAAAGCGCTGGGTCCGCAGGATATCGATCCCCCGCCTTCGCGAGGATGACATAGGAGTGGTGGTTGTCTCGACACGAATGACAAAACAGTCACAAACCCGTCCTCCCGACCCTCCCGCCGGGTTGCCAATCCGACAACCCGATGCTAACCGCGCCGCGTCCCAGGAGAGGTGCTTTCGCGCCCTCTCTTCCTTTGGGTCGGTTATTCGTTGCAGGCGAGGATAGAGGTTCCGTGGAGACATCCGGCGGTATTCAGGCGAGCTTAGGCGGGCGTTATGCGCTGGCCCTGTTCGAACTCGCGCGTGACGCGAAGACGATCGATGCGGTCGAGTCGAGCCTGGCGAACGTGCGCGACGCACTCGCGCAGTCCGAGGACTTCCGCAATCTGACGGTCAGCCCGATGGTCTCGCGCGGTGCCGCCGTGAAGGCGGTCTCCGCGGTTGCCGACGAGCTCGGCGTCGATGCGACCACCAAGAGCTTTCTCGGCGTCCTCGCCGAGAACCACCGGCTGGGCGCGCTGCCGAAGATCATCAAGGCATTCCGCGCACTTGCCGCGCAGCATCGCGGCGAGATCGCCGCCGAGGTGACGTCCGCGCATCCGCTGACCGACGAGCAGGTGATCGAGCTGAAGCATCAGCTCCGCCAGCGGGTCGGCCGTGAAGTTTCCGTCGACCTCAGCGTCGACCCATCGTTGCTGGGTGGACTCGTCGTCCGCGTCGGCAGCCAGATGATCGATTCGTCGATCAAGACGCGTCTCAACACTCTCGCGCACGCGATGAAGGGCTAAGCTAATGGATATCCGCGCCGCAGAAATCTCGAAGATCATCAAGGATCAGATCGCCAATTTCGGCACCGAGGCCCAGGTCAGCGAGACCGGCCAGGTGCTGAGCGTCGGCGACGGCATCGCGCGCATCTTCGGCCTCGACAACGTCCAGGCCGGCGAGATGGTCGAATTCTCGAACGGCGTGCAGGGCATGGCGCTCAACCTCGAGGCCGATAACGTCGGCGTCGTGATCTTCGGGAGCGATTCCGAGATCAAGGAAGGCGACATCGTCAAGCGCACCGGCACGATCGTCGACGTGCCGATCGGCAAGGAGCTGCTCGGCCGCGTGGTCGATGGCCTCGGCAACCCGATCGACGGCAAGGGCCCGATCCACACCACCGAGCGCAGCCGCGTCGAAGTGAAGGCACCGGGCATCATCCCGCGCCAGTCGGTCAGCGAGCCGGTCCAGACGGGCCTGAAGGCGATCGACGCCCTCGTCCCCGTCGGCCGCGGCCAGCGCGAGCTGATCATCGGCGATCGCCAGACCGGCAAGTCTGCCGTCGCGATCGACGCGTTCATCAACCAGAAGATCGCCAACGCCGGCGACGACGAGTCGAAGAAGCTGTATTGCGTCTATGTCGCGATCGGCCAGAAGCGCTCGACCGTCGCACAGCTCGTCAAGACGCTCGAAGAGAATGGCGCGATGGAATACACCATCGTCATCGCCGCGACCGCGTCGGACCCCGCACCGCTCCAGTATCTCGCGCCCTATACCGGCGTCGCGATGGGCGAGTATTTCCGCGATCGCGGCATGCACGCGCTGATCTGCTACGACGATCTGTCCAAGCAGGCCGTCGCGTATCGCCAGATGTCGCTGCTGCTGCGTCGTCCTCCGGGCCGTGAGGCGTATCCGGGCGACGTGTTCTATCTCCACAGCCGTCTGCTCGAGCGTGCGGCGAAGATGTCGGACGCGAATGGCGGCGGATCGCTGACCGCGCTGCCGATCATCGAGACGCAGGCAGGCGACGTTTCGGCGTACATCCCGACCAACGTGATCTCGATCACCGACGGCCAGATCTTCCTCGAGACCGACCTGTTCTTCTCGGGCGTGCGTCCGGCGATCAACGTCGGCCTGTCGGTGAGCCGCGTCGGTTCGGCGGCTCAGACCAAGGCGATGAAGAAGGTGTCGGGCTCGATCAAGCTCGAGCTGGCGCAGTACCGCGAGATGGCGGCATTCGCGCAGTTCGGGTCGGATCTCGATGCGTCGACGCAGAAGTTGCTGAATCGTGGTGCTCGTTTGACCGAACTGCTCAAGCAGGCGCAGTTCTCGCCGTTGCCGTTCGAGGAGCAGACCGTGTCGATCTTCGCCGGCACCAGCGGCTATCTCGACAAGGTGCCGGTCGCCGACGTGACCCGCTACGAGCAGGCGCTGCTGGCCGACATGCGCGCGAACCATGCCGACGTGCTGAAGCTGATCCGCGATACCCGCGACCTGGGTAACGAGGCGAAGGACAAGCTGAAGGCAGCGCTCGAAGCGTTCGCGAAGACTTTCGCTTAAGTAGATTGTGCCCCCGCGAAGGCGGGGGCCCAGACTGGGCCTCCGCCTTCGCGGAGGAACAAAGGGACGTAGATGGCGAGCCTCAAGGCACTCAAGATCCGCATCGGCTCGGTGAAGTCGACGCAGAAGATCACCAAGGCGATGAAGATGGTCGCCGCCGCGAAGCTGCGCCGTGCGCAGGACGCGGCGGTCGCCGGGCGTCCGTATGCCGAGCGTCTCGAAGCGGTGATGGCGAGCCTTGCGGGGCGCGTCGGTATCGCACCGGGCGCGTCGCCGCTGCTCGCGGGCACCGGCAAGGACCAGGTCCACCTGATCGTCATCGCGACGTCGGAACGCGGCCTCGCGGGTGCGTTCAACACCAACATCGTTCGTGCGGCACGTCGCAAGGCCGAGGAGCTGATCGCGGCGGGCAAGACCGTGAAGTTCTACGTCGCCGGCAAGAAGGGGCGCGTGATCAAGCGCTTCTTCCCGAACGACATCCTCGCCGATCACGAGATGGGCCAGATCAAGCGACTCGCGTTCAGCGATGCGCAGGAAATCTCCGAGGACCTGATCAAGCGCTTCGGCGAAGGCCAGTTCGACGTCGCACACCTGTTCTACGCGAAGTTCGTGTCGGCGCTGGTGCAGGTCCCGACTGGTATCCAGATCATCCCGATCCCGCTGTCGGCGATCCCCGGTGCCGAGGCCAAGCCCGGTGCGCCTGCCGAAGCCGTGGTCGAGTACGAGCCCGACGAGGAAGCGATCCTCGCCGATCTCCTGCCGCGCAACGTCGCGATCCAGATTTTCCGTGCGCTGCTCGAAAACGCAGCGTCGGAGCAGGGCTCGCGCATGAACGCGATGGACAACGCCACGCGCAACGCCGGCGACATGATCACGCGCCTCTCGATCCAGTATAACCGTACGCGTCAGGCTGCGATCACGACCGAGCTGGTCGAGATCATCTCGGGTGCCGAAGCGCTGAAATGAGGCTTGCGGTCGCCCTGACCCTTACGATGATGCTGGCTGGCTGTGGCAAGCCGGCACCATCGGTGCGTGAGCAGGAAGCGGCGCAGACCGCTTCCGTCGCGACGCTGTCGGGCTGGGATCGGCTGTTCGCCGCCCCGCAGGAGACGGTCGGCGCGATCAATCAGGCGGGCTTCGCGCTCGGCGAGTATGCGGCGAAGAACGATGGCTTCATCGCGACTGGCCAGCCGCGGATGTTCTCCAATTCCAATGCGGCCAAGCCCAACACGACCTCGGTCGCGGTTACGGGCAAGACCGCCGCGGCGATCGATACCGTGGCCTATACGCTGACGCTGACCGACCCGGTCGACGTGACCACTGCACGGATGCGGCTCGCGCAGACCATCGGCGAGTTTCTCGGCCGCTTCAAGATCAAGGCGTCGCCCGACCTCTTGCGCGCGATCCGCCTCGGCCAGCCACTCGATGCGGCGCCCGCCAAGGTCGCGATCGTACCTGCTACCAACACCACGCCAGCACGCGTGGACGTGACTTTTACCCGTTCTCCGGCTACCAGCCCGGCCAACAACAAGACCCAAGGATAGTGTGATGGCAACCGCCGCTGAAGACATCCGCCCGACCGAGGGCAGCTCGAAGGCCACGAACAACACCGGCCGCATCTCGCAGGTGATCGGTGCCGTCGTCGACGTGCATTTCCCCGATAACCTGCCCGCCATTCTGTCGGCGCTCGAAACCGACAATAACGGCAACCGGCTCGTGCTCGAAGTCGCGCAGCATCTCGGCGAGAACACCGTTCGCACGATCGCGATGGACGCTACCGAGGGTCTGACCCGCGGCCAGACCGTCACCGACACCGGCTCGCAGATCCGCGTGCCGGTCGGTCCGAAGACGCTCGGTCGCATCCTCAACGTCATCGGCGAGCCGATCGACGAGCGTGGTCCCGTCGGCGCAGAGACGACCGCCCCGATCCATGCCTCGGCGCCGCTGTTCGTCGACCAGTCGACCGAGAGCGCGATCCTGGTAACCGGCATCAAGGTCATCGACCTGCTCGCACCCTATGCGAAGGGCGGCAAGATCGGCCTGTTCGGCGGCGCCGGCGTCGGCAAGACCGTGCTGATCCAGGAACTGATCAACAACATCGCCAAGGGGCACGGCGGCACCTCGGTGTTCGCGGGCGTCGGCGAGCGCACCCGCGAGGGTAACGATCTGTACCACGAGTTCCTCGATGCGGGCGTCATCGCCAAGGATGCCGACGGCAATCCGCAGTCGGAGGGTTCGAAGGTCGCGCTCGTGTTCGGCCAGATGAACGAGCCGCCAGGCGCACGCGCTCGCGTCGCGCTGTCGGGCCTGACGATCGCCGAGTATTTCCGCGACGTCGAAGGCCAGGACGTGTTGTTCTTCGTCGACAACATCTTCCGCTTCACGCAGGCGGGTGCCGAGGTTTCGGCACTGCTGGGCCGTATTCCTTCGGCAGTGGGCTATCAGCCGACGCTGTCGACCGACATGGGTGCGCTGCAGGAGCGCATCACGTCGACCAACAAGGGCTCGATCACTTCGGTGCAGGCCGTGTACGTTCCGGCCGACGATCTCACCGATCCGGCACCGGCGACGTCGTTCGCGCATCTCGATGCCACGACCAACCTCAACCGCGCGATCTCGGAGCTGGGCATCTACCCGGCGGTTGATCCGCTCGACTCGACCTCGCGTCTGCTCGAGCCACGTGTCGTCGGCCAGGAGCATTACGACACTGCGCGCGCCGTTCAGTCGACGCTGCAGAAGTACAAGTCGCTGCAGGACATCATCGCGATTCTCGGCATGGACGAGCTGTCCGAGGAGGATAAGCTCACCGTCCAGCGGGCTCGGAAGATCCAGAAGTTCCTGAGCCAGCCGTTCCACGTCGCCGAGGTCTTCACCGGCATCAGCGGCAAGTTCGTCCAGCTCGAGGATACGGTCCGGTCGTTCAAGGCGGTGGTCGAAGGCGAGTATGATCACCTCCCCGAGGCGGCGTTCTACATGGTCGGCGGCATCGACGAAGCCGTCGCCAAGGCCGAGAAGATGGCTTCCGAGGCGTAACTTCTAACTGCTCCCCCTCCCGCAAGCGGGAGGGGGCTGGGGGGTGGGCACCCGCTCTCCACGTCGCGCGACGCCGATGGCGCGAGCCCACCCCCGGCCCCTCCCGCATGCGGGAGGGGAGTGAGACCCAGACATGCTGCATTTCGAACTCGTCACGCCAGAAAAGCTCGTCCGCTCGGAGGAGGTCTACATGGTCGTCGTCCCCGGCACCGAAGGCGATTTCGGCGTCCTCGAAGGCCACGCGCCCTTCATGTCGACGGTCCGCGACGGCGGCGTGCAGGTTTACCGCACGCAGAACGGCACCCCCGAGATCATCGCCATCAAGGGCGGTTTCGCCGAGGTCAACGCCAAGGGCCTGACAGTGCTTGCCGAGCACGCGGGCGAGTAAGCTTCCCTAACAAGATTGTTTCCCCGCGAAGGCGGGGACCCAGACTGGGCACCCGCCTTCGCGGGTGAACACGCTATTTGGATTTGAGCCGGCGAGCGCCTCCCTCAAACCGTCATCCCAGCGAAAGCTGGGATCTCCCCGTTCCGGGTCGCAGCACCCGCCCCGATGATATCCCAGCTTCCGCTGGGATGACGGGTGGGGTGAGGGGATGTAGGGGGGCGGGGCGAGGCGCGCGGCTCCCAGCTCACAGCTCACAGCTCCCAGCTCCCAGCGCCTAGCACTACAAGAAATTATACGGGTCGACGTCGACCGTCACGCGCACTTTCAACGGCCAGTCCAGCTTCCCCAGCCACTCCCGAATCACATCCTGCACATCCAGCGCCCGCCGCGCATGAACCAGCAGCCGATACCGGTGCCGCCCCCGCAACATCGCCAACGGCGCCGGCGCAGGGCCATAGACGTGCATGCCCTCGACCTCGGGCGCACTTCGCCCTACCAGCTTGGCGGTATCATGCGCGCAAGACTGGTCCTCCGACGACACGACGATCGCCGCATAGCGCCCGAACGGCGGCGCCCCCGCGTCCTTCCGCGCATCCGTTTCGGCCGCGTAGAACGCATCCGCATCGCCGGTGATCAGCGCCTGCATCACCTGGGCTCCCGGACTATGCGTCTGGATGAACACGTGCCCCGGCTTCTCGCCGCGCCCAGCACGTCCCGACACCTGCCGGATCTGCTGGAACGTGCGTTCCGCCGCACGCAGGTCGCCGCCATCGAGCCCGAGGTCCGCATCGACCACGCCGACCAGTGTCAGGTTCGGAAAATGATACCCCTTCGTCACCAGCTGCGTGCCGACGACGATGTCGATATCGCCGGCCTCCATCCGCCCGACGAACTCCGCCGCCTTGGCGGGCGACCAGATCGTGTCCGACGTCACCACCGCCGTCTTTGCCTCGGGGAACAGCGCCGTCACCTCGTCGGCGATCCGCTCCACGCCGGGCCCGCAGGCGACCAGCGTATCCTCGCCCTTGCACTCGGGGCAGACGCGCGGCGTCGGCTCGGCGTGGCCGCAATGATGGCAGGCGAGCCGCCGCGTCAGCCGATGCTCGACCATCCACGCGGTGCAGTTCGGACACTGGAACCGGTGCCCGCACGTCCGGCACAAGGTCAACGGCGCATAGCCTCGCCGGTTGAGGAAGAGTAGCGACTGCTCCCGCCGCTCCAGCGTCGCCTGCATCGCCTTGACCAGACGTGGGGCCAGCCAGCGACCACGTTCGGGCGGCTCCTTGATCAGGTCGATCGGCTCGATCGTCGGCATCTCCGCCGCGCCGAACCGCCCCGGCAGCTTGAGTTCCGCATACCGCCCGGTCACGACCTGTTGCCGCGTCTCGATCGCCGGCGTCGCGGAGGCGAGGATCACCGGGCACCCCTCGAACTTGCCGCGCATCACGGCGACGTCGCGCGCGTGATAATGCACACCCTCTTCCTGCTTGAAGCTGGTCTCGTGAGCCTCGTCGACGACGATCAGCCCGAGATCGCGGTACGGCAGGAACAGCGCCGAGCGCGCCCCCACCGTCACCAACGCCTCGCCACTCGCAATCGCCCGCCACGCGCGCCGCCGCTGGGTCGAGCGCAATCCCGAATGCCATGCGATCGGCTCGCACCCGAACCGGTCGTGGAAGCGCTTCAGGAACGGCTCGGTCAGCGCGATCTCGGGGAGCAGGACCAACGTCTGGCGCCCATCGCGAATCGCCTGCGCCACCGCCTCGAAATACACCTCGGTCTTGCCCGACCCGGTGACCCCGTCGAGCAGGGTCGGGTGGAACGCGTGCTCCGCAACGCCCGCGACGAGAGCATCGGCCGCGGCGCGCTGATCTTCCGACAGGACCGGTTCGTGATGCGCGGGATCGGGGACAGGGTAGGGGACGTCGATACTCACCTCGACCGCCTCGATCGCACCGACCTTCACCAGCCCGCGAATCACCGCATCGCTGACCTCTGCCAGCGTGGCGAGCTCCCGGATCAGCCCCTGGCGATCGCCGATCCGCTCCAGCGCCTGCTCGCGCTGCGGGGTAAGGCGAGGTGGCACGACTCCAGTAGACCGATACTCGATCGCCGTCCGCGCGCCTTCCAGCGCCGAGGTCGACGCCAGCGTCATCCGCAACACCGACGCGGCCGGCGCGAGGTAATAATCCGCGGTCCACTCGACCAGTCGCCGCAGCGGTGCTCCCAGGGGCGGCACGTCGGCGACCGCGAGCAGGTTGCGCAACCGGTTGTCGCCAACCTCCGCATCCGACGGCATCCGCTCCGCCTCCCACACCACGCCGAGCAACTGGCGGGGGCCAAGGGGGGCGACCACGATCGAGCCCGGCTCCACGCTCATGCCGGCAGGCACGCGGTAGTCGAGCGGCCCAAGAGCGGCGTTGAGGATCAGGACACGGGCGCGAGACGACATCGTGTGCGTATATGGGGGCGGATCGACTCGACGGAAACCGCTTTGCGTACCAGTCGGTCGAGATCCGACTTAAGCGGCGGAGCGCCGATCGCTGCGCCGGCGCTCACCCACGCGCGCGCGCTTCGCCCGGTAGAGGATCGTATCGGCGCGGTGCACGAAATCGCGAATGGTGTGACAGTCGGGGTCGAGCGCGGCGATCCCGACGGTGCCGGCGCTGACCATCGCCAGGCCGTTCATCGCAATCGGGAAGCGCAGCGCCTCCTCAAGCCGCGCGCAGATAAGATCCGACGTGGCGGCAAGCCGCGAATCGTCGATTATCAGCGCGAATTCGTCGCCACCGAGACGTGCCGCGAAACTACCCTTGAGCCACGGCGCTTGCAGCACCCGGCCGACGCCGCGGAGCACGTCGTCACCCGCGGTATGGCCGAGCGTGTCGTTGATCGCCTTGAACCCGTCGAGATCGACGAGCGCCAGCAAGAGCGGCGTGTCCTGCGCATGCGCCCGCGTGATCGCGGCGTCGAGCGCGCGATCGAACGCAGCACGGTTGGCGATGCCCGTCAGCGAATCGGTATCTGCCGACCGCCGCAGCGTCACTTCGAGTGCATGGCGTTCGGTGACGTCCTGGAACACGCCGACGACCGCAACGGCAGTGCTTTCGCTGCCCTCGCGTTCGCCCATCACGCGGACGCGGCGTGGTTCGCCTTGTGCCGTGATAAAATCGACTTCGAGATCAAGCGGGGCGCCCGTCTCTACCGTTCGCGCAAGCCCTGCCGTCACCTCGCCGCGGGCATGCGGCGGATAGAAGCCCATCGCGATCGGCATCGGCGGCAGCTCGCCGACCGGAAGGCCGTGGATCCGGTAGACGCCGTCCGACCATTCGAGCCGTTCGTCGGCCAGCGTCACGCGCCACGATCCGAATGCCGCCATCCGCTCCGCCTGGCGAAAGATGCGATCCTGGCGGGTAAGCGCGGCGGCCTGGCGATCGGCAACCGTAGCGATGGAGATCGCCTGATGTGCCGCCGAGCGCGCCGCGATCGTCGTTTCGGCCAGCGTGGCGAGATGCATCAGCGCGCGGCGACCCGCGGCGTTCAGGCTGCGCGGTGCGGTATCGACCACGCAGATCGCCCCGATCGCGCGTCGTTCGCCCATGCCGTCGATCGCGTGGATCGGTGCCCCGGCATAAAAGCGTGCACCCTGAGTGGCCATGACCAGCGGATTACAATCGAACCGCCGATCATCGGCCAGATCGTCGATCACCAGTGGCTCCTGGCCCCGGATCGTATAGTTGCACATCCCGATTTCGCGCTGGATTTCGCCGCGATCTCCGCCACTTGCCGCCTTGATCCAGAGCCGGTCACTGTCGACGAGCGTCAGTAACGCGGTCGGACAGCCCAACATTTCCGCCGCCAGCGCCACGAGCGCATCGAATTCGCGCTCGGGCTCGCTGTCGAGCAGCTCAAGGGCATGTAATGCTGCCACGCGCCGTGTTTCGTCCGCGAACATGTCTGTGGTGAGGTCTATCGGGGACATGGCGATTCAATAATGCGAGGACGTTAATTTTCTTTGCCGGTTGAACGCGATACTGTCCACCTGTGGTAATTAACAATGACTTCGCGACGTCGCACGACGTACTCCCGCCCTCGATGGTCTGGGCCGAGCATCTCGCGCGCGATCGGCGCCGGTCGGTCCACACGGTCCGGGCGTACCGCGCATCGGCCGAGCGGCTGACGGCGTTCCTGACAGGCCATTGGGGCGAACGAATCGACCGGAATGCGCTGGCGCGGGTGACGGCGATCGACCTACGCGCGTATCTTGCGCAGCGTCGCGAATCGGGGCTCGGCAATGCTTCGGCAGCGCGGGAATTGTCGGCCTTGCGCGGCTTCCTCGCGTGGGCGAACGACGAGGCCGAGCAACCCCGCCTGCGCGGGCCGCGTGTTAAGAAAGGTGTGCCGCGGCCAATCTCTCCCGCCGAGGCGGTCGCGCTGGCCGAGGAGGTGGCGGACGATGCGGCCGAGCCGTGGATCGGCGCGCGCGACTGGGCGGTGCTGCTGCTGCTGTACGGCGCGGGGCTGCGGATCGGCGAGGCGCTGACGCTGACGGGAGCCGTGCTCCCGTTGGGCGAGACGATCCGGGTAACGGGCAAGCGCGCCAAGACGCGCGTCGTGCCGCTGTTGCCGCAGGTACGCGCGGCGATCGAGGCCTATGTCGCGCAGACTCCGTGGCCGATCGCGCGCGATGCGCCGATATTTCGCGGCGCAAAGGGCGGCGTGCTGTCGCCCGTGGTGGTTCGGCGCTCGGTGCGCGGTGCGCGGGCGCGATTGGGCCTTGGCGACCGGACGACCCCACATGCGCTCCGCCACAGCTTTGCGACGCACCTGCTGGGGCGGGGAGCGGACCTGCGGGCGCTGCAGGAGCTGCTCGGGCATGCGAGCCTGAGCTCGACGCAAATCTATACGCAGGTCGACGCTGCGCACCTGATGGACGTGTACCGCAACGCCCATCCTCATGGCGGCGCCTAGCTGTTTAGTCCCGGCATCTGGTGGATCGGATTGACGATGAACCGCTCAGGCTCTGAAGTCCAGATTTTGGCGATGTATTCGTAAGGCGTGAGGCCGCTGAGCGTTTTGAGCCGACGGGCGAAGTTGTAGGCAGCCATAAAGTCAGCGAGGTGCGTCCGTAGCTGTTCGTGGTTTTCGTAGTGGAAGCGTTTGACGGTCGCCTCCTTGATGGTGCGGTTCATCCGTTCGACCTGTCCGTTGGTCCACGGATGGTTCGGCTTCGTGAGGCGGTGCTCAATGTCGTTTGCCTCGCAGATCATGTCGAAGCGCATCTGACGCGACCAGGCGGTGTTACGGTTGCGCGGCTGGTCGGCGAACTGGATGCCATTGTCGGTCAGGATCGTGTGGATCCGGTACGGCACCGCTTTCAGCAGGTGCTCAAGGAACTCCCACGCCGTTCGCCTGTCAGCCTTGTCGACGAGCTGGGTGACCGCGAATTTACTCGTGCGGTCGATGCCGACGAACAGGTAGAGTTTGCCTTCGGCTGTCTGAACCTCGGCGATATCCATGTGGAAGAAGCCGATCGGGTAGCGCTTGAAGCGCTGTCGCTTCGGCTTGTCGCCCTCAATGTCCGGCAGACGGGATATACCGTGCCGCTGCAGGCATCGATGCAGCGCCGATCGGGTCAGATGAGGGATCGACGGCTGCAATGCGTAGAGGCAGTCGTCCAGCGGCAGCAACGTGTGACGCCGGAATGCGACGACCGCTGCCTCCTCGGCTTCGGTTAGGGTCGTGGAGTGAGGGGCCTTCGGCCCGGTCTTCAGATCCTCGACCGTCGCCCGCTTACGCCACTTCGCGACCGTCTTGGGGTTGATCCCCAGTTCCTGGCTCAACGTCGCGAGCGAAGCTTGCGATCGCTGTATTGCTGCTCTGACGGCGTGCGTGGTCGTGGCGCTCCCGTGACGTACCTGTCCCATATGGCTTCCTTCCATTCCAACGAAAGGATCGCACCATCAAACCGTGGGATCAAACACCTAGCCCTTGGGCTTCCAGGTCAGCACGCGCCACCCATAGCCGATGATGATGACCACGAACGTCGCCACCGCGACCGGCCCGACATAGCGGTCGAGTTCCTCGAAATGCGAGCCGAGCAGGATGCCGGCATAGGCGAGCACGGTGTTCCAGATCGCACTGCCCGCCGCGGTCCATATCACGAACTGCCAGATCGGCATGCGGGTCATCCCCGCGGGCAGCGAAATGACGGTGCGGAAGGTCGGCATGAAGCGGAACACGAAGATCACCCAGCCACCGCGCTTCATGAAGAAGCGGTGGATCTTTTCGACGTCCGACCATTCCATCGTCAGCCAGCGGCCGTTGCGTTCGATGAACGGGCGGAAGCGTTCGTAACCGATGTTGCGGCCGATATAATACCAGAAATAGTTGCCGACTACCGACCCCGCGGTGCCCCAGGCGATCAGCGGAACGACGGTCATGTCGCCGCGCGCGACGGCCATGCCGCCGAGTCCCATGATGACTTCGGACGGCACCGGGGGCACGATATTCTCGAGCGCCATCAACAGGAAGATACCGAAATATCCGCCCCAGGCGATGAGATCGAGGATGAAAGCGGTCATGGGTATCAGATACTGCCGGGGCGGCGGATGGGTTCCGCGCGGCGTTCCACCACTGCACCACCCCGGCGAAGGCCGGGGCCCAATTGGGGGACGGTCATGACGGAGGACGGCGCTTCGTTGCCACGACCATTCCAATTGGGCCCCGGCCTCCGCCGGGGTGGTGTTCGGTGCCTACCGCGCCGCCACCTTCGCTTCGATCGCATCCCAGATCATGCCGGCGACATCGGTCCCGTCGAACTTCTCGATCGCGACGATCCCCGTGGGCGACGTCACGTTGATCTCGGTCAGCCACGTGCCGCCGATCACGTCGATGCCGACGAACAGCAGCCCGCGCTTCTTGAGTTCCGGTCCCAGCACCGCGCAGATCTCGCGCTCCTTGTCGGTCAGTTCCGACTTCTCCGCAGATCCTCCGACCGCCAGGTTCGAGCGGATCTCGCCTTCGCCCGGCAGCCGGTTGATCGCGCCCGCGACTTCGCCGTCGATCAGGACGATGCGCTTGTCGCCCTTCGCCACGTCGGGGAGGAAAGCCTGGACCATGTGCGGCTCGCGCCACGTCATGTTGAAGACCTCCATCAGCGCCGACAGATTGGCGCCATCCGACTCGACCTTGAAGATCGCCTTGCCGCCATTGCCGTGCAGCGGCTTGATGACGATCGCGCCGTGCTCGGCAAGAAACTTCCGCGCCTCGTCGAGTGAGCGCGTCACCAGCGTCGGCGGCATGAACTGCGGATAGTCGAGCACGAACACCTTCTCGGGCGCGTTCCGGACCTGCGCAGGATCGTTCACGACCAGCGTCTTGTCGGCAATCCGCTCGAGCAGGTGCGTCGCGGTGATATAGCCGAGATCGAACGGGGGATCCTGTCGCATCAGCACGACGTCGGCCTCGTCGCCGAGGTCGAGGTTCACGGGCTCGCCAACCGAGAAGTGATCGCCGACGACGCGCTGCACGGTGACCGGATGCGCCTTCGCCCAGACCCGGCCGTCGCGGTAGTTCAGGTCCTCGGCGGAGTAATGGAAGAGCTTATGGCCACGATTCTGCGCCGAGAGCATCAGCGCGAAGGTCGAATCGCCGGCGATGTTGATGCTGTCGAGCGGGTCCATCTGGACGGCGACGGTGAGGCTCATTCTCGCATTCCTTCCATGCACCCCGCTTTGGCCGTCACCCCAGCGGAAGCTAGGGTCTCCCGGTTACGGAGAGACCCAGCTTCCGCAGCGGTGACGGGTCGGGATGGTTCGGATCGGGACTTAGGAAGGCGGGCGGGATTTGTCACCCACGCTTGCCTGATCGCTACCCGATCCCGTCACCCGATCCACGCATTCTCGATATGCCGCGGTCGCGTACCCGGCGCGAGCAGGATCACGTCGACACGGATATCGTCGCCCGGTCCGGCATAGCGCGGCATCAGATACTCCGCCGCCGCTGCCACCCGCGCAAGCCGGCGTTCGTCGATCGCGAAGTCGAGTTCGGCGGCGGTCGCGCGGGTTTTTACCTCGACGAATGCGATCAGGTTGCCCTTCCGCGCGACGAGGTCGACCTCGCCGGCGGGCGTACGAACGCGGCGATCGAGGATGCTCCAGCCCTTCAGCCGCAACCACCACCCCGCCAGCCGCTCGCCGCGTCGGCCGGTGGCCTCCGCGACTTGTCGGTCAGCGGTGTTCCCCTTCCGCCTGCGGGAGGGGTTAGGGGAGGGCGGGGGAGGCACGTCCGTGGCATGCCCTCCCCCGACCCCTCCCGCAAGCTGGAGGGAAGAATGGCGCGCTTCCGCAAGCGGGAGGGGAGATCAGGGTTTAGGCTTCAACTCCAGTGCCCGCGCATACAGCGCCTTGCGATCGAGCCCCAGTTTCTTCGCTACCTCGCTCGCAGCCTGACCGGTGGACAGGCGGGTGAGTGCTTCGGTCAGCGCCGCGTCACCGTCCTCGGCACTCGCCGGCGGCGCCTCGCCCGGCGGAGCGACGACGATCACGATTTCGCCGCGCGGCGGCGCATCCGCATAGCGTGCGGCGAGCGTCGACAGCGTCCCCGTCACTGCCTCCTCGAACTTCTTGCTGATCTCGCGCGTCACCGCCGCCTCGCGGTCGCCGAGCCCTTCGAGCAGCGCCGCCAGACACGCGCCGAGCCGCGGCCCCGACTCGTACATCACCAGCGTCGCGCGGATCGTCGCGACTTCGGCGATCGCCTCCGCCCGCGCGTGCAGCTTCGACGGCAGGAAGCCGACGAACAGGAACCGGTCGGTCGGCAACCCCGCCAGCGTCAGCGCAGCGACGGCGGCACACGGGCCGGGGATCGTGACCACCAGATGCCCCGCGGCCCGCGCGTCACGCACCAGCTTGAAGCCGGGATCGGAGATCAGCGGCGTCCCGGCGTCCGACACCAAAGCCACCGCCTGCGTCGCCATGCGTGCGATCAGCGCTGGCCTTACCCCTTCCGCGCTGTGGTCATGATACGGCACCATCGGCGTCTTGGTGCCGACATGGCGTAGCAGCCCGGCCGTCACGCGGCTGTCCTCGACCGCGATCACATCGGCCCTGCGGAGGATGTCGGCAGCGCGCGGCGACAGATCGCCAAGATTGCCGATCGGGGTCGCGACGATGTAGAGGCCGGGATCGAGAAGAGTTTCAGGGTTCATGGGGAGTGTCATGGCAGACGCAGCGACGATACGGCAACCGGGGCGCCATCGGCCACGCGCATTCGGACGGTGGGCCGCACTCGCTGCGGCATGCCTGCTCGGCGCGTGTCAGACGATCGTCCCGCGCGGCCCCGTCGAGCCTGCACAGCAGCGCCCGACGACGCGCCCGGTCGATCGGCCGACGATCGGTGTCGAGACCGGCATCCCCCGCGATGCCGAGCGCAACCGCGTCGCGCTGCTCGTGCCGTTGTCGGGCAGCAACGCCGGCGTCGGCACCTCGATCGCCAACGCGACGATGCTGGCCTTGCTCGATACGCAGAACCAGCGCGTGCGGATTACCAATTACGATACCGCGACCGGCGCCGCCGCGGCGGCCCAGCGCGCGATCGCAGAAGGGGCGCAACTGATCCTCGGGCCGCTGCTCGCCGACGACGTCCGCGCAGTCGCCCCGATCGCGCGCGCCGCCAACATTCCCGTGCTCAGCTTCTCCAACGATCTGGGAGTCGCGGGCAACGGCACGTACCTGATGGGCTATGTCCCGACCCAGTCGGTCGGCCGTGTCGTCGACTTCGCCAAGGAGCGCGGCGTCAGCAATTTTGCCGGGCTGGTCCCCAACGGCCTGTACGGCGAGCGCGCGTCGACCGCGTTCCTCCGCGCCGTCGAGGGTGCGGGCGGGCAGGTCGTATCGCTCCAGACGTACGCGCGGGGCCCCGGTGGCGTTTCCGGTGCAGTCACGCGGCTTGCGGCGAAGGCGCCGTACGACGCGGTGCTGATCGCCGACAGCGGTTCGAACGCGGCGGCGGCGGCGGCGCTGGTCAAGCGTGGCGGCGGCGCATCGACGCGTATCCTCGGCACCGAATTGTGGAATTCGGAACCCGGCATCGCCGCCAAGCCCGCACTCTCCGGCGCATGGTATGCGAGCGTGTCGGACACGCTGTACCGCCAATACGCCGCCAAATACCGCGCGCGGTTCGGCACGGGCCCGTACCGCCTGTCGAGCCTCGGCTATGATTCGGTGCTGCTGACGGTCCGGATCGCCCGCGACTGGAAGCCCGGCACGCCGTTCCCGGTCAACCGCCTGCGCGACGGCGATGGCTTTGCCGGCATCGACGGAGCGTTCCGCTTCGGCAAGGACAGCGTTGCCGAGCGTGCGCTGGAGGTGAAGGAAATCCGCGGCGGTACGACCACGGTGGTATCGCCGGCGCCGACCGGGTTTGGGAAGTAGCGCACGTCCCACGCACTTCGTCACCCCGGATCAGTTCCGGGGTCCACGGTTCCCGCGATCTCAATTCTTTCGAATATGCGGAACCGTGGATGCCGGAACGAGCCCGGCATGACGGAAGCAGGTCAGGCGGTGACGATCTCGGGCAAAATGGCATCCAACAATAGCGCACCCGCCTCGGTAACCCGCAGTCGGCCCGGGGTATGCGCGATCAGCCCCAGATCCTCCAACCGCGCCACGGCTGCCAGATCCACCGGCACGACGCCCGCGTTCAGCGCGGTGATCCGGTCAAGATCCACCCCTTCCGCCAATCGCAGACCCATCAGCAGAGCCTCGGTCGCGCGCGTCGACGGGGTCAGCGGATCCTCGACCTCCATGCCGTGGCCATTGCGCTCGATCGCCGCCAGCCAGTTCTCCGGCTTCTTGCGTCGCACCGTCGCCAGCCCGCCGCGCCGCCCATGCGCGCCCGGCCCGATCCCGGCGTAATCCTGGTATCGCCAGTAAGCGAGATTGTGGCGGCTCTCCGACCCCGGCCGTGCGTGGTTCGACGTCTCGTACGCCGGGAGCCCCGCCGCGGCGGTGTCGGCCCGCGTCGCTTCGAAGAGGTCGGCCGCCGAGTCGCCATCGGGGATCACGATCCGGCCTGCGAGCGCTTCGGTCGCGAACCGCGTACCGGCCTCGATCGTCAGCTGGTACAGCGACAGATGTTCCGTGCCGAGGCTCAGCGCACGCGCGAGTTCCGCACGCCAGTCGTCGAGCCGCTGCCCCGGCAGCGCATAGATCAGGTCGAAACTCACCCGCGGAAACACGCTCTGTGCCGTCGCCAGCGCCGCTTGCCCCTCGTTCACGTCATGCGCGCGGCCGAGGAACTGCAGGGCCGCGTCATCAAGCGATTGCAGTCCCAGCGACACCCGGTTCACCCCCGCGTGCGCCAGATCGGCGAACCGCGCCGCCTCGACCGACGACGGGTTTGCCTCCAGCGTGATCTCGATGCCCTCGGCGAACCCCCACGCCTTTTCTGCGGCATCCAGCACCGCCGCGACGGTCGCGGGCGGCATCAGCGAGGGCGTGCCGCCGCCGAAGAAGATCGACTGCAGCTTTCGCCCAGGCAGAACGCGTGCCTCATGCTCCAGGTCGGTGATCAGCGCGGCGCGCCACGCGGCTTGGTCGACCTCCTCGCGGACGTGGCTGTTGAAGTCGCAATAGGGGCATTTCGACACGCAGAACGGCCAGTGGACGTACAGTGCGAGATCCGAACCGGGGCTTGGTGTTTCGAAGACGGGCATTATCTGGCGCATATGGTCGCACGGGGCGGCGGAAGGAAGTGCGATGACGGTTCGGTTGAGTTTGGCGGTCGCCGCGGCGTTGCTGGTTGCGGGGTGTGCGCAGGGGCCCGAGCGTGTCGTCGAACGTCGCGAGACGCAGGCGCCCGCGCCGCGCGGTGCGGCATTGCTCAAGATCGCGATGATGGATGGCCACAACGCCGCGCGGGCCGAGGTCGGCGTGTCGCCGCTGGTTTGGAGCGACACGCTGGCGACGACCGCGCGCGCCTATGCCGAGGAAATGACGCGAACGGGGAAGTTCGCGCACGCGCATCAGCCGCAGGACAATACGCGTGAGGGCGAAAATCTGTGGACGGGCACGCGCTACGCCTACACCTATGCCGAGATGATGGGGCATTGGGTCGCGGAAAAGCGCGATTTCATCAACGGCGTGACGCCCGATTTCAGCCGGACGGGCAAGTTCGAGGACGTCGCGCATTATACGCAGATCGTTTGGCGGAACTCGACGGCGGTCGGGTGTGCGATCGCGAGCAACAAGACCGACGATTATCTGGTGTGCCGGTATTCGCCACCGGGGAATGTGATCGGGCAGCGATCGTTCTGACTGCGGTCTGAGCGGTAACGCGGCATGTCGGTGTCACCGCGACCCTTGTCTGTGGCTGCGTCTCATACCCGTCAACCCAGCGAAACTTCGTCACCCCAGCGAAAGCTGGGGTATCCCCGTTCGAGCCGTGCGTTTCCCGACTGGGATACCCCAGCTTTCGCTGGGGTGACGGAAGTTTGTAGGGGGCCGGTTTTAGAACACCGCCGACTTAGACACGCCCGCTCAGAACACCGCAGCTTCGAGGAGCTTGAACGCCTCGTTGCGGTGGCTGATCGCGTTCTTCGTTTCGTGCGGCAGTTCGGCGTAAGTCTGTTCGTAGCCCAGCGGCACGAACACAGGGTCGTACCCGAAGCCGACCGCGCCACGCGGCGGCCATGTCAGCGTACCTTCCGCACGACCCTCGAACCATTCGACGTGACCATCGGGCCAGGCGAGCGCGAGCACGCTGACGAAATGCGCGCCACGAGTCGCTTCGGGACCCTTGGCGGTCAGCGCGTCCTCGACCTTCTGCATCGCCATGTTCCAGTCGCGACCGTTCGGCGTCTCCGCCCAGTCGGCGGTGTAGACACCCGGATCGCCGTTCAGTGCGTCGACGCACAGCCCGCTATCGTCCGCGAGCGCGGGGTAGCCCGACAGGTCGGCCGCCGAGCGCGCCTTTAGTTCGGCGTTCGCGAAAAAGGTGGTGCCCGTCTCGATCGGCTCCGGCAGGTCGAGCTCGGCGGCGGAGACGACTTCGAGCCCGCGGCCTTCGAGCAGCGCGGCGATCTCGCGGACCTTGCCCTTGTTGTGACTGGCGATGACCAGCTTGCCCGGCTGGAGCTTGCGGATCGCCTGCGGCTCCTTGCCTTCGCCGCTCACTTGGCGACCGCTTTCGCCTGCGCCGCGAAGATATCCGTGCAGCCGATCCGCGCGAGCCGCAGCAGGCGGAGCAGCGCCTCCTCGTCATAGGTCGCGCCCTCGGCGGTCGCCTGTGCCTCGGCGATGTTGCCGTTCTCCAGCAACACGAAGTTAGCATCCGCATCCGCGCCCGAATCCTCGATATAGTCGAGGTCGAGCACCGGATTGCCCTGATAGATGCCGCAGCTGATCGCCGCGACCTTCTGCGTCAGCGGGTCGGCGGTCAGCTTGCCGCTCGCGAGCAACCCGTCGATCGCAAGGCGCAGCGCGACCCAGCCGCCCGAGATCGACGCGGTGCGCGTGCCGCCATCCGCCTGGATCACGTCGCAGTCGATCACGATCTGGCGCTCGCCAAGCAGCTTCAGGTCGACGACCGCGCGAAGCGAACGACCGATCAGCCGCTGGATTTCCTGCGTGCGACCCGATTGCTTGCCCTTGGCGGCCTCGCGGTTGTTGCGCGTGTTGGTGGCGCGCGGGAGCATGCCGTATTCGGCCGTCACCCAGCCTTCGCCCTTGCCGCGCATGAACGGCGGGACCTTCTCCTCGACGCTGGCGGTGACGAGCACTTTCGTGTCGCCGAAGCCGATCAGGACGGAGCCCTCGGCATGCTTGGTGAAGCGCGGCTCGATCGTGATCGCACGCATCTGGTCTGGGGCGCGGCCGGATGGGCGCATGTTGTATTCCTAAAACGGGAGTGAGTAGTTGTGCGCTGCCTAGCCTTTCGTTTGGTCGCTCGCCAGCCTAGATCAAAGCGATGGCCACGCCCCCCGTCACCGAACTGACCGATCGCGCGCGCGACATTTTTCGTGCGGTGGTCGACAGCTATCTCGCCAGCGGCACGCCGGTCGGGTCGAAGACGATCGCGCAACTGACCGGCCTCAGCCTTTCGCCCGCCTCGATTCGCGGTGTGATGGGCGAACTCGAAGGTCTTGGCCTGCTCGCCAGCCCGCATACCAGTGCCGGCAGGATGCCGACCGATCGCGGCTTGCGGCTGTTCGTGGACGGCATGATGCAGGCGATGGAGCCGTCGTTCGAGGAGCGCCAGACAATCGAGGCCCGCGCCGGAGTCGGTGGTCCGGTCGAGGATGCGCTCGCCGCGACCACGCTCGCGCTCTCCGGGCTGTCGGCGTGCGCGGGGCTTGTGATGGTGCCCAAGCGCGAGCTGAAACTGCGCCAGATCGCGTTCGTGGCACTCTCGCCCGAACAGGCGCTGGCAGTGCTGGTCAGCGAGGACGGCTCGGTCGAGAACCGCGTGATCGCACTGCCCAAGGGCATGTCGGCGTCCGCGTTGATCGAGGCGGGCAATTACATGTCGGCGACTCTCGGCGGGCTGACGCTGGCCGAGGCGCGCGGCCGGATCGAGCGCGAGCTGGCGGACGGTCAGGCGGCGCTCGATGGCGCGGCGCGCGCGTTGGTGGAGGCGGGCATCGCGGTGTGGAGCGAGGATGCCGATCGGCGCCCGGTGCTGATCGTGCGCGGGCAGGGTCGGCTGATCGACGCGGCCGCCGCCGCCGATCTCGATCGGGTCCGCGACCTGCTCGACGATCTCGAGGGAAAGCAGGAAGTCGCATCGCTTCTGGACAGCGCGCGGGCCGGGGATTCGACCCGGATTTTCATTGGCGCGGAGACAAAATTGTTCGCGTTGTCAGGGTCTTCGGTGATCGCACGGCCGTTCCGTGGGTTGGACGGTCGGGTTGTCGGCGTGGTCGGTGTCATAGGCCCGACGCGGTTGAACTATGCGCGCGTCGTGCCCATGGTGGATTTCACGGCTGCAACGCTCGCCCGGTTGATGGGTTGAGCGGGCCAGATTTTATAGGGAAAGCAATGTCCGATATCGACCAGAACACGCCTGCAGACCTGCGCGAAGAGACCGCTGAAGACGCACCCGAAGTCGCCGCGAACGACCGGGTCGCCGAACTCGAAAACCAGCTCGCCGAGGCCAAGCAGAACGTCCTCTATGCGCAGGCCGAGATCCAGAACGTCCGCCGTCGTGCCGAGAAGGAAGCGCAGGATGCCCGCGCCTATGCCGCGACGGCGTTCGCGCGCGACGTGTTGTCGGTTGCGGACAACCTCTCGCGTGGCCTGTCGGCGATCCCCGCGGACCTGCGTGCCGACGACAAGATGAAGGGGCTCGTCACCGGGCTTGAGGCGACCGGTCGCGAGCTGGAGAGCGTGTTCCAGCGCCACGGCATCACCAAGATCGCCGCGGAGGGCCAGATGCTCGACCCGAACAAGCACCAGGCAATGCTGGAAGTCCCGAGCGATCAGCCTGTGGGGACGATCGTCCAGGAGATGCAGGCGGGCTACATGATCAAGGACCGCCTGTTGCGTCCGGCGATGGTCGGCGTGGCCAAGGCTGGGTAATCCTCCCCGGAACGGGGAGGGGGACCGCCACGCGCTTGCGTGGTGGTGGAGGGGGCTCACCTCCCGCGTACCATCTGCGGCCGGGGGGCTGCGTCGAGCGTCACGTACGCGGCGAGCCCCCTCCACCAGCTGCGCTGGTCCCCCTCCCCTTGCAGGGGAGGATTTGAAAGTCAGTCGATGAACCAGAACCTTACCGCCGATCGCCAGACCTTCGTGACGCATCTCGAATGCTCGATTGCCGGTGAGCGCTATGAGGCGGACCAGCTTCATGGGCTTTCCCGCGCTGGGCGGCCGTTGCTTGTACGCTACGATCTGGAGGCGGTGCGGTCGACGATCTCGCGCGACACGATCGAGGCACGGCCGACTGATCTGTGGCGGTGGCGTGAACTGCTCCCCGTGCGCCACACCTCCAATATCGTCAGTCTTGGCGAGATCGAGACGCCGCTGGTGCCGCTGACCAAGTCCGGTGGCCCCAACGTGCTCGTGAAGGACGAAGGTCGCCTCCCGACCGGTTCGTTCAAGGCGCGTGGGCTGGTCATGGCCGTCGCGATGGCGAAGGAGCTTGGCGTCAAGAAAATCGCGATGCCGACCAACGGCAATGCGGGCGCGGCGCTGGCGGCGTACGCCACCCGCTGTGGGATCGAGACGATCGTATTCTGTCCCGACGACACCCCCGAGATCAACGTCCGCGAGATCGCGATGCAGGGCGCGCGGGTCTGGCGGGTCAACGGCCTGATCGACGATTGCGGCGCGATCGTCGGCAAGGGCGCCGCAGAGGGCCGCTGGTTCGATTTCTCGACGTTGAAGGAGCCCTACCGGATCGAGGGCAAGAAGACGATGGGGCTCGAACTCGCCGCGCAGTTCGGCTGGAAGCTGCCCGACGCGATCTTCTACCCGACCGGCGGCGGCACTGGGCTGATCGGGATGTGGAAGGCGTTCGACGAACTCGAGAAGCTCGGCTGGATCGGTTCGGAGCGCCCCAAGATGTTCGCAGTGCAGGCGAGCGGCTGCGCGCCGATCGTCCGCGCGTTCGAGGCGGGCGAGGAGCATGCCGAGCGTTGGGAGGATGCGAGCACCGTTGCGGCGGGCATTCGCGTGCCGAAGGCGGTCGGCGACTTCCTGATCCTCCGCGCAGTGCGGGAATCGGGCGGGCAGGCGCTCGCAGTTGGCGATCCGGCGATCCTGAAGGCGGTCGATGCGGCGGCGAAGCAGGATGGGCTGCTGCTGTGCCCCGAGGGTGGCGCGACGCTGGCGGCGTATCATCAGGCGCTGAACACCGGCTTGGTCGACGAGGACGACAAGGTCGTTCTTTTCAACTGCGCGACCGGACTGAAATATCCGATGCCCGAGGCGCCGCAAGCGCTTGATAGAACACGACCTATCGATTTCGACGCGCTGTAAGCGGCGGATTTCTGCCGATCGGGTGGATTGAGATCTACCCGATCGGTGGTTGAAATTGATCCAAGCTGTCTGCAACGGGGCGCCCTTCTTTACAAAAAAAGGTGCTAAATGCAGAAAATCGTCCAGGTCGTTTGTGTCGTGCTCATCGCGGCGGCGGTGATGTTCGGCGGGCGTTGGTACATGTATGTCGCGCGTGGCGAGAGCCCGTATGACGAGGTTGGTATCGCGTTGAACGGCTACGCGCCGGGGCCGATGCGGGCGTGGGGCTGCCACAAGATGCAGACGCGGTTCCCGGGCCAGTTGCCGCCTTATGGGTGTGGCGGACCGGATGGACGTAGCTGGCTTTAACAAACGTCCGTCATCCCGGCGAAAGCTGGGATCTCCCCGTGATAGCGTGCGCCCTCGCCGCTTGAGATCCCAGCTTTCGCTGGGATGACGGTGGGGGAGCGGACGGGGATGGTGTGGCGGACGTCAGGCCGACGCTAACGGCGTGAACGGCAGCACCGTCTCGTATTGAGCGAGCGGCGGCGCGCCTGCCACCTTTGCTCCCGCGCGCAGCAGGAAAGCGTGCCGTACGATCTCGCCTTGTTGCTCGATGCCATAGCGGTGCAGCGCCACGCCGGGCCGGAATGCATAGTCGTACCGACACCACGGATGCCGCGCCAAGGGGAGGAACACGCCACGCTGGTGTTGCCAGATATGCGTCATCTCGTGGACGAACAGCCCCTGCAGCGTCAGGTGCGCGTGCGCGAAGTCGTCGCACCACAGGTCGCCTTTGGGGTGGAAGTGGATGCAGCCACGGGGCGCCATCACCGTGTCGCGCGGCTGGAAGAATGCCCATTTACTCCGCGACAGGCTGACCCGAGAATACTCGATCGCGCCGCCGAATACGGAAGCCGCCAGCGCCGTCTCCCCCTCGGTCAGCGGGCGTTTCACTTGCCCGCCGGAGTCCCCGCCGCGACCACGGTCGCGTTGTCCAGGATCCGAGTCCCGTCCGCGAACGCAAACGTCAGCATCACGCGATCACCGGGCTTGATCCCGGAGTTCATGCTGAACAGCATCACGTGCCGCCCACCCGGCGCGAACGCCACGTCCGTGTTCGCCGGGATCTCAACCTTCGCGAGCGGTGCCATCGTCGACATGCCGCCCTTGTCCATCGTCTCGTGCATCTCGGACTTGATCGCTACGTCGGTCGTAACCGAAATCAGCGTCGCTGGCGCAGGCCCGCCATGCACCGTGAAATACGCCGCCGCAGGCCGTCCGGTCACCGCTCCGAGCCGCACCCAGGCCCCGTCGACGGACAGTTCCTTGGGCGGCGAGCACGACGCCAGTGCCATCGCGGCAACACCCAGGCCGAAAACGATACGCATAGGTTACTTTTCTCCGGGCGCTGCCTCTTGCGCATCCTATGACCCATACAATCTTGCGGCAAGCGCGAGGCCACCTATATCGCGCCCATCATCAGAAAGGTTCCACTGCCGTAACGGGGTGGAACCGGTTTCGTATTTTCGTTTCAAGTGAGGGGCTAATCAGAACTCATGGCTAAAGTAATCGGTATCGATCTCGGCACGACCAACAGCTGCGTTTCCGTCATGGAAGGCGGCAAGCCCAAGGTCATCGAGAATTCCGAGGGCGCGCGCACCACGCCGTCGATCGTCGCCTTCGCCAAGGATGGCGAGCGACTGGTCGGCCAGCCGGCCAAGCGCCAGGCAGTGACGAACGGCGACAACACCATCTTCGCGGTGAAGCGCCTGATCGGCCGTCGCTTCGACGATCCGATCACCAAGAAGGACACCGAGCTGGTTCCGTACAAGATCTCGCGCGGGCCGAACGGCGACGCTTGGGTCTCGGCGGGCGGCAAGGATTACTCGCCGTCGCAGATCTCGGCGTTCACGCTGCAGAAGATGAAGGAAACCGCGGAGTCGTATCTCGGCGAGACGGTCACGCAGGCGGTCATCACCGTTCCCGCGTACTTCAACGACGCCCAGCGCCAGGCGACCAAGGACGCCGGCCAGATCGCCGGCCTCGAAGTGCTGCGCATCATCAACGAGCCGACCGCGGCGGCGCTGGCCTACGGCCTCGACAAGCAGGACGGCAAGACGATCGCGGTCTACGATCTCGGCGGCGGCACGTTCGACATCTCGGTGCTGGAAATCGGCGACGGCGTGTTCGAGGTGAAGGCCACCAACGGCGACACGTTCCTCGGCGGTGAGGATTTCGACAACAAGATCGTCCAGTATCTCGCCGACGAGTTCAAGAAGGCCGAGGGCATCGACCTCGCCAAGGACAAGCTGGCGCTGCAGCGTCTGAAGGAAGCCGCCGAGAAGGCGAAGATCGAGTTGTCGTCGGCGCAGACGACCGAGGTCAACCTGCCCTTCATCACCGCGGACCAGAACGGCCCGAAGCATCTGGTGAAGTCGATCACCCGCGCCGACCTGGAGCGGATGGTCGAGGATCTGGTCAAGCGTACGCTCGAGCCTTGCCGCAAGGCGCTCGCAGACGGCGGCCTGAAGCCCGAGGACATCTCGGAAGTCGTGCTGGTCGGCGGCATGACGCGCATGCCGCGCGTCCGTGAAGTCGTGAAGCAGTTCTTCGGCAAGGAGCCGCACACCGGCGTCAACCCGGACGAAGTCGTCGCAATGGGCGCCGCGATCCAGGCCGGCGTGCTGCAGGGCGACGTCAAGGACGTGCTGTTGCTCGACGTGACGCCGCTGTCGCTCGGCATCGAGACGCTGGGTGGCGTGTTCACCCGGATGATCGATCGCAACACGACGATCCCGACCAAGAAGTCGCAGACCTATTCGACCGCCGACGACAACCAGGGCGCGGTGACGATCCGCGTGTTCCAGGGCGAGCGCGAGATGGCGGCCGACAACAAGATGCTTGGCAATTTCGATCTCGTGGGTATCCCGCCGGCACCGCGCGGCGTGCCGCAGATCGAAGTCACGTTCGACATCGATGCGAACGGCCTCGTCAGCGTCTCGGCCAAGGACAAGGGCACCGGCAAGGAGCAGCAGATCCGCATCCAGGCGTCGGGAGGCCTTTCGGACAACGACATCGACCAGATGGTCCGCGATGCCGAGACCTTCGCCGAGGAAGACAAGAAGCGTCGTGCCGGCGCCGAGGCGAAGAACAACGCAGAGTCGCTGGTCCACACCACCGAGCGTCAGCTTGCCGACAATGGCGACAAGGTCGACGAGTCGCTCAAGACCGAGATCCAGGCCGCCATCGACGCGACCAAGGCTGCGGTCGAGAGCGGCGATGCGGACGCGATGACCGAGAAGAGCACCGCGCTCGCCCAGGTCGCGATGAAGCTCGGCCAGGCGATCTACGAGAAGCAGGCCCAGGCGGACGCTTCGCCGTCGGCTGATGGTGACGGCGCGAAGAAGGACGACGACGTCGTCGACGCCGAGTTCTCGGAAGTCGACGACAACCCGAAGGCGTAACCGAAACTCCCTCTCCCCCTCGGGGAGAGGGCCGGGGTGAGGGGCAGTTCCGCGCGCTGCCGTGTGGAATGGCCCCTCACCCAACCCTCTCCCCGGAGGGGAGAGGGCTAAGAGGGCCGCTATGAGTACCCAGACAGATTATTACGAACTGCTCGAATGCGAGCGGACCGCGGATGCGGGGACGATCAAATCGTCCTACCGCAAGCTCGCGATGAAGTATCACCCGGACAAGAATGCCGGCTGCAAGAATTCCGAAGCGCAGTTCAAGGCAGTCAGCGAGGCGTACGAGTGCCTCAAGGATCCGCAGAAGCGCGCGGCCTATGATCGCTTCGGTCACGCCGCGTTCCAGAACGGCGGCGGCGGTAGCCACGGTGGCGGCGCGCAGGATTTCGGCGGCTTCAGCGACATCTTCGAAAGCGTCTTCGGCGAGTTCATGGGCGGCGCCCAGCGCGGCGGTGGCCGCTCGGCGGCCCGGCGCGGCGCGGACCTGCGCTACGACATGGAAGTCTCGCTCGACGAAGCGTTCCACGGCAAGACGACCGAGATCACGGTCGACGTGTCGGCGCTCTGCGACACCTGTGACGGCTCGGGCGCCAAGGCCGGTACGCGTGCGAAAACCTGCCAGCATTGCGGCGGCCACGGGAAAGTCCGTGCGCAGCAGGGCTTCTTCGTGGTCGAGCGCGCCTGCCCGGTCTGCAACGGCGCCGGCGAAGTCATCGCCGACCCGTGCCCGGATTGTCGCGGCGAAGGTCGGGTCGAGAAGACCAAGACGCTGTCGATCAACGTCCCCCCCGGCGTCGACGAAGGCACGCGGATCCGCATGTCCGGCGAGGGCGAGGCTGGCGCCCGCGGCGCTCCGTCCGGCGACCTCTACATCTTCCTCCACGTGACCAAGCACAATCTGTTCGAGCGCGAAGGCACGACGCTGTTCGCGCGCGCGCCGATCAGCTTCACGGTCGCGTCGCTCGGCGGTTCGCTGTCGATCCCCGGCCTCGACGGTCGCACGCATGAAGTGAAGATCCCCGCCGGTATCCAGTCGGGCAAGCAGCTCCGCCAACGCGGCGCCGGCATGCCGGTGCTGCAGGGCCGAGGCCACGGCGACCTCGTCGTCCAGATCGACGTCGAAACCCCCACGCGTCTCAGCAATCGCCAGAAGGAATTGCTCGAGATGTTCCGCGAGACCGAGACGGGCGACGAATGCCCGGCAAGCCAGGGCTTCTTCGCTAAGCTCAAGGGTGTGTTCGCGGGGGAGTAGCCAGGTGACAGGTGAGGCGGCAGCGCGTCACCTGTCGCATAGTTCTAGCCGATCAATGCAGTTGTTGGCAGGCTGATGAGTTCGACTGTGCCTTTCGTTCCCCTGGCTCCGTCGGCTCCGGCGGAAGCCGGAACTGGGCTGCGGCCGGCTTTTCCAGTATCTCCGCCATGGCAAAACCCTTTTCCATGGCCGCCTGGGCCGCCACTTCCCGGCCGTCCTGATTTGCCGGCAGGGCCGTTACCTCCGCCGTTACCCCCTTGATTCTGAATCGAGGCGTAGCTGAACTGGCCAACGCCGCGCGACGTTGAGACAAAGGTCACGGAACTACCATCGCCACCACGACCGCCATCCCCTCCCTTGCCACCTGCGCCGCCGTCGTCGCCGGGACTGCCGTCTCCCCCGCTATGATTGCAGCCAACGCCACTAGACGCTTTTTTACCGCGCGTACCGTCGGCGCCATCCTTGCCGGCACCGCCGCGGCCGCCATCCCCGCCAGCTACGCCGCGGAATTTGAGGGCAAGATTAATCAGCCGCGGCTGGGCATCGTTGCCCACGGAAAAATGATCAACGACGAAATAGACGTGGGGCAGCGTGACACTGGCACCTGCCCCGCCGGCTTCGCCCCCAGCGCCATCCACTCCGTTTGCAGCCGTTGGTGTCTCGAACCGGATTCGATAACTCGAGTCCGTATCGGGAAATTTAACGTCGCGCGCGGCGATGACGATGAACGGTGCGCTCGTGGCACCGAGGACCAGTTCGCTATTGGCCGAAAAACTGATGACATCGGCCTTAAGGATCGTGCCTGCAAAGGGCTCCGATCCATTGATAGGGAACAGCGATTGGTTTTGCGAAGCGCTGGCTAACATCAGGCGCACGTCGGCAGGCAGTGCAGCATCAAGCGACGGCAATGATTTGGGTGCTTCGTCCTGCGCTTGCACGGGTACCGCGAAGAGGGCCGATGTGATCAGGAATTGGTGCAGGCGCATGTCCGTCTCTCCCGTTACCGCCCAGCAGGTCTTTGCTAGGCTGGCGTGAACATTGGGGATCGGACGGAGTAACTGCTATCGGGTGCGCAACCGTTTCGACGGGAAGGGCGAAGCGATTGATCCACTTCGGACCTGCTCGACGCCAGCGCTATAAACTCGGGCCCTAGCCGCGCCCCCTGGGAAGGGGGCGGGCGGGCCGATGGATCAGAAGGCGGTGATGACCACCCCGACCACCAGCGCTTGAGCCGCGATCGCCAGCATGGTGCTGGTCACGGTTTCGAACATGCGCATGGGTAGGTCTCCGATGCCGGAACAATATCCGGCAAGGGCGATGTATGCATAGTTGCGCATTGTCGCAATTTTGTAACAGGTAATCGCAATTGCGTTGCGCGCAATCGCCGATCGACCCGGTGGGATTAAGCCGCGCCGAATACCCGGGCGAAGATCGTATCGACGTGCTTCAGGTGATAGCCGAGGTCGAACTTGTCCTCGAGCTCCGCGTCCGACAGCGTCACTTCCGGATCCGCCTTCAGCAGTTCGAGCAGCGACAGCGCGCCGTCCGAATCCCACACCTTCATCGCGTTGCGCTGCACGAGGCGATACGCGTCCTCGCGGCTCACGCCCGCCTGCGTCAATGCCAGCAGCACGCGCTGCGAATGGACGAGCCCGCCCATCTTGTTGAGGTTCTTCAACATCCGCTCGGGGTACACGACCAGCTTGTCCATCACCCCGGTCAGCCGCGCGAGCGCGAAATCGAGCGTGATCGTCGCGTCGGGGCCGATATACCGCTCGACCGACGAGTGCGAGATGTCGCGCTCGTGCCACAGCGCGACGTTCTCCATCGCCGGCGTGACGTAACCGCGCACCATCCGCGCGAGGCCGGTCAGGTTCTCGGTCAGCACCGGATTGCGCTTGTGCGGCATCGCCGACGAGCCCTTCTGGCCGGGCGAAAAGAACTCCTCCGCCTCAAGCACTTCGGTACGCTGCAAATGCCGCACTTCGGTCGCGAGCCGCTCGATCGAGCTGGCGATCACGCCCAGCGTCGCGAAGAACATCGCATGGCGATCGCGCGGGATCACCTGCGTCGAGACGGGCTCGACCGACAGACCCAGCTTGCCCGCGACATACTCTTCCACGAACGGATCGATGTTCGCGAACGTACCGACCGCGCCCGAGATCGCGCAGGTCGCGACGTCCTCGCGCGCCGCCACTAGCCGCGCGCGGTTGCGGGCGAACTCGGCATGCGCCTGCGCAAGCTTCAGCCCGAACGTCACCGGCTCGGCGTGGATGCCGTGGCTGCGACCGATCGTCGGCGTCATCTTATGCTCGCGTGCGCGGCGCTCCAGCACTACCAGCAATGCGTCGAGATCGGCGATCAGGATGTCGCTAGCCTTGGCCAGCTGCACCGCCAGGCACGTGTCGAGCACGTCCGACGATGTCATGCCTTGGTGCATGAAGCGCGCTTCCGGCCCGACATGCTCGGCGACGTTGGTCAGGAAGGCGATGACGTCGTGCTTGGTCTCGCGCTCGATCTCGTCGATCCGGTCGACTTCGAACGCACCCTTTTCCCAGATCGCGGCGGCGGCTTCCTTGGGGACCACGCCCAGCTCGGCGAGCGCGTCGGTAGCGTGCGCTTCGATCTCGAACCAGATCTTGAAGCGCGCTTCGGGCGTCCAGATCGCGACCATGTCGGGGCGGGAATAGCGGGGGACCATGGGTTTCCTCGGGAGCTTAGGGGGCGGGGCACGCTCGCGCCCCCGCAAATGGGGAACGCGGAGGCGATTGCAGGCGCGGTAGCAGGCCGGGCGCCGGGGTTCAAATGCGCGAAGGGCGCTCCAGCGGTGTGATCTGGAACCAATCGACGGAGTCGCGGGTTGTTGCCGCCTAGTATCCGCCCGACGGTTCTAAGAATCGGTGTCGTGCCTGACACTATAACAACGGAGAGATGCAATGTTGAAATTTGCTCTGCTCGCAGCCACCATGACGATTGCTGCGCCCGCATTGGCTCAGACCAGCCCGACGCCTGCACAGGCCGACCCGGCAACCGCAGGAGGGGCGATGACTTCGACCACGCCGTCGGCGACAACTTCTCAGGCCACGCCAACCGATGCAGCGCCGATGCAAGCGGCACCTGTGGAACAGGCCGCAACGCAGCCGGCATCGGGTGCGCAGGTTGCGCAGGTCGTCGACACCGAGTTTCCCGGATACGACAAAAACAGCGACGGCAAGCTAAGCCCGACCGAGTTCGGCGCATGGATGGTCGCGCTGAAGACCAAGACCGATCCGTCGACCAAGGCCGGTACGCCCGATACCAAGAAGTGGGTCGATGCCGCGTTCGCCCAAGCCGACACCGACAAGAACAAGTCGCTGTCGAAGACCGAACTGACGAATTTCCTGTCGCAGGGCTGATACCTGTCGGCATGTTCGCCGTCGGCACATTCGATGGTGCAAGGTGGCCGCCGGGTTCGTCCGGCGGCCTTTTTGTGTCAGGCTTCGATCGCGCCTGTCGCCATGAGAGACAGAAAGGGTTTGCGCACCCTGTCCGATGCGCCCGTCAACAGTCTTCGCATTCGGGCGTCGTAGGTATCGGCTGGATCGTTCGCGCGCCGGTGCGCCATCGTCCATCCACCGAACTGGCGTTCGAGGATCGGGATATTGTGCTGGAGCGAAAGATCGTAATAGCGATGATCGTTCAGGATGCGCTCGAAGGTCGAGTCGATGCTGGCCGTCGGCCCTTCGATCACTTGCAGAAATCGAACGCCGTCCGACCACAGCAACCCCGTCACACCATCGATCGCGTTGTTATGACGCGACTGTTCCAATATTCCCACGAGATCAGCCTTGTCGCCGGCTATGGTACTGGAACTCACATAAAGAATTTGGCGCATCGCGTCTCCGGTCCGTCTTTGCAAACGAGACTACGACGGATCGACGATCGATGTGTTGCGGTCGATCAATGAACCTTGCGCGCGGCACGATCTTCGGCGGCGCGCGCCGCAGCGAGGAGTTGCCCCTGCGCTTCGGCAGCGCTGTGGAGCAGGCGATCAGAGGTTTCCGCGGCCGCATCTGGTGTCAGGGATACGGCGACCCCGTCCGGACCATCGACCAGAACTTCACCATGCTCGGCCGTCACGTGCGATGCTTCGTCGTGTAGTTTGTTGTCCACAAGGGATACTCCTTCGTGACCACAACGACGGCGGCTGTAAAAAGACACGGGGTCGTTGGGTCGGACTGCATTAATTTACGTTGCTTCAGGTTAACGCCCGCCCTCAGATCAACCCTTGTGCGCGCAAGCTGACATGGCCGCCGGTCCCCATCACGATATGGTCATGCACAGCGATGCCGAGGCGCTTGCCCGCCTCGGCGATCGTCCGCGTGATGTCGATGTCGGCGCGGCTGGGGGAGGGGTCGCCGCTCGGGTGGTTGTGGACGAGGATGATCGACGCGGAGCCGAGGTCGATCGCGCGGCGGATGACCTCGCGGACATACACCGCGGCTTGGTCGATCGACCCCTTGCTCATCACTTCGTCGCGAATCAGCATGTTCCTGGTGTTGAGATGCAGCACGCGGAACCGCTCGATCGCGTGGTGCGCCATGTCGGCGCGGAGATAATCGAGCAGCGCCTGCCAGTTGGCGAGCACCGGGCGGTCGCTGACCTGCGATTGCAGCAGGCGTATCGCGGCGGCGTGCGCGATCTTGATCGCGGCGGTCGAGATTTCGCCCATGCCCTTCACCCGGCCGAGCGCTTCGGCGTCCGCGGTGAGCACCCCGCCGATGCCACCGAACTCGCGCATCAAGGCCTTGGCTAGCGCCTTGGTATCGCCGCGCGGAATCGCGATCGCGAGCAGGTATTCGATGAGTTCGTGGTCGAGCAGCGCGTCGCTGCCGCCTTCGAACAGGCGTTTGCGAAGGCGCCCGCGATGGCCCTTCAGATCGTTCCCCAAGACATTGGCGTCGTCGTCCGGTTCGGCCATTTCGGCAGGCTAGCACATCCGCGCGCAATTGCATGACGCCCCCGCCCCCGCCTATGCAGGGGCCTGAGCGTGGCGGAGTGAGTAAGTGAGCGAGACGAGCGAGACGGGGGGCGACCCCGGGGCCGACCCTCGCCGTTCTGCGACTGCCCGCCGCGTTGCGATGGTGCTGGCGCTGCTTCTGCTCGCCGGGCTGGTCGTGCTTTGGCTGGTGCGGAAACCGATCGCCGAAGGGTTCATCGACCGCGAACTTGCCAAGGCCGGCGTGCCTGCGCGCTACGACATCGCCGACCTCGCGTTGGGCGGCCAGCGATTGACCAACGTCGTGATCGGCGATCCGGCGCATCCCGATCTCGTCGCCGACTGGGTCGAGACGCGGACCGGCGTCGGATTGTCGGGACCGTATCTGGAGGGCGTGCGCGCGGGGAAGGTCAGGCTGCGCGGGCGGCTGGTGGACGGCAAGGTCTCGCTCGGCGCGATCGACAAATTGCTGCCGGCACCATCGGGGAAGCCGTTCGCACTGCCCGCGCTCGACGTGTCGGTCGCCGACGGGCGGATGCGGCTGGAGACGCCGCAGGGAGTCGTCGGGTTGAAGCTGGCGGGCTCGGGCAAGCTCGATGACGGGTTCCGTGGCACGCTGGCGGCGATCAGCGAGCGGCTCGATGTTGGTGGATGCGTGATCGACCGGCTGGCGGCGACGGTGAAGCTACGGATCGACGGGGCGAAGCCGACGGTGACGGGGCCGGTGCGCGTGTCGCGGCTCGCCTGCGGGACGACGCAGGCCGAGCGGATCGTGGCGGATCTGGACGTCGGCCTCTCCGCGGCGCTCGATCGCTGGCAGGGCAAGGCGACGCTCAAGACTGGTGCGGCACGGACACCGGGCGTGACTTTGGCGAGTGCCGGGGGCACGATCGACTTCACCGGAACCGCGGCGGAAACCGGCGGCAAGGCGAACATCGCCGCGGACACGGTTCGCACCACCGAGGGCCACGCGCGGCGGGTTGCGCTCGCAGGCGCCTACCGGATCGGCCAGCAGATCGTGTTCGACGGGCGCGTCCAGGCGAGCGGGGCGGCAGTGGCGCAGAAGCGACTCGCGGGACTTGTGGGGATCGGTAGAGCAACCGCGGGAACGCCTGTTGCACCACTGGCGAGCGCGGTGACGCAGGCGATCCAGAAGGCGGGACGCGGGTTCGCTGCGGACGCCGATCTGCGCGTGCAGATCGAGGGCGGACGCGGCAAGGCGGTGCTGTCCCGTCTCGCGCTCGCCTCCGCCAGCGGTTCGCGGGTGGCGCTCGGCGGCGGCGACGGGGTCGCGTTCGGCTGGCCGAATGGCGGCGTGCAGCTCGACACGGTTCTCGCGATGCGCGGCGGGGGCTTGCCCGAGGCACGCATATCGCTCGCGCAGGCGAAACCCGGCGCGGCGATCCGCGGTGTCGCTACCATCGCGCCCTATGTGGCCGGTGACGCGCGCCTAGCGCTGACCCCCGTCACCTTCAGCGCGACTCCGGGCGGCGCGACCTCGATCGCGACTCGGGTCACGCTCGGGGGACCGATCGGTTTGGGCGGTGCCGGCAACCGGGTCGATGGCCTGTCGATGCCGGTGTCGGCGCTGTGGAACGGTCGCGGGCGGCTGGTCGTCAACACCGGTTGCGCACCGCTGACGGTGCAGCGCCTCGCGATATCCGGGCTGGTGCTCGACCCGTCGCGGCTGACCTTGTGCTCGGTGGATGGCGCGCTGGTGCAGGTGAACGGCGCGCGGATCAGCGGCGGCGCGAAGATCGCCGCGGCGAAGCTGGGTGGGCGACTCGGCACGACACCGATCACGCTCGTGACCGCGGGAGCGACCGTGCGGCTGGCGGACCGCGGCTTTGCCATCGACGGGGTGCAGACCCGCATCGGCGCGCCAGAACGTGTCACGCGACTCGATTTCGGCACCGTCACCGGTCGCATGACCGGGCAGGGCGTGGCGGGCGCGTTCACCGGCGGTTCGGGGCAAATCGCCAACGTACCGCTGCTGCTTGGCGACGCCGCAGGCGACTGGACGCTGGTCGGCGGCGCGCTCAACCTCACCGGCGCGATGGGGGTGTCCGATGCCGCGCCGACGCCGCGGTTCAAGCCGCTCGCCGCACGCACCGTGACGCTTCAACTGGTCAACGGCACCATCACCGCGGCGGGCACGCTGTTCGAGCCGACCACCAACACCAAGGTCGCCGACGTCACGCTGACCCACGCGCTGGGGACCGGGGCGGGCAAGGCCGATCTCAACGTACCCGGGATCGCGTTCGCCAAGGATAGGCTACAACCCGACGCTCTTACCCCGCTCACCTTCGGCGTCATCGCCGACGTCAACGGATCGGTCAGCGGCGAGGGACATATCGCCTGGAACGCCGCCGGCGTGACCAGCAACGGTGTATTCCGCACCGCCGGCACCGATCTCGCCGCCGCCTTCGGCCCGGTCACCGGGATCGCCACCGAGATCCGTTTCACCGATCTGCTCAACCTCCAGAGCGCGCCGGGGCAGGTCGCGACGATCCGCACGCTCAACCCCGGCATCCCGGTCACCGACGGCAAGATCCGCTACCAGACGCTGCCAGGCGCGCGCGTGCAGGTCGAGGGAGGGTCGTGGCCGTTCGCCGGCGGATCGCTGACGCTCGACCCGACTTTGCTCGACTTCTCCGCGCCGAAGGAACGGCGGATGACGTTCCACATCGCCAACATGGCCGCCGACCAGTTCCTGCAGCAGTTCGATTTCAAGAATCTCGACGCGACCGGCATCTTCGACGGCGTCCTGCCGATGATCTTCGACGAGAGCGGCGGCCGGATCGAGGGCGGCGATCTGCGCGTGCGACCGGGTGGCGGCACGCTCGCCTATGTCGGCGATCTCAGCCAGAAGGACCTCGGCATATGGGCGAACATCGCGTTCCAGGCGCTGAAGTCGCTGCGCTACCAGTCGCTGCGGGTCGGCATGAACGGGCCGCTCGCAGGCGAAATGGTCACCGACGTGCGCTTTGCCGGGATCAGCCAGGGCGAGGGCGCGAAGTCGAACTTCATCGTCCGCCGGCTCCAGAAACTGCCGTTCATCTTCAATATCCGCATCAAGGCGCCGTTCCGCGGGCTGCTCGACTCGGCGCAGAGCTTCTACGACCCGAAGCGGCTGATCCAGCGCAACCTGCCCGCGCTGATCCAGCAACAGTCGGCGCCGCCTTCTCCTAAACCCCCGACCATTCAGCCTCTCGCAAGCAGGATCGTGCCATGACCGAAACAGGATTGAAGAAGCTGGAGCAAAGGCCGATCTTGCATGGGATGACGAGGACGATCGCTATTGTCGGGCTGTTGGCCGCCTTGCCAGGCTGCATCAACGTGTCGGCGCCCGACAAGCCGATCGAGATCAACCTCAACATCAACGTCACGCAGGAAGTGGTCTATCGTCTCGATGGCGAGGCGAAATCGTTGATCCAGCAGAATCCGGGGATATTTTGATATGAGCGTTTTTGCGGGCAGGAATGGGGCCATTGCCATGATCGCCGCAGCCGCGGTTCTCGGCGGCCTTTCGGTGGCGGCGTCGGCGCAGCGCGATCCGGCCTATGCCGCGGCGCGTGCCGGGGGCGAGGTCGGCGAGCAACCCGACGGGTATCTGGGGCTGGTCGGTGCGGCGAGCGGCGATCTGCGTGCGCTGGTCAACAACATCAACATCCAGCGCAAGTCGGCGTATACGCAGAAGGCGCAGGCGAGCGGCGCGACGGTCGAGCAACTCGCGTTCACCAGCGGCTGCAACCTGATCCTGCAGACCAATCCGGGCGAGAAGTACAAGACTCCGGACGGCGTTTGGAAGACCCGCACCGCCGGCGCCCCCGACCGCGATTCGCGGTGCGTTTGACCTCCCGTCATGCCGGACTCGTTCCGGCATCCACGGTTCCGCATAGTCGATAGCCGTGGGCGTGCGGAACGGTGGACCCCGGAACAGGTCCGGGGTGACGAAGAAAGAGGGGCGTCCCCCCGTGGCGCGAGGTCCCGGCTTTCGCCGGGATGACGAAGAGCGTGGCCGTTCCGACGCCCCTCGCTAAAATCCTCCCCCGCCAGGGGGAGGTGGCTGGCCCTTGCCAGACGGAGGGGGAGGCAAGCGAAACGTAGGTTCCGCATCCTCCCCCTCCTTCACCTGCGTTGCCGCCTCCCCCTAGCAGGGGAGGATCGAACGCCCCATTAATGACGCCCCTGTCACACCAGTTGACTTGCACCCCCCCCTTTTCTAAACGGACCGCGCCTTGGCGGGATCGCTCGTCGCTGCTTGCTTCCTCCCCGATGCGAAATCAGGTGGAGGAACGTGCGTGGCGGAGATCGAACCCGGACAGGACCCCCAGGGTGTTGAAGATCCGCGACTTTCCGCGCTCGATGAGCGATTGCGAGAGGCGCAGCATCGGGAAACGCCGGCAAAGGGGCAGAAGGGGGCGGATGCCGAGCGGGGGTACTCGCAAGGCAATCGCGTCATTTCCGCTCTCGTCGGGAGTCTCGTCGGCAGTGCGCTGATCGGGTGGTTGATAGACCATTGGTTCGGCACTGGCCCTTGGGGACTGATCGTGTTGCTGTTCCTCGGGATAGCGGTCGCGTTCAGGCAGATCATTCGAATTTCAGGCGAACGCCCGGAGTAACCGGGCGTTTGTCGTATCAAGACGGCAGGGATTCCACGTGGCGGCAGAACAGGGCGGCAAGATCGATCCGATGCACCAGTTCCTGATCGAGCCGGCGTTCGGCTCGCACTGGATCGTAGGTGGCTATGACCTGTCGTTCACCAACTCCGCATTGTGGATGGTGGTGACGCTGGTCGCGCTTTGGGCGTTCATGATCGGTGGCATGAAGCGCGAGCTCGTGCCCGGTCGTTGGCAGATGGCGGTCGAGGGCTTCACCGGCTTTATCTCGGGCATGCTCGAGCAGAATGTCGGCCCCGGCGGCAAGCGCTTCGTGCCCTATGTCTTCTCGCTGTTCATGTTCATCCTGTTCGCGAACATCATCGGGCTCCTGCCGTTCGGCATCGTCCCCGGCGTGCACCCGTTCACCGTGACCAGCCACATGACCGTCACCGGCGTGCTGGCACTGATCAGCTTCGGAATCGTGCTGCTCGTCGGCTTCGGCAAGCACGGCTTCCACTTCTTCTCGCTGTTCGTGCCGAGCGGTACGCCCGCGCTGATGATCCCGCTGATCTTCGTGGTCGAGCTGATGTCGTTCCTGGTGCGGCCGTTCTCGCTCGGTCTGCGACTGTTCGTGGCGATGACCGCAGGGCATATCCTGCTCAAGGTGCTGGCCGCGTTCGTGATCAACGGCCTGAACCTCGGCGGGATGTACATCGGTCTGGTGAGCGCGCCGAGCATGCTGCTGATGATTGGCATCACGCTGCTCGAGCTGCTGGTCGCCGCGATCCAGGCATACGTGTTCGCGTTGCTGACGTCGGTCTATCTGAACGACGCGGTCAATCTCCACTAAGTTTTCTATTTACCAACTGATTTTCAAAGGGAATTTACCATGGACGCACAAGCAGCAAAGATGATCGGTGCCGGCCTCGCAGCGATCGGCATGGGCCTCGCAGCACTCGGCGTGGGCAACGTGTTCGCCCAGTTCCTCGCCGGCGCTCTGCGCAACCCGGGCGCAGCCGACAGCCAGCAGGGCCGTCTGTTCATCGGTTTCGCAGCAGCCGAGCTTCTGGGTCTGCTCGCATTCGTCACCATGATCATCCTGGTGTTCGTCGCCTAACCACTCGGTGATTTGGCCGGGCAACCGCGCCCGGCCGGATTAACGCAGGACAGACCAATGCCCCAGATTGCCCAGATAGCCGCCACCTACGCCTCGCAGATCTTCTGGCTGCTCCTCACCTTCGGCATCCTGTATTTCGGGATCGGCAAGGGAATGGTGCCAAAGATCGTGTCCAACGTGGACTCGCGCGAAGGCAAGATCGCCGGCGATCTGGCGGCGGCGGTCGCTGCCCGTGCGCAGGCCGATACGGTCCAGGCGAACTGGCAGGCCGAAATGGACGCGGCGCGTACTGCGGCGCAGGCCGAGACCGCGGCAGCAGCCAAGCGCGCGGCGACCGCGTTCGAGCAGCAGGTCCATGCGGCCGACGCCGAACTCGCCGAGCGCCTGGGTCATCATGACCTGGCGGTCGCCAACGCGAAGGCCGAGGCACTCTCGAACTTGCAGGGTGTCGCCGCCGAAGCAGCACAGCAATTGGCCGCCAAGGTCGCCGGCCTCCAGGTCAGCCTGGACGCGGCGACCGACGCGGTACGCAGGACTATGGCGCATGGCTAATCCAGATTCGGCCGCAAAGGTCATCCACGGCGAGGGCATGGCGCCCGAGGGTGCGATCGACAACCAGGGCCTCCAGGGTCACACGACCGCACCCGGCGGCGTCGAGCACGTGCCCGATCCGACCGCGCTCGGCCTGACCTCGACAGGCTGGGTCGCGGTGGCGATGATCGTCGTCATCCTGCTGATGATCTGGAAGAAGGTTCCAGGCATGATCGGCAAGATGCTCGACACGCGCATCGCCGGCATCCGCACGCAGCTCGACGAAGCCAAAGCGCTCCGTGCCGAAGCCGAAGCGATCCGCACGGAATACGAGGCAAAGGCCAAGACCGCGCACGTCGAAGCTGAAGCCATGAAGGCTCACGCGCATACCGAAGCCGCAGCGATCATCGCCAAGGCTAAAGCGGGCGCCGAAGACCTCATGACCCGCCGTGCGAAGATGGCCGAGGACAAGATCGCCGCCGCCGAACGTGCCGCGATCGCTGAAGTCCGCGCGCGGGCCGCCGATGCTGCGGCCAAAGCCGCCGGTATCCTGATCGCCGAGCACCACGACGCAGCCGCCGACCGCATGATGGTCGACCGCTCGATCTCCGGCCTCAGCCGCCTGAACTAAGTAATCTCCTCTCCCTCCGGGGAGAGGAAGGGGCCCGCTGCGAAGCAGTGGGAAGGTGAGGGCACGCCCCTCACGCACCTGCATATCCATGACGGCCGTCTCTTCCCGGGTTTCCGGCGGCCAAGTCTCCAATCTGAGCCCGTTGGAGAACACTCATGTCCTGGCTCATCCTCGGCATCGCCGTCATCACCGAAATCAGCTGGGCGCTCAGCCTCAAATGGGCTGCGACGCTCGCCACCTGGCAGGCGTCGAGCGTCCCGATCGTCCTGAGCTTCGTCAACATGGGCCTGCTCGCGCTAGCCATGCGCGGTCTCCCTGCCGGCACCGCCTACGCTCTATGGACCGGAGCCGGCGCGGTCGGCGTGATCATCGGCGGCGTAATCCTCTTCGGCGACCGCGTCAGCGGCGTCCAGGCCGCCTTCATGGCGCTGACCGTGGTTGGCATCGTCGGCACAAAGGTTTTCGCTCAGGCGTGACTCTCTTCACCCGCAGGGCACGAAGAAGATTGACTCACGCGAAGGCGCAAAGGCGCGAAGAGAAGGACGATTGGTTCGCGCAGAGGCGCAGAGAGCGCGGAGGTGTTGCGCTCCGGGCCGATGATCGACTTGACTACGAGGAATATCAGCCTTCGGCAGTCTTGGCGCTAGCCTCGCACCACATGACCCTTCTCTCAGCGTCCTCTGCGCCTCTGCGCGAAAAAAATCTTCTTCGCGCCTTTGCGCCTTCGCGTGAAAATCACTTCTCCAGCGACAAAGACGATCGCTGGCATAACCCCCTCCCACTCCCTAGATTCCACGACAATGTCCTCACCCAATTCCCCCGACCGGTTCAACGAAGACAAGTCCACATTCGCCGTCCGCGGCGGCGGTGAAGCGCCAGACCTCGCGGCAGGCGTAGCGGCGATCAGGAACGTGCTCGACACGCTGCCGATCCGCCCCGGCGTCTACCGTATGCAGGATGCGCGCGGCGACGTGCTCTACGTCGGCAAAGCGCGTGCGCTCCGCAACCGTGTCGCGAACTACGTTCAGGTCGAGCGGCTGACCAAACGCCTCCAGCGGATGGTGTCGCAGACCCGGTCGATGACGATCGTCACGACCAACAACGAAGCCGAAGCGCTGCTGCTCGAATCGCAACTCATCAAGCGCTATCGCCCCGCCTACAACGTGCTGCTGCGCGACGATAAGAGCTTCCCCTTCATCCTCCTGCGCGACGACCACGCGTTCCCGCGCGTTCAGAAACACCGCGGCGCGCGCCGGGCAAAAGGCAATTACTACGGGCCTTTCGCGAGCGCCGGGTCGGTCAACAACACGCTCAACGCGCTCCAGAAGCTGTTCCTTCTGCGCAGTTGCACCGACAGCTTCTTCAAGACCCGCGACCGGCCCTGCCTGTTGTACCAGATCAAGCGCTGCTCAGCGCCGTGCGTCGGGCGGATCGACGAGGCCGCGTACCGGGAATTGACCGAGGACGCGAAGGCGTTCCTTGGCGGCAAGTCGACTGGCGTGCAGGCCAAGCTCGGCGCGCAGATGCAGGCTGCCGCGGAGAACATGGACTTCGAACTCGCGGCGCTGCTCCGTGACCGTCTCCGCGCGCTCACCTTCATCCAGGGCACGCAGGCGATCAACGCGGAAGGGGTTGGCGACGCCGATATCTTCGCGATGGCGTGCAAGGACGGGTTGATCGGCATCCAGGCGTTCTTCATCCGCGGCGGCCAGAACTGGGGCCATCGCAGCTTCTTCCCGCAGCACACCAACGACGTCCCCGAGGACGAGGTGCTGACCAGCTTCCTCGGCCAGTTCTACGAGGAGGTCCCGCCGCCCAAGCAGATCTTGCTCGACCGCGAACTGACGGAAGGCGCGCTGCTTGCAGAAGCCCTAGGCGAACGCGCCGGCTACAAGATCGCATTGCAGGTTCCGCAGCGAGGCGATCGCCGCCGCCTGATGGACCAGGCCAAGCGCAACGCAATCGAGGCGATCGAGCGGCGCCAGGCCGAATCGACCACGCAGGCCAAGCTGCTGCGCGAAGTCGCCGACCTGTTCGACCTCGCCGAGCCGCCGCAGCGGATCGAGATCTACGACAACAGCCACATCCAGGGTACCGCCGCGACCGGCGCGATGGTCGTCGCGGGGCCGGAGGGCTTCCGCAAAGGCCAGTATCGAAAGTTCAACATCAAGAACAAGGATACCGCGCCGGGCGACGATTTCGCGATGATGCGCGAGGTCTTCACGCGGCGGTTCTCGCGCGCGCAGGCCGAGGACCCCGATCGGGATTCGGGCGACTGGCCGGATCTCGTCTTGATCGACGGCGGCAAGGGCCAGCTCAACACGGTCAAGGCCGCGCTAGAGGAGATCGGCGTCGAGGACGTGTGCCTGGTCGGGATCGCCAAGGGCCCGGAACACGGCCGCGATGGCCGCGAGGTCTTCCACATGCTCGACGGCCGGGAGTTCCAGCTGCCGGTGAATGCGCCGGTGCTGTTCTACCTCCAGCGCCTCCGTGACGAGGTCCACCGGTTTGCGATCGGCGTCCACCGCGACAAGCGCAGCAAGGCGATCGGCGCCAGCCCGCTCGACGAGGTCCCCGGTATCGGCCCCGCGCGGAAGAAGGCGCTGCTGATGCACTTCGGCACCGGCCGCGCCGTCCGCAATGCGAGTCTGCAGGACCTGCAACAGGCGCCGGGCGTGTCGGCCGGAGTCGCGCAACAGGTGTATGACTTCTACCATTCGAGATAGGCGTGGGTCGGGCTATCACTGAGCGAGCGGGGTACCCACCCGCGGTTGTTCAAAACGGTTCTATTGCAAAAAAATGCAACTCAATCTTCATGACGAATTGTTACACACCAGCCCGTGACCACGCCCGTATTCCTGACCGTCGACACCGAATTCGCCTGGCGGCATCACGCCGCGCGACTCGGCAGCGACGATATCTATACGCGGTCGCTCGAACCGGCGGGCGTCGGGCTCAGCTATCAATTGAGCGAACTCGCCAAGCATGAGCTGAAAGCGTGCTTCTTCGTCGATCCGATGCCGGCGCTCGTCTACGGCCCTGCACCCGTCCGCCGTATGGTGGAGACGATCCTCGCCGCCGGACAGGAGGTTCAGCTGCATCTTCACCCCAACTGGACCGGTGCGCAGCTCGGCGATGGCGGCGCGCATCACGGGCGTTTCCAGCTGTTCGACTATGACCTCGCCGAACAGACCGAGCTGCTGATCCGCGCCACCGACCTGCTGGTCGAGGCCGGTGCACCGCGGCCGATCGCCTTCCGCGCGGGCAGTTACGCCGCCAACGACGATACGCTGACCGCGCTTGGATCGCTCGGCTTCAGCTACGACAGTAGCCACAACGGCTCCGAAGCGCCGGGATCGAGCCGCATCTCGCTGTCCGCGCATCAGATCGCCCCGGTTAGGCTGTCACCGGACAACGACCTGATCGAAGTGCCCGTGACGGTGATCGAGGATTCGCCGGGGAAAGTCCGCACCTTCCAGCTCTGCGCGCTGTCCGCCGGCGAAAGCTACGACGCGCTCGAACATGCCGCGGTATCGCACCACGCCGCGGTGACGATCGTCAGCCACGGGTTCGAGCTCGCCAACCGCCGCGGCACGCGCGCCAACGCGGTCCATGTCCGCCGCTTCCAGGCATTGTGCGCGATCCTCGCCGAGATGCGCGACGTGCTGCCGACGCATCATTTCGCCGATCGCCCGCCGCTCGCGCTCGACAGCGCCGACGTGCCGCTCGCGCCGGATCAGTTGCGGACGCGCTGGCGCCAGGCCGAACAGCTCTGGTCGAACTGGATCTCGGAACGGTCCCGGCCACGGCGCCGATAATGGTCCGGACGGTACCGCTGAAGTTCCAGGTGGGGGCGCGGACGCTCGCCACGATCTCGAAGCGACTGATCCGCGTGCCGTTCTCGCTCGATGCGGTGCTCGCCGCGACGCCGCCGAACTTGCCGTCCCTGCCGAACGACGCCGATGGCTACCTGGTTACGTCGTTGCCCGAGACGATGCTGGCGGGTCTGGATGACAAAGGCCTGCTCGCCTTCGTTCGGCAACGCTATAGCCGCTACCATATCGATCTCGCGGCGGGCGAGCCGGCATGGCTGGCGGGCCTGTCGGGCAGCGCGCGATCAGGCATCAAGCGCAAGGCGAAGAAGCTCGCCACCGCGAACGGCGGTACGCTCGATATCCGCCGCTATCACGGCGCCGAAGCCTTCGCGGCGTTTCACCCGCTGGCCCGCGCGGTATCCGCGACGACCTATCAGGAGAAACTTCTGGGGTCGGGACTGCCGGAGGACGGAGGCTCCGTCCGCCACCTCCAGTCGCTCGCCGCAGGGGACCGGCTGCGTGCATGGCTGTTATTTCTGGGCGGTGCGCCGATCGCGTATCTGTGCTGCACCGCAGAGGGCGGGTCGCTCCGCTACGATCATGTCGGCCATGATCCTGCGCATAACGATCTGTCGCCCGGCGCGGTGCTGCAGGTCGAAGCGATGCGCGATCTGTTCGCGGACGGTAGCTTCGCGCGGTTCGATTTCACCGAGGGGGAGGGCCAGCACAAGCGGCAGTTCTCGACCGGCGGCACGTCGTGCGTCGACGTGCTGCTGCTTCGGCCGACGCCTGCGAACCGCGCGGCGGTGACGGCGTTGCGGACGTTCGACGCAGCGATAGTCGCCGCCAAGCGCGCCGCGACGCATCCGATTCTGGCAAGGCTCGCGAAGAGGATTCGCCGCTAGGGTTCAAGCGACATTCGATCCCCGTAAATCCTCCCCTGGCGGGGGGAGGATATAGGATCGATCGCAGGCCCCTCCCTCTACCGGCGGGAGAGGGTATAGGACCGCATGCATCTCCGCGCAGCCGCCATCGTCGTCGCCGTCCGCCAGCACGGCGAGCATGGCGCGATCGTGCGCGCGCTGACCCGCAACGACGGTGTCCAGCCCGGCTATGTCCGCGGCGGACGATCGCGCGCGATGCGGCCGGTGCTGCTCCAGGCAAACGTCATCCAGGGCGAATGGCGCGCGCGGACCGGTGAGCAGCTCGCATCGCTGACCGCAGAGCTGATCCACAGCCGCGCGACATTGCATCACGAACCGCTCGCGGCAGGCGCGCTCGAATGGGCGACCGCGCTCACGGCGGCCGCGCTTCCCGAAGCGCAGCCCTATCCCCACATCCACGACGCGCTCGACGGCCTGCTCGGCGCGGTCGAGGCGGCGCCCTCCGCACGCGGATGGGCGGCGGCACTGGTGCGGTACGAACTGCTGGTGCTGGCGGAGCTCGGCTTCGGGCTGGATCTCGATCGGTGCGTTGCGAGCGGCGTGGAGGACGACCTTGGCTTCGTCTCGCCCAAGAGCGGCGGCGCGGTCTCGCGCGGGGCTGCGTTCGGATACGAGGCCAAGCTGTTGCGATTGCCCCGATTCCTCATCATCGGCGGTGAAGCCGACTGGCCCGATATCTTCGATGGCCTGCGTCTCACCGGCCATTTCCTCGCGCGCGACATCCTGGTCGATCGTCGAGCCGATCCGCTGGCTGCGCGCGACCGGCTGGTGGATCGTCTCAAAAGGGCGGTTGCGTGAGCGCGCCTCGCCCGGCAAGGGCGGCGGCGGAGGAACGCACATGCCCTTGATCGCGATACTGGCCGGCGACGGCATCGGACCCGAAGTTACGGCAGAGGCGCGCCGCGTGCTCGACACGCTCGGGCTCGATCTGACCTACGAGGCGGGCCTGGTCGGCGGCGCCGCGTACAAGGCGGTCGGCCATCCGCTCCCGCCCGAAACGCTGGAGCTCGCGAAGCGTGCCGACGCCATCCTGTTCGGCGCAGTCGGCGATCCCGATTGCGACAAGCTCGACCGGCATCTTCGACCCGAACAGGCGATCCTCGGCTTGCGCAAGGAACTCGGCCTGTTCGCGAACCTGCGCCCCGCAAAACTGTTCGCCGGGCTGGAGGACGCCTCCGCGCTCCGCCCCGAGATCGCGCGCGAGATCGACATGGTCATCATCCGCGAACTCACCGGCGACGTGTATTTCGGCGCGAAGGGTTTCCGCACCACCGCCGACGGCCTGCGCGAAGGCCATGACGAGATGCGCTACGACGAACGCGAGATCGCGCGCATCGCCCGCGTCGGTTTTGAAACGGCGCGCACGCGGAAAGGCAAATTGCTGTCGGTCGACAAGGCCAACGTGCTAGAAACCTCTCAGCTCTGGCGCGATGTCGTCGTCGAGGTTTCGGCAGACTATCCGGACGTCGAGCTCAGCCACATGTATGTCGACAACGCGGCGATGCAGATGGTCCGCAAGCCCGGCCAGTTCGACGTGATCGTCACCGGCAACCTGTTCGGCGACATCCTCTCGGACGAAGCGTCGATGTGCGCGGGTTCGATCGGCATGCTCCCGTCCGCCGCACTCGATGGCACCGGCCGCGGCATGTACGAGCCGATCCACGGCAGCGCGCCCGATATCGCCGGACAGGGCAAGGCCAATCCGTGCGCCGCGATCCTGTCCGCCGCGATGATGCTGCGGCATTCGCTTGGGCTGCCCGACGCCGCCGACCGGATCGAGGCTGCGGTCGCGGCGGCGATCCTCGGTGGCGCGCGCACGCCCGATCTCGGCGGCACGCTGACCACCGCCGCGATGGGCGACGCCATTCTCGCCGAACTCGGCTGACCCGATGATCCCCGACCTTCTCGAACTCGCGATCGTCATCCCGACGTTCAACGAGAAGGCCAACGTCCCGACGTTGATCGCCAAGCTCGATCAGGCGCTGGTCGGTCGCAACTGGGAAGCGATCTTCGTCGACGACGACAGTCCCGACGGCACCGCCGACGCCGCGCGCGCGATCGCCCGGCTCGACAGGCGCGTCCGCGTGATCCAGCGGATCGGCCGGCGCGGGCTCTCGTCGGCGTGCATTGAGGGGATGTGCGCGACGGCGGCGCCGGTCGTCGCGGTGATCGACGGCGACCTCCAGCATGACGAGACGTTGCTGCCGGCGATGCTCGACCTGCTGAAGGACAGTGAAACCGACGTGGCGATCGGCTCGCGCTTCGTCAGCGGCGGCGGCACTGGCGATTGGGACCGTGACCGCGTCGCCAAGTCGGCGCTTGCGACCAAGTTGGCACGCCGCGTGTTGAAGGCCGATCTAAGCGATCCGATGAGCGGCTTCTTCATGATCCGCAGCGACATCGTCCGCCGTCTTGCGCCGGGCTTGTCCGCGATCGGCTTCAAGATCCTGCTCGACCTGTTGACCGCCAGCCCCCAACCGCTTCGCTTCGTCGAATTGCCCTATACGTTCCGGGTCCGCACCGAGGGTGAGAGCAAGCTCGACCACGTCGTCGCGCTGGAATATCTGATCGCGTTGTACGACCGGATGTTCGGGCGCGTCGTGCCCGTGCGGTTCGCCATGTTCTCGGCGATCGGTGTGTTCGGCGTCGGTATCCACATGGCGGTGCTCACCGCGTTGTTCGTCGGGTTCGGTGCGAATTTCCTCGCCGGCGAGATCCTCGCGACGTTGGCCGCCCTGACCTTCAACTTCTTCCTCAACAACGCGCTGACCTATCGTGACCGACGGCTGAAAGGCTGGCGGCAACTAGTCGATGGCTGGGTATCGTTCGCGGTGATCTGCTCGGTCGGTGCGGTCGCCAACGTCGGCATCGCCGCGTTCCTGTACGAGATGCGCGACGGCGCGTGGGCGGCGTCGGCGCTGATCGGCGTGCTGGTCGGTGCGGTCTGGAACTACGCGCTGTCCTCGAAATTTACCTGGGGCCGGTACTAGGGAAACCTTTGATCCTCCCCCGCAAGGGGGGTGGCTGGCGCTTGCCAGACGGAGGGGGAGGGAACGACACGGCGGTTGCCTGCTCCTCCCCCTCCGTCGCCTTCGGCGCCACCTCCACCTGGCGGGGGAGGATCGTAAGATCCGCCCCTGTCTCGCCACGCCCTATTACCCGCAAGGGTTGTCATCGCGGCTCCCCCCCGGCAAAGCGTCGCGCATGAAGCGCAAGACCGGCCAGGATCGTTCGATCACTCAGAATTGGCGTCCCGCGACGCGCGCCATCCGCGGCGGCACCGCCCGCAGCGAATATGGCGAGACGTCGGAGGCGTTGTTCCTCACCTCGGGCTATTGCTACGACAAGGCGGGCGACGCCGCGGCGCGCTTTGCCGGCGAGCAGGAGGGGATGACCTATTCCCGCCTCCAGAACCCGACGGTGCAGATGCTCGAGGAGCGGATCGCGCTGCTGGAGGGCGCCGAGGCGTGCCGGACGATGGCGACCGGGATGGCGGCGATGACCGCGTCGCTACTGTGCCAGCTCCAGACCGGCGATCACCTCGTCGGCGGCCGTGCCGCGTTCGGCTCGTGCCGCTGGCTGACCGACACACTGTTGCCGAAGTTCGGGATCGCCACGACGATCGTCGATGCGCGCGATCCGCAGGCGTTCCTCGACGCGGTCCGCCCCGAGACGAAGGTGTTCTTCTTCGAGACGCCCGCCAACCCGACGATGGACATCGCCGACCTCAAGGCGATCTGCGACATCGCGCGCGAACGCGGCATCACGACCGTGGTCGACAATGCGTTCGCGACGCCGGCGCTGCAGCGGCCGATGGAGTTCGGCGCGGACGTCACCGCCTACAGCGCGACCAAGATGATGGACGGGCAGGGCCGCGTGCTCGCCGGCGCGGTCTGCGGAACCGAAGATTTCATCACCAACACGCTGTTGCCCTTCACGCGCAACACCGGGCCGACGCTGTCACCGTTCAATGCGTGGGTGGTGCTCAAGGGTCTCGAGACGCTCGACCTGCGCATCCATCGCCAGTCCGAGAACGCGATGAAGGTCGGCGAATTCCTCGAAGGCCGCGTCCCCCGCGTGCTGCACCCCTTCCTGCCGAGCCATCCGCAGCACGAACTGGCCAAGCGCCAGATGGACGCGTGCGGACCGATCTTCGCGTTCGAAGTCGAGGGGCGCGAGCAGGCGCACGCGCTGCTCGACGCGCTGGAACTGGTCGACATCTCGAACAACATCGGCGACTCGCGCTCGCTGATGACGCATCCCGCCTCGACCACGCACGCGAGCGTCTCGCCCGACAAGCAGATCGAGATGGGCGTGACCGAGGGACTGCTGCGGATCAACGTCGGGCTCGAGGATGCGCAGGACGTGATCGACGACCTCGACCAGGCGCTGCGTCAGGCGGGACTGTGAAGGCGCTGTTCCCCAACGCGGCGACGACCGATGGGGTGACGGTGCGCGTGTCGGTCAGCTACCTCCCCGAACAATCCGAGCCCGAGCGCGGCCGCTGGTTCTGGGCCTATCACATCCGCCTCGAGAACGAGGGCGAGGAGAGCGTCCAGCTGCTCACCCGCCACTGGGTGATCACCGACGGCCGCGGCGCGCGCCACTCGGTCGAAGGTGAAGGCGTGGTCGGCGAACAGCCGGTGATCGAGCCGGGCGCGAGCTTCGATTACGTCTCGGGCTGCCCGCTCGCGACCCCTTCGGGCGCGATGCAGGGAAGCTACCAGATGGTCCGCGAAGACGGCACCGTGTTCGCGGTCGAGATCCCCCGCTTCTCGCTGTTCGCCCCCGCGGTGCTCAATTGAAGCGCACGCATCTCCCGCTCAACGGCCTGCGCGTGCTCGACGCAGCGGCGCGGCATCTGTCGTTCACGCGCGCCGCGGACGAGTTGGCGGTGACGCCAGCCGCGGTCGGGCAGCAGATTCGCGCGCTGGAGGATACGCTCGGCGTCGTCCTGTTCCGCCGCACCACGCGCGGGCTTGAGCTGACCCCCGAGGCTGAGGCTGGTCTCGGCGCGCTCCGCGGCGGCTTCCTCCAGTTCGAGGAAGCCGTCCGCGCGATGCAGGCCGGTCAGTCGTCGAAATCGCTGACGATCGCCGCGCCGCGCGACCTGACCGAGAAGTGGCTGATGCCGCGGCTCGCACAGATCGCCGAGGCGGATCCGGAACTCCGCTTCGTGCTGATTACCGCCGACGAGAATGTCGACTTCACCGAAGCCAATCTCGACCTCGCGATCCGCTGGGGCGATGGCCCGGGCGAGCACGAGGGCGAGGCGCTCGAGTCGGAGGGCATGGTAACGATCGCCAAGCCCGGCACCGATAGCGAAGCCGCGATCGCATGGTCCGGTGAAGACGGCGTAGCGCTGGTCCGCGTCACCGATGCCGGTCTCGCGATCGACGCGGCTGCGGCGGGACTGGGCCGCGCGACCGTCCCCGAACTGCTCGCCCGCCGCGATCTCGCCGAAGCCCGCGTGCAGCTGATCGGCGAGTCGCAGCCGTCGAAGGGGGGATACTGGCTGGTCGCCCCGCTCCCGCAGTGGCGGCAGAAGAAAGTCCGCGCGCTCGTGGATGCCCTCACCGCGTGAGACAGCCTGGACGCAGACCGCGCCGGGCCGGGGTATCACCCGTCCTCAAGACGCGGCGGCTGCGGTTGCGGCCGCTTGTCGAGGGTGATGCGACCGCGTTGCACCCGATGCTCGCCGATGCCGAACTGATGGCCTATTCCGCCGATGGTCCGCTCGGCAGCGTCGACGACGTGCGCACCTATCTCGCCGAGGAAGCCGCGCCGGGCAACCAGCGGACCTGGGCGATCACGCGCACAGGCGACGACCGCGCTATCGGCTGGGTCTCGGGGAGCGAGGCCGATGGGGCAGGGGTAACCGAGATCGGCTTCATCCTGGCGCGTGAGGCTTGGGGGCGCGGGATTGCGCGCGAGGCGGTCAGCGCAGTGATCGATCGGCTGTTCGCGGAGGGGCGCAAGCGCGTGTTTGCCGACGCGGATACCGAGAATACCGCGTCGATCCTGTTGCTGGAGCGGTTGGGGTTCCGCCGCGAGCGTCTGCTTCGCGACGAGTGGGAAACGCATCTGGGGTTGCGCGACAGCCTGATCTATGGGCTATGCGCGGATAGCTGGCAGGCGGCCGGGCGGGCTTAGCGCCGATACGCCCCGTACTGATATCCCACCCCGGCGAAGGCCGGGGCCCAATTGGCAAGGTGGATATAACGGAGCGATATCCTCCGTTTAGCAGCGTTTCCCAATTGGGCCCCGGCCTCCGCCGGGGTGGTGGCACACGTTAGTGACGCTGCAGAGACGCTAACCTACCGCGCCGCCAGCAGCGCCAGTGCCCGGCCCATTAGGCCCGCGAACCGCACCTCGTTCACCGCATCGTCCGTCCGGTGCCAGTTCCCGGTCGCCGCATACCAACGCCCGTCCTTCGCCTGCGCCAGGTAGTTCAGCGTCAGCACCCCGGGCTCGCCGCCACCCTTGAACCCGACATACCCAAACCGCTTGGCGATCGCCGGGTCGACCCCCGCATTCACTGCTAGGATCGCCCGAGTCGTGGAGTCCGCACCCCGCAACCGATCAAGCACGCCTGCCATCGCCGCCGGGCTCGCAAACCACTCGACGCTGTCGATCGCCACCGGCTTCCCTGCGAACACCGTCGGATCCAGCTTGGCGGTGGAGATTTTCACGGCATTGTCGACCAGCAGCGCCCGCCGCTCGTCCACCGATCCCGCCGCCCACGCCTTCGTCAGCGCCGCATCGCCCTTCACAGCAAACATCTCGCGCGTGGTCATCACCGGCACGCTGCCGCCCGCCGCCTCCGCCATCGCGTCGACCTTCGCGCGGCCGAGCGTCGTCAGCAGCGTATCGGTCGCGGTGTTGTCGCTGATCGAGATCATCAGCGTTGCCAGCGTCTGCACCGTCACCGGCGAGTCCGCCGGCCAGGTCTGCAACACGCCGGAAGGCAGCGACGGAGCCCCGACCTTGACCACGTCCGCCCAATGCCGCTCGTCCGCCGCCACCTGCCGCGCGAGTTCGGCCAGCACCCACAGCTTGAACGCCGACCCGAGCGGTGCGGCGACATCCGCCCGGTATTCGAGGATCGGCGCAGGCTGGCCCGCGCCAAGCGCATACAGCCCGAACCCACTAGTCCCCGGTAGCGCGCGAAATTCCGCTTCGACCTTGGCAAGGCTATCGTCGCGTGCAGCCGTACCCGTGATCAGTAAGCCGGTGGCCGCATGCGGCAGGGCCGGGTCGAGTGCCAGACGAACGCTCGCCGTCCCCCGTTCGTAACCGACGATCAGATCCGCGCTCCACGCCGACGTTGCCGTCAGCGACTCGATCTTCTGCGGCGCGCCGAGTGTCGCCTTCAGCTTCTCGACGATCGTCGCGAACTGCGCCTTCGGCACCTTCTCGCGGAAGCTCGCGGCGAAATACGCGTCATACGCGCCACGCCCGTCGAGGATCGCGACCAGCGCATCCGCCTTGGCACGCAATGCCGGATCCGCCGCAACCCCTTGGGCGACGGCCATGACCGGCATCGCCGCTATCAGAACCGCCACCAGCCAGAGTACGAGCCCACGCATCAGTTCTTCAGCTTCCAACCCGTTTTCAGCAGCCGGTAGCATAGCACGGCCAGCGCCAGATCGATCAGCAGGATCACGACCCCGCCGATCATCACCGGCGAGTCGGCGATCCCCAGGAACCCGTAGCGGAACCCCGAGATGATGTAGAAGAACGGGTTCGCATGGCTGAACGCACGGAACGCCGGCGCGAGCTTGTCGACCGAGTAGAACGTCCCCGACAACAGCGACAACGGCGCGATCACGAAGTTGGTGACGGCAGCGGCATGATCGAACTTGTCCGCCCAGATCGACGTCAGCACGCCGAGCAACGCGAGGAACGTCGCGCCTAGCAACCCGAACCAGACGATCGCGAGCGGCGCATGCGGCGTCACGTGCACGCCCGGATACAGCGCCATCGCCGCCCACACGACGATCCCGACGATCACCGCGCGAGTCACCGCGCCACCGACCAGCGCGGCCAGTAATTCACCCGTCGACAAGGGCGGCTGGAGATAATCGACGATCGTGCCCTGCATCTTGCCGACCAGCAGCGAGAAGCTCGCATTGGCGAACGCGGGGCCCATCATCCCTTGCGCGATGATCAGCCCCGGCGCGATGAAATCGGCGAACGCGACGATCTGGCCGTCGACCGGCACCGGGCTTTTAGCGCCGGTCGCGATGGTGAAGACGATCAGAAACAGGAGGGTGGTGATCGCCGGCGCCCACACCGTCTGAAGCTGCACCTTGAAGAACCGGCGCACCTCCTTGATATAGAGGGTTCGCAATCCCTCCCAGTTCACGCTCTTTATGACGGGGACGCCGGGGGCGGAGTGCACCGCCGAATGGATTTCACCGATTGGGGGCTGGCTGCTCATAGGGGTTGCGGGTAATCGCTGCCGCTGCCGCCCGCAACCCGGCTGAGCAAGACTGAGGAACGAACATGTCCTGGACCGACGAGCGCATCCAGACGCTCAAGACGATGTGGGAGGCCGGCCAGACCGCCAGCCAGATCGCCGAAGCCCTGGGTGGCGTCAGCCGCAACGCCGTCATCGGCAAGGCGCACCGCCTCGAGCTGCAGGCGCGCCCGTCGCCGGTGAAGCCGAACGATCCCGAGGCGAAGGCGGCTGCTGCCGCTGAAGTATCGGCCTCGGCTGCAGCGGCAGCCCCCGAGCCGGTCGCGGCACCGGAGCCGGTCGAGGTCGAGGCCCCCAAGCCCGCACCGGTCGCACCGCCAGTCGTGGCAGCGACCAAGCCCGCGGCACCGGTCGAGCCCGAGCCCGTCGCCGAAGAGCCGGAGGAGGACGAGGACGAAGATGAGGACGAGGCTCCGGCGGTCGTCGCCCCCGTCCGCGCGCCACAGCCGATCCTGCGCTCGGTCGGTCCCGGCGGATTCCTCCGTCAGGCACCCGGCGAGCAACAGCCACCGAGCACGCCCGCACCGCCACGTCGCCTGGTACCCGCCAAGCCGTCGCCCGAAATGGCGAACAAGACGAGCCTGCTCGAATTGAACGACCGGATCTGCAAATGGCCGCTCGGTCATCCCGGCGAGCCCGACTTTCACTTTTGCGGCAAGGCGGTGAACCCGGGCTTCCCGTATTGCGTCGATCATTGCGGCCATGCGTACCAGGCACAGCTGCCGCGGCGCGACCGTCGCCCGACTCCGCCGCTCCCGTTCGGCGGTCCGCGGCCGAGGTAAGGCGCGGGGCGGCCTGCGCTAACCTGGCGCAGGACTCGCCCAAGCCCGGCCGGCGCGGCTAGCCGCGGCCGACGACATGGGCTTTGCCCATGGCTAGCGTGATATAGAAAAGGCCGCTTCCTCGGGTGAGGAAGCGGCCTTTTTTTCTGACTGTTACACCACCCCGGCGAAGGCCGGGGCCCAATTGGGAAGGTCATGGTGATGACGGGTTTCGCTCAGTTGACTACGTTGCCCAATTGGGCCCCGGCCTTCGCCGGGGTGGTGGACGAGGTTGAGGGCGAGCATCCCCACCTTGTTCTCCCGCGGAGGCGGGAGCCCAGTCTGGATCCCCGCCTTCGCGGGGAAACACGCTGCGCACGAAACAAAAAAGGCCGCTTCCCCGTGTGAGGAAGCGGCCTTTTCTATATCAGCTAGCCATGGGCAAAGCCCATGTCGTCGGCCGCGGTGAACCGCGCCGGCCGGGCTTGGGCGAGTCCTGCGCCAGCTTGGCGCACGCCGCCCTTCGCCTCAAAACCGAAACGCAGCCGTGGCGCGCAGGCTGTGCCAGCGGAAATCCTGGGAATTGCGACGGAAGTCGGTGCCCGACGCGTTGCCGCGCGTGAACGGACCGCCAGCGGGGCCGCCGGCTGCGCGGACGCGGTAGTCATTGTCCTGATACTGGTGGTACTGATATTCCAGACCGACCGAGAAGTTCTTGCCCAGCTTCTGCTCAATGCCGCCGCCACCGACGATGCCCCATTCCTTGCTGCCACCGTTGGTGGTGAAGGTGTTGGCGGTGTTGCCGGTCGTGAAGCTGTTGTCGATGTTGGCATAGCCGACACCGAACGTGCCGTAGAACAGCGTCGTGTTGGCCGCATAGCCGAGACGGCCGCGGGCCGATGCTTCCCACTTCAGGTCGCGCGTCATCGTGTAGAAGGCCGGCGTCGTGCTGAAGGCGGTGACGCTGTCGCTGATCTCGTTCTTGCCGAACTCGCCGACCACGCCGACGACGATGTTGCCGCGCTGGTAATCCGCGCCGACCCGTGCCGAATAGCCGATGCCGTCCTTGTCGCTACGGCAACCACGACCACCAGCAGCGGGCGCGGTGTTGCTGGTTGCGCGACCGTTGCAGAAGCCCGGCGAAAACGCATTGGCGGCGGTCGCAGTCGAGATGGTGTCGCCGAAGACGCCGTCCAGATTGCGATCGAACGCGATCGTCTCGCCATTGTCGTTGGGCTGCACGTCATAGCCGAACGAGCCGCCGACATAGACACCACTGAACGGAGCTTCGTCGGTTACGTCCTGCGCAGCGGCAGGCGCCGCGAAACCCAGTGCGGCAACGCCTGCGAGCGCCACCATCATCGTCTTAGTCATATTCACTCCCGGAAACTTCATGACAGGTTTTTCATAAACGGCCGATCGCCGGAAAATTATCCCGCTGTCGCAACAATCTGGATCAGTGTGACTTTCGGGTGACAGGGAGAACAAACGGAGCCTGTGGCTTTGTCCGACGCCTGCGGCTACGCTCGCGCCATGGCTGAAGATCTGTTCGCGTCCCCCGGCGCACCCGGCGCCGGCAAAACCGCCGCCAATACCTATGATGCCTCCTCGATCGAGGTGCTCGAAGGCCTCGAACCCGTCCGCCGCCGCCCCGGCATGTACGTCGGCGGTACCGACGAGCGCGCGCTGCATCATCTCGCCGCCGAAGTGCTCGACAACGCGATGGACGAGGCGGTTGCCGGCCACGCGACGCGGATCGAAGTCACGCTGGAGGCGAACAATCGCCTGACGATCGTCGACAATGGCCGCGGCATCCCGGTCGACCCGCATCCGAAGTTCCCGGACAAGTCCGCGCTGGAGGTGATCCTCTCGACGCTTCATTCGGGCGGCAAGTTTGCGGGCAAGGCCTATGCGACAAGCGGCGGCCTGCACGGCGTCGGCATCAGCGTCGTCAACGCGCTGTCGTCCGATACGGTCGTCGAGGTCGCGCGGGACCGCCAGCTTTACCGTCAGCGCTTTGCCAAGGGACTGACGCTTGGGCCGATCGAACATCTCGGGCCAACGCCGAACCGCCGCGGTACCAGCGTCGCCTTCACGCCCGATACCGAGATCTTCGGCACCGAGCTTAACTTCAAGCCGCAGCGCCTCTACAAGCTCGTCCGCTCGAAGGCGTATCTTTTCGCCGGCGTCGAGATCCGCTGGCACTGTGCACCCGACCTGATCGGCGACGACACGCCCGCGCAAGCCGTGTTCCAGTTCCCCGGCGGCCTGGCGGATCACCTCCGCGACCAGATCGCCGGCCGCGAATGCGCAACCTCCGACTTCTTCTCCGGCTCGCAGGACTTCCCGAGCGCGAATGGCGAGACACAGGGCCGCGTCGAATGGGCGGTCGCATGGCCGCTGTGGAGCGACGGCTCGTACAGCTGGTATTGCAACACCATCCCGACCCCCGACGGCGGCACGCACGAACAGGGCCTTCGCCAGGCGCTGGTCCGCGGGCTTCGTGCGTTCGGCGATCTCGTCGGCAACAAGAAGACCAAGGATATCAGCGCGGACGACGTCATGGTCGGCAGCGAACTGATGTTGTCGGTCTTCATCCGCGAGCCGCAATTCCAGAGCCAGACCAAGGATCGCCTGACGAGCCCCGAAGCCGCCGGCCTCGTCGAGAAGGCGGTCCGCGATCATTTCGACCATTTCCTCAGCCACAACATGGAGCGCGGCAAGGCGCTGCTGAACTATGTGCTGGAGCGGATGGACGAACGCCTGCGTCGCAAGCAGGAGCGCGACGTCAAGCGCAAGACCGCGACCTCCGCGCGAAAACTGCGGCTGCCGGGCAAGCTCACCGACTGCTCCGCCAACTCGCCAGAAGGCACCGAACTCTTCATCGTCGAAGGCGATTCTGCAGGCGGTTCGGCCAAGCAGGCGCGTGACCGGAAAACGCAGGCGATCCTCCCGATCCGCGGCAAGATCCTCAACGTCGCGTCGGCCACCAGCGCAAAGATCTTCGCCAACCAGGAAATTGCCGACCTCACGCTCGCGCTAGGCTGCGGCACGCGGAAGGACTGCACGCCCGATACGCTGCGCTACGAACGCATCGTCATCATGACCGACGCCGACGTCGACGGCGCGCACATCGCCACGCTGTTGATGACGTTCTTCTTCCAGGAGATGCCCGAACTCGTCCGCCGCGGGCACCTCTACCTCGCGCAGCCACCACTCTACCGTCTCACCGTGGGCACCAAGAGCGTGTACGCTCGCGACGACGCGCACCGCGCCGAACTCGAACGCACCGTATTCAAGGGCAAGAAGGTCGATGTCGGCCGCTTCAAGGGCCTCGGCGAGATGAACCCGAGCCAGCTCCGCGAAACCACGATGGACCCCGCCACCCGCGGCATGCTCCGCATCACGCTGCCGCAGGAATATGAAGAGCGCGCACAGGTGAAGGATCTCGTCGACCGGCTAATGGGCAACAACCCCGCGCACAGGTTCGCGTTCATTCAGGAGAATGCAGGCCGGATGGACGAGGAAGCGATCGATGCATAGGTAAATCGTATTGACAATTTGAGCTGGGGGGCTAGATGGAGATTACGTTCGATCCTGCAAAGGACTCTGCGAATATCGCCAAGCACGGCTTGTCTCTGGCCGAATTCCGGGGTTTCGATACCGATCCGAGCATCTATTTAGATGATCGACACGATTACGGCGAAACTCGGTTGTTGGCACGCGGCCGTATCGGCGGACGGGGATATTGCGTCGTCTTCACGGTTTCCGGAGCTGCGGCTCGAGTCATCAGCTTTCGCAGAGCGCATGAGAAGGAAATGAGGCGTTATGAGTAAGGGGCCGCCGCCGCCGGACTATGACGACAATCCGATCTGGACCGACGAGATGATCGCCAAGGCCCGGCCAGCGTCCGAAATGCTGCCGCCCGAGGTTGCCGCGTTATTGGTGCGTCGTCGCGGCCCGCAATCGGCACCCATCAAGAAGGCTGTGACCCTACGGCTCGATCCCGACGTGCTCGACAAGTTCCGCGCCACCGGCCCCGGCTGGCAATCGCGGATGAACGAGGCGCTACGCCGAGCCAAAGTTTGACGTGGCGTCGCGCCAGCCAAGGTTGACGCATCTCCTACTGCGCTCGTATTAGGCGCATCCGGGCGGCCAATGGGTCGCCCTTCTCGTTTCGGAAAAGGAAGCGCTTGTGACCATCACCCCGCTCATGCCCGTCTACCCGCGGTGTGGCGTGCGTCCGGTCCGAGGCGAGGGCGTGTACCTCTACGGCGAGGACGGCCAGCAATATCTCGATTTCGCCAGCGGCATCGCGGTCAACGCGCTCGGCCACGCGCATCCGCATCTGACCAAGGCGATCGCGGATCAGGCCGCGACGCTGATGCACGTGTCCAACCTGTACGGGTCGCCACAGGGCGAGCATCTCGCGCAGCGGCTCGTCGACAACACGTTTGCCGACACCGTGTTCTTCACCAATTCGGGTGCGGAAGCGGTCGAGTGTGCGATCAAGACCGCGCGGCGCTATCACTTCGCCAACGGCAATCCGCAGCGGCACACGCTGATCACGTTCGACACCGCGTTCCATGGGCGTACGCTCGGCGCGATCTCGGCGACCAACCAGGCGAAGATGCGCGACGGGTTCGAGCCGTTGTTGCCAGGGTTCGCTTACGCCAAGTTCAACGATCTCGAAGGCGCGCTCGCGCTGATCGACGACAACACCGCCGGATTTCTGGTCGAGCCGATCCAGGGCGAGGGCGGTATCCGCCAGGCAAGCCACGAGTTCCTGACCGGCTTGCGCAAAGCCTGCGACGAGCACGGCCTGCTGCTAGTGCTCGACGAAGTCCAGTGCGGCTATGGGCGCACCGGCAAGTTCTTCGCGCACGAGTTGTACGGCATCACGCCGGACATCATGGCGGTCGCCAAGGGTATCGGCGGCGGCTTCCCGCTGGGTGCGTGCCTCGCGACCGAGGAGGCGGCCAAGGGCATGGTCGCGGGTACGCACGGCTCCACCTATGGCGGCAATCCGCTAGGGATGGCGGCGGGCGAGGCGATCCTCGACGTGATGCTCGAGGAGGGCTTTCTCGAGAACGTCACGGCAATGGGCGACCGGTTGCGGCAGGCGCTCGAACAGATGATCCCCAACCACGATCACCTGTTCGACAGCGTCCGCGGCACCGGCCTGATGCTCGGGCTGAAGCTCAAGAGCGACAGTCGTGCGTTCGTCGCGTTCGCGCGCGATCATCACAATCTGCTGCTGGTGTCGGCGGGCGAGAACGTCGTCCGCATCCTGCCGCCGCTGGTGATCGACGAGAGCCACATCGCCGAATGCATCGACAAGCTGTCGACCGCGGCCCGCGTGTACGTGCCGGCCGCCGACGATTGACTTAAAATCCTCCCCGGAACGGGGAGGGGGACCATGCGAAGCATGGTGGAGGGGGATCGCCCCGAAGTGTTGCGTTCGTGGAAAGTTTCAGGTCGAACATACCCAGTATGTTCGAGGATCACCCGGGGGGTGATCCGACCCGAAACTCCCTCCACCATTCGCTATGCGAACGGTCCCCCTCCCCGTGCCGGGGAGGAATAATGCGCCATTTCCTGAATCTCACCGACGCCGGAGCCGACGGCATCGCCGCGATGCTGGCCGATGCACTCGACCGCAAGGCGGCGCGCGCGGGCTTCCCCAAGGGCCGCGCCGACGCTGACGCGCCGCTCGCCGGCCACACGCTCGCGATGGTGTTCGAGAAGAATTCCACCCGCACGCGCTTCTCGTTCGACATGGCGATCCGCCAGCTCGGCGGCACCTCGATCGTGTCCGACGCAGGGTCGATGCAGCTCGGCCGCGGCGAGTCGGTCGCCGACACCGCGCGCATCCTGTCGGGCTATGTCGATGCGATCATGATCCGTACCGACGATCACGCCAAGATCGAGGAGATGGCGCATTACGCCTCGGTCCCGGTCATCAACGGCCTGACCGACGCGTCGCACCCGTGCCAGATCATGGCCGACCTGCTGACGATCATCGAGAGCGGCAAGGCACTGCCCGGGCTCAAGGTCGCGTGGCTGGGCGATGGCAACAACGTGCTCGCGTCGATCGTCGAGGCGGCCGGGCTGATGCAGTTCGACGTCGTCGCGGCGTGCCCGCAGGGGTATATGCCGACCGAAGCCGATATGGCGCTGGGCAAGGGCCGGGCGCGTATCGTGTCGACGCCGCGCGAGGCGGTCGAGGGGGCGGACATCGTCGTCACCGACACCTGGATCTCGATGGGTCAGGCGCATGCAGAGACCAAGCTCAAGGCGCTGACGCCGTACCAGGTCGACGCCGCGCTGATGGCGCTCGCCAAGCCGGACGCGAACTTCCTCCACTGCCTCCCCGCGCACCGCGGCGAGGAAGTGACGCCCGAGGTGATCGATGGCCCGCAGTCGCTGATCTGGCAGGAGGCCGAGAACCGGCTGCACGCGCAGAAGTCGGTGCTGCGCTGGTGTTTCGGCCAGATCGGTTGATCGCGACTGGCTGAGCCGTCGTTTCGGCCGTCGACGTCATTCCTACTGTTCCCGTCATCCCAGCGAAAGCTGGGATCTCCCGGTTCGAGTCGCGACGTCCGCCAAGGAAGATACCCCGGCGTCCGTTGAGGTGACGGATGGAGGATCGGGTTGACCCGCCGTCCTCGCTCCCCATCTTCTCATCGATGAACGACCCCAACATGACCGATCTCGACCGCGCGCTGGCTTTCGCAATCCCCGCGCGGAGTGCCCGCGGCCGGATCGTCCGGCTTGGCACCGCGCTCGACGAAGTGCTCCGCGCACACGCCTATCCCCCCGCGATCGAGAAACTGCTCGCCGAGGCGCTGACGCTTGCCGCGCTGATCGGTTCGACGCTCAAGGACGCCAGCGGACAGCTGACGATGCAGACGCGCACCGACAACGGCGTCGTCCAGCTGCTCGTCTGCGATTACCGTGGTGGCGAAGTGCGCGGCTATATCGAATACGACGCGGACAAGCTCGCCGAAGCGCCGGCCGAGCCATCGTTGTTCGCGCTGTTCGGCGCCGGCTATCTCGCGATCACCTTTGACATGGCCAGCAGCAACGAGCGCTATCAGGGCATCGTCCCGCTCGACGGCGATACGCTGTCGGAGGCAGCGCAGAGCTATTTCACGCAGTCCGAGCAGATCCCGACGATGGTGCGCACCGGCATGGCGAAGGGACCCGACGGTCGCTGTGTGTCCGGCGGGCTGTTCCTCCAGCATCTGCCAGAGGGCGAGGACGGGCGTGAGCGGCTGCATACCAAGCTCGACCATCCGGAATGGGAGCATGTCGCGACGCTCGGCTCGACGATAAGCGTGGACGAACTGACCGACGCGACGCTGCCGCTGGAGACCTTGGTGTGGCGGCTGTTCAACGAGGAGGAGGACGTTCGCATCCTCGCCGACATCCCGATCTCGCGCGGGTGCCGCTGTGACCCCGAGTATATCAAGGGCGTGATCTCGAAATTCCCGATCGAGGAACGGCGCTCGATGGCCGACGAAACCGGGTTCATCGTCGTCGACTGCGCGTTCTGCGCGAAGAAATTCCCGGTCCCGGTGGAGGGTTGATACCCTCTTCCCTCAGGGGAGAGGGAGGGGGCCGCGGCGCAGTCCTGGGAGGGTGAGGGGCATGAGGCTCGGGACATTCGTCCCAACTACCCCTCACCCTTCCGCAGCCAAGCGGGTGCTCCTTCCCTCTCCCCGCAGGGGCGGGGGAAGGAGGTGTTAACGCGATCTTTACCTCCCCCCACTACCCCTGATCACGTGCTTTTATTCGGCACGTTTTTTCTCCCTTGTGGCGCTTCGTGCGCCAACCTCAGGGCCGCTCGACTGGGCGGCCCTTTCTTTTTGTCCGCCGCTGGCCTAGCGGACTCCGCATCATGACATCTCCTGCTCCTTATGCGGTCGCCCTTTTGTCGGGCGGCCTCGACTCGATGGTATCCGCGGCCATGGCGCGCGAAGCCGGCCAGCGCCTGCTCGTGCTATCGTTCGACTATAATCAACGTCATCGCGTCGAACTCGCCGCGGCACGGCGCATCGCCGACGCGCTGGGTGCCGAGCGCCACATCGTCCTGCCGATGGACCTCTCCGCGTTCGGCGGTTCGGCGCTGACCGCCGACATCGACGTACCGAAGGACGGCGTAGGCACTGAAGACGGCGGCGGCATCCCCGTCACCTACGTCCCCGCGCGCAACACCATTTTCCTCAGCTTGGCACTCGGCTGGGCCGAAGCTGCGGGCGCGCGCGACATCTATATCGGCGTCAACGCGCTCGATTATTCGGGCTATCCCGATTGCCGCCCCGAGTTCATCGCCGCGTTCGAAAGCCTCGCCGAACTCGCCACCAAGGCCGGCGTCGAGGGTGATCCGTTCCGCATCCAGGCGCCGCTCCAGCACATGACCAAGGCGGATATCGTCCGCGAAGGCACGCGCCTGGGACTCGACCTGGGCTTGAGCTGGTCATGCTACGATCCGGCACCGGGCTCGCTGCATTGCGGCGAGTGTGACAGCTGCCGCCTCCGCGCGAAGGGCTTCGACGAAGCCGGTATTGCCGATCCGACGCGTTACGCCGTGAAGCCGATCTAACCATGAGCTACGCGGTCAAGGAGATGTTCCTGACGCTGCAGGGCGAGGGCGTGAATGCCGGCCGCCGCGCGGTGTTCGTGCGCTTCGCAGGGTGCAACCTGTGGTCGGGGCGCGAACAGGATCGCGCGACCGCCATTTGCAAGTTCTGCGATACCGAGTTCGTCGGCACCGATGGTCTCGGCGGCGGCAAGTTCGCCGATGCGCAAGGACTGGCGGCGGCGGTTGCGGGGTTCTGGGGTGAGGGCGCGCGCGACCGGTTCGTCGTCCTGACCGGTGGCGAGCCGATGCTCCAGATCGACGACGCGATCGTCGATGCGCTGCACGCCGAGGGCTTCCGGATCGCGATGGAGAGCAATGGGACGATTCGGGCACATCCCGGCATCGACTGGGTCTGCATCAGTCCCAAGGCGGGCAGCATCGTCGTCCAGCGTACCGGCGACGAACTGAAGCTGGTCTGGCCGCAGCCCGGCACAGACATCGACGACGTCGAAACGTGGGATTTCGCGAACCTGCTGCTCCAGCCGCTCGACGATCCTCAAGCGGACGCTAACCGCGAGGCGTGCGTGGAGATGGTGATGCAACGACCGCAGTGGCGGTTGTCGTTGCAGACGCACAAGCTGCTGGGTCTGCGCTGAAAATTCGAACGGCGCTACGTACGGTGCGTCATGTCTTTCCGTCCGTCATCCCAGCGAAGGCTGGGATATCCCCGTGTGACTGTCGTCGTCCGTTCCGCGGGATACCCCAGCTTTCGCTGGGGTGACGGCGCAAGAGTGAGGGTAAAAGTCGTCGGGTTAAGGGATAGGCGTTACCGCCCGGCCATCCCGACTCCAACCGGCGGCCAGTTCTGCGCGCCGCACTTCTTGGCGACCCATTCGCCCTTCTTGTCCCAGCAGATCGCATCGAGGCGGACGATCGGCGCGGTCCGGTCGCGGCCGATATAGCGGGGAAAGCGCTGTTCGCCCCACGGGATCAGGCTGTTGCGCAGTTCGCGCGAGCGGGCCAGCGCGACTTCGGCGAAATGCCCGCGCGGTGCAAACACCGCGTCGCGGCCGATCGACCCGGCGGTCTGGCAAAAGCCGTATTGCGCGGCGACCGTGGCGAAGCTGGAATAGGTGCGTGTGCCGAACTGGTCGAGCGCGGTCTGTCCGGCCTTGGGGCCCGCTGCCTTGTTCACGCGCAGGAAGTATTTCGTCAGCGTGTCGAACGACCCCTTCAGTTCCTCGCCGTGGTCGGCCAGGATCGCGTTGTAGTTCGGCACGGTCAACAGGGTCGGCTCGAACTGGCATTGCAGCGCAGCCACGTTCAGCGCGGCGCGCATGTGCCACACCAGCGCCGCACGCATTTCTGCCGACGTCGCGCCCGGTAGAGCCTGGCCGAGGTCCGCTTCCTCACCCGTCACTGCCGCACCCGAAAAATCGCGCGACTGCAAAAAGAACTGCGCCGACGCGGTCTGCGCCACAGCCAGCCCGCTCGACGCCACGCAAAGCGCGAGCGCGGTACGCAACACCTTCATTCCAACCTCCCCAGGGGCATTCCAAGCTGTCGAATCTAAAGCGTTTCGCGGAAACTCCCAAGCGATTTTAACCTTTTCCCGCGAGCGGTGGACCGGGAGACGCGACCAGCCGCGGAACTCTATTCGCCGCATCCGAAACGATCACATATGAGAAGCGAAGTTTCGGGTGGGCCTTCATCGCTCCTCCGCGAAACGAAAAGGGCCGCCCGGTTGCCCGGGCGGCCCTTCACACCGTGTAATTCCAGTTGGAAACTGCCCGCCGAAACGGGCAATCCCCACGGAGATTACATTGCGTTGTTGGTCATCATGGTGTCGTTCGACATCATCGTGTCGTTCGCCATCATGGTGTCGTTGGCCATCATGCCACCGTTCGACGCGCCGTCGACTGCGGTCATGTTGTCGGTCATGGTGTCCATGCCTTCAGTGGCGTTCATGTCGGTGACCATCGTGTTGTCGGTCGTCGTCTCGGTCTTGGGACCGCAAGCCGAAACGGCGAGTGCTGCGCTGGCGATCAGCGAACCGGTCAGGACCTTGGAAATGAGTGCACGCATGTGGAAGCTCCCTAGATAGAGGATTTGGCTGGCTGCTCGCCCTTAATACCCAAATCGTAGTGGACATTAATCCGATAACGCTTTGCCCTCAAGCCTCGTTTTCTCAAGGACAAGAAACTGTTTCAAGGAAAGCATCGGCCGTCAACGCCAGGGCGGCATCGAAAGTTGCAAGGTCGGCGGAAATGCCGAGCGATTGCAGGCTGGTAACGCCGTATTCGGGCAGGCCGCAGGGCACGATACCACCGAAGTGCGACAGGTCGGGGTCGACGTTGACCGAGAAGCCGTGGAGCGTCACCCAGCGTTTCACGCGGACCCCGATCGCACCGATCTTCGCCTCTCTCCCCCGATCGAGCGTCCAGATACCAACACGGCCATCGACCGCGAACGCCTCGACGCCCAGTTCGCCAAGCGCGGCGCTCACCCAGGATTCGAGTGCGTGGACGTAGCAACGCACGTCACGCCCGCGCTTGGTGAGGTCAAGCACGACATAGCCGATCCGCTGGCCCGGCCCGTGATAGGTGTATTTCCCCCCGCGACCGGTCGCGATCACCGGAAAGCGCGCGTCGATCAGGTCGCCCGGCTCGGCGCTGGTGCCCGCGGTATAGACCGGCGGATGTTCGAGCATCCACAGCAGTTCGCGCGCCTCGCCCGCGCCGACCGCGACCGCCCGCGCCTCCATCTCCGCCAGTGCGTTCGCATAGGGGGTGAGGCCGGCGCTCGTACGCCATTCGATATCGGAGGGGAGGGGGTTCGTCACGGATCCCAATTGCGCACGTGCCGCCACAGTTGCAACCATGTGGTCAAGCGCGGGGGCATCGGCTAACCCCCGCGACACGCGATATCGCCGACAAAAGCTGGGGAGCCGAGCGCATGGTGAAGATGGGAACGGTCTGGGATCGCACGGTCGAAGTGCTCAACGGGCGCACCGGCATGATCGCGCCGATCGCGGTGCTCGGCATGCTGCTGCCCAGCATCGTCCGAGACGGCTTCGTCGCGTTCTCGACACCGGGGACGCCGAGCTTCGCGCTGATCGGCGGTCTGCTGACCCTCGTCGCGCTCGTCGCGATGATCTGGGCACAGCTCGCCATCGTCGCAATCGCCACCGATCCGGCGACCGACGCGGCGTCCGCGCGCAGCCAGGCGCGCGCGCGTCTGCTGCCGGCGGTCGGGATTACCCTCGTGTTGTCGATCGTCGCACTCGTGGTCGCGTTGCCGCCGATCGTCGCACTGGCCTATGCCGGTTTCGATTTCACCGCAGCGGCGAGCGGACGGCCCGTCGCCACGCCAGGCGTCGGCAATGCCGCGATGTTCAGCGCACTCTATTTTCTCGCCTATCTGCTGCTGGCGATCTGGCTCGGCGCTCGGCTCGTGCTGCTCAACCCGGTGATCGTCGACGAACGCCGCGGCCTCGGCGCGCTGCGCAGGTCGATCCAGCTGACAAAGGGGCTGACATGGCGGATCATCAGCGTGTTGATCCTGTTCGTGATTGTCACGCTGATCTCGACCTGGGCCGCGCAGTCCGTGACCGGGATTATCTTCCGTCTGGCACTCGGCGCCGACGGCATAACCACCGCGACTTTCCTCGCCGGCATTGCCGGCACGGTCGTCACCACCGCCTTCACCGCGCTCGCCGCGGTCTTCACCGCGCAGCTCTATGTCGCCGTCAGAGAGAAATCCGTCACCCCATGAAGCTCGATTTCGCGACCGTCCTCACCGACGCCTGGACACTGTTCAAGCGCGACCGCGACCTGCTGCTGCGGATCGCCGCGCCGTTCCTGTTCCTGCCCGCGTTCGCGCTCGCTTTGGTCGTTCCCGATCCGCCAATGCCGGACGCGGCGGCGGGCAACAGCGAGGCGCAGGCGTTGGTCTGGGCCGACGCGGTGCAGACCTGGGCGGCTGCGCATGGCGGCTGGTACCTGCTCGCCTATGTGGTGAGCTTCTTCGGGACGTCGCTGTTCTACGCGTTGTATCTCGATCGCGACCAGCTCGATTTACGGCAGGCCTTGACGCGCTGCCTGCGGATCTTCCCGCGCTTCCTGCTGGCGATGGTGATCGTGTCGCTGCCGGCAGGGGCGGGGCTGTTGCTGTACGCGATCCCCGGCCTCTACATCCTCGGCCGGACGATGTTGACCGGGCCTGCGCTGTTCGCCGAAGCGCCGCTCGGCGCCATGGGGGCAATCCGTCGCAGTCTCGTGCTGAGCCGCGGTTCAGGGCTGCCGCTGATGGGGCTGGCGGCGTTCAGCTACATCAGCGGCTGGATCGCCGGCGCGCCGTTCATGATGCTCGACCGTGCCTTGCGCGAAGGCGGCGAGCCCAACCCGGTGGCGCTCGCGATCGTCGATGCCGGTGCCGCGGTGGCGGCGATGGCGGCCGGTATAGCGATGGCCCTGATCGCGATCTCCGCCTACCGCCGCTTGGCGAGGTAGGGCGGGCCTGAGGGGCCGCCAATGTCTGCGGGGAAGGCACGCACAAATTGCTCCCTCTCCCCTGCGGGGAGAGGGTTGGGGTGAGGGGTTGGGGCAGTTGCCGGCGTTTCCGCCTGGGGCTGCCCCTCACCCCGCCCCCTCCCCAGAGGGGAGAGGGAGTTTCGGTTGCGACCTTCCTGGACGCCGGACTTCTCGGCTTCGTGGCGCGGCTGCTGCCTCCCTCATCGTGCGGAAACACGTCTCAGATCTACCCCCGCTTCCCTAGATATGGAATCTGCGGCGCCGTCTCCGCCGGCAACACCCCCGAAGCCCGAGGATCCGGAAACGTCTCGATCGTCCGCTTCACCGCCACGAACCCCTGCGCCCGATAAAACCCCAGCGCGCTCGGATGATCCAGCGTGCAGGTATGCAGCCAAACCCGCTCCACCCCCTTGGCCCAGGCCCGCGCGCAAGCCTCCGCCATCAACCACCGCCCATGACCTTGCCCCGCCAGCTCCGGGATCAGCCCAAAATACGAAATCTCGCACGCCCCCGCCGTGCGGAAATCGAGTTCGAGCATCCCGACCTCGATCCCTGCAGGATCGAGCACCGCATACACCGCGATCCCCGGATCATGCACGATCGCCGCCAGCGCCTCGTCCGCCATCACCAGCCGCGAGAACCAGAGCCACGGGCTTCCTACCCGCCGGAACAGCGCGCGGTATTTCTCCAGCGCCGGCCGCTCCCACCGCACCAGCCGCAACCGCGATCCCGGGCTCGGCCGCAGCGGTGGCCGCTTGCGCATCTCCAGCGTCGTGACGATCGTCGCGAGCGTGTCGTCGGCGACCGGGATCAACGCCATATCAGGACCACGTAGCGCGCGGCGGCAGGCTCATCAGGATCGCGTCGATATTGCCGCCGGTCTTCAGCCCGAACAACGTCCCGCGATCATAGACGAGATTGAATTCGGCATAGCGCCCGCGCCATTCGAGCATCCGCGCCTCATCGGCCGCATCGAACGGCATATCCATCCGCCGCCGCACGATCCGCGGATAGGCGTCCAGAAACGCCTCGCCGACATCGCGCGTGAAGGCGAAGTTGGTCTCGAAATCGCCATCTAGGTGATCGAAGAAGATCCCGCCGACGCCGCGGCCGACCTTCCGGTGCGGGATATAGAAATAGGTCTCGGCCCATTCCTTGAACCGGGGATAGTGCGCCGGATCATGCGCGTCGCACGCCGCCTTCATCGTCGCGTGAAAGTCGGCGGTGTCCTCCTCGATCGGCAGAGGCGGGTTGAGATCGCCGCCGCCGCCGAACCAGCGCTTGGTGGTGTTAAGGAACCGGCAGTTCATGTGCACCGCGGGCACGTGCGGATTGGCCATGTGCGCCACCAGGCTGATCCCGGTCGCGAAGAACCGCGGGTCGTCGCCCGCACCGTGGATCGACTTGGCGAACTCGCCCTCGAACGTCCCGCCCACGGTCGAGACGTTGACGCCGACCTTTTCGAACACGCGGCCCTTCATGACCCCCATCACTCCACCGCCGCCCGGCTCGCCCGACGGATCGATCCGGTTCCACGGCGTGTAGTCGAACGAAGCGTCGGAGCCGGCCTCGCGCTCGATTGCCTCGAACTCGGCGCAGATGCGGTCGCGCAGGGATTCAAACCAGTGGCGGGCGGCGGCTTGCTGGGGGTCGAGGTCGATCATGATACCGCCCCTACCAAATCCTCCCCGGAACGGGGAGGGGGACCGTTCGGCTACTTGGCCGAAGGGTGGAGGGGGAGTTCCGCGAGCGGTACGGTTGTGATGACGAAGCGGGACGTTCGCGGTGAACCCCCTCCACCATGCTTCGCACGGTCCCCCTCCCCGTGCCGGGGAGGATTAGCTCGGCCAGCCACCCGTCTGCCGCAAAGCCTCCGCCGCCACGATCCCGGTCGCCACGGAGATATTCATCGACCGCAACCCAGGCCGCATCGGGATCAGCACGCGCACATCGGCGCGCCCGTGGACCTCCTCCGGCACGCCAGCCCCCTCGCTCCCCATCAGCAAAACGTCATCCTCGCGAAACTCGGCAACATCCAGCCTCACCGCCCCCTTCGTCGTCAGCAGCACGATCCGCCCGCGAACCTGCGCCAGGAACGCGTCCCAATCGACATGCCGCACCACGTCGACTGCGCCGACATAGTCCATCCCCGAGCGCGCCACGGCCTTGTCGCTCCAGGTAAATCCCATCGGTTCGATCAGGTCGACTCCGATCCCCATGCACGCGGCGGTGCGCAGAATCGCGCCGACGTTTCCGGCGATATCGGGCTGGTAGAGGGCAATACGCATGGCCGATCCTGTAGCGAGGTGGTAACCCAAAGCAAAATGCAGTTGGCAAACCCGCACCCCGCCGTCTATCAAAGGTCAGCCTCCGTGGGGACGGTCGGGCAGGGTGGACGTACGGTTCGTCGAAGCCGGAAACCCCGCCAGGCCACGAAAAAAATAACGTGCAAGGGCGAGATGAATGGCGACAGTCGACGACATGGTTCCTCCCGGCGAATCGCCAGAGCCGTTTCACGAAGAGGCCCATGACCCTCGCCGCCGTGATTTCATCAATATCGCCGCCGTCTCGTTCGCCGGCGTCGGCGCGGTCGCGATCGTCCTGCCGCTGATCAACCAGATGAACCCCTCGGCCGACGTGCTCGCGCAGTCGACCACCGAGATCGACCTGTCGAAGATCCTCCCCGGCCAGGCGATCAAGACGTCGTTCCGCAAACAGCCACTGTTCGTCCGCAACCTGACGCCGAAGGAAATCTCGGAAGCCGACGCGGTCGATATCTCGACCTTGCGCGATCCGCAGACGCTCGAACAGCGTACCAAGGCGGGCAAGAAGAACTGGCTGATCACGCTGGGCGTCTGCACGCATCTCGGCTGCGTCCCGCTTGGCGCGGGCGAGGGTGAGAACAAGGGCCCGTTCGGCGGCTATTTCTGCCCATGCCACGGTTCGGCCTACGACACCGCCGCACGCATTCGCAAAGGCCCCGCTCCGTCGAACCTCCACGTTCCGGACTACGCCTTCAATTCCGACACCGTCGTCACGGTAGGCTGAGGAAAACGACATGAGCTTTCCCTGGGCCAAGCAATACGAACCGAAGCTGCCGCTGACGCGGTGGCTGGATGAGCGGCTTCCCGTTCCCCGGCTCGTCTACAATTCACTCGGCGGCGGCTATCCCGTCCCGCGCAACCTCAATTACTTCTGGAACTTCGGCGTGCTCGCCGGCGCCGCGCTGGCGATTCAGATCGTCACCGGCATCGTCCTGGCGATGCACTACGCCGCCAACGGCGCGGTCGCGTTCGACTCGGTCGAGAGCATCATGCGCGACGTCAACGCGGGCTGGTTCCTGCGCTACGCCCACGCGAACGGCGCCTCGATGTTCTTCATCGTCGTCTACACGCACATCTTCCGCGGGCTCTATTACGGCTCGTACAAGGCGCCGCGCGAGATGGTGTGGCTGCTTGGCGTGGTCATCTTCCTGCTGATGATGGCGACCGCGTTCATGGGCTACGTGCTTCCCTGGGGGCAGATGAGCTTCTGGGGCGCGCAGGTCATCACCGGGTTCTTCTCGGCGATCCCGCTGGTTGGCGATACCATCCGCATCTGGCTGCTCGGCGGATTCGCGCCGGACAACGCCGCGCTCAACCGCTTCTTCTCGCTGCATTACCTGCTGCCGTTCGTCATCGCGGGCGTCATCATCCTGCACATCTGGGCGCTGCATATCCCAGGCTCGAACAACCCGACCGGCGTCGACGTGAAGGGCGAGCAGGACACCGTCCCGTTCCACCCCTATTACACCGCGAAGGACGGCTTCGGGCTCGGCATCTTCATGCTGGTGTTCGCCGGCCTGCTGTTCTTCTTCCCGAACTATCTCGGCCACCCGGACAACTACATCCCGGCGAACCCGCTTTCGACGCCCGCGCACATCGTCCCCGAATGGTATTTCTGGCCGTTCTACGCGATCCTGCGCGCCTTCACCGCGGACTTCATCCTGCCGGCCAAGCTCTGGGGCGTGCTGGCGATGTTCGGCTCGATCCTGCTGCTGTTCTTCCTGCCCTGGCTGGACAGCTCGCCGGTCCGCTCGATGAACTACCGTCCCAAGGCGCGGATCGCGTTCTGGGTGCTGGTCGCGGACATTTTCGTGCTCGGCTATTGCGGTGGCGCGCCGGCGAACGCGTTCTACGTGATCCTCAGCCAAATCTGCGCGGCGTATTATTTCGCGCATTTCCTGATCATCCTGCCGATCATCTCGCGCTCCGAGCGTCCGCGGCCGCTGCCCAACTCGATCACCGAGGCGGTGCTGAACAAGCACGGCGGCACCAGCCCTGCGAAGACCGCGCTGTCCACGGCGTCCGCGCCCTCCGCGCCGCACGCCGCGCACTGATACGAACTAGAGGACACACACATGGTTCGTCTCATCGCCTCCATCGTCGGCGCGGCCTTCGTGCTGGTGCTCGGCATCGCGCTCTTCGGCAGCGTGGCGGGAGTCATCACCGACCCCGTCGCGCCGACCGCGGAAAGCGTCGCGCACAAGCACCCCAAGGAACTCGAGCTCGCCTCCAACGGCGTGTTCGGCAAGTTCGACCGTCGCCAACTCCAGCGCGGGTTCCAGGTCTACAAGGAAGTCTGCTCGGCCTGCCACTCGCTGCGGCTGGTGTCGTTCCGCGACCTGACCAAGATCGGCTATACCGACCCCGAGGTTAAGGCGATCGCCAACCAGTGGGTGATCGAGCAGCCGTCGATCAATCCGGAAACCGGCGAGCCGGCAACGCGCAAGAACATCCCGTCGGATCGCTTCCCATCGCCGTTCGCGAACGAGATCGCCGCGCGCGCCGCGAACAACAACGCGCTGCCGCCCGATCTCTCGCTGATAACCAAGGCACGCGAGGAAGGCACCGCGTACGTTCACTCGCTGCTGACCGGCTACACGACACAGCCGGCCGCGCTGCTGAAGGAATTCCCGGACATCAAGACGCCGACGGGTCTCCACTACAACCCGTATTTCGCGAACCTCAACATCGCGATGCCGCCACCACTGACGTCTGACGGCCAAGTCACGTATGCAGACGGCACCAAGCCGACGATCGAGCAGATGTCGACCGACGTCTCCGCGTTCCTGACCTGGACCGCCGAGCCCAACCTCGAGGCGCGCCATGCCGCCGGGTTCGCGTCGATCATCTTCATCCTGATCTTCTGCGGCCTCGCCTGGGGCGCGTACCAGAACGTCTGGCGCGACGTTAAGCATTGATGACGGCCCGGCTCCCGCGGTAAGGGCGCACGGATAAAGGGAGCGGCGGACGGGCAGGGTGCCTTGTCCGCCGCTTTCGTTTCGGCCGTCGCGCAGTGTCGCGCACCGGCGCATCCGCCGCCTCCGGGCGGAGAGAAGGGAGCTTCCATGCTCGATACCGAAGAGCGCAATGCCGACCTCAAGGCGCTGATCCGTACCATCCCGGACTTCCCCAAGCCCGGCATCCAGTTTCGCGACATCACGACGCTGCTGCTCGACCCGCAAGGTTGGGCGACCGCGATCGAACGCATGGTCGAAGCGGTATCGGGTCCCGTCGATCTCGTCGCCGGTATCGAAGCCCGCGGCTTCCTGTTCGCCGCCGCCTTGGCCGCACCGCTCAAGGCCGGCGTTCTCCTGATCCGCAAGGACGGCAAGCTACCCGGCGCAACGATCGCGGAGGATTACGCGCTGGAATACGGCACCGACCGCATCGCGATCCACGCCGACGCCTTCGCCCCCGGCGCGCGCGTCCTGCTGGTCGACGACCTGATCGCCACCGGCGGCACCGCCCGCGCCGCCGTCCGCCTGCTCCACAAGGCGGGGGCGATCGTTACACAGGCGCAGTTCCTGGTCGATCTTCCTGCACTCGGCGGCGCAGACGCGCTACGCTCGGACGGCATCGAAGCTTCCGCACTGATCCACTTTCCCGGCCACTGACGTGCGCTTGCCGACGCACGCTACCTAATGCAGGTCACCTGATAATGGTCATGCGTACCCCAATACGTCACCACCCCGGCGTAGGCCGGGGCCCAATTGGGAAACGTTGCTAACGGATGGCTGCGCGCCGTTACCTCTTTCATCGCTATTGAACCCCGGCCTTCGCCGGGGAGGTAGTGAGGTAGCGGTTTGCTTCATGACTTGATCGCTGCGAATGCGATGCCGGGTTAGGTTAAGCACACGCGCACCCCCGCCAACCCCAAACCCCGTCAGACCCCATTCATGGAACCTGCGACATACGGAGTCCGTTGTGCGACGAATGGCGGCGCGTTGTGTCCGCCCTCCGCGTACGGGAGAATTTCCATGTTTATGAAACGCTTCGGCATTATCGGCTTGGCCCTGGGCCTCGGACTAGGCGTCGCAGGCTGCACCGATGGCTACGGCTATGGCGGCGCCGGCGTCGGTTATGCCAGCGACCCGTATTACGGTGGCGGCTACGGCGACGGCTATTATGGAGCGGGCTATGGCGGTTACGGCGGCGCCTATGACGGGTTCGCCGGCTACGGGGGCCTGAACTCCTATTACGGCTGGGCTGGCGATTATTATTATCCCGGCTCGGGCGTCTATGTCTACGATCGCTATCGCCGCCCGCACCGTTGGAATGGCGACCAGCAGCGTTATTGGCAGGGGCGCCAGCAGTACCGCGGCAACCGTAACGACGGCGGTCGCGGCAATTGGGGCGGCTTCGGCAACCGCGGCAATGGCGGCAGAGACGGTGGTTGGCGCGGTAATCGCCCCGGCTATCAGGGCAACCCTGGCACGCCCGGTCAAGGCCAGTTCGGCAACGGCCGCCCCGGCCGTGGCGACGATCGCGGCCGTGGTCCAGGTCGCGGCCAGTTCGGTCAACCCGGCCAGCCTACGCAGCCCGGTCAAGTCACCAACCCACAGCAGCCACAAGCGCAAGGTGGCTTCCGCGGTAACCGTGGCGACGGCGCGTTTCGAGGCAATCGCGGCGGTGGCCAGCGTTTCGGCGGTGGACGGCAAGGCGGCGGTCGTCAGGGCGGTGGCAACCGCGGCGGCGGTCGTCCGGCGCAATAAGTAGAGCAGGTTAGGTTCACGCGAAGGCGCGAAGCCTGTCCTGAGCTTCGCAGAAGGGGCGCGAAGAGAAGGATTAGTTTTTCACGCGGAGACGCGGAGAGTAGTTTTAGAGCGGCATTGTCCGCTCACAGCGACGGCAAAGCTCACGACGAAGCTCTGCCATACTAAAATCTCTCCGCGCCTCCGCGTCTCCGCGTGAACAAATCTTCTCTTAGCGCCTTCGCGTCAAAAACCACTCCGTCAGGCAAAAAACCGGACATCGTGAGGGGCAATAGACCGCCCATTAGCCGGTCGGCGTCTCTGCAGGGCGCGTCGCCACCAGTCCATTAGACACGAACGTCATCACCATTACGTCGTCCTGATTGAACACCCGCATCCGGCTCTTGAAGATCCCCATCTCTGGCCGGCTCGCCGACACGCGCTTCTCCAGGATCTCGGTCTCGCAGCGCAGAGTGTCCCCCGGATACACCGGCTTCACCCATTTCAGCTCGTCGATCCCCGGCGACCCCAGCCCAGCCTGCCGGTTCTCCTTCAGGTTCGCGACCACCATCGACATCACCATCGCGCACGTATGCCAGCCGCTCGCCGACAACCGTCCGAAATGCGTCTGCGCGGCCGCCTCGTCGGACAGGTGGAATGGCTGCGGATCGTATTTCGCGGCGAAGTCCATCACCTCCTCGCGCGTGACCGCGTAGGAACCGAACGCCGCGGTCCGACCGACCTCGATATCCTCGAAATACTGCACAACCTCTCCTCTTATCGTTGCAGCACCTTCTGGAAGGGTGCGTCGGTGCCGTCCAGTCCCGCTTCGGCCGGCAACCCGATCAGATCGCGTAGCAAAGGCTCGATCGCAACATTGTCGAAGCTCGCAATCGTCTTGCCGCGCGCAAACGCTGGCCCGTTGGCGATGAACAGCGCGCGCATCTCCGCCGCCATGTTGTCATACCCGTGGGAACCGCCGCTCGACGCCTTGGTCGGCGCGCTCGGATCGACCCGCCAGCCGACATCGGCGAGACACAGATAGCTCGGCACCCGCGGGTTGCGCCCATAATGGAACCGCGCCGGGATTTCGCCTTTCCGCCAGCATTGCAGATGATCGTGCTTCGTCAGCAACCGCGCCTCCAGCGCCGCCTCGTGTCCCGGCACCGCGAACAGGGTCGCGTACGGCCCCATCTCGACGGTACGATAGTCGGCCTTGTCCGCGATCGCATCGAGCGCGACGACTCGCGTGCTGCTTGTCGCGGCCATGCCGTGGTCGGCGACGATCACCAGGTTTGCCGGCTGCCCCAGCGCGGCGAGCCCCTCGGCCAGCATGCCGATGCTCGTATCGACGTCCGCCACCGCCTGCGTCACGCCCGCGCTGTCGGGCCCGCCGGCATGCCCTGCGCTGTCGACCGTATCGAAATACAGCGTCACCAGCCTGGGCCGGATCGCCGCCGGTCGCCGCATCCAGTCGAGCACCGCATTGACCCGCTGCGTGCCGGACACCTGCTGGTTGAACTGCTGCCAGTCCTCCGGCCGGGTGCCTCCGTCGATCGCTCCGTGGCTGTCGGGCTTCGCCGTGCCGCCGACCGCGACGTTGGCGCCCGGCCAGAACATCGTCGCGGTCCTGATCCCGGCCTTTTCCGCATCCACCCAGATCGGCGAGCTTTCGCTCCACCAGAACGGATCGTCGGTCGCCATCGTGAAGGTCTCGCCCGGCCGTGCGGGATCCTCCATCCGGTTGCCGACGATCCCGCTGCGATCGGGGCGCAGGCCCGTCACCAGCGTCCAGTGATTGGGGAAGGTGATGCTCGGAAACGACGGCCGCATGCTCGCGAAAACGCCGCCTACGCGCAGCCGGTTGAGGTTGGGCGTCACGCCACGATCGAGATAATCGGGGCGGAAGCCGTCGATCGACACCAGGATCGTGACCGGCGCGCGCGTTTTGCCCGGCATCGCAGCTGCAGCGGTCGATGCGGGAGCCGGCACCGTAATCGGCGCAAGAGCGGGCGGCGTGTACGGATACGCACACCCGGCGAGCGTCAGCCCTAGAGATGCGAGCACAGTCGTCTTCATCATAACCGTTCGTCCCGAGCAGGTGCCGACTTCGCGCGGTCCTTACTCGGCACGACCGGGGAGGGAAACCCGTTCGCGTTGTGGACCTGGCCCGCCCAATGGGAAGCACCACCCCGGCGAAGGCCGGAGCCCAGTTGGGGGACATCGCGGATACGCGTTGCGCGTCGTCACTCCGACCTACCCAACTGGACCCCGGCCTCCGCCGGGGGGGTATCATCTCCCCTCAGTTGGCTACCGACCTACAACCCCACTGCCAGCTTGCTGAACAGCGTCCAGCTCACCGGCGTCTTCCCATACGCCGCCTCCAGCGCAGCCGGCTTCGCATACGCCGCGACGGTCCCGCCAAGCGCCAACCCAAGCGGCCCGACGATCGGCAGCCGATACGCATACCCGACCTCCGCCTCCGTCACGCGGAACTTGGTATCGTGCAGCGGATCTGCTTCATCCGGAAAAAGCTCGTCATTCGCGACGTTTTCCAGCCTGCCGAACACCGCATGCCGAGCCGACAGCTCGTACGTCGCCTCCGCCAGGAACGCGCTCAGCTTCTCCCCCGGCACCCGGTCCTTGAGACTATACGCAAATGTCGTCGCCAGCCCGCCCCGCGCATATTGCACGCTCGCGGTCGAGCGGTTCTCGTCCTCGCCCGGATGCTGCGCCTCGGGCTCCTTCAACCGCCCATGGCTCACCTGCACCGCCCAGAACGGCGACGGCGTCCACGTCCCGCGCACGCTCCACGAATCGAGCCGCGGCGTCTCGATATTCCAGCGATGCTCGTCCGGCTCGCGCCCCTTGAACGCCGACGCCTCCAGCTGGAACGCCGGCGTCGCATACCCCGCCGTCACCACGCCGTAGGTGATGTGCGTCGAATCGAACCAGTGATGCGTGATCGGCGACATCGGCTGATACCGCGCCGACCCGCGGTGCATGAACGCGCTCGGCCCCAGTGCCGGCTCACCAACCGGCCCGCCATACAGGAACAGCGTGTCGCCGTTCCCGAGCCGGTAATCGATCTTCGCGGCAAGCTCCATGAACAGGTCGTGCGGATGCTGGCGATCGACCAGCGGCCGATCGTTCGCCAGTTCCCCGGTCGCGAACAGATTGGTGTAGCCGCGCGCGCCCATCAGCGGCTCGAGACTGTTCATCGTCCGCAACTGGATATGAAACCGGTCGCCCAGATCGCGATCCGCCATCAGCATCGCCATCGACTGCACGAACGCCTCGCTCTTCCCGCGCGGTCCTCCTTGGTCGGTCGCGACGCCCCACGCATAGCCATGCGCCATCAGCATCCACTCGCCGACCTGGGTCATGTACCCGCGCATCGGCCCCTCGGCCGCTGGCAGCCGCGACGTCCCGCTACCCTGGCTGTAGAACCCGGCCGACGTCCCCATCGCCATCCCCGCCATCGCCGAACCCGCGGGCATCTTGGCCACCGCCGCATCGGACGCCGCACGATAGGCGGGGTCCACGATCATCGCGCGCGCCATCGCGCCGTGGTCCATCGCCGTTCCCGGCATCGCCGAGTGATCCATCTGCGCATGATCCATCCCCGGCATGGCGTCCTGCATCGCAGAAGGTGCGGCCGGAGTCGGCGGCGCGACCGGAGCAGGGTGACCCGTCGCCGAATGGTCCATCGTCGAGTGATCGACCGTACCGCCAGACTGCGATGGTTGAGCCGCCGGGGCAGCCGAACGCTTCGCCACGGGCCGCGACTTCGCCTTCTTCGCGGTCTTCTTGGGAGCCGCATCCGGCATCGTCATGCCCGGCATGACCATGGAACGTTGCGCAACCGCGCCAACCGGCAACACCGCCGCCACCACACCGCCCGCAAGCAGCGTTGCCCTCACGGCACCAGCCGCGAGAAACCTCGATCGAGTCATAAGTATATCCTTGGAAAGCCTGAAATCGGGGCGCACCAGCACCCGACGATCAAGCCTTCCGCGGCGGCCGCAAAGCCGGCGCGACGCCCGCCCCAAGATCCAGCACCGCCGCCCGCTCGGTCACCATCTCGGGTTCCCGCAACGCCACGCCGAGCACCCGAGCTGTATTCCAGTTCGAAGGCGGCACGCACCCGATACACCCATGCAGCGGCGTAGCCTTCCGATCGGGCGCCTCGTGGTCTGGCACAGCCTCCTGCGTCCCGCTCATCGCCGCCATATCCATCACGACGGCAGACCCCCGCGAAGCAGACGCATCATGACACGCCGCCGGCGCCACCGCAGGAAACGCAAACGCAGCAAGGAGCAAAGCCAGGATCAGGCGCGCAAGCATGCCCCGGTCTACCCTTCCGCACGGCCCGTCACAACCACGCATTCTCCCCGCGACCCCGGCAAAGCCCTCGCACCGCTAACGCGCAGCCTTGCCCGAAAACCGCGAAAGGTTCAGCCTCGACCCATGAAGACCCCAACGCACCCCGAACGAACCAAAACCTTGAGCGTCCCCGCCGCCAAAGTCTCGATCAGGATCGGCAAGCGCACGACCCTGGACGCTTCAATGACCACCGCCGGTCTGCTGTCGGTCGGCGCTCTCGTATCCAGCATCCTCCTGTCCAGCGCAGTCATAGTCGCCGCGGCAGGTCGCAAGGCCGCAGGACGGCCACTGGCATTGCCTGATCATACCAAGACCGACCGCTAACGCCCAATAGCGGACATCCCCACATCTGGTATGAGGGCCTATGGCAACTCGCAAATGGGTATCGATCGCGCTGGTGCTTGGCATCGTAGCTGCGTGGATCATCATTCTCTCGACTGACGAACCACGATTATCTGCGACCAGTGCAGATGGGACTTATTACAATCCCTGCTGTGGCGTTTTGACCCTGCAAGGTGGTGAATTGCGGGGCGGGAACGAAGCTGTCTCCTATGTTGTCGAACAGGATAAGGGCGGCGCTTACGTCCTGCCAAAAGCTCTTGTAAGTGTCGCCAGCAACCGGCTCGATATCGATCGAAGTGCATATCCGCTCAAGCTGCGACTTGATCGGGAGCGCGATCCGTCCAGCATTGAGGTGATGGACCGAAGCAACGCACCGTCCTATATTTTCGCACGCCGCAACGTCCGCTAACCTTCCCATAGCAGACATCGCGTTGTTGCCGTCTCGCCCTTGGGGCAGCAGCCGCCGATAAATATTCGTCAACCAGTACGCCCGTATAGTGGCGTCATGGAGCGTTCCTTTATCGCGGTCACGGCGATCGCCTCGACATTGATGTTCGCGGGTGTCTGGAAAGCCACGGAGCCGACGTCGACTGCGGCCCCGGTTATCGTCGATACCGAGGCGGGGCTCGATCCGGCCGTGGCTCCACCGCGGGTCCTACGGCAACACGTGGTCGCGCCTTCCCGACAAGCCGCGGAAGCCGAGCCCTACAACGTCGCTCGGACGGCATATGGGTCATCGACCCTAGCCCGCCGTTCAACCAACGCCGGATCGGAAAGCTCTGTCTTCTACAGCGGGTGCCGCGAAGTACGCGCGGCGGGGGCGGCACCGCTCCACCGCGGCCAGCCGGGCTACCGCGAAGGCATGGACGGCGACGACGATGGGATAGCCTGCGAAAACTATCGCTGACCCACCGCCGCCGACCCCTCAGCTATGCAGGAAGTGCATCACGTCGCCGTCGTGGACGACGTACGCCTTGCCTTCCGCGCGCAGCTTGCCCGCCTCGCGCGCCTTCGACTCGCCACCCAGCGCGATGAAGTCGTCGAACGCGATCGTCTCGGCGCGGATGAAGCCCTTTTCGAAATCGCCGTGGATCTCGCCCGCCGCCTGCGGTGCGGTCGCGCCCTCGTGGACGGTCCAGGCGCGCGCTTCCTTCGGGCCGACCGTGAAGAACGTCAGCAGATGGAGCAGCTTGTACCCGGCGGTGATGACGCGCGCGAGGCCGGTCTCTTCCAGCCCCAGCTCGCCGAGAAACTCGCCGCGATCCTCGGCGGGCATCGTCGCGATTTCCGCCTCGATCGCCGCAGAGACGACGACCGCCTCGGCGCCCTCGGCCTTCGCCTTCTCGAACACCCGCGCCGACAGCGCATTGCCGTTCGCCGCATCGCCCTCGTCGACGTTGCAAACGTACAGCACGGGCTTGGCCGTCAGCAGTTGCGCCTGCGCGAACACGCGCGCCTCGTCCTCGTCCTTCGGCACGGTCAACCGCGCGGGCTTGCCTTCGCGGAGCAATTCCAGCGCCTGGCCCAGCACGGCGGCACCGATCTTGGCTTCCTTGTCGCCCTGCATGCCCTTCTTGGCGAGGTTCGGCACGCGCTTCTCGAGGCTTTCGAGGTCGCTCAGCATCAGCTCGGTATCGACCGTCTCGGCGTCCGCGATCGGATCGACCTTGTTGTCGACATGCGTCACGTCGCCGTCCTCGAAGCAGCGCAGCACATGGACGATCGCGTCGACCTCGCGGATGTTGCCGAGGAACTGGTTGCCGAGCCCTTCGCCCTTCGACGCACCGCGCACGAGGCCGGCGATGTCGACGAAGCCGAGCTGGGTCTCGATGATCTTCTGCGATCCGGCGATCTTCGCCAGCGCGTCGAGCCTTTTGTCGGGCACGCCGACGTTACCGACGTTCGGCTCGATCGTGCAGAACGGATAGTTCGCCGCCTGCGCCGCGGCCGTCTCGGTCAGCGCGTTGAAGAGAGTGGACTTGCCGACGTTCGGCAGCCCCACGATGCCGCAGCGAAAACCCATGATATGCCTTTAGTATAAGAATGTGGTGGCGCTTTAGGCGACGCGCGGCCGGAAGGCCAGCAAGGACGCCTCTTCCTTAATCCTCCCCCGCAAGGGGGAGGTGGCAGGCACTTGCCTGACGGAGGGGGAGGCTGATGCAACCGCTGTTCCGTGTTCCTCCCCCTCCGTCGCTTCGCGCCACCTCCCCCTCGCGGGGGAGGATCAGTTAGCCTCGGCCTGATCGAACCACTCGATTGCCGCAATGCAGCAAAATTATCATACCGCTCGGTAGAGATATCGCCATTCGATGGTTATCATGAGCCTCTCCCCCAGAAATCCCCAGGAATTCCATGACCACGACCGCCCACGGCTACGCCGCGCAATCCCCCGAAACCCCGCTCGCCCCGTTCAGCTTCGAGCGCCGCGAGCCCGGCAAGACCGACGTCGCGATCGACATCGCGTTCTGCGGCGTCTGCCATTCCGATCTCCACACCGCCAAGGGCGAATGGGAAGGCACGCTCTACCCGTGCGTCCCCGGCCACGAGATCGTCGGCCACGTCACCGCGGTCGGCGACGACGTCACCAAGTTCAAGGTCGGCGACGTCGTCGGCGTCGGCTGCATGGTCGGCAGTTGCGGTCACTGCGCATCGTGCAACGACGGCGAAGAGCAATATTGCGAGACTACGGGTATGGTCGGCACCTATAACGGCCCCGATCCCGTGCTCGGCGGCCACACCTTCGGCGGCTATTCGGACAAGATCGTCGTCGACGAAGGGTTCGTGCTGAAGGTCTCGCATCCCGAAGCCGACCTCGCCGCGGTTGCGCCGCTGCTGTGCGCCGGCATCACGACCTATTCGCCGCTTAAGCACTGGAAGGTCGGCCCCGGCCAGAAGGTCGGCATCGTCGGTCTCGGCGGTCTCGGCCACATGGGCGTCAAGATCGCCAACGCGATGGGCGCCGAGGTCTACGTCTTCTCGACCTCGCCGAACAAGCGCGACGATGCCAAGCGTCTCGGCGCGAAGGACCTGATCGTGTCGAAGGACGAGGCCGCGATGGCCGAACACGCCAACAGCTTCGACTTCATCCTGAACACCGTCGCGGCGAGCCACAACCTCGACACGTTCACCGCGTTGCTGAAGCGCGACGGCACGATGACGCTGGTCGGCGTGCCGGAGCACGCGCATCCGTCGCCCTCGGTCGGCAATTTGATCTTCAAGCGCCGCGCGATCGCCGGCTCGCTGATCGGCGGCATCGCGGAGACGCAGGAAATGCTCGATTTCTGCAACGAGCACGGCCTGGTATCGGACATCGAGATGATCCGCATGGACGAGATCGAACCCTCGTATCAGCGCATGGTGAAAAGCGACGTGAAGTACCGCTTCGTCATCGACATGGCGTCGATGAAGACGGCCTGATCGGGCAGGGGGCGGTGCTGATGGAGTGCCGCCCAAAGCTCCCTCCCCTTCAGGGGAGGGTCGGGGTGGGGCAGTGCCACGAGCGCAAGCATGTGCGGCCAAGCCCCACCCCAACCCTCCCCTGAAGGGGAGGGGGTAAGAAGGTGCCGAACGCTCCCCCAAACACTACCACCCCGGCGAAGGCCGGGGCCCAAGTGGGAAGGCTAATCTGATGAAGGGCAGCCCTCCGTTAGCAACGTTTCCCAATTGGGCCCCGGCCTGCGCCGGGGTGGCACTTTGCATGCCGAGCTGTTTCAGGCGCCCCAATCACCACCGATAGTTAAAACTAATACTAATCCGCTCTCCCTTGGCAGCATTCGGCACGACCTCATGCCGCAACCAACTCTCCCAAAGAAACACACTCCCCGGCTTAGGCTCGGCATAAACGAACGTCCGAAGATCCTCCGGCGCATCCTCGAGCCGCATCGGCGCCGCCATCATCATCGGCAACCGCGGATCCTCAAGCTTCAGCGCCCCAGCCCCCTCCGGAATCGCAACATACATCGTCCCCGAAACGACGCTATGCGGATGGATATGCCCCGAGTGCGCGCCCCCAGGCTTCAGGACGTTCACCCAAAGGCTGTCGAGCTTCAACTTCCGCCCGCCAAGATCGAACGCACAATCCTTCGCGAACTGCGCGACATGCTTGTTCAGCAGCCGCACCAGATCCCCGAACCGCGGATCGCGCAACGGCAGGTCGTTGAGCGACGCATACGACGTATACCCGCGATACCCATGCGCCTTCGACCACGCGACCCCGGCGCGATCCGCCTTCGCCAGCTCGAGCGCGGCGTCCTCGAGTTCCTCGACCAGATCGTCGTCGCCGAGATCGGCCTCGTAGAACCGCGTGGCAAACAAAGAGCGGGTGGTCATGGCTGCATCCTCAACGCGACATCGTTCATGAAGCGGACGTCGTCGCCCTCCGCCAGCCACTTGGCCTCCGCCGCGACCGCGCCGAGCATGTCGGAGAGCGGCTCGATCTCGGCCTTCGCGTAATTCCCGAGCACGTATCCGGTCACGCGATCCTTGTGCCCCGGATGTCCGATCCCCAGCCGCACTCGGCGAAACTCCGGGCCCAGATGCTGGTCGGTCGAGCGTAGGCCATTATGCCCCGCGGTCCCGCCGCCGGTCTTCACCTTCACGCGGAATGGCGCGATATCGAGTTCGTCGTGGAACACCGTCAGCGCCTCGACCCCGAGCTTGTAGAAGCGCAGCGCCTCGCCGATCGCGCGGCCGCTCTCGTTCATGAACGTGGCCGGCTTCAGCAGCAGGATCCTGGTCGAGCCGATCCGCCCCTCCTGCGTCCAGCCCTGGAACTGCTTCTTGACCGCGCCGAAGCCGTGCACCTCGGCGATCGCGTCGGCGACCATGAACCCGACATTGTGCCGGTGCATCGCATATTGCGCCCCCGGATTGCCGAGTCCCGCCCAGATCTGCACGTATGATTCTCCAAAAGACCGCGTCGGCCACGTAACCGTGTTCTCCTGCGAACGCAGGAGCCCAGGGTAACGGGCGGCGGCGCTGCTTGATCCTGGACCCCCGCGTTCGCGAGGGAACAGTAAGGGGCAGCCCCATAAAACGAAACGGGCGGGAAAGCCCTAGCTTTCCCGCCCGCCAGATCATCCTAAGACGAAGGGCTGAACCCTCAGTCCTTCTTCTGCGGCGTGATCTTGTCGTCGTCGTTATCGTCGTCGTTAGGCTCGACGACCGGCTCTTCGTCCGAAGCAGCCTCGGCAGCCTGTGCTTCGGCGACTTCGGCCTCGAGCTCTTCGTCCTCGACGGTCGGCACGGTCGGCGGCACGATCGTGGCGATCGCGAAGTCGCGGTCGTCGATCGCGGGCGTCGCGCCCTTGGGCAGCTTCACGTCGCTGATGTGGATCGAATCACCGATCTCCAGACCGGCGAGCGAAATCGTGATCTCGCTCGGGATGTCCGAAGCGTCGACGACCAGCTCGATCTCGTGACGCGTGATGTTGAGGACGCCCTTGCCCTTCTTGATGCCCGGTGCATCGTCTTCGTCCGCGAACACGATTGGCACGGCGACCGTCACGGTCGAATGCTCACCGATGCGCAGGAAGTCGACGTGGATCGGACGATCCGAAACCGGGTGGAACGACACGTCCTTCGGCAGCGTGCGCACGCCGTTGACCATCACGACGGAATTCATGAAGTGGCCGGTCATCAGCGCCTTCATCAGCGCCTTTTCCTCGAGGTGAACCGAGGTGGGTTCCTGATTCAGGCCGTAGATCACGGCAGGCACGCGGCCATCACGACGCAGCGCCCGGGAGGCTCCCTTGCCAACCCGGTCACGCGTCTCGGCTGCGAGCGTCAACTGGTCGCTCATCGATATTCTCCGAAACTCGTTTGTTGTCCTTCCCGCCCACGCCTCCAGGGATGACCATGGACCGGAAGCGCGGGCGCATAGCGGAAGTGGGGGATTTAATCAACTAAACCCTCGCCCCTCCGGGGAGAGGGAGGGGCCCGCGTGCGCTTGCACGTGGGAGGGTGAGGGGAGTGAGGCTCGGGACGTTCGCGCCAACTCCCCCTCACCCTTCCGTCGCAAGGGCTCCTCCCTCCCTCTCCCCGAGGGGGAGAGGGACTCGGGCATCAATACTTGACCCGCTCAGCCTTCACCCCAAGCTTAGCCAACTGCGCCTGCACGCTGTCCTTACCAGCCAGATGCCCCGCACCGACCGCGATAAACACAGTCCCCGGCGACTTCATCCGGTTCGCGACCCACTCGGCCCACCGCGCATTACGATCCACCAGCAGCACCTTCGCCACCTCGGGCGAGTCCTTCAGACTATCGTTCATCTCCTTGGCCAAGGCTTCGGGATCCCCCTTCGCCCACTCGTCGACCATCGCCGCCATGGTCTCTTCCAGCTTCGGCAACTCGTCGATCGTGCTGCCGAGGAACTGGATCTGCGCCTTCTGCGACAGCCCGCCGAAATACCCCAGCTGCTGCTCCGCCGTCTCCAGCCCGATCACAGGCTTCCCCGCAGCTTTCGCGGCCGCGGTAATCACCTGCTCGGGTCCGTTCGCAGAATCATACCCAAGCTTCGACAGCGGCGCGATCGACAGGTTGGTCGCCGCCAGCCACGGCTTGAACCGATCGAACGCATTCGCCGGCAGCCCCAGATCGGTCACTGCCTTCGCATACGCCGCACGCTTGTCCGCGGGCAGCTGCTCGGTCAGCGTCGGGCCGTCCTTCGCCACGCCGGTGGCCATCACCAGCGACTGCATCTTGGCGGGATCGGGCATCACCAGCTCCAGCACCACCTGGGTCGAGCGATCGAACGCCGTCTTCACCGCCTCGTCGAACCACGTCATGCCGGGCTTCAACACATGGATCGTCCCAAACAAATAGATCGTCGTGTCCTTGTCCTTCACCACCCACAACGCCGGATCGGCATCGTTCGCGGCTTGCACCGGCTTCGGCGCCACCTGCGCACAGGCGGGCAGGGCGAACGCCATCGCGATGGCAGAAAGCGCGGATCGGAACGAAACGATCTTTGAGAACAGCTTCAAGGTGACGGCATCCTTATCGTTGGTGCAGCCCATGTAGGACGCCCGGCCGCAACGCACCACTTGCCTCCCGCACCCCCATCCGCCAAAGCCCGCGCGTGACCCAGCCCGTGACAAAGCCTCTTAGCTTCCAGCGCATGATCCTCACGCTCCACGATTACTGGAGCGAACACGGATGCCTGATCCTGCAGCCCTACGACATGGAAATGGGCGCGGGCACCTTCCACACCGCCACGACGCTCCGCGCGCTCGGGCCGAAACCGTGGAACGCCGCGTTCGTCCAGCCCTGCCGCCGCCCGACCGACGGCCGCTACGGCGAGAACCCCAACCGGCTCCAGCATTACTACCAGTATCAGGTCATCCTGAAACCGAGTCCCGCCAACCTCCAGGAACTCTACCTCGGCAGCCTCGCGGCGATCGGCATCGACATGCTGAAGCACGACATCCGCTTCGTCGAGGACGACTGGGAAAGCCCGACGCTCGGCGCCTGGGGTCTCGGCTGGGAAGTCTGGTGCGACGGCATGGAGGTGACCCAGTTCACCTATTTCCAGCAGATGGGCGGCTTCGACATGAAGCCCGTCGCCGGCGAACTCACCTACGGGTTGGAGCGCCTCGCGATGTACATCCAGGACAAGGACTCGGTCTACGACCTCGCCTTCAACGGCGCCGGGGTGACCTACGGCGACGTATTCCTGGAGAACGAGCAGGAGATGTCGAAGTGGAACTTCGAAATCGCCGACACGGACTCCTTGTTCGACCAGTTCCGCAAGCACGTAGCGGAATGCGAGAACTCGCTGGCCGCCAAGCTCCCGATCCCAGCGTACGAGCAGGCAATCAAAGCCAGCCACATCTTCAACCTGCTCCAGGCCCGCGGCGTAATCTCGGTCGCGGAACGCCAAGCCTATATGGGCCGCGTCCGCGACCTCGCGAAGGGCGCCTGCGCTGCCTGGATGGACAAGCACGGATGGGCAGCATGATGCGCCCCCGTAGCGCCGCAGGCTGTATCTCTCCTTCTCTCCGCGTCCTCTGCGTCTCTGCGCGAACAGATTTTCGCGCAGAGACGCAGAGAACGCAGAGTGTTTTTGCTCCGACCGGTGAGCCCGAATGACCGACTTCCTCCTGGAGCTACGCTCCGAAGAAATCCCCGCCCGGATGCAGTCCAAGGCGCGTGAAGACCTCGCCAGGCTGTTCACCGCCGAGCTCGCCAAGGCCGGCATCGCCACCAGCGCGATCGTCACCTACGCGACCCCGCGCCGCCTGACGCTGATCGCCCGCGACCTGCCGCTCGAGACCGCCGCCGTCTCCGAGGAAACCAAAGGCCCCAAGACCTCCGCCCCCCCGCAGGCGCTCGAAGGCTTCCTCCGCAAGACCGGCCTCACGCGCGAGCAACTGATAGACCGCAACGGCACGCTGTTCGCAGTCACCGAGAAGCCAGGCCGCGCCACCGCCGCCGTGCTCGCCGAGGCAATCCCCGCGATCGTCCGCGCGTTCCCGTGGCCGAAGTCCATGCGCTGGGGCGACGCCTCCGCCAGCACCGAATCGCTCCGCTGGGTCCGCCCGCTGCAAGGCATCGTCGCGCTGCTCGGCGAAGAGATCGTGCCGTTCGAGATCGCCGGCATCGCCAGCGGTGCCGCCACGCTCGGCCACCGCTTCCACCACCCGTACCAGATCACGATCGGCGGCGCGCACGACTATGTCGAGAAACTGCGCGCCTGCCACGTCATCGTCGACCAAGACGAGCGCGCCACGCTGATTCACGACCACGCGCGCGAAGCCGCGATGCAGGCCGGTCTCGAACTGATCGAGGACGAGGGCCTCGTCGCGGAGAATGCCGGGCTCACCGAATGGCCGATTCCCCTGCTAGGCCAGTTCGACCCCGCGTTTCTCGACGTCCCGCCCGAGGTGATCCAGCTCACCGCGCGCGTGAACCAGAAATATTTCGTCTGCCGCGGGGCCGATGGAAAACTGGCCAACGCCTTCGTCTGTACCGCTAACATCGCCGCGCACGACGGCGGCGCGAAGATCGTCGAGGGCAACCGCAAGGTCCTCGCCGCGCGGTTGTCGGACGCGAAGTTCTTCTACGACACCGACTTGAAGGTCCCGCTCGCAGAGCAGGCGGAGAAGCTGTCGAAGATCGTCTTCCACGAAAAGCTCGGCACGGTAGCCGACAAGGTCGACCGCGTCGCGAAGCTCGCCCGCTGGCTGGTAGAAGAGGGCATAGTCCTCCCCGGAACGGGGAGGGGGACCAGCGAAGCTGGCGGAGGGGGCGCGCCACGAAGCGCAGCGCCCGCGGAGAACCCCCTCCACCCTCAGCCTGCGGCTGACGGTCCCCCTCCCCTTGCAGGGGAGGATTTGGCAACCCTCGCCGACCGCGCAGCCCGCCTCGCAAAAGCAGACCTCGTAACCGGCATGGTCGGCGAGTTCCCCGAGCTGCAAGGCCTGATGGGCGGCTACTACGCCGCCGCGCAGGGCGAGCACCCATCCGTCGCCACCGCCATCCGCGACCACTACAAGCCGGTCGGCCAAGGCGACGACGTCCCCACCGACCCGGTAACGGTGGCCGTGAGCTTGGCGGACAAGCTTGATACGATTTACAGCTTCTTTCAGACCGGGGACTTTCCGACCGGGTCTAAGGATCCTTTCGCTCTTCGGCGCCAAGCACTCGGTGTAATTGCGCTCATCACCACGAACAATGTTCGGGGTAGTTTGCGCAGGGCGTTGCACCAAGCCGGTCAGAACCGCTTTAACCAGGTCATGGACCGCGTAGTTACGAAAGGCTCCAAACTTGAAGCCTTCATAATCGGCGCTATGCGAGGCGAGAAGACTGCTGACGATTGGATGGCACGCCTCCAGACCGCAATTTCTACCGATGTGGGGCCGGCGGAGCTGACCCTTGCGAATAACGGCATGGATCAAGTCGTCGGCGCGCTCAAAATGCAAGAACGGTGGCCGAAATTGGCGGACCGTTTGCTGGAATTTTTCGCCGACCGCCTGAAAGTTCAACAACGCGAAGCCGGCGTCCGTCACGACCTGATCGACGCGGTGTTCGCGCTCGGTGGCGAGGACGATCTCGTCCGGCTGCTCGCGCGCGTCCACGCGCTTCAGGCGTTCGTGACCACCGAGGACGGCGCGAACCTGCTCGCCGGCTACAAGCGCGCCGCCAATATCCTGAAGAAGGAAGCCCCTTCTGCTCCCTCTCCCCCTCGGGGAGAGGGTCGGGGTGAGGGGCTGCCAAGCAGTGCAGCGCCCGGTACTGCCCCTCACCCCGACCCTCTCCCCGCAGGGGAGAGGGAGAAGATGCTGTCCTACACCCGCGAACCCGCAGAGACCGCGCTGATGACCGCGCTCGACTCCGCCGAACCCCGCGCCACCGCCGCGATCGCTCGCGAAGACTTCGCCGCCGCGATGGCCGCGCTCGCCTCGCTGCGCGCGCCGATCGATGCGTTTTTTGATAGCGTTATCGTCAACGATTCTGATCCCGCCAAGCGGTCCGCCCGCCTCGCGCTACTTGAGCGAGTCCGCGCCGCAGTGCACAACGTCGCAGATTTTTCGAAGATCGAGGGCTGATTGAAACCGGAAGTGCAGACGGCTCCCAGCGTCTGCACTTCCTATACTTCACTTTTGCCCCACCCATAAAAACAAGCACTTAGAGGACCCGAGATGACCCAATATGTGTACCGCTTCGGCGGCGGTGTTTCGGATGGCGGCAAGGGCGACAAGAACCTGCTCGGCGGCAAGGGCGCGAACCTCGCCGAGATGGCGTCGATCGGCCTGCCGGTCCCGCCGGGCTTCACGATCTCGACCGATTTCTGCGCGGTCTATTACGACGAGGGCGGCCAGTTCCCGCAAAGCCTGCGCGACGAGGTCGCCACCGGCCTAGCGCACATCGAAGGCGTCACGGGCAAGAAGTTCGGCGACCCCGCCGACCCGCTGCTCGTCTCGGTTCGCTCGGGCGCCCGCGCGTCGATGCCGGGGATGATGGACACCGTCCTCAACCTTGGCCTCAACGACCAGACCGTCGAAGGCCTCGCCGCCAAGTCCGAGGACGCGCGCTTCGCCTGGGACAGCTATCGCCGCTTCATCCAGATGTACGCCGACGTCGTCCTCGAACTCGATCACGGCGCGTTCGAGGAAGCGCTGGAGATCGCCAAGGAAGACCAGGGCTTCACGCTCGACACCGAACTCTCCGCCGACGACCTGCGCAAACTCGTCGCGGAGTATAAGGGCCTCGTCGAAAAGCTCTGGGGCAAGCCCTTCCCGCAGGACGTCCACGACCAGCTCTGGGGCGCGGTCGGCGCCGTCTTCGGTTCGTGGCAGTCCGAGCGTGCCAAAGTCTATCGCCGCCTGAACGACATCCCCGGCGGCTGGGGCACCGCGGTCAACATCCAGGCGATGGTGTTCGGCAACATGGGCGACACCTCGGCCACCGGCGTCGCGTTCACGCGCGACCCGTCGAAGGGCGACCGCGCCTATTACGGCGAATTCCTGATAAATGCGCAGGGCGAAGACGTCGTCGCCGGCATCCGCACGCCGCAGTATCTGACCAAGACCGCTCGCGAAGACGCCGGCGCCAAGCCCGCCTCGATGGAAGAGGCGATGCCTGAGGTCTATCACCAGCTCGCCGACGTGTTCGACACGCTCGAAAACCACTATCGCGACATGCAGGACATCGAGTTCACGGTCGAGAAGACCAAGCTCTGGATGCTCCAGACTCGCGCCGGCAAGCGCACCGCCAAGGCTGCGCTGAAGATCGCCGTCGACATGGCCAACGAGGGGCTGATCACCCGCGAGGAAGCGATCCTGCGCATCGAGCCGATGGCGCTCGACCAGCTTCTCCACCCGACGCTCGATCCCAAGGCGCACCGCGACGTCCTGACCAAGGGCCTCCCCGCATCGCCCGGTGCAGCCTCGGGTGCGGTCGTGTTCGACGCCGATGCCGCCGAGAAGAAGGCCGCCGATGGCGTCGCCGTCATCCTCGTCCGCACCGAAACCTCGCCCGACGACATCCACGGCATGCACGCGGCCAAGGGCATCCTCACCGCGCGCGGCGGGATGACGAGCCACGCGGCCGTGGTCGCACGCGGCATGGGACGCCCCTGCGTTTCGGGTGCCGGCACGCTCTCCATCGACGCCAAGGCGAAGATCATGCGTTGCGGCGGCCGCGAGGTGAAGGAGGGCGACCTGCTCACAATCGACGGCACCACCGGTGAAGTGATGATCGGCGCGGTCGCGACCGTCCAGCCCGAGCTGTCGGGCGACTTCGCGACCTTGATGGTTTGGGCCGACGAGGTCCGCCGCCTGAAAGTCCGCGCCAACGCCGAGACCCCCGAGGATTGCCGTGTCGCGCGCGAGTTCGGCGCCGAGGGCGTCGGCCTCTGCCGCACCGAGCACATGTTCTTCGAGAGCAGCCGCATCACCAACGTCCGCCAGATGATCCTGGCGAGCGATGAGAAGGGCCGCCGCGTCGCACTCGAAAAGCTGCTCCCCGAACAGCGCAAGGATTTCACCGAGATCCTCGAGGTCATGGCGGGGCTTCCGGTAACGATCCGCCTGCTCGATCCGCCGCTGCATGAATTCCTCCCGCACGAGGAATCAGAATTCGCCGAAGTCGCGACCGCGGCGGGCGTCGACGTCGACACCTTAAAGCGCCGTGCGGCGGAGTTGCACGAGTTCAACCCGATGCTCGGCCATCGCGGTTGCCGTCTCGGCGTGACCTATCCCGAGATCTACGAGATGCAGGCGCGCGCCATCTTTGAGGCGGCGGTCGACGTCGCCGAGAAGTCCGGCGCGGCCCCGATCCCCGAAGTCATGATCCCGCTGGTGGCCACCCGCCGCGAGCTGGAACTGATGAAGGCCGTAGTCGACAAGGCCGCGCAGGCGGTGTTCGCCGAGAAGGGCCGGACGATCGAGTATCTCGTCGGCACGATGATCGAGCTACCCCGCGCAGCCCTCCGCGCCGGTGAGATCGCGGAAGTCGGCGAGTTCTTCTCGTTCGGCACCAACGACCTGACGCAGACCACGCTGGGTGTCAGCCGCGACGATGCCTCGCGCTTCCTCGGCGCCTATGTCGAGCAGGGCATCTACGCCAAGGACCCGTTCGTCAGCATCGACGTCGAAGGCGTCGGCGAACTGATCGAAATTGCGGCTGAGCGTGGTCGCAAGACGCGGGCCGGCATCAAGCTCGGCATCTGCGGCGAGCACGGCGGCGACCCGGCGAGCATCGCATTCTGCGAGAAGGTCGGCCTCGATTACGTCTCGGCCAGCCCCTACCGCGTCCCGATCGCCCGATTGGCAGCGGCGCAAGCAGCGCTATCGAAGAAGTAACGCCAGCCTCAACCAAAGCACCACCCCGGCGAAGGCCGGGGCCCAATTGGAACGTCCAGAGTAACGAAGGGCTACCCCAAATTACTCAGCACTCCCAATTGGGCCCCGGCCTCCGCCGGGGTGGTGAAATGGGGGAGGGGTGCGCTCCCCAAATATGTTTCCCCGCGAAAGCACGGATCCAGACTGGGCTCCCGCCTTCGCGGGAGAACAAGGGGCGGGGGCTAACCTACCCCCAAACCTCACCGACGCTGGTCGAAATCGAACCACCCACGCTTCGTCCCATCGGCGTTATACGCCGGCCGGGCATAAGCCGGCCGCGCCGCCGAAGCCGCACTCGGATGCGCAACCGGAGCCACCGCCGACCGATCATCGACCACGCGCCGCTCGACCACCGGAGTCGCAACCCGCGCCGCCTCAACGTCCTTCACCAACCGGGCATTCTCCCGCTCGGCCTCGACCGCGCGTTTCTCCGCCGCCGCCGCGCGAACATCGCCATCCTTCTTCACCGAAGCATGCGCGTCCCGCTCCGCCAGATAGCGCGCCTTCCACTTCTTGCCCCCCGGATGGCTCGCCAGTCCGAACAGCCAGCCGGCGACGAAAACCAGCGCAAGCGCCGCGAACTGCGTAGGTGTGGAAAACAACGGCATCGTAAAACCCTCCTGTTACGGGAGCTCAACGATCATGCCGCCCAGCGGTTGCCTCAAGTCTTCATGAGCGCATCGGAGATCGAACACGCCGCCGGCCCCAGGATCACGACGAACAGCACGGGCAGGATGAACAGGATCAGCGGGATCGTCATGATCGCCGGCAACCGCGCTGCCTTCTCCTCCGCCCGCATCATTCGCTCGTTGCGGAACTCCCCTGACAGCACGCGCAGCGCCGACGCCAGCGGCGTGCCGTATTTCTCGGTCTGGATCATCGTCGTGACGACGCCCTTCACTGCATCGAGCTTCACCCGTTGTGCCAAATTCTCGAATGCGCTGCGCCGCTCGGTCAGGAATCCCAGCTCGATCCCGGTGAGTGTGAACTCCTCGCCCAGTTCGGGATAGGCCCGGCCCAGCTCGCGCGCGACGCGGTGGAATGCGGCATCGACGGTCAAGCCCGCCTCGGCGCAGATCACGAGCAGATCGAGCGCATCGGGTAGCCCCTTGCGGATCGCGTCCGAGCGCTTCTTGATCTTGTTGTCGAGATACAGGTCCGGCGCCTTGTAGCTCAGGATGAAGGTCATCGCGACGAGCCCATATTTCTTCAGCGGACCCCAGGTGGCGAAGCCATCGGTGCCGTACACCCAATACAGCATCATGCTGCCCAGCACGATCGGCAGGACGAGCCGGCCGAAGATCACTGCGGGCGCCCATTCCTTCGATCGGATGCCGGCCTGCATCAGCTTGACCTGGACCGCCTTGACCTGGCTGTCCTGCAGCACCTTCATCGCCGACAATATGCCGCGCATCCGGTCGGCGGTGTCGTTCCGCTGGACCAGCTTGGCGCGGCGCTTGGTCGAGGCGGTGATGCCTGCCTTCAACTGCTCGCGGCGATCGTTGAGCGCTTTCACGCGCTTGGCCATCGGATCGTTGACGGTGGTCACCGCATAGATCGCGACCATCACCGCGAACGCGGCAATCCCCGACAGGATCGTCGCGACCGTGAGGACGTCGAATCCGAGCAGGGTAGGTCCGGCAGTGGTGCCCATCATGTGCCCCTAAATCTCGAAGCTGATCATCTTGGACATGATGAAGGCGCCGATCGCCATCCACACCATGCCGCCCATGCCGATCGCCATCAGCCGCTCGTCGATGAAGAAATTCTGCATGTACTTGCCGTTGATGACCCAGATCATCCCGAACACGATGAACGGCAGCGCGCCTATGATGTAAGCGGACGCCTTGGATTCGGACGACATCGCCTTGATCTTCAGCTTCATCTGGCCGCGCATGCGCAGCACGTTGGACAGGTTCGCCAGCGTCTCCGCCAGATTGCCGCCGGTCTCGCGCTGGATCGCGATGGTGATCACGAAGAACTGGAATTCGGGTGTGCCGAGCCGGTCGGCTGTGTCCTGCAGCGCGGCGTCCATCGTCCGCCCGATCTTCATCTTGTCGCTGACCGACCGGAATTCCTCGCCGACCGGGCCATCGACCTCATGGCCGACGACGCCGATCGTCTCGCTGATCGGCAGGCCCGAACGCAGGCCGCGCACTAGCAGGTCGATCGCGTCGGGAAACTTCGCGGTAAACTTGCCGATCCGCCGCTTGATCGTCTGGCCGACGATGAAATGCGGTATGCCGACGCCGAGGAACAGCCCGACGAACAGCGCGAGCAGGATCGGCAGACCGCGCAACGCCATCAGCAGCGCGACGACCACCGCGATTCCAGCGGTCGTCATGCCATATTGGCCGACGGTCCAGTCCTTGCCCGTCATCGCCAGCCGCTTGGCCAGCTGAACCGGGTTGGGTAGGATCCGGATGAACGCCAGGTCCATCTTGGTATCGCGGTTGGTCGCGATGCGCCGCATCTGTGCCTCGGCGACGACCAGCGCGTCCCCGTGCCGTTCGCGCAACGACGCGATACGGCGCGTCTGTGCGCGGCTCGCGGACGGCCCCGCAAACGCAAACGCGACCATGCCCAGCACGACCAGCGAGCCGAGGATCACGAACAGGAACGGCATCATCTCCATGACGGCTCAACGCCCCCTGAGGATGGCGATGCGGACGATCCGGGCGGCGCTCACTTCGCCTTCGCCTTGGCCGAACGCTTGGGCATCAGACCCTTCAGCTCGCCGAACTTGCCCATCAGCGACTTGCTCTTCGCCTTGACGCCGTCGCCACTCGTGTCGGGAACCGCGCAGGCAAGCTCCGTTGCGAGCGCGACAATCGCTCCGATGGTCTTCGAATTTTTGCCAACCTCGACGATCGGCTTGCCGAGCTTGGCCGCCTGCGACGCGAGCTTCTGGTCGAACGGCACGATATAATCGATCTTCCGCTCGATCGAGCCCTCGAAATCCTTGCGGTTGATCTCGAGTTGGCCGCCGGCATGCATCCGGTTGGCGAGCACGAACACCGTCGTCTGCGGTGCGTTCGTTTTCATCCATGACAGGATCCGGATCGTGTCGCGGGCCGAGGCCAGCGTCAGTTCGGTGACGATCACGGCAAGTTGCACGTCGCTGATGAGGTGCGGGTGCTGGATCAGCATCGCGCGCGGCAGATCGACGACGGTACATTCGAACGCCGAACGCATTTCCTCCTGCAACTGATAGAACGCGCTGCCATCGGTGATCAACGGCGCGTTGATCGGTGCCTCGGCGCTGAGCACCGACAACTTCTCCGACGCCTTGACCATCGCGCGCTCGATGAACAGTCCGTCGATCCGGCTCGGGTTCTCGATCGCGTCGGTCAGCCCGCGACCCGGTTCGAGATCGAGGCTCAGCGCGCCCGTGCCGAAATGCACGTCGAGATCGAGCAACGCGGTCGTCCGGTCTTCCTTGTCCGCCAACAGCCAGGCAAGCGACGTGGCCATCGTCGATGCGCCGACGCCGCCGCGCGTGCCGATCACCGCGACCGAGCAATGCGGCCGGTCGGTCGAGACCTCGACGTGCTTGGGCGCATTCAACAGCGCCTGCGCATGGCCGAACGCTTCGCGCAGCATGTCGGGATGCAAAGGCTTCAACAGGTAATCCTGGATCCCGCTCGCGACGAGGTCACGATACAGGCGGACGTCGTTCACCTGGCCGGCGGCAATCACCACGGTCCCCGGCTCACACACTTCGGCGAGCGCGTTGATATCGTTTAGCGGATCGCCCGATTCGGCAAGGTCGACGAACAGAATCTGGGGAGACGCCGACACCGACAACGACTGGATCGCGTTGCGCAGGCCGCCCTTGTGGATCTTCTCGACCGACCAGCCGAGTTCGCTCGCGATCGGGCGGAGTGCCTCGGCGGTGATCTCGTCGCAGACATAGGCGGTGAAGGGTTCGCGGTGGGCGATGCCGCCCGGCTTCCACGGTGCGTTCATCACTTCCCTCCCGTGCTGGACGCGGACAGACCACCGGCACCGCTCGGCGTCTTCTTGCGATACGTGTCGATCGCCTTGAACGAGACTGCGGCATCGGTGGTCTCGGCGCCGGGCGCGCCGCGGACGAGATCGGCGGGGTTGGCGATCATTGCCGCGATATTGCGATTGGTCGCGCAGCCATAGTTGGATGAGCCGTTCGATTCGAACTCGTTGCTCGAATCCCGCGACCAGTCTGGGCAATGCGGCACGTCCGCCCGCATCCGGCTGACCACCACGCGAATCGATCCGGGGGTGACCGGAGCCGGGGTGACCGGCGCGTCGTCGCTCAGCAACAGGCCATAGCTGGCGACGACCGCGGCGACGTCGTCGCGGACGCGCGGACCTTTGCCGGCGGGATCGTCGATCGCGACCCGGTCGCCATAACCGAGCCGCATCGTCGTCATCCAGCCTGCGAGACGCTGTTGCTCGCCGCGCGCGAGGCTGCCGCCGGCAACGCCCAGGTCGAGCGCATAGTCCGATCGGCTGACGACCGGCTGATGGACCGATTCGAGGCCGCGATTCTCGGTGCCCATGCACCCCCCAAGCGGCAGGCCCAGCAGCAGTGCGGGAACGAGGGACGCTAGGATCGATTTGTTGATCATCGGAAATCCTTGGTGCGTTGGGCGCCAGCCCGGCATGATCGGCGCGGGCTCAATTCGAGAAACCGGGGGCGGGCACGACGCCCTTCTTGGCCTTGCCGCCTTTGGTCATGGTCGAGGCCGGCACGGCGTCGTCCTCGCTGCGGCGGACGTCGCCGCGCGGCAGCGGCATCACCGGCGCCGCGGCTCCGACCGAGGGCTGCGCGTAGGTCGGTGGTGCGACCGTCGGCACCGGCCGCTTGCCGCCACCGCTTGCACTGAGCGTTCCCAGCAGCACGCGGTCGAGATCGGTCGGCGAGCGAGCGCCGTCGGTCGGCAGCGCGATATCGCTGGCGTTGTTGACCGGCTTCACCAGATACGGCGTGACCACGATCACCAGTTCGGTCTCGTTGCGCGAAAACGCGTTGGAGCGGAACAGCGCACCGATGATCGGCAGTGCGGCCAGCCCCGGAGTCTTGTCGTACGAGTTGTTGTGGCTGTTCGACAGCAAGCCGCTGATCATCATGCTCTGGCCGGAGCCGAGTTCGACGGTCGTCTCGGTGCGCCGCGTGGTGAGACCTGGAACCCGCGTGTTGTTGAGCGTCACGGCGTTCGAATAATCGAGCTGTGATACTTCCGGGCGGACCCGCAGCGATATCCGGCCATCGGAAAGCACCGTTGGCGTATAGGCCAAGCTGATCCCGTATTGTTTGTATTCGACGGTGCTCGTGCCAAGTGCCTGTGCGACCGGGATCGGGACTTCGCCACCCGCCAGGAACGTACCGGTCTCACCCGATAAAGCGGTAAGATTCGGATTGGCGAGCGTCGTCACCTGGCCCGTTGTTTCGCCGAGGTCGAGCGAGCTCAGGACATCGAGACCCAGCAGGCTGCCGGCGAACCCGAGCGTCGTGCGCCCGGTGCCCTTGGTGAAGGTGCCACCGGTGGTCGCGGTCGGGAACGTGCCCGCCGTGCTCCCCGATGCGACACCGAAGTTGAACCCGCCGGTCGAATCCCGAGTCATCAGGTTGACGCCGATGTTCTTGACGAAGCTGCGGCTGACCTCGGCGACGCGCACCTGCAGGTTCACCTGCAACGGCGTCGCGGTCTTCAGACGCGACAGGACCTTGGTGGCATCCCCCACGAACGCCTGCACCAGGCGCTCGGCCTCGGCGGCATCCTCGGGGGCGGCGACCGTGCCGGTCAGCAGGATCAGCCCGTTCATCGGCGTCGCGACGACCTGAGCCTCCGGCATCGCCAGCCCCAGCATCTGCTGGACCGAGTCGAGGTTGTTGCCGACGCGAACGGTGGCCGCATAGACCACGCCGCCGCCCTTGGCAGTCGCCGAGATCGTCGTCTCGCCGGTCTTCTTACCGAAAATATAGAGCTGGGTCGGCGAGCGGACCTGGACGTCCGCGACGGTGTCATCGGCGACGAACAGGTCGGTCATCGGCCGCGCCAGCGTCACCAGCCGGCCGCGACCGGTGTTGACCTGTACGACGGGGGATCCCGAGGGGGCCACTGCCGACATCGCGCGCTGCGCGAGCGCCGGGACCGACGGCGCAGTGGCGGCGGCGATCAGCGCGACCGCGGTCGGCCAGCCAAGCGGCGTGCCGAGAAGCGTCTTGGACGTACGCATCTTAATTCTTCCCCCCGACCGGAACGATCGTCAACGCATTGCCGCGCGCGATCCGCACGACCGGCCCCTGGACGGCGACTGCACCGCCCGCCGAGGGCGAGACCGGCACGCCCTGCATCGCCGGGCCACCCATACCGCCGCCTTCGACTTGCTTGCCGGGCACGCTGCTGCGCTGATAGCGCGAGACGTCCGCTCCGGTCTGGAAGGTGGAGGCGCCCGCCGATGGCTGGCTCGCGAGCTTGACCATCATCGCCTTCTCCGCCTTCGGATCATTGCCATCGGGCACCTTCACCGCGCCCGACGCGATCGCTTCCTCGAGTTCAGCCGAGTTGTCGGCGATCGAGCGCAGCGACAGCGACAGCGACCCGAGCGTCTGCGCGACCGCGACCTGCTCCGCCATTTTTGGTGTCGCCTCGATCGTCACGTTCGAGAACGTGCGGACCTGCGTCTTGCCGTCTTCGCCCACCAGGTTGTCGGTGCGCTGGTCGGTGGCGAGCACGCGGATGTTGCGCATGATCGTCTCGGACACCTTGAGCGGCTGGCCATCGCCGCCGCCCGCTACGGTCTGCGTCAGGACCAGATCGATCCGGTCACCCGGAAACACGAAGCCTGCGACCGCCGCCTGTGCCGATACCGGTACGGTGACCGCCCGCATGCCCGGCCCGAGGGCCGCCGCCAGGAAGCCGCGATCACCGGGCTTGACCAGCGACCCCTGGGTGACCGGCTGCCCGGCGGTGATGTTGCTGCGCACCACCGTCCCCTGCAGCGACTGGAGATTGGTCTTGTCCTTGAGGTAATAGGCGTTGTCGACCAGCTCCTTGGGCCAGGGCTGATATTTCAGCGCGGTCGCATCAAGGATCGTGCCGACCGGCAGCGAGCGCGTCGCGACCAGCACTTCGGGCCCGTCGACGACCGGCGCGGCCATGACGACGGCACCCGCTTGCGGCGCCGAGCTCCCGGCGATGAGCGTCCTGGCGAAGAATGCTGTAATGGCTGCGACTATCAGCGCACCAACCAGCAAAACGATCTTGCGACTATCCATGACTACTTCGTGCCTTTCAGGCGCCGGGAGTGTGTTCCGACATTAATCATCACTGAAACTGGTTAAGGAGTGGTTCGCGCAACGCGAGAAGCCCTGCGATTGCTATTGCGACACCGTACGGGACTTCGATCTGACCTTGATTCTTCTTCCAGGCCCGCTCGATCATCATGACGATCGTGACGATTCCGCCCGCGATCGACATCACCATCAGCATCGACAGGAACGCCGGAAACGGCAGCCATAATGCCAGCGCGACGATCAGTTTCACGTCGCCGCCGCCCATCATCCCGAAATGGAACGCGACCAGGAACAGCGCGAATACACCGAGCGCCACGCCGATTTGCAAGGCCATGTCCGGCCAGACGTCGAGCCCGTTGGCATACCACCAGACCGGCGCCAGCAACGCGACCGCAGCGTTCTTCCAGTTCGCGATCTCGCGCGTGCGCGCATCCTGGATGCCCGCGGAGACCAGCAGGCCACCGAGCACGAGAATCAAAATTGGAAGAGCAATGTTCCACCCCATCGGCTAAGCCCTAACGGAGATGGCTTTCGAAAAAGTAACCGTCCCGGATACGCCCGCATCCGACCCCGTTCGCCGTACGATTCCTGGCGATGCGCGGATCGGCTGTTGGACCGCGCCGGACGGCTGGAAGCTGCGCCGGTTCGACTGGCCGGCAGTACGTCCGCGCGGGCGCCTGCTGTTCCAGACCGGGCGCGGCGATATTTTCGAGAAGTATCTGGAAACGTTCGCGCATCTGAACGCGCAGGGCTGGTCCGTGACGGCGTTCGACTGGCGCGGGCAGGGCGGATCGGGGCGGTTGTCGGCGGATCCCCATGTCGGCCACGCGAGCGATTACGGCGTGTACGATGCCGATCTCGCGGCGTTCTGGGACGCGTGGAGCGCGGCGGGCGAGGGGCCCCGCGTCATCCTGGGGCATTCGATGGGTGGCATGCTGGTGATGCGCGCACTCGCCAGTCGCTCGATCCGGCCGGATGCCGCGATTCTCGTCGCACCGATGATCGGTCTGAAGGCACCGCTGGGGTCCGCGTTCAGCGGCTTGGTCGCAGGGTGGATGGCACGGCGCGGTAATCCGGCGCGCGCGGCATGGCGCAGCAACGAGCGTCCCGGCACCGTCGCGTCGCGCCAGGCGCTGCTGACGCACGATGTCACGCGCTACCGCGACGAGGGGTGGTGGCAGGCGCGGCATCCCGAACTGGTGCTTGGTCCGCCGAGCTGGGCGTGGCTCGCGCAAGGCTTTGCGGGTGCCGCCGCGCTCGCCGCCGATCCACGGATCGAAGCGATCGAAACGCCGGTGCTGATGCTGATCGCAGAGGCGGACGCGCTGGTCGAGCCGCGCGCCGCACTGCGCCTGGGCGCCCGCCTGCCCGACGCGCAGATCGTGCGCTTCGGTCGCGAATCGGCGCATGAAATTCTTCGGGAGGCGGATGGCGTGCGGAACCGCGCGCTGGCGGCGATCGATTCGTTCCTCGATGCCTGCGTCCACAAGCTTCCGTGAGGCCGTGTCCGTGACGCCGATGTACGACATCGCGATCGTCGGCGCGGGAATGGCCGGCGCCAGTCTCGCGGCGGCGATCGGGTCGCGGGCGAGCGTCCTGCTGATCGAGGCGGAAGATGCGCCGGGCTATCACGCCACCGGCCGCTCGGCGGCGTTCTGGTCGGAAACATATGGCGGCCCCGATATCCAGCCGCTCACCACTGCGTCGGGCTCCTTTCTCCGGGCGGGCGGACATTTGGCGCCACTCGGCTCGCTGCATATCGGCTGCGTCGGTGACGAGGCTGCGGTCGACGCGTTCCTCGCCGAGTTCGCGGACAGCGCCGTCGTCCTCGACCGGGTTGACCCCGCCGCGTTCGTCCCCGGCCTGCGCCCCGAATGGACGCTCGGCGTGCAGGAGGCGAGCTGTGCCTATATCGACGTCGCCGCGCTGCACGCCGAAAGCGTTGCCACCGCCCGTCGTGCCGGTGCGACCCTCGTCACCGACGCCGCGTTCCTCGGGGCCACCCGCGCAGACAGCGTCTGGACCATCGACACCAAGGCGGGGCTGTTCCGCGCACGTACGCTCGTCGACGCCGCCGGGGCCTGGGCCGACAGGGTCGCTGCACGCGCGGGCGCGCGTCCGCTCGGCGTGCAGGCGTATCGCCGGACGATGGTCCAACTCCGCACCGATCCCGGCGCGCGCGAAGGCATGCCGCACGTCGCCGACATTGCCGGTCGCTTCTACTTCAAGCCCGAACCCGGTGGCCGACTCTGGCTCAGCCCGCACGACGAGACGCCGACCGACCCGTGCGACGCCGCCCCCGAGGAGATCGACGTCGCGATCGCGGTCGACCGGTTCGAGCAGGTCGTCGACTGGCGCGTCGCCGCGGTCGAGCGGCGCTGGGCGGGCCTGCGTACCTTCACGCCCGACCGCCTGCCCGTCTACGGCTTCGACCGCGATGTGCCCGGCTTCTTCTGGTGCGCGGGGCAGGGTGGGTTCGGCATCCAGACCGCGCCTGCCGCCGCGCTGCTCGCCGCCAGCCTGTTGCTCGACAACACGCCTGATCCAGCCGTCGCGGCGATCGATCCGGTGCGCTATTCTCCCCTGCGATTCTGAGACAGCCTCGGCACGCGTTCATCAACAAGTCGGCGATATGGCGCCTCAGTTCGTAATCGAGCAGAAGAAGGCCGGCGCCAGGAACGCGATCGAATCGATCCTCAAGAACGGCCCCACCGTCCCGGTCGACGAAATCTGACCAATTCGCCCGAGTCGCGCGGGTGCCCGGCTGGAAACGGACGTCCGTCGATCGTGTAGATGGTGGAAACTGGCAATGCGTGGCAGAATTCGTACACCAGAATGCAGCATAATTCCGATTTCATACCCTGGAAATTCCGGATCTGTTCTGCCGAAAACAAACGATAATGACTTAGCTTCGTAAACTACAGAAATGTTAATTATCTAATCTGGTTAACCCGCCATCAACCGCCGGTCGGCAGAGCAGATCCATCGCATCCGGATGTTCGTTCCAGACGCACTGCGATGTCGACACCTCGTCGTTATTGAGGGTGTAAACATCATGGACGAACTCTTCGTGGGAAGTGCGGTCTCGACGATCAGTGCGCGTGGCGAGCTGGCTCTTCCCGAACATTTCTGCATCACTATACAGGCACGACAGGCGCGCGAGGATCTGTTCATCGGTCTTCACGCCGACGATCCGTGCATGCTCGTCTACGATCGCGGCAGCGTTGCCGACCGGCATTGTACGCTGGCAGAGCTTGGCGACGATCGCTCGTGGGGCAGCGGAACGCGCGATACGCTGCTTCGGCGACGACTCGGGTTCGTCGCGCCCGCGCAGATGGATGGCAAGGGGCGGCTGCGTATCGCCTCTTGGATGCGGTCGCGGCGCGGGGTGCGCCAGCGCGCGCTGCTGGTCGGCATGGGCCGTCACTTCGAAGTCTGGAATCTGGATCAGGTGCTCGAACAGGGACCGGGCGACCTGATCGTGCTGGCCGCGCTGCATCTCGACGCGCTCAATCTCGACCCGCTCAATTTGGACTCGCTCACCATCAAGGAGGATCATCATGAACCTGCTCTGTCACGCCTCGGGGCACGTCGCCGCGCCGCTCGTCCTGGAAAATCAGGGGTTCCTGTTCAGCCGCTGCCAGCGCTGCCGGCACGACCTGATCCGCTCCGTCCCGTCCTTGGCAGGGTCGTCGGAGGCCGCTAGCTGGACCCGCGTTCCTGAAGGCCTGCGCGTGGCGTGGCGCTCGGCGGACGTGTCCGCGTTCGACCAGCCGACATGGTTGCAGCGATCCTGGGAACGGGTGCGCGATCGCGGCCATCAGTCGAGCGTCGCGATCACCGACGCGGCGCAGGTCGCGTTCGCGGTGGTCGGCTGGCATGCCACCGACGCCGCGCGGCGCGCGAAGCAAACGACGCTCGCGGCCTACCGCTCCGGTCGTCGCGTCGTCCGCCTGCCACGTCCCGCAAGGCCGCCACATGCGGGTATCGTCATTATAAACCTCACGATGAACCGCGACCCGTCCTGGCGCGATGCGGTGCGGTCCGACACGCAGTTCGGCGACGTCGTAGGCGCGTGATCTCCTGATTCTCCCCCGCCGGGGGAGGTGGCGGGCACTTGCCAGACGGAGGGGGAGGAAAGGGAAACGCCTGTTCCGTGTCCTCCCCTCCGTTGCCTACGGGGACACCTCCCCCCTGGTGGGGGAGGATCGTAGCGAAGCCGACCTACCGCCGCCCGGCTGCCACCGCTGCATCGCTCGCCAATTTGTCCGCGCGCTCGTTCTCGGGGTGGCCGGCATGACCCTTCACCCATTGCCACACGATCTGGTGCCGCCCGACCGCGGCCAGCAGCGCATGCCACAGCTCGGCGTTCTTCACCGGCTTCTTGTCGGCGGTCTTCCAGCCGTTGCGCTGCCAGCCCTTCACCCACTTGGTGAGCCCGTCCATCACGTATTTGCTGTCGGTATACAGCGTCACCGAACACGGCCGCGTCAGCGCATTGAGCGCCTCGATCGCCGCGGTCATCTCCATCCGGTTGTTGGTCGTCGGCGTCTCGCCGCCCGACAATTCCTTCTCGTGCGCGCCCATGCGGATCACCGCACCCCAGCCGCCGGGGCCCGGATTGCCCTTGCAGGCACCATCCGTGAAGATCTCGACCTTCGTCATGGTGGGGGCGGCTGCGTCGTCAGTCATGCAAACAGATCGTCCTTGAGATACGTCTCGAGCCGCTGCCAATAGGCGAGCGGATCCTTGCGCGTCACCAGCGCATCGGCGGGCGTGTTGAGCCAGTCCCATGCGCGCGTCAGCAGGAACCGCAGGCATGCCCCCCGCGCCAGGATCGGCAGCGCGGCGCGCTCGGCGTCTGACAGCGGAAAGCGGCTCGCATAGCCCTCGATCAGCGCCTTGCCGATCGCCGGATCATAGTTCGCGCCATCGCCGTCGAACGCCCAGGACGTGTGCATCACGGCCAGATCATAGGCGCGGATGTCGGTACAGGCGAAATAGAAGTCGATTACCCCTGTCACCCGGTCGCCGAGCATCAGCACATTGTCGGGAAACAGGTCCGAATGGATCGCCGCCATCGGCAGGTCCCGCGGCCACGCCGCCAGCACCGCCGTCAACGCCGCCTCGGTCCGATCGAACAGCCCGGGTGCGATCGTGTCGATATCGCGGCCGCAGCGTTGCAGGAACGGTCGCCACGTATCCGCACCGAGCGGGTTGTCGCGGACCTGGTCGAACCCGGCGAGGCTCGTGTGCATCTGGCCCATCGCCGCGCCCGCCGCATAGGCCTGCGCCGCGGTCGGATGCGACACCGACACGCCGGTCAGGAACTCGATCAGGCATGCCGACCGTCCCGCCAGTTGCTGGATCGCCGTGCCATCACGATCGGGCAACGCTCGTGGTACGGGATTGCCATCGGTGGCGAGGTGATCGAGCATGTTGAGGAAGAACGGCAGGTCGTCGGTCGACGTGCGCTCCTCATACAGCGTCAGGATGAAGCGGTCGGCGGTCGTTTCGACGAGATAGTTGCTGTTCTGCACACCCTCGGCGATGCCCTTCGCCGAGAGCAGTTCGCCGTGATCGTAGCGCGCCAGGAACGCGCCCAGCGCCTCTGCCGAAACCTGCGTATACACCGCCATGCTAGGCGGCCGCCTCCAGCCCGCGCGGCAGCTTGAACGCGATCGTCTCTCGGTTCGTCTCGACCTCGCGCTCCGACACGCTGAAGCGTTCCGACAGCCGATCGACCAGTTCGCGCACCAGCAACTCGGGCGCAGACGCACCCGCGGTGATCCCCAGCGTACCGACACCGGCAAGGAAGTCCCAGTCGAGGTCGCTCGCGCGCTGGATCAGCATCGCTGGCGTCCCCTCGCGCTCGGCGACCTCGACCAGCCGTACCGAGTTCGACGAGTTCGGCGCACCGATCACCAGCACGGCATCGACGCTGTGCGCGATCGCCTTCACCGCGGTCTGGCGGTTCGACGTGGCGTAGCAGATGTCCTCGCCCCGCGGCGGCAGCATCTGCGGGAAGCGGCGCTGCAACGTCGCCACCACTGCGGCGGTATCGTCGACCGACAGCGTGGTCTGCGTCAGGAAAGCGAGGTTCGTCGGATCGGCAGGCGCGAACACCTCGGCATCATCGACCGTCTCGATCAGCGACATGGCGCCCTCAGGGACCTGCCCGAACGTGCCGATCACTTCGGGGTGCCCGGCATGGCCGATAAACACGATATGGCGCCCGGCTCCGACCAAGCGCTCGGCCTGGCGGTGGACCTTCGATACCAGAGGGCAGGTCGCGTCGAGATATTCCAGCCCACGATTCTGCGCGTCGAGCGGCACCGACTTCGGCACGCCGTGCGCCGAAAATACCACCGGGGCACCGTCCGGCACCTCGTCCAGCTCCTCGACGAAGATCGCGCCCTGCGCCTTCAGCGTGTCGACGACGAACTTGTTGTGGACGATCTCGTGGCGGACATAGACCGGGGCGCCATGCTTCTCGATCGCCAGTTCGACGATCCGGATGGCGCGGTCGACGCCGGCGCAAAAACCTCGGGGCGCTGCGATCAACAGTTCGAGCGGCGGCTTGTCGATTAGGCTCATGATGCGTCAGCCTCTACGCGATTGCTTGCCTGGACGATAGCCGGTTCCTATGGTGCGCCGCGACAGGGGCCGCTTGCGACATGCGGTGGCCCTTTCGCTCGTTCGAGAAGGTAAGCGTCGCCGTGAAAGCCCCTATCCTAGCCGTTTCGGCGTGTGCGATCCTCCTGACCGGGTGCGCCGGCAAGGGCGAAGTCGATGCGACCGGCGGCATTTCCGCGGTCCGCTCGGTCTGCCCGCCTGTCGCGATCCCTGCTGCGACCGGCGACATCACGCTGTTCGATCCGGTTGGCAGCCGCGAACAGTCGGCAATCGACGTCGCCGCGCTGATGACTAACGTCCGCTCGACCTGCGCCGACGCGACCGACCAGGTCGTCACCAGCGTCACCTTCGACATCCGCGCCCGCCGTACCCGCACCGAGGGTGCGCGCGACGTGACGTTGCCGTACTTCATCACGGTGGTCCGCGGCGGCAGCGCCGTCGTTGCCAAGCGCATCGGTCGCGTCGCGCTGCACTTCGAGGCGGGCCAGGCGCTAGCTTCGGCGTCGGCGACCGCCTCCGCAACGGTCGCCCGGTCTGCGGCAACGCTGCCCGACGACGTCCGCGAAAAGCTGACCCGCAAGCGCAAGGCCGGCGACCAGGACGCCGCAGTCGATCCTCTGAGCACCCCTGAAGTCCGGCAGGCCGTCCTCCGCGCCAGCTTCGAGGCCCTCGTCGGCTTCCAGCTCACCGACGACCAGCTCAAGTACAACGCCACCCGCTGAGGCAAGCCTCCCTCTCCCCGCCGGGGAGAGGGAAGGGGCCCGCGGCACTTGCCGTGGGAAGGGTGAGGGGAGTGGGGCTCGCGACGCCCGCCCCCGCCGATCCGTCATGCCGGGCTCGTTCCGGCATCCACGGCTCAGCGAAATCGACAGAGCCGAACGCGCGGAGCGGTGGACCCCGGAACAAGGCTCTCCTGAGCTTGTCGAAGGGCCCGGGGTGACGGAAGGAGGGACCGTCCCATCTAATTCTTCTGGCGCCCCTCATCCCTAGATTGACTATAATTGTGCGCCGCGTCACAGATTGACGCGTCGATGTCGGGCAACCGGCATGGCACCGCGCGGGAGAGCGTTTCCGGTCCTTTCAGGGCCAACGGAACCGCCGAAGGAGCAACCACCCCGGAATCTCTCAGGCACCAGAGACCGCGCGAGGCTGATCGACACTCTGGAAAGCGTCCTGGCGTTCGCGCCGAGGGCCACCGAAGGGGTAAGCGCTGGACAAGTCCGGCGCGAAAGCTCTCAGGTCCCGTGACAGAGGGGGTTCGGATCGTTGCACCCATTGGTGCCGCGCGCCCCTTCGACGGAGACCGGATATGAGCGATTACGCCAGCATCATCGACCAGGCGGACGATTACGTCGAACCCGAGATCCTGCCATTGCCGCTCGACGCGTGGCACCGGGCTAACGGCGCACGGATGGTTGAATTCGCCGGCTACGAGATGCCGATCCAGTATGAAGGCATCATGGCCGAACACGCCTGGACGCGCGACTCGGCAGGCCTGTTCGACGTCAGCCACATGGGCCAACTCGTTTTCTCCGGCGAAGGCGTCGCGCACGCGCTCGAAACCGTCCTGCCGGGCGACATGGTCGGGCTTGGCGAGGGCAAGATGCGCTATTCGCTACTTCTCGCGCAGGACGGCGGCATCCTCGACGACCTGATGGCCACGCGTCTCCCCGACGACCAGCCGTCGCCCTTCTCTGCGCAGGACGTCGAGCCTGAGGCGTACGACCCGCTTCATCCGTCGCCGACCGCGAGCGGCAGCTTCTACGTCGTCGTCAACGGCGCGACCAAGTATGACGACATCAGCTACCTGATCGAGCATCTGCCCGACGACGTCACGATCAACATCCTCGAAGACCAGGCGCTGCTCGCGGTGCAGGGGCCCAAGGCGGTCGAAGCAGTCGCGCGGATCGTCCCCGGTGTCGACGGCCTCGTGTTCATGACCGCCGGCGCGTTCCACTGGAACGACGTACCGCTCTGGATCAGCCGCTCGGGCTACACCGGCGAGGACGGCGTCGAGATTTCGCTCCCCGCCGAACACGCCGTCGCGTTCGCAGACGCGCTGCTCGCGCTCCCCGAGATCAAGCCGATCGGCCTCGGCGCGCGCGACTCGCTGCGTCTCGAAGCCGGCCTGCCGCTCTACGGTCACGACCTCGACCCGGAGATCACGCCGGTCATGGCCGACCTCGGCTTCGCGCTGTCGAAGCGTCGCCGCGAGGCCGCCGACTTCCCCGGTGCCGAGCGCATCCTGACCCAGCGCGAGCATGGCCCCGCCACCAAGCGCGTCGGTCTGATCGTCGAGGGCCGCCAGCCCGCGCGCGAGGGCGCCGAAGTGATCGACGACACCGGCGCGACGATCGGCCGTCTGACCAGCGGTGGTTTCGCACCCACGCTCGGGAAGCCGATCGCGATGGCCTATGTGCCGCTCGCGTTGTCGACGCCCGGCACTCGCATCGAAATCGCGCAACGGGGCAAGGTCCACACCGCCACCGTCACCGCGATGCCCTTCATTCCCCACCGCTACGTCCGCGCAGGAGCCAAGTGATATGAGCCGTTACTTCACGCAGGATCATGAATGGGTCGACGTCGACGGTGACGTCGGCACCGTCGGTATCTCCGAATACGCGCAGAGCCAGCTCGGCGACGTCGTGTTTGTCGATGTCCCCGAAGCCGGCAAGACGTTGTCGAAGGGCGACGAAGCCGCCGTCGTAGAGTCGGTCAAGGCCGCCTCCGACGTCTATTCGCCGGTCTCGGGCACTGTCACCGAGGGCAACGCGGCTTTGACCGATGACTCCAGCCTGGTGAACTCGGACGCCGAAGCGGCCGGCTGGTTCTTCAAGCTGACGCTCAGCGACCCGAGCGAACTCGACAGCCTGATGGACGAAGCCGCCTACGCAGCCTTCGTCGAAGGGCTGTAAGATCTAGAACCCCCTCCCGCATGCGGGAGGGGGCAGGGGGTGGGCACGCGCTCACCTCCAGCGTTCCGCCCGCAATAGGCCGGGCGCCCACCCCCGACCCCTCCCGCATGCGGGAGGGGGGAGTCGATGCCGATGCGCTACCTTCCCCTGACCCAGCCCGACCGCGCGGAAATGCTCGCCGTCATCGGCGCCGCGACCATCGACGACCTCTTCGTCGACGTTCCCAAAGCCGCCCGCCTCGACGGACCCATCCGCGAACTGCCGATGCACGCGTCCGAAATGGCGGTCGAACGCCACATGTCGGCGCTCGCCAAGAAGAACCTCACCGCGGGCGAGGCCCCGTTCTTCCTCGGCTGCGGCGCGTACAAGCACCACGTTCCCGCGTCGGTCGACCACCTGATCCAGCGCGGCGAGTTCCTCACCGCCTATACGCCGTACCAGCCCGAGATCGCGCAGGGCACGCTGCAGATGCTGTTCGAGTTCCAGACTCAGGTTGCGCGGCTGCTCGGCACCGACGTCGCTAACGCCTCGATGTACGACGGCTCGACCGCGTGCTGGGAAGCGATCGTGATGGCGCGTCGCATCACCAAGCGAGGCAAGGCGATCCTGTCGTCGGGCCTCCACCCGCATTACGTCTCGGTCGCGAACACGATGGCCAAGTTCACCGGCGACGTGCTTGACACGACCGCGCCCGAACTGGTCGCCGACATGGACCTCGACCAGCTGATCGCGAAGATCGACGACGATACGTCGTGCGTGGTCGTCCAGTACCCCGACATCCTCGGCCGCATCGCCGACCTGCGTCCGCTTGCGGATGCGTGCCACGCGAAGAAGGCGCTGCTGATCGCGGTCGTCACCGAGCCGGTCGCGCTCGGCGCGATCACCTCGCCCGGCGAGATGGACGCGGACATCGTCGTCGGCGAAGGCCAGTCGCTCGGCGTCGGGCTCCAGTTCGGCGGGCCGTACGTGGGCCTGTTCGGGTGCAAGGACAAATACGTCCGCCAGATGCCCGGCCGCCTGTGTGGCGAAACGGTAGACGCCGACGGCCGCCGCGGTTTCGTCCTGACGCTGTCCACGCGCGAGCAGCACATCCGCCGCGAAAAGGCGACGTCGAACATCTGCACCAACTCGGGGCTGTGTGCGCTGGCTTTCTCGATCCACATGACGCTGCTCGGTGAAGCCGGCCTGCGTCGCCTGGCAGGGCTGAACCACGCGGGTGCGGTTCATGCCGCACGTCGATTGGCGAAGGTACCGGGCGTCGAATTGCTCAACACGCTGTTCTTCAACGAATTCACGCTGAAGCTCCCCGTCGAAGCCCGCCCGATCGTCCGCACGCTGGCCGACCGCGGCATCCTAGCGGGCGTCTCGCTGGGCCGGCTCTATCCCGGCAATGACGACCTCGCCAACGGCTTGGTCGTTGCGGTGACCGAGACGACCACGGCGGAGGACGTTGAAACGCTTGCGTCCGCACTCGAGGAGATACTGGCATGAGCATCAACCAGAGCGGCTGGCGCCCGACCGCCCCCGAGGCGAACACGGTCAACGTCCCAGCATCGGTCACCGGCAACAAGGCGCTGATGCTGGAGGAAGCGCTGATCTTCGAGATCGGCGACGCGAAGACGACGGGCGTCGACTTCGGCGAAGGCGACGTCGCGCACGACATGCTCGGCGATCTGACGCGCAAGGCGCCCATCGGCCTCCCGGGTCTCTCCGAGCCGGAAACCGTTCGCCACTACACCCGCCTCTCGCGCCAGAACTACGGCATCGACCTCGGCTTCTTCCCGCTCGGCTCGTGCACGATGAAGCACAACCCGCGCCTCAACGAGAAGATGGCGCGGCTGCCCGGCTTCTCCGACGTCCATCCGCTCCAGCCGGTCGACACGGTGCAGGGCGCGCTCGAAGTCATCCACCAGCTCGCGCACTGGCTCGTCACGCTCACCGGCATGACCTCGGTCGCGATGAGCCCCAAGGCCGGCGCGCACGGCGAGCTCTGCGGCATCCTCGCGATCCGCGCGGCACTCGAAGCCAAGGGCGAAGGCGCGCGGAAAATAATCCTCGTCCCCGAGAGCGCACACGGCACCAACCCCGCCACCGCCGCGTTCGCCGGCTATAGCGTCGAGGACATCCCCGCCACCACCGAAGGCCGCGTCGATACGACCGCGCTGAAAGCCCGGCTTGGCCCCGACGTCGCCGGCGTGATGATCACCAACCCCAACACGTGTGGCCTGTTCGAGAGCGACATGCGCGAGATCTCCGACGCGGTGCACGCGGCGGGCGGCTTCGTCTATTGCGACGGCGCGAACTTCAACGCGATCGTCGGTCGCGTCCGGCCGGGCGATCTCGGCATCGACGCGATGCACATCAACCTGCACAAGACCTTCTCGACGCCGCACGGCGGCGGCGGTCCAGGCTCGGGCCCGGTGGTGTTCTCGGCAGCTTTGACCCCCTACGCACCGCTCCCGTTCGTCGAGAACCAGGACGGCCAGTTCGTCCTCGTCGAGGAGGAAACCGCAGGCGAACATCACGCCGGCAGCTTCGGCCGCATGGTCGCCTTCCACGGCCAGATGGGCATGTTCACGCGCGCACTGACGTACATCCTCAGCCACGGCGCGGACGGTCTTCGCCAGGTGTCGGAGGATGCAGTGCTCAACGCGAACTACATCCTGCGCAGCCTCGACGATACGCTCGACGCGCCGTTCGGCCCCTCGGGTCCGTGCATGCACGAGGCGCTGTTCTCGGACTTGGGGCTTGCCGCCGGCTTCTCGACGATCGACATCGCGAAGGGCCTGATCGACGAGGGCTTCCACCCGATGACGATGTATTTCCCGCTCGTCGTCCACGGCGCGATGCTGGTTGAGCCGACCGAGACCGAATCGAAGGCGGCGCTCGACCAGTTCATCGCCGCGCTCCGCTCGGTCGCCGAGCGTGCGAAAGCCGGCGACCCCAGCCTCAAGACCGCCCCGCACTTCGCCCCCCGCGCGCGCCTCGACGAGACGCTCGCGGCACGCAAACCGGTACTGGTCTGGAAGGACCCCGCTCCGCTGGCGCAAGCCGCGGAGTAAGGGAAGCAGGTGATCTTCGAGGCGTGACGCTTACACCCGAAGAACAAGACCACCCCGGCGAAGGCCGGGGTCCAATTGGGTGACGCTGCTGAGGGATGGCGGCGTATCGTTATTGCCACCTCTTCAATTGGGCCCCGGCCTCCGCCGGGGTGGCAGTCCAAATGTGTCGCCGCCTCTTTACCTTGGCTGTATTGCTGCCATGCTACACCAATTGAGGTGATGGCGTGGGGGACGCAATGCAGGCGCACGAAGCGCAAGGCTGGATCAGCTACGCGATCACCGCGGTCGTCATCGGCATAGTCTTCGCGATCCGCTGGCGCCGCATGAGCGTGGTGAAACCTCTAAAGCTCGAACGCCTCTGGGTCTTCCCCGCGCTCTACGCCGCCGTCACGCTCTACATGTTCGTGATGTACCCGCCGCACGGCCTCGCCTGGCTGTTCTGCGCACTAGCCCTGGTCATGGGCGCAGCGCTCGGCTGGCAGCGCGGCAAGCTCATGCGGATCACGATTGATCCGGACAGCCACGCGCTCAACACGACGTCGTCCCCGGCAGCGGTCCTGTTCATCGTAGCGATCGTCGCAGTCCGCACCGGCGCCCGCGCCGTCATCGGCGACGGCCACGCCCTCCACCTAGACACCTTCGCGATCACCGACATGCTGGGCGCGTTGGCGCTAGGCCTGTTCACCACCCAACGCATCGAAATGTACCTCCGCGCCAAGCGGATGCTCGAAACGGCCCGCGTCCGCTAACCCGCCGCTACCGTACGATCCTCCCCCGCAAAGGGGGAGGTGGCTGGCCCTTTGCCAGACGGAGGGGGAGGGAAGGGCAACCTTTGTTCCGCGTCCTCCCCCTCCGTCACCTCCGGCGCCACCCCCCCCTGGCGGGGGAGGATTACAGGCTCGCCGTCAAGCGATCGCCTGCTCAGTCTCTTCCCGCCGCCGCACATGCTCGCGCCACACGATATACAGCCCGCTAGCCACGATGACCGGCGCCCCGACCCAGGTCGCCTCCGCGGGCAGCGTGTCGAACACCAGCCACCCCAACAGCGTCGCCCACAGCAAGCTCGAATAATCCATCGGCACCACCACCGAAACCGGCCCGAGCCGCAACGACGTCGTCATCGCGATCTGCGCCAGCCCGCCGAAGATCCCGACGCTCGCCAGACACACCCACGCGACCAGATCATGCGACTGCGCCGCCCTCCCATAGAATACCGACAGCGGGATCAACGACAGCGCTGAGAACCAGAATACCGTCGTCAGCGCGCTCTCGGTCTTGCCAATCTGCCGCAACAGGATCGACACGCTCGCCGTCCCGAACGCCCCCGCCAGCGCACAGCCCGCGCCCCATAACGGAAAGTGATCGCCCCCTGGTTGCGCAACGATCAGCACACCCGCGAACCCGGTCGCGACAGCAGCCCAGCGATGCCACCCGGTCGGCTCGCGCAACACCAGCGCTCCCAGGATCGTCGCGAACACCGGCACCGTGAACCCGATCGTCGTCGCCTCCGCGAGCGGCAACGCGACGATCCCGTTGAAGGTAAATGCCATCGCTGACAGCCCGACCACCGCGCGTACGATATGCGCGGGCAACCGCTTGGTCGCGACCGAGGGCAAACCTGGGCCGGCTAGTATCACCCCCGAAACCAGCAGGCACGCGCCGAACTGACGAAAGAACAGAATCTCCGACACGCTCGCGCCGTGCCGCTCGGCCAGCTTGATCGCGGTATTCATCAGCGCGAAGATCACGACCGACAGCAACCGCATGCCGATGGCGGGAAGGATGCGGTCGGTAGGCATGCGTGGCTCCTAGCCAACGCCCGCCGCCGCGTCACCCTCCGCACTACGACGCTCGTCCCGTTCAACAGCCGTCATCCCAGCGAAAGCTGGGATCTTTCGCGGCTGAGGCGGGGCGTTCCCCGGGGAGATCCCAGCTTCCGCTGGGATGACGGCAGAAGGTTTGAAGGCGATGGAGGATGGGGTGACGAAGCGCCGTGTTCGCGATAAGCGCACCGCATGATAAAGCGCGCACTCCCCGTCACCCGCGAGGCGGATTTCTCCGCCTGGTACCAGGCCGTCATCTCCGAGGCCGATCTCGCCGAGGAATCCGGCGTCCGCGGCTGCATGGTTATCCGCCCCTGGGGCTATGGCATCTGGGAGCGCATTCAGCGCCTTCTCGACGACCGGATCAAGGCGACCGGCCATGAGAACTGCTATTTCCCGCTTTTCATCCCGCTCTCGTATTTCGAGAAGGAGGCCGAGCATGTCGACGGTTTTGCCAAGGAAATGGCCGTGGTCACGCACCACCGTCTCAAGGCCGACGGATACGGCCGTCTGATCCCCGACCCCGACGCCAAGCTCGAGGAGCCGCTCGTCGTCCGTCCGACCTCCGAGATGGTCATCGGCGCCGCGTTCGCGCGGTGGGTCCAGTCGTGGCGCGACCTGCCCGTGCTGATCAACCAATGGGCCAACGTCGTGCGCTGGGAAATGCGCACGCGGATGTTCCTGCGCACCAGCGAGTTCCTCTGGCAGGAGGGCCACACCGCCCATGCCACCGCCGATGAAGCGCGCGACGAGACGCTGAAAATGCTCGAAGTCTATCGTGACTTCGCGGAGGAATGCCTCGGCGTCCACGTCATCGCCGGCGAGAAGCCCGAGAACGAGCGCTTCCCGGGCGCGGTCGCGACCTACTCGATCGAGGCGATGATGCAGGATGGCAAGGCGCTGCAAGCCGGCACCTCGCACTTCCTCGGCACCAATTTCGCGTCGGCGCAGAACATCCGCTTCCAGAATGCGGGCGGCGAGTTCGAGCTGTGCAACACCACCAGCTGGGGCGTGTCGACTCGGATGATCGGCGCGGTCATCATGGTCCACGGCGACGACGACGGCCTGCGCGTGCCGCCGATGATCGCCCCGTGGCAGGTCGTGATCGTGCCGATGCTGCGTGACGTCCCCGAGGACGCGGCGATCGTCGACTATTGCAAGTCGCTCCAGGCCGAACTCGCCAAGCAGTCCGCGCTCGGCGAACCCGTCCGCGCGCTGCTCGACCTCAAGCCTGCCAAGGCCGCGACCAAGCGCTGGGGCTGGGTCAAGAAGGGCGCACCGGTCGTGATCGAAGTCGGCGGCCGCGACGTGGCGGGCGGCAACGTTACCGTAATCCGCCGCGACCGCCTGTACCGCGAGGACGGCAAGCTGAACAGCAACCCCGTCGCTCGCACCGATTTCGTCGGCGAAGTGTCGGGGGTTTTGCACGACATTCAGGCGTCGCTCCACGTCGAGTCGATGAACCGCCTCAAGGCCAACATCGTCCCGGTCGACGACTTCGCCGCGCTCGAAGCGCATTTCGCAGACGGCATCAAGAACCCGGGTTGGGTCGACGTCCGCTGGTCCAAGCCCACCGGCCCCGCACTCGACAAGGTCGTCGAACGCCTGAAGGCGCTGAAGCTCACCATCCGCAACGCCCCGATCGGCCAGACCGGCTGCGACGACGGCACCTGCATCTTCACCGGCGAGTCGGCCGTCGAGCGTGTCCTGATCGGGCGCGCTTACTAAGCTCCCGTCATCCTGGGTTCGGCCCATGATCCCGAGCCGAGGGCGCGCCGTGCGTGGCCCTCGGTCCCGGACGGAAGATATCGTTTCGCACCTGCCATCCCAGTCGTGCCCGAATATTGGTGCTGAGAAAGCAACCAAAACGATCCGAACGGCAGGATGCTCTGCATCTGTTCGTCAGATACCATCGCCTTGGTTTCGGCGACGCGACTCGGGAGGCAGGCATGGGCGTGACGGGGATCGGCGGTTTCTTCTTCCGGGCCAAGGATCCGGAGGCGATACGGGCATGGTATGTCGAGCATCTCGGCGTAGGATCGGTGCCCTATGGATCGTGGGAGACCCAGACGGGCCCCAGCGTGTTCGCACCGTTCGCGGCCGACACCGACTATTTTCCCGCGGATCGTCAATGGATGCTCAACCTGCGCGTCGACGATATCGATGGCCTGCTGGCGAGCTTTCGCGCGGCCGGGGTTGCTGTCATCACCAATCCGGAATGGGACAGGCCCGGCTTCGGTCGCTTCGCCCGCATCCACGATCCGGAAGGCAATCCCATCGAATTATGGCAGCCCGAAGACTCCGGGTGAAGTAGCGGCATTCGACTTCGGTTTCGCCAGTGGCCGCAGTCAGGGCACGACGAGCGCAAGTCGCGGTTCCCTGTCACGCCTTCTCGACCTTCACCGTCCGCAGTGATCGCTCACCGTGTAGTTACGGCACGTCGTAGATCGCGACACCCTCGACGCCCTCGTCAACCCGTGCCGCGATCGTGCCGTCGGGACGCACGATCATCGTGCAGCCAAGACTCAGCAGTGCGCCATGCGACCCAGTGACGTCGGCGGACACGATCCAGCATCCCGTCTCCTCCGCCCGCGCGCGCAAATTCCCGATGCTTCGCCCACGCCAGCGTGCAGCGGTATCCGGCGACAGCATATTGTTGAGCGGATAGCAGATCACTCTCGCACCCTGATCGGCGAGTTTTCCCGCGGCCTTGGGATAGTTGGCATCGTTGCAGATGTTGATCCCATACCGCACTCCGGCGCAGGCGAAGACCGGGCTGACGATGCCTGCCACAACGCCCGGTTCGTTCGGATGGCGCTTGGCATAGCGTCCGACAATTCGGCCGCGTTCGATCACCAGCGCGCAGTTCGTGATACCGTCCGGCCGACGCTCGAAACTGCCGAGGATCACCGTGGCGGCAACCGGCGCGAGCTGCGCGAACACCGCCCGCCACCGTTCGTCTTCAACATCGATGGCGCGCGCCGCGATCGTCGCGGAGTCGTAGCTATGTCCCAGCAGATGGCATTCCGGAAACACGGCAAGGTCCACCCCTCGCATGTTCGCGCGCGACAGATCGGCGACGACGCGCGCGACGACGCTCGCCGCATCGTCGAACACCGGCGCATGCTGGAACGCCGCTATCCTCACCGCCGCGCACCGATCTTCGAAATCGGGATCAGAACAACTCGCCCTGCGGCCCCCTGGGCGCCCGAAACAGGTCGTTGCGCAACGCGATCCGCTCCTGATTGAGCCCGTGTTTCGCGCACGCGATCCGGAACCGCGTCCCCAGCAACTCGGCCCACGGACCTTGCCCCTTCATCCGCGTGAAAAAGTTCGGATCATTATCCTTCCCGCCGCGCAAGGATGCGATTGTCGCCATCACCTTTCCCGCGCGGTCCGGAAAATGCTCGTCGAGCCATGCACGGAACAAGGGCGCCACCTCATGCGGCAGGCGCACGGGAATGAAAAACGCGCGGGTTGCCCCGGCCTGTGCCGCGCGCGCGATCAAATGCTCGATCTCGTGATCGGTAATTGCCGGGATCACCGGCGCGATCGACACGTACACCGGCACGCCGGCATCGGCGAGCTTGCGCACCGCCGCCAGCCGCCGTTCCGGATGCGGCGCGCGCGGCTCGACGGTCGATGCGACCTTTGGATCGAGCGATGTGATCGACATCGCCACCGCCGCCAGTCCCTTTGCCGCCATCGGCGCGAGCAGGTCGATATCGCGCACCACGCGGTCCGACTTGGTGGTGATGGTCAACGGATGATCCGTCTCCGCCAGGATCTCGATGATACCGCGGGTGATACGCCAGTCGCTTTCGATCGGCTGGTACGGATCCGTATTGGTTCCGAGCGCCATCGGCGCGACGGCATAGCCCGGCTTCGACAGTTCCGCGCGCAACAGCGCCGCCGCGGACGGCTTGGCGAACAACTTGCTCTCGAAATCCAGCCCCGGCGACAGATCGTGAAATGCATGGCTTGGCCGCGCGAAACAATAGATGCAGCCATGTTCGCATCCCCGATACGGATTGATCGATCGGTCGAACGGCACGTCGGGCGAGGCGTTGCGGCTGATGATCGTCCGCGGTGTCTCTACTGTCACCGTCGTACGAAGCTTCGGCGCGATCCCGTCGATACCCTCGCGCATGTCGAGCCAGTCGCCGTCCGCCTCGGTCTGCGGCAGGTTGAAACGCTGGCTTTCTCTGTTGAGCGTCGCGCCGCGGACGGGTCGGGCCTTGATCATGCGCGGACGCTAGACGCGTGCACTGAACGTAACAAGAACAAACGCAGTAGATCCAAGCGCGTCAGATTTCATCGATCCTAACATGGATCTATCATTTTTCATCCGTTTTCGAGGGACTTGGCACTGGTAAGAATGATCACTCGCCGCGCGTTCGGATAGCGCGTAGGGCAGGGGCATGACGGGACAGATCACCACGGTGGAACGCGCATTCGAGCTGGCACGATCGGGCCAATGCGACTCGGTCAACGATCTGCGCCAGAGACTGCGACGCGAAGGGTATGACGCGGTTCATCTGCATCTGCATGGTGCCTCAATCAATAAGCAGCTCGTCGATCTGATCCACGCCGCCAAGGCCTGACGTGCCGCGACCGCGCGACGATCGCGGCACGTCTGATCATCCGCGTCGTAGCGACCCGTCGACCAGATAGGCGACGCCGGACTTGTCGTACTGGTTCTGGAATCCGCCTGGATCGAGCGGATGCAATCCGGCGCGCGCGAGTATGGCGGCGCGCGAATGATCGGCGGGTGCGGGCTTGCCGCTATCGTGCGCGTCCTTGGCTTCCTTCAGCCCTTGGAAGCAGATTACCAGATCGGGATCGAAGTTGGTGTACCAGTTGATCCCGTAGTCGATCAGGTCGTCAGGATCCGATCCCGACGACAGGAACAGTCCGATCTTGCCCAGCAGCGACGGCGTGATCGCATCCTTGATGGTGTTCGCCGAACTTTTCAGCTTGTCGCTCATCTGCTGCGCGGTCAGCTTGTCGAGCGGCGTCATGTCGTTGGCGATGATCTTTTCCAACTCGGCCCTCACGGCGGGCGCGGCCTTGTCGATGATCCCGTGCATTGCGGACCAAGACGTGCTGTCGCTTTCGAAGGCGAGGCTGACGATGCCGAGGATTTCCGGTTTCAGCCCGGGATCGGCGCCGGGTTTGCGCGCCGCAGTGAACTCGGCGAACCCGAATTTGGTGACGTTGTCGAAGCCGACACGACCGATATTGTCGGGGATATGCCGCACTGCGCCCTGCTTGACGTGTTTGGCCCAGTCGTAGCTCGCCCACGGGTTGGTCCAGGTCTGAGTCGATCCCGGCACACCCAGTTTCGAGCGGAACGCGATCACGACCATGTACACTTCGTCGCCGTCGGACAGCCAGTTATCCTCGTCGGCGTTCTGTACCCGCAACGTGTCGAGCCCCAAATTCCATGTCGGCATCACCCATCCCCCTTTTGCTGTTCAGACGGGGGAGGCTGTCACAGGATGCCGAGTCGGAACGATCGCAGCTGGGTCGATAACGGAGGCGTCACGGACGAGACGGCACCGATATGGTGGCGTCCCGTCCAAACGATCAGGCGGATCACTTCGCCGCGAGTTTGACGGTCTTCGGCATGCCGAATCCCTGGGCAGACCACCGCGCCGACGTCTGACAGGTGATCCGATCGATATGTGAACCGGTGGCGGCGGGTTCTGTCAGGCAATATTTCCCTGTCTTCGCGTCATACTTCAGCGAGACCGTCTGCGGTGCGTCGCTTGGCGCTGCGAACACGGGCGCTGCGAGCATGGGCGCAGCGCCGGCGAGGGCGGCAGCAGCGAAGAGGCTCTTCCGGATGATCGATGGCATGGTAACGTCCTTGTGGTTGGTGCGAAGCGCCCGGACGGGCGGTATCTCGACCAATGCACTTGGTGTGCCAGTTTAGTAATACAGTGCTACAGCCGACAAAGGCTCTTGTAATCGCAGGTTTCTTTTCTTCAACCGCCGCATTTGGGTAGTGCGCCGCCGAGCTGAGATCCTGCCAGATTTTGGCGGAAACTCCATTTTTGTGGCGTGGATTGCTTTGCGCCTAGGGCGCGTCGTCCTCACCTATATTCGCTCTCAGCGGCGTTCGCGATCGCTCGCGGCAATGAGCGGCGTGCCGTCGCCCTGTTCATGAGTAGCGCGAAAAAGGGATCGCCGCGGGCGGGTATGGTAGCGTGAGCAATGAGCGATCTAGCAAACCAACTTCGCGCCGCCGTTGAAGCTGCCCTCAAAGGTGGGCGCGTATTGGCGATCCACTTATTTGGGATCGAGCATGCGGAACGATGAGGGCACCGCGTTAAAATCGCTGGCCGAACAAGCCGGACTTGGCGAATCGTTTGCAACGGAACTTCGGAAAGCGTCCGCCTTGCGGAATTCGTCGTGATAAAACGGTTATAAACGGAATACGCAACAACCGCTGAGCAAAGCGGGCAACGATGCCAAGGGCGTATTAGCGCTCCAGCAGGCGAGGCATGAGTTCGACAAAATTGCAGGGGCGGTGTCGGCTGTCGAGTTGGTCGCGCAGGATGCCGTCCCAGCCGTCCTTCACCGCACCCGTCGAGCCGGGCAGCGCGAATATGTAGGTGCCGTGCGACACGCAGGCGCACGCGCGCGACTGGATCGTCGACGTGCCGATCGTCTGGTAGCTCAGCATGCGGAAGAGCTCGCCGAAGCCGGGGATCATCTTCTCGGCAACCTGCTCGACCGCTTCCGGTGTCACGTCGCGCCCGGTCACGCCGGTGCCGCCGGTGGTGATTACGCAATCGACCTCGGGATCGCCGATCCAGGCGTGAAGACGCGAGACGATCGTCTCGACATCGTCCTTCTCGATCCGGCGATCGGCGAGCGCATGACCTGCCTCGGTCAGTCGCGCGACGAGGGTATCGCCCGAGCGATCTTCCGCCAGCCCGCGCGTATCCGACACGGTGAGCACGGCGATACGGACCGGCAGGAAAATCCGGCTTTCGTCGATCGGCATAAACTCAATCCGCGCGCGTGACGGTGGTGGAGCGTGGTCCGACGCTGGCGTTCACCGCGACCGTGGCATTCAAGGGCGCCGTGCTGGCCTGGTATTGCGTGTACGGCTTGGCCGCCATCCGCACCGCGGTCGCACCCGGAAGGCCGGGGAAGCGCGGCCACATGCCCTGCGCCAGCGCGTTGCGGCTGGTCGACGCCTTCTTGCCGCCCTGCGCCTCGTACATCCAGTAGTTGCGCAGCACGGTGGTCACGTAGCCGCGCGTTTCCCAATACGGGATGCTCTCGATATACATCAGCGGATCGCCGTTATCGCGGACGATCGCGTTCCAGTCGCCGACCGGGCGGGGACCCGCGTTGTACGCCGCGATCACCTTGGGCAGCAGCCCACCGGTCACGCCCGCCATGTCGCGCAGCCGCTCGAGATGACGCTGGCCGATATCCATGTTGGTCGACGGCTTGGTCAGCGCCTTCATGTCGATCGACGTGCCACGCTCGCGCGCGAAGTCGGTCGCGGCGGCGGGCATGATCTGCATCAGGCCATACGCACCGGCCGGGCTCTTCACGGTGTTGCGGAACCGCGATTCCTCGAGCGTGTGCGCGTAGACCAGCGCCTTGTCGATGTGCCAGCCGCTGTCGGGCGTCCAGTTCGGCGTCGGATAGCGTGCCTCGGCGGTCGAGGTGATTCCCTGCGGGCAGTTGTGCGCGAGGAACACGGTCGTCGCCGGCAGGCTGAGCGCATCGGCGACGCGGACCAGGTTGCCGAACTCGCGCGGGTCGCCGATCTTGGCCTGCTGGCGAATGACGGTATCGGCCAGATCGGTCTCGCCGACCTCGACCAGTGCGGCTGCGACGCGCACGTTGGGGCGTTTGCCGACGACCTTCCAGTCGCTCGCGACCAGCCCGCCGACCGACGTGCCCTTGTCCTTCATCGCCAATTGCTGGCGCGCGAGCTGGCCGTAGAAGCTCTCGCCGAACTGCGCCGCCGCCTTCAGTCGACCCTCGATCTTGTCGGGGCGCGAGCACACCATGTCTGCGCGCGACGCCCAGTACAAAGCCGCCGCCCGAAGATCGACATCGCCCGCGCGCGCCGCGACGCCCTCGAACCCGCTCTCGGCATTCGCACAGTCATTCTGCCGCCATGCCGACAGCGCGCCGACCCAGCGGCCCTGCACTGCCCAGTCGCCGACGCCGTCCTGCGCCTTCGCCGCCATCACGCGCGCGTTCACGTCGTCGCCTTGGAGAAAATAGATCCACGCGATCTTCTGCTGCCACTCGGTCAGCGCCTCGGCGGTGAGACCGGGCGTGCTATCCAACAGCGACTGCGCCTCGCGGCCCATGTCGGCCTTGACGTAGGGCTGCATCTTCAGCGCGAGATCGGCGGCGATCATGTCGCCCTTCAGGCTTTTCGCGCGGACGCGACGCGGCGCGCCATCCTGCCAGATCAGCCGCTGCGCGACCGGCAGCGGGGGCAGGCCGACCGCACCGCGCATCGAGGCGAGCCGCGAGATCTGCTCGGCCTCGGGGAGCTCGGGCGCCTCGTTCAGCAACGCTACCAAGGGCTCCATCTCGACCTTGGGCGAACCCTTGGCAGTATACATCTCGGCGCGCGCGATGGCGTGCAGCGGGCCGGGCTTCATCGTGTCGAGCTGGATCTGCGCGTCGGTCCACTTGCCGTCGCGAATCGCCGCGAACACGATCTTGTACGCCTCGCGCTGGCCCGCATCGAGCTGGTCCGGAATCTGCTCCAGCGTCGGCGCGCCGACCAGCTGCGTCGTTCCGAGCCGAGCATCGCCGCCGGGCTCGCCCGCAGCGGTTGCCGCGAGCGCAGGGAGGGGGAGGGCGCTCAAGCCCAATACGATAGCCAGAGTCCGAATCATTCCGCGCCCTTTTGCGACATCTGTCCGCCCATCAGCATCTGCAAATCCTTCCAGGCCTCGGCCTTGGCCGCCGGCTTCTCGATCAAGAACCGCGGATGGAAGCTCGCGACCACAGCCGTGGAACCAGTACCCGTTTGTGCGGTCTTATGGTTAAACCCGTGTAAACGCCCGCGCGCCGCCTGTAATTCCATCCCGAGGATGGCACGGCTCGCCGCATTGCCCAGCAGGAGCAACCGCTGCGGCGCCACCAACCCGATGTGATGCTTGGCGATTTCCGCGAGCCGCTCCTCGACATCGCTGTGGATCCGCCCCGCAGTTGGCCGTTTCGCGCAGACCGCGGCAAGGTGCACTTCGTCCCGCGTCAAACCGATCGCGGCGAGCATCTTGTCGAGCAACCGCCCCGACGCCCCGCTCAGCAACGCGCCCGCCCCACCATTATCGGGGCCGTCGTCGCGGTCGGGGCAATCGACAAGTACCATGACCGTAGCGTCAGCCGGGCCGATCGCCGTCAGCGAAACCCCGCTCCAGTCCGCTTCGGGAACCTCTGCACCACGCCGCCAGTTGAGGAAATCGGCAAGCAGAAGCGGCATTGCAGACGGCGCGACGACTGGCGCAACCGGCGTCGTGGCAGGCACGACAAGCGGCTCCGGCGTCGCGAACCAATCGCGCGGAACGTCGTCGACCAGCGTGTCGACGCCAGCCTCGTGCCACCAGTCGAGCGCACTCGCCGCTGTATTTCGCCAGTCGATGGTTTGGTCCGCCCCCACAGGGTAACCTATGCTGCACGGTTGACGTGGCGGTCAACTCGCGCAATCGCCATATTGGACAAGATGGTGCCGGCCCGAGCCCGAACGAAGGGTGGGGCATGAGCTGAGGCAAGAGGGGACATCCCCCGGGAGACGATGATGACGACACGTGAATCGATGCCGTACGACGTGGTGATCGTCGGCGCTGGCCCGGCCGGTCTCTCGGCAGCGATCCGCCTTAAACAGCTGGCCGCGGAGAAGGACGCCGAAATCAGCGTCTGCGTGCTCGAAAAGGGCTCCGAGGTCGGCGCCCATATCCTGTCCGGCGCGGTCATCGATCCCAAGAGCCTCGACGAGCTGCTGCCGAACTGGCGCGAGGACGGCTGCCCGCTCGCCGAAGTCCCGGTGACCGAGAACCACCACTGGATCCTCACCAAGACGAAGAAGAGCGAGATGCCGCACTTCGTCACGCCCTCGTTCATGCACAACAAGGGCACGTACACCGGCTCGCTCGGCAATCTGTGCCGCTGGCTCGCGGGCAAGGCGGAGGAGCTCGGCGTCGAGATCTTCCCGGGTTTCGCCGCGGCGGAAATCCTGTTCAACGACGACGGCTCGGTGAAGGGCGTCGCGACCGGCGACATGGGTGTCGCGCGCGACGGCACGCACAAGGGCGACTACACCCCCGGCCTCGAACTCCACGCGAAGTACACCTTCTTTTCCGAAGGCTGCCGCGGTCACCTGACGAAGGAACTGATCCGCAATTTCGCGCTCGACAAGGACAGCGATCCGCAGGTCTACGGCCTCGGCATCAAGGAACTGTGGGATATCGATCCCGAACTCCACGTCCCCGGCCGCGTCATCCACACGCAGGGCTGGCCGCTGACGGAAACCGAAGGCTCGAACGGCGGCGGCTGGATCTATCACCAGGCGAACGGCCAGGTCTCGATCGGCTTCGTCACGTGGCTGAACTACACCAACCCGCATCTCTCGCCGTTCCACGAGATGCAGCGCTGGAAGACGCATCCCGAGATCGCCGCGCTCCTCAAGGGCGCCAAGCGCGTCAGCTACGGCGCGCGCGCGATCAGCGACGGCGGGCTGCAGTCGATCCCCAAGCTCGTCATGCCCGGCGCCGCCCTTATCGGCGACAGCGCCGGCTTCCTCAACGTGCCCCGCATCAAGGGCACGCATACCGCGATGAAGTCCGGCATGATGGCCGCCGAAGCCGCGGTCGAGGCGATCGTCTCGCAGCGCGGCCACGACGAACTCGCCGCCTATCCCGAGGCGTTCGAGAAATCATGGGTGAAGAAGGAGCTCTCGGTCGTCCGCAACGTCGTGCCGCTGGTCAAGAAGTTCGGCGACCTGATCGGTTCGGGCCTCGCCGGCATCACGATGTGGCTCGAACATCTGGGGATCAAGGTGCCCTTCACGATGCACCACCATCCTGACCATGAGAGCCTCTGGCGCAAGGACCTCGTCAAGCCGATCGTCTACCCCAAGTCGGACGGCGTGCTGACGTTCGATCGCCTTTCGTCGGTGTTCATCTCGAACACCAACCACGAGGAGGACCAGCCGGTCCACCTGACGCTCAAGGATCCGGCGGTACCTATCTCGTACAACCTGCCGATGTACGACGAGCCCGCGCAACGCTATTGCCCAGCCGGCGTTTACGAGGTGGTGGGCGTCGAAGAGGGCGATCCAAAGTTCGTCATCAACGCGCAGAACTGCGTCCACTGCAAGACCTGCGACATCAAGGACCCCACCCAGAACATCAACTGGGTCGTACCCGAGGGCGGCGGAGGCCCGAATTATCCCAACATGTAAGCGTCTGTTTCTCGCACTAGGTCTCGTCGCGGCGGCTCCCGCCACGGCGGGAACGGGTGATCTCTCCGCCTATCTGAAGGCTCGTGCTGCGGACGCCGCAGGGCGACCGGATCTCGCTGCCGCCAGCTATGCCAAGGTACTCGCGGCCTCGCCCGACGATCCCATCGTCGCGATCCGCGCCTACCGCGAGGCGCTCAAGGCCGGGGATATGTCGCTCGCGACGCGCGCCGCCGCTGTGCTGACCAAGGCCGGCGTAGCGCCCGCAGATGCCGCGCTCTTCCCGCTCGCCGACGCTGCGCGCAAGGGCGACACGAAGGCCGCGAGCACTGCCATCGCCACGCTCTCCACCGGTCCACTCGTAGTCCTCGCGCCCTCGCTCTACGCTTGGGTCGCGCAGGCCGAAGGTCGCGACCCGGAACCCTCGCTCGCTACCGCCGCGAAGGATCCCGTCGCCAACCGCTTCGCCACCGAAACGCGCGCGCTGATCGCCGCCGCACCGCCCAGGCAACCGCTCGCGAGCGGCGTGTCGCACCTGCTGGCCCGCCTCGCCAGCGACCTCGCTGCCGGTGAGCCTTCGCCGCTCTCGATCGCCTTGACGCAAGCCGCCCTGCGCGCCGACCCAAGCTATGACCGCGCCCGCATCCTCCTCGCCGACGCGCTGGCCCGCATCAAGATCGTCGACCCCGCGCTCGCCGTCCTCGACGAGATCGACCTGAAAAGCCCGTTCGCCGCAGCCGCAGCCGCCGAACGCATCGACATCCTCGCCAACGCCGACCGCGACGGCGAAGCCCTCGCCGCCGCCAAGAACCGCGTCGACCAGCAGGGCGCCGCGCCCGCCGATTGGCAACGCTATGCCGATCTGCTCGTCACCACCGGGAACCCTGCCGAAGCCGCCATCTGGTACCAGCGCATCATCGCCGCCGACGGTGACAAGGGCGGCACTTGGGGGGCGTGGCTGCAATATGGCGGCGCGCTCGATCAGGCCGACCGCTGGCCCGAAGCCCGCGACGCACTCCAAAAAGCTGTCGCCCGCGGCCCCGCCCAACCACTCGCGCTGAACTACCTTGGCTTCGCGCAAGTCGAGCACGGCGACGACTTACCCGGCTCGATCAAGCTGCTCGAACGTGCCACCCGCCTCGATCCGACCAACGCCTCGATCACCGACTCGCTGGGCTGGGCCTACCACCTCTCCGGCGACACCGCCCGCGCGCTGCCCCTGCTCGATCGCGCATCGCAAGCCGACCCGACCAACGCTGAGATCGCCGACCACCTCGGCGACGCCTATTGGAGCGTCGGCCGTCAATACGAAGCGCGCTACGCCTGGCGCGCCGCGCTCCTGACCGCCGAACCAACAGAAACCGCCCGCCTAACCGCCAAGATCGCAGGCGGCCTCCCGGCCAACGCCCGCAGATAATCTCCTTCTCCTACCGGGACAGGGAGGGGCTCGTACCGAAGATGTGGGAAGGGTGAGGGTGACGCGTCACCGAAGTCCCGATCAGCCGCCTCCTCCCAACACCCGTCACTCCAGCGAAAGCTTGGGTCTCCCACGAGGCACGCAACGCCCGCCAAACCACGAGATCCCAGCGTCCGCTGGGATGACGGGCGGTTCGTGGCCAAGCCGCCCTGCAACGCCAACGATCCCCCCGATCGACGCCCGCCGCCAGCAAAAACGCTTTCGTCCAAGCTACGCCGCCACTCCAACGACGACACGCCGGCACCGACACGCCCGCATCGTCACGTCGCACACTGTCACGCCCCACGCTCCATGCCCCAGGCCGTCACCCCAGCGAAAGCTGGGGTCTCCCACGAGGTACGCAACGCCCGCCAAACCACGAGATCCCAGCGTCCGCTGGGATGACGGGCGGTTTGTGGCTAAGCCGCCCTGCAACGCCGAGCCCAAACCCGAGACACACGATGCCCGCCACCACAGAATCCGCCCCAGCGAAAATCAACCTGGCACTCCACGTCCGCCACCGTCGCCCCGACGGCTATCACGAGCTCGAAACCCTCTTCGCCTTCGCCACCGACGGCGACCTCGTCACGGTAGAACCCGCCCAAACCAACAGCTTCACCATAACCGGCCCCTTCGCAGCCGCACTTATCCCACCCCAAACCACCACCCCGGCGAAGGCCGGGGCCCAGTTGGGAGCCGACACTGATGCACCAAACGCCACCCCGGGCAACGCCCCCTGGAACGGCAATCTCGTAACCGCCGCAGCCGACGCCTTCACCGCCACATTCGCGCCGAACACCTACCACGCGCTGACCCTCGAAAAGCACCTCCCGATCGCCTCGGGCATAGGCGGAGGCTCGGCCGACGCCGCCGCCACCCTGCGCGCGCTAGCCCGCCTCCACGCCGTCGCTCCAACCGACCCCCGCCTCCACGAAATCGCCGCAAAGCTCGGTGCGGACGTCCCCGCCTGCCTGGCCAACCGCACCACGCTCGGCACCGGGAAAGGCGACACCCTGACCAACCTCGAAGGCCTAACCGGCAAGCCGCTCCTGCTCGTCAACCCGGGCGTAGCTGTCTCCACAGCCGCGGTTTTCAACGCCTGGGACGGCCAGGATCGAGGCCCGATCCCCAAAGGCGACCTGCTCGACCGCGCGAAAGGCGGCCGCAACGACCTCGAACCCCCCGCGCAGGCGCTCGCGCCCGTCATAGCCGAAGTCCGCACGCTCCTCGACGCAGCAGAAGGCGTCCTCCTGTCGAGAATGTCCGGCTCCGGCGCCACCTGCTTCGCCCTCTTCGACTCTGTCGAAGCGAGAGACGTCGCGGCAACCGCGGCCAAGACACAAGGCTGGTGGACACTCGCAACGAAGCTTGCCTGAGTTCCGCCAAAAACCCGTATACGGATCAACGCCCCCAAGCCCCGGCATACTGACAAAAGTCAGGATCAGAGCCGCAAACGGCTCCATGCGTACGATGCGTTCTCGACACCGTACAGGGGGCGATCCATGCCACCTCTGCATCAACTCGAACCGATATCGACCAGACTCTGCCGAACCCAACCCTCATGCCGGAGTCGTTCCGCATCCACCCCGCCGCGAACCCACGCTGGCTGCGTATGCGGACGGGGTAGATGTCGGAACGGGTCCGGCAGGACCGAAGCGCGCCTGTCTTTTCCCACAAACCCGATGTTCCGCTCTTGTTCCGGAAGAACAAAGAGAATACATGGTGTTTGAAGCGTTGAATGGCACGCGCGCTTGCTTTAGCGATGGGAGCTTATCAATGGCCGCTAATCTGAAAGTGATCGACACCGGCATGGCAACCGCAACCAACGACCGCCAGAAGGCGCTCGACGCCGCGCTCGCGCAGATCGACCGCGCGTTCGGCAAGGGCTCGGCGATGCGCCTGGGCTCGAAGGAAACCATGCAGGTCGAGGTCATCTCGACCGGCTCGCTCGGGCTCGATATCGCACTCGGCGTCGGCGGCCTGCCGCGCGGCCGCGTGATCGAGATCTACGGTCCGGAAAGCTCGGGCAAGACCACGCTCGCGCTCCACGTGATCGCCGAAGCGCAGAAGGGCGGCGGCACCGCGGCGTTCGTCGATGCCGAGCACGCGCTCGACCCGGTCTACGCCAAGAAGCTCGGCGTCAACATCGACGAGCTGATCGTGTCGCAGCCAGACACCGGCGAGCAGGCGCTCGAGATCGTCGACACGCTGGTCCGCTCGAACGCGATCGACGTGCTCGTGGTCGATTCGGTTGCAGCCCTCGTGCCGCGCGCCGAAATCGAGGGCGAGATGGGCGACAGCCATGTGGGTCTCCAGGCGCGCCTGATGTCGCAGTCGTTGCGCAAGCTCACCGGCTCGATCAGCCGTTCGCGCTGCATGGTGATCTTCATCAACCAGCTCCGCATGAAGATCGGCGTCATGTACGGCAATCCGGAAACGACGACGGGCGGCAACGCGCTGAAGTTCTACGCCTCGGTCCGCCTCGACATCCGCCGTATCGGCGCGATCAAGGCGGGCGAAGAGGTCACCGGCAACCAGACGCGCGTAAAGGTCGTCAAGAACAAGGTCGCCCCGCCGTTCAAGCAGGTCGAGTTCGACATTATGTACGGGCAGGGCGTCTCCAAGCTCGGCGAGATCCTCGATCTCGGCGTGAAGGCCGGGCTGGTCGAGAAGTCGGGCGCGTGGTTCAGCTATGACAGCGTCCGTCTCGGTCAGGGTCGTGAGAACTCGAAGACCTTCCTCAAGGACAACCCCGAAACCGCCGACCGTCTCGAGAAGCAGATCCGCGCGCGCACCGACAAGGTCGCCGAGGAAATGATGGCCGGCCCCGACGCCGAAGACGACGCATAAGGCTCCTCCTCCTTTTTCCTAAGGGGGAGAGGGAGGGGCCCATTGCCCTCGCAATGGGAGGTGAGGGCATGCGGCGGATGGTGCAGGCGGCGTGGCGGCAACGGGATTGCATCGGCGTCAGCATCGGCTTCGCACCGACATCGGATTTCTACGTAGGCACCGCACCGCCGCTCCCCAACACTCCACCCCGGCGAAGGCCGGGGCCCAATTGGAAAGGTGGCAATAACGAAGCGCGATCTTTCGTTACGATCATCCCTCAACTGGGCCCGGCTTCCGCCGTGGTGGCTGCTCCTACCGATCAACAACCCCCGCCACCTTGTTCTCCCGCGAAGGCGGGAGCCCAGTCTGGATCCCCGCCTTCGCGGGGAAACAAGAAAGCGCAGACTGCCGCGGAAAAATAGCGCAACAGTCGCGGCGAAGCGTCCAAATACCCAACGCTAAACCCTCGCGAGCGTCTATACTTCCTATACTTCACTCCAAACCGCCGCCCCCGATCCGACCATGAGGCACCCCGACCCATGACCACCGCCTACGACTGGACCGGTAGAATAGGCGACGTCTGGGCCGAGGAATGGCGCCGAACCGACCGCAGCTTCACCAACCTGACGCCGCGCCTCAACGCCGCGATCCTCGCCGCCGCCGTTCCCCAAACCCGCAAGATCATCGACATAGGCTGCGGCGCTGGCGCGACCACGCTCGCCACGGCGCATGCCCTTCCGAACGCGACCATAACCGGCATCGATCTCTCGCCAAATCTGATCGAGATCGCCAAGCACCGCAGCGAAACCCAAACCAACGCCTGCTTCGAATGCGCCGACATCACCATCGCCGCCCCGAACCACGCCCCAACAGACCTCTACGTCTCGCGCCACGGCGTCATGTTCTTCGCCGATCCCATCGCCGCCTTCGCCACGCTCGCCGAAGCCGCCGCCCCCGACGCCGCGCTCGTCTTCTCCTGTTTCGCCGAACGCACCGCAAACCGCTGGGCCACCGAGATCGTCACTGCAACCGGCGGCGACGCAGACGCTCCGGTGTCCACCTCGCCCGGCCCATTCGCCTTTGCTGACCCAAGCCATGTCGCCGCGATCCTGCAAAACTCAGGCTGGCATGCTGTACTACCCCGACGCGTCGACTTCACCTACCGCGCAGGCGAGGCCGCCGACCCCGTAACCGACGCAGTCGACTATTTTCGCCGCATTGGCCCCGCCGCATCCGCAATTCGCGACGCCGCCCCCGAGGAACGCGAGCGCCACATCGCGCGTCTCACCCAGGTCTGCGACCGGTACCGAAACGGCGACACGGTGGAATTCCCCGCCGCCGCCTGGATCTGGACCGCGCGCAAATCGGCCGAATAAAACAGGGGAGCCCGCATGATCATCGTCCACCACCTCGAAAACTCGCGATCGCAGCGGATCCTGTGGATGCTCGAGGAACTTGACCTCCCCTACGAAATCAAGCGCTACGAGCGGAACACGCAGACCATGCTCGCCCCGCCCGAACTCAAGAAGGTGCATCCGCTCGGGAAGTCGCCGGTGATCGAGGACGACGGTCAGGTAGTCGCCGAAACCGGCGCAATCGTCGAATATTTGGTCGACAAGGCGGACGGCAAGCTTGGCGCCCCCGCGAACCGCGCCGATGCGCTCCGCTACCGTTTCTGGCTGCATTATGCGGAAGGTTCGATGATGCCGCCACTGCTCTTGAAGCTCGTCCTCGCGCGCATCCCGCTCATGGGCAAGGTGGCGGTGAAGAAGATCCAGCCGATGATCGACGTCCACCTCGACTATGTCGAATCCGAACTGTCGCAGCGCCCCTGGTTCGCGGGTGCGGAGATGACCGCCGCCGACATCATGATGAGCTTTCCGTTGGAGGCGGCGCGGAGCCGCGGTGGACTGAACGAGTCCCGCCCCGCGACGATCGCCTGGCTGGCAAAGGTCCACGCACGACCCGCGTATCAGGCTGGCCTCAAGAAGGGCGGACCCTACGCCTACGCTTGAGGGCTGCGGATCAAAAAACCGCATCGAGGCTGAGAACGCAACCTTCCCCTGAACACCACCCCGGCGAAGGCCGGGGCCCAGTTGGAAAGGTCGAAATAACGGGGCGCTACGGTTATCACCGACGTCCCCCCAACTGGACCCCGGCCTTCGCCGGGGCGGTACTTCTATATTAAACCGCCAGCGTAAAAGGAAGTTTTTGGGACGTCATCGACCCGACATCGCCACTCGACCTCAGGCCTGCCCCGGCCCGATCTTCTCATAACTATCCACATCCACCTTCGGCCCATGCCCGGTCGGCGCATGCGGGAAATCCCGATCGGCCGGCTCGCGCTCGTCGAGCCCGCCCTCCCATTTCGCGACCACGGTCGCCGCCACCGCATTGCCGATCACGTTGGTCGCCGACCGCCCCATGTCGAGGAAGTGATCCACCGCCAGGATCAGCAAAATCCCCGCCTCCGGGATCTTGAACATCGACAGCGTCCCCGCGATCACCACCAGCGACGCGCGAGGGACCCCCGCAATCCCCTTCGACGTCACCATCAGCACCAGCAGCATCGCGATCTGCTGCCCGATCGGCATGTGGATGCCGTACGCCTGCGCGATGAACAGCGACGCGAACGTCATGTACATCATCGACCCGTCGAGATTGAACGAATAGCCCAGCGGCAGCACGAAGCTCGCGATCCGCGGCGGCACGCCGAACCGGTCGAGCGCCTCCAGCGTCCGCGGATATGCCGCCTCGGACGATGCCGCCGAGAACGCCAGGATCAGCGGATCGCGGATATACCGCACCAGCAACCGCGTCCGCGGCCCGATCAGCAGGAACGCGATCCCGATCAGCATCGCCCACAGCAGCGCAAGGCCGATATAGAAGGTCAGCATGAAATAGCCCAGCTGCCCGAGGATGGTCGGCCCCCGTTCAGCCAGCGTCGCGGTCACCGCCGCGAACACCGCGAACGGCGCGAACCGCATCACGTAGTTGGTGATCTGGAGCATCACCGCGACCAGCGCTTCTATCGCCTTGACCAGCGGCGCGGCCTTCTCGCCGACCGCGGTAATCGCGACGCCGACGAAGACGGAGAACACGACGATCTGCAAAATCTCGTTGCTCGCCATCGCCGCGATCATCGAATCCGGCACGATATGCGAGATGAACTTGGCGAGATCGAACGCCGCGGCATCGACCCCGCTCGACGCGGTCGCCGGCGGGATCGCGAGTTCAAGGCCGACCCCCGGCTGCAACACGTTGACGAGGATCATGCCCAAAGTGAGCGACAACAGGCTCGCGCAGATGAACCAGCCGAGGCTGCGCAGTCCGACCCGCCCCAGCGCGCCGGTATCCCCCATATGCGCGATGCCCACGACCAAGGTCGAGAACACAAGCGGCGCGATGATCATCTTGATCAGTCGCAGGAACAGCGACGTCACGATCGAGAAATAGCTCGCGATGTCCTTCAACTGCGCGGCGGATTCAGGCGTGCCGTTGTCGATCGAGGCGTTGAGGACCCAGCCGACGACCATCCCCGCGACGAGGCCGAACAAGATGTAATAGGTTAGCCGCTTGGCCATTAATCGCTCCCGAGAAGTGCGAACAGGGAAGGGGATTGCGGCGCCCGGGTCAAGGACCCTATCGTCCGGCAATGTCGACCGCACGCCACAAGCCCGCCTTCAGCCCCTCGCGCCGCGACCTGCTGAGCCTCGCCATCGCGGCGCCGCTGCTGTCGACCACGGCGATCCTCCGCGCCGCCGAGCCCGACCTGTCGGCGCTGTCCGACATCACCGGTGCGACCAGGCCGATCGATGCCACCGAACGCGCCGCGCGGCTGGTCCGCGCGCAATCGCTGATGAAGGCGGCGGGCATCGGCGCAGTGCTGATCGAGCCCGGATCGTCGATGATCTACTTCACCGGCGTCCGCTGGCACACGAGCGAGCGGCTCACGCTGGCGATCCTGCCGGTCGAGGGCGAACCGTGCATCGTCACGCCGTTCTTCGAAGAGCCATCGGTGCGCGAGACACTCGCCGTTCCCGCCGAGGTGCGCGTCTGGCAGGAGGACGAGAACCCGCTGACCATAGTCGCCGGGTTCCTGCGCGACCGGAAACTCGCCACGCGGCCGATCGGGCTGGAGGCGGAGGTGCGCTACTTCGCCTATGCCGGTCTCCAGCGGGTGCTGCCCGATGCGAAGATCGTGTCCGCCAACCCCGTCGTCCGCGCCTGCCGGATGATCAAGACTCCAGCCGAGATCGCGCTGATGCAGGCGGCGACAGAGGTCACGCTCGCCGCGTATCGCTGGACCAAGCCGCGCGTCGAGAAGGGCATGACCGGCCCCGAGATCGGCGCGCTGATGAACGCCGCGACCCGCAAGCTTGGCGGCGCCCCCGAGTTCGCGCTCGCGCTGATCGGCGAAGCGTCCGCCTATCCGCACGGCAGCCGCGAGATCCACCGCGTCGCCGACGGTCAGGTCGTGCTGATGGACTGCGGCTGCACCGTGCAGGGCTATCAATCCGACATATCGCGCACCTGGGTCCACGGCGCGGCGACCGTTGACCAGCGCAAGACCTGGGACCAGGTCGCCCGCGGCCAGCAGATCGCGTTCGCCGCCGCGAAGATCGGTGTAGCCGCGGGCAGCGTCGATGACGCCGTCCGCCGGCATTATGAAACGCTAGGCTACGGGCCGGGCTACAAGCTCCCCGGCCTGTCGCACCGGACCGGCCACGGCATCGGCATGGACGGCCACGAACCGGTCAACCTCGTCCGCGGCGAGGCGACGAAGCTGGCGGCGGGGATGTGCTTCTCCGACGAACCCGGCATCTACATCCCTGGCAGATACGGTGTGCGCATCGAGGATTGCTTCCATATGACCGATGCCGGGCCGAAATGGTTCAGCGAACCGCCCAAGTCGCTCGACGCGCCGCTTTGAGGAAAGGGACGACATGAAGCCGCACGCTGCTATCGCGATGATCCTGTTGCTCGGGGCGAGTGCGCCGCCCGGTCAGAAGGCGACGCCCCCGCGCCCGCCGATACGCGTCGGCACCTGCGCCTTCACGACGGTCAGCCTCGTAAGCCAGCGGCTTGAAGACAATGGTCGTCCGGTTCCCGACTCCGGAACGAGCATCACCCTGAAGAACGGCGTCTACGGCGTCTCTTATGATCAGGTCGCGGCTGCCCAGCACGCGCGCGTCGGCGACCGCGTCATGACCTGCCTCGCCAAGCTGCCGACGCACTGCCCGCCGGGCGACCAGCGCGGCAAGTGGTACACGACCACCAATCTGCGTACCTACGAGTCTTGGACGCTGCCGGATGCGGAGCATATGTGTGGCGGTGCGTGATTGGCCTGCCACCAATCTCGACCACCCCGGCGAAGGCCGGGGCCCAATTGGGGGACCAGGGTAACGAAGCACTGCGCTCCATTATTTCCACCTTTCCAATTGGGCCCCGGCCTCCGCCGGGGTGGTGCGCGCTGACCCGAACGGCCGCATCCGCTTCTTTGTTCTCCCGCGAAGGCGGGAGCCCAGTCTGGGTCCCCGCCTTCGCGGGGAAACAAGCGTGCTTCGTTCCAAGTGGATACGTCCGAGCCTCCTCGCACACCCGACTTGAGCGAACCGCCCCGCTCGCCTAAGTCCCCGCGCATGACATCGACGAACGACATCCGCCGCGGCTTCCTCGACTATTTCGGATCGCAGGGGCACCAGATCGTGCCCAGCGCACCGCTCGTGCCGCAGAACGACCCGACGCTGATGTTCGTCAACGCGGGGATGGTGCCGTTCAAGAACGTCTTCACCGGCCTCGAATCGCGCCCCTACACCACCGCGACCTCGTCGCAGAAATGCGTCCGCGCCGGCGGCAAGCACAATGATCTCGACAATGTCGGCTACACCGCGCGCCACCACACGTTCTTCGAAATGCTCGGCAATTTCTCGTTCGGCGATTATTTCAAGGAACAGGCGATCGTCCACGCCTGGACTTTGCTCACGCGCGAATGGGGCCTGTCACCCGACAAGCTGACCGCCACCGTCTACCACACCGACGACGAGGCGTTCGACCTCTGGAAGAAGATCGCCGGCCTCCCCGATCACCGCATCATCCGGATCCCGACCAAGGACAATTTCTGGTCGATGGGTGACAACGGGCCGTGCGGGCCGTGCTCGGAGATCTTCTACGACCACGGCGACCACATCTTCGGCGGCCCTCCCGGCAGCCCCGACGAGGATGGCGATCGCTTCGTCGAGATCTGGAACCTCGTGTTCATGCAATACGAGCAGGAGAATGCCGAGATCGTCGGCAACCTGCCGAAACCGTCGATCGACACAGGCATGGGGCTCGAGCGCATCGCGGCGGTCATGCAGGGCGTTACCGACAATTACGACACCGACACGTTCAAGGCGCTGATCGCAGCCTCGGGCGCGCTGACGCACACCGCGACTGACGGCGCCAACACCGCCAGCCACCGCGTGATCGCCGATCACCTGCGCACCGCCGGCTTCCTCATCGCGGACGGCGTACTGCCCGCGAGCGAGGGCCGCGGCTATGTCCTGCGCCGGATCATGCGCCGCGCGATGCGTCACGCGCACATCCTCGGCGCCAAGCAGCCGCTGATGCACCGGCTGGTCCCCGCGCTCGTTACCGAGATGGGCGCCGCCTATCCCGAACTGTCGCGCGCACGCCCGCTGATCGAGGCGACGTTGCAGCAGGAGGAGACGCGCTTTCGCCAGACGCTCGACAAGGGGCTGAAGCTGCTCGACGAAGCGACCGCGGACATGACCGATGGCACGCTCGCCGGCGACGTCGCGTTCAAGCTCTACGACACCTACGGCTTCCCGTACGACCTGACCGAGGACGCGCTGCGCGAACGCAACATCGCGGTCGACCGCGCTGGCTTCGACACCGCGATGGCCGAGCAGAAGCGCGCCGCCCGCGCCGCCTGGAAGGGCTCGGGCGCGAAGGCCTCGGACGACATCTGGTTCGACATCGTCGAGCAGACCGGCGGTACGGAGTTCCTCGGCTACGCGTCCGATACGGGCGAGGGCGAGGTTGTCGCGCTGGTCAAGGACGGCGCGCGCGTCGACCACGCCACCACCGGCGATACGGTAGCAATCGTCGTCAACCAGACACCCTTCTATGGCGAGAGCGGCGGGCAGGTCGGCGACGCGGGCCACATCTCCAACGACAGTGGCCTGCGCGCGAACGTCACCGAGACGTCGAAGCAACTCGGCCGCGTGTTCGTCCACCATGCGATCGTAAGCGCCGGCGAGATCAAGGTCGGCGACCCGGTCAAGCTCCAGATCGACGTCGCCCGCCGCGCGCAGATTCGCGCCAACCACTCCGCGACGCACCTGCTGCACGAAGCGTTGCGTGAGCGTCTCGGCACGCACGTCGCGCAGAAGGGTAGCCTCGTCGCACCCGACCGCCTGCGCTTCGACTTCTCGCAGCCGGTCGCGATGACCCCCGCCGACATCGCGCAGGTCGAGGCCGACGTGAACGCGCAGGTCCGCGGCAACGGCGCGGTGACGACCCTGCTGATGACTCCCGACGACGCGATCGCGATGGGCGCAATGGCGCTGTTCGGCGAGAAATACGGCGACGAAGTCCGCGTCGTGTCGATGGGCTCGCAGGATGACGGCAAGACGTATTCGATCGAGCTGTGTGGCGGCACGCACGTCACTGCGCTCGGCGATATCGGCCTGTTCAAGGTGGTCGGCGAAGGCGCGGTCTCCAGCGGCATCCGTCGCGTCGAGGCACTGACCGGGGAAGCGGCCCGCGCGTACCTGACCAGCCGCGACGATCGCCTGCGCGAAGCCGCGGCGGTGTTGAAGTCGACCCCCGACGAGGTCCCGGCGCGTGTCGCGTCTTTGCTCGAAGACCGCCGCCGCCTCGAACGCGAACTCGCCGACGCGAAGAAGGCGCTGGCACTTGGCGGCGGTCGTTCGGGCGAAGCGGCTGGCCCCGAACAGGTCGGCGGCGTCGCGTTCATCGGCCAGGTGCTCAGCGACTTCGAAGCCAAGGGCCTGCGCGGCGCGGTCGACGAAGCCAAGCAGCGTCTCGGCTCGGGCATCGCGGTGATGGTAGCGATCAACGACGGCCGCGCCTCGGTTGCGGTAGGCGTCACGGCGGATCTGGTAGCGAGCCATAACGCGGTAGACCTGCTCAAGATCGCGGTGGCCACGCTAGGCGGGCAGGGCGGCGGCGGCCGCCCCGACATGGCGCAAGGCGGTGGCCCCGATGGCGACAAGGCTGCGGAAGCAGTCGCGGCAGTGCGGGCAAAGCTGGAGGCGGCGGGCGCCTGAAGCTCGCCGGACGTCGCATCCCAAACGGTGTTCCCCCGCGGACGCGGGGGCCCAGCTAAGTACCGCTAGCGACCTTGGCTTCTGGACCCCCGCCTTCGCGGGGGAACGGTAGATAGCGCAGTGAGATTACCTCCACCCCGGCGAAGGCCGGGGCCCAGTTGGCACGTCCGGAGTAACGGAGGACGGTGCGTCGTTACTGCCGTCCCCCAACTGGGCCCCGGCCTCCGCCGGGGTGGTATTTCTTTTGCGGGGCTTAATCGGGGCGAGGCTCACGCCGCCCCACGCACCTTCGCCAGCGTAGTCCCGGCAGTAATCGCCTCGATGTCCGTCACCACATGCAGCAACCTGACCCCAGACCGAGACATCGCCCGCTCCAGCGCCCCCGCAAAATCCTCGGTCCGCTCGACAGTCTCAGCCCAACACCCATAAGCCCGCCCCAGCGCAGCAAAGTCCGGGTTCCGCAACCCAGTCCCCGAAACCCGCCCCGGATACTCGCGCTCCTGATGCATCCGGATCGTGCCGTACCCACCATTATCCACCACCAGCACCAACATGTCCGCGCCATGCGCAACCGCGGTCGCCAGTTCCTGCCCGTTCATCAAGAAACACCCGTCGCCCGCGAGCGCAACCACCGTCCGCTCCGGATGCCGCAACGACGCAGCAACCGCCGCCGGCACCCCATACCCCATAGCTCCCGCAGTCGGCGCAAGCTGCGTACCCGGCCCGGCATACGCCCAGTACCGATGCCACCAGCCCGAGTAATTCCCCGCCCCGTTGCAGATGATCGCATCCGCCGGCAGCCGCTCACGCATCGCCGTTACGCACGGCCCAAGGTCCATCACCAGATCGCGCGGGCTCGGCGTCGACCAAGTCAGCCACTCCGTATGGGCCTCCGCCCCGGCAGTACGCGGCGGCAAATCGACCACCAGCAACGCCTCGGCAAACTCCGCCATCCCCGCACACACCGCGACATCCGCGCGGTAGGCCCGATGCAACTCATCCGGATCGGGATGGACATGGATCAGCCGCTGTCCCGGATGATCGGGCGTGATCAGCGCGTAGCCATCGGTCGTCGCCTCTCCCAGTCGCGGCCCGACCACCAGCAACAGGTCCGCTGCCTTCACCCGCTCGACCAGCTTCGGATTGGGCCCATACCCCAAATTCCCAGCCCAAACCGGGCAGTCGTTCGGAACAGCATCCTGCCGGCGAAACGCCGCCGCCACCGGGATCCCGTTACGATCCGCCCAAGTCGAGAATGCCCCCGACGCCGCCACATCCCAGCCGGCCCCCCCGACGATCGCCACCGGCCGCTCGGCCGTCGTCAGCAAATCCGCGAGCAGGTCCATCGTATCGGCATCACACCCTTGCGCTACCCGCTCGACCCGCGGCCGATCGACCGCGTCGACCACATCCAGCAGCATATCCTCGGGCAGCGCGAGCACCACCGGTCCCGGCCGTCCCGAAATCGCGGTCGCATAGGCCCGCGCGACATATTCCGGGATCCGCCGCGCATCGTCGATCCGCGCCGCCCATTTCGCGATCGGTGCGAACATCGCCTGGAAATCGATCTCCTGGAACGCCTCGCGGTCACGCGTCCCGCGGTCGATATCGCCCACGAACAGGATCATCGGCTGCGAATCCTGCATAGCGACATGCACGCCGATCGACGCGTTGGTCGCGCCCGGCCCGCGGGTAACGAACGCCACCCCCGGCCGGTGCGTCAGCGTCCCGTCCGCGCACGCCATGAATCCGACGCCGCCCTCCTGCCGACACACCACGAGGTCGATCGCTGGCGTATCGTGCAGCGCGTCGAGCACGGCGAGGAAACTCTCCCCCGGCACGGTGAAAATCCGGTCGCAGCCCTGCGCGACGAGTTGGTCGACCAGGATACGGCCGCCGGTGCGTGGTGTGATCATCGGTGCATCCTGCCGTCCGTTGTGCACGAAGTCGAGAAACGGTTACGCTGGCATCGAAGCCGGGACCAACCCGACTCGCCCGGAGAGGATCATGACAGACTTCACCACCATCGCCGACGGCCTGCGCTTTCCCGAGGGCCCGGTCGCGATGCCGGACGGCAGCGTCATCCTCGTCGAGATCGAGGCCGGTCGCATCACCCGCATAGCTCCCGACGGCACGAAAACGACGGTCGCCGAACCCGGCGGCGGTCCCAACGGCCTCGCGCTCGGCCCCGACGGCAAGCTCTATTGCTGCAACAATGGCGGCTTCGTGTGGCGCGAGACGAATGGCTTCCTAATCCCGCACGGCCAGCCGGACGACTATTCGGGCGGCCGTATCGAGCGGATCGACATCGCCACCGGCGCGATCGAGACGCTCTACAAGGATGGCGATTTCGGCTGCTCCCTGCGCGGACCCAACGACATCGTCTTCGATTCGCACGGTGGCTTCTGGTTCACCGACCACGGCAAATCACGCGACCGTGAGCGCGACATCACCGGCATCTTCTACGCGAAAGCCGACGGGACCCAGCTCGAGGAAGTGATCTTCCCCAGCGAAAACCCGAACGGCATCGGCCTCTCCCCCGACGGCACGCGGCTATATGCGGCGGAGACCTTCACCTGCCGCCTGATGGCGTTCGACATCGTCGCACCCGGCAAGGTCGCCAGCGCTGCGGGCACGCCGCTCTACCGCCCGGCCGGTTACAAGTTCTTCGATTCGCTCGGCGTCGAGGCGTGCGGCAACATCTGCGTCGCGACGATCGGCGAATGCGGGATCAGCGTGATCTCGCCGGCGGGGGAGCTGGTCGAGTTCGTCGCCACCGACGACGTGTTCACGACCAACATCTGCTGGGGCGGCGCGGACATGATGGATGCGTACATCACCTGCTCGGGCAGCGGTCGGTTGGTGAAGACCCGGTGGAAGCGGCCAGGGTTGAAGCTGGCGTACTGAAGCTACTGTATCCTCCCCCGCCAGGGGGAGGTGGCTGGCACTTGCCAGACGGAGGGGGAGGAAAGGGAAACCGACGTTCCGCGTACCTCCCCCTCCGTCACCTTCGGCGACACCTCCCCCTGGCGGGGGAGGATCGTGAAAAGTCGATCTAGCCTAAGTTGCCGACCGAGCATCGCCGCCTTATGCGAGGCCAAAGACCTGAGGAGGATGCATGGCGAACAAGCGCTACACCGACGCGGCAACGGCACTCGAAGGCGTGCTGTTCGACGGCATGACGATCTGCGCGGGCGGGTTCGGGCTGTGCGGCATCCCCGAGCGGCTGATCGACGCGATCGAGGCGTCGGGCGTGCGTGACCTGACGATCGCCAGCAACAATGCCGGGATCGACGGGCAGGGCCTCGGCAAGCTCCTCCGCTCGCGTCAGGTGAAGAAGATGATCTCGTCCTATGTCGGCGAGAACAAGGAGTTCGAGCGGCAATATCTGAGTGGCGAACTCGAGGTCGAGTTCTGCCCGCAGGGCACGCTCGCCGAACGTTGCCGGGCAGGGGGGGCGGGGATCCCCGGCTTCTACACCAAGACCGGCGTCGGCACGCAGGTGGCCGAGGGCAAGGAAACGAAGGTCTTCGACGGCCAGGAATACATCCTCGAACGCGGCATCCGCGCCGATCTCGCGATCATCAAGGGCTGGAAGGCCGACGAGACCGGCAACCTCATCTTCCGCAAGACCGCGCGGAACTTCAACCAGCCGATGGCCACCGCGGGGAAAATCTGCGTCGCCGAGGTCGAGGAGATCGTCTCCGTCGGCAGCCTCGATCCCGACACGATCCACCTGCCGGGCATCTACGTGAAGCGGATGATCGTCGGTTCGCCGTACGACAAGCAGATCGAATTCCGCACCGTCCGCGAGCGGGTTTCCGCGTGATCCACTCTCGGTTCTCCTGCGAACGCAGGAGCCCAGGGTCGCGAGCGTTGCGGGCAGTATTATGGGCGCCTGCGTTTGCAGGGGCACTCGCGCTGCAAGGATGCGTAAGCGTGTCCGCGCCGACCTCGATCGCAGCGACGCCGACTGTCTCCGCCCCCGTCACCGTCGACGGTGTCCCCGCCGGCATGCAATATCTCTACGCATCAGGCGAAGCCGCCGCGGTCAGCATCCAGGCCTGGAACGCGCTCGTCGGCTACGTCCGCGCGCAACGCACGCCAACATCCGTCGTCCTCGCCCAAGGCGTCTCGCTCGCCGCCCCCACCTGGACCCCCTGCGGCACCAAGCCCAAAGCCGCCGTGTTCGACGTCGACGAAACCGTCCTCCTCAACCTCGGCTTCGAATACGACGCATCCTCTGGCCAACCCTGGTCCGATCCTCGCTGGCAGGACTGGGAGCGCACCGGCGTCAAGCAGGTCGCCCCCGTCCCGGGCGCGCTCGCCGCGCTCACCCAACTCCGTGCGATGGGCGTCACGGTGATCTTCAACACCAACCGCTCCGCCGCCAACGCCGCGCAGACCGAGGCCACGATCGAAGCCGCCGGCCTCGGCCCCGCGCGCCACGGCGAGACGCTGTTCCTCGCCGGCGACGACGCGATGGGTTCCAAGAAGGACGGCCGCCGCGCGAAGATCGCCGCGAAATACTGCGTCGTCGCGATGGGCGGCGACCAGCTCGGCGACTTCAGCGATCTGTTCAACGCCGGCCAGACCCCCGCCGTGCGCCGCGCCGCGGTCCAGTCACCCGCGATCGCGGCGAGATGGGGCGCAGGGTGGTTCGTCCTGCCCAACCCCGTCTACGGCACCGCGCTCAAGGGCAACCGCGACGAGGTATTCCCGCCAGCAGTCCGCTGGGCCCCGACTGGAGGCGTACGCTAATGGCCGACCACCCAAACGCGATCGCGCTCGACAAGGGCGCGCAACTCACCAGCGAATCGGTCGAGGTCGCGCGGATCTGGATCACCAACGGCGCCGGCAGCAACGTGCTGATCGACGCCGGCATCCTCGAGGACCCGACCGTGTTCGGCTACCTCCTCGCCGACACGATTCGCCACGCCGCGCGCGCCTATGCGGGCACCTGGGGCCTCGACGAGGACGCCGCGTTGCAGGCGATCGTCGACGGCGTCGGCACCGAACTCCGCGAACAATTCACGACCATCACCACCATCCAGGAAGGAATGCACTGATGCCCTGGGACCGTAACCAGATGGCCGCGCGTGCGGCGCAGGAACTGAAGGACGGCTATTACGTCAACCTAGGCATCGGCATTCCGACGCTGGTCGCGAACAACATCCCCGACGGCATGACCGTCACGCTCCAGTCCGAAAACGGCATGCTCGGGATCGGCCCGTTCCCCTATGCGGGCGAGGAGGACGCCGACCTGATCAACGCCGGCAAGCAGACGATCAGCGAGCTCCCCTCATCGGTGTATTTCAGCTCGGCGGACAGCTTCGCGATGATCCGCGGCGGCCATATCGACCTGACAGTACTCGGCGCGATGGAGGTCAGCGAAGGCGGCGACATCGCCAACTGGATGATCCCCGGCAAGATGATCAAGGGCATGGGCGGCGCGATGGACCTCGTCGCGGGCGTCAAGCAGATCATCGTCGTGATGGACCACAATGCCAAGGACGGGACGCCGAAGTTCATCCCGTCGTGCACGCTGCCGCTCACCGGCAAGAACGTGGTGGACATGATCGTCACCGACCTGGCGGTATTCCAGCGCCCCGACCACGACACCCCGTTCAAGCTGGTCGAACTCGCCCCCGGCGTGACCGCGGACGAGGTCGCGGCGAAGACGACGGCGCACTACACCACCTGATGAAACGCGCCGCCATCCTCATCGCGCTGATCGTGATCCTGATCGCAGGCACGGCGTTCACCGCGGGCCCCGGCACGCTCAGCGTGCTCGATGGCATGATGGGCGGTGGTCGCGGGACCGCACGTGTCCGCGAAGGCGTCCCGTTCGGCACGCACGGGCAGAAGCTCGACGTCTGGCGCCCGTCGGGTGGCGCGAAGACCGGGCTGCCGGTGCTGATCTTCTGGTACGGCGGCGGCTGGGTCCACGGCTCGCGCGGCGCCTATGCGTTCGCCGCGCGCGCCTACGCGAAGGCGGGCTACGTCGTCGTCATGCCCGATTATCGGAAAGTGCCCGACGTGCGCTTTCCCGCCTTCCTCCAGGACGGCGCCGAAGCGGTAAAATGGACCCGCGACCACATCGCGGAGGCTGGCGGCGACCCGAACCGGATCGCCGTCGCCGGCCATTCCGCCGGCGCCTACACCGTCGCGATGCTGTCGCTCGACGAGCGCTGGCTGAAGGCGGAAGGCGTCGACCCGCACATCATCAAGGCCGCTGTCGGCCTGTGCGGGCCGTACGACTTCTATCCCTTCACCGCGAAACGCGCGATCGACGCGATGCAAGGCGCCGCCGACCCTGTAATGACCCAGCCGATCCACTTCGCGCGCGCGGACGCCCCGCCGATGCTGCTGATCACCGCCGGCGACGACACGCAGGTCAAGCCGCACAACGCGATCAACCTCACCGCGCGACTGAAGGCGCTCGGCGCGCCGGTGACGCACATCGATTATCCTGGCCTCAGCCACGAGAACGTCGCGATGGCGCTCTCGAAGCCGTTCCGCGGCAAGGCCCCTGTGCTCGCCGACAGCGTCGCGTTCCTGAACGCGGCGATGCCCGCGCGATAGACTCGCCCCACCCCGAAGTCCGTCACCCCAGCGAAAGCTGGGGTATCCCAGTTGGCGGATACCGCGACCCAAACCGCGAGATACCAGCTTTCGCTGGCATGACGGATAGGGGGGGCGGCGGGCGAACGATCTTCTCCCGATCGCACCACACGTCCGCCTGAGCGACCGAAAATTACATCGAACCTTGGCCTCGCACCCCTTTTCGGTTAACGCGCGCTCCATCATGGCTACTCCACAAACGCTGTACGAAAAGATCTGGGCGGCGCACGTCGTCGAACGCCGCGACGATGGCACCTGCCTGATCTATATCGACCGCCACCTCGTCCACGAAGTCACCAGCCCGCAAGCCTTCGAAGGCCTCCGCGTGGCAGGCCGCAAGGTCCGACGCCCCGACCTGACGCTCGCCGTCCCCGATCACAACCTTCCGACCACTGCGCGCAAGGACGCCGCCGGCCGCGTCCTGCCGATCGCCGACCCCGAAAGCGCGCAACAGCTCGACGCGCTCCGCCGCAACACCTCCGAGTTCGGCATCGACTATATCGACGCGACCGCGATCGAGCAGGGCATCGTCCACGTCGTCGGCCCCGAGCAGGGCTTCACGCTGCCCGGCACGACGCTCGTCTGCGGCGACAGCCACACCTCGGCGCACGGTGCACTCGGCGCGCTCGCGTTCGGTATCGGCACCAGCGAGGTCGAGCACGTCCTCGCCACGCAGACCTTGCTCTTGTCGCAGGCCAAGACGATGGAAGTCCGCGTCGACGGCGAACTCGGCTTCGGCGTCAGCCCGAAGGACGTCATCCTCGCGATCATCGGCAAGATCGGCGCGGCAGGCGGCACCGGCCACGTCATCGAATTCACCGGCAGCGTGATCCGCAACATGTCGATCGAAGGTCGCCTGACGATCGCCAACATGTCGATCGAGGCGGGCGCGCGCGCCGGCCTGATCGCACCAGACGACACGACCTTCGCGTATCTCAAGGGCCGCCCGATGGCCCCGACCGGCGAGAACTGGGATAAGGCGGTGACGTGGTGGCGTAGCCTCGCCACCGATCCCGGCGCGCGCTACGACAAGTCGGTCACGCTCGACGCCGCCGATATCGCCCCCGGTCTCACCTGGGGCACCAGCCCCGAGGACGTCGTGCCGATCACCGGATTCGTACCCGAACCGTCGAGCTTCGCCGACCCGGCCAAGCAGGCCGCCGCACAGAAGTCGCTCGATTACATGGGCCTCACCGCCGGCACCGCGATGCGCGACGTGCCGATCCAGCACGTCTTCATCGGCAGCTGCACCAACAGCCGTATCGAAGACCTCCGCGCCGCCGCAGCGATCGCCGACGGCCGCCATGTCGCCACCGGCGTCCGTGCACTCGTCGTGCCCGGGTCGGGCCTCGTAAAGCGCCAGGCAGAAGCCGAGGGGCTCGACCGGATCTTCATCGACGCCGGTTTCGAATGGCGCGAGCCGGGCTGTTCGATGTGCCTCGCGATGAACCCGGACAAAGTCCCTGCGGGGGAGCGTTGCGCTTCCACGTCGAACCGCAATTTCGTCGGCAGACAGGGTCCCGGAGCGCGCACGCATCTGGTATCACCCGCGATGGCGGCGGCGGCGGCGGTAACCGGCAAGCTGAGCGACGTCAGAGAGTTGATGGGGGAAAGAGCGTGAAGAAGGTTTTCGTACTGCTGGCGGCTGGCGCAATGCTCAGCGGCGTCGCGGCCTATGTCGCATCGGCGCGTGTGGTTCCGGAGCGCACGGAACAGCGATGACTCCCGTCACGACCGTCTCGGGCCGCGCCTATCCCTGGGGCGCGAAGAACATCGACACCGACGTCATCATCCCGGCGCACTGGCTGAAGACCATCACGCGTACCGGCCTCGGCCGTGGCGCGTTCGAGACGGTCCGCGCGCAACCCGGCAACATCTTCGACGACCCGCGTTATGCCGGATCGCCGATCCTCATTGCCGGCGATAATTTCGGCTGCGGGTCCAGTCGCGAGCACGCCGCCTGGGCTCTCGCCGACATGGGCATCACCGCCGTGATCGCGCCTAGCTTCTCCGACATCTTCTCGGGCAACGCGTTCAAGAACGGCATCGTCCCCGTCGTCCTGCCGCAAGAGGCGATCGATCGCCTGATCGAAGTCGCCAAGGACCAGATCGTCACCGTCGATCTCGAGACGATGACCGTCACTACCCCGTTCCAGGACCGCTTCACCTTCGAACTCGACGCATTCCGTCGCCAGTGTCTCATGGAAGGGCTGGACGAAGTCGGCCTGACGCTGGCAAGGGATACCCAGATTTCGAAATTCGAGGAGGCGGTCGCATCGAATCGCCCCTGGACGACGGTGGAGAGCGGGTATGCGAGCATTGGTGTCGAAGGCAGTCGGCGGACCTGAAACTCTGGAAATGGTCGAGTTGCCAGATCTGGTAGCCGGCCCCGGACAGGTCGTCGTCGCGGTCAAGGCCTGCGCGATTAACTTCCCCGACGTCCTGATCATCGAGGACAGATACCAGTTCAAGCCACAACGCCCGTTCGCACCGGGCGGCGAGATCGCCGGTACGATCGACTCGATCGGCGACGGTGTCACCGGCTGGGAAGTCGGCGACCGCGTCATCGCGATGCTCGGCCACGGTGGCCTGTGCGAGCAGGTGATCGCCGACCCTTCCAAGCTCTACCGCCTCCCCGAAGGCCGCAGCTTCGCCGAGGGCGCGTCGCTGATCCTCACCTACGGCACCACGATCCACGCGTTGCTCGACCGCGGTCACATCAAGGCGGGGCAGACGTTGCTCGTGCTCGGCGCAGCCGGCGGGGTAGGACTCGCTGCAATCGAACTCGGCAAGGCGTTCGGCGCCAAGGTCGTCGCCGCGGTTTCGTCCGAAGAAAAGGCGGCCGCCGCCAAGTCCGCCGGCGCCGACGAAACGCTGATCTACGCCCGCGCCCCGTTCGACAAGGACCAGTCGAAGGCCCTTGCCGAGCAGTTCAAGGCCGCGGTCGGTCGTGACGGCGCGCACGTGATCTACGATCCGGTCGGCGGCGATTATGCCGAGCCGGCGCTGCGTTCGATCGCCTGGGAGGGCAAGTATCTCGTCGTCGGCTTCCCCGCCGGCATCCCAAGGCTCCCGCTCAACCTGACGCTGCTCAAAAGCTGCGATGTGTGCGGCGTATTCTGGGGCGCCTTCGCGGCGCGCGATCCAAAGGCGAACCAGGCGCATATCGAAACGCTGTTCGACCTGTGGGCGGAGGGAAAGATCGCGCCGCGGGTCACGAAAGTCTTCGCGTTCGAAGACGGTGGCAAGGCGATCGCCAAGATGGCGGCACGCGGTGCGATTGGAAAACTCGTGGTCGAAGTCGGCTGATCGCTACGGGCGATCGGCCGATCCTCGCAATCGTCAGATGAATCCGTACGCGATAACGCCGATCGCGACCCACATCGCTATCGACGTGAGAATTCCGTACACAAGTCCATGTACCACACGCGGCGCAGACCGTGCTGGGGATCCAATACCGGGCGGCGGTGCCGATAGCGTCGTCATGATCACTCTCCTGTCCGCGCACTGTGTCACGTGACTGACTTATATATCGTTACAACTGCACCATTGTTCCAGTAGTTTTTGTACGTTTCTCCCGATTGTTGCGCAGGCGCCTCCCGCGACCTATCTCGGTGGCGAAGACGAGACTGAACGGGGACTGCGCAATGACCATTTTTGACGACCGCGAACGCGCCAGCGAGGCGAATTTCGCGCGCGAAGAAGAGATGGCTTTCCGAATTACGGCACGGCGCAATCGTCTGCTGGGGGCCTGGGCCGCGCAGGAGATGACGCTGACGCCTGAGGAAACCGATGCCTATGCGACTGCGCTCGTCCACGCCGACATGGAAGGCGGCGGTGACGACGACGTCGTGCGCAAGCTCGTCGGCGACCTGACGGCCGCCGGCCTCGACCATGATGAGGCGACCGTTCGGCGCGCGCTCGCACAGCAGATGATCGAAGCGCGCCGTCAATTACTGGAGGCGCATTGATATGCCGATGGCCGCCGACGATATCGAGAAGATGATTCGCGACGCGATCCCCGATGCCCATGTCGAGATCACCGATCTGGCCGGCGATGGCGATCACTACGCCGCGAAGGTAACCGCCGCGAGCTTTGCCGGGATGAGCCGGGTGAAGCAGCATCAGTCGGTCTACGCCGCACTCGGTGGCCGCATGGGCGGTGTCCTGCACGCATTACAGCTTACGACCGCAATTTCCTGAGGACCAGTACATGACCGACGATTCCAGCACCCGTATCGACGCCCTCGTAAAGGCAAGCCCCGTAGTGCTTTTCATGAAGGGCAGCCCGCTCTTCCCACAATGTGGTTTTTCGAGCCGTGCGATTGCAATCCTCAATCACCTCGAAGTCGAGTTCGAGAGCGTCGATGTGTTGCAGGACCAGGGTATCCGCCAGGGCATCAAGGCCTATTCCGACTGGCCGACCATCCCGCAGCTTTATGTGGATGGTGAATTCGTCGGCGGCTCCGACATCATGATGGAGATGTACGAGAGCGGCGAGCTGAAGCAGCTGTTCGAGACGCAGAAGGCTGGCTGAAGCCCAAACCTCGTCCCTGCCTCAAAGCTCACCCCGCAAGTCGTCACCCACCCACAAGTCGGCACCCAGCCACTAGTCGTCACCCCAGCGAAAGCTGGGGTATCAGCATAAGGCGGGCGGCATCTGTATCGAGGGAGACCCCAGCTTTCGCTGGGGCGACGGAGTTTGGGGGGCGACGTCGGCTGGCTAGTCAGGAAGCCGTAGCTCAACCTTCAAGTACGTCGACGGTCCAAAGTGGCACCGGGGAGGGTGGATCGACGCGAGACCGGACGGAAGCGGTCGATCCACCCTGCATGAACGTGGGTACGTTCGGTGACACTCCAGACTATGCAGTCTGCGTGCCAATCTTGTTCGGCCCCCAATTTATGCGGCGCTCAGTAGTTAACGGCCGTTCTGCGTCCGATCGACTTGTAAAGAACGGCGACATTCGGCCGAAACGGCAAGGGTCTTGCTATCGCCGCGCGGAGCCGCCATCTCCGATTCATGGCTGAGCATCCGACCGGTATCCCGATCCAGCTCGAGCCGCTGGTCGTCCGCGTGCTCGCGCCCAACGCATCGCCGTACACATATACCGGCACCCAGACGCACATCGTCGGCACGACCGATCTCGCGGTGATCGATCCCGGTCCCGACGATCCCGCGCACCTCGACGCGCTGATGCGCGCGATCGGCGGCCGCCCAGTAAAGGCGATCGTGGTCACGCATCACCACCGCGACCACAGCCCCGCGACGAGGCCGCTTCAAGCGATCACCGGCGCACCGATCGTCGGCGCCGCGCCCTTCGATCTCGACGACGAGGGCGCGCGCGCGGATGCGTCGTTCGATGCCGACTACGCTCCGGACCGAGTGCTGACCGAAGGCGAGACGGTCGTCGGCGACGGTTGGACCCTCGAAGCGATTGCGACGCCTGGCCACACCTCGAACCATCTCGCCTTCGCGCTGCCCGAAACCAACGCGCTGTTCTCCGGCGATCATGTCATGGGCTGGTCGACGACGATCGTCTCGCCCCCCGACGGCAACATGACATCCTACATGGCGAGCCTCGAAAAGCTGATGACCCGCGACGACCGTGTATATTACCCTGGCCACGGCGAAGCAGTCGAAAAACCGCAGCGCCTCGTCCGCGGCATGCTCGGCCACCGCAAGCAGCGCGAGGGCCAGATCCTTCGCCTGCTCCGCGAGGGTGCGCGGCCGATCCCGGCGATGGTCGAACGCATGTATGTCGGCCTCGACGCGCGCCTGCTGGCCGCGGCCGAGCGCTCCGTGCTCGCGCATCTCTACGACCTGCAAACGCGGGGTCTCGTGATCCAGGAAGGGCAGGCATGGCAGACGACCGCATGATCGAGCCGGTCCGCAAGGGCGGCGGCGTGGGCGGGTTCCTCGCCAAGGCGGTAGGCGTCGTCGTCATACTCGTCCTCGCCGCGCTGCTCGCGCTGTGGGGCGTGCAACGGTACGTCAGCGACCGTCTGGCGCCGGACCCCACGACGATCGCCAGCGCCAGTCTCGAAGGCCTGCGCGAACAGAACCGGCTGTCCGCGTTCGCCGCGCGCTACGTCGCTGTCGTCACCTCCAAACAGTCGCAGCTCGGCTTCACCACCGAGAAGACGCTGATCATGCCCGGCATGGTCCGCTACGAGGTCGACATGGCCAAGCTCACCCAGGCCGATGTCGCGTGGGACGGCAGCACCAAAACGCTTTCGGTGCGCCTGCCCGCGGTCGAGGCGGATGGCCCGCAGGTCGATCTGAACGCGGTCCGCGAATATGGCTCGGGCGGCGTGCTGACCACCTTCACCGACGCCGAAAAGCGTCTCGACGCGGCCAACCGCCGCGCCGGCCAGATCGAGCTGATCCGCCAGGCGCGCGAGCCCGCCATGATCAAGCTTGCCCGCGACGCGACGCGCAGGGCCGTGGAACGCAGTTTTGCGATGCCGCTGCGGGCCGCCGGAATCGACGCCAGCGTCGCGGTGCGCTTCGCCGACGAGCCGGTGGCGAGCAATGAACGCTGGGACACCTCGCGCTCGCTGCAGGACGTGCTAGGGAACCGCCGGTAGAAGACGGGCAACACTCGGGATACGACTATGGAATTGAACCAGAACTTCGCCGGCATCGACATCCGCGCCGAGATCGAGCGCCTCCGCAAGGAGAAGAACGCCGTCATTCTCGCGCATTACTACCAGAAGCCCGAGCTTCAGGATCTCGCCGATTTCGTCGGCGACAGCCTCGATCTGTCGCGCAAGGCGGCGGCCACCGACGCCGACGTCATAGCGTTCTGCGGCGTGCGCTTCATGGCCGAGACCGCCAAGATCCTGTCGCCCGACAAGATCGTCATCCTGCCCGACATGGATGCCGGCTGCAGCCTGGAGGACAGCTGCCCGCCCGAGCAGTTTGCCGCCTTCCGCGCCAAGCATCCCGATCACATCGCGCTGACCTACATCAACTGCTCGACCGAGGTGAAGGCGCTCTCCGACATCATCGTCACGTCGTCCTCGGCGGACACGATCCTCGCGCAGATCCCGCTCGAGCAGAAGATCATTTTCGGTCCCGACCGCAACCTAGGCGGCTATCTCGCGCGGAAAACCGGCCGTGACATGCTGCTCTGGCCCGGCGTCTGCATCGTCCACGAGGCGTTCAGCGAGACCGAGCTGATGAAGCTCAAGGCGCAGCACCCCGGTGCGCCCGTCGTCGCACACCCCGAATGCCCGCCGATCATTCTCGACCACGCCGATTACGTCGGATCGACGCGCGGCATCCTCGATTACGCGCTCGCGATGCCGGGCGACACGCTGATCGTCGCGACCGAACCGCACATCATCCATCAGATGGAAAAGGCGCTTCCGAACAAGCGCTTCATCGGTGCACCGGGCGCAGACGGCAACTGCAACTGCAACATCTGCCCGTACATGGCGCTCAACACGCTCGAAAAGCTGTACGTCGCGCTTCGTGACCTGTCGCCGCGGATCGAGATCGAGGAGGGGCTTCGCCTCCAGGCGAAGAAGAGCCTCGATCGCATGCTGGAGATGGCCTCAAACACCGTCGGCAAGGGCGATCTGGGCCCTGCTCGCTGACGACGCACTAATGGCCTGAAGCAACGGTTCGGCAGCTTAGGCTGCCGGACTCAACCGCGCAGGATCACTTACGAGGTCGGAAAGACGTTCGGCTCGCCCAACTGCGACAGCGCCTGATCGATGTGAATCGCGACGATCGGAAGGTCGAGCTGATCGGCGATCGCCAGCGCCTCGCCAAGCAAAATGCCCAAGCGGGTCGTATCAGCCATGGTTTCAACGATCATTCTTACAATTCCTCGGATATAGCCCTGCTAACTCTTAACGGGCAGCGTAGTTCCCGCCATCGCAAAAAATTATCCGATGAATCGATACTGCGCTGAATTTGCTGTCTTCCCCAGATGTTTTTTGGCACCGGCTCCGGACGCGCGACGCCATGTCGAAGGGAACCGAAATTGACCGCAGCTTCGCCCGATCTTGCTCTCTCGAACGGCGATCTGCCAAATTTCGATCTCAACGCTTTCGTCGCGGCGACGCTGCACGAGGATCTCGGTACGATCGGCGATATCACGTCGGCGGCGGTCATTCCGGCGGACGCCCGGTTCACAGGTATGATGGACAGCCGTGATGCGATCGTCGTCGCCGGGCTCGACATTGCCGAAGCTTTCTTCCGCGCGCTAGATCCCGATGTCCGCATCGAACGGCTGGTGAACGACGGTCAATCGGTCGCCGCCGGGACCGATCTGATGCGGCTCGCAGGGGCAGGGCGAGCGATGCTCACCGCCGAACGGTCGGCGCTCAATACCGTCCAGCATCTGTCGGGCATCGCCACGCTCACCCGCCGCTATGTCGATGCGATGGCGGGCACCGGCGCGATCCTGCTCGATACGCGCAAGACGATCCCGGGCCTGCGCGTGTTGGAGAAATACGCGACCCGGATGGGCGGCGCGCAGAATCACCGCATGGGGCTGTGGGATGCGGCGATGATCAAGGATAATCACGTCGCGGTGGCCGGCGGCGTGACGGAGGCCGTCCGACGCGCAAGGGATGCGGGGATCGCGCACATCATCGTCGAGGTCGACAGCGTCGACCAGATCGAACCGGCGCTCGCCGCCGGCGCGACGCATCTGCTGCTCGACAATATGGCGCCGGCGACGTTGCGCGGTGCGGTGACCCTCGTCGGCGGCCGCGTGCCGACCGAGGCATCGGGTGGCGTCAATCTCGACACGATCCGGGCGATCGCGCAGACCGGCGTGACTTATGTCTCGGTCGGGCGCTTGACGCAGTCGGCCCCGGCGGCGGATATCGGTCTCGACTTCACGGCCGCCTGACGTCGAACCTGACGCCGATACTGACGAAGGACCTCCGCATGATCGCAAGACTGACCCTGGCCGCCGCCGCGCTGGCCTTGCCGAGCGTCGTGCAGGCGCAGGCCTATCAATGTTCTACCCCTGCCTCCGTCGAGCGCATCCGTCCCGACCTGCCGTCCGAAAGCCAGCCGAAGCGCGATATCCCGATCGGCAGCTATACGCTGGCGATTACCTGGGCGCCCCAATATTGCCGCGACAACGGCGATCGCGCGTCATCCACGTTTCAGTGCGGCGCGGGCAACCGGTTCGGCTTTACGCTGCACGGGCTGTGGCCCGACGGGATCGACAAGGACTGGCCGCAATATTGCCGCGCTGCAGAGTTCGTGCCGCCACCGGTGATCCGCGCGCACCTGTGCACCACGCCGTCCGCGCAGCTGCTCCAGCATGAATGGGCGAAGCATGGCACCTGCATGCCCGGCTATCGGCCGGCCAAATATTTCAACCAGTCGGCCGGGCTTTACGGCAAGCTGCGCTATCCCGACATGGACGCCCTGTCGCGCGCGCCGCTGAATGCAGGTCGGTTCGCCGCGGCGATGGCCGCCGCCAATCCAGGACTTAAGGCCGACATGATGCGCGTGACCGCCACTAGGCAAGGTTGGCTCGACGAGGTCTGGATCTGCCTCGACCGCCGCTTCCGCTACCGTCGCTGTCCGGTGCACCAAGGCGGCCTCGCACCGACCGCACCGCTGCAGATCTGGCGCGGGAGTCGCTAGAGAGCGGACGACTAATCATCACCCTCGCGGGGAGGCAGGCATCAGCCGGAAATAGGGCGAGGAAAGGGAAACCGCTATTGCGTGTCCTCCCCCTCCGTCTGGCAAGCGCCCGGCACCTCAGCCTGGTGGGGGAGGAAGCAACTGCAGACGTCGCTCCCCTTACCCCTCCAGCGTGGTCGTCGACGGGTAATGCTTGTCGAGATGCCGCTTGATAATCTTCAGGTTGCGCGTGTTCGAGCGGAAGAAGAAATCGGGGATCGCGCCGACGAACGGGATCATCCCCAGCGCCCAGTCGACACCGATATTGCCGAACATCCGTGCCATTTGTAGCTTCGACATGCCGATGTTGCGCGCTTCCCACGCCATCCATGCGCCGATCGCCGCGGCGATGGTGCTGCCGGCGAACGGGATGATGTCCAGGACGACATCCATGCCGACCTTGCGGTTGGTGCCGGGGATGACGAACAGCCCTTCCATCACCCGCTCCATCGCCTCGACGCGGCGGCGGACCGACAGGGCGTCCTGACCCATCGGCAAATTGCCCAGGTTCAAGCCGTTGGTGAAGCGGGTGGCGCGTTGGTTCATCGATCTCAGTTGGTGTCGCTACGCAACCGGTTCAACGGGTGCCACGCGCGCACGTTGGGCTGCCACTGTCGCAGCCGAGCCGACACCAGCGACCAGCGCAGCGGTCGCGCCAGCGGTATGAACGCCACGTCCTCGTTGAGCGCCGCATCCGCCGCCGCGATCCGCACCCCGCGTTCGGTCAGCGTCGGCGCCTCGCGCGCCGCCTCCAATGCTGCCTGCGCAACATCGCCGCACACAATGCAGGCTCGCGCCAGATACCAGCGCGCACTGTCATAGGGCGCGACCGCATCGACGAGTTGCAGGTCCGCCGGCGCCTCCAGCGAAACGCGGATCGGCGTGATCCCGATCGCGACGAGCGAGGCCGCGACCTGACCGTATAGCAACGTCGCGCCCGGCCCGGCCGGCAGCGCGATCCGAAGCGTGATTGGCCCGTCGGTCCACGCCACGACCCGCTGTCGGGCCGCCGCACGCCGCTCGTCCTGGGTCAGCAGCGTCCACGCCGGAACCTGCGGCAACGATGCGGAGTCGAGAATATCCGGCAAGATGCGATCCGCCGGGTCCCAGGCTGGCGCGATCGCGGCGGTCAACGCCGCGCGATCGATCGACTCGGCCACCGCCGCGCGGTTCGTAGCATCGGCCAGGAACCCGTCGCGCCGGACGATCGCGAGGCCGAACAGGCCGACCGCCGGATCGACGCGGACGTTGGCTGGTGCGATGTCGGTGGTCGCGAGCAGCGGCCAGTCGACGAAGCTTCCCCCACTCACCAAATCGGAATCCCGATTGGCAAAGCGCGCGATCGCCCGCGCCGCGCGTTCGCCGATCAGACGGACGTCCTCCTCCGGCTTGGCCTCGCGCTGGTCCTCGGGATCCGCCTGGCCGGGATCGAACGCCGGGCGCAGCAGGGGCGCCCGGCCACGCCTCGCGACGCGGAACGGTCCGCTGCCCCCAGAAGGCCGCAGCCGCAACAACGCGAGTTCGGGTTGCGCGAACAGCTTCAGCAGGTCGGGACGGGGACGCGACAGCCGCACTTCGATCACCTGCGGCGTCATCACGACGATCTCGTCGATTGCGGTCAGGAACGGCGCGAGCGGATTGCGCGAATTGGGACCGATCTGGCGCTCCAGCATCGTCACCACCTGTTCGGCGGTGACCGGCGTATCATCGCCCCAATTTCCCTCGCGCAGGCGGAAGATGTAGCTCATCCCGCCGTCGATCACGATCCAGCGCTCGGCGAGACCCGGCTCGATCTGACCCGCGGCATCGAACCGGACGAGCCCCTGCGCGGTGGAATCCATCATCAGCCGGCTCGGCGTGTCGAGCGCGACACGACTGGCATCGGCAACCCGCGGCGCGGCGCCGATCGCGCTCACGATCACTGCGCCGGTATCGGGCCGGCGGTCACACCCGCTCAGCGCACCGCCGGTCAGCGCAAGGCCGCCAGCGAGCAAGGCAATCTTGATGGTGCGGACGGCGGGACTCGAACCCGCATTCCTAGGGAGGGAGATTTTAAGTCTCCTGCGTCTACCGGTTTCGCCACGTCCGCACACGGCACCAACAAGACGAGGTCGCGCGCAGGGTCAACCCATCTTGCTCGCTAGGGCGCATAATCCTGCGTCTTTACGCAAGAGCCGCGCTCGATTGGTAGCGCTCACACATTGAGGCGTGCGCGCATTTCCTTGCCGGGTTTGAAATAGGGCACGCGCTTCGCCTCGACCGCGACGACTTCGCCGGTCCGGGGGTTGCGGCCCGTGCGCGCGTCGCGTGCACGCGTCGAGAATGCGCCGAAACCGCGCAGTTCGACCCGGCCATCGGCGGCCAGTCGCTTGGATATCTCGTCGAAGAAGGTGCTGACGATCAGCTCCACTTCGTTAGGCTGCAGGTCCGGATGCGCCTCGGCGATCTTCAGGACCAGTTCAGATCGGATCATTCGAGCCCCCGCCCATCTGGAAACACTTACACATTGATACAGGTCAACATGCGAACCATTAGCACTAATCGGGGGCCAGTCAAAAACCAAAGTGGTCCAGACATGAAAAAGCCCGGCATGTTCGAGACATGCCGGGCGATTTCGTCGTCAGGCGGTTAGCCTTACTTCTTCTCGGCGTCCGTGCGAGCCTTGAGGGCCTCGCCCAGGATGTTGCCGAGGGTCGCGCCGGAGTCCGACGAACCGTACTGCGCAACAGCCTGCTTCTCTTCCGAGATCTGCATGGCCTTGATCGAGAAGGTCGGCTTCTTCGAACGATCGAAGCCGGTGACCATCGCGTCGAACTTCTGGCCGACCTGGAAACGCTCCGGACGCTGCTCGTCGCGATCGCGACCCAGATCCGTGCGCTTGATGAAGCCGGTCGCGCCATCGTCGCCCTGCTGCACTTCGAGGCCCGCGTCGCGGACTTCGAGAACGGTCACGGTAACGATCGCGTTCTTGTTCAGCTTGTCGCCTGCTGCTGCGATGCCGCCGGCCGATGGCCCGCCACGCTCGAGCTGCTTCATGCCGAGCGAGATACGCTCCTTCTCGGCGTCGATGTCGAGCACGACGGCCTCGACGGTCTCACCCTTGCGATGCAGGTTAAGCGCGTCCTCGCCCGAAACGCCCCATGCGATGTCGGACATGTGGACCATGCCGTCGACGTCGTTGTCGAGGCCGATGAACAGACCGAACTCGGTCGCGTTCTTGACTTCGCCTTCGACGGTCGAACCGATCGGATGAGCGGCAGCGAAGGCCTCCCAAGGATTGGCCTGAGCCTGCTTGAGGCCGAGCGAGATGCGACGCTTCTCGGAATCGACTTCGAGGACCATGACGTCGACTTCCTGCGAGGTCGACACGATCTTGCCCGGATGGACGTTCTTCTTGGTCCAGGACATTTCCGACACGTGGACGAGGCCTTCGATGCCCGCTTCCAGCTCGACGAACGCACCATATTCGGTGATGTTCGTGACGCGGCCGGTGAGCTTCGCGCCGACCGGATACTTGACCATCGCGCCATCCCAGGGATCGCTTTCCAGCTGCTTCATGCCGAGGCTGATGCGCTGGGTGTCCTTGTTGATGCGGATGATCTGCACCTTGACGGTGTCGCCGATGTTCAGGACTTCGCTCGGGTGACCGACGCGCTTGTAGCTGAGATCGGTGACGTGCAGCAGGCCATCGATGCCGCCGAGATCAACGAACGCACCGTAATCGGTGATGTTCTTGACGACGCCGTCGATGATCTGGCCCTCGGCCAGGCTGAGGATCAGGCCCGAACGCTGCTCTGCGCGCGTCTCTTCGAGAACGGCGCGACGCGACACGACGATGTTGCCGCGCTTGCGGTCCATCTTCAGGATCTGGAACGGCTGGGGGATGTCCATCAGCGGGGTGACATCGCGCACGGGGCGGATATCGACCTGCGAACCGGGCAGGAATGCGACGGCGCCGTTCAGGTCGACGGTGAAGCCACCCTTCACGCGGCCGAAGATCACGCCTTCGACGCGGGTCGTCTTGGAGAATTCGGTTTCCAGCTTGTCCCACGCGGCTTCGCGGCGTGCGCGATCGCGGCTGAGCATCGCTTCGCCGTGGACGTTCTCGACGCGGTCGACATAGACTTCGACTTCGTCGCCGACCTTGAGGTCAGCCTTCTGGCCCGGCGCTGCGAATTCGCGAAGCGGCACGCGGCCTTCCGACTTCAGACCGACGTCGATGACGGCCATGTCGTTCTCGATGCCGGTCACGGTGCCATGCACCACGCGGCCCTCGAAGCTGTCGGCGTCGCCGAGCGTTTCGTTCAGCATCGCCGCGAAATCGTCGCGGGTCGGCATTACCTGGGTTGCCATAGAATTCAGTAATCCTAGTCTGTTTCCGGCCAAGCGGTTGGGTCCGCTGGTCTTGGCCTTCGTTGCCGCGACGACCGAACGCCGGCGCAGCATCCGGACGGCACGAGGCTGCGGAGGACGTAGACGCTGAATGCGAAAACGGCGCGTGAGACTCGAGGGTCTCCGCGCCTTCCTCCACGAGCATCGCTCGCCGGACGGTTCCGTATAGCCGAAACCCCGTCTCGGAGCAAGTTCGCCGCTGCTTCGTTAGGGGCCGCTCACAACAGGAGCGAAGATTTGAACGAACGCGGCATTCTCGTGCTGGGCTGGGTCGCCACCGTGACGGCGATCGTGATGTACCTGTCGTACATCGACCAGATCATGTTGAACCTTGCGGGTCAGAAGGGATCGGTGGTCCAGCCGTTCGCGACGATGGTAAATTGCGCGCTGTGGGTCGGGTATGGGTTTCTGAAGGACAAGCGGGATTGGCCGATCGTCGTGGCGAATTTTCCGGGGGTGGTGTTCGGGGCGGTGGCGCTGGTTACTGCGCTTTAGGGGAGGGCGGGGAGCGTCGCTGTGAGCGCCGGGCTGGGCCATATAACGCACGGCGCCCCCGCTTACTTGTTCTCCCGCGAAGGCGGGAGCCCAGTCTGGGGCCCCGCCTTCGCGGGGAAACAACATTGGGCCGCGGTAGCTCACCCCAACAGAGCAACCACCCCGGCGAAGGCCGGGGCCCAATTGGGGGGGCGTTGCTAACTAAGGACCGCCCTTCGTTACTGCGGACGTTCCAATTGGGCCCCGGCCTTCGCCGGGGTGGTGCGCCCGTCCGGGTGGGCGGAGGCTTAAACCGAAGCGGCCTTTTTCGCCCGCTGCGCTTCAACCAGCGCAACAGCCCGTTGCACCGAAGCCTCTATCGAAAGAAAACTCGTATCCAGCAACGCAGCATCCGCCGCCATCACCAGCGGCGCAGTAGACCGCCCGCTATCCCGCGCATCCCGCGCCCGAATATCCGCCAGCACGCGATCCTTGCTCGCCGTCCCGCCCCGAGCCTGCAACTCCGCATGCCGCCGCTGCGCGCGAATATTCGGCGTAGCCTTCACGAACAGCTTGGCATCCGCATCCGGCGCGATCACCGTCCCGATGTCGCGCCCGTCGAGAATCGCGCCACCCTCCTGCGCCGCGAACCGCTTCTGCCGGTGCAGCAATGCCGCGCGCACCAGTGGATGCGCCGACACTACCGACGCCAGCGCGCCGATATCGTCATCACGCAACGCCGGATCGCTCAACAGCGCGTCGCTGAAATCGCACGCCGCGACCGCGTCGGCCTCGGTCTCCGGATCGAGCCCCATCCGCGCGACGCTCAATGCCACGGCCCGGTACAACAGCCCGGTATCGAGATACGGCAGCTTGTAATGCTTGGCCAAGGCGCGCGCGATCGTGCCCTTGCCCGATGCTGCCGGACCGTCGACTGCGATGATCATCTTACTTCCCCCGGCCGGTCAGCGCATCGAGCGACCGGAAGAACACGGGATAGCTCGTCGCCACCGGCGATACATCATCGATCGTGACGGGCTCAAGCGCGCCAAGTCCAGTCACCACCATGCTCATTGCGATGCGGTGGTCGAGTTTCGAGGCGATCCGAGCGCCACCGCGAATCGCCGCGCCGCCCGACCCGGTGATCGCCATGCCGTCCTCATACTCTTCGCAAGGAACCCCGCAGGCTTCGAGCGCGATACGCATCGTCGTGATCCGGTCCGACTCCTTGACCCGCAACTCATGTGCGCCGCGTGCGACGGTCGTGCCGGTCGCGAAGGACGCCGCCACGAACAGCACCGGATATTCGTCGATCATGCTCGGTGCGAGATCGGCCGGCACCTCGATCGCGGTCAGAGCTGCATGCCGGACGCGCAGGTCCGCGACCGGCTCGCCGCCGACGGTCCGCGGGTCTAGCTCGGTAATATCCGCGCCCATCATCCGCAAAGCCGTGACGATCCCGATCCGCGTCGGGTTCAGCCCGACATTGCGCACGACGATGTCCGAACCCGGCACGATCGACGCCGCGACCAGCCAGAACGCCGACGACGACGGATCGCCCGGCACGACGATATCCTGCGGCTTCAAGTCCGCTTCGCCGGTGATCGAAATGATCCGCCCGGCCGCGGTTTCCTCGACGGTCAGCTTCGCGCCAAACCCGGTCAGCATCCGCTCGCTATGATCGCGCGTCGCGACGGGCTCGATAACCCGCGTGATCCCCGGCGTGTTGAGGCCCGCCAGCAAAATCGCCGACTTTACCTGCGCCGATGCGACCGGCAGCGTGTATTCGATCGGTACCGCCGGGCAGATTCCGCGTACCATCAGCGGCAGCCGCCCGCCCGGTGTAGACGTGATGTCCGCTCCCATCTGCGACAGCGGCTCGATCACGCGCCCCATCGGCCTACCCGACAGCGAAGCATCGCCGGTAAAGGTGCAGGTGATCGGATGGCTCGACACCAGGCCCATCAGCAACCGCGTCGACGTGCCAGAATTGCCCATCTCCAGCGCAGTCTCGGGCTGGAGCAATCCGCCCACGCCGACGCCATCGACCGTCCAGATCCCGTCCTCGCCACGCTCGATCGTCGCGCCCATCGCGCGCATCGCAGCAGCCGTGGCGAGCACGTCCTCGCCCTCCAGCAGCCCCTCGATCCGGCTGGTGCCGACCGCGAGGCTCGCGAACATCAACGCGCGGTGGCTGATCGACTTGTCGCCGGGGACCGCGATCGAACCGGTCAGAGGACCGCGCGCGACGACGTCCATCGAAGTGGGGAGGGGGTGTGCCATGGGGTCGGGCTTTTGACAGTGGCCTTGCGCTATGGCAAGGCGCGCCCACTTTGCGAGGGTATCCCCCTGCAATCCATTCATCCGAAAGGTTCTATCGGCATGATCAAGCCGGAATGGGGCACGAAGCGTTCGTGCCCGAAATGCGCGACGCGTTTCTACGACCTCGAAAAAGCCGACCCCGTGACCTGCATCGAATGCGGGTATGCATGGGAGCCCGAGCCCATCCTGAAGTCGAAGCAGCCGCTGCCGTTCGAGGTCGCCAAGCCCGACACCAAGAAGCCCGACGCGGATCTCGAGGGTGACGAGGAAGAGGATATCGCCTCGATCACCGGCGAGGACGAAGAGCCGTCGGCCGACGACGAAGTCGATCTCGGCGGCGACGACGATCTCGGCGTCGAGACGCCGCAGGACGAGCACGAGCGTTAAGTGCAATAAATTTGGCAGGCGGCATTTACGCCGCTTGCCAACCCGGTCGGGTCCGGTTAGTGACCCGCCTCCCAACGGGAATGGGGCCGTAGCTCAGCTGGGAGAGCGTTCGCATGGCATGCGAAAGGTCAGGGGTTCGATCCCCCTCGGCTCCACCATTTCCGTTGATGCCCGGTCGATTGGACCGTTTTCCCAGATAGCGCGATCGGGCCGGACGGCGACGTCGTTGGCCTGCTGCCTCAGCCCGAATCGAACGGTGTTCTGGACGCGGCACTCCACATCCCGAACACCGTCGCCACGCAGTTAGAACGCGGCGGATAGCCCTGCGAATGCCGACACGCTGTCGCGGTCGTCGCGCAACGCGTAGCCGGCGACACCAGCGCGAAGCGACAATTGGCCGGCGACATTGCCGTCCACGCCCATCGCGTAGCTCATGTAACTGCGATCGGCGCGTTCCACCGTGCTCGTGAAGCTGATCGGCGCGCCCGTTGGGGTCAATGTCAGTGTCCGCGGATCGTCGTCGAACTCGCGCTCGTAGCCGGCGCGGGCGAAGAACCGCACGGGCTCGCCCGGGACCGTCCGGACCACGGCGCCGAAGCGGCCGGTCAGGCTTTTGATCTCCTGCTTGCCGAACGCCGCCGCGGTCGAGAGCCCGCCGGTTTCCGCATAGCCGGCGATGCGGACGCGGTCGTACTGCGCCGCGATGTCGGGGCCGAACGCCACGCCGCCGAGCGTGATCAGGTCGAAGGCGGCGGTGACGCGGCCGGCGACGTAGGTGCCGTCGGTCTCGCCCTCATGCGAACGGATCGCCGGGCCGAGCTGGACGGTGCGTCGAATGTGGCGATAGTCGATCTCGCCGTACGTCCCGTCCGCGAGCAGGCGCACCGGGCCAAGTTCGCCGCGCGCGTAGCCGCTGACCGACCAGGCGCGCGGTTTGTAGGTGCCAGCGCCGGCCTTGAAGTCGCCGGTGCCATCGGAATAGCCGCCAGCCACACCGACTCCCGACGCATCGCCGATCGCGAGGTCGGCGCCCGCGGTACCGCTAAAGCCGCGCTCGGTGATCCCGACGCGCTGGGCGGAATTGCCGCTCGCGTAATAATGATAGCCGGCGCTGCCGAACAGTGACAGCGCGTGCCCGGTGCGTTGCGCGCCGCCGCGTTCTGCGCCTTCGAACAGGTCGCGCTGGCCGCGGAACATCGCTTGTGCCGCGTAGCCGAGCCCGGCGATCTGGTCGGGAGCCTGGACGAGGCTGGCCAGTGCCTGCCCCTGGATGCGCTGCGTCTTGCCCGAAGGATGGACGCTATCGGCCAGGATATAGGTCTCGTTGGCGTCGGGCGAGACGAGTGTCGCGCGCGTACATGCCAGCGATGACGGCACGGCGCAGGCGACGCCGGTGATGTTGGTGTAGCCATAGGTCGCGGGGCTCGCGACGAGTTCGCCGAACAGCCGGTCGGTATCGAAATACAGTGCGTTGACGTTCGCCGCCGCCAATGCCGCGGCATAGGTCCGGTTGAACAGCTGGAGCCCGGCCGCGCCGCCGGTCTGGACCGCGAGCGTGACGATACGCGTGGCGCCCGCCGTCTGGAGCCGGCTGACCTGTGCGGCAAGCTGGGTCGCAGCGGTGGTCAGGATCGCGGTGTTGGTGCTGCCCGCCGCCTGGAACGCGAAGTAATCGTTTCCGCCGCCCTGGATGTAGACGAGATCGCGCGGACCGAACGTGCCGCCAGCGGCGAGGAAGTTGCTGATCTGGGTCGTGACGGGGATGGAAAATCCGTTGGCCGCCGTGACGCGCGCGCCGCCGACCGCGTAATTGGTCCCGCCCTTGCCGTAGACCGGATCAAGCGGGAGGCCGAGTCGCGCCGCGAGGACTTCGGGCGAGACCGGGTCGGGGTTGGTCGTGAAGCTGCCCGCATCGCGCGGCAGGGTTGGATCGAGCGTCAGATAATAGCCGCCGTCGGCGAGGCTGTCGCCGAACACGACCATGCGGTTATAGGTCTCGGTGCTCGCGACACTGGTCGGGCTGGCGGTCTGCGCCACGCCCGGAGTCGCGACGCCGAGCGCGGTCCCGAACAGCAACGCCGCATAGGTCGTCTTCATGATGTCCTCTCCCTGGCGGCGAAGGATCATTGTCCTTCGCTCGCCCGGGAGTGTCGGAGCCGTTTACGGCTGCGTCAATAGACCGTCGCCTGGGATCGGCGGGGAGAGTTCAGACGAACAGCCCGACCAGTAGATACGTCCCTGCGCCGATCAACCCGGCGGCGGGCAGCGTCAGCGTCCAGGCGACGACGATGTTGCTCGCGACGTTCCAGCGGACCGCCGACAGGCGTCGCGCGGCACCGACGCCAACGATCGAGCCCGTGATGGTGTGCGTCGACGACACCGGGATGCCCCAGAACGTCGCGGCGAACAGCGTGATCGCACCGCCGGTCTCCGCGCAGAAGCCCTGTGCCGGGGTCAGCCGCGTGATCTTCGAGCCCATCGTGTGGACGATCCGCCAGCCGCCCGACAGCGTGCCGAGCGCCATCGCCGCCTGGCAGGAGAGGACGACCCAGAGCGGCACGTGGAATTCGCCTCCGAGCAGGCCCTGCGAGTAGAGCAGCACGGCGATGATCCCCATCGTCTTCTGCGCATCGTTGCCGCCATGGCCGAGCGAATAGAGTGCGGCCGAGATCAGCTGGAGCTTGCGGAAACGCTTGTCGACGCCGAGCGGGGTGAGCTTGAGGCTCGTCCAGGCAACGATCAGCACCAGCACCAGCGCGAGCATCAGGCCGATCGCGGGTGAGGCGAAGATCGCGACGACGGTCTTGATCACGCCGCTCCAGACGATTGCGCCGAAGCCGATCTTGGCGATGCCCGCACCGAGCAGACCGCCGATCAGCGCATGGCTGCTGCTCGACGGAATGCCGAGCACCCAGGTGATGACGTTCCACGCGATCGCCCCGATCAGCGCGGCGAAGATCACCTGCGCGTCGATGACATGCGCCTGGACGATGCCGGTGCCGACGGTCTGCGCGACGTGGAGGCCGAAGACGGCGAACGCGATGAAGTTGAAGAACGCGGCCCAGAGGACGGCGTATTGGGGCTTGAGAACGCGCGTGGAGACGACGGTGGCGATCGAGTTCGCCGCGTCGTGGAGGCCGTTCAGGAAGTCGAACAGCAGCGCTATGCCGATGAGGCCGATCAGGAGGGGGAGCGAGAGGATCATGCGATTGCCGCCCTATCCGCTATAAGTACACCCCCCCGGCGAAGGCCGGGGCCCAGTTGGAGAGGTCGCAGTAACAGTGCACCGTCCTCGGTTATTGCCGTCCCCCAATTGGGCCCCGGCCTCCGCCGGGGTGGGGCACCTATCGATGACTGCACATCAAGCATGGTCGATGACCAGCCCCTGGATCTCGTTCGCGACATCCTCGAAGCGGTCGACGATCTTTTCCAGGCTGCTGTAGATCTCGCGGTTGATGATGAAGGTCATCGGATCCGCACTGATCTTCGACGCCTGGAACAGCGCGCGCAGGCCCGTGTCGTGGATGTCGTCGGCATGCCCCTCGATCTGGATCAGCCGCGCGGTCAGGTCGTGCAACCGCCCCGCGTTAGTGCCGAGCGACCGCAGCAGCGGGATCGCCTCCGCGGTGATTCGTGCGGCTTCGACGATGATGCCGGCCATGTCGCGCATCTCGGGCGAGAACTCGGTCACCTCGTACAGCGCGATCGCGTTGGCGGTGCCATTCATCTGGTCGATCGCATCGTCCATCACGCCGATCAAATCCGTGATCGCGCTGCGGTCGAACGGCGTCACGAACACCCGGCGGACGTCCTGCAACACCTCCCGCGTGATATCGTCGGCCTCGTGCTCGCGCTTGACGATCTCGGCGATCTGCCCCTCGATCGAGCCTTCGCCGTGGAGCAGCCGTGCAAGCGCATCGGCGCCGGCGACCAGGGTCGCGGCATGCGCGTCGAACAGTTCGAAGAACCGTCCCTGCTTCGGCATCAGCGACTGGAACCAGCCCAGCATCGGAATTCTCCTTTTCGCGCTCGTGCGCACGACGGGTAAGATACGTTGCGCGAACGACGCCGGGATCGGCGGCTCGCGGAAAGCAGCGATCAGCGCCTTCAGGCCGGGCTCATTGACAGCCTCGGCGGCGCGATCAAGCGTAAACCAGCGCGTGTCGCGCTGTTCGCGCTCGGGCCAGTCGTCCAGTTGCTCGACGAATGCCAGCGGAAACACGGTAACGACCATGTCGCGGTAGCGGCCGGTGCGGCGGCGTTTGCGATACGCGAACTGTCCGACCGGCGAGGGGCAGGGGATGCCGCGGATGCCGGCCTCCTCATACGCTTCCTGCGCGGCCGCCTCATGGCTGGCGAGCCCGACGATCGGATTGCCCTTCGGGATCACCCACCGGCCGGTATCGCGCGAAGTGATCAGCATTACGCGCGCGTGCCCGGCTTCGTCGATCACATAGGGAAGTGCGCCGATCTGCTGGATTGTCAGGGTCCTCTTGCACCACAGAATCACGGGCGTTGACCGCAGCTTATACGTGGTTTCTGCGCAAAGACAGCGGTTCGACGTTCCGTTGGGAAGCCGTTACCGCCCATCCAAATCTGTCCCATTCCCGGACGAGCTTGGTTTAACCACTTTTGCGGCTGGTCGATCTGGTAAACGCCGCGTTAACGTTTGCATCATGACCAGACGCCTAGTCCTCACCAACGAAGCCGCCCGCCATCCGCTGCGGCGGTCGTTGCCGCCACCGGTGATCGCGCGCGCCAAGAACGACGATCACGACCTGAAGCTGTTCGCGCTCAGCTTCGCGGCGTTCTTCACCTGTTTCTACAGCTTCATTTTCTGAGGTGAACGATCCTCCCCCTGCCGGGGGAGGATTGTTCGGCGCCTACTTCCTCAACGTCGGCAAACACCCGACGGCATCGTCGTCGCAGGCGCGGTGCAGCTTCTGCGCCAGCCATGCGGACACCAGGCACATCGCCGCGACCAGGAACAGCATGTCCTCGGGCGTAACACCCATCGCGGTAATACCGATGACGAGGATCGAGCCGATCGTCATCGCGCCCGAATTGACGACATTGTTTGCCGCGACTGTGCGCGCGGTCTGGTCCTTCTCGACGGTCGTCGTCAGGAACGCATAGAGCGGCACGACGAACATACCGCCAGTGATCGCGATCGCCAGCAGCGTCGCCAGCACGGGGATCGCGCCGGGCTGATGGATGAACCCCGCCCAGTCGTAATAATGACCCGCTGGCGCTGGCGTCCAATTGCGGGCGAGGAACGAGAACAGCACGACGAAACCACCCATCGCGATCACCGACGCGGGCGAGAACTTGGCCGAGATACGGCCCTTCAGCATCGAGTTGATGACTACCGAGCCGATCGCGACGCCGACCGAAAACACCGCGATCACGAAGCTGGCGACTCGCTCGTCCGCGGTGAGGACGTTCTTCACCAGCGGCGGGAACACGATGATCAGCACCGCGCCGATCGTCCAGAAGAAGCTGATCGCGACGATCGCGAGGAACAGCCGCGGAATGTGCAGGGTAGCACTGATCAGCCGCCACGACGCGGTGAACGGGTTGTAGTCGAGCTTCAGCGGCGGGCCTTCGCGCGGTGCTGGTGGCACCTGACGCCCCGCGAACCAGCCGATCGCAGCAACGACCAGCACGCTTGCGGCGGCGCCCTCGATCGGGATCCAGCCGGCAGTCACGGTGCCGAGCAGGATCGCCAGATACGTGCCCGCTTCGACTAGGCCGGTGCCGCCAAGCACGTCGCACGGCGCCAGGTGCTGCGGCAGGATCGCGTATTTGATCGGCCCGAAGAACGTCGAATGCACGCCCAGGCACAGCACAGCGCCGAGCATGAGCCCGATACCGAGCGACGGATGTCCGGCGCGCGCGACCATCAGCCCGGTCGCTCCGAGCAGCATGATGCCGATCTCGACCGTCTTCACGATCCGGATGATCCGCGCCTTGTCGTGACTGTCCGCCAATTGCCCGGCGAGCGCGGACAGCAGGAAGAACGGCAGGATGCCGAGTCCGGTCGCCAGCGCGTTGAAGTTCGCCTCCATCTTAGGGTCGTTGAAGACCGCATAGGTGGCGAACAGGACCATCGAAGTCTTGAACAGGTTGTCGTTGAACGCGCCGAGAAACTGCGTGGTGAACAGGGGCAGGAAGCGACGTTGCTTCAGCAACCCGAGGGCATTGAGCATGCGAGAAATCGCCCAGATCGTTGCGAAAATACGCCAAACCCTTAGCCCAGCGCCATGCCCACGCCAACGCTTAAACCGGTTTCGCCGCGCGACCGACCGGTATAGGGGTGGTGGGTGCTGAGCTTGCCTAACCTCCTGACATTGTCGCGGATCGTCGCGGTGCCCCTGCTGGTCTGGTTCCTGTGGTGGCCGGACTGGGAGGCGGGCTACGGCATCGCCTTCGTGCTGTACTGCCTGATGGGCATCACCGATTATTTCGACGGCTATCTCGCGCGATCGAGCGGCGCGGTGTCGCGATTGGGCATTTTCCTCGATCCGATCGCCGACAAGATCATGGTCGCGGCGGTGATCCTGATCCTGGTCGGCACGCGCGATATCGCCGGCATCCATGTGATCGCCGCGCTGGTGATCCTGCTGCGCGAGATCGCGGTGTCGGGACTGCGCGAGTTCTTGGCGCAGGTGCAGGTGTCCGTGCCAGTGTCGCAGCTGGCGAAGTGGAAGACGACGCTGCAGCTCGTGTCGCTCGGCGGCATCATCCTCGGTGGCGCGGTGCCCGACATGGTTTGGGTTCACACGGTCGGCATCGTCGCTTTGTGGGGGGCGGCCGTCCTGACCTTGCTGACCGGATGGGACTATCTCCGCGTCGGCCTGAAGCACATGGACTAAGCATGACGATACGGATGGTCTATTTCGCCTGGGTACGCGAGCGTATTGGCACGGGCGAGGAAACGGTCGAGCCGCCCGCGAGCGTGGCGACGGTGGCGGATCTGGTCGACTGGCTGGCGGAAACGAGTCCGGCGCATGCGAGTGCGTTCGAGAATCGCTCGCGACTGCGCGCGGCGATCGATCAGGATTTCGTGGCCTTGGCTACGCCGATCGGTCGGGCGCAGGAGATCGCGATCTTCCCACCGGTGACCGGCGGATGATCCATGTCTCGGTTCAGCACGCGCCGATCGATATTGCCGCCGAGATGACGCGGGCGGAAGCGGCCGGGGCAGGGGCGGTCGCGACCTTTACCGGGCTGGTCCGCGCGGACGATGGCGTTGGCACGCTCGAACTGGAGCATTATCCGGGCGCGACCGAAGCGGCGTTGCTGAAGGTTGCCGAGGGCGCGATCGAGCGCTGGGGGCTGAGTGCCGCGGTCATCGTGCACCGTATCGGGCCGATGCATCCGGGCGAGCGGATCGTGTTCGTTGCGGCGACGGCGGCGCATCGTGGCGCGGCGCTGGAGGCGTGTGCCTATCTGATCGACCGGTTGAAGACCGACGCTCCGTTCTGGAAACGCGAGACGCGTGGTTTCGAAGCGAGATGGGTCGAGGCGCGCGATGGCGATCATGCTGCAGCTGCTCGGTGGGAAGCTACGCAAAAATAAGCGCATCGACCTAGGCTTGTTCTCCCGCGAAGGCGGGAGCCTAGACTGGGTTCCCGCCTTCGCGGGAAAACAATGTGGTACGGGCCGCGCTTCCCGGGGGGAAACCGCGGCCCGCAATCGCATCAGCCGAGCTTCGGAACGCTCATGCCATTGGTGAGATGAACGACACCGTTCGTCTCCTTGATATCCGCCGTGTCGACGTACGACTTGATCCCGGCGGTGTCGGTCAGCTCTATGTTGCCGTTCGGACCGATCGAGGCGATCAACGGCTGGCCGGCGAGCGTCGTCAGCGTGGCCTTGCCACCACCTGCGGTAATCTGCGCCTTCAACTGGTCGGCCGTCACTGCACCAGCCACGACATGATACTTGATGATCGTCGCGAGCGTCGGCGCCGATTCCGGCTTCAGCAGCGTATCGAGCGCACCGGCAGGGAGACGCGTAAAGGCTTCGTCACTCGGCGCGAACAGCGTGTACGGACCAGGACCCGCCAGCGTCGTCTGCAACTTCGCCGCAGTCACCAGCTTGGCGAGCGTCGCACGGTTCGGCAACGTCGGCAGCGCCGCGGCGATCGTGGTCGTTGCGGCAGCGGGTGCAACTGGCGCGCCAGCCGTCTGTGGTGCGACCGCCGTGCCGGGTGCTGCCGGTGTGGTCGGTGCGGCAGTCTGCGGAGCAGTCGGCGCGGCGGTCTGCGGCGCAGTTGGGGCTGCCGTCTGGGCAGTGGCGCCGGTAGCAATGAGCAGGCTCGATGCTGCGGCAATCATAAGGTTCGTCTTAACAGTCATCTGCAACTCCAGAGATTGTGAATGGGGCGAATGAAACTCGAACTGTAGAATTGGGATAACGAACGGTCTATCTCAACTATTTCGCCGATCAGTCGTAGCAAGGATGCGATGAACCGAGCCTATGCGGCGAAAATCAGCTTAGTTTAGGTACGATCACGCCGTTGACGACATGCACAACGCCATTGGATTGGCGAACATCCGCCGTTTCTACATAACTCTTGTTACCATTGACGTCCGTCAATGCGATCACGGCACCGACCATCGTCGCGGTGATCGGATCACCCTCGACCGTGGTCAATGTCGCGGTACCGCCTCCAGCCGCGATCCGCTGACGCAGATCGTCGGCGGTAATGACGCCCGGCACGACATGGTACGTAAGCACCTTGGTTAGCGAAGCCTTGTTCTCGGGCTTCAACAGCGTATCGACCATGCCCGGTGCCAGCCGCCCGAACGCGTCGTTGGTCGGCGCGAACACCGTGAACGGACCCGGTCCCGACAGCGTGCCGACCAGATCTGCGGCCTTAACGGCAGCAACGAGCGTAGACAGGTTCGGCGCGGCCGACGCGTTGTCGACGATCGTCCGCGTCGCCATCATCGGTACGCCACCGACAGTCGGATTGGCCACGGCGGGCGGGCCATTCGGCACCGCCAGCGCAGGGTTGGCGGGGGTCGTCGATGCGCTGGCGACATCGTCCTTCGATTTGCCGCTGCACGCGGCAAGCGCCAGCGCACTCGTGAGCAGCAGCAGCGGAAACGTCTTCGACATTGGTATCTCCAGGCAATCTGGAAAACATACGATCGAACGCCGAGTTGGTTGCGCACCCGTGCCAATCGTGCGCCAAGCGGATACCGTTATTGGACGTCCGCCAGCGCCTTCGCCATCAGCCGGAAATCCTTCTCGCGCGGGCTCGCCCGCCGCCAGACCAGTGCGATCCGGCGCACCGCATTCACCTCGTCGAGAGGCCGTGCGGTGATGTTGGTGTTGTCCAGGATCCCCGCCTTGATCGCCATTTCGGGCAGCATCGTGATGCCCAGTCCGTTGTCGACCATCTGCACGATCGTATGCAGCGACGTGCCGAGCATCGTCGCCTCCGCGCGCAGCTCCGGTCGATTGCACGCGCCCAGCGCATGATCCTTCAGGCAATGCCCGTCCTCGAGCAGCAGCAGCCGCGTCTCGTCGATCGCCGACGCCGGAATGGCAGGTCGCGCCGAAGGCACCTCGCCCGACGGATAGGCGACGAACAGGCGGTCCTCGAACAACGTCTCGGACGTCACCTCGCCGCATGCATAGGGCAGGGCGAGCAGCACGCAGTCGGTCCGCCCGTTATGCAGTCCCTCGCAGGCCGCCCCGCTCGGTTCCTCGCGCAGGAACAGTTTCAGGTCCGGATAATCCTTGCGCAACCGCGGCAGGATCCTCGGCAGCATGAACGGTGCGATCGTCGGGATGACGCTCATCCGCATGTCGCCCGACAGCGGCTGCCCTGCCGCGCGCGCCATGTCGCCCAGTTCCTCCGCCTCGCGCAGCACGCGCCGTGCCTTGTCGGCGATCCCGTCGCCCAGCGGCGTGAACCGCACCACGCGCCGGGTCCGCTCGACCAGCACCACGCCGATCAGCGTCTCCAGTTCGCGCAAGCCCGCCGACAGCGTCGATTGCGTCACGAAACACGCCTCCGCGGCCCGCCCGAAATGACCATGGTCCTTCAGCGCAACGAGATACTGCAACTGTTTGAGCGTGGGTAGGTAGGTCGCTGCCATTAATCGCCTCTATCGATCATCACACGACAGATAGAGTGCCCGATCGATTACGCCACCCCGCAAATGCCGCAGCGCACAATGAGCGCGGCGGCCAGCATGGTATCGCTGGCGAACTCAGTGGCAGATCGCGCGGTACAGTCCGAACAGGCTCGTCAGCGTTAGAATTACCCCGACCAACACCATCAACGTCTTGGCCGGCACGCGCTTCGCCAGCATCGCCCCGAACGGTGCGGCCAGCACGCCGCCGATCAGCAATCCCACCGTCGCCTGCGTGAACGCCGCCCAGCCGAGCTGCGTGATGAACGTCGCCGAGATCGTCGCGGTGAGGAAGAATTCCGCGGTGTTCACGGTCCCGATCGTCGTCCGTGGTGCCGCGCCCTGCACGAGCAGGTTCGATGTCACCACCGGCCCCCAGCCGCCACCGCCCGCCGCATCGAGGAACCCGCCGACCAGCCCGAGCGGCTCGACGATCTTCGGCTCCTTCTGCTTGGGGGGATAGCGCAGCCCGCGGTACAGCAGGTACACGCCGATCGACGTCAGATACGCCAAGATGAACGGTTTCGCGGTGCTCGCATCGATGTTGGACAACACGTACGCGCCCAGCACACCGCCGATCACGCCGGGTATCATGAGGCGCAGGAACAGCGTCCAGTTGACGTTCTTGTGCAGCACGTGGCTGATCCCCGACACCGCGGTCGTGAAGGTCTCGACGGTATGTACGCCCGCCGACGCTGCGGCCGGGGGCACCCCGACCCAGAGCAGCAACGTGTTCGAGATCACCCCGAACGCCATGCCGAGCGCGCCATCGACGATCTGCGCAGCGAACCCCACCAGGATGAAGGGGAGTAACGTCTCGAAACTCAAGGTCGTCAGATCGAACATCGGCATCCCCCGGATAGTATTGGCGATAATCTGCAACGCGCCAACAAATCCCACAACAAAGATAGGCTTTACACCGATCCCATCGTTTCGACGCGGCGACCGGATCCACGGTCAGCCGGTTCTGGAAATAGGTGGGCCGATACCCTAGATACGGACATCGCGAAGGGGACTGCGGATGTCGAGCGGATTACTGGCCTATCTGGATTCGATCCGCGCACGCGATCCCGCTCCGCATTCCCGCGCGGAAATCATGCTGTACCCCGGCGTCTGGGCGCTCGGCTATCACCGCATCGCGCACCGCCTGTACAAGGCGAAGCTCTATTTCCTCGCGCGCTGCGTCAATCACTGGTCGCGCTTCACGACCGCGATCGACATTCATCCGGGCGCGACGATCGGCCGCAATTTCTTCATCGACCACGGTTTCGTCGTGATCGGCGAGACCGCGGAGATCGGCGACGACGTGACGATCTACCAGTGCGTCACGCTCGGCGGCACCAGCCCCGACAACGGCGTGCAGGGCAAACGCCACCCGACCATCTCCGACGGTGCGATCATCGGCTCGGGCGCGCAGGTGCTCGGGCCGATCACGCTCGGCAAGCGCTCGCGCGTCGGTGCCAACGCGGTCGTCACGCGTGACGTGCCGGCGGGTACCACGGTCGTCGGCATTCCTGCGCGCGCGACCACGATCGAGGGCGGCAACGCCCCCGAGATGCCGCGGTTCGTCCCCTATGGTACGCCGTGCAGCGAGGCATTCGATCCTGCGACGCAGAAGATGGAGCTCATGCGCTGCGAGCTGGAGACGATGCGCAAGCGGCTCGATGCGTTGCTCGCCGATGGCCACGTGGATGAGCGTCCAGAGGACCGCCGCGACCGCGCATGATGGGTGATAGCTGATGGGCGTCGTGCCGTTCCCGACACCGTCCAAGGCGACGCAGGTCGGCTTCGAACGCCTCGAACTCAATCGCATCCTCGATCTCTACGGCCGGATGGTCGCGGCGGGGCATTGGCGCGATTATGCGATCGATCTCGGCAAGGACGCCGCGGTCTTCGCCGCCTTCCGCCGGGCCGCCGAACGGCCGGAGTTCAGGATCGAGAAACGCCCGGCACTGCGCAACAAGCAGGGCATGTGGGCGCTGATCGGCGAGGGCGGCGCGGTAGTGAAGCGCGGGCATGACCTAGGGCCGGTGCTGGCCCCGGTAGAGCGCCGTTTCATGAAGCTGGTCAAGGACTGAGCCAGCCTAACGATCCTCCCCCGCCCGGGGAGGTGGCTGGCTCTTGCCAGACGGAGGGGGAGGAAAGGGAAACCTCTGTTCCGTGTCCTCCCCCTCCGTCGCCTTCGGCGCCACCTCCCCCTGGCGGGGGGGATTGAAACCGTCAGACGAGCACTGGCGCCGAGGCGCGGTCGGCTTCCCCAAAAACGCGCAGATACCGCGCGATCTCGCTTGGCTCGCCGGTCGCCTTGGCCGGATTATCCGACAGCTTAACCGCCGGCCGGCCGTTCGCCGCGATCACCTTGCAGACCAGCGAGATCGGCTCCAGCGCCGCCGCCCCGTCGGGATCGCAACCGCGGAAGTCGTTGGTCAGGTTCGTCCCCCAACCAAAGCTCATCCGCACGCGCCCATGGAAATGCCGATAGGTCTGCTCGATCGTGTCGATGTCCATCCCGTCGGAGAAGATCAGCAGCTTCGTTTTCGGATCGACGCCCTGCTCCTCCCACCAGCGGATGATCTGCTCGCCGCCCGCGATCGGCGGCGCGCTGTCGGGGCGGAAGCCAGTCCAATCCGCCAGCCAGTGCGGCGCATTGCGCAGGAACGCGGTCGTCCCGAACGCGTCGGGCAGCGCGATCAACAGGTTGCCGTTATAATGTTGCCGCCAATGCTCCAGCACGCGGTAGGGTGCCTCGGCGAGTTCGGCGTCGTTGTCGGCCAGCGCGGCGGTCACCATCGGCAGTTCGTGCGCGTTCGTGCCGATCGCCTCCAGATCGGCGTCCATAGCCAGCAGCACGTTCGAGGTACCGATGAACCGGTCGCCGAGCCCTTCCTTGAGCGCCTCGACGCACCATCGCTGCCACAGGAATCCATGCCGCCGCCGCGTGCCGAAATCCGACAGGACAAGGTCGGGGAGCTCGCGCAGCCGTTCGACCTTTTCCCACAATTTCGCCTTGGCGCGCGCATAGACGATGTCGAGCGCGAACCGCCCGCGATCGCGCAGGGCCGCGCGCGATTTCAGCTCGTTGATGATCGTCAGCGCGGGGATCTCCCACATCGTCGTGTGCGTCCACGGGCCGTCGAAATGGAGTTCATACTGCCCGTCGACCTTGCGCAGGTCGTAGGCGGGCAGGCGGAAATCGGCGAGCCAGGCGATGAACTCCGGCCCGAACATCTTCTGCTTCCCGTAGAAGCTGTTGCCGGCGAGCCAGATCAGCTCCTTCTTCGCGAACCGCAGCGTCCGCGCGTGATCGAGCTGCGCGCGCAGTTCGTCCTCGTCGACGATTTCGGCGAGGCGCACGCTGGTCGTCCGGTTGATCAGCGCAAAGGTGGCGCCGACATCCGGATACACCTGCCGGATCATCTGCAGCATCAGCAGCTTGTAGAAATCGGTATCGAGCAGGCTGCGCACGATCGGATCGAGCCGGAAATTGTGGTTGTACGTCCGGGTGGCGATATCGGTCACGGCCATGCGCGCGGGCTCCTGCGTTGCTGGACGCTGCGGGTGTCCGAGAAGACGCGAGTGTGTCAAGCAGCGGCCAAAGGAGAGGTGCGGTGGCGCGGTTCGTGGTCGTGGTGGATACGCAGTGGGATTTCATGGCGGAGAACGGCGCGCTGAGTGTCGCGGGGGCCGCGGCGCTGGTCACGCCGATGCAGGCGTGGCTATCCGCGCAGACGCCAGCCGAAACTGCGGGCGTGCTTTTCACCTTCGACACCCATTTCCGCGAGACCTACGCCGCCTCGCCCGAGGCGCAGATGTTCCCGATCCACTGCGTCCGCGGCACGCGAGGCTGGGGCAACATGCTGGACGTCGCGCTGGTCGACCCCGCGATCCCGGCATGGCGGATCGAGAAGGGGGTGTTCGACATGTGGGCCGAACCGGGCCTGGCGATCGAGGACGCGCGCGACGCAAGCCAATCGACGACCCCGCGCGAAGACTTCTTCGCAGACCTTGCCGCAAAGGGCCTCACCGACGTCACCGTCATCGGCGTCGCGGCCGACTATTGCGTCCGCTGGGCGGTGGAAGGCCTGATCGCTCGCGGCTTCACGGTAACCGTCCCGGCAGGTCTCACGCGCGGTATCGAACGCCAGATCGACACGGTCGCGGCCGAGGATTTCGGGGGTAAGGCACTCGTCGTCTGATCTGGCTGGCGCTGGGTAGGGTCCAGCGTTCACACCATCGCCGCAACCAACCGCCCCACATCCACCGTCGCGAACGAAGCGAAATTGTCCGCCACCCCGAACGGCAGCAGCAACGTGCGCCCCTGCACGATTCCCCCGCAGCTATAGACGACGTTCGGCACATAGCCGTCGCGCTCCTTCGGGCTCGGCACGATCAGCGGCTCGGTCATCCGCGCCAGCAGCTTGGTCGGATCGTCGCGATTGAGCAGGCACGCACCGACGCAATAATTGCGCACGCTACCGACGCCGTGGGTCAGCACCAGCCAGCCCTCGTCGATCTCGATCGGTGAGCCGCAATTGCCCATCTGGATGAACTCCCACGGCCATTTCGGCTCGACGATCCTGGTGCCACCCTCCCAGGTCAGCAGGTCGTCCGATGCCAGGTACCAGATATTCTCGTTGTCCTGCCGCCCGAGCATCGCATAGCGGCCGTCGATCTTGCGCGGGAACAGCGCCATCCCCTTGGTGCCGGCGACCGCACCGCGCATCGGCTGCATCTCGAACGTCTTGAAATCCCCGGTCCGCAGCAATTCGCACCGTGTCTCGGCGCCGCTGAACGCGGTGTAGGTGGCAAGATAATAGGGCGAATTGCCGTCATCGAAGCGGACGAGACGAACGTCCTCGATCCCCTGGCGCTGGCTCGGCAGCACCGGGAACAGCACGGTTTCCGATACGTCGCGGCTGCCGCTGCAATCGAGTTTGGTCGGTCCGCCATCGGTCGCGCCGCGGTCGGTCGGGGCGATCCGTGGCGGCACCGCGGTCCGGCTCGCGGGGTCGACCGAGAAACCGTCGTTCGCGGACCAGCGTCCGGTACGGAACGTCACCGACGACACATGGCCCTCGCCGATCCCGCGCAGCGACAGGATGAAGCGCAGGCCATCCTCCGGCGCACCGTCCTGATCGGGGTGGAGCACCATGCTTGGGTTGAACAACGCCGCCGCCTCGAACGAATATTCCTCGCTCAGATACGCACCGATCAGCACCTGCTGGTCGCGCGTGATCGGGCGCGGATCGTCCAGCACCGCCATCACCTCGCCGAACCGGTGCAACAGGAGATCGTCGACGTCGCGGTGCCGTTCGTCGAGCGATTCGGTTACGCGCGCGCGTTCGGCGTGAAGCTCGTCGTGCGTCAGCGACAGCACGCGGTCGATCACCCGCACCGCCCGCGAGTGGCCCTCGACCTTGAAGGGGCCGGGATATTCGACGTTGAACGGTCGGATCACCGTCCGCGAGGGATCGGGTTTCAGCTGGATATCGGAAAAACTGACGAGATCGGCTTCGGCCATGGTCCGCTCCATTCCAGCGCGAATCGTCCGCGCCTGTATGCGTCAGCAGGAACGCCAGAATTTCTGGCTTGGCTACATTTTCAACAGGCCAGATTTTCAACAGGCAGGTGCGGCAATGTCCTTGAAATACTGCGGACAAGATCTCGGATCAGGATGCCTTCAGGATTTCGAGGGGGACAAGTTTGCACATCCAGCCAATCGCATCGGCCGAATGCGCGCTCGGTCGCCATACGCCGCGCTCCCGTCACCGCGATATCCTCGGCGAGCCGATCCAGCGGTCCGCCTGTCGGCGCTGCGGCGCGCCGATCGTCAAATCCGCGGTCAGCCGGCGCTGGATCGTTTCCGGCATGCTCGGCTGACACCGCATCCGAAGTTCAAAAGGGGAAGCAGTTAATGAAGACGAAGATCTGGCCGATGCTCGCATTGGCCCTGGCGATGCCCGGCGCGTTGAGCGCACAAGGCCCGCGCGACGGGCATGACGGCCCGCCGTCCCGCGCCGATATCGCGCGCCTGCAACAGCGCGAAGGCGACGACATCGCGCTCCTGCTCGCGTTGCGCCCGGCCCAGCGCCCGGCGCTGGCCGCGTTCCTCCAGTCGCTGGCGCCACCCGAGCCGCCGCAGGACGATCGCCCGCCGCGCGATGCGGGCCCGCCCGCCGACGGCTTCGCGCAACATCTGCAGCGCATGACCGAGGCGACGACGCGGCATGCCGCCGACGACACCCGCCGGATCACCGCCGCGCGGACCTTCTACGACGGTCTCGATCCGACCCAGCGTACCGCGTTCGAGGCGCTGATGCGCCTGCGCCACGGTCCGCCGATGATGCATGGCGGCCCCGAGCACGGCCCTATTCACGGTGGCCTACAAGACGGCCCGCCACCGCATCCCTGACCAACGTCCGTTCGTGCTGAGCGAAGTCGAAGCACCCCCGCTCGGGGGAAATCCTTCGACTTCGCTCAGGGCGAACGGCGGGGGCGTCAGCGGTCGTCGCGCTCCCCCGGCTCGCCACCGGGCCGCGGCCCGGACCGCATGTCCGAAGGCCGGTCCGAACCATTCCGCCAGGTCTCGGCACCCGCCCGCGGCAATTCGCCCCGCGTCAGCGCGCCGTCGTGGTTGCGATCGAGTGCCGCGAACCGGGTCATCGCCGCCTTGGCGAACTCTGCCGCATCGACCCCGCGATTACCGTTCAGGTCCGCCGAAATCACCGGCTCCGGCATATCGAAGAACCCGTAGCGCGCCGCGCCCAGTCGCTCGCTCACCCGCGTGGCGGACGTCTTCTTGTCGCCGTCGCCGCCATTGCCGAACTGCATGCCCTGACCGCCGCCGCTCCCGCCGCCGCCGCCACGACCGCCACCACCACGCCCCCCACGAGGCGACCGCCCGCCCGCCCCCGGTCCGCGTCCGCCACCCGCGACGCGAATCTCGGGCACCAGCACATTCTCGTAATATTCGAGGTCGCCCGGATCGATCTCGCCGTCCTTGCCGCGGTCCAGCACCGCGAAGAACCGCGTGGCATCGGCCTGAAACTCCGCCAGCGTGATCCGACCGTCGCCGTCACGATCGGCACCGTCGAACCACAGCGCCTGCGCCGCACCCGGCTTCAGCATCGACCGGAAAGGCTCGCCCATCGGGCTGACGAACAGCTGTCCGCGGCCATGTTCGGGCGGACCGCCGGGGCGGGGGGCCTGCGCGGCACATCCCGCCAACGCGCCGGCCATCCCGATCACAAGAAAGCGTCGCATATATACTCCTGAGAAAAACGGGCGCGTGCGTGGATCAGACCGGCAGGGACACGCGTGCGCGCAAGCCGCCGCCCGCCCGCGCCTCGATCGTCGCGTCGCCGCCATGCCCGCGCGCGACCGCACGGACGCTGGCCAGGCCAAGGCCGATCCCGCCGGTATCGCGGTTGCGCGACTGTTCGGCGCGGAAGAACGGTTCGAACGCACGCGCCAGATCCGCTGGCACCATGCCGGGGCCGCGGTCCTGCACCTCGATCACCACCATGCTGTCCTCGCGGCGCAGCACCATCTCGGCATGGCCGGCATATTTGACCGCATTGCCGACCAAATTGCCGACCAGCGCCTTCAGCGACGGTGCATCGCCCTCGATCGTCAGTGGTCCGCCCGGCTGCAGCACGACGTCGTCACCCTGGTCGCCGAACTCGTCGGTCACGCTTTCGGCGAGCGAGCGCAGGTCGAGCCGCTGGCGGCGGACGTGGCGGGTCATGTCGCGGACGAAGGCCATCGCCGATCCGATCCGGTGGCTCATCTCGTGAATGTCCTCTTCGCTGGCGATACGGATCGCGTCGGGCGCCTTTTCCAGCCGCAGCGACAGCCGCATCAGCGGCGTGCGAAGATCATGTGCGACCGCCGCGATCAGGGTCGTGCGATCCTCGACATAGCGATTGAGCCGCTCCTGCATCACGTTGAACGCGCTCGCTGCCTCGGCAATCTCGGGCGGCCCTGCGATCGGCAACGGGTCGGTCCGCGGATCGCGCCCTAGCCGTTCGGCGGCAGCGGCGAACAGCCCGATCGGCTTGGCGACGCGGCGGGCCAGTGCCCAGGCGATTGGCGCCACCACCGCCATCGCGACGATGAACCACAGGATGATCCGCATCCGCCACGGCCCGGTCGCGCCGCCGGCCGGACGGATCACCCGCCAGCGGTCACCACCGATATGCACCGACACGACAAACGGCCCGAACAGCGCATTGTCGAGCGACGGAGGGCGCATCGGCGGGCGGCCCATGCCCATCGGCATCGGCGGCCGCAGCGCACCGGCGAACATCGGCAGGCCCGACCGGTGCGCCTCTACCGCCACCGAACTCATTGGCATCCCGAGATCGCCTGCGATCAGCTCGGCGATCCGGTGGTCCCGGTCGTCGTCGCTGGGATTAGGCCGCTGGTGCGTCAGCTCCACCGTCAACAGCCCGACGGGATCGCGCCCGGCCCGTGCCACCGCGGCGATCCGGTTGGTGGTGAAGATCACCGGTGTCGGCGGCGGCATCATGATGACAACCGCGAAGTTCAGCACCTGCACGAGCAGCACGGTGATCAGCATCAACGCGAAGATCCGCAGGAACAACGGCCAGGATCGCGCATGGCCGACCCGCCCGAGTCCCGCCCTCATGCCCGTCATCGTACGCGTGGCTGGTGTCACAGACGCACCACGCGGGGCACGAAGAAATAGCCCTCGTTGCGGATCGTCCGGATGATGTCGTCGCCGCGCGACCGCAGCTTGCGCCGCAACCGGCTGACCTGCACGTCGATCGCGCGGTCGAACGCGTCGGTGTCAGGCCCGCGCGCCGCCTCCAGCAACGCGTCGCGCGCCAGCACCCGCCGCGGCCGCTCGACGAACGCGCGCAGCACCGCGAACTCGCCATCGGTCAGGTCGATCAGCGTGTTCTCGGCATCGAACAGTTCGTGCGCCGAGAAATCGACCCGCCACCCGAGAAAGCCATAAGCGCGGCCCTCGCTCGCATCCTGTATCTCCCGCGCGCGCAGGGCGGCCCGGACGGTCGCCAGGATCTCGCGCGGGCTGCACGGCTTGGTCAGGTAATGGCTCGCACCGATCTCCAGCCCCAGGATCCGGTCGGGCTCGTCGCCCAGCGCGCTCAGCATCACCACCGGCGGCCCTGCGGTACGCGCGAGGCGCCGACACACCGACAGGCCGTCCTCGCCGGGCATCATCACGTCGAGCAGGATCAGCGCGACCGATTGCCGCGCGAGTACGGTGTCCATGTCCTGCGCGCTCGTCGCGGTCTCTACATTATAGCCATGCATGCCAAGGCTTTGCGCAAGAAGCGTACGGATCATGTGGTCGTCGTCGACCACCAGCAAAGTCGGCTTGGGCGAATCGGGGGCGGGGATCGGCGTCATGCTGCTGTCATACCGTCCGCGTGTGTTCGGGATATTTCAGCGTATGGCAATCGTCGCGGTTGCGCGCCTGTTTCGCGTGAAAAGCACCGGATGGTCGCACCGGGGTCACATTGGGAAACATCCCGGACAAACAGTCGGCGCACAGACACGGATGATATTTGCCGGAGTCTTCCCCGAGACTCCCCCCGGAATCCGCGAGGCGGTCCGCCGTCTCCCCCGTTCGAAAGTCGCCGACGATGAACGTCTCCCCCAGCTACTCTTCCTTCGAGTCCGCCACCGGACGTCTTCCCGCGCTTCCGATCTCGCGGGATTCCGAATGGCAGGACGGGCCGGCGCACGATGACTCGAGCGACGCGAGCTATCACGCCGCGCGGATCATCATCGTCGACGACGATCCCGGCCTGCGCGAACTGCTCACCGAGTTCCTGGTCGACAACGGGCTTGGCGTCGAGGCGGTCTCGAGCGGCGTCGCCCTGCGCGCGCGGCTCAGCCAGCGCCCTTGCGATCTCGTCATTCTCGACATGATGATGCCCGGCGAGGACGGCCTGTCGGTGCTACGCTCGCTGACACAAACCGACGATGCACCCGGCGTCATCATGCTGTCGGCACTGTCGAGCGAAGTCGACCGCGTCGTCGCGCTCGAAATGGGCGCCGACGATTACGTCACCAAGCCATCGACCCCGCGTGAGATCCTCGCGCGCATCCGTTCGGTCCTGCGCCGCCGCAGCCGGACCGCCTCCTCGGGTGCCGGCAGCGCGCCCGATCCCGGCACCACCTCCGATGGCAGCGCGTCCACGCACTTCTATGCCACCTACCGGTTCGCCGGCTGGACGCTCAATTGCCGGATGCGGTCGCTGCAGGCGCCCGGCGGTGAGGTGGTCTCGCTCACCGAGAGTGAATTCCAGATGATGGACGCCTTCGTCACGCACCCGCACGCGGTCCACAGCCGAGAGGACATGATCGCATTGTCGGGGCGGGCGGACACCTCCTCGAAGGATCGCACGATCGACGTCAACATCAGCCGCCTGCGCCGCAAGCTTGCCGCGTTCGATGCGACCGAGATCATCCGCACGGTCCGCGGCAAGGGCTATCTGTTCATCGCCGACGTCGTCGGGTCCTGATCCCACCGGGCCTCGCCCGTCCGGCGAGGCCGGTCGGGCAGGGGGCTATCGGCCCAGGACTGTCGGCCTAAACTATAGGCCGGGACTATAGCGCCCGCAGCGCCGAATAGATCATGGCGGCGGTGCGTTTGGCGGTATCGTCGGGCGACAGGCTCGGCTGCGACAGCGTCCGGTGACCCAGCCCGAACATCAGCGCCAGGATCATCTCCTCCGCGCCCTCGCGCTGCGCCTCGGTCAGGTCGGCCTTCACCGCGAGCGCCAGTCCGCCGATCACCGATCGACCGGCGCTGCAGAACTCCGCGATGGTCGCTGCCACTTCGGCATCGCGGTACGCTTCGGCGAGGATGTCGAACGACAGCGCCTCGTCCTTGTTGTGCAGCGCTTGCAGGCAGATCTTGGTCAACGCCGTCTCGATCGAGATTCGCCCGGCATCGAGCTCGGCCTGCACCGCGGTCATCTCGGCGATCCGCGCCGATGCGTCCTCGCGGATGATCGCGCGGATCAGCGCGTTCTTGCCCGTGAAGAATCGATAGATCTGGCCGACGCTCACTTCGGCCTCGCTGGCCAGTTCGGACATCGGCGTCTGGTGAAAGCCCTGGTTGGTGAACAATTGGCGCGCGGTCGCTACGATCCGCTCGCGTCCTCCCAACTCATGCTGCACTGCACTCAAAACCCATCTCCGGCCGACTTTTTGGCTTGACCGGGCGGGTACACGATCCTAGCGGGTCCGCAAGCAGAATGAACGCTCATTCACTGAGATAACGCCGTTTGGCGTGAGGACGAGAAATATGCGCTGGACCAAATTCAAGGGATCTGCGGCACTGGGTGCCATTGCCCTCCTGTCGGCTTGCGGCAAGGAGCAGGCGCCGCCACCGCCGCCGACCCCGACGGTCGGCGTCGTTCCGGTTGCCGAGGAATCGGTAGTGCTCACGACCGAGCTTCCAGGCCGAGTCGCCGCCGCGGAGACGTCGGAAGTACGGCCGCAGATCAGCGGCGTGATCCGTCGTCGCCTGTTTACCGAAGGCTCGATGGTGCAGGCGGGGCAGGTCCTCTACGAGATCGAGGACGCGCCCTACCGCGCCGCGCTCGGCACCGCACAGGGCCAGCTCGGCGCCGCGCAGTCGCAGATCAACGCGACCCGTTTGCAGGCCCAGCGCTATAACGAACTCGTTGCTGTCAATGCCGTCTCGAAGCAGGAGGCGGACAACGCCATCGGCTCCGCAGCACAGGCGCGCGCCAATGTTGCGGCGCAGCGCTCGGCAGTCGAATCGGCGCGCGTGAACCTCAACTTCACGCGCATCAAGGCGCCGATCTCGGGCCGGATCGGTCGTTCGATCTACACCGTCGGCGCGCTGGTCCAGACCGGCCAGACCGATGCGCTCGCCACCATCCAGCGCACCAACACGGTCTATGTCGACGTCGTCCAGTCGGCCGCCCAGCTGCTCGACCTGAAGGCACAGCTGCGCTCGGGCGGCGTCGTCCGCGCCGATGGCAGCGCGCGCGTCCAGCTCATCCTGCCCAACGGCGCGATCTATCCCATCGAAGGGCGCCTGCAATTCTCCGAAGTCACGGTCGACCCGACCACCGGCGCGGTGACGTTGCGTGCATCGTTCGACAACCGCGACGGCCTGTTGCTGCCGGGTATGTACGTCCGCGCCAAGCTGGTCGAGGGCACTCGCCGCCAGGCGATCATGGTGCCGCAGGCGGGCATCAGCCGCGATCCGCGCGGTGGCGCGACCGCATTGGTCGTCAACGCGCAGAACAAGGTCGAGCAGCGCAACGTCGTCACCGACCGCGTGATCGGCGACAAGTGGATCGTCACCAGCGGCCTGAAGCCCGGCGACAAGCTGATCGTCGAAGGGCTGCTCAACCTGCGTCCTGGCACGACCGTCAAGGCCGCGCCGCCGCAGCAGGTCGCCAAGCCCGCGGGCCAGGATGCCGGCGGGGGGGCTGCCAACGGCAATGATCCCGCTGCAGCTGCCGATCCTGCCGCCGGCAACGCGCAGGGCGGGAAGTAACCGCCCATGTCACGCTATTTCATCGATCGACCCATCTTCGCATGGGTCATCGCCATCATCTTGATGATGGCCGGTATCCTCGCGATCCGCTCGCTGCCGATCGCCCAGTTCCCTGAGATCGCCGCCCCCAAGGTGACGGTCGCGACGTCCTATCCGGGCGCCGACGCACAGACGCTCGAGAACACGACGACGCAGATCATCGAGCAGCAGATGAAGGGGATCGACAACCTTCGCTACTTCGCCTCGACCTCGGACGGCTCGGGCAACCTCGCGATCACGCTCACCTTCGAGCAGGGCACCGATCCCGACATCGCGCAGGTCCAGGTGCAGAACAAGCTGCAGCAGGCCACCCCGCTCCTGCCGCAGGAAGTGCAGCAGGCCGGTCTCCGCGTGACCAAGGCGACCGCCAACTTCCTGCTCGTGATCGCCGCCTATTCGGAAAACGGCGCGCACGATCAGGTCGATCTCGGCGATCTGATCGCCTCGAAGCTCCAGGATCCGCTCAGCCGTATCAAGGGTGTCGGCGACACGCAGGTGTTCGGCGCGCAATATTCGATGCGGATCTGGGTCGATCCGTTCAAGATGTCGAACCTCGGCGTCACCGTCACCGACATCACCTCGGCGCTGACCGCGCAGAACGCCCAGGTCTCGGCGGGGCAGGTCGGCAGCCTTCCCGCGCTCAAGGGACAGGCGCTGAACGCGACCGTCACCGCGCAGTCGCGCCTGCAGACGCCCGAGCAGTTCCGTCAGATCATCGTCCGCTCGGCCACCAGCGGCGCCACCGTGCGCCTCTCGGATGTCGCGCGTGTCGAGATGGGGTCCGAGAATTACTCGTTCCAGGCGCGCTACAACGGCAAGCAGGCGGCAGGCTTCGGCGTGAAGCTCGCACCGGGCGCGAACGCGCTCGACACCGTCAAGCTCGTCAAGGCCGAGGTGGAGCGGATCGCCAAGCAGTTCCCGCCCGACGTCAAGGTCGCCTTCCCGATCGACAATTCGACGTTCGTGAAGCTGTCGGTCGAGCAGGTCGTTCACACGCTGGTCGAGGCGATCGTCCTCGTCTTCCTCGTGATGTTCCTGTTCCTCCAGAACTTCCGTGCGACGTTGATCCCGACGATCGCTGTCCCGGTCGTGCTGCTCGGCAGCCTCGCCGTGCTGCAGATCGCCGGGTTCACGATCAATACGCTGACCCTGTTCGGCATGGTGCTAGCGATCGGCCTGCTCGTCGATGACGCGATCGTCGTCGTCGAGAACGTCGAACGCCTGATCCAGGAAGAGGGGCTTTCGCCGAAGGAAGCCGCCAAGAAGTCGATGGACGAGATCAGCGGCGCGCTGGTCGGCATCGGCCTCGTGCTGTCGGCGGTGTTCCTGCCGATGGCGTTCTTCAGCGGCTCGACCGGCGTCATCTTCCGCCAGTTCTCGATCACCATCGTATCGTCGATGGCGCTCTCGGTACTGGTCGCGTTGATCCTCACGCCGGCGCTCTGCGCAACGATCCTGAAGCCCGCCAAGGACGGTCACGGCGAGAAGAAGGGCTTCTTCGGCTGGTTCAACCGCACCTTCGACAAGGGCGTCGGCAAGTACGGCAACGGCCTGCGCCGCGTCGAGAAGGGCTGGGTCCGCACGATGCTGGTCTATGCGCTGATCGTCGTCGCGATGGCGTTCGTCTTCCTGCGCCTGCCGTCGGGCTTCCTCCCCGAGGAAGACCAGGGCATCATGTTCGCGCAGGTCTCCATGCCGTCGGGCACGACGATGGAGGAAACCGCGCGGACGATGGACAAGGTCCGCGATCACTTCCTGATCGACGAGAAGGCCAATACCGCGGGCATCTTCACGATCAGCGGCTTCGGCTTCGTCGGCCAGGGCCAGAATGTCGGCATCGCCTTCATCCAGCTCAAGCCGTGGGAAGATCGTAGCGGCAAGGACAACACGGTTGCCGCGGTTGCTGCACGCGCCAACCAGGCACTGGCTGGCGTCCGTGCCGGCATGGTCATCGGCTTCGTGCCGCCGGCCGTGCAGGAACTCGGCAACGCCAACGGCTTCGACTTCATGTTGAAGGACAATGCCGGCGTCGGTCACGACAAGCTGCTCGAGGCGCGCAACATGCTGCTCGGCATGGCCAGCCAGGACAAGCGCCTGATGCAGGTCCGTCCGAACGGCCTGGAGGATGCACCACAGCTCAAACTGAACGTCGATCAGGCCCAGGCCGGCGCGCTCGGCCTTAGCCAGGCGGACATCAACACCACCGTCAGCACCGCGTTCGGTGGCGCCTACATCAACGACTTCATCGACCGCGGTCGCGTGAAGAAGGTGTATGTCCAGGCCGACGCACCGTTCCGCACCTCGCCTGCCGATCTCGGCAACTTCTACGTCCGTGGCACGACCAGCAACGCGATGGCTCCGTTCTCGTCCTTCTCGACGACGAGCTGGAACTACGGCCCGTCACGGCTCGAACGGTACAACGGCGTCGCCTCGTTCGAGATCATGGGCTCGCCCGCACCGGGCGTCAGCAGCGGTACCGCGATCAAGGCGATGGAGGAGATGGCAGCCAAGCTGCCGGCCGGCATCGGCTATGAGTGGACCGGGCTCAGCTACGAAGAGCAGCTGTCCGGCGGCCAGTCGACCTATGTCTACGCGCTGTCGTTGCTGATCGTGTTCCTCTGTCTCGCGGCGCTGTATGAGAGCTGGTCGATCCCGATCGCCGTCCTGCTGGTGGTGCCGCTCGGCGTCCTCGGCGCGGTGCTCGCGGCGACGCTCTTCGGGCTGAACAACGACATCTACCTCCAGGTCGGGCTGATCACGACGATCGGCGTGGCGGCGAAGAACGCGATCCTGATCGTCGAGTTCGCCGAGGAGAAGATGCGTGACGGGATGAACGCGGCGGATGCCGCGGTCGAGGCGGCCAAGCTTCGCCTTCGTCCGATCCTGATGACGTCGTTCGCGTTCATCTTCGGCGTGTTGCCACTCGCACTGTCGAGCGGTGCCGGTGCCGGGGGCCAGAACGCAATCGGCTGGGCGGTGGTCGGCGGCATGCTGTCCGCGACCGTCCTCGCGATCTTCTTCGTGCCGCTGTTCTTCCTGCTCGTGAAGCGCGTCTTCAAGCAGGATCAGCCGATCGACGAGAACGATCGCGAGCATAACGATGACAACCGTGACGGCCGCCGTGACGACACACACGCGACGCCACACGACCAGCGGCCGCAGGAGGCCTGATCCAGATGTTTTCGCGCCAGATATCGGGCCGCACGGCCCTCATGTTCGCCGCCGGGCTCACGCTCGCCGGCTGTAACCTCGCCCCTAAATACGTCCGGCCCGAATCGTCGGTACCGGTGTCGACGCCGTCCGGTCCCGCCTATGCAGCGACCGACGCGGCGGGGGCGATCATGCCCGCGGATACCGCATGGGAGACGTTCTTCACCGACGATCGCCTCCGCAGCGTGATTCGCACCGCGCTGGCGAACAACCGCGACCTTCGCGTCTCGGTCGCCAACGTCGCGCAGGCCCGCGCGCAATACCGCGTCCAGCGCGCGGACCTGTTCCCGACGCTCGCCGCCACCGGCAGCGCCACCTATCAAAAGTCGCCCTTCGGTGCGGTCGGTGGCGGCACCACGGGTACAGGTACGGGCACTGGCACTGGCACTGGCACTGGCACTGGAACGGGTGCCGGCACGGTCACCACGTCGAGCGGCCGGGCCGACATCTACTCCGCCAATGTCGGCGTTTCGGCCTGGGAGATCGATCTCTTCGGCCGCATCCGCAATCTGACGCAGGCGCAGCAGGAACAGTATTTCGCGGCAGAGGAAAACCGCAACGCAGCCCAGGTCTCGCTCGTCGCCGAGATCGCGACAGCGTGGCTGACGATGGCCGCGGACCAGGATCGCCTCAAGATCGCGCGCGATACCGAAAAGGCGTTCGGTCAGACCGTCAAGCTGACCCAGGACCGGTTCCGAGTCGGCATCGCGTCCGAACTCGAAGTGCGCCAGGCCAGCACCAGCTATGATCAGGCGCGCTCGGATATCGCCGACGCCACCACGCTGATCGCGCAGGACCAGAACGCGCTGAACCTGCTCGCCGGCACGACCCTGACCGCGGACATGCTGCCGTCGCAGCTCGATACGACCAGCCCGACGCTGCAGAACCTGCCCGCGAACCTGCCGTCGGAAGTGCTCCTGCGCCGTCCCGACATCGCCTCGGCCGAGCATCAGCTGATCGCCGCCAACGCCAATATCGGTGCGGCGCGCGCAGCGTTCTTCCCGAACATCTCGCTCACCGCGGCGTTCGGGACGATCAGCCTCGGTCTGTCGAACCTGTTCGGCAGCGGTAGCCAGAACTGGTCGGTCGCACCGTCGATCAGCCAGCCCTTGTTCGACTTCGGCCGCAACAAGGGCAATCTCCGCTACGCGCAGGCCACCCGCGACGCCGCGGTCGCCACGTACGAGAAGAGTGTGCAGACCGGCTTCCGCGAAGTGGCCGATGCACTGGCCCGCCGCGGCACCGTCAGCGCCCAGCTCCAGGCGCAGACCTCGCTCCGCGACAATGCGGCAGGCGCGTACAAGCTGTCGGAACTGCGCTTCCGGGCCGGCATCGACACGTTCCTGAACACGCTCGATTCGCAGCGTTCGCTCTACACCGCGCAGCAAAGCCTGCTGGCCACGCGCTTGACCCGCGATACCAACTCGGTCGAACTGTACCGCGCGCTCGGCGGCGGTGTGACGACGACGGCGCCGTCGGACCCCCGCCCACAAAACTAACCAGACGATCCTCCCCCGCCAGGGGGAGGTGGCTGGCCCTTGCCAGACGGAGGGGGAGGAAAGGGCAACCTATGTTCCCTGTTCTCACCCCCCGTCACCTACGGCGCACCGACCCCCGGGGGAGGAGGATCGCGCGGACTACGCGCGGAAACCATCGGACCCATAGCCGCCCGCCACCCGTTGCGTGCGCGTGCACCTATTTGAAAGTCTCGACGCGATCCTGCTCGCCGCGCTGGTCCTGCTGGTCCTCGCACGCAAGCTGAACGTCCCGTACCCCACGCTACTGGCCGCAGCCGGGCTCGGTTTCGCCGCACTGCCGTTCGCGCCGGAGATCAGCGTCGAGCCGCATCTCGCGCTCGCCCTGTTCATCGCGCCGGCCTTGCTCCACGCCGCCTACCACACCAGTCCGCGCGCGCTGCGCCGCTACTGGTTCCCCTTGTTGTCGCTCGCGGTCTTCGCCGTGCTCGTCACCACCGCCACCGTCGCGCTGGTCGGCGTGACGCTAGGCGGACTCCCGCTCGCCGCCGCGTTCGCGCTAGGCGCGATCGTCGCGCCCCCCGACGCCGCCGCCTCCGAGGCGGTACTGGGCGAAGTCGGCATCCCCCGCCGCGGCCTGCTCCTGCTCCAGGGCGAGAGCCTCCTCAACGACGCGACCGCATTGCTCCTGTTCGGCCTCGCCAGCGCGTTCGCGACACATTCGGACACCCCCGTGACGCCGTGGGCGCTCGCGGCCGCAGTCCCCGGCGGCATCGTCTTCGGCGCGGTGGCGGCGGTGGCCTACCTCCGGATCGTCCGGCTGTTTGCGGGCACGTTGGGGTCCAGCCTCGCCGACTTTGCGGTCACGTTCGGCATCTGGCTGCTCGCCGAGCGATTGCACATCTCGTCGGTGCTGGCGGTCGTCGTCTTCGGCATGATCCTGTCGCAGCGCCGGCCGATCGACCAACCCGCACGCGATCGCCTGCAGAGCGAGGCGGTATGGTCCGCCGCCGTGCTCGTGCTCAACATCGTCGCGTTCATGCTGATGGGCCTGCAGTCGCGCGACGTACTGATCCATCTCCCCGCCGCCGAACGCTGGCCGGCGATCGGCTTCGCCGCCGCCGTCCTCGCCACCGTGCTCCTGACGCGCGTCGCATGGGTGTTCTTCGTGCGCTTCGTCGAGGGCGTGATCGCCGCGCGCTATGCACCCGCCTGGCTTCCGAAGCCACCGCCGTGGAACGCGTCGGTCGTGCTGTCATGGTCGGGTATGCGTGGCCTCCTGACGCTGGCCACCGCTTTTGCCTTGCCGCAATCCGTGCCGGGTCGCGACCTCATCGTGCTCGCCGCGTTCGGCGTCGTCATCGGCACGCTCGTGATTCAGGGCCTGACGCTCGGCCCGCTGATCCGTCGGATGAATCTTGGCGAGGATGCCGGACTGGCCGACAAGATCGCGCCCGCCCGGAAACGCCTGATCGAGGCCGGCCTCGCGGTACTTCCCGCGCGGGAGGGCGACGCCGCCGACGCGCTCCGTTTCCGTTATGGCGCAGCCGGCAAGGTCGCGGTCGAGGCCGACGATCCACAGGCGACGTCCGAGTTCGACGAACTCCACCTCGAGATGATCGCCTGCCAGCGAAAGGTGTTGCACGCGATGCGCGACACGGGTGAGATCGCCGAGGACGTCTATCGTCGTCTGCAACAGGAGCTCGACTGGTCGGAGGTCGATGCGCGCTCGTTCGGCGACAACGTCCTCAAGGCGACCTGACGCGTTCCGGTCCGGCCCGCGGAACATCGACACGCGCCCCGATGTTTGAGAAGACGAACGATAAAGGGTGATCCATGTTCGAAATCGAGACGCGTTCGTGAGCCAGTCCGTGAAGCCCCCCGCCGTAAAACCCGCCCCGCCTACGACGCTCGTGATCTTCGGCGCCATGGGCGATTTGACACGTCGACTGTTGATGCCAGCACTGATCAACATGACCCGGCTGGGTCTGGTCGGCGACGACTTCCACGTGCTCGGCGTCGGTATCGACCAAGGCAATGATCAGGTTCTCCGCGATGCGCTCGGCAACTTCGACGCGAAGGGCGGCGAGGGGGCAGGGGATAAGGGAGACGCCTGGGCACAGCTCAAGGATCGCGTGGGCTATCTCCAGGGCGATTTCACGCAGGATGCGGTCTACGAACAGCTCAAGGCGAGGGTGAGCGGCAACGTCGCCTTCTATTTCGCGGTTCCGGCGAAGTTCTTCGGCACGATCGTCGACAAGCTCGCCGACCACGGCGTGATGGCCGAGACGCCGCACGCGTTCCGCCGGATCGCGATCGAGAAGCCGTTCGGCCACGACCTCGCCTCCGCCCGCGAGCTCAATGCGCGCATCCTCGCCCGAGTGTCCGAGGCGCAAGTCTATCGGATCGATCATTTCCTCGGCAAGGAAACGGTCCAGAACATCATGACTGCGCGGTTCGCCAATATGATGATCGAGCGCGTCTGGAATGCGGATTGCATCGCCCACGTCCAGATCACCGCGGCCGAGACGGTCGACGTCGGCACCCGCGGCAAGTTCTACGACGGCACCGGCGCGCTGCGCGACATGGTGCCGAACCACCTGTTCCAGCTGCTCGCGATGGTCGCGATGGAGCCGCCCGCGAGCTTCGATGCCGAGGCGATCCGCAACGAGAAGGGCAAGGTGCTCAAAGCCGTCCGCGTCTATTCGCCGGGCAAGGCCAAGCGGAACGGCGTCCGCGGCGCGTACACCGCGGGCAAGGTGCAGGGCCACGATGTCCCCGCCTACACCTCGACCGCCGACGTTGCGCCCGACAGCCACACCGAGACCTATGTCGCGCTGAAACTGATGGTCGACACGTGGCGCTGGGCCGGCGTGCCGTTCTATTTGCGCACCGGCAAGGCGATGACTTGCCGCGATACGGAGATCGTCATCACCTTCAAGCCGGTGCCGTTCGCGTCGTTCCACAAGACCGCGGCCGAGATGCTGCCCCCCAACCGCCTGATCATCCAGATCCAGCCCGACGAGGGGCTGAGCATGGACATCAACATCAAGCGGCCCGGCCTGGAGGTGGCGACCGCGCCGATCGCGCTCGATTTCCGCTACGCCGACGCCTTCGATATTGGCCACCTCACCGGCTACGAGTCGCTGATTTACGACCTTTTCGTGGGTGACCAAACCCTCTTCCAACGCGCCGACGCGATTGAGGCAGGTTGGGCTGCGGTGCAACCGTTTCTGGATCTTTGGGCGCATGACGCCGGCATGCCGGAACCCTACGAGGCGGGTACGCTCGGACCTGCCGCAGCGGATGCCCTCCTCGCGCACGACGACCACACTTGGCACGAACTCGCCCCCGCGGGCCAGACCGTCCCATGAGTCCACCCCGGCGAAGGCCGGGGCCCAATTGGGGAACGTTGCTAACGAGCGACAGTGCTTCGTTATGCCGACCTTGCCAATTGGGCCCCGGCCTTCGCCGGGGTGGTATGTTTATTCACATGCGATTCGTGCTCAAACGCGCTCGGTCAGCTCGATCTCGCCCTCGACCTCCATCTCGTCCTCATCGCCCATCTCGTCCATGTCAGGCATCGTGAAGTCCGCCTTCCAGTCGTAGACCTTCTCGTCCCCGCCCTGCACCCAGACGCGGACCGCGCCTTCGGTAATCTCGCCGCCCATCGCGCCGACGAAATCCGCCACCAGCGAATCCGCCGCATCCTCGTGATCGGTTGCGCCGGGAATCGTCGCGGCGGTCATCTCCTCGTCGAGTTCGATGATCTGCGCCCAATATTGCTTCGCCATATGTCGCTCCTGCGTAGATGAAAGGCCGTCAACCGGCGGTAACGATCGGGTGTTCCTCACGCAGCCGGTCCGCCAGCCGCTCGACCGCGTCGACCTCGCTCGCGCTGCCGGACGGCGTCACCGCCCAGTTGCAATGCGCGTGCGTCGCAAGGCTATAGACCTTCACGTCGCCGACGATCAGCCGCCACCGCCGCCGGTCGCCGCTATTGTACCGGACGAGGTTGGTGACGAACAGGCTCTGGAGATCCGATGCGGTCATCCGCGCCCCATAGCGACAATCGCTTGCCCGCCGCCACCGCAAACGGCCCGCGGTGGATCCCGTCCAGATTACGGCGCGTTTGGGATCGGAACAGATCATCTAGATTACGGGAATTGCACATGTCCAAGACGGCACTGGTAGTGGGAACGAGCGGGATCGTCGGCAGCGCGACCGCCGCGGCGTTGGTGAAGTCGGGCTGGACCGTCCACGGTCTCGCGCGGCGCCCGACTGAGCAAGACGGCGTGCAGCCGGTCGCGGCGGATCTCCAGGATCCCGCCAGCCTCGAAAAGGCCCTAGCGGGCCTCAAGCCCGATGCTGTGTTCATCGCTACCTGGTCACGCCAGGACAGCGAAGCGGAGAACATCCGCGTCAACGGCGGCATGGTCCGCAACCTGCTTGGCGCGCTCTCGCCTGCTGGCAGCGTCGGCCATGTCGCGCTGGTGACGGGCCTGAAGCATTACCTCGGACCATTCGAGGCGTACGGGAAGGGCACGCTCCCGCAGACCCCGTTTCGCGAGGAACAAGGCCGCCTCGACGTCGAGAACTTCTACTACGCGCAGGAAGACGCCGTGTTCGAGGCGGCGGCACGCGACGGCTTCGGCTGGAGCGTTCACCGTCCGCACACGATCATCGGCAAGGCGGTCGGCAACGCGATGAACATGGGCACCACGCTCGCCGTCTACGCGACGTTGTGCCGCGAGACCGGCCGTCCGTTCCGCTTCCCGGGCTCGGCCGCGCAGTGGAACGGCCTGACCGACATGACCAGCGCCAGCCTGCTCGCCGACCATCTGATCTGGGCCGCGACCACGCCTGAGGCCCGCAACGAGGCGTTCAACGTCGTCAATGGCGACGTCTTCCGCTGGAGCTGGATGTGGAGCCGCATCGCCGAATGGTTCGGTATCGAGGCCGCGCCTTTCGACGGCACGATCCTGACACTGGAGGAACAGATGGCCGACGACGCCGGCATCTGGCGCGAAATCGCAGCCCGCGAAGGCCTCGCCGAGGCCGACCTGTCACGACTTGCATCGCCGTGGCACACCGACGCCGATCTCGGCCGCCCGATCGAGGTGGTGACGGATATGAGCAAGAGCCGCCGCCTCGGCTTCAAGGAATACCAGCCCACCGACGATGCGTTCTTCGACCTGTTCGCAGAGCTGCGGGCGGATCGGCTGATCCCGTAACATCGGGCGCAGAAGCGGGCCTCAATAGCACCGGCTGTTGAAATCCTCCCCCGCCAGGGGGAGATGGCAGGCGCAGCCTGACGGAGGGGGCGGCAAGCGAAACGCGCGTTCCGTGTCCTACCCCTCCGTCACCTTCGGCGACACCCCCCCCTTGCGGGGGAGGATTTAGCGGTCGAACGTCAGCTTTCGACCGCCACCGTTGCCATCACCCCCGGATCATCCCGCAGCTTCAAATACAGCGCGCCGCCAACCGGCTTGGGCACGGTCAGCGAAGCCCCGGTAAACCCCTCCGGCACCCGCACCGCATCCGCGAAACCGGCATTCGCCGCCACCGAATCGATCAGGAACAGGTCAGTCCCCGCCAGCGTACACGCATCCTTGCACATCACCCCGGCCAGCGCCGGCACCCGCACCAGGCTCGTCAACGGCACCCAATCGCCCGAGACGCCGTCCTGCACCAGCCGCCACCGCAGCGGCCCATGCGCGGACACGCCCAGCGCCTTGCCCAGCTCGACCGACACCACCGCGATCCGCTCGTCCTGCACGGTCAGCCCGCGCCCCGACGCGACGCTCGTCGTCGGCCCACCGGCAACCGCCCCGATCTCGACGCTGTCCCCCGCCGCAAACCGCGTCGCTCCCTCCGCACGCAGCGAGAAGGTCAGCCGGGCATCCTGCGCGATCGCCGTATCACCGGCCAGCACGACCTGCAGGCCAGGGGAGGGTGGAGCCACCACGGTCTTCGCGATCAGCGTTGCCTTCGGCCGCGCCGCTGCAACGACGAACTTGACCGACCGCTTCCGCCCGTCGCTCAGCGTAACGAGCGCCGTCTTCGCCTGACCTGCCGCAAACGACGCGGCATCTGCGGTCAGTTCCAACCGATCGGTCTTGTCGGCGCGCACCACTTCGCCCGGCTTGAACGCCACGCCATCGATGCTCAGCGCAGAAACCAGATCAAGCCGCGTCCCCGCCAGCGTCCCCGAAGCATCGCCTGCATACAGCGTAAAGCCGTCGATCCGCCCCGCCTCGGCCAACGCGGTCAGCGCGATCCTCTCCGGCGCCTCGACCCCGTATTGCTTCACCAGCAGCGTCAGTTTCCCCGGCGCCGTCTTCGCCAAGGGCAGGGTAAGCCCGATCCGGTCGCCAGTGGAGGTCCATGCCAGCGGCACGTCTCCGGTACCGCCAACCAGCGTCACCGCCTCCACGCAGCTCGGCGTGGGCCCGGCCAGCGCCACCGCATTGTCACGCCCGACCACCAGATTCTCGGGATCGGTATCCACCATCGTCCACCCGCCGGCCCGTGGCACCTGCAACCGAAACCGCGGCCCGTCGAACGGCGTGAACCCCCAGCGCCCATGCAGGCTTGCATCGGTCACGCTGCTCAAGCCAGCCGTCCGCATCCCGACTTGATCGAGCACATAGCCGCCCCGCTCGGCATCCGCCTGCACCGGCAGCTCGACCACGCCGCCCTGCGGCGTCGTCACCCGCAGCATCATGTCGTGGGCAAACTTCGTGGCATAGATCAGCGGCGCACCCTCGACCGGCAACACCAGATCGGGCTTCGCCGCACAGACCAGCCGGTCCGCCTCCGCCCGCCGCATCGTCGGCGTCTGCGGCGCACCAGCCTCGATCACCGGCATCGCCACGACCATCACCGATTTCGGACTCGCGAACGACGGCGCCGCGTTCAGCAACAGCGCCAGCCGATCGTCCCGCGCCCGCGCCAATGCCGGAATGTACCGGAACTGCGTCGACTGGAACGCGCCGAAGATCTTCGCGATATCGCGCACCACGCCAATATACGGGCTGTAATACCCCAGCCCGCCCTCAGGGGTCGCACTCAGTTGCAACGCCAGATCGGTCGGCGCCCCCACCAAAGTATCCGCCAGCGTCGAACTCTGTCCATCCGCCAGCACCAGCGAATCGCGGCTTTGGGTGAGGCACGACGCCTGCAGATCCGCGGCCAGATCCAGACACTCCGCCTTCAGCTTGATCGCCAGGCTCCGCGACAACAACGGCGACACCGCCTCGATCCGCTCCGGCCGCGTCCGCTCCAGCGCATGGATCCCGTCGAGAAATGCATCGAGCCGCGCACGGTCGAGCGACGCCTGATCCAGATCCTGCACCGCGCGCACGAACGCCCCCGGCTGTTTGCGCACCGCGGACACCACCGCATCGAACCCGCCGCTCTCCGGCACCAGGAACACCACCAGCTGCCGCGCACCGTCCGGCACCGTCAACGCCAGCGCGTTCTTCTTCGCCTTCCACGTCTCGGCCTTGAAGAACCAGGACTTGGGCGGCGGCTCGGTCGCGCCCCGCAGGAACGCCGCGACCAGCAGATAGCGCGCGCCGTCATCCTTCTTGCCCACCGCCAGGTCCGCCCCGATCGCAACACGGTCCCCCGTTGCCAGCGTCGGCACCTGCGCGATCGGCAACGTCGTCGTCCCGTGCGTCACCGCCACGCGAAGAGTCGGCCCGGTCAGGTCGAACGGCGCCGGATCCGCCCGCGCAGCCATGGGCACCAGCGCAGCAGTCAGCGCGCAGAACGGAAGAAATCGAAGCATCATCACGGGCGATCTCGTCGTCGGAAGCATCCCCGATGGCCTGTACCGGTGTCGAGAATAGGGCAAGCCGCAGCACTTGCCCGATCGACTGGCGTCCCGCACACAGCGCGCTACTCGGGGAAGGGACAATTACATGATCGGGCGCATTCTCATCGCCACGCTGCTCGCGACCACCGCGGCCACCGCAACTACCACCGCAGACGCCAAAACCGTCGTGGTCACCGCCGCGCACATGATCGACGTCCTCGCCGGCAAGCGCGTCGACGACCCACAGGTCACGATCGTCGACGGCCGCATCACCGCCATCGGCCGCAAGGGTGACGCGGTCCGCGCCGGCGCCGAGCGCGTCGACCTCGGCACGCGCACGCTGCTCCCCGGCCTGATCGACATGCATGTCCACCTCACCAGCGACCCGACGCTCAGCGGTTATCGCCAGCTCGAATTCACCGACAATTTCTGGACCGTGGTCGGCGTCGCCAATGCGCGCAAAACCCTCGACGCCGGCTTCACCACCGTCCGCAACGTCGGCTCGGCCAATTATGACGACGTCGCGCTGAAGCAGGGCATCGAGCGCGGCTACGTCCCCGGCCCGCGCATCGTCCCCGCCACCTACGCGCTCGGCGCGACCGGCGGCCACTGCGACGCGACCGAGTTCCCGCCCTCGATCCAGGTCCCGCACCCGCAGATCGCCAACACGCCCGACGAGTTCCGGGGCGCGGTCCGCACGATCCGCAAATACGGTGCCGAGGTGGTCAAGGTCTGCATGACCGGCGGCGTCCTCTCGAAGACCGACAGCGTCGGCGCGCAGCAGATCAGCCTTCCCGAGATCAAGGCGATCGTCGAGGAAGCGCACATGCTCGGCATGAAGGTCGCGGTCCACGCGCACGGCGTCGAGGGCATCAACGATGCGCTCCGGGCAGGTGTCGACACGATCGAGCACGCCAGTCTCGCCGACGCCGAATCGTTCAAGCTCGCCAAGGCCAGCGGCGCGTGGTTCGACATGGATATCTACGACGACGACTATATCCTCGCCGAGGGCGCCAAGAACGGTGTCTTCCCCGAAAGCCTGGAAAAGGAACGCCAGGTCGGCCTCAAGCAACGCCAGACCTTCCGCGCCGCGCATGCCGCCGGGGTGAAGATGCTCTTCGGTACCGACGGCGGCGTCTACCCCAACGGCAACAACGCGCTCCAGTTCGCCAAGATGGTCGAATGGGGCATGACGCCGCTGGAGGCGATCCAGGCAGCGACTTCCAGCGCCGCGATCGCGTTGGGGAAGACGGCAGACGTCGGCGCGATCCAGCCCGGCCGTTTTGGTGACCTGATCGCGGTCGATGGCGACCCGCTAGCCGACGTCCGCCAGCTGGAGCATCCCAGCTTCGTCATGAAGGGCGGGGCAGTGGTCATCGCACCAAAGTAAACCGCATTCGCTGATCCTCCCCCGCCAGGGGGAGGTGGCAGGCGCTTGCCTGACGGAGGGGGAGGAAAGGGCAACCAAGGTTTCGTGTCCTCCCCCTCCGTCACCTTCGGCGACACCTCCCCCTGGCGGGGGCGGATAGACGTTCAGCGCTCACACCCCCAGCCACGTCTCACCGCTACCAAGGCGCAACTCGTCGCAACGCGGGTTGCCGTCGGCCCGTGTTCAGCCTCCCCCGCCCACAACGCCGCGACGACCGCGCGCAGGGGATTTTCGACGATGACGACCGACCGCGGGGCGCTGGCCGCCCTGCTCGCCACCATGACGATGTTCGCGTCGGCAAGTCCGGCCATGGCACAGGCCGAGCAGACCGCTCCGGTCCGCGGGCTGGAGGGCCTGGCGAACCCCGCGCCGCAGACCGGCACGTCTATCCCGATTCCCGACGCACCGAAGATCGTCCTGCCGAGCGAGACGCCCGCGCCCCGCCGCGCAACCCGCCCGCGCGCTCCGGAAAAAGCCGTCGCCGACAAGGCCGCCGCCGAGCGCCCAGCCGTGCGCACCGAACCGAATTCGCGGCAGACGCGCGACGCCACAGAGCCGACGCGTTCATCGGCCCGGACCCAACCCGCGCCAATAGCCACGCCTGCTCCCGAGCCGGCGTCGCAACCGTCCGAAACTCCCTCGACGGAGTCCGCCCCGCAAGTCGTCGCCCCGCAATCCGTGGAGCCGCAATCCGTCGAGCCGCAACCCACGCCCGACACGACGACCCAATCGACGGTCACCGCGCCCGAGACGGGCAGGGCAATGCCGCTCTGGCTTTCGCTTGCGGTTGTCATCGTCGTGCTCGGCGCGCTCTGGGCGCTCCGCCGCAAACCCCGCGGGCGTCGGCAGGACCGCGAAGAGGTCGAAACCGCCGTCGAGCCCACACCGGAGCCGTCCGCGCCCGAGCTTGCCGCCGCGCCCGAACCCGCTGTCATCTCCAGTGCCGCTGCAGCCACAACCCGATCGGTCCAGCCCGTAGCGGCTCCGGTTGTGCCGGCTACGTCCGCCGCGCCGAAATTCCTCGAACCCCGCGCAAAGACGCCGCCACCACCGCCAGCCGCCCCGCGGGCCCGCGTAACCTGCGATCTCCGCCCCTTGCGCGCCGGCCTCAACCTCCTGAGCGCCACCGTCGAGTGCGAGCTCGTCGTCACCAACACCGGTACCGCGCCTGCCGAAGCGATCCGCGCCGGCGTCGCGCTGCTGACCGCGCATGCCGGCCAGGACACCGATCTCGCGCAGTTCAACGCCGCGCCGATCGGCCGCCCGGCCACGCCGCCGTTCGCGCTCGCACCTGGCGAGACTCGCACGATCCGCACCGTCGTCGCGATCGCGCGCGACGCGATCCGGACGATGACCGCGGCCAACCGCCCGATGTTCGTCCCCGTCGTCGCTACCAATATCCTCTACACCACCGCCGGTGACGACGCGCAGACCTCCCGCGCGTGGGTCGTCGGCATCGAACGCGTCGACTCCGCCAAGCTCGCACCATTCTGGCTGGATGCCCCCGCGAAGATGTTCACGACGGTCGCCGCCAGGCCGCATGCGGCGACGTTCGAGCGGTAAATTGAAGGGAGGGGGCGAAGACGCTTGCCCCCTTTCCGTTCGTGCTGAGTAGAGACCGAGTAGCTCCGTAAGGAGCGTATCGAGGGCTCGTATCGAAGCACCGGTCCCGCACGCAACGTCAGCGGACCAGCCATCAACACACACGAAAAAAGGGCGACCCCATCGCTGGGGCCGCCCTTTTTCTTAGCTGCGGCCAGCAGGGGCAAAGCCCCTGCTTCGTCGGTCGGTGCAAGCACCGCCGGCCGGCCTTGCTGGAGAGACGATTTAGGCTACGCTAAATCGTCTCTCCAGCTGCGGCTTACTTAACCTCAACCGTGGCGCCAGCTGCTTCGAGCTGAGCCTTGATCTTGGCGGCCTCGTCCTTCGACACGCCTTCCTTGACGGCCTTGGGAGCCGACTCGACCAGCGTCTTGGCTTCGGTCAGGCCGAGCGCGGTGATCGCACGGACTTCCTTGATGACGTTGATCTTCTTGCCACCGTCGCCGGTCAGGATGACGTCGAATTCGGTCTGCTCTTCTGCTGCAGGAGCAGCGGCGCCGCCGCCTGCTGCCGGTGCTGCGACCGCTGCTGCGGCCGAAACGCCCCACTTCTCTTCGAGCAGCTTCGAAAGCTCAGCTGCTTCGAGAACGGTCAGTTCGCTCAGGCTCTCAACGAGCGCGTTCAGGTCTGCCATGATAAATCTCCATCTCGGGGCTCGTGCCCCATCAGTTCAAAAAGGTAACGAAAGGCCTGCAAGATCAGGCGGCTTCCTTCTCCGCGTAGGCGGAAAGCACGCGCGCGAGCTGCGCTGCCGGAGCCTGCGTGATCGTTGCCAGCTTCGTGGCGGGTGCCACGATGAGGCCAACGATCTTGGCACGCAGTTCGTCCAGCGAGGGCAGCGTTGCGAGCGCCTTCACACCGTCGACGTCGAGGGTCGTCGCGCCCATCGCCCCACCCACGATTTCGAACTTGTCGTTCGTCTTCGCGAATTCCACGACCACCTTGGCGGCCGCGACGGGATCGATGGAGCTGGCCAGACCGACCGGACCCGTGAGCATGTCGCCCAGCGAGCTGTAGTCGGTGCCGTCCATTGCGATCTTGGCAAGCTTGTTCTTCGAGACCTTGTAGGTCGCGCCGGCGTCGCGCATCTTGTTCCGCAGCACAGTGGACTGTGCGACGGTCAGGCCGAGGTTGCGCGTGACAACGACGACGCCGACCTCGGAAAAGGTGCGGTTCAGCTCGGCTACGGCCGCGGTCTTTTGATCACGATCCATGCCATTCTCCACGTTTTACGAGTTCACCGCTTGCGCAGTGGACCCGGTTACTAACCGGAGGCGCAGACAAACCCGCGCTTCCGGGTGTCTCGTCGATGGGGCATGGGAGAGGGCGGCACGCAGATGGGCCGACAAAATCTCATTCCCCGTCTAGGTGGGAGATTAAGCACCGGCAAACCCGCTGCACCCACTGTCTCGGACGGAGTTCGACGAGCAAGCCCGCCGAACGAAGCCGCGCCTTAGCGGAATTGGCGCGGGAGTCAATCGTCAGGTCGGTCAGGCGTCCAGGTAAAGCCCGGTATCGGCGCCATCGAGCCGCCGTATGCGGGCCGCCGTTAGGATATCGGTCGGCATCAGGCGCGCGTTGATGCCGATCCTGTCGATCGTCGGGTCGACTTTCGTCCAGTGCGTCACACACCCGCATCCGCCGCAGCGATGGAAGCGCAAGGTCCGGGCGCCCCAACTATAGATGCCGGTCGGCCCCGATGCCCCAACGCGCACGTCGCCCGCCCGGTAATACGCCCAAAGCACGCCGTAGCGGCGACAGATCGAGCAATTACAGTCGGCGACCCATTCGGGTGCATGTCCGGTGGTCAGCGTCACCGCGCCGCAATGACAGGAAGCTTCGATCATAGGCCGACCCGTGGCCCAGATCCGCGCGACGTTCACGCGTTTTCGTATCGCCGGTCATGCGGACAAAGGGGGGCAATCGCGCTTCCGTCCGCCTGCTCGAGCTCGCCGAACTTTCGCGATATCATGTCGGACTGCGTCAGCGGGAACGCCCGATGAGGACAACGGCACCGGCCTAGTCGCAAAAAAGCGCGGCAGACAAGACAGTCTGGCTCATGGAGGGAGGCACGTAAAGACATACCACCCCGGCGAAGGCCGGGGCCCAAATAGGAAGGCCATCGTCACGACGGACCGCGCTCCGTTAGCGACGTCTCCCAATTGGGCCCCGGCCTTCGCCGGGGTGGTGCAAATTGGGGAGGGGGTCAGTCACAAACATCGAAACCCGACCGATCCCGACCCCACCCGCCAACGCGCCCATGATAGCCTCCACCCCAGGAGGCCGCCCATTCCCAAGCCCATCACCGATATCGTCATCGTCGGCGGCGGCACCACCGGGTGGCTGGTGGCGGCCCAACTCAACCACCGCCTGCAATGGGGCCTCGGCCACCCCGACGGCGTCCGCATCACGCTGATCGAATCCCCCGACATTCCGATCATCGGCGTCGGCGAGGCGAGCATACCCCCGATCCGCGCCATGCTAAGTCTGCTCGACATCGACGAGGACGAGTTCGTCGCCCGCACCCAGGCCACCTTCAAGCTCGGCGTCCGCTTCGATGACTGGGACCGCGCCGACCCGAGCGGGGCAGGGGCCGCAGCCAGCGGTACGCCCGTGCGCAGCTTCGTCCACCCCTTCACCGGCGGGCTGCAACTCGCCGGCCGCAACCCCGCAGCCTCGCTGCTTGCGTACGGCCTTCCCGAAGACGTTACGATCAACCCCCAACTAGCCAATCTCGTCGGCCACGGCGTCGCCGCCATCGCCGCGCACCGTTCCCCGCGCAGCCCGGCCGACGCCCCCTATGCCGGCGCGATCAACTACGCCTATCACTTCGACGCAGGCCTGTTCGCCGCCTTCCTCCGCGAAATCTGCACCGCGCGCGGCGTCGAGCACGTCCGCGACACCGTCGTCGGCGTCGACCAGGACGATCGCGGCCATATCGCTGCCCTTCACCTCGGCTCGGGCGCCCGCCGCGCGATCGAACTCGTCATCGACTGCTCCGGCTTCCGCGGCCTGCTCATCAACGAAGCGTTGCACGAGCCCTTCATCTCCTATGCCGACTATCTCCCCAACGACCGCGCCGTCGCGATCCAGATCGCGCACGACCAAACTAGCGCCCTTCTTCCCGCGACCGTTTCCACCGCCAGCGACGCCGGCTGGACCTGGCGCATCCCGCTGCGCTCGCGCGTTGGCACCGGCCACGTCTTCGCGAGCGGGTTCATGACCGACGATCAGGCGATCGACACGCTCGTCCGCCGCAACACCGGCTTCGCGCCACTCACCGACGCCCGCGCGATCCCGATGCGGGTCGGCCGCTGCCGCAACTCCTGGGTCGGCAACTGCGTCGCGATCGGCCTCGCCAGTGGCTTCATCGAGCCGCTCGAATCGACCTCGATCCAGTTCGTCGACTATGCCTGCCGCCGCCTGCTCCGCGCGATGCCCAGCCGCGCGTTCGAGGCCGCGCAGATCGCCCGCTTCAACACCGAGATGGCGGAGCTGTACGAGGAGGTTCGCGATTTTCTCGGCCTCCACTTGACCCTCGGCAATCGCCGCGACACGCCCTATTGGCGCGCCGTCGCGCACGATGCGAAACGCTCGGACGCGCTCCAGCACTGCCTCGATCTCTGGCGCCACGCTCTCCCCGACGATTTCGACCCACGCGGCCACGTCGCATTCGGCGCTGGTAGCGTACGCGCGGTGCTGTTCGGCAAGGGTTTCTACACGAGACCGATCGCTACCGGCACCGACCTCCTCCCACGCGAACACTGGGACCGCTACGCCCGCCAGATCGCCGGCCTCCAGCAGCGGCTGATCGGCTCGCTCCCGTCGCACGCCGAGATGCTCCGGATCACCGTCGACCGCGCCGAGATTGGCGCCACCGTCGCACGCAAACCGCCAGCCTTCGCGATGCCCGACAAGCACGACCCGTTCGCGCACGAACCGCAGATCATGGCCCCGGACACGCACCTCGCGCGAGCGCTGGGCGGGTAGGGCGCCGATCTTGATCCTCCCCCGCCAGGGGGAGGTGGCGCGAAGCGACGGAGGGGGAGGACGCGGAGCAGAGGTTTCCCTTTCCGCCCCCCTCCGTCTGGCAAGCGCCAGCCACCTCCCCCTGGCGGGGGAGGATCGTGAAACCAGCACATTCAGATACCGGTCCGTTCCCTTCCACCGCCCCGAGCCGCGCCACCGCCGCGCCTCCGCTGCGCCTCCGCTGCGCCCCGCTCCGCCGCCCCGCTCCGCCGCGCCCTGCACCGCCGCGTCGCGCCACGCCGCGTCCTCCCCCGCCCCCCTGCCGTTCGTGCTGAGTAGCGACCGAGTAGGCTCGCAGCGCCGTATCGAGGGCGCGTATCGAAGCATGGGCCCCTCGCACAAACCTGTCCCATGATACGCTGCTTCGACGAGCTCAGCCGCTACTCGGGACGAACGGGACAGGCATCCCGCCACCCTCGCCGAAGCCAGACGCAAAAAGGGCCGGGATCGCTCCCGGCCCTTCTCAACTCCAGCGGCAGGACGGGAGTAAATCCCGTCCTCGTCGGTCGCGGTAGAACCGCGCCGGCCGCGCTTTCGCCGTCTCGGGATTAGCTTGCGCTAATCACGTGCGGCTCAGGCGCCAGCAACCTCAGCCGTATCGACCTTGATGCCTGCACCCATGGTCGACGAGATCGCGACCTTCTGGACGTACTTGCCCTTGGCGCCGGTCGGCTTGGCCTTGACCACCGCGTCGACCAGTGCGTCGAAGTTCGCGCGCAGGTCTTCCGCTGGGAACGACGCCTTGCCGATGCCCGAATGGATGATGCCGGCCTTTTCGACGCGGTATTCGATCTGGCCGCCCTTGGCTGCCTGAACGGCCGCTGCGACGTTCATCGTCACCGTGCCGAGCTTCGGGTTCGGCATCAGGCCCTTGGGACCCAGCACCTTACCGAGGCGACCGACGATGCCCATCATGTCCGGGGTCGCGATGCAGCGATCGAAATCGATCGTGCCACCCTGGATGATTTCCATCAGGTCTTCGGCGCCGACGACGTCTGCGCCTGCTGCGAGGGCTTCTTCAGCCTTCGCGCCGCGGGCGAACACGCCGACGCGGACGGTCTTGCCGGTGCCCTTGGGCAGCGTCACCACGCCGCGGACCATCTGGTCTGCGTGACGCGGATCGACGCCCAGGTTCAGCGCGACTTCGATCGTCTCGTCGAACTTCGACGTGGCGCCCGACCGTGCGAGACCGATGGCCTCGTCGATGCCGTGCAGCTTGACGAGGTCGACCGTGACGGCCTTCTGCTTCTTGCTCAGCTTAGCCATGATCTCAGCCCTCCACCACTTCGAGGCCCATTGCGCGGGCGCTGCCTTCGATGATCTTCGTCGCAGCGTCGATATCGTTGGCGTTGAGGTCCTTCATCTTCGTCGTGGCGATCTCGCTCAGCTGCGAGCGCTTGATCGTGCCGGCGACGACCTTGCCGGGCTCCTTCGAACCCGACTTGAGACCAGCGGCCTCCTTGATCAGGTACGATGCTGGCGGGGTCTTGGTCTCGAACGAGAACGAGCGATCCGCATAGACCGTGATGACGGTCGGGATCGGCATGCCCTTCTTCAGTTCGCTCGTGCCGGCGTTGAACGCCTTGCAGAACTCCATGATGTTCACGCCGCGCTGACCCAGCGCAGGCCCGATCGGCGGCGCGGGCTTTGCCTCGCCTGCAGGGACCTGCAGCTTGATGTATCCGGTAATCTTTTTAGCCATGTCACTCTCTTGTATGGGGCTTTGAGCGCAACAGCGCCTCGCCCGGTGAGTCTAGCGGTGATGACGGCTACCCTTCGGCAACCTCCCGCAATTCCAACAATGAAGGTGGAAGCCGGCGCGCATACCCCAAAACCCGCAAAGCGGCAACACCCGCTTCCCCCTTCTTCCCCGCGCCCTTCTCCTCCGCGCCTCCGCGCCTCCGCGCGAACCCCGAATCTTCTACTCCTCTAACTCCTCTTCGCGCCCTCGCGCCTTTGCGTGAACCAATCCTACTAAAGACTGCGCCTCCTTGTTCTCCCGCGAAGGCGGGAGCCCAGTCTGGATCCCCGCCTTCGCGGGGAAACAAACTTGGACATCCGCGCCGAGTACCCCGCACCCAGCACAAGCCCCCTTGCAATGTAGGATATCGAGGCAGACCCAATAGCGATGGCGCGCCCCTCCACCCCCTACCAGTTCACCCGCCGCCAGGCCGCGCAGAACGCCGCGTTCCTCGCCGTCCTCCGCCGCACCGGCAACGCCCGCGAAGCCGCCAGCTCGCTAGGCTACAACCGCTCCACCTTCACCAAGCGCCGCGCCGCTCACCCCGCCTTCGCCGCCAAATGGGACGCCGCCCTGGCCTTCGCCTCCGCAGCCCTCAAAGATCCTCCCCGGAACGGGGAGGGGGACCGCCGACCAGAGGTCGGGGGTGGAGGGGGCTCGCCCCAAACGCGACGCGCCGACACCACGCCCACCACGACAAGAACCGCCAACGGCCGCCTCCAGCTCCGCCGCCCGCCCGCCAACCGCCTGGGTCACGCCGCCGAGCAAGCCTTCCTCACAGCACTCTCCGCCACCGCCAACATCCGCCTCTCGGCCGCCGCCGCCGCCGGCTTCAGCCACTCCGCCTTCTACGCCCGCCGCAAAGCCAGCCCCGCCTTCGCCCGCGAAATGCGCCTCGCGCTGGAGGCCGGCTACGAACAGGTCGAGGCCGCGCTACTCGCCGGGTCCATCCTCGGCGCGCACGACCATGACGAGTGGCGCCACAACGATCCCCCGCCGATCCCGCCGATGACCGCGAACCAGGCGCTGCAACTCCTCCACCTCCACGCCAAGACGGTCCACCTCCAGGAGGAGCCGCCCCACATCAAACGCCGCCGCGGCGAATCGAGCGAAGCGCACAGCTACCGCCTGACGGCAATGTACGAAGCCCGCCAAGCCCGCGCCCGCGAAACCTTCGACATCGCCGAAGCCGCCCGCAACGAACGCGGCGAACCGACGCTGACCAACCCGTATCCCATACGCCTACCAGCGCTCGATCAAGTCACCGGCTGGAGCAAGGCCGACCCGACCAAGGCGCCGCATGACCGCGATGTCGCGCTGTTCGGCGGCTGGCGCCTGAGGGGCCGGAAATGACGGTGCCAGTTTTGAGGAGAGGAAAGCGGACAGGCCGCTTTCGCAGATGCCGTGCTATCTTGGATGTCCGTTCATAGGAAGGTTCTGTAGCCAGACGCTCTGAACCTGCGGCGTTCCCAAGATTTATTCGCCATCCCTACCTGCGTTTTACTCGGCTTACTATTATACCAATCTCGCGAGAGGTTAGGGGAGTAGCGAACCTATTCAAGCGCTGTGCGCTGTAAGTGGCATGTTGCATGGCAGTAACAAATATCTCGACTAAACCTTTTAGATGCACGTCGCGGAACGCCGCCTGCCGTCCGTCAGCCTTCATCTCCTCGAGCTCGGACAGTGCCTTCGTTGACATTCCCTTATCGCGAGCCATCAGTTGCCAGCGCTTTAATCGAATTTCGAAACGGCCATCGATGGCAATTGCCGTCTCAAGTTCAGCTACGGCAACGTCAAGCGCCCCCCTAAGTTCGGCCTTCTCGGCCAGCACTTCGTGATAGGCGCCCGTTCCGCCAGGATGCGATTGAAGATCGCTGAGCGCGTCTTCGTATCGCTTCGGCAGATCGGCGGGGGCCGGACTTCGTGACGTCGATCCTGCGTCCATCCAGAGAAGATATATACGGCAAAGGCCATGCTTTGTGAAAACGGTCTGTCTTACCTTTGCCCAATCTTTGGCGTAAATCTCGGCAAGTCCGAAATCAGGGGATCGTGTAAGCAGGATACACTTAATTAAGGGTCGGTAAATGCGCTCCAACCGATTATTCTTTCCCTGGTTTAGTCTAAGAGCCTCCTCGTATTTTTCCTTTGCCTCTAAGAACCGCTGCTGAACCTCTAAGCTAAATGCCTCGAGATAAGAGCCAATCTCTTTGTTATTGTAATCACTATTAAGAAGCGTAATGCAGGTTTCGACGTCACTACTGTGACCCGTCCTTATTGCTGCGAGTCCAAAGTAACGGAGAAGTTCGGTCCGTGAGGCCTAAGAGAAGGATTCTCTTGCCGTGAACGCTTTTTTCAAAAGACGATGCGCTGCCGAGTGCTGCCTTGCATGATAGAGGCGCACACCCGCCTGGAACCAGTGCGATGCGGAGATAAATTTTTCGATGAACGTCGGGAGTTCGTCCTTACCCGTCCAAAGCGCTGCTTGGATGCGAGCTTCTATCCGGATAAATTCATTTTCCTGTGTTTCAAAATCTATCGGTGACTTCGCAAAGTTTTCAATAACCGAACGGCGCCAATCTACGAGGTCCGTACGAACCAGATGGCGAGCTAGCCGTCCTGACAAGAACGGCGTCAGTCGATATAGTCCGCCGCCGTCGCGCTCGACAAAGCCAATCTTCATGCACTTCGAGATAATATTGAGAATTGACTCGCTGGCGCCTTCGAAAATCACGTCTAGATCTCGAGGATCGCAGGGACTTACGTCGTTCAAAAACAATAGAAGGCGCTGGCAGTGTATGTCATCGTGCAAAGTCCCAAATGCCCAATCCACATAATAGGCGATGGACTGGAGTGCGGTGTTCTTCGCATGAGCAACCAGTTCGTCAACCTCTCCAAGATCGATTACCGAGCTGGCCGCCTGAGCAAGTGTTACAAGCAAGCCAAGATTACCTTGCGCTGCCTCGATCATGTCATCGACAGCCTTTGCGGTCCACCGGTCCGGCTGGGGGTCGAAATGTGCTAAAAGGGATTCAGTAAACGGAGTGACTTCGTAGCTCGAAAAGCCAGGCACCCTCTGTTCCGCTAGTTTATCAAAGCAGGCTTTTCTACGGTCAATGGATAATGGCATTTGTGACACGATGAAGAGCTTAGGCCTCTGTGAAGAAGCTAGGGCACCGACCACGTCATCGAACCATTCGGGCAAGTCTACATTGTTCTGAAGGATCATCTCGTGCCGGAAAACGACATAGTTCCCAGCTTGGAAGATCCGGTCGATCCTCGCAGCGACACCGGAAGGCAGAGCGGCTTCCTCAGCCTCCTGCACATGCTGCAGCCGCTCGATATCAGCACCCAGCCCCAAGCTTTCTAGCTTGAGGCAGACTTGCAGTGGGAGGGAAGCGGCATTGATATCGATCGGGATGATGCGCCCGTTCGGAGTCATCGACCTGTTCAGCTGCTTTACAAGCGTAGTGCGTCCAGCCCCCGGAAAGCCGGATATCCACATCGCTGGGAAGCATTTGAACCGCTCCTTTTGCGCAGCTGAGCGCATCGGCTCAAGTATATCATCACGTGAGAACATCGGATGGGCTACGTCCATCGCGGGCTCGATGAAACGCTGCACCAGATGATTTGCGTCGTCACGCGTAATGTTCGGCCTAGAGGTGCGAACATCAAGAAGTCGCTTCAGATCCGAATAAACTGGCTTAAGTTCGCTGGGCAGATCGTCGTTCCACGTTATCGGAAAGTCGTCCAGCCGGAGAATTAATGGGGAAAGTATTCCATCGGCGACTAGCTCGGCCGCTTGGCTCAGCTCCCGCACGCAACCTCCGGCCGTCACGCAATCCTTAGACCAAAAAACGATGATAAATTTTGAGGCTGGAAGCTCCCGCCTCGATATTTCGTCCCAAAGTTCGGCACCCTCGTCGCCTGACGTTGAGTAAAGGTACGCCCAGTCAGCAGGAAGTTTCTCCCATATATAGCGGGCGAACCCCTCATCCTTCGAGCTCACCGAGAGAAATACAGGAAACATAGTTTTGTAGGCTCCGCATGACCCGCGACAGGCTAAGAGATCCTAGTCTGCCTCCGAACGCATCTTACACGACAATAACCATCGCCCTCCATTCTGCTAGGGTCAACGAGCGGCGTCTATCAAGAATGGCGGTAAGCGCCCTGTGAGCCTTGGACTGGGCGTTTCTTTCGAAGCGCGTGTTCGCTTACAGATTCGTCAAGCGAAAGGCCGCGTGCACGTGGCGCAGTAATTGGCGGGATAGCATGCGGTTTTTGGGCCTATGGATTTGCGAGCTGGGCGTCCCCAAGTCCAAAAGTGCTTCTTCGGACAAATCGTCTGCCTCTTCACGTCATCCTGACGAAAGTCAGGATCCAGAGCCAAGCAGACCAGCGTTCCGTAATTCTTGATCCCAACTTTCGTCAGGATTACCGAACGTGCAGGAAATGTGCGGCACTCTGAGCGCTCCTAAATCCCGCGTCGTCGGCCGAGCCGATGGCCCGCCGGCCGGGCTGGCGCCGTCTCGCGATTAGCCATTGGCTAATCGCGTGCGGCTTGGCCTTACTTGCTTCTTTCGACCTGCTCGAACTCGAGCTCGACCGGGGTCGCACGCCCGAAGATCGACACCGAAACCTTAACGCGGCTGCGATCGAAATCGAGTTCTTCCACGAGGCCGTTGAAGGTCGCGAACGGGCCGTCGAGGACCTTGACCTGATCGCCGATCTCGTAGTCGACCTTGACCTTCTGCTTGGGCGCAGCGGCGGCTTCTTCCTTGCTGTTGAGCATCCGCGTGGCTTCCGCCTCGCTGATCGCCTGCGGCTTGCCCATGCTGCCCAGGAAGCCGGTGACCTTCGGCGTGTTCTTCACCAGGTGATACACGTCGTCGTTCATGTTCAGCTTTGCCAGCACGTAGCCCGGCATGAACTTGCGCTCGACCGCGATCTTCTTGCCGCGACGGGCTTCCGTCGTGGTCTCGGTCGGGACTTCGATCTGCTCGACGAGCTGCTCGAGACCCATCCGGGTCGCCTCGGCCATGATCGAGTCGCGGACCTTGCCCTCGAAGCCCGAATAGGCGTGAATGATGTACCAGCGCGCCATGACGGAACCTTGCTTACTGAGCGAGTTTGAGGAGGGCGGAGACGATCGCTTGCAGGATCGAGTCGACGCCCAGGAAGAACAGCGCGAGGATCGTCGTCATGATCACCACCATCACGCCGGTCATGACCGTCTCGCGACGCGTCGGCCACGTGACCTTCGCGGTCTCGTTGCGGACCTGCTGGATGAATTCGAGGGGGGACGTCTTCGCCACGATGTTCTTCGAACCCGCTGATTGAGAAACTGAGATGCGAGGCATAGACCCACTAGCCGCTCCCTGTGAAGGGGCGCGGCGGCAGGTCCGTCCTCGCTGTCGGAAGCGCGGCAGATAGCTTTGGTGGCCGGGTAAAGCAAGGGCGCGGCAGGAGAGGGGCGGGGCGCCGCGCGATGTGGGCCGCGCGAGACCGCCGACGGACTGCAATTGAATGCAGCCGAGAGGACGCGTGGCGGAGAGAAGTGGCGGGGGAGAGCGCTTGGGTCACTCGATCCCCCGCACGATCGTCTTGCCGGTGCCGGTTTGACCGGCGGCTCCGCTCCCACGGTTTCTATTTATCGTTCGGCTTGACGACGGCGTACGATGCATACGCCGAACGCAGGCGAAAAAAAAGGCCGGTACGAGACCGGCCATGAAAGTTTTTAGGAGAGGATGCCTGAAAGGCCTGATCTTTGTGCATCGCAGCAGATAATTTCTCAAGTGCGCAATATGCATCAAGGAATGCAGTTTCTGCAATCGCGATGGGCGCAAGAATGCGGCTGGCGCAATCGTCACCATGTCGGTCGAATTTTTAAGGGGGTGGCAGGAGTGCTCGGATTCGAACCGAGGGCCTTCGGTTTTGGAGACCGACGCTCTAACCAACTGAGCTACACTCCTACACGGACGCGCCCCTTACCCAGCGTTTTCGAGAAGGGCAAGCGCCGCGCGTGCAATTCGTTCTGGCAACCGCTCCCGCATCATCGTCGTAAGGATGGTGCGTTGCACGACACTGGGTTTGCCCGTTAACCTTAGGCCGTCTCGTTGGATGTAGGAAAGCGTAATCGTATGAAGGCGGGAATGAAGATGCTGGGGCTGCCGATCGCCGCGCTCCTGATGGGGGCGGTGCCGGTACCGCAGGTGCCGGACCTCGGCCCGCAGCTCGAACGCTTCACCTACCCCTGGCCGGTGCAGACGATGGAAGTCGATATCGTCGGCGCGCCCGCACAGATGGCCTTCATGGATATCGCGCCGCAGCGGCCCAACGGCCGCACCGTCGTTCTGCTGCACGGCAAGAACTTTTGTGGCGCGACCTGGGGCAGCACGGTGCGGGCGCTCAGCGAGGTTGGTTACCGCGTCATCGTTCCCGACCAGATCGGCTTCTGCAAATCGTCCAAGCCGCGGGCGGCGCAGTATAGTTTCGAGATGCTGGCGACGTTCACCAAGCGGCTGCTCGAATCGCGTGGGATCACGCGCGCGACGATCGTCGGGCATTCGATGGGCGGCATGCTCGCGATGCGGTATGCGATCCTCTATCCGGCGTCGGTCGAGAAGCTGGTGCTGGTCAATCCACTCGGCCTGAAGGATCGCTCCGAAGAGGGCGTGCCCTACACCGACGTCGACACGCTGTGGGCGAACGAGAAGAGGACGAGTTACGCGTCGATCAAGGCGTATCAGCTCGAGAATTATTATCACGGTGTGTGGAAGCCGTCTTACGATCGCTGGGTCTGGATGCAGGCGGGTATGTATCAGGGGGCAGGGCGCGACACCGTGGCGCTGGCACAGGCGAAAACCAGCGAGATGATCAAGGCGCAGCCGGTCGCGCACGAACTCTACCGGATCACGCCTCCCACGACGCTTATCGTCGGCACGCTCGACAAGACGGCTTTTGGCCGTGCGCAGGCGCCGGCGAATTTGCGCAAGTTTCTCGAGCCTATTCCGATGGTTGCGCCGCGCGCGGTGAAGCAGATGCCGAATGCGAAACTCGTGATGCTCGAGGGGCTAGGGCACTCGCCGCAGGTCGAGGATCCGGCGCGATTCGAGAAGACGTTGCTGGCGGTGCTGGAAACGCCGCGGCGTTAGGGGGCGGGCGGCCTTGCGATCCTCCCCCTGGCGGGGGAGGATCGTGAGGTCCGATCAGACTCGAGCAAACACGGGGTTGTCGTTCGCCGCGGGTCCGACGAGCGGCTTCATCACCAAGGCGAGAGTCACCATGAGCGTCAAGGTTGCTGGCATCGGTAGTCCGGCCGCCGCCATCAGTTCGGCGAATCCTGTCAGCAGCGATATCCGGCGGTCCCGGTGCACCATGGCCAGTGCAAGCGGGATGGCCATCGATACACCGGGCATGACCAGTGCGTAGCCAAGGCCGCAGGTCAGCGTGGCGGCGGTAAGCATTTCCGGCATGAGTGGTCTGTCGGACAGCGTTGCGGTCAGCCACGCCAGACTCCCGAATGCGAGCGCCGCTAGCAATCCCGTCATCTCCGGTTGAGGGGGCGCCGACCAAAAGCCTACCCAACTTGGCGCGAGGGATGGCGTGCCGAGCGCGACGATCGTGATGCACGCGAAGAGCGGGATGAGCAGGAGCATGCGGGGCCTGACCCCCCGACTGACGACGAGTCCGATCGCAAGCGGGAGGAGCATCGCACCATAGGCGGCCAGCCCGCACGCCAGGCCGGCGGCCGCGAGCATTGCGTTATGTCGTCGCTCGCTGGCCGCGACCAAGACGGCGATGGAGGCAAGATCGCATAGCAGATTGGACGCAAACGACTCCGCACCGTGTGACAGTGCCACCTCAGCGGTGATCGTCAGCCCGAGCAGGGGCGCGATCGGAACGGCAAGGCGGCGCTGGGGCAGGTGGGCGGATATCATCCGTGGCCCTTGCGCCAGCCGACGTTTCCACCGCGTTAAACCGGTCGCAGGACCCGGGCGCAAACCGATTCCGCCCCGTTGACCTTGCCCCCGTCCTGACCTATAGGCGCGGCCTGTTCTTCGGGAGTGTTTCCCGCCGGGCATGCTTGAACATTGCTGGATGCATTCCAGGACCTGAGGGGCGCTCCCGCGTTCCTGTGGTCCTTTTTGTATTCTCAGGCGCCTCATGGCTCCAGCAAAGTAACCACTTGAAAGGTGAAGGCTTCAATGCCGACGATCAACCAGCTGGTCCGCAAGGGCCGCGATCCGCAGAAGGCCAAGTCCAAGGTCCCTGCGATGGAAGCAAATCCGCAGAAGCGTGGCGTTTGCACGCGCGTCTACACGACGACCCCGAAGAAGCCGAACTCGGCTCTGCGCAAGGTGGCCAAGGTTCGCCTGACCAACCAGCGCGAAGTCATCAGCTACATCCCGGGCGAGGGCCACAATCTTCAGGAGCATTCGGTTGTCCTGATCCGTGGCGGTCGTGTCCGCGATCTTCCCGGTGTTCGCTATCACGTCCTGCGCGGCGTGCTCGATACACAGGGTGTGAAGGACCGGCGTCAGTCGCGTTCCAAGTACGGCGCCAAGCGTCCGAAGTGATCATGCCGGGGGCATGATCATCCCGGAAAGATCGCTTCTCTAGCGGTCTTATCCGGGATCCACGCCTCGGAAGTTACGAAGCTTAGTAAGCCCCGGACGTGTTCCGGAACCGGCTGAAGTCTACAAGGAAATTGAAATGGCACGTCGTCGTCGTCCCGAAAAGCGGGTCATCCTGCCTGATCCCAAGTTCGGGGATGAGGTTCTGTCGAAGTTCATGAACAGCGTCATGCTGGACGGCAAGAAGTCCGTCGCAGAGCTGATCGTGTACGGTGCATTCGAAACCGTCGAGCAGCGCGCCAAGCGCGACCCGATCGGCGTTTTCCACGATGCGCTGAACAACGTGAAGCCGGGCATCGAGGTCCGTTCGCGCCGCGTTGGTGGTGCAACGTACCAGGTGCCGGTCGAGGTTCGTCCCGAGCGTGCACAGGCGCTGGCGATTCGCTGGCTGATCGGTGCGGCGCGTTCGCGAAGCGAGAACACTATGGCCGCACGGCTGTCGGGTGAGCTGATGGACGCCGCCAACAACCGTGGCAACGCGGTCAAGAAGCGTGAAGATACGCACCGGATGGCGGAAGCCAACCGCGCCTTCTCGCACTACCGCTGGTAACCGCGATGCAGGCGGTCTTTCGCCTGTAACGCAAACACCTATATATTGGGGAGCCGGCACGTTCGGCTCCCCATATCCTTAAGGAAGCACGATCATGGCCCGCAGCCATCCGCTCGACCGTTACCGTAACATCGGCATCATGGCGCACATCGACGCCGGCAAAACGACGACGACCGAGCGCATCCTCTATTACACCGGCAAGTCCTACAAGATCGGCGAAGTGCACGAAGGCACTGCGACGATGGACTGGATGGAGCAGGAGCAGGAGCGCGGGATCACGATCACGTCGGCTGCGACCACCTGCAAGTGGCGTGCCGAAGAAGGTAAGGGCGAAGAGCACCTTATCAACATCATCGATACCCCGGGCCACGTCGACTTCACGATTGAGGTTGAGCGTTCGCTTCGCGTGCTCGACGGCGCGGTCGCATGCTTCGACGGCGTTGCCGGTGTCGAGCCGCAGTCCGAGACCGTGTGGCGTCAGGCCGATAAGTACGGCGTGCCGCGCATGTGCTTCGTCAACAAGCTCGATCGCACCGGTGCCGATTTCTACTTCTGCGTGAACTCGATCATCGAGCGCCTCGGCGCGCGTCCAGCCGTGCTGTATCTCCCGATCGGCATGGAGGGCGGCTTCAAGGGCCTCGTCGATCTCGTTGAGAACCGTGCGATCATCTGGCTCGAAGAGAGCCTGGGCGCGAAGTTCGAATATGCCGAGATCCCTGAGGATCTGATCGAGAAGGCCGCGAAGTATCGCAGCGAGCTGATCGAGATGGCCGTCGAGCAGGACGATGCGCTTATGGAGGCCTATCTCGAAGGTAACGAGCCGAGCGTCGCCGACCTCAAGAAGCTGATCCGCAAGGGTACGCTGAGCATGGCGTTCGTCCCCGTCGTTTGCGGTTCGGCGTTCAAGAACAAGGGCGTTCAGCCCCTGCTCGACGCCGTCGTCGACTATCTGCCTTCGCCGCTCGACGTTCCCGCGATCCAGGGTCTGAAGCTCGACGGCGTGACGCCGGACGAGCGTCCGTCCTCGGACGAGGTTCCGTTCTCGGCGCTCGCGTTCAAGATCATGAACGATCCGTTCGTCGGTACTCTGACCTTCGCCCGCATCTACTCGGGCAAGCTGGAGACCGCATCGCAGGTCACCAACTCGGTCAAGGACAAGAAGGAAAAGGTCGGCCGCATGCTGCTTATGCATGCGAACAGCCGTGAGGATATCCAGGAGGCTTTCGCTGGCGACATCGTCGCTCTCGCGGGTCTCAAGGATACCACGACCGGTGACACGCTCTGCGCGATGAACGCACCGATCATTCTCGAGCGGATGGAATTCCCCGAGCCCGTGATCGAGCTTTCGGTGGAGCCGAAGACCAAGGCCGACCAGGAGAAGATGGGCGTCGCGCTCAATCGTCTCGCACGTGAAGATCCTTCGTTCCGCGTTTCTTCCGACCCTGAGTCGGGCCAGACCATCATCAAGGGCATGGGCGAGCTCCATCTCGAGATCCTGGTCGATCGCATGAAGCGTGAGTTCAAGGTCGAGGCGAACGTCGGCGCTCCTCAGGTCGCGTATCGCGAGTATCTGAAGAAGGCCGTCGACGTCGACTACACGCACAAGAAGCAGTCGGGCGGCACCGGCCAGTTCGGTCGCGTGAAGGTGAAGGTCACGCCGGGCGAGCGCGGTTCGGGCATCACGTTCAAGGACGAGATCAAGGGCGGCAACATTCCGAAGGAATATCTGCCTGCGATCGAGAAGGGCTTCCGCGAAACTGCTGCTTCGGGTTCGCTGGTCGGCTTCCCGATCATCGATTTCGAGATCGTGCTGTATGACGGCGCGTATCACGACGTCGACTCGTCGGCTCTGGCGTTCGAAATCTGTGCGCGTGGCGCGATGCGCGAAGTGGCACAGAAGTCGGGCATCACGCTGCTCGAGCCGGTCATGAAGGTCGAAGTCGTTACCCCGGAGGATTATCTGGGCGACGTCATCGGCGACATGAACAGCCGTCGTGGCCAGATCCAGGGCACCGACAGCCGCGGCAACGCGCAGACGGTCGAGGCGATGGTCCCGTTGGCGAACATGTTCGGCTACGTGAACTCGCTCCGTTCGTTCACGCAGGGTCGCGCGAACTACTCGATGCAGTTCTCGCACTATGACGAAGTGCCGCAGAACGTTGCGGACGAGGTGAAGGCTAAGCTGGCGTAAGCCCGAGGCGCACCGAGCCAGGTTTTCCTGGCTCGGAGACGCCGAAAGGCCGGCCGGCTTCGGTTCATGACCGAAGTTCGACGACGCGGAATTCACTTCCGCGTCGGCCTCTCCCCAAGCAGGGGCTGGCGCAACGCTTTAACAGCCGCTATTGGGCCGCGTTCGCGCGGTTCCCGGGGTGGCACCGGAATACGAATCAGAAGGTAGGAAACAATGGCCAAGGCAAAATTTGAGCGGAACAAGCCGCATCTCAACATCGGCACCATCGGTCACGTCGATCATGGCAAGACGTCGCTCACCGCTGCGATCACGAAGGTTCTGGCAGAGACGACCGGCGGTACCGCCGTCGACTTCGCCAACATCGACAAGGCTCCCGAGGAGCGCGAGCGCGGCATCACGATCTCGACCGCACACGTCGAGTACGAGACGGCCAACCGTCACTACGCGCACGTCGATTGCCCGGGCCACGCCGATTATGTGAAGAACATGATCACCGGCGCAGCCCAGATGGACGGCGCGATCCTCGTCGTTTCGGCGACCGATGGCCCGATGCCACAGACCCGTGAGCACATCCTGCTCGCACGCCAGGTCGGCGTGCCTGCCATGGTCGTGTTCATGAACAAGGTCGATCTGGTCGACGACGAGGAAATCCTCGAGCTGGTCGAGATGGAAATCCGCGAGCTGCTCAGCTCGTACGACTTCCCGGGCGACGACATCCCCGTCATCAAGGGTTCGGCTACCTGCGCACTGTCGGGTTCGAACCAGAAGCTCGGCGCCGACGCCGTCACCGAGCTGATGCAGGCTGTCGACGAGTACATCCCGCAGCCAGAGCGTCCGCTCGACAAGCCGTTCATGATGCCGATCGAGGACGTGTTCTCGATCTCGGGTCGTGGTACGGTCGTCACCGGCCGCGTCGAGACCGGCATCGTCAAGGTTGGCGAGGAAGTCGAGATCGTCGGCATCCACCCGACCGTCCGCAAGACCACGGTCACGGGCGTCGAGATGTTCCGCAAGCTGCTCGACCAGGGCCAGGCTGGCGATAACGTCGGCGCGCTGATCCGCGGCGTCGCACGCGACGAAGTCGAGCGTGGCCAGGTGCTCTGCAAGCCAGGCACGATCAAGCCGCACACCGACTTCAACTCGGAAGTGTACGTGCTGTCGAAGGAAGAGGGTGGCCGTCACACGCCGTTCTTCGCCAACTACCGCCCGCAGTTCTACTTCCGTACGACGGACGTGACCGGCACCGTCGAGCTGCCTGAGGGCACCGAGATGGTTATGCCAGGCGACAACGTGTCGCTCGGCATCAAGCTGATCGCACCGATCGCCATGGACGTGGGCCAGCGCTTCACGATCCGCGAAGGCGGCCGTACTGTCGGTGCAGGCGTCGTCAGCCAGATCGACAAGTAAGCATCCTCTCCTTCGGGAGTTGATCGAAAAGAGCCCGGCTTCTCGCGAGAGAGGCCGGGCTTTTTCGTGTTTGGTGTTGTGTAGCTGGGCAAGCGCGTGTTTCGTGTCATCAGCGTAGCGAACAATGTCGAGCCTTAGTGCTGGGCGCATTTCGGGGGATCTGAGCAAATGGCCCGCAACGTGCCTAGGGATCATCACTGGTGGCCGGTTGCCCTTCAAGACTACTGGGCTAACAAAAACGGCGAAGTGTCTTGGATTGAACCAGATGAGAAGGTTGGCAAAAAGAAGCATCGCAACCGTAAGATCGGTTACAAAATTCATGGCCATACGCTTTCTCGCGGGGGTGGTTGGCCTAATACAAATTTTGAGACCGAGTTTGATATTGATGCCAAGGTACATGACATTGTCACGTATCTGGTAAAACTAAAGCCGCTTGGTCAAAGCTTGCGAGAAGTCGTCGCGCTTCTGAAATGCGCCTTCAATAAGGAGCGAAAGCTGCTCGATTTATCTAAAGTATACCACATCGAGGAGCGGATCGGTCGCGACCTGCTGCTGCTGATCTATTCGCTTTTGATCCGGAGCCCATCCAGCTGTTTTAAGTACGAGTCTTTTCCGGAGCGCTTTGGCCTTCCCGTCAACGAGGATGTAGGAAAGGCAAACATGCTGCAGAACTACCGGATGGCTAAAAAGCTATGCGAGAGCGGTGTGCTGACTAATCGTTTCTTTGTTTTACTACATTCTGATTTCAAGCACTTCATATGCGGCGACGGGTATTTGGATTGGCTTTCGGGTGAGCTCCAAGCTGGTCGCGTGGGAGGCCGCGCGCTTATCCCTCTGACGCCAAACCTATGCGTCTATATATGTACGCCCATTGCGATGCGGTCTGACCGTAACTGCGCGTCCCTTCGGGCGCCGGCATGGATGGTCGATCGGGTGAATGAGATCGTGCAAATCTATTCACGCGACAAACTGTTTTTCCTGGGTCGAAAGCCGCAACTGACCGATGAATTTCGAAAGCGCCAGTTTCTACAGCACTCGAGTTATTCGGTAGACTTGTTCCAGATGTTTGACGAACTCGCCGCGCCCCGCTCGCCTTGGGCTGGCTTTCAGAGAAGCTCGGCACCGTTTTAGCTCGATCCTACCGAAGCACGTGTGCATCGCCCCTCTGGCGAGGCGGCCGGCCGGCTTAAAGGGAGCCTGCGTGCTGATAGTCAAAAAGCGCGGTCGCCGATGACCCTACCGCAGCGTCACGTTCTGTACGCTGCTTTGCAGTCATGCGATAAGTCAGGTCGATAGGAAAACCCTCTCCCCCCGGTTGCATTTCGACCGACTCTCCCGTAATGGCCCGCCTTCGGTTTAAACATCAACCAGCAAGAGCCCGGAAACGGGCCCGCTCTTTCGCATCGGTAGGGACTATGGACAGCAATATCCGCATTCGTCTGAAGGCGTTCGATCACCGTGTGCTCGATCAGGCCACTGGCGACATCGCCGACACCGCACGCCGCACCGGCGCACTCATCCGCGGTCCGATTCCCCTTCCGACGCGCATCGAAAAGTTCACCGTGAACCGCGGCCCGCACATCGACAAGAAGTCGCGCGAGCAGTTCGAGGTGCGCACGTACAAGCGTATGCTGGATATCGTCCAGCCGACGCCGCAGACGGTCGATGCGCTGATGAAGCTGGACCTCGCCGCTGGCGTTGACGTCGAGATCAAGCTCGCCTAAGGGCTGGCGCGGCGTGGTCGACCGGTAACGGTCCCGCGCCGCTCTACATTGGGATACCGCCGTCGGTGAAAACCGACGGGGCAGCGTCCCCCGTCACGCTTCCGCATTTGCAGAAGCACCAGCCCGGGACGGGGGCACGTTTCGTATTTACCGGGTTGAACCGACTCCATTCAGGGCTTTTGCCGGGGATGGGGTCAGGTGGACGCATCATGGAGCTCGCTCCGGACATGGTCCGCAAGCCCCTGAGGAATAGTCCGACGGGGCCTCTGTCTAGGAAGGGACAAGATCATGCGTACTGGCGTGATCGCGAAGAAGATGGGGATGACCCGCCTGTTCCAGGAAGATGGTCGGCACGTGCCGGTCACCGTTCTGGCGCTCGAAGGCAATCAGGTCGTTTCCGTTCGCGAAATGGATCGTGACGGCTACACTGCCGTCCAGCTTGGTGCAGGTGTCGCCAAGTCGAAGAATGTCGCAAAGCCGCAGCGCGGCCATTTCGGCAAGGCCGAAGTGGAGCCCAAGGCTGTCGTCCATGAGTTCCGCGTGAACGCAGACGGCCTGCTCGACGTCGGCGCCGAGATTTCGGCTGACCATTACGTCGCAGGCCAGATCGTCGATATCCAGGGCAAGACCCAGGGTAAGGGCTTCCAGGGCGGCATGAAGCGTTGGGGCTTCGGCGGTCTGCGGGCAACCCACGGCGTGTCGGTCTCGCACCGTTCGCTCGGTTCGACCGGTCAGCGCCAGGATCCGGGCAAGGTCTTCAAGAACAAGAAGATGGCCGGCCACATGGGCGACAAGTATCGCACCCAGCAGAACCTCGAGATCGTATCGACGGACGTCGAGCGTGGTCTCCTGTTCGTCAAGGGTTCGGTTCCTGGCTCCAAGGGCGGCTGGCTCTTCGTCAAGGACTCGGTGAAGGTCGCGCGCCACGCCGACGCACCGTTCCCCGCCGGTCTCAAGACCGCAAACAGCAACACCGCAGCAGACACGCCGGCCGAAACGACCGACGCACCTGCAGCCGACGGCCAGGAGGGCTGAGCGTGAAGATCAAGGTTTCATCTTTCGCCGGCACTGACGCAGCGGACATCGAGCTCAACGACGAGGTCTTCGGTCTCGATCCGCGCGCCGACATCCTGCACCGTGTCGTCACCTGGCAGCTCGAGAAGCGTCGCGAGACGGCTCGTGGCACCCGTGAGCGCGCAGACGTCGCACGCACCGGCAAGAAGTTCGGTCGCCAGAAGGGCGGCGGTACGGCTCGTCACGGCGATCGTCGCGCACCTGTGTTCATCGGTGGTGGTAAGGCTCACGGCGCACGCGTCCGTGACTTCAACCCGTCGCTGAACAAGAAGGTTCGCTCGCTCGGCCTGCGGATGGCGCTCAGCAGCCACGCCAAGGCGGGTTCGCTGGTCATCATGGACAGCCTGGCTGTCGAGGGTGGCAAGACCAAGACGCTGCAGGGCGATCTCGCAAAGCTCGGCTTCGGCAAGCGTGCGCTCGTCATCGACGGCGACATGGTCGACACCAGCTTCGCATTCGCTGCGGGCAACCTGTACGAAGTGAACGTGATGCCGGCTGCCGGCGCGAACGTTTACGACATCCTGAAGCATGACACGCTGGTGCTGACGCGCGCCGCTGTCGAAAAGCTGGAGGCGCGCTTCCATGGCTAAGAAGCAGAAGGCGGGCATCGATAATCGTCATTACGACGTTATCCTCGCGCCGCACATCACCGAGAAGACGACGACCCTGTCGGAGTTCAACGCGGTTGTGTTCAAGGTATCGAACGATGCCACGAAGCCCGAGATCAAGGCGGCCGTCGAGGCGCTGTTCGACGTGAACGTCGTCGGCGTGAACACGCTCGTCCAGAAGGGCAAGACCAAGAAGTGGAAGGGCACGAACTACTCGCGCTCCGACATGAAAAAGGCAATCGTGACGTTGAAGGACGGTCAGTCCATCGACGTGACGACGGGGATCTGAGGCCATGGCACTCAAGCATTATAATCCGACATCGCCGGCACGCCGCGGTCTCATCCTGGTCGACAAGTCGTCGCTCTGGAAGGGTCGCCCCGTCAAGGCGCTGACCGAAGGTAAGCACAAGACCGGCGGTCGTAACAACAAGGGCCATGTGACCTCGCGCGGCATCGCCGGCGGTCACAAGCAGAAGTACCGCTACATCGACTTCAAGCGTCGCAAGTGGGACGTCGAGGGCACTGTCGAGCGGATCGAGTATGATCCCAACCGCACCGCGTTCATCGCCCTGGTCAAGTACCCGGACGAGGAACTCGCCTACATCCTGGCGCCACAGCGTCTGGCCGTCGGCGACAAGGTCCTCGCGGCCAAGAAGACCGACGTGAAGCCAGGCAATGCCATGGAACTCGGTCAGATGCCGGTCGGCACCATCGTCCACAACGTGGAGATGAAGCCGATGAAGGGTGGCCAGATCGCCCGTTCGGCCGGCACGTATGTGCAGGTCGTCGGTCGCGACAAGGGCATGGTGATGGTCCGCCTGAACTCGGGCGAGCAGCGCTACATCCGTAGCGATTGCATGGCGACGGTTGGCGCGGTCTCGAACCCCGACAACCAGAACCAGAACCTGGGCAAGGCAGGGCGTTCGCGCTGGATGGGTATCCGTCCTCTGACGCGCGGCGTCGCCAAGAACCCGGTCGACCATCCGCACGGCGGTGGTGAAGGCCGTACCTCGGGTGGCCGTCATCCGGTTACGCCTTGGGGCAAGCCGACGAAGGGTGCGCGCACGCGTCATAACAAGTCGACCGACAAGATGATCATCCGGTCGCGTCATTCGACGAAGAGGAAGGGCTAACATGGCTCGTTCAGTCTGGAAGGGCCCCTTCGTGGACCTTCATCTGCTCAAGAAGGCAGAAACCGCCCAGGACACCAACGCGCGTTCGCCGATCAAGACCTGGTCGCGTCGCTCGACGATCCTGCCGTCGTTCGTGGGTCTCACGTTCAACGTCTATAACGGCCGCAAGTTCGTGCCCGTCTCGGTCAACGAAGACATGGTCGGCATGAAGCTCGGTGAGTTCGCGCCCACGCGCTACTTCCCCGGCCACTCCGCCGACAAGAAGGGCAAGCGCTGATGTCTAAGCAAGTCAGCCCGCGCAAGGTCGCGGACAACGAGGCGCTTTCGGTCGGTACGCAGATCCGTGGTTCCGCGCAGAAGCTCGGCCTCGTGGCTGCGCTGATCCGTGGCAAGAAGGTCGGCGATGCGATGAACATCCTCGCCTTCTCGACCAAGGGCATGGCGATCGAAGCGCGCAAGGTGCTGGCCTCGGCCATCGCCAACGCCGAGAACAACCACAACCTCGACGTCGACGCCCTCGTCGTCGCCGAGGCTTCGGTCGGCAAGTCGATCACGATGAAGCGCTTCGCTACCCGCGGCCGCGGCAAGTCGACCCGCATCCTCAAGCCATTCAGCCGTCTGCGCATCGTCGTGCGCGAGCAGGAAGAAGCATAATGGGTCAGAAGAGCAACCCCATCGGTCTGCGTCTGCAGATCAACCGTACCTGGGATAGCCGCTGGTACGCCGAAGGCGCCGACTATGGTCGGCTCCTGCTCGAGGATCTCAAGATCCGCGCATTCATCATGAAGACGCTGCCGCAGGCCGCGATCTCCAAGGTGGTCATCGAGCGTCCGGCCAAGCTGGCCCGCATCTCCATCTTCGCTGCACGCCCCGGCGTGATCATCGGCAAGAAGGGTGCGGACATCGAGAAGCTGCGTTCGACGATCGGCAAGATGACGTCGTCGACCGTGTCGCTGAACATCGTCGAGATCCGCAAGCCGGAAGTCGATGCGCGTCTCGTCGCGCAGGGCATCGCCGATCAGCTCGAGCGTCGTATCGCCTTCCGTCGCGCCATGAAGCGTGCGGTCCAGTCGGCGATGCGTCTCGGTGCCGAGGGCATCCGGGTGAACTGCGGTGGCCGTCTTGGTGGCGCCGAGATCGCACGGTCGGAGAGCTATCGTGAGGGTCGGGTTCCGTTGCACACGCTGCGCGCGAACATCGATTATGCCGAGGCTACGGCGCACACGTCCTACGGCGTTTGCGGCGTGAAGGTCTGGGTCTTCAAGGGCGAGATTCTCGGCAACGATCCGACGTCGTACGACCGCATCATGATGGAGGCTCAGACCTCCGGTGTGCGGCCGCAGCGCGACGATCGTCGCTAAGGGGCAGGAACAGACATGCTGCAACCAAAAAAGACCAAGTTCCGGAAGGCCTTCAAGGGCAAGATTTCGGGCGACGCCAAGAGTGGCTTCTCGCTCAATTTCGGCTCCTACGGCCTCAAGGCGATGGAACCCGACCGGATCACCGCACGCCAGATCGAGGCGGCCCGCCGCGCGATCACGCGTCACATGAAGCGCCAGGGGCGTTTGTGGATCCGCATCTTCCCAGACCTTCCGGTCTCGGGAAAGCCAGCCGAAGTTCGCATGGGTAAGGGCAAGGGCGCGCCGGAATACTGGGCCGCTCGCGTCAAGCCGGGTCGGATCCTGTTCGAGCTCGACGGCGTCGACGGCAAGATCGCCGCCGAGGCGTTCGAGCGGGCGGCCATGAAGCTGCCGATCAAGGTAAAGGTCGTTGCCCGCCTGGGTGACACCTCGCATCTGGGAGGCGAGTAAGATCATGGCTCGTATCGACGACATGAAGACCAAGAGCGACGACCAGCTGTCGGAGTCACTCGGCGAACTGAAGCGCGAGCAGTTCAACCTGCGCTTCCAGGCCGCCACGAACCAGCTCGAAAAGCCGAGCCGCGTTCGTGAGGTCCGCCGCGACATCGCTCGCATCAAGACCCTGCAGGCTCAGCGCACCAGCGCTGAAGCCGCGAAGTAAGGAACGTATCATGCCGAAGCGCGTGCTGACCGGTCTGGTCGTGTCCGACAAGGGCGACAAGACGGTGGTCGTGAACGTCGAGCGTAAGGTGAAGCACCCGCTCTACGGGAAGATCATCCGTCGCTCGAAGAAGTATCATGCTCATGACGAGAGCAACGAGTTCAAGCAGGGCGAGACCGTGCGGATCGAAGAGACCGCACCGATCTCCAAGCTGAAGACCTGGAAGGTGATCGAGCGGGTCAACACCCACGCGACGCCGGAGCGGGCTTCGGCCGAGGGCTGAACTGGTACGCTCCAAACCCCGTCATCCCAGCGAAAGCTGGGATCTCGTGGTGAAGGGCGATCGGCTCGAACAGGGATACTCCAGCTTTCGCTGGAGTGAAGGGTTTGAGTTAAGAGGGCAGGGGGGAAACTTCCTGCGCTCTTGTTTTCGTAAACTGGAACGGCTAAGCGGCCGCTCCTCCCCGCTGCGGTTCGTCCGTGGCGGGGTGATTTTTTAGGCGGGGTTCGGTCGGTATCGACCCCAGAGACAGAGAAGGGATACGGATCCATGATCCAGATGCAGTCCAATCTCGACGTCGCTGACAACAGCGGCGCGAAGCGGGTGCAGTGCATCAAGGTGCTTGGGGGTTCCAAGCGTCGTGTTGCAGGCGTTGGCGACATCATCGTCGTCAGCATCAAGGAAGCGCAGCCACGTGGCCGTGTGAAGAAGGGCGACGTTCACCGCGCGGTGATCGTGCGTACCGCCAAGGATATCCGCCGTGCAGACGGTACGGTCATCCGCTTCGACGGCAATGCCGCGGTGCTGGTCAACAAGAACGAGGAGCCGATCGGCACCCGTATCTTCGGCCCAGTCGTTCGCGAGCTGCGCGGCAAGAAGCACATGAAGATCATCAGCCTCGCGCCGGAGGTGCTGTAATGGCGTCGCAGCGTATCAAGAAGGGTGACAAGGTCATCGTCTTGTCCGGCAAGGACAAGGGCAAGACCGGTGAAGTCACCGTCTCCATGCCGAAGACCGACAAGGTCGTCGTATCGGGCGTCAACATCGCCGTGCGCCACACCAAGCCGACTCAGGGTGACCCGCAGGGTGGCCTGATCCGCAAGGAAGCACCGATGCACGTTTCGAAGGTCGCGCACGTGACCGCCGACGGCAAGCCGACCCGCGTCCGCTTCGAGGAGCAGGACGGCAAGAAGGTCCGCGTCGCCGTCAAGACCGGGGAGAAGATCAATGGTTGATCAGAACACTGGCAAGCAGGCCGGCACCGAGGCCGTCTACGTCGCGCGCATGCGCAAGCTGTACGACGAGACGATCATCAAGGCGATGACCGAGAAGTTCGGTTACAAGAACGTCATGGAGATCCCCCGGCTCGACAAGATCGTGCTGAACATGGGCGTCGGCGAAGCCACGCAGGACAAGAAGAAGGTCGACCAGGCTGCTTCCGAAATGGAGCTGATCGCCGGCCAGAAGCCTGTCGTGACGAAGGCCAAGAAGTCGATCGCGCAGTTCAAGCTGCGTGAAGGCATGCCGATCGGCGTGAAGGTAACCCTTCGCCGCGAGCGCATGTACGAGTTTCTCGACCGTTTCATCACGATCGCTCTTCCCCGCGTCCGCGATTTCCGCGGTCTCAACCCGAAGAGCTTCGATGGCCGCGGCAACTATGCCTGCGGTATCAAGGAGCAGATCGTGTTCCCAGAAATCAGCTATGACCGGGTCGACAAGGTCCGCGGCATGGATGTGATCGTGACGACGACCGCAAAGACCGACGACGAGGCTCGCGAGCTTCTGCGTCTGTTCGGTTTCCCGTTCCCGATCGAAGACGACGCTGCCGACGAGAAGAAGGCAGCTTAACTACCAACCGCCGCCCCTGACCTCGTGTCACGGGCGGCGCTTCAGGAAAGAAAGAACTTAAGTCGATGGCGAAACTGAGTTCAGTCAACAAGAACGAGCGCCGCAAGCGCATGGTCAAGCAGTATGCCCCGAAGTACGCGGCACTGAAGGCAATCGCAGCGGACAAGACGCTCGATGACGGTGAGCGTCTGATCGCTCGCCTCAAGATGGCGGCACTGCCGCGCAACGCGAACCCGACCCGCATCCGTAACCGGTGCGAGCTGACCGGTCGCCCGCGCGCTTATTACCGCAAGTTCCGGCTCTGCCGTATTCAGCTGCGCGATCTGGCCAACAAGGGCCTCATCCCCGGCGTCACGAAGTCGAGCTGGTAAGGACTAAATCATGGCAGTGACCGATCCCCTGGGTGATTTGCTCACCCGTATCCGTAATGGCCAGCGCGCGAAGAAGGACTCCGTCCTCACGCCGGCGTCGAAGCTGCGCGTCCGCGTGCTCGACGTTCTGCAGCGCGAAGGCTATATCCGTGGCTATAGCGAAGAGCAGATGGGCCCCGCGGCCGGCCTTCGCATCGAGCTGAAGTATTTCGAGGGCCAGCCTGCGATCAAGCATGTCGCGCGCGTCTCGAAGCCCGGCCGTCGCGTCTATTCCGGCTCGCAGGAACTCCCGCGCGTCCGTAACGGCCTCGGCATCACCATCGTCTCGACGCCCCGCGGCGTGCTGTCGGATTCCGAAGCACGCGAGCAGAACGTCGGCGGCGAAGTCCTCGCGGAGGTGTTCTGATGAGCCGCATTGGTAAGAAGCCGGTCACCGTACCGGCGGGCATCACGCCGACCATCGAGAACAAGCAGCTGACGATGAAGGGCCCCAAGGGTACCCTCAAGATGCCGCTTCGCGACGAGATCAGCTACACGATCGAAGACGGCGGCATTTCGGTGCAGCCGGCGAACGACACCAAGCGCGCTCGCGCGTTCTGGGGCATGCAGCGTACCATGGTGCAGAACCTGGTCACCGGTGTGTCGGAAGGCTTCACCAAGAAGCTGCTGATCACCGGCGTCGGCTATCGTGCCGCAGCGCAGGGTCGCAACCTCAAGCTGCAGCTCGGCTACAGCCACGACGTCAACATCGACGTGCCGGAGGGGATCGAAGTCAAGACCCCCGACAACACGACGATCGAGATCTCGGGTTCGGACAAGCAGATGGTCGGTCAGCTGGCCGCGGAAATTCGTCAGTGGCGCAAGCCTGAGCCTTACAAGGGCAAGGGTATCAAGTACGACGGCGAGTTCATCTTCCGCAAGGAAGGGAAGAAGAAGTAATGACCAAGGGACTTTCTCTTTTCGCCAAGCGGCGTCGCCGCAACCGTACCGCGCTCCGCGCACGTGCAGGCACCCGTCCGCGGTTGTCGGTGCATCGCTCGGGCAAGCACATCTATGCCCAGGTGATCGACGATGCCGCCGGCACGACGGTCGCATCGGCCTCGACGCTGGAGAAGGACGTGCGCGGCACGTCCGGCGCCAACATCGACGCGGCGACTTCGGTCGGCAAGCGCGTCGCCGAGGCTGCCAAGGCAGCGGGCGTGACCCAGGTCGTGTTCGATCGCGGCGGCTTCCTCTACCACGGTCGCGTGAAGGCTCTTGCCGATGCCGCGCGCGAAGCCGGATTGGAGTTCTAAGACATGGCTGACGAAAACAACACGCCGGCAGTAATCGCTCCCGAGACGACCGCACAGGACGTCACGGCTCAGAACGTTCCGCAGAGCACTGGCTACCAGGGCAACAACGGTGGCGGTCGCGGTCGCGGCGGTCCCGGTGGCGGCGGCGGTGGTCGTGGTGGCCCCGGTGGCAACCGCAGCGGTGGCCCAGGCGGCAACCGCGGTGGTCGCGACGGCGGTCGCGGTCGTGACAATCGTGGCGGTCGTCCCGGTGCGGACGATGGCGGCGAAGAGCTGATCGAGAAGCTGGTGCACATCAACCGCGTCTCGAAGACGGTCAAGGGCGGTAAGCGTTTCGGCTTCGCAGCGCTCGTCGTCGTCGGCGACGGCAAGGGCCGTGCAGGCTTCGGTCATGGCAAGGCACGCGAAGTGCCGGAAGCCATCTCGAAGGCGACGGCTGCTGCCAAAAAGAAGATGGTTCGCGTTCCGTTGAAGGACGGTCGCACGCTGCATCATGACGGCAACGGTCACTTCGGTGCCGGCAAGGTCACGCTGCGGTCGGCACCTCAGGGTACGGGCATCATCGCCGGTGGCCCGATGCGCGCCGTCTTCGAATCGCTGGGCGTTGCGGACGTTGTGACCAAGTCGGTCGGCACGTCGAACCCCTACAACATGATCCGCGCCACGTTCGAGGCCCTTGGCGAGCAGACCTCGCCCAAGGCCGTCGCACAGCGTCGCGGCAAGAAGATCGCCGACCTGCTCGGCCATGGTGGTTCGAAGACCGCCGAGGCCGATGCAGCTGCGATCACGGAGTAAGCGATCATGGCAACCATCAAGATCACGCAGACCGGTTCGCCGATCCGCCGCGAGAAGGATCAGCGCGCAACGCTGATCGGTCTCGGTCTCAACAAGATGCACAAGACCCGCGAGTTGGAAGACAGCCCAGAGGTCCGCGGCATGATCCGCAAGGTGCAGCACATGGTGTCGGTCGAAGGCTGAGCCTTCACGCTACCTAGTGACAAATACCGGGAAGGGGGCTAACGGCCCCCTTCCTCATTTCCGGATTCTAACCCGGCGAATTCAAACCAGCGCGTAACAAGCGAAAGCGAGTGCATTACCATGAAGCTCAACGAACTCCGCGATAACCAGGGTGCCCGTAAGTCCAAGATGCGCGTCGGACGCGGCATCGGCTCGGGCAAGGGCAAGACCGCAGGCCGCGGCCAGAAGGGCCAGAAGAGCCGCGAGGGCGTGTCCATCGCCGGCTTCGAAGGCGGCCAGATGCCCCTGCACATGCGTCTGCCTAAGCGCGGCTTCAACAACATCTTCCGCAAGGACTTCGCAGAGGTCAACCTCGGCGCGATCCAGCTCGCGGTCGATGCCGGCAAGATCGAGGCTAACGCCACGCTCGACCACGACGCGCTGAAGGCCGCTGGCCTGGCACGCGGCGGCAAGGACGGCGTACGCCTTCTCGCCAAGGGCGAGCTGACCACGGTCCTTTCGTTCACCGTCGACGGCGCGTCGAAGGGCGCGATCGAAGCGGTCGAGAAGATCGGCGGCAAGGTCGAGGTGATCCACTTCGTGCCAGCAGCCGAGAAGGCTGCCGCCAAGAAGGGCGTGAAGTACAAGGAGCGTGCGGCGCACAAGGCGTCGTTCAAGGCTTAAGCCGAACTAGAGGGGGCGGGTGCGAAAGCGCTGGCCCCCTTTTTATTTGCCTGACTTAGCGTCTTCCCGTCGCCCACTTCTGACCTGCCGCCGTTCAGCGATTTCCCTTCCTCCGTTCGCCCTGAGCGAAGTCGAAGGGTACGTCACTCGGGGCAATGTCCTTCGACTTCGCTCAGGACGAACGGTACCGGGGGCGAACGGAAGTAGCCTTAGCCATTAGACAAGCGCGCTGCTGCGCCTATATGAGCGGCGGGGGCGGTCACAACGCATCCCGCCTTCTTTGTTTCCAGGACGATCACACGCATGGCATCCGCAGCCGACCAGATGGCGCAAAGCATCAGCCTTTCGAAATTCGCGAAGGCGACCGACCTCAAGAAGCGGTTGTGGTTCACGATCGGTGCGCTGATCATTTTCCGCCTGCTCAGCTATGTTCCGCTGCCAGGTGTCGACCCGACCGCGCTTGGCTTGCTCTCGCAGCAGACCCAGGGCGGCGTGCTCGATTTCTTCAACACCTTCTCGGGTGGTTCGCTCAGCCGCATGTCGCTGATCGCGCTCGGCGTGATGCCCTACATCACCGCCTCGATCGTGGTGCAGCTCGCGACCTCGCTGTCGCCGACGCTCGCCGCCATCAAGAAGGACGGTGAATCGGGCCGCAAGCGCCTTAACCAGTACACGCGCTACGGCACCGTCGGCCTGACCGCGGTGCAGGGCTATTTCATCGCCGTCGGCCTTGAGACGCTCGGCGCCGCACAGGGCATCCAGGCGGTCATCGAGCCCGGCATGATGTTCCGCGTCGCCGCGGTCATCTCGCTGATCGGCGGTACGATGTTCCTGATGTGGCTCGGCGAGCAGATCACCAGCCGCGGTATCGGCAACGGTGTCTCGCTGATCATCATGGCCGGTATCGTCGCGCATCTCCCCGTTACGCTCGTCAACCTGCTCGAAGGCGGCCGCTCGGGCTCGCTCGATCCGATCAAGCTGATCGGCATCGTCGTCGCGGTGGTCGTGCTGATCCTCTTCATCTGCTTCATGGAGCGCGCGCAGCGCCGCATCCTGATCCAGTATCCCAAGCGCCAGACCCAGCGCGGCATGCAGGCCGATCGCAGCCATCTGCCGCTGAAGATCAACACCGCGGGTGTGATCCCGCCGATTTTCGCCTCGTCGCTGCTGCTGATGCCGCTGACGATCTCGCAGTTCGCCGGCCAGCGCGTTGCAGGCGAATCGAAGTGGGGTGACTTCATCATCACGCTCAACCAGTACCTGCAGCACGGCTCGCCCGTGTACATGCTGCTGTACGGCGCCGGCATCATCTTCTTCTCGTTCTTCTACACCGCGGTCGTCTTCAACCCCGAGGAAACCGCCGACAATCTGAAGCGCAATGGCGGGTTCATTCCCGGCATCCGCCCGGGCAAGAACACCGAGAACTACTTCGATTACGTGCTGACGCGCATCACCGTCATCGGTGCGGCGTATCTGACGATCATCTGCCTGTTGCCGGAATATCTGGTGACCGCGTTGCAGATCCCGTTCTATCTCGGTGGCACCAGCCTGCTGATCGTTGTCAACGTGACGATGGACACGGTGACGCAGATCCAGTCGCACCTGTTGGCGCACCAGTATGGCGACCTGATCAAGAAGGCGAAGCTCAAGGGCAATCGACTTCGTTAAGCTGCGGGTCTAACGCGGTAAAAATCCTGCACGAACGAGGGGAGTGCGTTTCGTGAATATCATCCTTCTTGGACCGCCCGGCGCGGGCAAGGGCACGCAAGCCGCCACGCTTGTCAGTGAGCGCGGCATGGTGCAGCTTTCGACCGGCGACATGCTGCGTGCAGCCGTCGCCGCCGGAACGCCGGTCGGCCTTCAGGCAAAGTCCGTCATGGAATCGGGCGGTCTTGTCTCGGACGAGATCGTGTCGGGTATCATCGGCGAGCGTCTTGACCAGCCGGACACGGCGAACGGCGTCATCTTCGACGGTTATCCCCGGACGGCTGCGCAGGCGGAGGCGCTCGACGGTCTGCTCGCCGATCGTGGCCGGACGCTCGACTACGTCATCGAACTGGGCGTCGACGAGGCGGCATTGATCGACCGCGTCGTCGGCCGCTACACCTGCGCCAAGTGTGGCACGGGCTATCACGATCGCTACAAGAAGCCTGTCGTGGCGGGCATCTGCGACGTCTGCGGCTCGACCGAGTTCAAGCGCCGTCCTGACGATAACGCCGAGACGGTCCACAACCGCATGGCCGAATACCGTGCGAAGACCGCCCCGATCCTGCCGATCTATGACGCCCGGGGGCTGGTTCACCGGGTCGATGGCATGGCGGATATTGCGCATGTCGGTTCGGCGATTTCGGCAATTCTCGACAAGTAATAGGCGTAAGTAAGCGTGTTACCCGCGAAGGCGGGGGCTCAGGCCGAACCCTCGCCTTGCGGGGGAACACGGCATCGGGCGTGACGATCTTACGCCTCCCTCTCTTACGCTTCTCTGTTTCTCCCCCCACTCCGTCATCCCGGCGAACGCCGGGACCCATGGTTGCGGAGTTGGTGGTGGTTGCAAGCTAATGCATGGTCCGCCGTATCCGTGGGTCCCGGCGTACGCCGGGATGACGGGGAGGGGCCGGGACGTATCGCGGGGGTGCTTTGCTCGCTTGATCCCACAACGCGCGGCGGTACCACCTTCGTATTCGTATTCGCGTTGCTCTCACCGTCGCCCGCGCCCCCCCCCTCAACATGACGAAAATGTCACCCCTCGGTCATCGCCCTGACCCCCACCCGATCCTAGAACCAACCCGTGGCCAGCAACGGCCGCACGCGTTTCCAGAGATCGGTGCCCGTCACTCCCGGGGGTACCGTGGGGGCCGGTGGGAAGACTTCTTTCCGCCGGCCTTTCCGTTTATGAGGGCAGGAGATAGTGACCGATTTCGGTGGCAGGGAAGGTGATACCGCGTTGAGCCGCAAGATTCTGATCGTCGAGGACGACGCCTCGACATCCGCCTATCTTGCCAAGGGTTTGGCCGAAGCGGGGCATGCGATCGAAGCCTGTGCAGACGGCCGCGACGGCCTGTTTCTTGCGAGCGAGGGTATCTTCGACCTCATCATCGCCGACCGCATGCTGCCCGGCCTCGACGGCCTGTCGATGGTCAGCGCGATTCGTGCCGCCGGCATCGCGACGCCCGTCCTGATCCTCTCCGCGCTCGCCGCCGTCGACGACCGCGTCGATGGCCTGAAGGCCGGCGCCGATGACTATCTCTGCAAGCCGTTCTCGTTCGCCGAACTCTCCGCACGCATCGAGGCCATGCTCCGCCGCTCGGACCGCGCCGCGACCGAGCCGCAGAAGACCAAGCTCTCCGTGGGTGACCTAGAGATCGACCTGCTCGCCCGCGCCGTCTCGCGCGCCGGGCGCTCGATCCCGCTCGGTGCGCGCGAATTCAATCTGCTCGAATTTCTCGCGCGCCACGCCGGCCAGGTCGTGACGCGGACGATGATGCTCGAGAAGATCTGGAACTATCATTTCGACCCGGGCTCGAACGTCGTCGACGTCCATATCGGCCGCCTCCGCCGCAAGCTGGAGGACGGCTTCCCGACGCCGATTCTGCACACGGTCCGCGGCGCCGGATACCGGCTCGCCGTCGAAGGCTGATTCGGGGTGGTGATCCGCCTTTCGGTAACCGCGCGGATCGCACTGCTCTCGATCGCGTTGGCGCTGGTGTCGAACCTCGCGCTGGTCGGCTTCGTCTGGAAGACCACCAGTGCCGATGCGATCGATGCGATCCGCCGCGAGACCACCGAACAATCCGAAGCCCTGCGCGCGGTATGGCGAAGCGGTGGACTGACCGCGGTTCGGCAGGCGATCGATAGCGCGGTCGTTCCCGGTGACGTTTCGCTGGTGCTGGCGGTGATCGATCCCAAGGGCCGCGCGGTCGTCGGCATCTCACCCGCGCGTCTCGCCGTGCCGCTCCGCATCACGCAGTTCCGGATCGCGCGGCTCGGCTCCGACGAGCTTTGGTCCGCGCGGGAGACGGGGTACGCCCTCCACCCGCTTGGCGATTATTGGCTGCTCACCGGCCGAAACCTCGACCTGATCGCTGCGGAGGAGCGTGCGATTGAACGTGCGCTCGCGGTGGCGGTCTTCCTGTCGCTGGCGCTCGGCGTGATCGGCGGGCTGGTGCTCACACGCTACGTCAGTCGCCGGCTCGATGGCATCGCCAGGGCGATCGAGGCAGCCGGCGAGGGCGACCTTTCTCGGCGCGTCGATATGATCGCGGGCGGCGGAGACGCGTTCGATCGCCTCGCCGCGCGGCTCAACGTCATGCTCGGCAAGCTCGAAGGCGTGATGGCCGAGTTGCGGATCGTTACCGACAGCCTCGCGCACGATCTTCGCTCTCCGCTGGCTCGGCTGCGCACCAAGACCGAGCAGGCGGTGTTGATCGCCGATCCGGACGCGCGCGAGTCGGCGCTCGGCGGCCTGCTGGTCGAGACCGATCTGGTCATGCGGATGCTGACGATGGTGATCGAGATCAGCCGCTCGGGCTCGGTCTCGCGCGATCGGTTCATCGAGGTATCGCCCGCCGATCTTCTGGAGGAAATCGGCGAGCTCTATGCGCCCGTCGCGGAGGATGCCGGGCTAGTGTTCACGATCGCGATCGATGACCGTCCGCCACCGATGAAGCTCCACCGCGAACTCATCAGCCAGGCGATCACCAACCTGATCGACAACGCGCTCCGGCACGGCGCGGGGGGCGGCGAGGTCACGTTGCGGATCGTCCATCGCACCGATGGCGTGGCGATCCAGGTCGAGGACCGTGGCCCGGGCATCGCCGCCGCAGACCGCGCGCAGGCGTTGAAGCGCTTCGGCCGCCTCGACAGTGCGCGGTCCACCCCCGGTGCGGGCCTTGGCATGGCGCTGATCGAGGCGGTAGCGCGGCTCCACGATGGCCACTTCGAACTCGCCGACAACGCGCCGGGCTTGGTCGCCCGCATAGTCCTCCCAGTCTGATCCTCCCCCGCAAGGGGGAGGTGGCTGGCGCTTGCCAGACGGAGGGGGAGGAAAGGCTAACCTCGGCTGCGTTTCCTCCCCCTCCGTCGCTACGCGCCACCTCCCCCTGGCGGGGGAGGATTAGTAGTGGCAATCGGTTGACCTCAACGGCGACCACGGCGAGACCATGTCCATGACGACGCTAGCCTCCCATCGCCGCATCCTCGCCGCCAGCTTGGTCGGCACCGCGGTCGAGTTCTACGACTTCTACATCTACGCGACCGCCGCAGCGCTCGTGTTCGGGCCGTTGTTCTTTGCAGGGCAGTCCTCCTCGGCGCAGCTGCTGCTCAGTTACGCGACGTTCGGCCTGGCCTTCGTCGCGCGGCCGGTCGGGGCGATCGTGTTCGGGCATTTCGGCGACCGGGTCGGGCGCAAGTCCACGCTGGTCGCGTCGCTCTTGCTGATGGGTGGATCGACCGTCGGGATCGCGTTCCTGCCGACCTATGCGCAGGTCGGCTGGATAGCACCCGCGTTGCTCTGCCTGATGCGGCTGGGGCAGGGGCTTGGCCTCGGCGGCGAATGGGGTGGGGCGGCGTTGCTAGCGGTCGAGAACGCGCCGCCGCACCGCAAGAACACCTGGGGCATGTTCCCGCCGCTTGGTGCCCCGGTTGGGTTCCTCGCGGCAAACGGGCTGTTCCTGGTAATCGGCTTGGTGCTCGACGACGCGCAGTTCGTCGCGTGGGGCTGGCGGATCCCGTTCCTGCTGAGCGCGATCCTCGTCGGGCTCGGGCTGTGGGTGCGGTTGAAGCTGACCGAAACGCCGGCCTTCCTCGAAGCCGAGGCGACCGAGGCTCTCCCCAAGGTGCCGATCGCGACGTTGTTGACGAAGCACCTCCGCGCGACGCTGGCCGGCACGTTCGGCGTCATCGCGTGCTTCGCTCTGTTCTACCTCGCGACCGCATTCGCGCTTGGCTATGGCACCAAGACACTCGGCTATTCTCGCGAGGCGTTTCTGGCGGTCGAGCTGGTCGCGATCTGGTTCCTGGCCGGCGGCGTGATCGTGGCGAGCGTGCTGGCGGACCGGCATTCCGCCGCGCGGATGCTGGCGATCGGGTTTGCGGGCTGCATCGGCATCGGCGCGTTGATGGGGCCGATGCTGGGCTCGGGATCGCTGTTCACGGTGTGGCTGTGGCTGTCGGGTGCGCTGTTCGTGATGGGGTTCGCGTACGGGCCGCTCGGTGGCTGGCTGCCAAGCCTGTTCCCGGCTGGGGTGCGCTACACCGGCGTGTCGATGACGTTCAATCTTGGCGGCGTACTCGGCGGTGCGCTTGCGCCGATCGTCGCGGAGGCGCTGGCACCGCGTGGATTGTGGCTGGTCGGCGGGTATCTGATGGCGGCGGGGGTGCTGAGCCTCGGCGGGCTGCTGATCCTCGGTCGCACAGCCAGGCACTAGTGTGTTCTCCCGCCTTTGCGGGAGAACAAGCTTTTACGCTGACAACGGCCGCAACAGCGTCAGCCGCGCCTTGCCGTGCACCCGCGTGGCGTCGACCTCGAAGCCGGCCAGCTCGACGACCTCGGCCTTCGCCGTTTCCAGGCTGATCCACGTCGCCGGCCCGACCCAACCCAGCCGCGACAGCTTGTCGAGCGCGACCAGCCCGGCACCGGTGGCGTAGGGCGGATCCATCAGGATCACGTCGAGCGGTGCCGGTGCGGGCCCGAGCGCCATCACCGAGGTCGCGCGGACATCGCCGCGGATCTCCAGCTTGGCGAGATTGGCCTTCAGCGCATCGACCGCCAGCTTGTCCGATTCGACGAACATGCACGTTGCCGCGCCGCGTGACAGCGCCTCGATCCCGAGCGCACCTGAGCCGGCGAACAGATCGGCGACCGCCAACCCCTCGAAACTTCCCACGCGGCTCGTCAGCATCGAGAACAAAGTCTCGCGCATCCGGTCCGCGGTCGGGCGGGTGGTGTCACCCTTGGGCGCGGCGATCTGACGGCCGCGAAACAACCCTGCGATGATACGCATCAGCGCTTCCCTCCACGTGGTGCACGGGGCGGATGACCGCGCCCTCCCGACGGACCCTTGCCGGGCGCCGTAGGCCGAGTCCCTCGCTCGGGCCGCGCCGGCGCATCGCGCACCGGCCGCGGTTCGGCACCCGGACGCCCGGACGCACTGCGCGCCGCCCGCTTGTCGAGCGAACTGCGGCCGCGGGAATCATCGGCTTGCGGACGAAAGCCACGCTGCGGCTCCTGACGCTGCGGCGTTTCCGCGCGGCGTGGCGTCACGGTGCCACCGGCGCCGACCCGAGACGGGGCTGCACGATCGCGCGGCGGCTTGGCGGCACGGAAGTGTTTGATCTTCGGGCTGGTGCTCAGTTCCTCGCCGCGATCCGCGCGCTCCTGACGAACATAAGGCTTGGACATGTCGCCACTGGTCGGCCGGGCGTGATGCGCCCCCGTCGGCCGAGCGGCATTGCGCGTGTCCGGCCGTGCCCAGGGATCGTTGACGTCGCCGCGTTGCATGGCCGCGGTCGGGCGGATCCGCTCGGGCCGTGCAGGTCGTGATGGACGATCGGTCGGCACAGTGCCGCTGGAGAAGCCTGAACTCGCCGGCGCCGTGTACGGGCTGCGAACCGGGGCACGTGCCCCGCCGGGCGCAGGCCGTGCGCCTTGGGCGGGCCGCGCACCCGTCGTGGGTCGCCCCATCGGTGCAGGCCGTGGTGCATTGCTGCCCCGCTGGCTCGACCGCGCGCCGATCCCGGCTCCCGCGCCGGCGCTCGCGCTGATACCAATGTTCGCGCGGGCACCGGGACCCTCGGGCCGACCCTTGGCCAGTTCCTTCTGGAACGCGACGACGTCATGCTGCAGCACCTCGCCGATCTGTCCCGGCGGAAGATCGCCGAGCACGAACGGGCCATAGCGCGTCCGGATCAGGCGCGAGACCTGAAGCCCCAGATGCTCCAGCACCCGGCGGACTTCGCGGTTCTTGCCCTCGGTCAGGATCATCTCGATCCACACGTTTGCGCCGGTCCGACGCTCGATATTGGCATTGATCGAGCCATAGCGCACACCCTCGATCTCGATCCCCTCGATCAGTTCCTCGAGCTGCGGCTGCGTGATATTGCCGTACGCACGCGCACGATAGGCACGCTCGACGCCGGTCGCGGGCAGCTCGAGCTGGCGCTTCAGTCCACCGTCGGTGGTCATCAGCAACAGCCCCTCGGTGTTGAGATCGAGCCGACCGACCGGCACCAGCCGTGGCAGGTCCTGCGGCAGGCGATCGTAAATCGTCGTACGACCCGCCGGATCGCGCTCGGTGACCAGCAGCCCGGTCGGCTTGTGATACAGGAACAGGCGCGCGGCGCTTGGCGCCTCGACCGGATCGCCGTCGACCGTCACGCCCGCCAGGTTGCGCAGGATCGTCGCAGGCGTGTCGACCAGCGTGCCGTTCAACGCGACTCGGCCATCGGTGATCATCCGCTCGATATCGCGGCGCGAGGCTATTCCGGCGCGCGCGAGCAGCTTGGCGATGCGGTCGCCCTTTACCGGTGTTGCAGGAGTTGCGGGCGCGTCGTTCGACGGGCTGGCAGTCGGGTTATCGTCTTTTGAAGTCGTCATGGCGCGGCTGATACTATGGATCGGCCGTCAGCGCGAAAATATTTGCGACCGTTCGTGCTGCGGTGCGTTAACACCCGCAAGCGTAACGACCTTTCGCGCGCGACCGGGGGCCTTTCGGCAATGTTGTTCGGCAAGAAAAAGCGGCAGATCGTCCGGCTCCTCGTCGTCGAGGACGAACCGCTAGTGGCGTTCGACACCGAATATTTCCTGGCCGAGGCGAAGTTTACAATCGTTGCGACGATCGACCGCGTTGCAGACGCGTTGCCAATTCTGGCGAGCGACACCGTGATCGACCTGGTGTTGGTCGACGTGAACCTCGCCGACGGATCCGGCATCGACGTCGCGCGCGCGGCGCATGCCCGAGGCGTGCCGGTGATGTTCGTGACCGGGAGTTGCCCGGTCGAGGCGACGACGCTCGCCGCCGGCTGCATGGCCAAGCCTTACGCACCGCGCGACCTGATCGCGGCAATCGAGGCGATCGAGGCAACGCGCGCCGGCAGTAAGCCCAAGCGCGTACCGTACGGGTTTACGTTGTTTGAAGCGAAAGCCTGACGTTTCCCTCACTGCCCGTCGCCTGACGGGTAGCGCGGTTGCGATTTCCCGTTAGGGTCCCCCGCAAGCGAGTGGGAGCGTAAGTGCGATGGGCGGGACCGAAGAAAAGCGCTGGAGCGATGGGTTTCGACCGTATGTCGAGAAGGCCCCGCTGGCCGCGCTCGCGCTCGGGATATCGTCGGGCTTCCCCTATGCGATGATCGGCGCGACGCTGACCACCCGGCTGGCGGCGAGTGGCATCGACAAGAAGACAGTGACGGCGTTCAGCCTCGCCTTCCTCGTCTATAATCTGAAATTTCTGTGGGCGTGGGTCGTCGATGGCGTCCGCCTCCCGGTGATCGGGCGGCTCGGCCAGCGTGTATCATGGCTGATCGTCACGGCCGCGCTGGTCGTCGCGGCGGTCATCAATCTCGCGCTGATCGACCCGGCGGCGAGCATCGCCTCCACTGCAACCGCGGCGATCCTGGTCGGCGCGGCGGGCGCGACCTTCGACGTGGTGATCGACGCGTTCCGGATCGAGACGCTGGAGCCTCGCCAATTGGGCGTCGGATCGGGCATGAGCCAATATGGCTGGCGGATCGGCTCCGCGGGGTCGGGCGCGCTGGCGCTCGTGGTCGCCGAACGTGCCGGCTGGAACGCCGCCTATCTGGCATGCGTGGTATTCGCGTTGCCGGCGGTGCTGGCGGGCTTGGCGCTGGGCGAGCCCGAACGCCGGCGTCCGCCGGTCGAACGCCGCGGTCTCGCCGAGGGGGTCCGCGCGATCTGGGGGCCGTTCGTCCAGTTCTTCTCGCGCGAGGGGGCGTTCGTCGTCCTGGCGTTCATCCTGATCTTCAAGGTCGGCGACACGCTCGCCAACCTTACGCTGCGCCTGCTGTTCGACGACCTCGGCTTCACCGGCGACGAGATCGCGTTCTACGATGTCGGGATCGGCTTCATCGCGTATCTGGTCGGCATCTTCATTGGCGGCATCCTGTACGCGCGGATGGGGATGAAGCGATCGGTGCTGTTCTCGCTCGTCCTCATGGGCGTCTCGAACCTGTCGTTCGCCGCGCTGGCGGCGGCAGGGCATTCGAACTTCGGCATGGCGGCGGCGATCGGTTTCGAGAACGCATCGAGCGGCTTTGGCGGCGTCGTCGTGATCGCGTATTTCTCCGCGCTGTGCGATCTGCGCTTCACCGCCGCGCAGTTCGCGCTGATCTCGGCAGCAGCGAGCATCGTCGGACGGATCGTCACCGGCACGACCGCCGGCGCCCTGATCGAGGCGTTCGGCTATGTCGATTTCTACCTGCTGACGACGGTGCTCGCGGTACCGGGGATCGTGTTGTTCTGGTGGATGAGCCGGTCGGGGATGATCGACCGCTCGATCGGCAGCGCGGGCGTCGAAGGAGAGGGCGACGCGCGGGCTGGCGAGCCCGTCTAGCCTTACATCGTGACCGGTCGCCCCTCGTCGGCGAACGCGGCGGCGACGGCTGCGGCGCTGGCGAGGACGCCGTCGACGCGGCGGACGCCTAGGAGATCGGTCATCAGATAGCGGGCTGTCTCGGGCGCGGTCTCGACGCGCGCGAGGATCGACAGCATCGCCGACTCGGCCGGTGTCATCCGCGCACAGCAGCACGGCGCGATCGCGATCGTTCCCGCCGACGTGCCCGCCAGGTCGGCCATCAGCGCGCGCAATAGTACCAGCGGACGACGGAAGCTCTGCCCGAAGGCGGTGAACATCGTGTGCGCGGCGCGGGCGTCCGATAGGCCATGCGCGCCCATCCGGCGCATCGCGAACAAAGCGATCCGCGCGTTTTCACAAGGCGGTAGTGGATGCGGCAGCAACGCCGTCGCACTGGCGATCAGGGTGGTCGAGGCGGGGGGCGAACTGGGCGTCGAACTGGGGCGGGTATCGGTCATTCACGCGACTCCGTGGTGGTCGCCACAAACTCGCGTGTTGGTTATTGATAGTCAATAGCAATAAGGACTCAGTCAGGCGGTTGATCGTTCGTGGCGAGCACTTCACCGGCGAGGTAGAGCGAACCGGCAATGAGGACGACGTTGGATCGATCACCACGGCCTACGATCAGGTCTAGTGCGTCGGTGGGCGTCTGCGAGGTTTCCGCGGTCTTGCCGAAACGTTCCGCGAGCGCTGCAAGGGTCTCGGGAGCATGGTGCGCATGGCCGGGGACCGGGATCGCGACGACGTGGCCGACCGAGGGCGAAAGAATCCGCATCACAGCCTTGGCATCCTTGTTGGCGAGCATGCCAAGGACCAGCGTGACTGGGCGGCCCTTGGCCAGCGTTCGCAATGCCCGCGCGACCGGTTGCGCAGCGTTGGGGTTGTGCGCGCCGTCGAGCCACACTTCGCTGCCCGCCGGGAGCCGTGCGAGCAGGGGGCCATCGGACAGGCGCTGCATCCTGGCCGGCCAATGCGCCCAGTCGGCGGCGGCACGCATTGCGGCTTCGGGGATGTGCAATGCGCCCTGATGGCGAAGCATCGCGATCGCGAGCGCGAGGTTGCGCGACTGGTGCGCGCCGACGAGGCGGGGGCGGTTGGTGACGACCGAGAATCCGGTGTCCTCGTAGCGGACGGTCGAGCGCGCAGTCTCACTGGTCCAGGCGGTGCCGCGGGCGTGGACGGGGGCACCCGAGGCGGCGGCTACCGCGGCGATCTTTGCGCGGAGGGCCTTGGGATAGTCCATCGTGACGAGCGGCACGCCGGACTTGGCGATGCCCGCTTTCTCGCCGGCGATCTCCAGCAGTGTGTCGCCGAGGAACGACTGGTGATCGATGCCGAGCGCGGCGATGCCGGTAACGACAGGGTTGGGGATGACGTTGGTCGCATCGAGCCTGCCGCCGAGACCGACTTCGACGATCGTCGCCGCCGCTGGCGTGCGCGCGAAGGCGAGGAACGCGGCGGCGGTGGTGACCTCGAAGAAGCTGGCCTGGAGGTCGGCAGCGTGGCCGAGCACTTCCGACAGCAAGGCGGCGAGCAGCTCGTCGTCGATCAGCTTGCCCGCAAGGCGGATGCGTTCGTTGAAGCGGACGAGGTGCGGCGAGGAATAGACGTGTACGCTGTGCCCGGCGGCTTCGATCGCGGCGCGGAGGAACGCGCAGGTCGAACCCTTGCCGTTAGTGCCCGCGACGTGGAACACCGGGGGGAGATTGAGGTGGGGGTCGCCGAGGCGGCTCAGGAGCGCGGTGATGCGCTCCAGTCCGAGAATATCCGCTCCGGGCGACAGCGCGGTCAATCGGTCGAGCTGCGCCTGAACTGCGGGCGAGGAAGAAACGGCGTGGTCGGGCATTCTGGCTCCCTCTCCCCTCCGGGGAGAGGGCTGGGGTGAGGGGCTGTACCGGGGCGCGGCGCTGCTGGGCTGCCCCTCACCCCGACCCTCTCCCCGGAGGGGAGAGGGAGTGGAGATTACGCCGCTTCGCGCGCGCTGAGATACCCGATGACCGTACCGAGCTGTTCGCGCAGGTCCTTTCGGTGGACGACCATGTCGATCATCCCGTGCTCGAGATAATATTCGCTCGTCTGGAAATCCTCGGGCAGCTTCTCGCGAATCGTGCTTTCGATCACGCGGCGACCGGTGAACGCCAGCGTCGCCTTGGGCTCGGCGATCTGCACGTCGCCGAGCATCGCATACGCCGCCATCACGCCGCCCGAGGTCGGGTCGGTCAGCACGACGATGTAGGGGAGCCCGGCATCGTGCAGCATCTGGATCGCGACGGTGCTGCGCGGCATCTGCATCAGGCTGAGGATGCCCTCCTGCATGCGCGCGCCGCCCGATGCGGTGAAGATCACGTAGGGCACTCGGTCCTCGATCGCCGCCTCGACGCCGCGGACGAACGCTTCGCCGACGGCCAGACCCATCGAGCCGCCCATGAAGCCGAAGTCCTGCACGCCGACCACGACCCGGTGGCCGTCGATGCTCCCGCGCGCGTTGATCAGTGCGTCCTGCTCGCTGTTGTCGGTCCGTGCTGCCTTGAGGCGATCAGTGTACCGCTTCTGGTCGCGGAACTTGAGCGGATCCTCGGGGACTTTCGGCGCCGGAAGCTCGCTGCAGCTACCTTCGTCGAACAGCTGCGCGAAGCGGATCTTCGGTCCAATGCGGTCGTGGTGATCGCATTTCGGGCAGACGTACAAATTGTCCTCGAGCTCCTTGGTGAAGACCATCTGCCCGCAGCCCTTGCACTTGTGCCAGAGATTTTCCGGCGTCTCGCGCTTCGCGACGAAGGGCAGGACGTTGCGGACGCTGTTGAGCCAGCTCATGCAGGAACCTTTCGGGCCGAAGCGACGGCGTCGGCGAGCGACTTGATATAGGCGCGGACCGGTTCGGCCGCAGCGGCGCCGTGTTGTGCGACCAGTTCGACGATGGCCGAGCCGACGACGACGCCGTCCGCGACGCGCGCGACGTTTGCGGCCTGCTCAGGCGTGCGGATGCCGAAGCCGACTGCGATCGGGATGTCGGTCTGTGCCTTGAGGCGGGCGACGGCGTCCTCGATCGAGGATTGTTGCGCCTGCTGCAGCCCGGTGATGCCGGCGACCGACACGTAATACAGGAACCCGCTCGCACCATCGAGCACGGTCGGCAGGCGGGCCGCGTCGGTGGTAGGCGTGGCGAGGCGGATCAGGTCGATCCCGGCGGCACGCAACTGCGGGCCGAGCGCATCGTCTTCCTCGGGCGGCACGTCGACGCAGATCACGCCGTCGACACCGGCGTTGGCGGCGGCTTCGGCGAACCAGTCCGCGCCGCGCCGGAGCATCGGGTTGCCATAGCCCATCAGGACCAGCGGCACGTCCGGATGCCGCGCGCGGAACGCGGTGGCGGTCGCGAGGATGTCCGCGGTGCGGGTGCCCTGCGCGAGGCTGCGGATGTTCGCGGCCTGGATCGCGGGACCGTCGGCCATCGGATCAGTGAACGGCATGCCGAGCTCGATCGCATCCGCGCCGCCCGCGACGAGTGCGTCGAGGATCGGGCCGGTAGCCTCGGTGGTGGGATCACCCGCGGTGACGAACGTGATGAGCGCGGCGCGTCCGGCGGCGGCGGTGCGCGCGAAAGCGGCGGCGAGGCGGCTCACTTGCCCCCCTCCCGCAAGCGGGAGGGGCTGGGGGTGGGCACGCGGCTTCCTCCAGCGTTGCGGCGGGCGATGGTGAGGCTCGAACCAGCGGTGCGGCTGGTGTGAACGCGAGCCCACCCCCGGCCCCTCCCGCTTGCGGGAGGGGGGAAGGAGGAGGCGATCATATCGCCACCCCGAGCGCTTCTGCGACGGTGAAGATGTCCTTGTCGCCACGACCGCACAGGTTGGCCAGGATGATCTGGTCCTGCCGCATCTCGCGCGCCTTCTTCGTCACCGTCGCGATTGCGTGCGATGGCTCCAACGCGGGGATGATGCCCTCGGTCCGGCACAGCAGCTGGAACGCGTCGAGCGCCTCGGTGTCGGTCGCGCTGTCATACTGGACGCGGCCGATATCGCGCAGCCACGCATGCTCGGGCCCGATGCCCGGATAATCCAGCCCGGCGGAGATCGAATGCGCCTCGGTGATCTGGCCGTCCTCGTCCTGCAACAGGTACGTCTTGTTGCCGTGGAGCACGCCCGGAAAACCACCCGCGAGGCTCGCCGCGTGCTGCTTGTCCAGCCCATGCCCCGCCGCCTCGACCCCAAGCATCTGCACGTCGGCATCGTCGAGGAACGGATGGAACAGCCCGATCGCGTTCGAGCCGCCACCGATCGCCGCGACCAGCAGGTCGGGCAGGCGACCAACGCGCGCCAGCATCTGCGCGCGGGCCTCGGTGCCGATCACGCTCTGGAAATCGCGGACCATCTCCGGATACGGATGCGGGCCGGCGGCGGTGCCGATGATGTAGAAGGTGTCGTGGACGTTCGCGACCCAGTCGCGCATGCCCTCGTTCATCGCGTCCTTCAGCGTGTGTGCGCCGCTGGTTACGGGGCGGACTTCGGCGCCGAGCAACTTCATGCGGAACACGTTGGGCGCCTGACGCTCGACGTCCTTGGCGCCCATGTAGATCACACAAGGGAGACCAAAGCGCGCGCAGACGGTGGCGGTGGCGACGCCGTGCTGGCCGGCGCCGGTCTCGGCGATGATCCGGGTCTTGCCCATCCGCATCGCGAGCAGGATCTGGCCGATGCAGTTGTTGATCTTGTGCGCGCCGGTGTGGTTCAGCTCGTCGCGCTTGAACCAGACTTGCGCGCCCATGCCTTCGGGAGCGCACTCGCGGAGCGCTTCGGTCAGCCGTTCGGCGTAGTAGAGCGGGCTCGGCCGGCCGACATAATGTTCGAGCAAATCGTCGAACTGCGCCTTGAACGCAGGGTCGGCCTTGGCGGCGCGATACGCCTCGTCGAGTTCGAGGACGAGCGGCATCAGCGTCTCGGCGACATAGCGGCCACCGAAGTCGCCGAAATGGCCGCGCTCGTCGGGCTGCGCGCGGTAGGAATTGGGAGCGAGGGTTGGAGCGTTCATGCGGAGCGCTTTAGCACTTCGAAATGTCGCGCCAAGCCCTTGTATCCCCGCGAAGGCGGGGACCCAGTCTGGGCACCCGCCTTCGCGGGTGAACAATTCAGGTGCGGGCAGCCGTAAGGAACGACGCGATCCTGGTTTCGTCCTTGATGCCGGGCTCGCTTTCAACGCCTGACGACACGTCGACCAGTTCCGCCCCGGTCCGTCGAATCGCTTCCGCCACATTCGCTGGATCGAGTCCTCCCGACAGCGCCCAAGGCAATGGATGCCGGAACCCGTCGAGCAGGTCCCAGTCGAACCTGAGCCCCATCCCTCCCGGCAAGGCCGCCGAGTCCGGCGTTTTCGCGTCGTACAATATCCGGTCGGCAACACCCGCAAACTCGTGCGCCCCGTCAAGGTCGCCACGCGTGCGAACCGCCACCGCGACCCAGGTCTCGATCCCGAACTTCGCACGGATCGCGGCGGCGCGAGCCGGCGTCACCTTGTGGAGTTGCAGCACGTCGAGCGCCGCGGATGCGACCGCCTGTTCGAGCATCTCGTCCTCCGGATCGACGAACACGCCGACCTTGGCGACATGACCCGGTACGCGCGCCGCCAGCTCGGCGGCCTTGGCAAACGTCACGTGTCGCGGCGAAGCGGGAAAGAACACGAACCCGACATGGCTCGCGCCGTGCCGGATCGCCGCTTCGAGCGTCGCGGGGGTGGAGAGGCCGCAAATCTTGGCGGTGGTCATCATCGTTCCTAAAACGGATCACGGAAGCTTGATCATCCTCCCCCTGGCGGGGGGTGTCACCGCAGGTGACGGAGGGGCGGCAAGCGATGAGCTATCGTTCCGTATCCGCCCCCTCCGTCGCCGTTGGCGCCACCTCCCCCTGGCGGGGGAGGATCGTGAGAAAACAAGTCCGCCTCTACAGCGTTGCGCCGATCGCGCGGGCGGCTGTGTCGGGGTCTTCCGCTTGCGTGATCGGGCGACCGACCACCAGGATCGAAGCCCCCGCGTCGAGCGCCTGGCGCGGCGTGACGACGCGTTTCTGGTCGCCGATCTGCCCGTTGGGAAGGCGTACGCCGGGCACCACGAAGAACCCCTTCGGCCAGATCGCCTTTGCCGCCGCAACCTCCGCGCCCGAACAGACGATACCGTCGACACCCGCCTCGCAGGCCAGTTCGGTCAGTCGCGTGACCTGGTCATGCGCGCTGCCGATAACACCGGTCGCCGCGAGATCGGCCGCGTCGAGACTGGTCAGCATCGTCACTGCGATTACCTTCGTGCCGACCGGCGCGGCTGCTTTGGCGTCTTCCAGCATCGCCCGGCCGCCGCTGGCGTGCACGGTCAGGATCGCGGGCTCGAGCGCGCCGAGCGCCTGCACCGCCTTGGCAACGGTGTTGGGGATGTCGTGCAGCTTGAGGTCGAGGAAGATCGGCAGGCCGAATTCCGCCATCGCATGCACGCCGGGCTGACCGTGGGCGGAGAAGAATTCGAGGCCGAGCTTGATTCCGCCGACATGATGCCGGACCCGCGCCGCCAGAGCCTTGGCGCGGGCCAGATCGGGCGTGTCGAGCGCGACGTAGATGCGGTTGCTCATGACGGGACCCCCGGCGGCGCGGCGGCAGGGACAACGGGTGTCACAGGCATTGCTGCCGGCGCTTCGGTCGGCACGAAAACCACCGGCTCGGGCCGCGGTGTGCGCAGCTCGAGCAATTCGCGCTCGCATGTCGACAGCCGCTGGCGCAATCGCCACCGGATCGCGTGGTTGTACAGCATCGTCGGCACAAACCCGATCAGGAACGTCACGAACAGCAGCAGCGGCAGATTCACGTCGGCGATCAGCCCGCCCCAGAGCTGGATCTGTACCGCATTCCAGTTCGATATCGTGAAGACTGCAGCGATGAACGCCAGCAGGCACCAGAACAGGATTTTCAGGAACTGCATGCGGCCACCTCTATCGCGTCCCCCGGCGCCAAAGCGCCGATGGGTATCGCAGAGCTACCGCCACGCGGCCGGTTTGGCCAGCCTTAGCCGATTTCGGTCCGGATCTGCGCGATCAGCGGCAGGATCGTGGTCAGCCGCGGTTCCTCCTCGTCGAGGATCGCCAGGAACGCCGCGCGCTTGATCGCGGCAACCCGTCCGGGCTTCATCCTCGCCGTCTGGGGGAGGGTGGAGACGGTGATGTCGATCATCCGCTCCGACCCGTGCAGCCGTCCCCAGAGATAGTCGTTCTCGCGGTAGGCCCGGCTGAAGAACGCGCCGAACGTGCCGAACTGGATCCCCTTCAGCGTCGCTTCGGCCCCACCCGAACGGATCGAGGTCGCGTCGTCGGGGGCGATCCGGTCGACCTTGATCGGATCGAATTCGTCTAGCCCTTCGCCCTGCAGCAGCGGCAGGGTTGCCGTGTCGAAATACGGAAAGCCGAGATAGGCGAGCAACAGCGTACGCCGCGCAGGCTTGGCGAGCGCCGCGAAAGCCTCCGCCAGCCGCTGATCGGTCTCCGCATCGAGCCGTTCGAGATCGAAGGTCTTGCCCAGCGTCTCCAGCACCGCAGTCGCATCGCCCTTCATCGCACGCACCGCATCGTGCATTCCGGCATGCATCTCAGCCCGCAGCCGATCGAGATACGGCGACAGCGATTCGTAGATGGCGTCGCGCATTGGTGCCAGTTCGGGCTCGTCGGCGGCGGTCTCGACCTCCGACAACCGCCGCGCCATCAATCGCAGGCGGCGGATACGAAAGCCGATGTCGAAGCGTCGCAGGAACGCGATCGACGCCGGGCTTGCGCCACCCGCAAAACCCGAGCCGAGCTGGTCTGCGCCCGCCGCCGCGACATGCGCGACGATCGCGGCACGGATCTGGGTCAATCGACGCAAGCTGTGATGCAGTCCGGCGTCATAGAGAAGCCCGGTGAGCGTCTCGATCACTGCACTGCGTTTCAGGTGACCATACGCGACGAAGCCGTACCCCGAACTCGCAGCGGCTGCTTTCTGCGCCCGCCGCCGCCACGCGATCAGCCTTGGCGCGGTCGGCCGGTCGAGGAACAGCGTGTGACCGAACAGCGACTCGACGTCAGCCTCCACTTCGGGCCGGATCGCGGTGACGATCCCGCGCATCCGGTCGATCCGGGCCGAGCGCTCGGCGATCGCCTCCAGATTGTCGCGGATCGGTTGCTGGCGCGGAATGTCGCTGATCGCGCCGATGATCGTCTGGAAGAAGCCGGGCGTGCCCTCGCCGCGGTTCAGCCGCAGCTTGATGCCTGGCGAGGGGTCTATGTAGATGAACCGCCGGTCGATCTGACGGCGCGCGGGACGTTCCTTGAGTGCGTCGAGCGCCGGGCGGAACGGTGCGTTGGCCAGGACCGAGCCGTCGATCAAAACCGCGCTCTCGGCGGCGTTCGCCGCGGTGTGGCGGGGCAGGACACGCGCTAGAAAACCGCTACGCTCGGGCCAGCCCAGGCTACGGTCTTTCAGTACTCCATCGAGTTCGGCGACCGTAAACGGCGGAAACGCACCCGGAAAGCTCGATGTCGCACGCGCAGCGAAGGTGAGTTCCGCACTGGGCGCAAGCGTATCGCAAGGATGGCCGTTATCGGTGAAGTCGACAACCATCCGGTGTTCTGTCTCTACCACTTCCGCGGGCGAATTGAGCTGCAACCGCTCGGGATGCCCAGAGAAATCGGTCACCGTCACGAACAGGTCGAGCGGCTGGCCCGGCGGCAACAGCCGCGGCCCGCGCTCGCTCGCGCCCATCGCGTCGAACGCATCGAGCAGCAGGTTGGTGAAGGTCTTCCCCCCGAACGGCGGCTCGAACCAGCGCGAGCGGACGAAATGCGACAGCTTGGCCCGCACCTCCTCGCGCGTCGGCTCGTCGAGCGCATCGACCTTGTCCGTGCTCCGCCCCGCCGCCATCCATGCGAGCGGCATCGCCCACGCCTTCGAGAAGCGCGACTTCGGCGCCGCCTCGGTATCGATCAGCGCCTCGACATCGGCGGACGTCATCCACAGATCGGTCAGCGGATCCAAGCTCTGGCCGGTCGCGATCGCCTGCGCCAGGAAGATGCCGTTGATCCCGCCCGCACTCGCGCCCGCAATGATGTCGGCGAGCACGCGCACGCGGATCGCGGCATGCTCCTCGATCTCCTGGAGCAGCGCGTGATAGACGCCCTGGCTACCCCCCTTCGGCGCATCGCCATCGTGGAACGCGCGGCTGGCGCAGACCAGCCGCCAGATCTCCTTGGTAATCCCGTGCATGTAGACCGCCAGGCTGATCCCGCCATAGCAGACGAGCGCCAGCCGCAGTTCCTTCTCGCGCATTCTACATCCTCGTCCGGCTGGCGATCATACGGCTAAGCGGTTTCCGGCCTCACGGGCTCCAGCATAGCCCAGATCGGCAGATGATCCGATGCTTTCCGCGCCGCCGGGCTGGCATGCACGCCACACTCGACCACCTTCAACTCGCGCGAGACCATGATCCGGTCGAGCCGCGCGACCGCACGCCGCGAATGGAAACTCGCGCCCGTCTCGGCAAACGCATAATCGCGCCCGAAATCGCGCAGGCATCCGGCGCCGGCGCTCCACTCGTTCAGGTCGCCCATCAGCACGGTCGGGTGGCGATGCGTGCAGGCATCGACATGGCTCATGATCGCCGCCGCCTGCTTGCGCCGCCACAGCCCCGACAGGTCGAGATGCATGCCGAGCACGCGGATCGAGCCGCCGGGCAGCTGCACATCGGCCATCACCGCGCCACGCGGTTCGAGCGAGGGGAGGTGGATCGCTTCGCAATCGACGACCGTCGCGGATTTGCGCACGAGTATCACGTTGCCATGCCAGCCCATGCTGAGCGACCGCAGGCCGAAATCGACCGGGATCCAGTCGCTATGCTCGTCGAGCAGATGATGCGGCAACACGCACGCCTTCGCGCCGAACCGTCGGTCGGCCTCCTGCAGCGCGATCACATCGGCGTCGATCTCCCGCAACACTTCGACCACGCGCTCGGGATTACGCCGACGGTCGAGCCCGATGCCCTTGTGGATATTGTAGCTGGCAACTTTGATCATGCGTGCAGGCATAACGCGGCATGCCCGATCCGGGTTGCGGTGTTATGCCTGCGAAACGACATGATCCGACTAAGTCCCTGTCGGAACAGGCTTAGTAAGTATCGATCCGATCAGTTGCTGTCGGAATCATTGTCGTCGGTGATCGCGATGACGCCGCCGGCGATCACGCCCGCTGCCAGAACCGCGACGATGATCGCGCCCGTGCCGGCAAGCTTGTTGCCACGCTTTGCGGTCGAGCCGACACGAACGCTCTTGGCGGTCGACAGCGACAAAGCGGAGTTGGCCGATGCGACCGGTGCAGCGACGGCCTGCGTTGAAACGAGGGCGGCGGCGGCGGCGGCGATCGCCATCATCATCTTGGTCTTCATACTACACTCCCAGACGTGCAGCAAAGACGCTGCAACACAACATAGGTTAGGTCCTCTTGAAAGAAATAGAAAGATGCTGCAGTGCAGTATGCTGCTTTCGCACTCAAAACTTCCTCCTGTGTGCGACCTTCCTAGACTTGGAACAGTGATCGCGCCTTCAGGATCGACGTCGCCCCGTTCGCGTCCGTGACCGCGTAGGTAAAGCCGGGCAGGAGGCAGTAGGCGCCGACATTGCCATGCGTATCGAGCGCGAGAAAGCCGACCTGGACGCCGCGGATCGCGTCGCCGCGCAAGGTCGCGATATGGCGGACGACCTCTTCGCAGGCTTTTTGCGGCGTTGCGCCCGCGCGCATCGACGCGACGACCCGCGCGGACCCAGCGACTCGCGTTACCTCTTCGCCAAGGCCGGTCGAGGTGGCGCCGCCGACCCCGGCCTCGACATAGAGCCCCGAACCGACCTGTGGCGAATCGCCGACGCGACCGCGCATCTTGAACGCCATGCCGGAGGTCGTGCAGGCACCGGCCATGCGTCCGGCCGTGGTCCGCGCGAGCAAGCCGATCGTGTCGTGGTCCAGCGCGCCTCCGGGCACGCGGGTTATGCGGTTTTCGCTATTGGCCTCAGGTTGGTACTTCGAGGTCTTAAGCCATTCACGCCACGCCTTTTCCGCCTCGGGCGTCAGCAGTTTTTCCTGCGGGAAACCCTGGTCGCGCGCAAAGGTCGTCGCGCCTTCGCCGACCAGCATCGTATGCGGCGTCCGCTCCATCACGCGTCGCGCGACCGAGATCGCATGCGTCGTGTTCTCCAGCGCGGCGACCGCGCCGACGCCGCCGGCATCGTCCATGATGACCGCATCCAGCGTGACGTGGCCGTCGCGGTCGGGATAGCCCGAATAGCCGACGCTGTGGTTGTTCGGATCGGCTTCCGGCACCATCCCGCCCGCCTCGACGGCGTCGATCAGCGAGCCGCCCGCGCGCAGCTTGGCGAAGGCGGCGGCATTGGCCGCGGCGCCGAAATCCCAGGTGGACAGGATGAGCGCACCCGTCGTGCCGCCGGCACGCAGGGTGTCGGTCCGTGCAGCGGCCTTGCCGGAGCCTTGCGCGGCACGCGCGAAGGCCGTGGTGAAGGGCAGGGCGCCGAGCCCGCTCAAGGCCGCCAGCATCGACCGTCTCGTATTCACAGATTGATCCCCTATCCAAACACCCGCCAACGCTATCGCAGGCAATCTTGGTGCGCCAGTTCTAACGCCATTACGCAATGATTCGTCTCAAATGTATCTAACAGGTATTGTTTGGGTATTGACTGATATGACAAATTGACGAAATCTGTCGTCCGAACCGGTCGAAGCGTCAGGGCGCAGCCGGGATAAGGGGTAATTATATGATCTTCGACCAGACTGTGTCGCGTATCGCTCTCGCGGGATCGCTGCTGTTCTGCGCGGTCCCGGCAATGGCGCAGGACGTCGCTGCCGATCCGGCCCAGACTCCGGCGCAGGCCAAGGTCGAGGCAGATGCCACAACCGCACTCGCGCCCGATCGCGCACCTGCATCGGACGACACGATCGTCGTGACCGGATCGCGCATTCAGCGCCCGAACATGACGTCGGCCGCACCGATCACCTCGGTCACCGCGCAGGACATCCGCGCGCAGGCGCCGACCAACATCGAAGACGTGCTGAACCGCCTCCCGCAGATCGCGCCGGACGCGCAGCAGAACTACCAGGATTCGGACGGCCGCCAGCGCATCAAGCTGCGCAGCCTGGGCTTCGAGCGCACGCTGACGCTGATCGACGGCAAGCGCATCGGCACGCAGAACGGCGCGGACGTCGGCATCATCCCGCCGTCGCTGCTCGAGCGTGTCGACGTGCTGACCGGCGGCGCCTCGTCGGTCTATGGTTCGGACGCGGTCGCCGGCGTGGTCAACTTCATCCTGAAGAAGGATTTCGAAGGGCTGCAGATCGACGGCAACTACAATTTCTATAACCACGACAACAAGGACACGATCGTGTCGTCGCTGGCGCGCGCGAACACGTTCGGCAGCCCGCGCGGCATGACCAATGACGGCGGCCGGGCCGACATCACCGTGACCGCGGGCAAGAAACTGTTCGACGGCAAGCTGCGCCTGTCGGGCTTCGTCAACTACCGCCACACCGACGCGGTCGATTACGACGCGCGCTCCAGCTCCGCCTGCCAGCTCATCCAGACCGGCAAGGACGGCCCGCTGTCCTGCTCGCTGTCGACCTATTCGCGCAGCGGCTACGTCTCACCCCAGAGCGGCCCCAACAGCGGCGCGCAATATGTCAACAACCCGGACGGAACGCGCACCTTCGTCCCCTACGGCGTCGGCGCGGGCAATGCGGCGAACCCGTATGACGGCTATTCCTATCAGCGCGGGTCGGAGCGGTGGAACGCGGGCGGCTTCGTCAGCGCCGATCTGACCTCCGATATCGAAGTCTACGGATCGGGCATCTGGTTCCGCGACAAGTCCGTGAACGTCTATCCGGCACGGATCTACAGCTACACCGTCTACGGCGATCAGCCGTACCAGGTGAACTGCAACAACCCGTATCTGTCGGGCTCGCAGGCGACCGCGATCTGTGGCGGTGCAGCCGGTACCAACACCAAGGCACCGATCGAACTCCGCTATCGCTTCAACGATCTCGCCGACATCCCCGATACCTATATCAACAGCGGCATCCGCGCGACCGGCGGCTTCCGCGGCAAGGTCGGCGATGCGTGGACCTGGGATGTCGGTGGCGTCTACGCGCGTAACCAGCAGGTCGTGAACTACGGCAATCTGCCCGATTACGACCGCGTCAACCAGTCGCTCGACGTCGTCAACGTCAACGGCGTACCGACCTGCGCCAGCGGCGCTGCGGGCTGCGTACCGTTCAACGCGTTCACCGCCAACACCCCCGGCCAGCCGGTCGCGGACTGGCTGTTCACCGCGCCGGGCGGCCGCACCAAGGGCGTCGGTACGCTCTGGGACGGGCTGATCTCGGTCACCGGCGATCTCGGAAAATACGGCGTCACTTCGCCACTCGCCACCCAGGGCGTCGCGATCGCGCTCGGCGCCGAATATCGCCACGACAACTACACCTCGACCGCCGATTCCTTCTACCGCGACCTGAACGGCGGCAGCGATCTCGACATCTCGCAGGGCGTCTGGGAATCGAACATCGAGGTTCAGGCCCCGCTGATCGAGGACCGTCCCTTCGCGCATCTGTTGCAGGCGAACGGCGGCTACCGCGTGTCGAAATACAGCAGCAATCCCAAGACCTTCAACACCTGGAAGATCGAGGGCATCTACGCACCGGTCAGCGACCTGACCTTCCGCGGCTCGTACAACAAGGCGCAGCGCGCGCCGACGGTGATCGAGATCGGCCAGTCGCGGAACATCAGCTACGGCCTGCAAGGCGGCTCGCAGAACGATTTCTGCGCACCCACCGTCACGACCAATCCGGCCACCGGCGCGATCAGCTACGGCACGCCGGTCGCATCGCGCGACGTCTGCCGCGCGACCGGGCTTTCCGACGCGCTGTACGGCAGCCCGACGCTGCTGTGTAACCAGGGCGACGGCAACCAGTGCACCGTCCAGTCGGGCGGGTTCACCGCGGATCCGGAGACCGCCTACACGCTGACCTACGGCCTGGTGGTGAAGCCCAGCTTCATCCGTGCCCTCGTTTTCTCGGTCGATCGCTATCAGATCAAGATCGACAACTCGCTGGGGTATAATGACTACACCTATTATACTGATGGCTGTCAGCGTTCGAACGGCGATCCGTTCTTCTGCTCGGGCATCGTCCGCCAGCCTGGTACCGGCATCCTCTACGCGCCGGCCAGCAGCAACCCGACCAGCGGCTTCATCCGTCAGGGCACGACCAACTATTACAAGTCGATCGCGCGCGGGATCGATTTCCAGGCGCAATACACGCTCGCTCTTGGCGGCGCAGGCAAGGTCGACTGGAACTTCAACGGCTCGCTGACGACCTTTGCCGGCAGCCAGGATTCGCCGCTCCAGCCCAAGCGCAACTGCGTCGGCTATTACGGCAATGGCTGCAGCCAGTTGCTGCCGAAATGGTCGCACGGCCTGCGCACGACCTACACCACCGGCGACGGCATCTTCAGCACGTCGTTCAACTGGCGCTATGTCGGTTCGCTGACCAGTGCTGACAACTCGGGCGACGAGGCGATCGGCGGCACGCCGGACCGGGCACGCACGACGTTCTACCACATTGCGCCGGCCAGCTATTTCGATCTGGCGCTGTCGTTCGCGATCGCCAAGGACTTCTCGCTGCGGTTCATCGCGAACAACCTGCTCGACAAGACCCCGCCGATCCTGGCGAATTCGTACGACATCAGCCTCGCGCGGAGCAACACGATCCCCGCGCGCTACGATTCGCTCGGCCGCAACATCGCAGTCGGCGCCACCATCCGGTTCTGATCCGACCTGCACGATCGAAGGGTCCGCTGGCGACAGCGGACCCTTTTTTTGTGGCGAGAGGGCGGTGTGGGAGCGATCCCGTCCCTAGGCATGAACGGCTGCGGCCACCTGATTGAACACTATTCGATGTATCGCGTGCACTTCACGCGGCGTATCCCACTGCATAACCTCGACAAAATATAGGATGGAGACCGATCCGCAAACTAAAGGGTCCGATACGGATCGACCTTCATTGACAGTTACTGGCGAGTGGCGCGCTATCGGCAACAGTGAAGGCGTCAGTTTCTCCAATAGCAGGATCTGGACATGCGCAGTGGAACGATCGCCAATAGTCTTGTTCCGCTGGTGCTATCCGGAGCGGCCTTTGCTTTTGCGGCAGCTACGGCGCAGACTATTCCGATGGATGCGCAGCCAACCTGCGCCATCGCTCCTGCCACCTTTGCCGCGATGTTCGAAACCGGTGCGGTCACGCTCAACGGCGTGGTCAAGCCGGCCGACAGCACGGTCGTCCTGACGCCCAACTGCTCGTTCTTCAACTGGAGCGATCAGATGTTCCTGTGGCTGACGTCGCCGGCGCCGCGGCGGTACGGCGGCGGCAGCCGGATCATGTTCTCGCCAAGCTTCTATACCGCCAGTCCGCCCTTTGGTCCCGCCGGTGCGACGCGACGGGATTTCATCCCGAACCGCCCCGGTCTGCCGCTGCGGATGATGTTGCGCGCGACCGAGCTCGGGCCGCATCTGCTGCCGGCGGTCATCTCGCGTACCGGCCAGGTGATCGAGGTGCAGCGCGCCGATCCGACCAAGCCTGTCCCGCCGCTGGTCCGATTGCAGAGCGGCGCGGTGGTGCGGCTTGCCGACGTCCGGCGCGCGCCCGCGGGTGGGCTACAGTTCTTCGACGCGCGCGGTGCACAGCTGCAGGTACGCAAGCTCGCCTTGCCGACGGTGTTGCGGCAGAGAGTAAAGCTGCAGAACGACAGGATCGTTCCGGTCATTCCGCTCCGGGCAATGCAGGCGGCGATTCAAGCGCGCAAGTTCGTCGTCGGCGGCATCCCGATCTTCGTCAACGCCAGCAACGTGGTCATCGACGTGGAACCAGGCCAGGCCGATGGCGGCGTCCTGATCTCGCAGAATGGATCGCTGATCTACTACATCATCGCGCTGAACGACGTGTTTGCCTATTCGCGGACGATGCGCGGCAGCGCGATCATTCCGGAGGCGACCACCCTGACCATGCCGATGACCGGCGCGGATGCGGCGACGATCGCGACCTTCGCCGCCGCGCATGGTCATAATATCGCCGACCCCAAGGCGCTTGCGATCGAATCGAAGAGCAGTTGGGTGGCGGCCAGCGCAGTGACCAACCCGAACGACTATATCCAGGCCGATGCGACGGTCCCGGTGTTCGACAAATCGAACCCCAACATGTGGGTCGCGACCAGTGCCCAGACGACGATCAAGGTCGTGATGGTGGGTCTCCACGTCGTTGGCAGCACCAAGGGACACGGCGAGATGGTGTGGGGCAGCTACGAGCATGTCGGCAACGCGCCGAGCGCCAGCTACACCTATAATTCGACCTCCGGGATCAAGACGGTACCGCAGGATACCGCGGGCGCCTGGGTCTTCACGCCCAGCGGATCGAGCGGACCGTTCAATGCAATGAACGCCAGCGTCGACGGATCGGGGCATATCATCGGTACGCCGGTGCGGTCGACACCGGTCCTGCGCACGTCGCCCTGGGGAATGCCCGGCAACAGCACGTCGATGAACACCCAGGTCATCTCCTCAACCGCCAGCGTGATCAAGCAACTCGCGCCGGGCGACGTACGCCGCAACTATTTCCAGCTCGGCACCACCTGGACGATCAACGGCGCACCACCGAGCGGCAGCAACGAGGTCGGAACCAATCAGCTTGCCAATGCGACGATCGAGACCTTTGCACAATCGTCTGGGCCGTCCGGCAGCGGCACCAACTGTTTCTCGTGTCACCAGCACAATACGGTCTCGGTCAGTCACGCATACAATATGATGAACCCTCTGTTCTGAGTGAACGACCTCGGGTCCAACCGCGTGGGACGGGGAGGGCCGGGGTCGCGCAGGGGCGGTTCGGGGCGGGTTGAGGCGTCGGCGTCAGGACTGCGGCAACAAGACGCGCCGTGAAGCACCACGGTGCCCCCCTTTCAGAAGGCCGGCGTACTATGACCTCGCGGTTCGGCCACGATCGACCGCAAATGCCGATATAGCCTCAGGATAGCGCCGCGCCGAATACCGGTTAGGCCATGCCCTACCGACCAAGGCTCCACCGACCAAGCATCCGACCGAAGAACGCAGCGGCATCGGGGCTAATCTGGGCCCGCCGGTTGCGCACCGATCGGCCTCGGTGCGATCACGCGGCGTAAGCGCGGTTGAACAGATCCAGCGTCTTGACGGCATGCGCGTGGATTTCCGCGACGCTGGGAATGCCGACGACGCCCCATAGACGCAGGTTCTGCTGCATCTGGGCGAGCTGGATCAGATTTATCGCAGCCTGCATCGGATCGTCGTGACGCAAGTCGCCCGCGGCCATCCGGCCGCGAATATAGTCGGAGAGCCGCTCCAGCACGATCTGCGGTCCGCGAGCGTAAAAGATCCGGCCGATCTCGGGAAATCGGCCGCCCTCGCCGACGATCAGCCGGTGCAACCGGATGCTGTCGGGATGGAGCATTTTCAGCACGAACCGCTCGGCGAAATCGAGCAGCGTCGTGTTGCAATCCCTGCCCGGACGCAGCGCGTCGTCGAGATTCTGGCGAAAGCTGGACGTGACGTCGTCCAGGACCGCCGTGAACAAATCTTCCTTCGACGGAAAATACGCCCACAGCGTTCCCTTCGACCCGCCGAGTTGCGCGGCGATCGTCGACATCGAGGTTGCGGCATATCCGTGTTCGAGAAACGCCTCACGCGCGGCCGAGACGATAATAGCCTTGCGCGCCTCCCGGTTTTGATCGCGACGTGTCTTCGTTTCGAACATTACCGTACTATAGGGTACGGTTTAAGATTGACAAGTTAGTAGAGCAAGACCATTTGGCTGCCGTACCGAGGAGTACGGTAATTCAATGAAACTGATTCGATTTGCCGGTTGCGCGAGCGTCGCAGCGGCGCTGGCAGGCTGCGCGGTGCCAGACCTGGGGCCGCGTCCAGAGCTCGCTGGCCCCGGCGCATTCGCGACGCGCGACAGTCTTGCTGCGCCCAGCGGGACCATGGCGGCGTGGCCTGTGGCGCAATGGTGGCGGGGTTACGGCGATACGCAGCTCGATACGCTGATCGCCGAGGCGCTGGCGGGATCGCCCGACATCGCGATTGCGGCGGCGCGGGTCCGCATCGCGCAGGGCGCCGTGCAGCAGGCCGGCGCGGCGAACCAGCCGACGCTCGACGGCGAAGCCTCGGCCGGGCTTAACAAGCAGAGCTATAACAACGGCATTCCGGCGGCGTTCGTGCCGCGCGGCTGGAACGATACCGGCCGGCTGGCGCTGAACGCAGGGCTCGATCTCGACCTGTTCGGGCGCAACCGCGCGTCGCTGGTCGCGGCGACCTCCGAGGCCGAGGCCACGCGACTGGACGGCGAGCAGGCGGCGCTGACGCTCGCGACCGACATTGCCGCGCGTTACGCCGATCTGGCGCGGCTCTATGCCGAACAGGACGTTCTGCAGCGTGCGCTCGCGGTCCGCATGTCGACGGAAAAGCTGGCGGCGGACCGCGTCGCGATCGGTCTCGATACGCAGGCCGAGCTGAAACAGGCGCGTTCCGCTGTACCGGCGTCGCGCGTCGACCTGGCTGCGAATGCGGAGCAGATCGCGCTGACCAAGAACGGCATCGCCGCGCTTCTCGGTGCCGGCCCGGACCGGGCATTGTCGATCGCGCGGCCGTCGACCCCCGTGCTGGCGACCGAGCTACCGGCGGACGCGGCGATCGCGCTCATCGGTCGTCGGCCCGACATTGCCGCGGCCCGCGCCCGTGCCGAGGCAGCCGCCAGCCGGATCAAGGTCGCGCGCGCCGATTTCTACCCGAATATCAGCCTGTCCGGGCTGATCGGCTTGCAGTCGCTCGGCCTAGACAATTTGTTCAAGGGCGGATCGAGCATCGGCAATGTCGGCCCGGCGATCAGCCTGCCGATCTTCCGCGGCGGCGCGCTGCAGGGCCAGTACCGACAGGCTCGCGGCCAGTATGACGAAGCGGTCGCAAGCTATGATCGCACCGTGATCGGTGCGCTGCGGGAGGTGGCGGATGCCGTGACCAGCCGCCGCCAGGTCGCGGCGCAGCGGATCGACGCACGCGCTTCGCTGGCCGATGCGGAGGGCGCGTACCAGGTCGCGCAGTTGCGCTACCGCGGCGGGCTGTCGACCTTCCTCAACGTGCTGAGCGCCGAACAGGCGGTGCTTACCGCGCGGCGCTCGCTTGCCGATATCGAGGCGCGTCGGTTCGCGCTCGACGTCCAGCTCGTGCGCGCGCTTGGCGGCGGCTTCCAACCTTCTCTTCAGATCAACGGGACACGATGATGGCCACCCCATCCACCGACAGCGATCAGACTCCGGCGACGGAGCCCAAGATCGACACCGCCAATCCCGCCAAGCGCAAGCGGTTGCTGCTGATCTTCGCGGCGGTGCTGCTCGTGATTGCTGCCGCGTATTTCCTGTACGACACGCTCGTCCTGTCGAAGCGGGTGACGACCGACAACGCCTATGTCGCGGCCGAGACCGCGCAGGTCATGCCGCTCGTCAGCGGGCAGGTGATCGACGTAACCGTCAGCGATACCCAAAACGTCAAGCGCGGGCAGGTGCTGATGCGGCTCGATGACGCCGACCAGCAGATCGCGGTCGCGCAGGCGGAGGCGGATCTCGCGGGGGCGGAGCGTCGCTACGGCCAGACCGCGGCGACCGGTGACGCGTTGCAGGCGCAGGCCAATGCCCGCGGTGCCGATATCGGCAGCGCCCGCGCGCAACTGTTGCTCGCCCAAGGTAATTTGGAGCGCGCCCAGATCGATTTCCAGCGCCGCCAGGCGCTGGTCGCGGCAGGCGCCGTCTCGGGCGACGAAGTGACGGCCGCGACCAACGCGCTGCGCACCGCGCGTGCCAATGTCGCGATTGCGCAGGCGGGGATCGTCCAGGCGACCGCGACGCGCGCATCCGCCCTGCAGGATCGCGCCGCCAACACCGCACTGACTCGCGGCACGACCCAGGCCACTGCGCCCGAAGTGCTGACGGCGCGCGCGAAGCTGCGTCAGGCGAAGCTCGATCTGTCGCGCACCGTCGTCCGCGCACCGATCGACGGCGTCATTTCGCAGCGCAACGTCCAGATCGGCCAGCGGCTCGCGCCCGGTACCGCAGCGATGGCGATCGTCCCGGTCGACAAGCTCTACGTCGATGCGAACTACAAGGAGGGCCAGTTGCAGCACGTCCGCGTCGGACAACGTGCGACACTGACCTCGGATCTCCACGGTGACGACGTCGTGTATCACGGCCGTGTGGTCGGGCTCGCGGGCGGTACGGGTGCATCGTCAGCCCTGATCCCGGCGCAGAACGCGACCGGCAACTGGATCAAGGTGGTACAGCGTCTGCCGGTCCGTATCGCGCTCGACCCGAAGGAGCTGCGCGATCATCCGTTGCGGGTCGGGCTGTCGATGGACGCCGAGATCGACATCTCGGGCGATCGCTAGGAACCGATAGATGGCCGACGATAGCGCCCCGCAGCCGCTGACCGGCACGCGCCTGCTCCTCGCGGGCTTCGTGCTGGCACTGACCAATTTCATGGTGGTGCTCGACACCACCATCGCCAACGTGTCGGTGCCGCATATCTCCGGCGGGCTGGGCGTGTCGCCGACGCAGGGGACCTGGGTGGTCACCTCCTATTCGGTGGCGGAGGCGATCTGCGTGCCGCTGACCGGCTGGCTGGTCCGGCGCTTCGGCACGATCCGCGTGTTCATGGCGGCGATGATCGGCTTTGCGGTGTTCTCGGCACTCTGCGGCATCGCGTCGTCGCTCGGTGCGATGGTCGCGTTCCGGATCGGGCAGGGTTTCTGCGGCGGCCCGCTGATGCCGCTGACCCAAACCTTGTTGCTGACGGTCTTTCCCCCCAAACAGCGCGCGGCGGCGATGGGCGCTTGGGCGATGACGACCGTCACCGCGCCGATCCTGGGGCCGATCCTGGGCGGCACGATCAGCGACAATTGGTCGTGGCCGTGGATCTTCTACATCAACCTGCCGATCGCGATCTTCTGCGTCATCGGCGTATTCACGCTGCTCCGCAAATCCGAGACCAAGACGGAGATCGTGCCGATCGATCGGTTCGGCCTGTTCCTGATGGTGCTCTGGATCGCGGCGTTGCAGATCATGCTCGATCTCGGGCGTGAGCATGACTGGCTTGGGTCGAGCTTCATCGTCGGCTGCGCGATCGTCGCCGCGATCGGCTTCGTCACCTTCCTGATCTGGGAGCTGACCGCCGGCAACCCGATCGTCGACCTGCGCGTGTTCCGCCACCGTGGCTTCACGGTCGCCGTGACCGCGCTCGCCTTTAGTTTCGGGACGTTCTTCGCCTCGGTTGTGATCATCCCGCAATGGCTGCAATCGACGATGGGCTATACCGCGACCGACGCGGGGTATGTGACGGCGTTCAACGGCGTGCTGGCGGTGATCTTCTCGCCGATCGTCGCCAAGCTCAGCACCAAGGTCGATCCGCGTGCGCTGGTGTGTTTCGGGATCTTCTGGCTTGGGCTGACGTCGATCCTGCGGACCTTCTGGTTCAGCGGCGCGGACTTCTGGATCCTGGCGGCACCGCAGTTTGTGCAGGGGCTGGGCATGCCGTTCTTATTCATCCCGCTCACGATCATCGCATTGGGCGCGGTGGACCCCGAGGAAACCGCGTCGGCGGCGGGCGTCATGAGCTTTCTGCGGACGCTGGCGGCGGCGATCGGCACGTCGATCGGCAGCACCCTGTGGCAGAACGGCGCGCAGGAGAACCGTGCCGAACTGACCAATATCCTCCACAATGGCGACCAGGTCATCGCCAACGCCGTCCAGCACGGCATGTCGGCGGAGCAGGGACGGGGGATGATCGAGCGCTTGGTCGATCAGGAAAGCTTCGCGCTGGCGACGAACCATATCTTCGCGCTGGCGGCGGTGGTGTTCTTCATCTCGGCCGCGATCATCTGGCTCGCCCCGCGTCCGGCCCGCGCAGTCGACACCTCCGCCGCGCACTAGACGGTTCGTGGCGAACGCTGTGGTGGGGGATGGGACGAGCATGGATGGTGCCGGTTGCAGGGATCGATTAAACATGGCTAAAGTCCCGGAATAGCGCTGAAAATTAGTTTTCGGTTTTGGGGAATGCCCCCAAGAATGCCCCCTCGTTTGGGGGCTTATTCGGCTGGCTGAGGCGCCCGATGCTCGCTGGCCCAAGCGGCGTAATCGCTTTCCCACCACCCTACGCACCGCTTCGTGAGCGCGGTTGGCTTCGGCATTTCGCCCTCGCGAACGCGCCGGCGGATCGTCGATTCGCTTAGGCCGGTCGATGCGATCATGTCATCGAGCCGCAGGAAGCGGCCGCGTGCGCTGGGCACGCCGAGCTGCTTGCTTTGGGCCAAGGTACGGCGCTCCCGGTGCGCAGTAGATCCCGGCATCACAATGTCCCCTGTTTTGCTTGTTCGTAGGCTTGGCTGAGGCGGTCCCACGTCGCGCGGTCACCGCCAGCGTTCGGATGGGCGGTCTTCGCCATCGATCGGTAGGCAGCGTCGATCGCCGCACGATCGGCCCGGGGTGAGACGCCAAGGACTTCCCACCAGCGATCCGGCGCCGGCAGCGCGACGTGGCCAGCGAAGGCCTGCTTCAGATCCGCGACGCCCCAGCGCTCCTGACCCCGCAGCGCCTCAACATGCGCGGCGATCGCGGCGATGTTGTCGGCTACGGTATCCCAGCGATCGCAGGCCAATACGTGCGGCCGCTTATCGAGCGTGAAATAGAACGCGACGCCGGCATCCTCGGGATCGCGGCGGCTGACGTTCTGATCTCGGCTACCGGAGGCGGTGAACCGGATGTTGGTCGACAGTACCATGTCCAGAACGCGCCAGTCCTGACCATGCTTGGTCAGCATGCCGATCTGCTCACGAAGCCGGGTACGGCTCGTCGTAAGGGTCATTCGGCTACCGCCGTTGCGGAACAGTGCCGCCTTCGGCGATTGCGTGCGCGGTCGGCCGGTCGGCCAAGCCAGGGGGTAGCCTGGCTCGATGCGTGGCTCAGTGTTCATTCGGCTGCCTCGCGATCGTCGGCGGGGAGGGGTGCGTAGGGAACGTTGAAGCGCAGCAGCGGGTGGACCCAACGAAGGCCGCGGCTGCCGGCCCTGGTCAGCAGCGCCAGGACGCCGGTCGTCAGATCTGCAGATTTTGCCTTCGCCCAGGTGGCCAGCGTCGGGACGTCGACGAAAGGCTCCGCGATCGCGAGGCGCTGCGCCTTCGGGAACATGTCGAGCATGTCGCCGGTCGGCATCCAATACTTGCGGAAGTTGTCGGTACCGATCCCGGCCTCGCTGGCGACGACGTCGTGAACCGCGCACCGAAGTTCAGGGGTCGCGAGGCTGCGCTCGAGCACGAAGCCGGCGATCGTCGCGGCGGTGAGCGACTTGATCTCTGGCGAGGCAGCCCGATACGCCATAAACGCGGTCTCCAGATCGTCGTCGGTGAAGAAGTCCTGCTGGCTGATTGTAAGGACCGCCTTGGCGGCGATCTTGGCGGCTTCCGTTGCAGCCGCATGTTCCCGCGCGAGCGCCAACGCGTCGTGCGATACGCCGACCAGGCTATCGCCAGCGATGATGCGGATGCCGAGGCGCTGCTGGCGGTAGCCGGTCGTCAGCAGCGCGCGAGCCTGGGCCCAAACCAGATAGTCGAGTCCGACCGTGCCGAAGTCTTTCGCGTCATCGATGAGCGCGGCACGAAGGACCACCTTCCGGACCGCGCTCATCGCGAACGTTCCGTCGATCGTCAGGCCGTCACCCTCGCGCGCCACTTCAGCGCGGTGATGAGCTTCGAACGGACTATCATTCACCGGCGCTGGCGTCCGCGGGACCGCGGCGATCGGCGCGGCCGGCTTCTCGTTACCGAACTTCGCCTTCCGGCTTGCCCACCAGTAGGACACGACCGGAGCGCCGGTAGCGTCGATCGCGATGTGCGCCACGATGTCACCGTCGGGGAGCTCGAGGCCACCTTCAGCACCGGGCTTGGCGTTCACGCTTAGCTGGTGATCGACATTGTCCCACTGATCCTTCGGCTGGTCGGGGATGAAGCGGAGATCCGGCCGCGCGGTGCTCTTGCGGATCTCGGCGCGGACGATCGCGATCTTGTCGTCGACGAGCTGCTGCAGCTTGCCCTCGTCGACGATGCGGCCGCGCTCCTCTGCGACGTCGGCGAACAGATCCTGGTCGAACCGTCCGCCGGCGGCGCGGTAAGCGTCAGCTCCGACGAACGCGAGCTCGCGCTGGGCCCGCACGTCGCCAACCTTCATCGCTTTGCGGATGTCGGCCGGCGTCGGGTGCGTCGGGTTGATCGGCGCGAGGCGTTCGAAGGTGACGCGCTGCAGCTCCTGATCTTCTACGGCAGCGAAGGCTGTTGCCTGGCCCAATGAGATCTTCTCGGCCCGAAACGCCTCGAAGATCGGCGGCGCCAGTCGGCCGAGGCGGAGCCAGCGGCTGACAGTCCCGACGTCAGGTTGCCCGATGCCCTTGGCGATCTGCTCGACGCCGTGACCACGAGCAGCTGCGCGCGCGACGCCGGCGTACAGCTCGTGTTCGCGCAGATCGCGGCGGATCAGGTTCTCGGTGATCGAATGCTCGATAAGCTCCGCGTCGCTCAGTCCGTCTAGGACATTGACGCGCACGGCATAGTCGGCCGGCAGGTCGCCGTTGCCGATCAGCGCCTTAATCGCGCGGTACCGGCGACCGCCGGCGATCGCGCCCCACTTCGTCTTGCCGCCCTTCATCTGGTGGACGGCGATCGGATTGATCAGTCCGTCCGCGAGGATCGAGGCCTGCAAGCCCGCAGTGTCCTCCGCGTCGGGCGAGTAGGTACGGACATTGAGGGGCGATAGGCATAGCTGGTCGATCAGCAGCGTCGTGCTAGACATGGTGGGGCTCCGGCTTTGCGGCCGCGAGCGCGCGTTTCGACAGAGCGGCCTTGGTTGGTGCGCTCACACCGACGGCTGGTACCGTCGGTGCGTCGTTTCCGGGGAGGGGGGCCGCACCCGGCCGGTCCCCTGAACTGGCGGACGCAATCGCGTCCTCGATGTCGGTCTGGCGATCGTCCGCGACGTCCTCGCCGTAGCGAACCGACATGTAGACGTCGGTCCAAGTGACATGCTTTGTGGCGTCATAGTGTCGCGCGGCGACGCCTTGGGCGTTGCCACCAATCCAGAGCGCGTCGCTGCCCCCGCATTCGAAGCAGCCGGCGCGAACGTCGCGGCTGGTGAACGTTGGGCGAGTCACGCGCGAGCCTGCCAAGCTTCGAGCGCCTCGACGTGCGACGGACATATATCTTTGTCCGGAGCCGGCGATGTCGTGCACTTGGCGCAGATCGGCGCGTCGCAAGTGCCACTCTTCTTGGTCGGTACCTTCCAGTCGCACGCCAGCGTCGCGCGTTTGCCGCACGCGCACCGCTGCCGGCTGCGCGTACCGCAAACGATCGCGGAGCCTCCGCCTGGTATGGTGACGTGCTGGCAGGCCATCAGGCTCGCGCCTTCTGCTCGCGCAGTTCGACGAGGCGGGCAATCGCGAAGCGCTTCCAGTCCGCGCCGTGCTCGAGCGCAAACGGAATAAGGAAGTGCAGGGCTGCCGCCTGCTCGTCCTCGTAACGCGTCTTCACTATGACACCGACCTCGCGGAGCGCCATCCAGAACGGATGGAGGACGAAGTTCGGCATGCCCAGGACTTCGGCGAGCCCGGGCGTCAGCTCAGTCGGATAGTCCGCCATCAGATCATCCCCAGCGCTTGGAGATAGACCTCGAGGATGGCTTCCTCCTCCTGGTACTCTTCCTTCTTCTTCTTCCGGATCGACAGGATCCGGCGGATCGCCTTCGGGTCGTATCCACGCCCCTTAGCCTCCGCCATCACGTCCTTGATGTCGTCGGAGATCCCCTTCTTCTCTTCCTCGAGGCGCTCAGCGCGCTCGATCAAAAGGCGGAGTTCATCGGCCGCAACCTTGCCGCCGCCCATGCCGTGCTGGCGTTCGTCGCTCATCGCGGTCCGTCCCGATCATACGAGATCTCTTCGTCGGCAAACCGAACAGCTTCGGTGCCGTACTCGACGACGTGCATCGCGGCTTTGTCGATCGCGAGGTGGACGTCGGTTGTACCGTCCTCCTGCTCATTGTTCTGGAGGGCGTTCGCGATCTCGGCCGCGAACGTGTCAGGATCGACGACCGTCATCGTCTCGTCGTCCCAGTCGTCACCGGCCTGGACGGCGATCATAAGCGTGTCGACGCCGATCCGGATGACGAGTTCGCCTTCGACGATTTCGATCGTCAGCGCCTGGTTGCGATCACCGGCCATGATCAGAAGCCGATCGTCGCGCGCAACGCCGCAGCGGCGCCAGCAGAGTCGATCGCGAACATGATCGCGGACCCGACGGCCGCACCGAGGCAGGCGAGCTTGCCCATGTCGGTTGCGGTCAGTCGATCGGGGTCACTGGGCACGTAAGGCACGCAGGCTGCGCAATCGCAGTCGTGATCGTGGATCTCGACGATACGCAGATGCGGTTCACGCAGGCGATAGGCACGCTCGATCTTGGGCTGACGGCTCATGGCCTTTTCTCCGGACGGGATTGAATGGCGACGCGGAGCTTCTCGATGCTCCACGTCAGCAGGATCGTGCCGATCGCGAGGGCAGCGATGGCGCTACGGGGGGATCCGAGCACGGCCATGGCCAGCACGACGCCGCACTGGATGACGATGATCGCGTGAATGGTCCGAAGGCCGCTCATGCTGCGACGTTCGGCGAGGGCGCCATCCGTATCCTCTACCAGCGCGCCGGCTTCGGCGATCGCCACGTCCCGCACGGATGGCGTGCCAGCTTCTCGACGATCCTGAACGAGCAGCTGCCCGACGAGCGCGCCGCGATCGACCGTGCGCTCGGCCATGTCGGCGGCGGGAAGGACGAGGAAGAGCAGGGGATCAACCGGAAGGTCGAGGGCGCCTACAACCGGTCGACGCACATGCCGCGCCGGCGGCAGTTGTTCGACGCCTGGGCCGAGGTCCTCGCCGGGGCGGCGCCGATCGCCGCGGCGGCCGCGGCGGCGGCCTGACCCCCCGGGGGGTCGAAAGTGGGCAGGGCAGGGTGCCGGACACCGCATAGGGGGTTCGTGTGCACTGCGAGGTATTCCAGGGTAAAAAGATCAGGCGATCGCGTTACCGCGAGCAACGGCCGGCTGAACATCCCGGGCGGCACATAGCGAGGTCACGGGGACGATGCTCTTGGAGCAGACGCCAGTCGTCATCCGATATCTGACCCCGCCGTCGCATCTCATGCTCTAGATCGTGGACGTCGCACGCCAAGTGCGCGCTGAGGTACGCTTCGCTGATCTCTCGGTTGGTCATAGGTCTCGTCATCGACAGCGCCGCGTGCGCGACGCAAGAAAAGAACAACGGATCTCGCACACTTCCCCCATCGATAGCCCGGGGCGGCGCAAGCCGCCTCGCTCCGACAGCCGGGTCTTGGCGGTCGGGTGCTCGAGGCATGCCGTTTCGGCTTTGGGGGAATATCAAATTAGCGCCGGCTCCGCGTTCAGCGGAGACGTTCCTTATTCCTCATACCTGAATGCAGGATAGAGCACATTTCATGTACTCGCGTTGTCAAACGAAGAAGCCGCGCTAGCGAGCGCAGCGCGCAGTGCCGGATCTTGGACTTCGCGGGGCGCGGCTGGGGTGCCAGGCGCTACGGCGGCAGGGACAGCCCCCAGGCGCCTTAGCTTGGCGACGAGGATCTGCATGTACCGTTGCCATGTTCGGGGTGCCATGCTGCGTCTGTGGTCGAAATAATAGGCGTTCGACGTCTGCTCGCGCTGGGGGGCGAACTCGCCTTCGTTGTTCGTCCGGATGCTACGGCGCACCCAATCCACGAAGCCGCGGCTCTTCAGCCGCTTGATCGATTCGATCGCGGCGTTGCGGCTACAGACCGCCCACTTGGCGATGGTATCGTACGACGGGAAGAGCGCGCCGGTCGCGAACTCGATCTTTGCGAGCAGCGCCTCGAGGACGGTAACGTCGATGCGCGTCAGCCGGCCGTCGGCGCGCGCGATCGTCGCGTCCAGGCGCTCGATCTCGTGCCGGAGCGTCGCCGGCCGGCCGATCGGGGCCTGCCCTTGGGCGACGAGCGTCGCCAGCTCGGCCGCGAGCACGTCGCGCAAGTCGCGGACCTCGCGCAGCCGACGGTTGGGCAGCTCCTTCCAATCCTGCCGGCGCTGCTCCTTGACGCTCTGAACCAGTGCCTCGCGATGGATCACGCCCTGGGCGTGTGATCCGTCGCCGACCTTCTTCCATGGCTGGGCGCGCAGGTCGTCGACGTCATAGCTGTGGCGCCGCGGTACGCGGCGGCCTTCGCCGTGGTCGGGGCCTCGGGACTTCTCCGACAAGGTGGCGCCAGCGCCACGGATCAGGTTGCGAACGGCTTGCGCTGATGGCGCGGTACGATCGACCGCGCTCACAGTGCCGCACCCGTCAGGAGTGCCGCTGCCCCTCGAGCAGCTGGGCTGGCTGTAACAGATCGACGGTCAGCAAGTCCGCCCATTCCTGCGCGATCTCGCGACGTCGGGGCATGTACGCATACCGATTGTAGATCGCCTCCGTACTGCCATCGATATGCGCCAACATAAGGTCGACGATCTCTCGATCTCCCTTCCGACCCTGCTCGGCCGCGAGCCGGTTCATGACGGTAGAGAACGTTGCCCGCCAACCGTGCGGCACGTGGATCGCGGCGTAGCCGGCTTCCCGATACAGCTTGCTGATCGTGCTGTCGCTGAGCGGCCGCTTGGCAAACCTGATCGATCGGAAAATCAGACCGGTCGCCCCGCTGAAGCTGATCGCTACCTTCACGATCTCTACGGCCTGCCGTGACAGCGGGACGACAAACTCGAACGCTGGATCGTTGCGACGTTCCTGCGCCAGTTTCATTTTGGTAGCGGGAATGCGCCAGATCGGTGCATCGCCGTCCAGGTCCTCGAACTCGTGCACCTCGGCCAGGCGCAGCACCCCCGACCTTACCGCCGTCAACGCCAGTAGGCGCGACGCTAGGCGCGTCAGCGGGTAGGCCGGTCGCACCTCGACAACCCTCAGCAGCTCTTGCGCTTGAGCGATCGTTTGGACCGCGGGGTAATGACGGTGCCGAACCCGACCAAGCGCCTTGCCCATCTCCGCGGCCGGATTGTTGGTCGCGATCGCGCTGGCTATCGCGTGCACGAAGATGTCGGAGATCCGCTGCCGGCAGCGGTGCGCAACGTCGGCCGAACCGCGCGCCTCGATCTTCCGAAGCAGGGTGACGATCTGCGGCGACGTGACCTGTGAGATCGGCATCTTGCCGATCGCGGGGAATACGTCGTTCTCCAAGGTACGCAGCACGTGCGCCGCATGACGGGGTTTGAAGAGCGGGACCTGACTGGCGTGCCACGTCAGCGCTACCGACTTGAACGTATGTTCGCCCGCAGCTGCTGCCTGTGCCGCCTGCAGCACCCGATCGATCGACGGATCCACGCCCGTCCGAAGCAGCGCCGCGGCCTGCTCGCGCGCGATTCGCGCCTTCTTCAGCGAGACGTCCGGATAGAGGCCGAACGTCAGTCGCTTTTCCTTGCCGTGGATGCGATATTTCCACCGCCAGGACCGAGCGCCCGACTTCAAAATCTCGAGATAGAGGCCGTGACCGTCGAAGAGTTTCGTCTTGCCGTCGGCCGGTGGCGATTTGCACTGCAGGTCGGTCAGCATCTGATGCCCCCACCGCCGATAAACCGTGCCCCCATAATGCCCCCGAATGCCCCCGCCAGTCCTGACAGCCAATGACGGCTTTTGACGGTAACAGAAACCCCCAAAATTGGCTGTTTTCCGGGGTTTTTGGCTGGCCTTGACCGCCAATGGCGGTAAAAAATGGTGCCGGTTGCAGGAATCGAACCCGCGACATCCAGTTTACAAAACTGGCGCTCTACCAACTGAGCTAAACCGGCCCACATATCGGGCGCTGTTCGCCCAATGCTTCAAGAAACGCCGAAGGTCCAGCCCTCGGTTTGCGCGATATGCGAAGTCATCGCCGGTGGCGCCCAAAGCTCGGGCCGATCCGCGTTGTTGCGCAGCCAGGCAGCGGTAAGAATCGCGTCGGTCGCGTGATCGTCATAGCGGGCGAGCGGCTGGTGCGGATCGCTACCGATCGCCGCCAGCGCACCATCGAGCGTGGCGGCGTCGCGGATCTTGCTCAGCCCCTTGCGGATACCGGCGGCGCGCGCGGCGATGGTCGTGTAGATCTCGACGATCGCCGACCCCCGTAGCGGCAATCGATCGAACGGCCATATCGGGATCTGTCCTGCAATCCGGTGCAGCACGCGCATGCCGGTCAGGCTCGACTTGCCGACCTGCGCCGCGCCGACGAGGTTGAGATTGCTGGTCGGGCTCAGCCCCTGCCGCCGCTGCGCCTCCTCGGTCTCGCGCAGCCGTCCGCGGCCCTCGAAATACTCGCCCTTGCGCCCGCCGTGGCGGCGCAGGTGCCGCGCAACCTCGTGATGATCGACGAAACTGCTCGCGCCGAGATGCGGATCGTCGGCACAGATGTTCTCAATCAGCGCCCACAGCGCGCGCGCATGTGTCGGACTCTCCGCCCAGCCAGGAAAGAAGGCACCCCGGTCAACGAACGGCAGCGACGGCCCGAGATCGAGCCCGACCAGCGTATCCGGCGGCATGATGTTCGTCAGCCAATCGAGTGCCGCGGTGCGCGACCAGCCGCCCTCGGCTGCGACCAGTATCGGCGCGGCGGTACCCCGCGCGCAGATCGCGACGGCGATGCCGGGTTGGCGGGGACCGACCGCACCCGACCAGTCGATAGCGGCGAAATGATCGAAGCGGTCAGGGGCGATCGCCGAACCCCTTTCGCTGTTTCACAGACGCCTGATCCCACCACGCGCGGGCGATCACGCGGGCGATCCGCCCCGGATCGCTCGCGCCGTAGCGGACCAGCAGGCCCGGCCAGGTCTCGTAATGCGGGGTCTGCCAGAACGTGTCCGGGTCGGTCGCGATCAGGACGGTTTTCTCCTCATGCGGGCTGCGGACGTGGAAGCTGCCGGCGACCTGCCCGGCGCTCACGAACATTTTCCCGCGCGTCTTGATCGCGGGCTGTCCGTACGACGTCGAGGCTTCGGTATCGGGAAGCAACAGCGCGCAGGCCGCGACCGCATCCCAATTCTTCACGATCGTTTCGCCGCGCGCAGTTCTTCCCAATAGGCGAGCCGCTCAGACAGGCGCTTCTCGAACCCGCGTTCGGTCGGCGCGTAGAAGGTCTGCGGGCTCATCTCGTCGGGCCAGTAATCCGAGCCGGAAAACGCATCCTCCGTGTCGTGATCATAGGCGTAGCCCTTGCCGTAGCCGATATCGCGCATGAGCTTGGTCGGCGCGTTGCGGATCGAGGCGGGCGGCATCAGCGAGCCCGTCTCGCGTGCCGATTTCCACGCCGCCTTCTGCGCCTTGTAGACCGCGTTCGATTTGGGTGCGGTCGCGAGATAGACGCAAGCCTGTGCGATCGCGAGTTCGCCTTCGGGGCTGCCGAGGAAGTCGTATGTGTCCTTGGCGGCGATGCACTGGACCAGCGCCTGCGGGTCGGCGAGCCCGATATCCTCGACCGCGGCGCGGGTCAGCCGACGCAGCAGGAACAGTGGTTCCTCGCCCGCCGTCAGTATCCGCGCGAGATAATAGAGTGCCGCTTGCGGGTCCGACCCGCGGATCGATTTGTGGAGCGCGGAGATGAGGTTGTAATGCCCCTCGCGATCCTTGTCGTACACCGCCACCCGGCGCTGCAGGAACGCTGACAAACCGGCCGGATCGAGCGGTTCGGGAAGGTTGACCGAGAACAGAGTCTCCGCCTGGTTGAGGAGGAAGCGGCCGTCGCCATCGGCGCTCGCGATCAGCGCATCCTTGGCGGGCGGGGTGAGGGGCAGGGGGCGCTCCATCTCCACCTCGGCGCGGTCGAGCAATTGTTCGAGCGCGCCGCGACCGAGACGTTCAAGGATCAATACCTGCGCGCGGCTGAGCAAGGCTGCGTTGAGTTCGAACGAGGGGTTTTCGGTGGTCGCGCCGACCAGCGTTACCGTGCCGTCCTCGACGTACGGGAGGAAGCCGTCCTGCTGCGCGCGATTGAAGCGGTGGATCTCGTCCACGAACAACAAGGTGCGCTTGCCGATCTTCGCGTGCTCGCGCGCCTCGGCGAACGATTTCTTCAGGTCCGCCACGCCTGAGAACACCGCCGAGATCGCGACGAACCGCAAGTCGACCGCGTCGGCGAGCAATCGCGCGATGGTCGTCTTGCCGGTGCCGGGCGGGCCCCACAGGATGATCGAGGACAGCCGTCCTGCCGACACCATCCGGCCGATCGCGCCTTCGGGGCCGGTGATGTGATCCTGCCCGACGACTTCGCTTAGCGTGCGCGGGCGCAGGCGGTCGGCGAGCGGCGCGTTTTCAGGATGCGTTTCGGTGGGGGCGGCGGGTTCGAAGCCCGCGAAGAGATCGGCCATTCCGGCAAGATAGGGGCGGGGTGGCGGTTTGCCCATCCGTCAGCCGCCTTCATTCCGTCATGCCGGGCCCGTTCCGGCATCCACCGTTCCACGTACTCATCGATGGCGAGTTTGCGGAACGGTGGACTCCGGAACAGGTCCGGTTGACGGATTTTTTGGAAGCACCCCTTGAACCGGAAACAGTCTGCGATATATCGCAACTCATGAATGAAGATATATCGGAGAACACTCAAATGCGTTTTGGTATGGGATATGGAGCCTGGACAGGTGGCCCTCGCGGCGACGGCCACAGGCACGGCGGTCGCGATCACGGACCTGAGCATTCAGCCTGGAAGCAGGGCGGCGGCCCGCGTGGGCGAGGTCGACGGCTGTTCGACGGCGGCGAGTTGAAGCTCGTCATGCTGAAGCTGATCGCGGACGCGCCGCGACACGGCTACGACCTGATCCGCGAGATCGAGGGGCTGACCGGGGGGGGCTATGCGCCGAGTCCGGGCGTCGTCTACCCAACGCTCAGCATGCTCGACGAGATGGGGCTGATCGAGGAGCAGCAGTCGGAAGGCGCGAAGAAGCGCTTTGCGGCAAGCGACGAGGGCCGCGCGCATCTCGCCGAGAATGCGGCTGTAGTGGACGGCTTGTTCGCCCGGCTGGCGGCGGTCGGGGCGGAGTCCGAGCGGACCGATGGCGCGCCGATCCGGCGGGCGATGGGCAATCTTCGGCAGGTGCTCCAGCACCGGCTGATGCGCGAGGACGTCAACGAGGACACGCTGCACGAAGTCGCGGCGTTGCTCGACGAGGCTGCGCAGAAGATCGAGCGCTTGAAGTGAGCGTCTCGGTAGCACGCGTGCCGACGCATTCGGCCAGCAAGTATCTCCAGCAACTCGCCAAGCACTGGAGCCACAAGATGGAGGTGACGTTCTCGGAGGAAGAGGGCCGCATCGCCTTCCCGAGTGGCGCGGTTCTGGAGATGCGCGCGGACAGCGAAACGCTCGACGTCGCGCTGACGGTGCCGGAGGGTGAGGGCGTCGAGCGGATGCGCGGCGTGGTCTCCAGCCACCTCGACCGCTTCGCCTTCCGCGAGGCGCCGCTGACGTTCGACTGGGCGACGGTCTGACAGCGTCCCCAAACCGTCATCCCAACCCTCAAACTGTCATCCCACCCCCAAGCCTTCATCGCAGCGAAAGCTGGGATCTCCCCATTCGGGTCACAGCGCCTGCCAATGGGAATACCCCAGCTTTCGCTGGGGTGACGGTTTAGGGCGGGGGAATAGGATCGCGTGAGGCGCGGCAGGCAACTTAGCTGCCCCGCCGTGCCATCACCTCAAGATACGCGTCCAAGACCGCCTGGTTGATCGTATCCCAACGATAACCGGCGGCCTTGTCGTGTCCGGCCCAGCCCATCGTCTCGCGCAGGCCCGGCTCGGAGACGATCCGCCCGATCGCGTCCGCATAGCCGCCGATGTCCGTCGGCGGCACCAGGAACCCCGTTATGCCATCGTCCACCAGCCCGACCGCGCCCGACGCCCGCGCGGCAACCACCGGCACACCCGCCGCCATGGCCTCCAGCGTCACGTTGCCGAACGTCTCGGTCACGCTAGGATTGAAGAACACATCCATCGACGCGACTGCACGCCCCAGATCGTCGCCCGACTGGAACCCCGCGAACACCGCACCGGGCACGTGGCTTGCGAACCAGTCGCGCGCCGGACCTTCGCCGATCACCAGTACCTTGTGCGGCACGCCGCGCTGCTCAAGCGTCCGGATCACGTCGGCAAAGACGTCGAGCCCCTTCTCCTTCACCAGCCGCCCGAGAAACCCGACCGCGATTTCACCGTCGGCAATCCCGCGCTCGCGCCGCCACGCCAGATCGCGACGCGTCGGCGTAAAGCGATCGTGGTTCACCCCGCGTGACCAGATCGCGGTCGGCGTCGTCACGCCCCAGTCGCGAACGATCTCGGCCATGCCGCGCCCGGGCACCAGCACCTCGTCGACCCGGTTGTAGAAGCGTGTCAGGATCTTCACCATGATCGGCTCGAAGAACGCCATCTTGTAATAGCGGAAATACGTCTCGAACCGCGTGTGCAGCGACGCGACCGTGGCGATGCCGCGTCGCCGGCCATAGCTGATCGCGCGGTGGCCGAGAAAATCGGGCGCCGACACGTGGACGATGTTCGGCGCGAACGCGTCCAGGTCGCGGCGGATCGCGGCCGGCAGCCCGCGCGCCATCTTGTATTCGCCACGTCCTGCGGGCAGCGGCAACGACGGCACCGCGACCAGATCGCCGGTCGGCGGGAAGGCGGGCTTGGCGTTGGTCGGCGAATAGACACGCACCGTCACGCCCTGCGCCAACAAATGGCCGACGAGCAGGTTCAACGCCTGGTTCGCGCCGTCGCGAACGTAATTATAGTTGCCGCTGAACAGGGCGATGCGCAGGTCGGTGGCGTGCATCATCGCGCGGATAACGCCGTGTGCCGCCAAGCGCCACTGAATCTGTAACATACGCTAGCCGCCCGCCATTGATGTTCCCGTATCGTTCTCGTACATCGGCTGCATGGCGAAACCCCAGAAGCGTTACGTATGTCAGGCCTGCGGATCGGTGTCGCACCGCTGGGCGGGGCAATGCAGCGATTGCAGCGAATGGAACACGCTGGTCGAGGAGGCGAACACCGCCGCCACGCCGTTCCATTCGAAGCATAATCTCCAGACCGGCGGCCGCGCGATCCAGCTCGTCGGGCTCGATGCGGAGATCAAGCTGCCCGACCGGATGGCGACCGGTATCGCCGAACTCGACCGCGCGCTGGGGGGCGGGTTCGTCGAGGGCTCGGCGACGCTGATCGGTGGCGATCCCGGCATCGGCAAGTCGACATTGTTGTTGCAGGCGGCGGCGAAGATGGCGCTGGCGGGGCAGTCGGTCGCGTACGTCTCGGGCGAGGAAGCCGCGGACCAAGTCCGTTTACGCGCACGGCGGCTCGGCCTCGGCAACGCGCCTGTGCAGTTGGCGGCGGCAACCTCGACGCGCGACATCCTGACGACGTTGCAGACACGGCCGCCGGCGATGCTGGTGATCGACTCGATCCAGACGATGCACTCCGACCTGATCGAAGGCGCGCCCGGCACGGTCAGCCAGGTGCGCGCGTCTGCGCAGGAGCTGATCCGTTTCGCCAAGGAGCGCGGCACGGCCGTGGTGCTGGTCGGGCACGTGACGAAGGACGGCTCGATCGCCGGCCCGCGCGTGCTGGAGCACATGGTCGATACGGTGCTGTCGTTCGAAGGCGAGCGCAGCCACCAATACCGCATCCTCCGTGCGATCAAGAACCGCTTCGGCGGCACCGACGAGATCGGCGTGTTCTCGATGCAGACCGAAGGGTTGGCGGAAGTCGGTAATCCCTCGTCGCTGTTCCTGACGCACCGCGACGACGCGATGACCGGCGCGACGGTGTTCCCGGCACTGGAGGGAACGCGGCCGGTGCTGGTCGAAATACAGGCGCTGACCGTGCGCTTGGCATCTGGTGCGACGCCGAGGCGGGCGGTGGTCGGCTGGGATTCGGGCCGGCTGGCGATGATCCTCGCGGTGCTGGAGGCACGGTGCGGGCTGAGCTTCTCCAACGCCGAAGTGTATCTGAACATCGCCGGCGGCTACCGCGTGCAGGACCCCGCAGCAGATCTTGCGGTGGCGGCGGCACTGATTTCCGCAATGTCGGAGCGGCCGGTGCCGGTCGATGCGGTCGCGTTCGGCGAGGTCGCGCTGTCGGGTGAGATCCGTCCCGTCGCGCATGGTCCGTTGCGGTTGAAGGAGGCGAGCAAGCTTGGCTTCGAACGCGCGCTCGTTCCCGCGTCGATGACGGGGGAGAAGAGCGGGATGAAGCTGTCGGGGTTCAAGACGCTGGCTTCGTTCGTGGATCACATGATGGGGCGGGGGTAGGCCATCCAAACCGTGTTTCCCCGCGAAGGCGGGGATCCAGACTGCTCCCGCCTTCGCGGAGAACAGGGCCAATAGTAGTGACGGTGCGGAACCACGCGTACCTTTACGATGCGGATAGCTGCCGTTCGTTATTGACGTCCCGGTTAGGTACCACCCCGGCGGAGGCCGGGGCCCAATTGGGAAGCGCTGCTGGCGATCGCTGTGCTTCGCCACCACGACCTCTCCAATTGGGTCCCGGCCTCCGCCGGGGTGGGGCCTTGACGTATTTCGTCGGTTACCGGTCAATCGAACCGCGCGTAACAGCGTCGTGGCAGGTAGGTTTGGCCGAGCGCTGAGCGCATGGCCTCTTACGCCAGCTATGCTATGGGCGCCGGCATGGCGAACACGCGAAGCAATACCGGTACCGTCGAGGTAGATGGCACCCGATACGATTGGAACCTCGAGCGCGAGCCACAGCATACGGATGCCGAGGGCTGGAAGGGCATGACGATCTCTCTGTTGCAGGACGATGCCCAACGCGAAGCCCTGCTCGAGTTCCCCGCGCCCAAGCGTCTGTTGAAAGGCCTGCCACGTGGGCGGCTCCAGATCGACGACGCGACGATCTCGCGCGGCGTGCGGGCAGCCTTGCAGGCGGGATGGGAGCCGATGTCGCGCGGCAAGCCGATGGTCTTCACGGTGGACGCCGAAGGGAACTGAGCCGTGGCTCGGCGTGAAACCGCCCCACCCATCCCGGTAGCCGACTCAAGGGCGCAGATGCAGCCCCAGGCCGATCTGGAAACCACGCTGCTGGGGCCGGTCCTGCTCGATCGGAACTGCGGCGACTGCACCGCGTGCTGCACCGAGTTGACCGTGAGCACGCCCGAGTTCGCCAAACCGGCGGGAACGCCGTGTATCCACCTGTCGGGACAGGGGTGCGGTATCCACGCGGTTCGCCCGCGCATTTGCCGGACGTGGTTCTGCGCCTGGCGACGGGTTGCGCGCCTGCCCGACGCGGCCCGGCCCGACCGGTCCGGGCTTCTCGTATCGCTCAATTTCGTAAGCGCGCCGCAGAATTGCCTGGAAGGCGTCTCGATCAACGTCCGCGTGCTCGCCGGCAGCGACGCGATCGCGAATGGCATGGCGGCGACCGTATTGGACAGCGTGTGCGACCAGCTGGTCCCGGTATGGTTCAGCGACGGGGCGAAGAAAATGCTGATGCACCCCGACAACGACGTCGCCCGCTTCGTTCTGTCGGGGGGCTCCGCGCCGGCCCATCTGCAGGACGAAGTCGCCGCGTGGCGCGAACGCTACGGTGTTTTCGGATTGAACGGCTAAGTCCTGGTTTGCGCATGCACTAGCGGTTCGCCGCCCGCGTCCCTATTCCAGAGCGCATGAACCTCACCGCCCTCGACATCGTCGTCCTGATCGCCGTCGCCGGCTCCGCGGTGCTCGGCTTGATCCGCGGCTTCGTTACCGAAGTGCTGTCGATGTTCGCCTGGGTCGCGATGGTGGCGATGTTGAAGCTGTTCCACATCCCGCTCGCCGCGGCGGTGTCGCCGATGATCGGCACGGTCGGTGGCGCCGCGGTGCTCGCCTTCGCGATCATCACCGGCGTCACCTATATCGGCGGCCGCCTCGTCGCGAACGCGATCGGCGCGCGGACGCGGACCTCGATCCTCGGCCCCGTAGACCGCGCGCTCGGCTTCGGCTTCGGCGCCTTGAAAGGCCTGATCCTCGCCAGCCTCGTCTTTCTGCTCGCCACGCTCGTCATCGACACGATGAGCGGCGGTCCGTCGCGCCGACCCGAGTGGATGACCAAGTCGCGCACCTATCCGCTGCTCAACGCTACCAGCGCCAGCATCGCAGATTTCGTCGACCGTCGCCGACGCGGCCAGCCGGTGTTCGGCGCGCACGCGTCGACGCCTCCCAAATCCGACAACGCAAGCGAGCCGAAACCATGAGCGCGCCCCTCTACAACGCCGAGATCCTTCGCCTCGCGGCAACGATCCCGCACCACGAACGCCTTCCCGAGCCGATGGCGACCGCCGAGAAACGTTCGCCGATCTGCGGCAGCCGCGTCACGATCGATGTCGCGGTGGACGACGCCGGCAAGGTCAGCGAGGTCGGCCTGCTGGTCCGCGCGTGCGCGCTGGGGCAGGCGTCGTCGTCGCTGCTCGCGTCGAACATCCTCGGCCGCACCCCCGCCGAACTCGCCGCGACACGCGACGCGCTGACGGCATGGCTTGCGCGCGAAGGCGATGCGCCTGATTGGCCGGGAATGGACATCTTCACCCCCGCGCTCGACTATACCGCGCGCCACCCCTCGATCCGGCTCGCGTTCGAAGCCGCGGCCGAGGCTGCCGATACCGCTGCAAAGGCGAAAGTCTGATGGCCGAGGGAACGACGCCCTCGCTGTTGCGCGACGGCGTCGTATTGCTCGGCTTTGGGCTGATGTTCGTGCTGCTGTTCCGGCGGCTCGGGCTCGGCGCCACGCTGGGGTATCTCGTCGCGGGCGCGGTCGTCGGGCCGCATGTCCTCGGCCTAGTCGGCGACGCGGAATCGAAGCTCGGGTTCGCCGAGCTCGGCATAACCTTACTCCTGTTCATCGTCGGGCTCGAACTCAATCCAACGCGGTTGTGGCGGATGAAGGAGGAGATCTTCGGGCTCGGCGCGTTGCAGGTCGTGGTATGCGGTCTCGCAATTACCGCGATCGTCTGGATCGGTGCGAAGTTCTCGATCCCCGCAGCCCTGGCGTTAGGCCTACCGCTCGCGCTGTCCTCGACCGCGCAGGTCCTGCCGATGCTCCGCTCGTCCGGCCGAATGCGGACCCCGTTCGGCGAACGTGCCTTCTCGATCCTGCTGTTCCAGGACCTCTCGATCGTCCCGCTCATCACGATCGTTGCGGCAATGAGCCGTAATCCGGCCGACGCCAACGCGCCGCCGGGGTGGCTGCTCGCGGTTTATACCGTGCTCGCGGTCGTCGGGCTGGTGATCGCCGGGCGCTTCCTGTTGCGCCCGTTCTTCCGCCTGATCGGCAATCTCGGCGAGCGCGAGATGTTCGTTTTCGCGGGGCTCTTCACCGTCATCGCCAGCGCGGCGATCATGGAATGGCTCGGGCTGTCGACCGCGCTCGGCGCGTTCATCGCCGGCGTGATGCTCGCGGACAGCCCGTATCGGCATGAACTCGAGGCGGACGTCGAGCCGTTCCGTTCGATCCTGCTCGGGCTGTTCTTCCTCGCGGTCGGCATGGTGCTGGACCTGAACGCGATCGCCGAACGCCCGTTGTTCGTCATGGCGATGGCAGCCGCGCTGATCCTCACCAAGACCGGCGTCATCATGGCGATCGGCATGGCGTTCAAGATGACCTGGCGCCAGGCGTTCGCGCTCGGCCTGTTGCTCAGCCAGGGCGGCGAGTTCGGCTTCGTCCTGTTCGCGCAGGCGCAGGCCGGGCTGCTGATCGAACCGCAGGCGGCCAGCCTGTTCGGCGCGATCATCACGCTGTCGATGGCAACGACGCCGTTCCTGATGGGCATCACCAAGCGCCTCCGCACCGAACCGATCGCCGCGAACCAAGAGCGCGACGGGCCCAAGGTCGATGGCGCCAATGCGATCATCGTCGGCTATGGTCGCTTCGGACAGACGGTCGGCCAGATGCTGCTCGCGCAGGATATCCCGGTCACGCTGATCGACACGGATATCGAAATGATCGACATCGCCAGCGAATTCGGTGCAAAAGTCTATTACGGCGACGGCACCCGGCTTGATCTGTTGCGACAGGCAGGCGCGGCGGAGGCGGAACTGATCTGTTTCTGCATGGACGGCGACCAGCTCGAGCCCGACACGATCGAGGGCGTGCACGAGGCGTTCCCGAACGCGGCCATCTATGTGCGTGCATTCGACCGCCGTGCGCTGGTCAAGCTGAAGAACACGTCGGCGAATGCCGTCGTCCGCGAAGTGCTCGAATCGGCGGTGAAGATGGCGCGGCTGGCGTTGAAGGGGCTGGGCATCGCAACCGCCGACATCGATCGCGCGGAGGAAATGTACCGCGCACGCGACAAGGAGAGGTTGCAGTTCCAGATCGCGTCCGGCGACATCCGCGGCGCCCGCACGGAGACCGCGCAACGCTTTCCCTGGGGGAACGACGGCAAATGATCCTGGTAATCCTGGCGGCGCTGTCCGGCGCACTCGCAGTCGCGGCGGGAGCTTTCGGTGCCCACGGCGCGAGCGGTTCGGCCGCGGAGTGGTTGCGGACCGGCGCGCAGTATCAGCTCGTCCACGTTGTGGCTGCGCTCGTCGCCGTGCGAATGGAGGCGCGGGGCCCGGCGTGGCTGTTCGTGTTCGGTGCTGCGATATTCGCGATGACGCTGTACGCGATGGCCCTCGGCGCACCGCGCTGGTTCGGCGCGATCACGCCGATCGGCGGCGCGCTGCTGATCGGCGGATGGTTGTGGCTGGCCTGGAGTGCGGCGCGGACCTGACCAGCGAACGGCAGTTCGCTCTTACGATCCTCCCCCGCCAGGGGGAGGTGTCGCCGTAGGTGACGGAGGGGGAGGACACCGAACAGAGGTTATCGCTTTCCTCCCCCTCCGACTGGCAAGCGCCAGTCACCTCCCCCTGGCGGGGGAGGATCGCAAGGTTACCGCTTCTTCCGACACGCGTCGGAGCAGTAGATCACGCTATCCCAATCCCGCGCCCACTTCTTCCGCCACGTAAACGGCCGCTCACAAGCAGGGCAAACTTTAGTCGGCAGATTCTGCTTGGCGACGCCGTTAGGCATCAGCGCGGCTGCGCATCGAGGAATGTCTCGACGTCCCCGAGGTTAACCGATTTGTCGAGATAGGTCTGGCCGATCCCGCGCGCGAGCAGGAAGGGAAGCGTGCCTGCCGCCATCTTCTTGTCGTGGCGCATGTGATCGACCAGCCGAGCCCCGCTCGCGCCGACCCCTGCCGCCGCCAGACCATCGGGCAAGCGCGTGTCACGCCAGTGCGCTGCAACCCGCTGCGCATCCTGTCCCGAACAAATCCCCTGCGCCGCCGAAAATCCGAACGCCAGCGAACAGCCCGCCGCGACACCCTCGCCGTGGATCAGTGCCTGCGAGAACCCGGTCTCCGCCTCCAGCGCATGCCCGAACGTGTGCCCGAGGTTGAGCAACGCCCGCGTTCCGTTCGTCTCATGCTCGTCCGCCGCGACGATTCGCGCCTTGGCCGACACGCTGTGCGCGATCGCATATTCACGCAGCGCCAGGTCGCCCGCGAGCAGCGCGGCGCCATTTGCCTCGCACCATTCGAAGAACGCGAAATCGTCGATCAGGCCGTATTTCACGACCTCGGCATACCCAGCGCGCAACTCGCGAATCGGCAGCGTATCCAGCACCTGCGGATCGATCAGCACCATCGCCGGCTGGTGAAACGCGCCGATCAGGTTTTTCCCCGCCTTCGTGTTTATCGCGGTCTTGCCGCCGACCGAACTGTCGACCTGCGCCAGCAAGCTCGTCGGGATCTGCACGAAGTTGCAGCCGCGCTTGAGGATCGAGCACGCGAACCCGACCAGATCGCCGATCACGCCGCCGCCCAGCGCAACGACATGATCGCCGCGCTCAACGCCCAGTTCGAGCAGTCGGTCGCAGAGCATTTCCAGCGTCGCCCAGCTCTTGCTGCCTTCGCCGGGGGCGAGGATGATCGCCTCGGATGCGATCCCCGCCGCGGTCAGCGACACCTGCACCGTCGCCAGATGCTCGGCCAGGTTCTGGTCGGTGACGATCGCCACCCGCCGCCCCTTCGCTAGCGGCGCCAGAAACTCGCCGGCGCGGGCGAGGATTCCCGCCTCGATATGGATCGGATACGTCCGCGCACCCAGTTCGACGGTAACGGTCTTCATCGGCCAAGCGCCCTCAGGATAGCGGCGACGGTCGCTTCGTGCGGCGTCTTGTTGCTGACAATATGGATATGCGCCTGCGCGTAGATCGGGTTGCGTACCCGCGCCAGTTCGGTGAGCACTTTGCCCGCATCGCGATTGCGCAGCAGCGGACGGCTGTCGCGGCGTCCAACGCGCTCGACCAGAATATCGGGATGTGCGCTCAGCCAGACCGATACTGCATCGCGCAAAATCAGTGCGCGCGTGTCGTCGTTGATGAACGCGCCGCCACCCGTCGCGATGATCTTCGGCGTACCGTCGATCAGGCGGGCGATCACACGGCGCTCGCCATCGCGGAAATACGCTTCGCCGTATTTGGCGAAGATCTCGGCGACGGTCATGCCCGATGCGGCCTCGATCTCGTGATCGGCATCGACGAACGGCAGGTTCATCCGCAACGCCAGACGGCGGCCGACCGTCGTCTTGCCCACGCCCATCAGCCCGACGAGCACGATCGGCCGGTCGATCGGGGCATGGTTGGGGCCGCCTGCGGGGTTGTGGCTTTGCAACATCGTGAGGGGCGCTATACAGCGGCACCGCGCGAGGGCAAAAGCTCTTGGCGCCTGTTTTGTCCGCTTCCCCGTCCACTTCAAGGTTACGCCGCCATGTCCCGTTTCATCATTTCGGTCGTCGTCGTTCTTGTCGTGGTGGTCGGCGGCCTGTTCCTGCTTGCCGGCCGTGCGACCGAGCGTCCGCAGAGCCGCGTCGAAAAGGCCGTGACGCTTGCGAACCTCTCGTAAGGCAACACTGACGGCGGCCGTCGCCGTTGGAGTGTTGACCGTTACCGGGGCGATCGCGCTTGCCCCCGCGATCGGGCAGGACCGTCCCGAATCGATCCTGCCGCCGGGGTTTGGCGAACCGACGCCCGCACCCGTACCTGCGCCGCGTCCGGCTGCTCCGGCTGGCACGCAACCCGCGCGTCCGACGACACCCGCCTCGCCACCGTCGCAAACGCCATCGCCGTCGCTGCCGCCTGGCGCGATGATCCAGCCGCTGCCGTCGGTCTCGCCCGAAACGGCGTTGCCGGTGTCCGCCGCCACGCCGGCACCGGTCGATCCGGCCATCCTCGCGCGGTACGAGATGCCTCAGTCCGCGCGCCGGTCGTTGAAGACCGTCGGCCCCGTGACGTCGAGTCAGGGGGGGCTGAGTACGGATGCGTTCGGTGATGCCGATGGTCAGTATGTCGAGACGCTGATGCGCCGCTTGACCGCGCCGCTGCCGTCGCGGTGGATGTCGATCCTGCTGCGGCGCGCGCTGGTATCGCGCGTCGATACGCCGGCTCGGACCAACGGCGCGGATTTCGCCGCCGAACGCGCGTGGCTGTTGTTGCGGATGGGCGAATCGGTTGCCGCACGCGCTGTCGTGCAGAACGTCGACACCGACAATTACACGCCGAAGCTCTATCAGGTCGCGATGAACGCCTCGCTCGCGACCGGCGATCCGGCCGGGTTGTGTCCGCTGGTTGCTGGCGCAATGCGCTATGCGCCGGCACGCGGCTGGACGATGGCGCAGGCGATGTGCGCAGGCCTGTCGGGCAATCCTGCGCAGGCAGGCCCGCTGATCGCCACCGCAAAACGGCGTAACGTGGCCAGCGGCGTCGACATGCTGCTCGCGCAGAAAGTCGTCGGTGCCGGCGCGCAGGGACGCCAGGCGGTCACGATCGAATGGGACGGCGTCGACCAGTTGACCGCGTGGCGGTTCGGGCTGGCGATGGCGACCGGCGTGACGGTGCCCGACGAGCTTTACGCCACCGCTGAACCGCAGGTGAAATACTGGCAGGCATTGTCGCCGAGCGTGGCCTTGGGCGGACGGATCGCTGCGGCGGAAGCAGCGGCGGGGCAGGGGGTGCTCTCCAACGCGGCGCTGGTCGATCTGTACGGCGCCGCGGCGAGCGACGACGATACGCAAAGCACGATCAGCGCGACCGCGACCGATTTGCAGACCGCCTATGCCGATCGCAATACCAGCGCCCGGCTGACTGCGATGCGCCAGCTTTGGGGCGGCGCGAACGTTCGGCCGTCCTATGCGCGTCTGGTGCTGACCGCACGGGCGGCGGCGCGGCTCAACCCGACGGTCGCCAAGGACGAGGCCGATCATCTGGTCGCCTCGATGCTGTCCGCCGGGCTTGACCGGACCGCCGCGCGCTGGCTCGGGTCCGTGCCGACCGGCAGCGACGCCTGGGCTATGATCGTGCTGAGCGATCCCGATGCGTATCGTCGACTGACCTATGCCGATCTTGCCTCCTATTCGGGTGGCGAAGGCGATTCGGCGCTGAAGCAACGCATGTTGTTCGCCGGGCTCGCGGGGCTTGGCCGTCTCAACCAAGCCGATGTCGAACGCGCGGCGGAAACGCTCGACGTGCGGATCGGCGCCGAGAACGCCTGGACGCGCGCGCTCGACCGCGCTGCACGATCGGGCCAATCGGGCACCGTCGTCGTCCTTGCGGCAATCGGTATGCAGACGTCCGGCTGGAAGAGCATTCCCCCCGAAGCGCTATACCGGATCATCGGCGCGCTTCGTGCCGTGGGTCTCGACGGTGAAGCGCGGATGATCGCCGCCGAGGCCATCGCACGGGCGTGACCCAGTCAGGCGATCGCGCGCTGATCGACCGCTTCCTGGAGATGATGACCGCGGAAGCAGGCGCGGCGGCCAACACCGTCGCCGCCTATCGCAGCGATCTGTCGCTGGCCTCTATGGCCCTCGAGGGCGGGCTAGCCGAGGCCGATACGGAGGCGTTGGCGACGCTCGCCAGTGGCTGGTCCGCCTTGTCACGCTCGACCGTCGGCCGGAAATCGGCCGCGCTGCGCCGTTTCTTTGCGTTCCTCGCCGATGAAGGCCACCGACCCGACGATCCGGGCAAGGCGCTCCCTCGACCCGGTACCGCTCGCGCATTGCCCAAGGTGCTGAGCCATGCCGATATCGATCGCCTGTTCGCCGCGATCGCGGAACGCGCGGCGCGAACTCCGCTCGACCCCAATGATTTGCGTCTCTCCGCACTGTTCGAACTCCTCTACGGCTCGGGCCTGCGCGCGACCGAACTCGTCAGCCTGCCGCGCAACGCGGTCCACCCCGATCGCCCGTTCCTGATCCTGCGCGGCAAGGGGGGACGCGAGCGACTCGTGCCGATCTCCGATCGCGCGCGCGCCGCGGTGGCGGTCTGGCGCACCTATGTCGCGGTCGACCGGGCATGGCTGTTCCCGTCAGGCAAGGGCCACCTCTCGCGCATCCGCCTGTACCAGCTCGTGAAGGCGCTCGCGGCGGAGGCCGGCATCCCGCCCGATCGGGTCAGCCCGCACGTCCTGCGCCACGCGTTCGCAACGCACCTCCTCGCCGGTGGCGCCGATCTGCGCGCGCTGCAATCGATGCTCGGCCACGCCGACATCGCCACCACCGAGATCTACACGCACGTCGATTCGAGCCGCTTGGTCGAACTCGTCAACACGCGCCACCCGCTGGCGGATCTGCCCCCGCGGTGACGCGAACTGGCCTCCGCGGTGACACGAACTGGCCCCCGCGGTGACGCGAACCGGGCACCGCGGTGACGCCAGCCGGCCCCCGCGTTGACGCGGGCCGCCTCGCACCGTAACCGCCGCCTATGCCAAGCTTCCTCGACTTCGAGAAACCGATCGCCGAACTCCAGGGCCGGATCGACGAACTCCGCGACACCGCCGCCGAAGGCAGCGTCGACCTCACCGCCGACATCGCTCGCCTGCAGGGCAAGTCCGACAAGCTGTTGAAGGACACCTTCGCGCGGCTGACGCCGTGGCAGAAGACGCAGGTCGCGCGTCATCCGGAACGTCCGCACTTCAAGGATTACGTCGCCGCGCTGTTCGACGAGTTCGTGCCGCTGGCTGGTGATCGTGCGTTCGGAGACGATCAGGCGATCATTGGCGGCTTCGCGACCTTCCGCGGACGAAAAATCATGGTGCTCGGCCATGAGAAGGGCGACGACACCGCCAGCCGCCTCCGCCACAATTTCGGCATGGGCAAGCCCGAGGGCTACCGCAAGGCGATCCGTCTGGTCGAGCTCGCCGACCGGTTCGGCCTGCCGATCATCACCCTGGTCGACACATCCGGTGCATTCCCTGGCATTCAGGCGGAAGAGCGCGGCCAGGCCGAGGCCATCGCGCGCTCGACCGAAGCCTGCCTCAACGCCGGCGTCCCGATCGTGTCGGCGATCGTCGGCGAGGGCGGTTCGGGCGGCGCGGTAGCGCTGGCAGCGGGCAACCGCGTCCTGATGTTCGAACACGCGATCTATTCGGTGATCAGCCCCGAAGGCTGCGCTTCGATCCTGTGGCGTACCGCCGACCGGGCTCCTGAGGCGGCCGAGGCGATGCGCATCACCGCGCAGGATCTGTTGGCGTTCGGCGTGATCGACGGCATCGTGCCGGAACCGCTCGGCGGCGCGCACCGTGACCGGGCGACGGCGATCGACTCGCTGGGCGGCGCCCTGTCGTCGGCGCTCGCCGATCTTGCGGCGCTGACGCCGGCGGAACTGCGCAAGGATCGCCAGGCCAAGTTCCTGAAGATGGGCCGTCTGTAACCGCTGACGAAAAAGGGCGGCGGAACCGATGTTCCGCCGCCCTTTCGTAACGCTGGGGTAGCTCGATGCCGAACCACCCTGCGATATCCGCTCAACCGGTCGAGTTGGTCAGCTTGGTCGAGACGTTGTTGAACGTCTTGTTCAGGCTGTTGCCCAGGCCCTGCATGGCGGCAATGGCTGCAACTGCGATCAGCGCGGCGATCAGGCCGTACTCGATTGCGGTCGCGCCCTTGGAATTCTTGAAAAACTTGCGGATCGTCTTCATTCCGGTCTCCATCGTTCGATTGCTTCAGTGTCACCCGGCTGGACCGGACGGGCCGGATCAGCATTCCGGGAATAGGTGCGGTGAGTTGAGAAAGGTTTAAGGTCGCAGCGAAATTTTGCAGAGAAGGCGGACTTTCGTCAGCGCGCCGTCGTGACCTTGTCGTTGACAGTGCCCCACATCGACGTCGTCGAGTTGGCGAGCGTGGTCAGCCCGACGATCATCGCTATGACGACAAAGGCAAGGATCAGCCCATATTCGATTGCCGTAGCGCCCCGACAATTGCGTAGCAGGCGTGCGGTGACGCGGGCGACGAACGTCGCCACTGGGAGTTTCGGCCTCATGGAGGTCAATCTAACCGACGGAAAATTAAAGAATGACCAACGATCTGACCGATCCGGCTACGCATTATCCCGTATCGACGCTGCTGCCGGTCGTGGCTGCCGCGATGGTCGATCTGGAGGGCCGCGTATTGCTGCAGCAACGCCCCGAAGGAAAATCGCTTGCCGGTCTCTGGGAGTTTCCCGGCGGCAAGGTGGAGCCCGGCGAGACGCCGGAGGCCGCGTTGATTCGAGAACTCGAGGAAGAATTGGGTATCGCGGTGCCACATGCGTGTCTGGCGCCCGCCGCCTTTGCCAGCGCACCGCTCGGCGATCGTCACCTGCTGCTGCTGCTTTATGTCACGCGTAAATGGAGTGGTGTTCCGCGCGCGCTGGAAGCGACCGCACTACGTTGGGTGCGTCCGGCCGACATGCACGCATTGCCGATGCCACCGGCTGATCGCCCGCTGATCGGGTTGCTCGACGCACTCATCTGACGGCTCGGACGTGCCGAGGACCGCCGCGGTCGTTCGGCATACCCCGGCTTCAAATATAAACTTGATTTGGTATATTTCGCTGTCAATATGATTGCACCCAGCGCGCGTCCCAAGACCGCTCGCGGGTATCTGGATGGCGGCTCGCACGGGTTATTCCCTTTTCTCGAGCGAGCCGTATCCGCTGACGGCGCTACCGCCGTTCCGCCATCGATGCGGCAGCCATTGAGGTGGGCGAATATGCCAGCGTCCAGCCCTGCGGCAAATAGTCCGTCGACATGTAGTAATAGAACAGGCACGTTCCGTCGCGTCGATACGTCCCGCCCTTGACGAGCCCTAGCGCCGTCGTCCCGTCGAACACCGGCGCACCGCTGTCGCCACCTTTGCAGGTAGGTCCTTCGACCGCCGCCCAGGTTGGCAGGCACGCACCGCCGCATAGATCGCCCGCCGGCGCGAAATCGACCATCGCCACCAGCGCGCAACTATAGCCCGTGCGTTCGCCGCGGTGACAGACGAAATCACCCGCGCGCACGCTGTTGCGCAAGCGCCATGTCGATACAGGTCGGACGTGCGTCTTCGCAGTATCGGCGAAGAAGACCGGCGCGAGCACCATGCCGTCGGGCACCAGATTGACCTGTACGTCCTGATAGCCCCAACCCCATTGCCCGATGAACTCGAGCGGGACCTCGGCATGGTTCGCGCCGACATAGGTCAGGTCGTTGGGGCAATGCGCCGCGGTGACGATGCCGGATCGCGTGCCGTCGGTGACGACGAAGCCGGTGGTGCAGGCATAGCGGCGGCCATCGACCGTGCCGACGACCCGTGCGCCACCATCGACCGGGCCCATACCGGCAGGAACGTTCGAACCATTGTCCGCCATGTTGCCGCCGGGGTCATCGACCGCAGTGATCCGCACCGGGACTCCGGTCATCGCCTCGAACCGCGCCTTGAGCGCGCCATCGCGATCGAGTGCGCTGTCCCGACCGCTGATCATCACTACCATCGAGCCTGTCCGCGGATCGGCGCCGAGCCCTGGCGGATGCGGCAACGCAGCGCGAATCTGCGCCTGGTACGTGCCGATCGCCGCGATCACCTGCTCACGGGTGGCCGCGGCGCCGGTTCGGAAGACGATCGGCACGACGATCCCGCCTGCCGAGATCGACCGGTCGGCGACGGGCTCGTCGCCGGTCAGCAGGACGACGATGCGGTAGGCAGGGACATGTTCGACGACGATTCCCGCCCAGCGATCCTCATACGTCTCGTGCAAGGCATCTGTTGCTGCCACGCTGTCGCTCTGCGCGCGCAACCGGTGCATTGCCTCGTCGAGCGACACGTCGAACGCCCGCGCATATTCCGCCGCATCCTGCATCAGCGCCTCGACCGGCAACTGCACGTGGAGGGCGGGGGCAGGGACGGGGGCAGGGGCAGGAGCAGGGGCAGGGGCAGGGGCGGGGGGCACCACAACCTCCGTCTGCACCGCCGCCGACACCGCGGTGGTGACGTTCGGCAGCAGAAAGGCGAAGGCAAAGAGCATCCGCGCTCGAAACATCGACATAGGAAGTTGAAATCCGAAGCGGGAACAGGCCTCGTATACGCCGCACGACGGTTAACGCACGCTTGCCGGCTTGACGACAACGCGTCGTCTGCTGGCGCAAGAGTCGAATTGTGCGCTGGAGGCCCGACCGGGAATCGAACCCGGGTGCGAGGATTTGCAGTCCTCTACGTCACCACTCCGCCATCGGGCCCCGATGCGGACGGCGCAAATGCTTCGTTTTTATCCTCCGGTCAACCGTGACGACACCGATGTGCGGATTATTCCTGCCGACCGCGGATCCAGACCCTTCGCAGGCAATCCGGGCTAACCGCGTCGATCTGTCGGACGCTCGCCGGATTTCGTGACTCGCTCCGTTACGGTTCTATGCCTAAGCAGGAACGATGGGGACGACTTGGGGGCGAGTCACGATGGAAGTACAGGATGTTACGGGCGGTACCAACGCAACTGGCATAGACGAGGCGGTGTTTGCGATGCCGCCGGGAATGGCGATCCGCTACGATCGCCCGACTGCCGCGCTCGCTGATTATATTACCGGCTATCACGTCTATCGGACGAACGGCGATCTGCCACAGCTGGACTGGTTCCTTCCCGCGGGGGCGAACGTCCGGATCGCCCTGGACGCCGGCCCGATCGCGGTCTCGATCGGTCGCCGGGCCTATAATCCGCTTCCCACCGCCAGCCTGTTCGGCCCGACCAGCGTTGCATTGCAGGCGACCACGACAGGCGGGGTCATGATCGGCTTCGGGATCAGCGCGCTCGGCTGGGCGCGCCTGTTCCGCCGCCCCGCCGGAGACTTTCGCAACCGGATCGTTCCGCTCGAAGACGTGATGGGGCATGCCTTCACCCGCCGCCTCGTGACGGCGCTGCACGGCGCGACGAGCGATACGATGATCGCGGCGATCCTCGACGCGATGCTGCTCGCGCGGCTCGGTCTGCCGCATGCCGATGCGCCGCGGGTTCGTCAGTTGATGGCGATCATCGCTGAGGACGGACCGACCGACATCGTCGCGGTCGCAAACCAGCTCGACATGCCGACGCATGGCCTGCGCCGCCTGTCGGTGCGGCATTTCGGGTTTCCGCCCAAGTTGCTGCTCATGCGCGCGCGCTTCCTGCGCTCGTTCCTTCGCTTGATGGCAGCAGGCGAGGGGGCGGACTATTCCGTGATCGACGGCAGTTATTTCGACGCCTCGCATTTCCTGCGTGATTCGACGATGTTCCTGGGCACGACGCCGCGCCGGTTCATGGCCCTGACCAAGCCGTTTCTCGATGCGAGCGTGCGAGCGAGGGAGGCGGTACTGGGCGCACCGACTCAGGTGCTCCATGACATCGCCGCAGCCTCGGCTCAGGCCGGCATCCGTCACTCCGCAAAGGCCTCGCGTGCCATTTCCAGCGACGCCGAGGGAATTCGCTGCTAGGGTATCGTCAGAGGTGTTGCCGTGGACTTCCGCATGCGCCCTCGACGTCCCGCCCGCGGCATCTCGGTGTCACACGGGCGGGCGGGGCGTCTACATCCGTTCGGCTTGGCCTCGTTTGCGACCCGCCGTGCGGAGCCCGGATGCAACACCCGACCCGAAATCGGATCATCGCGTGCTTGGCGTCATCGCCGCCGCACGATACATGTCGACGCAACAACTAGTGTATTGCACAACTAAAACAGTTGTGCGACAGGATGGGCCATGACGACGATGAGCATCGATACCGCGACTGCGACCCCCGCGACCGTAATGCCGGGAACTTCGGCCTCCGCTTTTGCAGAGATGCGTCATGCGATGGTCGCCAGCCAACTGCGTACCAACGCGGTCAGCGACCAGCGCGTCGTCGCGACGATGGCGCGGGTGCCGCGCGAGGATTTCCTGCCCGCCGATGTCCGCTCGATCGCGTACCGCGACACCGCGATCGCGCTCGGCGGCGGTCGTTATGCCAATCTCCCGATGGCGACCGGCCGGTTGCTGACCGAAGCGTATCTGACTGCTACCGACCGCGTCCTGCTGATCGGCGCCGCGACCGGTTACACCGCCGCCGTGCTGGCCGAGATCGTGGACTCGGTGGTTGCGGTCGAGAGCGATCCGGCGCTGATCGCGGTCGCGCGCGGTGCGCTTGCCGGTATCGGCAACGTCGAATTGGTCGAGGGTCCGATGCAGGACGGCAGTGCCGCGGGCGCACCCTATGACGTGCTGATCGTCGACGGTGCGATCGAATCGATTCCGGATGCGCTTGTCGCACAGGTCCGCTCGGGCGGACGGGTCGTCGCCGGGATCGCCGAGCGTGGCCTCACCCGGCTCGCGTCGGGCCGCAAGACCGATGGCGGCTTCGCGCTCGCCGCGTTCGTCGATGTCGAATGCGTGACGCTGCCAGGCTTCGACGCCCCCAAACCCTTCAAGTTCTGAGCCAAACCATGCCACGCACCGCTCGTTTCCGCCCTCTGCTCCTGAGTGTTGCGCTGGTCTATAGCGGTGCACCAGCAAGTGCGGAAACGCTGCGAGAGGCGCTGGCCAAGGCTTACACCACCAACCCGCTCCTGACCGGGCAACGTGCCACGTTGCGCGCCACCGACGAGACCGTGCCGATCGCCCGCGCTGCCGGACTGCCATCGGCCAATGCGACGGGTGACTACACCGAATTCGTCGTGACCGCGGCGAACAGCTTCACCGCCTTGCCGCGTCAGGCAGTAGCCCGCGCCAACGTGTCAGTGCCGCTGTATCAGGGCGGCCAGGTCCGCAATTCGGTTGCTGCCGCCAAGACCAGGGTCGAGGCCGGTCGCGCAACGCTGCGCGGCACCGAGGCCGATCTGTTCACCAATGTCGTTGCCGCGTACATGGACGTGATTCGCGACGAGGCGATCGTCGGTCTTAATACCCAGAACGTCCGCGTCCTCGACGTCAATCTGCAAGCCAGCCGAGACCGGTTCCAGGTCGGCGATCTCACGCGGACCGACGTTGCCCAGTCCGAAGCGCGCCTCGCGCTCGCCCGTGCGCAGCTCCAGTCGGCGGAAGCGCAGCTGATCTCCAGCCGGGAGAATTATATCCGGTACGTCGGCACGCCTGCCGGGACGCTCGAAACGCCGCCTACCTTGCCGCATCTGCCCGACAGCCCGGCGTCTGCGGTGACCGTCGCGATCGAGAATAATCCGGTCCTGATCGCCGCGGCGAAGGAGCGCGACGCAACGCGCTATGACGTCGGCGTCGCACGCGCGACCCGCCTGCCACAGATCAGCGCAGTGGGAGGCGCCAGCTACACCAACTATCTCGGCTCGGCGTCGAATGCCGATGGCAGCGCACTTTCGTTCCCCAACGTAAACAAGACGGTCCAGGCCGGGCTGTCGCTGACGCTGCCCTTGTTCCAGGGCGGCCTTCCTGCCGCGCGGGTCCGCCAGGCCGAGGCGTTCCAGAGCCGCGCGATCGAGAACGTCACCGCGACCGAACGCAACGTGATCTCGCAGGCGCGTTCCGCCTTTGCCGTCTGGCGGTCGTCGGAGCAGGTGATCCAGTCGTCCGAGACGGCGGTCAACGCGAACAAGCTCAGCCTTGAGGGCGTCCGTGCCGAGAACAGCGTCGGTACGCGGACGATCCTCGACATCCTCAACGCCGAGCAGGAATTGCTCAACAGCCAGGTGACGCTCGTCACCGCGCGCCGCGATGCGTATGTCGCCGGTTTCGCGTTGCTGGCTGCGATGGGGCAGGCGGAGGCGCGTGACCTCGGTCTCGATGGCGGCGTGCTCTACGATCCGGTCGCGAATTATCAGCGCGTGCACCACAAGATCTGGGACTTTGGCGGCGATGGCGAGCCGGTACCGGTGGGTACGCGCACCGCGCAATCGCCCGCCCAGGACGCTCATGTCGCGCCGCAGGCCGATCCGTTGCTCGATACGCCAGTTGACAGGAACCCCGCCTTGACGACAGGTAAGGACGCGCCGAGCCGCCAATAGGGGTGCGCGCGGCTACGGGGTTTGGGATGGTCCGGATGGGGGACGTGAACGGCGAGCCGTCGATGGAGGAAATCCTCTCGTCGATCAAACGCATCATCGCCGAAGAGGGCGACACGCCCGGCCGCGCGCGACGTCCGTCGCGGACGATGTCGGCACCCGTGGACCTCGATCTCGACGACGAGATGGACGACGACGAGATCCTCGAACTGAGCGACCCGATGCCGATGGCCGACCGTACCCCCCGCACGCCGAAATCGCCGGTGCTGACCTCCGTCGATGCTGCACCCGAGCCGCGCCAGCCGGCACCGAAGCCGCAGGCTGCGCCCGTTGCTGCGCCGACGCAGCAGGCCGAGGCACCGATCGTCTCGCGCGAAACCGCCGCTGCAACGCGCGCGCCGCTCGAAGCGTTGACGCGCATGATGGTAAAACCCGATGCAAGCAGCGACGGCACGCTCGAAGGCCTTGTCCGCGAGATGTTGCGCCCGATGCTGCGCGAATGGATCGACGCGAACCTGCCCGGCATGGTCGAGGACATGGTGTCGCGAGAGATCGCCAAGATCATGAACCAGCAGCCGTAATCGGATCCGGATCAGCCGTGCGCTCGGCGGTCCGGGGCGATGCTCCACGCCAGGTGGAGGTGGCAGGCATCGCCTGACGGAGGGGGCGGCAAGCGAAACATCTGGTTCGTTTCATTTGGTTCTGCCGCCCTTGGCGCCAACTCTCCTCCGGGAGAGACTCACAAACACCGACGACCCATCAACCGAGGCGTAGTGTCGCGTACGGAACAACGCCGCCCGATACAGGGTTTGGCTACCCATGTCCGATACCGAGACCATAACGCCCGCCGAGAAACCGGATCGTCCCGCGTCACGCCGCGACGGTCGAAATGACATCTCCCCCGCGGAGGCCGGCAGCGACATCTTCTTCGCGGCCGTGAAGACCACGCGGATGCCCATGGTCGTCACCGACCCGCACCGCGACGACAACCCGATCATCTTCTGCAACGAGGCGTTCTCGTTCATGAGCGGCTATTCGCAGGACGAAATCCTCGGTCGCAACTGCCGCTTCCTGCAAGGTCCAGAGACCGACCGCGCCGCCGTCGCCGAAGTCCGCGCGGCGATCGAGAAGCGCGAGGAAGTCGCGGTCGAGATCCTCAACTACCGCAAGAACGGCTCGACCTTCTGGAACGCCTTGTTCGTCTCCCCGGTGTTCGACGAAAATGGCACGCTCAAATACTTCTTCGCCAGCCAACTCGACATTTCCCGCCGTCGCGAGGCCGAAGAAGCGTTGCACGAAGCGCAGAAGATGGAGGCGGTCGGCAAGCTGACCGGCGGCATCGCGCACGACTTCAACAATCTGCTGCAGGTCATCCAGGGCTATGCCGATATTCTCGACGCGCGGATCGATTCGAGCGATCGTTCGGCGCGTCGCGCGGTCGATGCGATTGCGACATCGGCATCGCGCGCGGCAACGCTGACGCAGCAACTGCTCGCGTTTGCGCGGAAACAGGAACTGCGCGATCGGTTGATGAATCTCAACCAGCTGATCGGCGATTTCCGTCCGATCCTGGAGCGCAGCATCGGCAGCGGCATAACGCTGAAGCGCGATCTCGCGGCCGATCTGTGGAATTGTCGCGTCGATCCGGTCCAGGCCGAAATGGCCTTGCTCAACATCATCGCCAATGCGCGCGATGCCACCGGCGGAACGGGCAAGGTCACGATCGCCACGCGCAATGCCGTGCTGCCCGAGGATGCGAGCGTTGCGAAGCTCGAACCCGGCGAATATGTCGTCGTCAGCGTCTGCGACGACGGTCCGGGCATCGATCTTGCCACTGCCGACAAGCTGTTCGAACCATTCTACACGACCAAGGAAATGGGCAAGGGCGCGGGGCTCGGCCTTGCCATGGTCTATGGCTTCATGCGGCAGTCGGGCGGTCTTGCCACCGTGACAAATGGCGACGGCGGCGGTGCGGAATTCTCGCTGTATTTCCCGCGTGCAAGCGGCGCGGTCGAGCGTAAGCCGGCAGCGCCCCTGGCGCCGCATACGGGCGGTGCCGAGCGTGTGCTGATGGTCGAAGATCAGGCGGAGGTTGGCGAACTCGGCCGCACGATCCTCGAGGATCTCGGCTATGAGGTCGTGCTGGTCAACAGTGCGCGCGGGGCGCTCGATACGTTGGCGGGCGACTCGAACTTCAGGCTGCTCTTCACCGATATTCTCATGCCCGGCGGGATGAACGGCGTCGCGCTCGCCCAGTCGGTGCGGCGCGATTATCCGCATACCGCGGTACTGCTGACGACCGGTTTCGCGGACGAAGCGATCGACGAGGGCAGCCGGTCGTTCGAACTGATCCGCAAGCCGTATCGCCGCAACGAACTGAACGAGCGGATCCGGCAGGTGCTCGACAAACCTGGCGCGCGGACCTGAGGCTGGCCTAGGGCGAACGCGCTCGCTAAGGCATCGGCCATGAGCGAGCTTCCCAAAACCTTCGACCCTGCTTCCATCGAATCGCGCTGGTACGCGCATTGGGAGGAGAGTGGCCAGTTCCGTCCCGACCGCCCGAACGCCGAGCCGTGGACGATCGTCAACCCGCCGCCCAACGTCACGGGCTCGCTGCACATCGGCCATGCGCTCGACAATACGCTGCAGGATATCCTCACGCGCCACGCCCGCCTGAAGGGCAAGGATGCGTTGTGGGTGGTCGGCACCGATCACGCCGGCATCGCGACGCAGATGGTGGTCGAGCGCCAGATGGGCGCGCTCAATCCCCCGCAGAAACGCACGGACATGACGCGCGAGGAATTCGTCGCGAAGGTCTGGTCGTGGAAGGAAGAGAGCGGCGGCGAGATCACGCAGCAGCTCCGCCGGCTCGGCTGCTCGATGGACTGGGCGAACGAGCGCTTCACGATGGACGAAGGCTTCTCGAAGGCCGTCCTGAAAGTGTTCGTCGACCTGCACAAGCAGGGCCTGCTCTACCGCGACAAGCGCTTGGTGAACTGGGATCCGGGCCTCGGCACCGCGATCAGCGACCTTGAGGTCGAGACGCGCGAGATCAAGGGCAGCTTCTGGCACCTCCGCTATCCGCTCGAAGACGGCTCGGGCTTCATCGAGGTCGCGACCACACGCCCCGAGACGATGCTCGCCGACATGGCAGTCGCGGTGAACGGTGCAGATGCACGCTATACCGCACTGATCGGCAAGCAGGTGAAGCTGCCGATCACCGGCCGGCTGATCCCGATCATCGCCGACGACCATGCCGATCCGGAGTTGGGATCTGGCGCCGTGAAGATCACGCCGGGCCACGACTTCAACGATTTCGAGGTCGGCAAGCGGGCAGGGATGGCCGCCGGATCGATGCTCAACATGCTCGATGCGAAGGCGCGCGTCGTGCAGGTGTCGGACGGACTGATTCCGGACGAGCTGCTCGGGCTGACGACCGCGGAGGCGCGGAAGGCCGTCGTTGCGCGGCTGAAGGACGAAGGCTTCCTGATTTCGCACGTCGACAAGGACGGCGAAGAGCACGACGCCGAGCCGCGCACCATCCAGACTCCTTATGGCGATCGCTCGGGCGTGGTGATCGAGCCGTGGCTGACCGACCAATGGTATGTCGACGCGAAGACGCTCGCCCAGCCGGCGATCGAGGCGGTGCGGACCGGCGCGATCGATATCGTGCCCAAGACCTGGGAGAAGACGTTCTTCAACTGGATGGACAACATCCAGCCCTGGTGCGTGTCTCGGCAATTGTGGTGGGGGCATCGGATCCCGGCGTGGTTTGCCATCGACGGCAACATTTTCGTCGCCGAAAACGAGGAAGCGGCTTTAGCCCAGGCCAGAGAGTTTTACGGCGCGACGGAAAATATTCAGTTCAGTGAAATGAACGAAGGTTTCTTGGCTCCTACCAATCTCGATTCGAATGCGCGTATTTTATATCGCGATCCCGACGTGCTCGACACGTGGTTCTCCTCCGCTCTCTGGCCCTTCGCCACACTTGGCTGGCCCGAGGAGGGTGCCGTTCCCTCTCCCCTCCGGGGAGAGGGCCAGGGTGAGGGGCTGCCAAGCAGCGCCACGCCCGGTACGACCCCTCACCCCGACCCTCTCCCCGCAGGGGAGAGGGAGCAGAAGCAGTTAGGCGGGCGCTACCCCAACGACGTGCTCATCTCCGGCTTCGACATCCTGTTCTTCTGGAACGCGCGGATGATGATGCAGGGGCTGCACTTCATGAAGGACGTGCCGTTCCGCACGCTCTACCTCCACGGCCTCGTCCGCGCGGCGGATGGCGCGAAGATGTCGAAGTCCAAGGGCAACGTCGTCAACCCGCTCGGCCTGATCGACACCTACGGCGCCGACGCGCTGCGCTTCTTCATGGCGGCGATGGAAAGCCAGGGCCGCGACATCAAGATGGATGAGAAGCGCGTCGAGGGCTATCGCAACTTCGCCACCAAGCTGTGGAACGCGGCGCGCTTTGCACAGGCCAACGGCATCGTCGCCAGCACGACCCTGGAAGCGCCGCGCGCGAACCTCGCGGTCAACAAGTGGATCATCGCCGAGACGATCGCGACCGTCCAGACGGTCGACCTCGCGCTCGCCGACTACCGCTTCGACGGCGCGGCCAACGCGATCTATCAATTCGCGTGGAGCCGCTTCTGTGACTGGTATCTCGAACTCATCAAGCCGCAGATGATCGGCGACGAGCGCGGCCAGATCGACGACGAATCGAAGGCCGTTGCCGGCTGGGTGCTCGACCAGATCCTGGTCCTGCTCCACCCGTTCATGCCGTTCATCACCGAGGAACTGTGGCACGCGATGGGTGCTCGCGAGCACGACTTGATCGTCGCGCAGTGGCCGATGGCGGATGCGCGCGCGCTCGATCCCGAAGCGAGCAAGGAAGTCGACTGGCTGATCCGCCTGGTTCAGGAAATCCGTACCGCGCGGAATGAACTGAACGTCCCGCCCGGCGCGCGCCTGCCGCTCCACGTTCGCGATGCGAATGCGGCGACGCTGGCGCGGTTGGAACGCCAGGCGCCAGCGCTCGCGCGTCTCGCCCGCGTCACGCATGCCGACGGCGAAGCCACCGGCGGCGCGGCGCAGGTCGTCGTGGACGAAGCAACGTTCGTCCTGCCGCTAGAAGGCGTCATCGACCTCGACTCCGAACGCGCCCGCCTGACCAAGGCGATCGCGGCGGCGGAAAAGGAGCGCGACGCGCTGTCGGGCCGGCTCGGCAATGCCAGCTTCGTCGAGCGCGCCAAGCCCGAAGCGGTGGAAAAGGCCAAGGCTGACCACGCCGACAAGGCCGCCGAAGCCGCACGGTTGCAGGCCGCGCTGGGCCGGCTGGGCTGAGCTGCTCCCCTCCCGCCTGCGGGAGGGGTTGGGGGAGGGGCGTGCCTCAAAAACCGGACGCCAGTACGTACGTCGCACCCTCCCCTGACCCCTCCCGCAAGCGGGAGGGGAATGCATGCCGTACCGCCGTCCCAGCAAATCACTCAAACCAAACCCGTCACCCCAGCGAAAGCTGGGGTATCCCAGTGCGTAACCACACCGGCCACCCAACGACGGGGATACCCCAGCTTTCGCTGGGGTGACGGTTTGAGGGGGGTGGCTCTGCCGTGCAAATTATCCAACCGCCATCTTGTTCTCCCGCGAAGGCGGTAGCCCAGACTGGGTCCCCGCCTTTGCGGGGAAACAGGGTACGCTTGGTTCGGCGTACGGGACCTACCACCTTGTTCCGGAGTTCACTCCGCGGCTAGGCGTGACATGACAGGGCGCCTGCCCGTTCACCGGTATATGCCGGACCGAGTTCGGCCTGACGGAGAGACTGTGTGAACGACCTTCCACCCGACGCCGAGATCATCGCCGACCCCCGCGGGCCCTTGAGCCCAAAGCCAGACCGCCCTCCCAGCAAGCCAGGCCAACGCGACCTCACCACTGGGCATATCGGCCGCACGCTCCTCGCGTTCGCGCTCCCCACGCTCGGCTCGAACATCCTGCAATCGCTCAACGGCTCGATCAATTCGATCTGGGTCGGCCGCTATCTCGGCGAAGGCGCGCTGGCGGCCACCTCCAACGCCAATATCATCATGTTCCTCACTTTCGGCGCGGTGTTCGGCTTCGGCATGGCGGCGACGATTCTCGTGGGTCAGAGCTTCGGCCGACACGATCTGGAGGGTGCGCGCCGGGCGTTCGGCTCGGCGATCGGCCTTGTGCTCGGCGGCGCGATCGTGATTGCCGCGCTCGGCTGGGTGTTCGCACCCGAGATTCTGCACCTGCTCGCCACCCCCGGCGACGCTATGCCGCTCGCGCTCGCGTATCTCCGCGTGATCTTCCTCGGACTGCCGGCGTCGATGATGATGGTGCTGGCGATGATGGGCCTGCGCGGCACCGGCGATTCGATGACCCCGCTATGGTTCATGGGGCTCAGCGTGGTGCTCGACAGCGCGCTCAACCCGCTGCTGATCGCGGGTATCGGGCCGTTTCCGCGGATGGGCATCGCCGGCTCGGCGACCGCGACGCTGATCGCCAGCCACGTCTCGCTGCTGGGATTGGTCATCTACATCTACCTCCGCGACCTGCCGATCCGGCTGCGTGGGCAGGAACTGCGCTATCTGATCCCAGAGCGCGTGCTGACCGGCCTGATCGTGCGCAAAGGCCTGCCAATGGGCGCGCAGATGCTGGTCATGTCGACCGCGGGGTTGGCGATGGTCGGGCTGGTCAACCGGCTCGGCGTTGAAACTGCGGCTGCCTATGCGGTATCGCAACAGCTCTGGACGTATATCCAGATGCCGGCGCTCGCGATCGGTGCGGCGGTCAGCTCGATGGCTGCGCAGAATATCGGTGCGGGCCGCTGGGATCGGGTCGGCGACATCACGAAGTACGGCCTGGTCTTCAATGTGGCACTGACTGGCGCGATGGTCGCCGTGGTGATCTTGTTCGATCGCCCGGTGATGACGCTGTTCGTCAGCGGCGACAGTCCGGCGATACCGATTGCGCGCCACATCCAGTTGATTGCGAGCTGGAACTTCATCCTGTTCGGCGCGACGATGGTGCTGTTCTCGACCGTTCGCGCGAACGGCGCGGTGATCGCGCCGCTGATCGCGCTGATCGTGGCGATGTACCCGGTGCGGATCGGCTTTGCGCTATTGGCCAAGCCGTGGCTCGGGGCGGACTCGTTGTGGTGGAGCTTCCCGCTCGGGTCACTCACCACGCTGGCGATCGCGATCGGTTATTATCGCTACGGCAATTGGCGAAAGGGCGCGCTGGTCGTGCCAGACGAGGGTGAGGAACAGGCGCACGGGTTGAGTGAGCCGGGTGGGCGGTTGCAGCCTACGGGGTAATGCCGAAATCTGGCCCCGCTAGATCAAAGCCACCTCCCCGGCGGAGGCCGGGGTCCAGTTGGAGAGGTTGCAGTAACAAAGCGCGGCGCTCGGTTAGCAACGTTCCCCAACTGGGCCCCGGCCTCCGCCGGGGTGGTGGACCTTTAGTCAGGCTTGAACTGCCTATCGCAGCCGCTTCACGAACGACCGGCCACCCTCGCGCCGCTCATGCTGGAAGTTCGGGATCGTCTCGATCAGGTCCGACAACCGGTTGAAGCCATAGTTCCGCGCATCGAAACTCGATCGGTTGCCCGCCAGCTGCCCCAGTTCGGCGACGCTGGCATAACCCTTCTCGTCGCGCTTCACCGCGTTGTAGGCGTCGATCAGGAGCTTGATGACCTCCTCGTCGATCGGCTGCGCGGTCTTGGGACGCTGAGTCGGCGCCGGCGCCGGTGTCGCCACCTTCTCGCCGGCGACCGGCGCTGGAGCCGGTGCGGGCATCGCCTGAGATGTCTCGTTCAGCGCCCCCACATCGATGAACCGCGTGCAAGCCTGACGGAACCCCTCCGGCGTGCGGCTGGTACCGAAGCCATAGACCGGGATGCCGTCCTGCCGGATGCGGGTTGCGAGCGGCATGAAATCGCTGTCCGACGACATGATGCCGAACCCGTCGATGCGACCGCGGAACAGCAGGTCCATCGCGTCGATCGTCATCTTCATGTCGGTCGCGTTCTTGCCCTTGGTCAGGTCGAACTGTTGTTGCGGCTCGATGCCGTGCTTGATCGACATGTCGCTCCAGGCTTTCAGCGCGGGCTTCGACCAGTTTCCATAGACCCGGCGGACGTTGACCGTGCCGAGCTCGGCGAGGACGGTCAGCACCGGATCGAGGGTCGCGGCGGACGCATTGTCCGCGTCTATCAGGAGGGCGATGTTGCGTGTTGTCGTATCGATCATGCGCGTGAGATTAGACCCCGCCGCGCCCGACGTCCACGCTCCGTACCAAACCCCGGCAATGTTCAGGGATAGGCGATCGCGATCACTTCATACTCGCGCTCGCCGGCCGGCAGGTCGACGCGCCGAACATCGCCGATAGTCGCGCCGCGCAGGGCGCGCGCGAATGGCGAGTTCCAGCCGATCCGCCCGTTGCTCGCATCTGTCTCGTCGTCGCCGACCAGCGTCAGCACGCGCTCGACATCGTCCTCGTCCGCAACCGTCACGCACGCGCCGAACCACACGCGCGAGCGATCTTCCTGGACCGCGGGGTCGACGACCTTGGCCGCCTTCATCCGCTTCGACAGCCAGCCGAGGCGGCGGTCGATTTCACGCAGACGTTTGCGGCCGTAGATATAGTCGCCGTTCTCGGAGCGGTCGCCATTGCCCGCTGCCCAGGAGATGACTTCGACCAAGGCGGGGCGCTCGGTCGACAGGAGTTGCTCGTATTCGGTGCGGAGGACGGTGTAGCCGGCGGGGGTGATGTAGTTGGGGCGATCCATCTCAAATTCCGTCGTGCCGGGCTCGTTCCGGCATCCACCGTTCCGCACACTCTAGGGCGTTTGAGTATGCGGTGGGGTGGACCCCGGAACAAGTCCGGGGTGACGGAAGGCGTGGGAATTGGGGTAAATCCTGCGCGTCCTCGCCGCGTTCTCCCGCGAAGGCGGGAGTCCCGTCTGGGCTCCCGCCTTCAGGGGAGAACAATATTAGGTGATCAACCTGGACGGTTTTTGCCCAGATACCACGACAACCGCGCAGCCCCCCGGCTTTTCGCCCGTGCCGGGTTCATCAGGTCGTACACCACCGCATTCTCCAGCACGCGCTGCACGTAGTTGCGCGTCTCCTGGTACGGGATCGCCTCGACCCAATCGACCATGTCGACAGCCCCGGTCCGCGGGTCGCCGTTCGCGCGGAGCCATTTGTTCACGTTGCCGCCGCCTGCATTATACGCCGCCACCGCCAGCGGATAACTGCCGTAATTGGCGTAGACCCGCTGGAAATAGCTCGAGCCGAGCATGATCGACATGTTCGGATCGGTCGTCAGCGCCGCCTGGTTGTAGGCGAGGCCGATTTTCCCCGACTGCTCGCGCGCGGTCGCCGGCATAAGCTGCATCAGGCCACGCGCACCGGCATGCGACACAGCGGCCCGATCGAACTGGCTCTCCTGCCGCGAGATCGCGTGGATGATCGTCCAGTTGTCCTCATATCCCGCCGGCACCGACACCATCGGGAAGCCCACCGCGGAATAATCGCTGAGCCCGTTCGCCAGCGCGCTGCGCCCGACCATCACGCCGAGATCGGGCCGGTTGAGGCTTTTCGACAGTTCGGCGGCAAGCAGGTGATCGGTGTCGGTCGTTGCATCCGCCGCGATCTGGCGGACGAACGCGGTCTGGTCCTGCCAGTCGCCGATCTGCCCGAGGAACTTCACCGCGCGCACCGTCTCGCGGCGATCGAACGCCGCGCGCGTCGCCGGATCGATCGCCACCGAAGCAACCGACGGCGGCGCGACCAGCGCACGCCCGGTGCGCTCGTTCGCCAGCTGCCCGTAATATTGATCGCGGTACCCCGCCGCCTGACCGTAGAACGCCGCCGCCTGAGGCGCCAACCCGGCAGCCTCCGCCGCACGCCCCGCCCAGTAATACCCCTTCGACCGCACCTGCGGCGAGCGCGAGCCCCGCGCATACCGGTCGAACAGCGTCATAGCGTCCGCCGGCCGCCCGAGCTGCTTCATCGCCACCCGTCCGCCGAGCCAGGCGAGATTGGTATATTCGTCACGCTCGGCATAGGATTTTGCCGCGATGTCCGCGCCATACGGATATGCGTCGTCGATCTGCCGCGCGATGTCGTAGGCGACCTGATACTGCCCGTCGTTCGCCGCGCCGTTCGCGTTGGTAACGAGCACCTCATACCATTCGGCGGCATTGCCCGGCCGCGTCACGAGCGACCGAGGCCGCGCCAGCCACGCGCGCGCCGACGGGCTCGCGCCCGAATTGCGCAACCACTGCGCCCGGTCCGCAACATAGCCCGCGTCGTTCGCATACAGCGTCTGCGTCGAGGCCGAGATATCCGACGCGTTCGGCGCATTCGTCCGGAACGCGAGCCGTGCCTCGAAGATCGGCCGCCGCGCCGCACTCGTCCACACCAGTTGCCGCTGCGCCGCGCCGGTCTGGCCCGCCCACAACAGCGCATCCATCCGCGCATCCTGATCGTCCGGCGTCAGCGCACCCGGAAAGCCCGACACGACCATCGCCTCGTCGGTCGGCGTCAGTCCGCTGCTCCGCCACGCCGTCCGCACCGCCGCATACGCCTGATCCCGCGCGCCCGTCGCTTGCAAGGCCCGCGCATAGGCGACGCCGCCCGACGCGGACTGCGGCGGGTAACGACGGAAAAACGCGACAACGCTGGTCGGCGATCCGGTCGCCGCCTTGCGCTCCGCCGCACGCCGGTTGGCAGTCTCGTTAGGCCAGCCCGGATGCGCCATCAGGAAGCCAGCATAGCTGTCGAACGGCAGCGCATCGGTCTGCTGCAACGCCCGCCACTGCGCGATGGTCGAGGCGATCGCGCCGTCCGTCGCCATCGGCTGTGCATTGGGGCCCATATTGGCCAGTTGCGTGCTGTAGCGATCCAGCGTCTGCTGGCCGCCTCCCGACGCGGCGACCGTCCCCGCCACGACTGCAAGGAGAAGGCTCGTTTTAAACATCGATGCTACCATGTGGACAGCATACGCCCCGAACCCGTATCTGTCCTGAACGAAATCCGGATTTTGCTAGACATCCGGCGCAACAGGACTGCAGGCCACCGCATGTTTTCAGGATCTATTCCGGCGCTCGTCACGCCGTTCGCCGCCGACGGCAGCTTTGACGAACCCGCCTATCGCGACTTCATCGAATGGCAGATCGTCGAGGGCTCGTCGGGGCTGGTCGCGTGCGGGACGACCGGCGAAGCGGCGACCCTGTCGTACGACGAGCATTTCCACGTCGTCCGCGTCTGCGTCGACCAGGCGAAGGGCCGCGTGCCCGTCATCGCCGGTGCAGGCTCGAACGACACGCGCGTCGCATCGGCAAACCTGCGTGCCGCGAAGGATGCCGGCGCCGACGCTGCACTGATGGTGCCACCCTATTACAACCGGCCGGGGCAGGAGGGCATCTTTCGCCATTTCGAGGCGCTGGCGACGTCGACCCCGCTGCCGATCATCCTCTACAATGTCCCCGCACGGACGGTGACGGACATCCAGCCGGCGACGCTGGCGCGGATCGTCGCCGCGTTCCCGGACGTGTTCGTCGGGGTGAAGGATGCCAGCGGCGTCCTCGCCCGCGTTTCTCAGCATCGCGCGGCATGCGGCCCGGATTTCTGTCAGCTGTCGGGCAATGACGACCTCGCGCTGGCGTTCAACGTCATGGGCGGCACCGGCTGCATCTCGGTAAGCGCCAACGTCGCGCCGAAGCTGTGCGCGGAGTTCCAGGCGGCGTGCCAGGCCGGCGATTTCGTCAAGGCACTGGCCTATCAGGATAAGCTCTACCCGTTGCACGAGGCGCTGTTCACCGACGCCTCGCCAGGCCCGGTGAAGTACGCGATGACGAAGGTGCGGGCGGGCTTCCCGGAGACGCTTCGCCTGCCGATGACTCCTGCGGGCGACGCTGCGCGTGCGGCGGTCGACGCGGCGCTGGCACACGCTAAACTCGGCTGAGGCAGACTTACGATCCTCCCCCGCCAGGGGGAGGTGGCTGGCTCTTGCCAGACGGAGGGGGAGGCAGGAGCAACCGCTGTTTCGCATCCTCCCCCTCCGTCGCCTTGCGGCGCCACCTCCCCCTGGCGGGGGAGGATCGAAATGGGGACTACAAGAAACACAAGGCTAAGCTTCCCCTAAGCCCTCGGACCCCCTACATCGCGCGTCCCATGGCACGTCCCAAACCCCCGACCTTCGAGAAGACCAAGATCGTCGCCGAGAACCGGCGCGCGCGGTATGATTATTACATCGAGCAGGTGTTCGAGGCGGGCATCGCGCTCACCGGCACCGAGGTGAAGGCGCTGCGCGGCGGCGAAGGCTCGATCGCCGAGGCGTATGCCGAGGTGAAGGGCAAGAACGTCGTCCTGGTCAATTCGAACATCCCCGAATTCAGCCACGGCAACCGCTTCAACCACGAGCCCAAGCGGCCGCGCAAACTGCTGCTCCACGAGCGCGAGATCAACAAGATGTTCGGTGCGGTCGCGCGCCAAGGTATGACGCTCGTGCCGCTGATGATCTACTTCAATTCGAAGGGCCGTGCGAAGATCGAACTGGCGCTCGCCAAGGGCAAGCAGAACCACGACAAGCGCGATTCGGTGAAGGAACAGGACTGGAAGCGCGAGCAGGGCCGGATCATGCGGGATCGCGGATAGCCTGTGTCGAAGGCGCCGGGCAGTATCTTCGGGCGCCTCGCGGCGTGGTCGCATCGCAATTTGCCGACCCGCGAATCGATGGAGCGGAACCGCCTCCTCCGTCCGGTAGCGCACCGCGTGCTCGCGCCCGAACTCTGGCGCTTCACCCGCCGCTCGGTCCCGCGCGGTGTTGCGCTCGGTATGGTTGCCGGCATCCTGATCCCGGTCGCGCAGACGCCCGTGGCCGCGATCTTCGCGCTGCCGTTCCGCGCCAACGTCCCGACCGCTGCGCTGACCACCTTCATCACCAACCCGCTGACCACGCCTCCGCTCTGGATCGCCGCCTATTGGATCGGCTCGTCGCTGCTCCGGCTGGACGAACACGTCCCCGGGCAACCCGTTGCCGATGCCGCGGCGCGGACCGAATGGATCCCGTGGCTGATGCAGGCGGGCCCCGCCACCGCGCTCGGGCTGCTGGTCATCACGATCGTCTGCTCGATCGGCGGCTATGCGCTCAGTGCGCTCGGCTGGCGGTTGTGGATCGCGCGCAAGTGGCGGCACCGTCACGATAATCGCGGTTCGTAACAATCGTCACTAATATTGACCTACCCGAATTGACGGACCGTCTTATCGGCGTAGAACACGCCGCATCCAGACGATCTTTCTCCGAGGTTCTTGATGCGTAAGTCGATTGTTACCGTGATCCTGCTCGCGTCCGCCGCATCGGCGATCGCGCAAACCGCTACACCGTCGCCGACCCTCGCCAAGGCCGCCAAGGGCCCCGTTGCCGCCAAGGATGCCAACAAGCCGCAGATCGGCGATTTCGGCTTCGACATGGCCGGCCGCGATACGAGCGTGACGCCGGGCACCGACTTTTTCGATTACGCGAACGGCGGCTGGGTGAAGACCACGCCGATCCCCGCCGACCGTTCGTCCTACGGCATGTTCCACGTCCTTCAGGACCTGTCGCTCGAACGCACCCGCACGATCCTCGACGTCTCCGCCAAGACGCCCGGCGACAAGGTCGGCGATTTCTATTCCAGCTTCATGGACGAGGCCGCGGTCAACGCGAAGGGCGCGACGCCGGTCAAGCCGATGCTCGCCGCACTGAAGGCAACCAGCGACAAGACCGCGCTTGTCACCGAGATCGCCAAGCTCCAGCGGCAGGGCGTCGGTGGCCTCGTCGGTGTCGGCGTGCAGCAGGACGACAAGGATCCGACCACCTACGTCGTCAGCCTCGGCCAGAGCGGCATCGGTCTCCCGGACCGTGACTATTACCTGAAGGACGACGCGAAGCTCGCCACGATCCGCACCGCGTACCAGGCGTATCTCACGCGGATGCTGACGCTTGCGGGCGAGCCCAATGCGGCAGCCCGCGCTGCCGCCGTGTTCAACATGGAGAAGGGCCTCGCGACCGCGCACTGGACCCGGATCGAGAGCCGCGACGCCGACAAGACCTATAACAAATGGACCGCCGCCGACTTCGCCGCGAAGGCGCCCGGCTTCCCCTGGGCGCAGTACATGACCGCGATGGGCGTCACCGGCCGTCCGTTCTACCTCGTCGCACAGCCGAGCGCGGTGACGGGCGAGGCGAAGGTGTTCGCCGACACGCCGGTCAACGTCCTCCAGGACTATGCGATGCTCAAGGTGCTGCGCGCGTACGCGCCGTACCTGTCGAGCGATTTCGACAAGACCAACTTCGCCTTCTACGGCACCACGCTGTCCGGCACGCCCGAGCAGCAGGTCCGCTGGAAGCGCGGCGTCTCGACCGTGTCGGGCGCGATGGGCGAGGCGATCGGCCAGCAATACGTGGCGAAGTATTTCCCGCCCGCATCGAAGGCTGCCGCCGACGATCTCGTCAAGAACGTTATCGCGGCGATGGGCGAGCGTCTCCGAAACCTCGAATGGATGGCGCCCGAGACCAAGACCAAGGCGCTCGCCAAGCTTGCCGCCTTCACCCCGAAGATAGGCTATCCGGACAAGTGGCGCGATTATTCGGCGCTCCAGATCCAGCGCGGCGATCTCGTCGGTAACGTCGCGCGCGCCAATGCGTTCGAATATGATCGCGACCTGAAGAAGCTCGGCCAGCCGATCGATCGGGCTGAGTGGTTCATGACGCCGATGACGATCAACGCCTACGCCAACCCGACGATGAACGAGGTCGTCTTCCCGGCCGCGATCCTGCAACCCCCGTTTTTCGATCCGAAGGCTGACCCGGCGGTAAACTACGGCGGCATCGGCGCGGTGATCGGCCACGAGATCAGCCACCATTTCGACGACCAGGGCCGCAAATACGACCTCAACGGCAAACTCACCGACTGGTGGACGCCGCAGGACGTCGCGCGCTTTAAGGTCTTCACCGACGCACTCGTGAAGCAATATGATTCGTACGAACCGCTTCCCGGCCAGCACATCCAGGGTGGCCTGACGCTCGGCGAGAACATCGCCGACTTGGCGGGCCTCACGGTTGCCTACGACGCGTACCACAAGTCGCTCGGCGGCAAGCCGGCGCCGATCATCGACCGCACCACCGGCGACCAGCGCTTCTATTACGGCTGGGCGGGCGTCTGGCGCACCAAGTTCCGCGACGCCGCACTGCAGCAGGCGCTGTTGTCGGACCCGCATTCCCCGGGCCACCAGCGCGTTCTGACGGTCCGCAACCTCGATCCGTGGTACGCCGCGTTCGGCGCCAAGCCGGGTGAGGCCAGCTACCTCGCCCCCGCCGACCGCGTTCGTATCTGGTAGATCAACCTCGCCGCATACCCCGATTTGGTACCTCCCCGGCGAAGGCCGGGGCCCAATTGGGGAACAGGCGTAACGGTAAATTGCCCCTCGTTATCAAGACCTTTCCAGTTGACCCCGGCCTTCGCCGGGGAGGTGGTCTTGATAGTTTGTGCCAACGAAACTCCCGGAGAACCCCATGAAGTCCTTCATCGTCGCCGGCCTGCTCGCCGCAACCGCCATCACCGGCGTCACCGCCGCCATCTCGCAAACCACCGCACCTGCCGCCCCCGAAGCGTCCACCGGCGCCCAATTCGGCAGCTTCGGCTTCGACGAGAAGGGCATGGACAAGACCGTCCAGCCCGGCGACGATTTCTACACCTTCGCCAACGGCAACTGGTCCAAGAACACCCCGATCCCCGCCGACAAGTCGAACTACGGCGCGTTCAATCTCCTCTCCGACCTGTCCGAGACCCGCACCCGCGGTATCCTCGACACCGCCGCGAAGGACCCCAACTCGAAGATCGGCCGCGCCTACGCCACCTTCCTCGACACCGGCACGATCGAGGCAAAGGGGCTCGCGCCGATGCGGCCGTGGCTGAAGAAGATCGCCAGCCTCACCGACCGCGCGCAATATCCCGCCCTCCTCGCCGAAGCCGACCGCGCCGGAATTGGCGGCCCGTTCGGCGGCGGCGTCGGCCAGGACGACAAGCTGCCCGAGCAATACGCGCTCTCGCTCGGCCAGTCCGGCCTCGGCCTGCCCGACCGCGATTACTATCTAAGCGCCGACGCCAAGCTGGTCGAAGCCCGCAACGCCTACCGCGCGCACATCGTCAAGATGCTCACCCTCGCCGGCGAACCCAATGCCGAGACCCGCGCCACCGCCCTGCTCGCGTTCGAGACCGAGATCGCCAAGGTCAGCTGGACCCGCGTCGACAGCCGCGACGCCACCAAGACCTACAACAAGATGACCGTCGCCGATCTCGCCAAGCGCGCCCCCGGCTTCGATTTCGCCGCGTACTTCAAGGGTATCGGCACGCCCGTCCCGACCGTCATCGTCGCGCAGCCCTCCGCGATCACCGGCATCGCCAAGCTCGTCGCGACCGTACCGATCGGCGTGCTCAAGGACCAGCTGATCCTGCGCTCGCTCGACGGCTATGCCGACGTCCTCCCCAAGGCGTTCGACGCCGAGCAGTTCGCGTTCTACGGCACCGTCCTCGGCGGCACGCCCGAGCAGGAAGCCCGCTGGAAGCGCGGCGTCCAGTTCACCTCGGGCGCGCTCGATGACGAGGTCAGCAAGCTCTACGTCGCGCAGTATTTCCCGCCCGAAACCAAGGCCGCGGCCGACAAGCTGGTCAAGAACGTCCTCGCCGCGATGGGCCGCCGGATCGACAAGCTCGAATGGATGGCGCCGGAGACGAAGGTCAAGGCACACGCCAAGCTCGCCGCCTTCACGCCCAAGATCGGCTATCCGAGCCAATGGAAGGATTTCTCCGGCCTGACGATCACATCGGGCGATGCGTTCGGCAACGAATGGCGCGCGAACGAATGGCAGCACCAGGATAATATCTCCAAGCTCGGCAAGCCGTTGCAGCGTTGGGAATGGGGCATGACGCCGATGACGGTGAACGCCTACGCCAATTTCGGCATGGTCGAGATCGTCTTCCCCGCCGCGATCCTGCAGCCGCCATTCTTCGATCCGAAGGCCGACGACGCAGTCAACTACGGCGGCATCGGCGCGGTCATCGGCCACGAGCTGAGCCATCATTTCGACGACCAGGGCTCCAAGTATGACGCCAAGGGCCAGCTCACCGACTGGTGGACGCCCAAGGACATCGCCGGCTTCAAGGCGCTCACCGGCAAGCTCGGCGCCGAATATGACGCGTACGAACCGCTCCCCGGCATGCACGTGAAGGGCGAACTGACGATGGGCGAGAACATCGCCGATCTGGCCGGCCTCACGGTTGCGTACGACGCATACCACACCGCGCTCGGCGGCAAGACCGCACCCGTGCTCGACGGGTTTACCGGCGACCAACGCTTCTATCTCGGCTGGGCGCAGGTCTGGCGCCGCAACTACCGCGAAGCCAATCTCCGCAACCGCCTGCTGACCGACCCGCACTCGCCGTCGCAGCAGCGCGCCTGGGTCGTGCGGAACCTCGACCCCTGGTACGCGGCGTACAAGCCGACGGCCGGGCAGAAGTTGTACCTGACGCCCGAACAGCGCGTCCGGATCTGGTAACGGGTGCACCGAGCGCCTCTAGTTCCCCCCGCGAAGACCGGGGCCCAGGAGTCACAAACGCTAGCGCTTGTAATCCTGGACCCCCGCCTTCGCGGGGGAACGGCGTTGTTGTCTTGCGGTGCGCAAAAACCACTCAGCCTGACAGCGGCCGCAAGCCAATCGACGTCACCCCAGCGAAAGCTGGGGTCTCCCTCCAGGCGGGCGACGCGCGCCAAACAGGAAGATCCCAGCTTTCGCTGGGATGACGTATGCAGCGTGGATGAGGTGTTTCGCGCGGACGTCGGCCTCTGCCGGGCTGAAGCTTTCAACGCACAGCGTCGTGAGCGCTTAGAACCTCCAAAACCGCAACCCGCTTGACGCCCAGCCCCGCAACAGCGGATGACTCTCCCGATGGCATCGTTCGCTTTACCCACCCCCCTGCGCAACGGCGCACGCAACGCAGCACTCGTCGCTGCGCTCGCCGGCATCGCTGCCGCCGGACTCGTCCTCCTGCTCGTCGGCAGCTGGATCGCCGCCGCCGGGTTCTTCGCCGCTGCCATCATCGTCATCGGCGCGCTGATCGCCTGGCGCCTGCTCAACCCGGTGGTCAGGGACGCGCCCCGCCCGGTCGACTGGGACCTCACACGCGCCGTCGCTGAGGCCGGCACCGACGCGATCGCGATCACCGACCGTGCCGGGCGGCTGGTCTGCGCGAACGACGCCTACGAAGCGCTGTTCGAAGGGTTTCCCACACCGCCAAACCTGCCGCTTGATGAAGCCGGCGTCGCGGCCCTCGCCGATGCCGGCCGCGCCGCCTGGCGTGACGGCGCCGCGCACGTTGAGCGCTTGAACGCCCGCGGTATCTGCCTGTCCGCGGCAATCACCCGTGCCGGCGACGATGCCGACATGCTCGTCTGGCGCTTCGTCACCGCGCAGGAGCACGATCTCGCCGAGACGCTAGCCGCCTTGCTCGCCGGTCCGACCGGAGACCGGCTCGGCGGGAGCGGCATCATGGCCGCGTTGCTGTCCCCCGACGGCCGCGTCCGCACCGCAAACCGGGTCCTCCGCAAACGCGCCACCGGCAGCGAATACGAACCGATCGACGGCCGTGACTTCGCCCGCTTCCTGATCACCGACAGCCGCGGCCTCGTCCGATTCGAGCGCGAAGGCCTCGAGGGCACGCCCCTCCGTGTCCTCCAGATCCCGTTTCTCGAAGGCGACGACGCCCCCGTGCTGGTCGCGCTACTCGACGACGAGGAGGACGCGCCCGCGCTCGGCGCGAGCGCGTCGGCGCATGTCCGCAGCCTTGTCAGCCTGATGCCGTTCGGCATGGCACTGGTCGACCGCGACGGTCGCTTCCTGCAAATGAACGATTCGTTCCTGCGCGCGGCCGGCGTCAATGCGGTAGCCCCGCCGCTCTATCCGGGCGATCTCGTCGTGCGCGAGGACAAGGCCGCGGTCGCCGACGCAATCCGCAAGTTCGCGAACGGCGCGACGCACTCCGCCGACATGGCGGTCCGCCTCAAGGACCACCCCGACGAGCCGGTCGCGCTCACCATCGCCGGCGCCCGCGGCCTAGGCGACGCCGCCGTCCTGCTCAGTCTCAAGGACAATAGCGAGGAAAGCCGCCTCAAGCGCGAGGTTGCCCAAGCCACCAAGATGCAGGCGGTGGGCCAGCTCGCGGGCGGCGTCGCGCATGATTTCAACAACATCCTGACTGCGATCATCGGCCACTGCGACCTGATGCTGATGCGCCATTCGCCCGGCGATAGCGATTACGACGACATCCAGCAGGTCCGCACCAACTCGAATCGCGCTGCCAGCCTCACCCGTCAGCTGCTCGCCTTCTCGCGCCAGCAGACGCTGCGCCCGCAGATTCTGCAACTTCCCGACGTCGTCTCGGAAGTCTCGAACCTCCTCAAGCGCCTGATGGGCGAGAACGTCCGCCTCGATATGACCCACGGCCGCAACCTCGGCCCGGTCCGCGCCGATCCCGGCCAGCTCGAACAGGTCGTCGTCAACTTGGCGGTTAACGCGCGCGACGCGATCGTCTCGGCCAACGCCCGCGGCGGCGGCGTGCTGACGATCACCACGCGCTCGGTCCCCGCGGTCGAAGTGCGCGAGATGGCGTCCGATATCCTGCCCGTCGCCGACTACACCGCGCTGGTCGTGTCCGACACCGGCACCGGTATCCCGCCCGACGTGCTGCCCAAGATCTTCGAGCCGTTCTTCACGACAAAGGAATTCGGCAAGGGCACCGGCCTCGGCCTTTCCACGGTCTACGGCATCGTCAAGCAATCCGGCGGCTACATCTTTGCGGACAGCAAGCTGGGGCAGGGCGCCACCTTCACCATGTACCTCCCGGTCCACTCGGCGCCGGCGGCGACGCGCCCCGCAGTGGTCAAGCCTGCGCCCAAGCCCGTCGACCTCTGGGGCACCGGCACGATCCTGCTGGTCGAGGACGAGGACATGGTCCGCGCCGTTGCGGAACGTGCGCTCGCACGCCAGGGGTATACCGTGCTGACAGCCGAGAACGGCGAAGTCGCGCTCGAAGTACTCGAGAAACACGGCCGTCCCGATCTGCTCATCAGCGACGTCGTGATGCCGCAGATGGACGGCCCGACGATGGTGCGTCACGCGCGCGAGAAATACCCCGACCTGCCGATCCTGTTCATGTCGGGCTATGCGGAGGAGCAGTTGCGCAAGTCGATCGACCTCGAAAACGTCGCGTTCCTGCCCAAGCCGTTTTCGGTCCAGGAACTGGCAGAAGCGGCGCGAGACGTGCTCGCTGCGCGGCGACCCGAACAAGATGTTGGCAAGTCGTAACAATCCCGACTATGCGGATGCCATGACCGCTACCCAACAGATCCTCATCGTCGAGGACGAACCGTTGATCGCCATGATGCTGGAGGATTTCCTCGAAGTGCTCGACAAGGGGGTCGCGGGGTCTGTCGACACCGTGGCCGATGCGTTGAAGCGGATCGAACAGGGCGGCGTCGACGGCGCAATCCTGGACGTGAACCTGCGCGGCGGTGAAAAGAGCACGGCAGTCGCCGAGGCTTTGGCCGCGAAAGGCGTCCCCTTCGTCTTCGCCACCGGCGGCGGCGACGATGGCGTAGCCCCCGAATTCCGCGACCGCCCCCGCCTGCAAAAGCCCTTCACCATGGACGGCGTAGCAAAGGCCCTGGAAGGCCTCTAACCCTTCTTCACCCCTCCCTGAAAGGGAGGGGCCGGGGGTGGGTAGGCCCCTTGGCGAGCGCGACGTCAGCCAACGGGCCGACCCAGCCCCTCCCTTCCAGGGAGGGAGCATTCATTCACCCTCTCGTCATTCCCGCGAAGGCGGGAACCCCATACTGGCTGGCCTTAGCGATAGGATAGCGAACCCTTGAGCATCTAGATCCCCGCCTTCGCGAGGATGCCGGAGAACGGGTCGAGCCTCCTACCGAAAAATCTACGCAACTCTCTTGCGCAAATGCCCCCTCCCGCGACATAGGCGTTCGCCATGACCCGCACATTCGATAAATCGCGCCTGCCGAGCCGCCATGTCTCCGTCGGCCCAGAACGCGCCCCGCACCGCAGCTATTACTACGCGATGGGCCTCGACGAGGAGCAGATCGCCCGCCCATTCGTCGCGCTCGCGTCCGCCGGCAACAACTCCGCGCCCTGCAACACGACGCTCGACGCGCAGGCCGATGCCGCGCAGGCCGGCGTCATCCAGGGCGGCGGCATGCCGCGCCGGTTCAATACGATCACCGTCACCGACGGCATCGCGATGGGCCACCAGGGCATGAAGGCCAGCCTCGTTAGCCGCGAAGTCATCGCCGATTCGGTCGAACTCAGCGTCCGCGGCCATTGCTACGACGCGCTCGTCGGCTTCGCGGGCTGCGACAAGTCGCTCCCCGGCATGATGATGGCGATGCTCCGCCTCAACATCCCGTCGGTGTTCGTCTATGGCGGCTCGATCCTGCCGGGCCGCTATCAGGATCGCGACGTCACCGTCGTCGACGTCTTCGAGATCGTCGGCAAATACGCCGCCGGCGCGTGCCCGCTCTCCGAAGTCCACGCGATCGAGAAGGTTGCATGTCCCGGCCACGGCGCGTGCGGCGGCCAGTACACTGCCAACACGATGGCCTGCGTCGCCGAAGCGATCGGTTTGTCGATCCCGAACAGCAACATGGTGCCGGCTCCTTACACCACGCGCGAACAGATCGCCGTGGCGGCCGGCGCCCAAGTCATGGAATGCCTGGCCGACAACATCCGCCCCCGTGACATCTGCACGCGCGAGGCGTTTATCAACGCCGCGCGCGTCGTCGCCGCGACCGGCGGCTCGACCAACGCCGCGCTGCATCTCCCCGCGATGGCGTCCGAAGCCGGGATCGAATTCGACCTGTTCGACGTCGCCGAGATATTCAAGACGACGCCGTACATCGCCGACCTCAAGCCCGGCGGTAAGTACGTCGCCAAGGACATGTACGAGGCCGGCGGCGTCTACATGCTGATGAAGACGATGCTAGCGGGCGGCTTCCTCAACGGCGATTGCCTGACGGTAACCGGTAAGTCGCTGGCTGAGAACATCGACCAGGTGACGTGGAACCCCGACCAGAAGGTCATCTACGACATCAAGACCCCGCTGACGCCTACGGGCGGAGTGGTAGGCTTGCGCGGCAGCCTCGCCCCCGACGGTGCGATCGTGAAGGTCGCCGGCATGCACCGCCTCCAGTTCTCTGGCCCGGCCCGCGTGTTCGATTGCGAGGAAGACACCTTCGCCGCCGTCGAGAAGCGCGAGATCAACGAAGGCGAAGTCATCGTTATACGCTACGAAGGCCCCAAGGGCGGCCCCGGCATGCGCGAGATGCTGTCGACCACCGCCGCGCTTTATGGCCTCGGCATGGGCGAAAGCGTCGCACTGATCACCGACGGCCGTTTTTCGGGCGGCACGCGTGGCTTCTGCATCGGCCATGTCGGTCCCGAGGCAGCGGACGGCGGCCCGATCGCCCTGGTCGAGAATGGCGACATCATCCACATCGACGCCGAAGCCGGTACGATCGACCTCGATGTTCCCGACGACGTCATGGCGACGCGCCGTGCGGCATGGGTGCCGCGCACCAACGATTACGGCGCGGGCGCACTCTGGCGCTATGCGAAGACCGTCGGCCCGGCCTACAAGGGTGCCGTCACGCATCCCGGAGCCGCAGCCGAAACCCATGTCTACGCGGATATTTGAGCCCACGCGGATAGGTAAACGAGACCCGCACTCCGCCCGTCACCCCAGCGAAAGCTGGGGTATCCCGGTTGGCGCGCGTAGTGACCCGATCGGGGAGATCCCAGCTTTCGCTGGGATGACGGAAGGCCGCGTGGATGACGGCTTCGGTAGGACATCCAATCGACTCCTGTGGCTCGCCCTCCTTTCGCTGCCCCTAGCGGCATGCGGGCCCGGCAAGCCATCCAGCACGCAGGTCGCGGCCGAGCAGACCAAGGAGGCCGCCGCCGACCTGCGCATCCCCTGCGCCCGCGGGACCGCCGCGCTCGAAACGGTCTGCACGATCGAGCAGGCCAAGGGTGAGACCGGCCCGATCCTGACGATCCGCCACCCCGACGGCGCGTTCCGCCGCCTGCTCGTCACCGACGACGGCCGCGGCGTCGTCGCGGCCGACGGGGCAGAGGTCGCGAAGGTCGGCCTAATCGATGGCAACGGTATCGAGGTGTCGATCGGCGACGCTCGCTATCGTCTTCCCGCCACCGTCAAAGGTGCGGCCAAGCCGTCATGATCGCGATCGAAGGCCAGCCGATCCTGACCGCTGCCGAAATGCGGGCTGCGGAAAATGCGGTAATCGCAACCGGCGTCTCGGTCGAGACGCTGATGGACCACGCCGGCACCGCGATCGCGCACGCGGTCCGCCGGTTGGCGGGCACGAACGAAGTGCTGATCCTCTGCGGCCCCGGCAACAACGGCGGCGACGGCTATGTCGCAGCGCGCGTACTGGCCGAGATGGGTGTTGCGGTCAGGGTCGCGGCGTTGTCGGAGCCCAGGACGGATGCGGCGAAGTCGGCGAGGGCAGGGTGGCTAGGCCCGGTCGAAACGCTGGCGGAGGCAAACCCCGCGCCAATCCTGGTCGACGCACTGTTCGGCACCGGCCTCACGCGGCCCATTGGTCTTCGCACCGGATCTACCCCGAATACCCCCCCGGCGGAGGCCGGGGCCCATCTGGGCAACGCTATCGATAAGGCGACCGGTTCACCCAATTGGACCCCGGCCTCCGCCGGGGGGGTGTCGGTGGTGGGCCGGCTTCACTCCCTAGCCAGCGCCGCCCAACTCAGCATCGCTGCCGACCTCCCCAGCGGTCTCGCCACCGACTCAGGCGAGGCGCTCAGCACACCCCCGGTCTTCAACCTCACCCTAGCCATCGGCGCCGTAAAACCCGCCCACCTCCTCCAACCGGCAGCCCGCTACTGCGGCGAGATCCGCCTCCTCGACATCGGCGTCCCTACCGTCAGCCAAGCCGAAGTCCTGAAAGCCCCAAGCCTCCCAGCCCCCGGCCCGGACTCACATAAATATACCCGAGGAATGGTCGCGATCATCGCCGGCGGCATGTCCGGTGCCTCCGATCTCGCAGCGCTGGCCGCGATGCGCGCCGGCGCCGGCTACGTGACCCTGCTCGGCGACAGCCAAGGCCCCCCGCACGCGCTCGTCCGCACGCCATTCTCCGATCACGCGCTGGCCAACGACCGCATCGGCGCGCTCGTCATCGGCCCCGGCCTCGGCCGCGATGATACCGCCAAGGCGCGTCTCGAAGCTGCACTGACCTCAGGCCGCCCCCTGATCATCGACGGCGACGCCCTCCGCCTGCTCGACCCCGATCGCATCAAGGCGCTGGACGTCCCCGTCATCCTCACACCCCACTCCGGCGAGTTCGACCCGCTCTTCGGCAAATCCGACACCGACAAGATCTCCCGAGCCCGCGACGCCGCCACCCGCGCCCACGCGGTCGTCGTCTTCAAAGGCGCCGACACCGTCATCGCCGCCCCCGACGGCCGCGTCCGCATCGCGCAAGGGTCCAGCGACTGGCTGTCCACCGCCGGCACCGGCGACGTCCTTGCCGGCGCGATCGGCGCGATGCTCGCTGCCGGGCTCGATCCGCTCGACGCAGCCTGCGCCGGAGTGTGGCTCCACGGTGACGCTGCCCGCCGATTGGGCGCGGCTTTCATCGCCGACGACTTGGCGGAAGCGCTCCGGTCGGCCAGAGCGGCCCCATGACCACTGACTCGACCTCTGAAACGAACATCGACACGATCGTCCGCGTCGCGGCGCGCGGCGACGGCATGACCGCCGACGGACGCCACGCCGCCTTCTCAGCGCCCGGCGACACGCTCGCAGCGGACGGCACCGTGATCCCCGGCCCGCACCACCAGACGCCGCCCTGCGTGCATTTCCCGACCTGCGGCGGCTGCCAGCTTCAGCATCTCGACGACCAGGCCTATGCCGAGTTCGTCACCGACCGCATCGCCTCCGCGCTCGACGGCCAGGATCTGTTCGCGCCGATCCGCACGCCGCACATCTCGCCCGAGCGCAGCCGCCGCCGCGCGACGCTCCACGCCGAGGCCAAGGGCGGCAAGATCACGCTCGGCTTCACCGCGGAGAAGGCGCACACGATCGTCGACATCAAGGAATGCTGGATTCTCGATCCGCGCCTGTTCGCGCTCGTCCAGCCCTTGCGCCAACTGCTCAAGCGCCTCAACTTCCGCCGCCGCGCCGACATCCACCTGACGCTCGCCGACCAGGGCGCGGACATCCTGATCACCGGTTTCGCCCCCGAAGGCCTCCCCGCCGCCGAAGCGCTCACTAAATTCTGCGAAGACCACAAGATCGCCCGCGTGGCGTTCGACGACGGTCTCGGCCCCGAGACGCGGTGGGAACCCGACGCGGTCACGATCACCTTGGGCGGCGTCCCCGTGCCGCTCCCGCCCGCGTCGTTCCTGCAAGCCACGCCCGATGGCGAAGCCGCACTCACCGCCGCGGTCCTGGAAGCGATCGGCAAGCCCGCGACCGTCGCCGACCTCTTCGCCGGCCTCGGCACCTTCACGCTCGCGATCCCGGCGAAGGTGTATGCGGCCGAAGGAGCGCGCGACGCACTCGGCTCGCTGAAGGCCGCCGCGCACCGCACCCAGCGCCCAGTCTACCCAGAGCACCGCGATCTTTACCGCCGGCCGCTGACGGTGGCCGAACTCGATCGCTTCGATGCGGTGGTGATCGATCCGCCCCGCTCTGGCGCGCGCGAGCAGGCGACCGCGCTGGCGGAGTGCAAGACGCCGGTGATCGCCTATGTCTCGTGCAATCCGGCCAGCTTCGCGCGCGATGCGAAGGAACTGTGCGACGCGGGTTGGCGGATCGACTGGGTCCAGCCGGTCGGCCAATTCCGCTGGTCGACGCATGTCGAGTTGGCTGCCAAGTTCGTCCGCAACGCTTCCCAGCCGTCATCCTGACGAAAGTCAGGACCCAGGGTACCGAGCGATACGCTTTGTAACTCTGGGTCCCGGATCAAGTCCGGGATGACGAAGAAGGGTAGACGGCACTCACAAAAAACAACCCATCAGGCGGCGCATTCAGCCCCAGCATCGCCCGATCCTTCGCCTCGAGCGCGGCCGCAACATCGTCAACCGCCCAACGCCCCATACCCACCAGCGCCAGACACCCGACCATGGACCGCACCTGATGATGCAGGAACGACCGCGCCGCCGCGTACACAAACAGCCGCTCCCCCTCGCGCACCACCTCCAGTCGGTCCAAAGTCCGCACCGGACTATCCGCCTGGCAATGCGCCGACCGAAACGTCGTGAAGTCATGCCGCCCAACCAGCGCCCCCGCAGCCTCCGCCATAGCCCCCGCATCCAGCGGCTGAGGCACCTGCCAAGCCAGCCCCGCCTCGAACGTCAGCGGCGAGCGTCGATTGACGATCCGGTACTCATACGACCGCCCGACACACGAAAACCGCGCATGCCAATCGTCGTCGACCACCTCGCACGCCAGCACCGACACCGGTGCCGGCTTCACCAGCGCGTTCAGCCCCTCCATCAACCGAAACGCCGCGAGCGGCTTCGCGATGTCGACATGCGCGCGCATCGCCATCGCGTGGACGCCCGCATCGGTCCGCCCCGCGGCCTGTACGGATACGGTCTCGCCGGTCATCTTGAGCACGGCGGCCTCCAGCGCCGCCTGCACGCTCGGCCCGTGCTTCTGCCGCTGCCAGCCCATGAACGGCCGCCCGTCGAATTCCACCGTCAACGCGAACCGCGTCAAAGCTGCGTTCCCGACGGGATCGCAAACCCGCGCAGCATCTCCTCCGCCGAGGTCACGCCGCGTCCAGCGCGCTGCACCAAGGTCGGCCGGATCGCCCCGTCGCCACACCCGATCGTCAGCTCGGCATTGACCGTCAGCCCTTCGCACCCAAGAAACGAGAACGGCAACACGTCCGCCGCCAGCACCTTCACCCGCTCGCCGGCATGCTCGAACCACGCCCCCGGCGCCGGGTTCATCGCCCGCACCAGCCGCTCGACCTCGACCGCCGACCGCTCGAAATCGATCCGCGCCTCCGCCTTGTCGATCTTGGCGGCATAAGTAACGCCCTCCTCGGGTTGCGGCCGGGCAGGGTAGGCGTCCAGATCGGCCAGCACCTCGACCATCAACCGAGCCCCCATCGCGGAGAGTTCGGACGTCAGATCCCCCGCGGTCTTGCCGACGATCGGCGTCCGACCCTCGAGCCGAACCGGCCCGGTATCCAGACCTGCTTCCATCTGCATGATCCCGACGCCCGTCTCGGCATCGCCCGCCAAGATCGCCCGCTGCACCGGCGCCGCCCCCCGCCACCGCGGCAACAGCGATCCATGCACGTTCAGGCACCCGAGCCGAGGCGCCTCCAACACCGCGCGCGGCAGAATAAGACCATACGCGGCGACTACCGCCACATCCGCGCCCAAAGCCGCAAACGCCTCGCGAGCCTCCAGCCCTTCCGGCAAAGACGCCTTGAACGATACCGGCGTTCGCACCTCGATCCCCAGCGCCTCCGCCCGAACCTGCACCGGCGAAGGCACCAACTCGCGCCCACGCCGCCCCCCCGGCCGGGCAGGCTGGCAATACGCCGCCGCCACGTCATGCCCCGCCGCGACGAGGGCCTCCAGCACCGGCACCGCGAAGTCCGGCGTTCCCATGAAGATGATCCGCATGGCCCTCTCGAACACGCTGGCGGGGAGCCGCGCAACCCCCTATCTGTTCCCTATGGCATCCCCCGAGATCGAGGCGCTGACGCAGGCGCTGGCCCGGCTCCCCGGCCTCGGCCCCCGGTCCGCACGTCGCGCCGTGCTGCATCTGCTCAAGAAGCGCGACGCGGCGCTGGGTCCGTTGCGCGAGGCGCTGACCGCGGTCGACGAACGGCTGGAGAATTGCTCGACCTGCGGCAACGTCGACACCACCAACCCCTGCGCGATCTGTGCCGACCCGCGCCGCGACCAGCGTTCGCTGTGCGTCGTCGAGGAGGTCGCGGACCTTTGGGCATTGGATAGGTCCCGCCTGTTCCCCGGCCGCTTCCACGTCCTCGGCGGCCGCCTGTCCGCATTGGAAGGCATCCGCCCCGAAGACCTGAGCATAGACAGCCTCGTCCGCCGCATCGAAGCCGGCGGCATCGACGAAGTCGTCCTCGCGATGAATGCCACGCTCGAAGGCCAGACCACCGCGCACTACATCGCCGAGCGCATCGAACGCTTCCCCGTCCGCGTCACCCAACTCGCGCATGGACTCCCGGTAGGGGGCGAACTCGACTATCTCGACGAGGGCACGCTGGCGCAGGCACTAAGGGCAAGGCGGCCAATGGCTTGACGCACCCCCGCGCGGAACCTAGCTGCGCGTGATGACCGTAATGACCGTTCTCGAAGTCCCCGATCCCCGCCTGCGCCTCGTCGCCGAGCCGGTGGAGACTGTCGATGATTCCACCCGCACGCTCGTCGCCGACATGATCGAGACGATGTACGATTCCAACGGCATAGGCCTCGCCGCGACTCAGGTCGGCGTGCAGCAGCGCGTCCTCGTCATCGATCTCCAGGAGGAGAAGGACGAGGAAGACAAGCCGATCAAGAACCCCAAGGCGTACATCAACGCCGAAATCCTGTCGGTCAGCGACGAGATGTCGACCTACAACGAAGGCTGCCTCTCGATCCCCGAGCAATATGCCGAAGTCGCACGTCCGGCGCGGTGCCGCGTGAAATGGCTAGACGAGACCGGCGCGGCGTTCGAAGAAGACCTCGACGGCCTGCTCTCGACGTGCATGCAGCACGAGATCGACCACCTCGACGGCGTGCTGTTCATCGACCACATCAGCCGCCTCAAGCGCGACATGGTGCTGAAGAAACTGGCGAAGCAGCGCAAGCTGGGGTGAGGGGCGAGCACGAGCACGAGCGCTTGAGGGTGGGCACCCGTTCACCCAACACGCTACCACCCCGGCGAAGGCCGGGGCCCAATTGAGGGCCGTCGCCAACTGAGCGCAGTCCCTCGTTACCGTGACCTTTCCAATTAGACCCCGGCCTCGGCCGGGGTGGTGCTATTCTACGAGGATGTGGAAGCGCCCACCACTAGTTCCCCCGCGAAGGCGGGGGCCCAGGACCAAGAACGCCACCGCTGGTAACCCTGGACTCCCGCCTTCGCGGGAGAACACGATTCTGACTGTCCTACGCCAATCGTTCGACGTATGTTCCACCTATGACGTCTCCAATCTCCGCCCAAACCCGCTCGCTCACGCGCTCATCTCTCCCACGGAAAATGCTGCGCGAGCGTCTATACTTCCTATACTTCACTCCCGTTTCGCCGGTGCAAAATGGCTGAGTTCGCCATAATCGCCGTCCTCGCGCTAGCCGCCGGTGTCCTCCTCGGCTGGCTGCTAGCCTCCCGCCGCGCCGCAACCCTCGCCAGCGAACTCGCCGTCGCGCAGACCAAGGTCGCCGATGCCGACCTGATCCGCACCGCCCGTGACGCCGTCGAGCGCGAACGCAACGCCGCGATGCAGGACCTCGCCACGCTCCGCGCGCAAAACGCCGAACGCGCCACCGACACCGATCGCCTGCGCCTCGACCTCGGCACGATCCGCGCCGACCGCGACGCCGCCCGCACCGAAATTGCCACGCTGAAAGCCCAAGGCGAGGCATTTGAAACCCGCCTGCTCGAACTTCGCGAAGCCAAGGACGTCATGGCCGCACAGTTCGGCGACGTCGCCAACAAGCTGCTCATGGACGCGCAGAAGACCTTCCTCGACCGTGCTGATGCTCGCTTTCGCCAGTCCGAAGAAACATCCGGCATCAAATTGGAGTCGATGCTCCAGCCCGTAAGCGACCGTCTCAAACGCTACGAAGAAGGCGTCGCGAAGGTCGAAGCTGACCGCCGCGACGCATTCGGCGACCTGAAGGGCCAGATCGAACAGATGCGCCTGGGCCAGGAAAAGGTCTCGACCGAAGCTGCCAAGCTCGTCAATTCGCTCCGCAACGCCCCCAAATCCCGCGGACGCTGGGGCGAGCAACAACTGAAGAACGTCCTCGAAACCTGTGGCCTGAGCGAACACACAGACTTCCAGACCGAAGTCAGCGTAACGCAGGAAGACGGCAGCCGTTTGCGTCCTGACGCCATCGTAAAGGTTCCTGGGGGGCGGAGTCTCGTTATCGATGCCAAGGTTTCATTGAACGCATATCAGGATGCATTTGGAGCCGTTGACGAAAGTGAGCGCGAACTTGGTCTACGATCACACGCCGCGTCTATGAGAGCTCACGTTAATAGTCTCGGACAAAAGGCTTATTGGAACCAGTTTGCTGATACTCCAGACTACGTCGTCATGTTCGTTCCCGGCGAGCATTTCCTATCAGCGGCACTCGAATATGACCCGTCACTGTGGGATTACGCGTTTGACCAGCGTGTTCTGCTAGCGACGCCGACTAACCTGATTGCAATAGCGCGGACGGTGGAAGCAGTTTGGCGTCAGGAAAAGATGGCTAAACAGGCGCAGCAGATTGGTGCGCTTGGCAAGGAGATGTACGATCGTCTCGCTAAAGTAGCAGAGGACCTACGCAGAGTGGGAACTGGCCTCAACACTGCCGTGAAAAACTTCAACGGCTTCACCAACTCGTTCAACGGCCGCCTGATGGTAACCGGCCGCAAGTTCCGCGACCTGAATATCGAGACGGGCGCGCGTGACTTGGAGGACGTGTCCTCGGTCGATGCGCTAGCGCTAGGCGAGGGACCTGCACTGATCGAGAAGCCGGAAAACGTCGAAAGCTGACACTAGCAGTTGTGAACCACCCCGGCGAAGGCCGGGGCCCATTTGGGGGACGCGAATGATGAGCGCTGCGATCCGTTACTCTAGCTTTCCCAATTGGGCCCCGGCCTCCGCCGGGGTGGTAAGCAAGTAAAGTTCTTGTACCGAAAACCGATCGGTACAAAATTCGTTCACCTCTCGGCAACCTTTCCTGACCCTGCGCATTAACCGGATAACACCCCCAAGAGTCATCCGGTCATGAAACACCTAGTCCCCCTCTTCTGCGCTTTGATCCCCTTCGCAGCAATGATCGGCGCCTGCGTAACCTGTCCCTGACGCCCGTCGCGCAGACACAAAAGAAAAGGCCCGCCCGGATCGCTCCGGGCGGGCCTTTCTGTATCGGCTAGAAGGGAAGCGAAGGGATCAACCCTGCGCCTCTTCCTCCTGGTCACGCGGTGCTTCGGCGGTCGCGCCGGGCTCTGCGTTCGGATCGTAATCCTCGACGAAGCCAGCCTCGTCGCGCTCGAACATCGACGACATCACGTCGACGCCCGAAGCCTGCATCTCGGCCTCTTCAGGCGAGCGGGCGACGTTGACCTTGACGGCCACCGACACCTCGGGGTGCAGCGATACCTTGACGGTGTAGACACCGATCGCCTTGATCGGCTTGTCGAGCACGATCGCCGACTTGCCGACCTTGTGACCGTCGGCCACCAGCGCATCGACCAGATCGCGAACCGCGACCGAACCGTAGAGCTGACCGGTGTTCGACGCCTGACGGATCAGGGTCACGGTCGCGTCGTTGAAGGTCTTCGCTTCGGTCTCGGCATCGCTGCGACGCGATGCGTTGTCCGATTCGATCTTCGCACGGTTCGACTCGAACACCTTGCGGTTGGCTTCGTTCGAACGAAGCGCCTTCTTGTTGGGAAGCAGGAAGTTACGTGCGTAACCGTCCTTGACCTTCACCACGTCGCCGATAGCACCAAGCTTTTCGACGCGCTCAAGCAGAATGACGTCCATGTGGGCGCTCCTTACTTAACGATGTAGGGCAGCAAGCCCAGATGACGCGCACGCTTGATGGCCTGGGCCAGCTCGCGCTGCTTCTTTGCGGCCACCGAAGTGATACGCGACGGGACGATCTTGCCACGCTCGGACACGAAGCCCTGCAGCAACCGGACGTCCTTATAGTCGATCCGGGGAGCGTCTTTGGCGGAGAACGGGCAGCTCTTGCGGCGGCGGAAGAATGGACGTGCCATAATTATTCTGCTCCCTCTTCACGGTCGCGGCGCGGGCCACGATCGGGACGATCGCCACGATCCGGACGGTCGCCACGGCCACCCTCACGGTCGCCACGACGCTCGCGGTCACGATCCGACTTGCGCATCATCACGGTCGGGCCCTCTTCGAGGGTGTCGACCTTGACCGTCATGTAACGGATGATGTCTTCGTTGATCTGGGTCTGGCGCTCCAGCTCTGCGATCACGCTGCCCGGGGCATCGATCTCGAGCATGACATAGTGCGCCTTGCGGTTCTTGGCGATCTTGTACGCCAGCGAACGCAGGCCCCAGTTCTCGGTCTTTACGACCCGACCTTCGTTGTCGTTCACGATCTTGGTGGCGATTTCCGCCAGTGCGTCCACCTGCGCTTGTGCCAGATCCTGGCGCGCAAGGAACACGTGCTCGTAAAGAGCCATGTCTTGTCCTTCGTCTTGGCCGATCGCTGATACACGCCCCATGCGCGCACCCCTCCGGCTGTCGTCTAGAATGCAAACAGGGGCGAGAGACGCGAATCTCTCACCCCGGTTGCAAAGGGCCTTACCCGATTATCCGGGAAAGGCAAGGCGCTGGTAGGCGTTACCGAAACGCGCCGCCACGAACCTGTACCACATTGCCGCGGCCATTGATCAGGAGCGCATCGTTGCCCGAGCGGACCCACTGGCTGCCACGCGGCGGAGCAGCAAGGCGATACGTCTTGTACGTCGTGATCACCCGATAGTTCTGCGCCTGGCGGCGATCGAACTGCTGGCCGGCGCGCCAGTTGCGATATTGTGGCGCCCGCGTGACGGTCTTCTTGGTGACGACGGTGCGGCCATTGTCGTTGTGGCGCACGGTGGTCACTTCGCGGCGCTGCTGCGCGTCTACCGGTGCTGCGGCGAGCAGCGGGCTGGCGACGAGCGTGGCGGCAAGCGCGCTGAGGATGAACGTCTTCATGATAATCTCCCGTCTGAAACACGGCGCCGTTGCTGCGGCGTCCTCCATAATCTGGGAGCCGATTGTCGCAGGCGCTTGTCGCAAGGCCGGCGAAATGGTCGCATATTGTCGCAAGCCCGCAGGGTTCGTTCAGGTTGCAACTCGCCGCGCACCTTTCTAGGCCGCGGCATCGAATTAGGAGAGGTCATGCGCGCGTTCATCTTCCCCGGCCAGGGGAGCCAGTCTGTCGGCATGGGCAAGGCGCTCGCCGATGCCAGTGCCACCGCCCGCGAGGTCTTCGCCGAAGTCGACGAGGCGCTCGGTCAGCACCTCTTCCGCCTGATGAGCGAAGGGCCCGCGGACGATCTGCTCCTCACCGAGAACGCGCAGCCCGCGATCATGGCGAACGCGATCGCCACCCTGCGCGTCGCCGAGAAGGAAGGCGGCATCCGCCTCGCCGACAAGGCCGACTACGTCGCCGGCCACAGCCTCGGCGAATACACCGCCTTGTGCGCCGCCGGCGCGCTCGACCTGTCGACCACCGCGCGCCTCCTGAAGCTTCGCGGCCGCGCGATGCAGGCCGCCGTCCCGGTAGGCGAGGGCGCCATGGCTGCGCTGCTCGGCACCGACCTCGAAAAGGCGCAGCTGATCGCCGGCGCCGCGGTCGACGCCATCCTCGCGGAAGGCGGTCCCGAACTGATCTGTACCGTCGCCAACGACAATGATCCGTCGCAGGTCGTCATCTCCGGCCACCGCCTCGCCATCGAAAAGGCGATCACGCTGGCGAAAGACCTTGGCGCCAAGCGCGCGGTGCTGCTCCCCGTATCCGCGCCCTTCCACTGCCCTCTGATGCAGCCCGCCGCCGAAGCGATGGAAGCCGCGCTTCTAGATGCCGACCTCCGCGCGCCCTTGGTCCCGGTCTTCGCCAACGTCGACGCGACCGCCGTCGCCGACCCCGGCGCGATCCGTCACCTGCTGGTGCAGCAAGTCACCGGCATGGTCCGTTGGCGCGAATCGGTGCAGGCCATGCATGCGGCAGGCGTCGACCACTTCGTCGAATTCGGCGGCAAGGTCCTCAGTCCCATGGTTAAGCGCATCACCCCCGACGTCGAGACGACGAGCGTCATCACGATGGACGACATCGAGGCGTTGATTAAGGTACTGTAGATTTCGCGCAGAGGCGCAGAGGACGCAGAGCCCATGAAAGATATCGATGTGGTCAGCGGCGACGTCCTGGATGTCGCTTTGCGACTGCATCGAGATCTAGGGCCGGGGCTGCTCGAAAGCGTTTACGAAGCGGTCCTTGCCGGTCGATTGGTGGCCATGGGTTATACAGTCGCCCGCCAGCGGCCAATCGATATCGAATTCGAAGGCTTGCGTTTCGAAGCAGCGTTTCGGATCGATCTGGTAGTTGACGACCGGTTGGTCGTCGAGATCAAATCGGTCGAGCGCCTTCTTCCCGTTCACGCCAAGCAACTGCTAACCTATCTCAGATTGACCAAACAGCCCGTCGGGCTGCTCATCAACTTCGGCGGCGCCACCCTCAAAGAGGGCGTTTGCCGCCTCGTCAACAACCACCGCCCCTCTGCGTCCTCCGCGTCTCTGCGCGAAAAAATCTAGATCGGAGTTAGAATGTTCGACCTTACAGGCATGACCGCCCTCGTCACCGGGGCGTCCGGCGGGATCGGGTCCGAGATCGCCAAGGCCCTAGCCGCCCAAGGTGCGCGCCTCGCCGTATCCGGCTCCAACGCCGACAAGCTCGAAGCCTTCCGCGCCACCCTGAAAGGCGACCACGTCGCGCTCCCCTGCAACCTCTCCGACGCGGCCGCAGTCGACGCGCTCGTCCCGCAGGCCGTCGAGGCGCTCGGCGGCAAGCTCGACATCCTCGTCAACAACGCCGGCGTCACCCGCGACAATCTCGCGATGCGGATGAAGGACGACGAGTGGGACAGCGTCATCCGCATCAACCTCGAAGCCGCGTTCCGCCTCATGCGCGCCGCCGCCAAGCCGATGATGAAGGCAAGGTTCGGCCGGATGATCTCGGTCACGTCGATCGTCGGCGTCACCGGCAATCCCGGCCAGGCCAACTACGCCGCGTCGAAGGCGGGGCTCATCGGCATGTCGAAGTCGATGGCGCAGGAACTCGCCAGCCGCGGCATCACCGTCAACTGCGTCGCGCCCGGCTTCATCACCTCGCCGATGACCGACGCGCTGCCCGAGGCACAGAAGACCGCGCTCACCACGAAGATTCCTGCCGGTCGCCTCGGCGAAGGCGCAGACATCGGCGCGGCGATCGTGTACCTTGCCAGCCGTGAAGCCGGCTACGTCACGGGACAAACCGTGCACGTGAACGGCGGGATGGCGATGATCTGAACTTGCGCGCTGAACTGCCGCGTTCTAGGTGCGTTCAGGAAATACCGAAAACCCCCAGATTTGAAGAGGGAACTACCATGAGCGAGACAGCTGACCGCGTGAAGAAGATCGTCGTCGAGCATCTCGGCGTCGAAGCCGACAAGGTGACCGAGGACGCGAGCTTCATCGACGACCTGGGCGCAGACAGCCTCGACATCGTCGAACTCGTCATGGCGTTCGAGGAAGAATTCGGCGTCGAGATCCCCGATGATGCCGCCGAGAAGATCGCGACCGTCAAGGATGCGATCACCTACATCGACGAGCACAAGGCCTGATCAGGGTTTAGGGTCCGAGACTTTGGACCTGCCCTGATGGGTGTGATTTGAGCGGCTCCCCGTCCTTGGGCAAAGAGGGCGGGGAGCCGTTTCGTTTTGAGAGCAGACGGAGTTTGAAGCCATGCGGCGTGTCGTCGTAACCGGGCTAGGCCTGGTCACCCCTCTGGGGGCGGATGTTGAAACGGCCTGGGCGAATATCCTGGCCGGCAAATCGGGTGCAGCCACGATCACGCGCTTCGACGCGTCCGATTATGTCTGTCGGATCGCGTGCGAGGTTAAGCCCGCCGATCACCCCTATGGCTTCGATCCCGGCAAGCGCGTGGATCACAAGGTCCAGCGCCAGGTTGATCCGTTTATCATCTACGGCATCGATGCCGCCGGCCAGGCGCTCGAGGACGCAGGCCTGACCGAGATGACTCTCGAAGAGAGCTGGCGTGCCGGCGTCTCGATCGGTTCGGGAATCGGTGGGCTGCCAGGCATCGAGAGCGAATCGATCGTTCTCCACACCAAGGGCCCGCGTCGCGTGTCGCCGCACTTCGTCCACGGTCGCCTGATCAATCTGATCTCGGGCCAGGTCTCGATCAAATACGGCCTGCGCGGTCCGAATCACGCGGTCGTCACCGCCTGCTCGACCGGCGCGCACGCAATCGGCGACGCCGCGCGGATGATCGCGATGGACGACGCCGACGTGATGCTCGCAGGCGGCGCAGAGGGCACGGTGTGCCCGCTCGGCATCGCCGGGTTCGCACAGGCGCGCGCGCTGTCGACCAACTTTAACGATACGCCTGAAAAGGCTTCGCGTCCCTACGACAAGGATCGCGACGGCTTCGTGATGGGTGAGGGCGCGGGCGTGCTGGTGCTCGAGGAGTATGAGCACGCCAAGGCACGCGGTACGAAGATCTATGCCGAGGTGATCGGTTACGGTCTGTCGGGCGACGCGTACCATGTGACCGCGCCGCATCCCGAAGGCGACGGCGCGTTCCGGTCGATGCAGATGGCGATCAAGAAGTCGGGCCTCAAGCTCGAGGACATCGACTACATCAACGCGCACGGCACCTCGACGCCGCTGGGCGACGAGCTCGAATTGGGCGCAGTCCGCCGCCTGTTCGGCGATGCGATCTCGGGTCTGTCGATGTCGTCGACCAAGTCGGCGATCGGGCATCTGCTCGGCGGCGCCGGTGCGGTCGAGAGCATCTTCTGCATCCTCGCGCTGCGCGACCAGATCGTTCCGCCGACGCTGAACCTCGACAATCCGAGCGACAGCTGCGTCGGCGTCGACCTCGTCCCGCACGTGGCCAAGAAGCGTGAAGTCCGCGCAGTGCTGAACAACTCGTTCGGCTTCGGCGGCACCAACGCTTCACTGGTGATGACCAAGGTCCGTTAAGAAGGTTTGTTCCCCCGCGAAGGCGGGGGCCCAGACTGGGCTCCCGCCTTCGCGGGGGAACAAGAGGTAGTGATGCGCAAGGTCGGCTGTTTCGGACTCGTCTTAGGCCTGGCGGCAGTCGTCGCGCTGTTCCTGGTCGTCCAGGGCTGGGGCGGCGCAGGCCCAGCCGCGCGCACACTAACCGTCCAGATCGGCGAAGGCAGCACGCTGGCCGGCGCTGCCACCGAACTCGAAAAGGCCGGCGCGATCCCCTCGGCCCGACGCTTCCGCTTGTATGCGCGCGTGTTCGGCTCGGGCGACCCGATCAAGGCCGGTGAATACCGCATTGCGCCACACACCAGCCAGTCCGATATCCTCAAGCTGATGCAAGGCGGCAAGGTCGTCCAGCGCCTCGTCGTCGTCCCCGAAGGCTACCCCTCCGTCCTCGTCCACGATGCGCTGATGAAGGCGGATGGCCTCACCGGCACCGTGCCCGTCCCGGCGGAAGGCTCGATTCTCCCCGACAGCTACGCCTTCCAGGCCGGCGACACCCGCGCATCGGTCGTCACGCGGATGCAGGCTGCGATGAAGACCTACCTCGCCACCGCCTGGGCCGCGCGCAAGCCCGGCATCGCGGTGACGGCGCCCGAACAGGCGATCATTCTCGCCTCGATCGTCGAAAAGGAAACCGGCAAGTCCTCCGAACGCCGCACCGTCGCCGCGGTCTACGGCAATCGCCTGCGCAACGGCATGCCGCTCCAGGCCGACCCCACCGTGATCTACCCGATCACCAAGGGCCGCCCGCTAGGCCGCCGGATCTTGCGGTCGGAACTGCACGCGAAGAACGGCTACAACACCTATGCCGAAGCCGGCCTGCCGGTCGGCCCGATCGCCAATCCCGGCCGCGCCTCGATCGACGCGGTGCTGGACCCTGCGCAGACTCAGGCGCTGTATTTCGTAGCAGACGGGACCGGCGGCCACGTGTTCGCCAACACGCTGGCCGAACACAACGCCAACGTGAAGAAATGGTACGCCATCCGCAAAGCCCGCGGCGAGATGTAATCCTCCCCGGCACGGGGAGGGGGACCATCCGCAGGATGGTGGAGGGGGCTCACCGCGAGCGTACCAGCAGTGGCGACTACGGCAGGCGGAACGCTCGTGGCGCTCCCCCTCCACCCCGCCGCTACGCGTCGCGGTCCCCCTCCCCGTGCCGGGGAGGAGTTACCCCCGCAGAGCGTTAGCCGCGCGCGCCTTGATCTCGATCTCCGCCATCGTCCCGCCGGTTACCCAGCTCCCCCCCACGCAGAGCACCGGCTTGAACGCCAGCCACTCGGGCGCGCTCGCCTCGGTGATCCCGCCGGTCGGGCAGAAGCTGCACTGGTAGAACGGCGCAGCCAAAGCCTTCAGCGCCTTCAACCCGCCATTCGCCTCGGCCGGGAAGAACTTGAAGTGCGTCAGCCCCAGGTCGAGCCCGGTCATGATGTCCGCCGCATTGGCGATCCCCGGCAGGAACGGGATGCCGCTCTCGATGATCGGCATAGCAAGGCGTTCGGTCAGCCCTGGCGACACGATGAACTCCGCGCCAGCGTCCCGGACCTGCGCGAACTGCTGCGTGTTGACGACGGTACCCGCGCCGACGATCGCGCCCGGCACCTTCTTCATCTCGGCGATCGCCTCCAGCGCGGCGCCGGTGCGCAACGTCACCTCGAGCACGCGCAGGCCACCGGCGACCAGCGCCTCGGCGAGCGGACGGGCGAGCGCCGCGTCCTCGATGACCAGCACCGGGATGACGGCGCTGGTCTGCATGATGTCTGCGATAGTTGCGGTCATTGCGTATGTTCCTGTGCGAAGGCGGCCGCGGCGCCGAACAGGCCGGGCTGGGGATGGGTGATGAGCTTGACCGGCATCGCTGCCATCATGCCCTGGAAGCGGCCCTTGGCGACAAAGCGCTGGTCGAAGCCCGAGCGAATCAGGCGATCCTTGATCCGGAAGCCGAGCCCGCCCGCGATCACGACCGCCTTGGCGCCCTGCGCCAGCGCCAGATCGCCCGCTACCGCGCCGAGCGCGAGGCAGAAGCGGTCGAGCGCGGCGAGCGCGATCGAATCGGTCCCGTCGATCGCTTCGGTCCAGATCGTCTTGTCGTCATGGCTGGGAACCGCGCGGCCCTCCAGTGCGGCGAGCGTCTCGTAGATCGCGACGATGCCCGGGCCGGCGACGACGCGCTCGGCGGAGACACGCGTGAAAGTCTTCCGCAGTCGCTTCAGCAAAGCATCCTCGATCCCGTCGAGCGGCGCGAAGTCCATATGCCCGCCCTCGGTTTCGAGGACCTGATAGCCGTCCTTGCGCCGCAGCAACTGTGCGACGCCGAGCCCGGTACCGGGGCCGCAGATCGTCGTGATACCCTCGGACGGCAACGGCGTATCGGGGCCGCAAAGGTGGATGAAGTCGCTGCTCGGCACCTGCGCAACGGCATGGCCGACCGCGCCGAAATCGTTGACGACCACCCACTGGTCGGCCTTCAGCCGCTCGGTGATCAGCGACTTGCGGATGATCCATGGATTGTTGGTGAGGCGAATGACGTCGTTCGCGACCGGCGACGCGACCGCGATCGCCAGCGCGCGGGGGAGGGGGCGCCCGAGCCCCGCCTCGAACGCCTGGTACGCGGTCTGGAGCGACGCGTGGTCCGCGGTCTTCAGCGTCGCCGGCTCGCCGAGCGACACGACGCGGCCGTTCTCGACCTCGGCGATCGCGAAGCGCGCATGCGTCCCGCCGATATCTGCCGCTACGATTTCCATGTCATCCTCCGTCCGATTTTATCATTACCGCCACCCCCGTCATCCCAGCGAAAGCTGGGATCTCAAGCCGCATGGTCCGTCCCCGTGGAGCGAGGTCCCGGCTTTCGCCGGGATGACGGGGTGTGGCCAAGACGACGGCGGCGTGTGAGATGCGCTTTAAAGCCCAGCCCCCGCCAGCATCGCTGACGCGCCCTTCTCGGCCTCGTCGGCGAGCCCGCGGAACATGCCGAACAGCTCGCGTCCCATGCCGCTTACCGGTGGCGGTATCGCGACCATCTCGCGTGTTGCCCACACGTCCGCATCGACGAGCGCCTCGAGCGTGCCATTCACCGCGTCCACCCGGATCATGTCGCCATCACGGATCAACCCGATCGCACCATCGAGCAGCGCCTCGGGCGAACAATGGATCGCGCACGGCACTTTCCCGCTCGCCCCCGACATCCGCCCGTCGGTGACCAGCGCCACCTTGAACCCACGATTTTGCAAAACGCCCAACGGCGGCGTCAGCTTGTGCAGCTCCGGCATCCCGTTCGCGCGCGGCCCCTGGAACCGGACGACGACGACGACGTCCTTCTCCAGCTCACCGCGCTTGAACGCCTCGATCACGTCCAACTGATCGTCGAACACCATCGCAGGCGCCTCGACGATCCACCGCTCGCGCTCGACCGCGGACACCTTGATGCACGCTCGGCCGATATTGCCGGCCAGGATCCGCATCCCGCCATCCGGCGAGAACGGCGCGGTGGCAGGGCGCAGGATCGTCTCGTCGCCGCTGTCCGGCGTATCGCGCCAGGCGAGCGTGTCGCCCTCGACGACCGCCGTCTTCGCATAGGCGGACAAGTCGTCGCCGCCGATCGTCATGATGTCGCCGTGCAACAACCCTTCGCCGAGCAGCTCGCGGATCACATAGGGCATGCCGCCCGCCGCCTCGAACGCGTTCACGTCGGCCGAGCCGTTGGGATACACGCGCGCGATCAGCGGCACCGCGCAGGAGAGGCGGTCGAAATCCTCCCAGTCGATGATGATCCCCGCCGCGCGAGCGATCGCCGGCACGTGGAGCAGGTGGTTGGTGGAGCCCCCCGTGGCGAGCAGGCCGACCGCGGCGTTCACGATCGCCTTCTCGTCGACGCAATGCCCGAGCGGCCGGTAGGAATCGCCGCGTGCGCCGATCTTCGCCAAGCGGTGCACTGCGGCCCGCGTGAGTTCCTGGCGCAGCTTGGTACCTGGATTGACGAACGCCGCGCCCGGCATGTGGAGGCCCATGACTTCCATCATCATCTGGTTGGTGTTCGCCGTACCGTAGAAGGTGCACGTGCCCTTCGAATGATACGCGCCGATCTCGGCTTCGAGCAGCTCGTCGCGGCCGACCAGCCCCTCGGCGAACTTCTCGCGAACCGCGGCCTTGGCCTTGTTGGGCAAGCCGGTCGGCATCGGCCCGCCGGGGATCAGCACCATCGGCAGATGCCCGAAGCGCAGCGCCCCCATCAGCAGGCCCGGCACGATCTTGTCGCAGATGCCGAGCAGCGCAGCGCCTTCGAACGTGCCATGCGACAACGCGATCGCGGTGCTCAGCGCGATCGTATCGCGGCTGAACAGCGACAGCTCCATCCCCGGATAGCCCTGCGTGACGCCGTCGCACATCGCCGGCACGCCGCCCGCGACCTGCGCCGTCGCACCCGCTTCGCGCGCCCAGATCTTCATCAGCTCCGGATAGCGATAATAGACGGCGTGTGCGGAAAGCATGTCGTTGTACGCGGTGACGATGCCGATGTTCATGCCGGCATCGGCCTTCATCGCGTCGCGGTCTTCCTCGGTCCCGGCATAGGCGTGCGCGAGGTTTGCACAGCCGAGGCCGGGACGCCGGACCTGCGCCGCCGCCTCGCGCTCGATCAGCGCCAGATAGGCGGCGCGGCTGTCACGCGAGCGTTCGATGATCCGATCGGTGACCGCGGAGACGACGGCGTTGAGCATCGTCACGGTGCCCAGTGCACGTCGACCGGTAACTCGACCTCGGCCAGCACGCGGCCGATCGGGTAGGACGACGACGGGCCCTGTTCGATCGCCTGCTCCAGCACCTTCTTCTTCGCGTCGCCGGTGATCATGATCATCAGCGCCTTCGACGATGCGATTGCGGCCGCCGACAGTGTCACGCGAGCAAGCGGTGCCTCGGGCGGCAGCGGATCTGGCATCACGCCGAGCGCACGGCGTTCCTTGGGACCGCTCAGCGCCTCGTCGTAATCGGGGCCGGGGAAGATCGACGCGGTATGCCCGTCGCCGCCCATGCCGAGCAGGCAGAAATCGAGCGGCCAGTGCAGGTCCTGCATCAGCGCATCCGCCGAGCGCCCAGCTGCCTTGTAGTCCGACATCGCCTCGGGAACGATCGGCTTTACGCGCGCGCCCTTGGGCAGGAAGATCTTCGCCAGCGCGGTCACGTTGGACAGCGGATCACCGAGCTTCACGATACGCTCGTCGCCGGGGATGATCGTGACCTTCTTCCAGTCGAGCTTGGCCTGGGCCAGCTTCTCATACGCGGCGAACGGCGTCTTGCCGCCCGCGAGCGCGATCACCGCCGAGCCGCGCGCGTCGAGCGCACTCTCGATGACGAACTGGATATCGCCCGCGACTGCGTTGGCGAGCTCGTCGGAATCCTCGTAATCCCACCATTCGATTTCGGTCATTCGATCTTTCCTTGAAAACCTTTGGGAGGAGTATTGCCTCCCCGAAAACTCAGTCGTCCTGCCAGGTCACGCCGTCGCGCTCGGTCAGCGCGATCGCGGCGGACGGACCCCAGCTGCCCGACGCATAGCTCTTGGGCTTCATCGCGTTGGCCTTCCAGCCCTCGCGGATCGCGTCGATCCAGGTCCATTGCGCCTCGACCTCGTCACGGCGGACGAACAGCGTCTGGTCGCCCTCGATAAGGTCGAGCAGCAGCCGCTCATACGCGATCCGCCGACGCGAGCCCGCGAACTCGGCATCCATGCTGAGGTTTAGCGGTACTTCCCGCAGGCGTACGCCTTCGCGGTCGAGGCCCGGCTCCTTCGCCATCACCAGCAGCTGGATATATTCCTCCGGCTGGAGGCGGATGATCAGCATGTTGGGCTGGAGCAATCCGCCACGCCCGGCGAACATCGAATGCGGAACCGCCTTGAACTGGATCGCTATCTCGCTGCGGCGGGTCGCCATGCGCTTGCCGGTGCGCAGGTAGAACGGCACGCCCTGCCAGCGCCAATTGTCGACATGCGCCTTGATCGCGACGAACGTCTCGGTGGTCGAGGACTGGCCGAGTTCGTCCGAATAGCTCTTGACGAACTTCCCCTTTACCGCGCCTTCGCCGTACTGGCCCGTCACCGTGACGTGCGGCACTTCCTCGGGCTTGATCATGCGGAGCGAGCGGAACACCTTCGACTTCTCGTCGCGGACGTCGGTGCCCTCGAACCGCGCGGGCGGCTCCATCGCGATCAGCGCGAGCAGCTGGAGCATGTGGTTGGCGACCATGTCGCGGAGTGCGCCGGCGGTCTCGTAATAGCCTGCGCGTTCTTCCAGCCCGACCGTCTCCGAGATCGTGATCTGGACGTTGTCGATCCCCTGCGCGTTCCACACAGGCTCGAAGAACGAGTTGCCGAAGCGCAGCGCGAGGATGTTCTGGACGGTTTCCTTGCCGAGATAATGGTCGATCCGATAGGTCCGGTCTTCCGGGAAAGCCTTCGCCACCGCATCGTTGATCTCTCGGCTGGTCTCCAGATCATAGCCGAGCGGCTTCTCAAGGCCGACACGGACGGTCTCGCCAGCCAGGCCGACCTTGTGCAGTCCCTCGATCGCAGCTTCGAACAGCGACGGCGCGGTCGACAGGTAGATCGCCAGCCCTCCGGAGATATCGCCGATCTTGTCCGCCAGCGGCTGGAAACTCGCCGGGTCCGATAGGTCGGTCGGCTGATAGAAGATCCGGTCGAGGAACGTCCCGATCGCGCTTTCGTCCTTGCGATCCTCGGGCAGGAACTCGTCGAGCGCCTTCTTCGCGAACTTGCGGTAATCCTTGTCGTCATGCTCGTGACGCGCGGCACCGGTGATCGTCAGCTCCTCGGGCAGCAACCCGTCGGCGTGCAGGCCATAGAGCGACGGCAGCAGCATGCGCTGCGCGAGATCGCCGGTCGCGCCGAACAGGAGCAGCTTGGCTACGGGATTACGGTGCATGAAAGCTCCTGGAACTAGCCGGTTTCGTTAGAAAACCAGGCCGGCGACCGGGTCGACCCCGGCCATGATGTTGAGGTTCTGGACCGCAGCACCGCCGGCGCCCTTGCCCAGATTGTCGAGCGTCGCGACCAGCCGCGCATGACCGACCGCATCGTTGCCGCAGACCCGCAGCGTCAGCCGATCGGTCCCCGCATTCTCCTCGATATCGACCGCGCCGATATCGCCGGGGGCGACCGAGACGAGCTTCGAGCCATCGAACGCCGCGCGCAAGACGTCGTCGATTGCGGCGAGCGACGGGCGGCGGGGCAGGGCGTGCAGATGCAACGGCACCTCGACGACCATCCCGCGATAGGCGTTGGCCACCGCGGGCGCGAAGATCGGCGCGTGCGTAAGGCCCGCGTGCTGCGTCATCTCGGCGATATGCTTGTGCGCGAGGCCGAGTGCGTAGGCGCGGAACGCCGTCGCGGACTCACCATTCTCGAACGCGGCGATCATGGCCTTGCCGCCACCCGAATAGCCCGAGGTCGCGTTGACGCTGAGTGGGAGGTCGGCGGGGATAAGCCCGGCGCTGATCAATGGCGCGACGAGCGCGAGGAAGCCGGTCGGATAGCAGCCGGGGTTCGACACGCGCATCGCGGTCGCCACCTTCTCCGCCTGACCCGGCAATTCGGGGAAGCCGTAGGTCCAGCCATCGGTGACGCGGTGCGCGCTCGAGGCATCGATGACTCGCGTGCGGGCATTGTCGATCAGTGTCACAGCCTCGCGCGACGCGTCGTCGGGCAGGCACAGGATGACGAAATCGGCGTTGTTCAGCGCCTCGCGACGTGCCGCTGGATCCTTACGCCGATCCTCCGGCAGCAAAGCCAGCGTGATGTCGGTCCGACCGGCGAGCCGTTCGCGAATCTCGAGACCGGTGGTGCCGACCGCGCCATCGATGAAGACCGTGGTCATGCCGCGTCCGTCGTGGACAGATCGAGTGCAGCGGCCTCGACATAGCCGACCAGCCCGCTCGGGCGCGCAACGCCCCATGCGGAAACGCCAGCAATTTCCAGCACTTCGAAACTGTCGCCGGGATTGAGGTCGACCATTGTATCGCTCGTTTCGTCTCGTCCGCTGCGCAACAAAGCTGTGCGCGCGACGGCCCGTATCATCGGCACCGCATAGTGTGGAGCGAATACGTATTCGGCGAGGCGAATATCGGCGATATCGCGGCGAACGGCGTGCGTGCGCGGGTCGAGGCTGACAGAGCGGCCCGTCAGCGAAAAGCTCGTCCGGGCCTTGTCGTCGAACGGCTCAAGCGTGAGCGGCGTGGCCGTTTGAGCCTGCAGGGGCGGGGCCGTCGCCGATGAATTGCCCGAACTCTTCAAGAAAATCTGCCCCTTCGGTGGTGCGCGCGACGAAGATATTACGCTTGTCGCTATCGTCGCGTTGCCGGCGCAGATAGCCGAGGGCACCCAATCTGTTCAAGGCGCGCGTGACGACCGGCTTCGATACGTTGAGCGCACGCGCCAAGCCGCGCACCGTATGCGGCCCCGGTTTGAGGTAGACGAGCAGTAACAAGGCCATCTGACGATTGGTCAGATCGGGTTCGCCCGAGCGGACATAATCCACCAGAGCGGTCATCCAGGTCGATAAGGTATTGGCTGCCATTGATGCCACAGCGTTGATCCGCCATCTGAATTAATATGCACGATACCCAGTCATGAGCGTCATTACGGGTTCACAACGCTGCCCGGACGTCATGTTTCCGTAGTTTTGCGATTGGCTTGCGATATGCCGTGCCACCGTTCCGGTTGATCGAAGCCGCTGTGTCGCCTATGTGCGCGCCTTCGCAAAAGTTCCGGGGTTTTCCGCGCAATGTTCGCCTTTCTGCTCGTCATCCACGCGATCATCGCGGCCGCCCTCGTCACGGTGATCCTCATGCAGCGGTCGGAAGGCGGCGGCCTGGGCATGGGCGGCAGTCCTTCGGGCCTGATGTCGGCGCGCGGTGCGGCCGATTTCCTGACCCGCGCGACCGGCGTGCTAGCGACGATGTTCGTGCTGTTCTCGATCCTGCTCGCGGTCCTCGCGGCGAATCACCGCACCACGACGATCGACACGTCGCTCGCGCGTACCCCGGCGGCGGCAACCGCCGTTCCGACCGCGCAGCCCAAGGGTGACGCGGCACCGTTCGCCGGTGGCGCAGAAAACGCCGGTGTTCCGGCCGGCACGACCAAGCCCGCCGACAACGGCGCGGTCCCGCTAGCCAACTAAACACTCCATTCGCCGATAAATGCGCCCCGCGTGATCCGCGGGCGCTTGTCGTTCGTCCCCAACACACGCTACGAGACTCTTCCCATGGCTCGGTACATTTTCATCACCGGGGGCGTGGTTTCGTCGCTCGGTAAAGGTCTCATGGCGGCATCGCTTGCCGCTCTCCTCCAGGCGCGCGGATATACCGTCAGGATTCGGAAGTTCGATCCGTATCTGAACGTCGATCCCGGCACGATGTCGCCGTATCAGCACGGCGAGGTCTACGTCACCGACGATGGCGCCGAGACCGATCTCGACCTCGGCCATTACGAGCGCTTCACCGGCGTTCCCTCGCGCCAGTCGGACAACGTCACCTCGGGCCGCATCTACCAGCAGATCATCACCCGCGAGCGTCGTGGCGATTATCTCGGCGCCACGGTGCAGGTCATCCCGCACGTCACCGACGCGATCAAGGCGTTCGCCCGTGCCGAGACCGACGGCATCGATTTCATCCTCTGCGAGATCGGCGGCACCGTCGGCGATATCGAATCGCTGCCGTTCATCGAAGCGATTCGCCAGCTCAAGAATGAGGAAGGTCGCGGCAACGCGATCAGCATCCATGTCACCCTGGTGCCGTATATTGCGGCGGCCGGCGAGCTGAAGACCAAGCCGACCCAGCATTCGGTCCGCGAACTCGCCGCGCTAGGCGTGCAGCCGGACGTGCTCGTCTGCCGCTGCGAACATCCGCTGCCGCCGTCGGAGCGCGCCAAGATCGCGCTGTTCTGCAACGTGCCCGCCAGCGCGGTCATCCCGGCGCTGGACGCGAAGAGCATCTATGCGGTGCCGCTCCAGTATCACGGCGAAGGCCTCGACATCGAAGTGCTCCGCGCGTTCGGGATCGAACCCGCCGAGGCGCCCGACCTGTCGCGCTGGACCGAGATCATGGACCGCCTGACCAATCCCCAAGGCGAAGTCACGATCGGCGTGGTCGGCAAATATGTCGGGCTCCAGGATGCGTACAAGTCGCTCAACGAAGCGCTGGTCCACGGCGGCATCGCGAATCGCGTAAAGGTCAACGTCCGCTGGATCGACGCCGAACTGTTCGAGAACGCCGAAAGCGACATCGCCGGCCAACTCGAGCCGTGCGACGCGATCCTCGTCCCCGGCGCGTTCGGTGAGCGCGGCGCGGAAGGCAAGATCGCCTCCGTCAAGTTCGCGCGTGAGCGGAAGATCCCGTATTTCGGGATCTGCTTCGGGATGCAGATGGCCTGCGTCGAGGGTGCGCGCGATCTCGCCGGCATCCCCAATGCGTCATCGACCGAGTTCGGCCCGACCGACGAGCCGGTGGTCGGCATGATCACCGAATGGATGGGACGTGAAGGCCTCGAAACGCGTGCGGCGGAAGGCGACATGGGCGGCACGATGCGGCTCGGCGCGTATGACGCCAAGCTCGACGGCAACAGCGTGGTCGCGTCGATTTATGGCGGCACCGAGATTTCGGAGCGTCACCGTCATCGCTACGAGGTCAACACGGGATACAAGGAAGCGCTCGAACAGGGCGGCCTCGTCTTCTCCGGCATGTCGCCCGACGGCACGTTGCCTGAAATCGTCGAACGCCCCGACCACCCCTGGTTCGTCGGCGTCCAGTTCCATCCGGAACTGAAGAGCAAGCCCTTCGACCCGCACCCCTTGTTTGCCAGCTTCATCGAAGCTGCGGTAAAGCAAAGCCGCTTGGTCTAATTTTCCTCTGTCACCGGAAGAAAATGCGGTGTGAAGGGTGAGGACGATACGCCTCACCCTTCCGAGACATAGTCCCCCGTTAGCAGGAGGACGCGATATTATGCCGCCTGCTCGATCGCCGCAGTGTCACCGCTAGTCTCGACCGCGGCCAGCGGCGCGCCCGTCTTGATCGCAATGCTCTTCGGCTTCATCGCCTCGGGCACCTCGCGCATCAGGTCGATTACCAGCAGCCCGTCGTTCAGCCGCGCATCCTGCACCAGCACGAAATCGGCAAGCTCGAAGCGCCGCTCGAATGAGCGGTTGGCGATCCCGACGTGGAGCAACTGCCCCTCGGACGCAGGCTCGTCCTTCTTGCCGGCGACCAGCAACAGGTTCTGCTGCGCGGTGATCGCGATCTCGTCGCGGGTAAACCCGGCGACCGCGAGCGTGATCCGGTAGCGATCCTGCGCGATCCGCTCCAGGTTGAACGGGGGGTAGTTGTCCGACGTCGCGGCGCGCGCGTTCGTCTCGATCATGTCGAACAGCCGATCGAAACCGACGGTCGAGCGGCGATAGGGGGTCAGGTCTAGTCGCATGTCAAAATCCTCATCTGAGCACTTTGTCGAACGCCCGGATCCGCCTGTGCGCGACCCGGGCGCACGGCCCATCAGGCGCCGTGCGGCGGTGATCTGGTAAGCGCTTTCGTAGCGTCAAGAGGCGCGCGCAAAAATCGGGAAAGTCCCGCTTTCCATCCCCCAAGAGATACCGTCATTGAATATCCCCCAAATCAATAGACTTTGCGCGCCAAGGTTCAGGGGAAAAAATTCATGTCGCTAACGCTTGCTCTGTTGCTCGCCGGCCAGGCCGCTACCGTATCGACGCCGCCCGTCGCGCAGCAGGCACCCGTGGGTGATCAGGCGACTGAGCCGGCTACTGGTCGTCTCGGTAACCAGCAACAGGGTGGCGGCGGCGATATCGTCGTCACCGCACGCCGCCGCGCCGAGACCATCCAGACCGTCCCGATCGCGATGTCCGTCATCGGCGGCACCGCGCTCGCCGAGACCGGCGCATACAATGTCAGCCGCCTCACGCAGCTCCAGCCGACGTTGCAGTTCTACTCCACCAACCCGCGCAATTCCGCCGCCAACATCCGCGGCCTCGGCGCGCCGTTCGGGCTGACCAACGACGGGATCGAGCAGGGCGTCGGCATCTATGTCGACCAGGTCTATTACAGCCGGATCGCCTCGGCGACGTTCGACTTCACCGATACCGAACGGATCGAAGTCCTCCGCGGACCGCAAGGCACGCTATACGGCAAGAACACCACCGCCGGCGCGATCAACATCACGACGCGCAAGCCCAGCTTCACGCCCGAGGCGCGAATCGAACTCTCCACCGGCAACTACCAGTTCATCCAGGCCAAGGCCTCGGTGTCGGGGCCCCTCATCCCCGACAAGCTCGCGATCCGGCTGTCGGCGTCGGTGACCGAGCGCGACGGCACGATCCACAATGTCGTGACCGGCAAGGACCTCAACGCGCAGGACAATAAGAGCGTACGCGGGCAGCTCTACTGGAAGCCGACCGACAATCTCGATCTGGCCTTGTCGGGCGACTACGGCCAGCAGAACCCGAATTGCTGCGTACAATATTACGCCCGTACCGGCGCCACCCAGCGGCCGCTCACTCGCCAGTACGCCGCGCTTGCCGCCGCGCAGGGCTATGTCGTGCCGTCCACCAACGCGTTTGACCGGGTGACCGACGTCGACACGCCGTTGCGCGCGAAGCAGGAGCTTGGCGGCGTGTCGCTGCTCGGTAATCTGGATCTCGGCGCGTCGACGATCACCTCGGTCAGCGCGTGGCGGTTCTGGAACTGGGATCCGTCGAACGATCGCGACTTCATCGGCCTGCCGATCACCACCGTCTCCGCCAATCCGTCGCAGCAGACGCAGTATAGCCAGGAGCTGAGGATCGCCTCGAACGGCAAGCACACGCTCGATTACGTGCTCGGCGCGTTCTATTTCTACCAGACGATCGATACGCAGGGGCTTCAGGTGCAGGGCCCGGCGGCAAGTGCGTTCCTGCTCAACCCGACCAGCGCGGGCGGCAAGGATCCAGCGACGTTGAACGGGCTGACCTCACGCAACACGATCGGCTTCACCAACACCAGCGCGGCGCTGTTCGGCAAGCTGACCTGGAACGTCAGCGACCGGTTCCAGATCGCGCCGGGCCTGCGGCTCAACTACGACAAGAAGAAGGGCGACTATGTCTCGGTCGTCACCAATGGCACCGGTACCGCGCTGACCACGGACCAACGCGGCGTGCTCGCGCCACAGAGCTACCAGCCCGATTTCGACAATTGGAACCTGTCAGGCGACATCACGGCCGCCTACACCGTGACCTCCGACATCCACGCCTATGCCACCTACGCGCGCAGCTACAAGTCGGGCGGCATCAACCTGTCGGGCCTGCCGCTCGACGGAAGCAACAATCCGATCCTGTCGGCTGCCACGGTGAAGCCCGAGAAGGTCAACCATTTCGAGCTTGGCCTGAAAACGCAGTTCCTGGACCGCCGGCTGACCCTCAACCTCGCCGGGTTCTGGACCGAGATCAGCGATTACCAGGCAACCGTTACCAACGGCCAGCTTGGCGTGTTGCGCGGCTATCTCGCCAATGCCGGCAAGGTCCGGACGCGCGGCCTCGAATTCGACTCGGCATTTCGCCCGACCGACCGGTTCAGCGTCTACGCCAACGGTGCGTATACCGACGCGAAATACGTCAAGTTCGTCGATGCGCCGTGCCCGCCCGAACTGTCCGGCGGCACCACCGCCGATGCGACGCACCCGGCGAGCCCGGCCGGTCAGGCGGGAACGTCGACGACACCGTCCTACAGCCCGGCCAATTGCGACATCTCCGGTCAGCGTCTGCCCGGCGTGTCGAAATGGGCGTTCTCCTACGGTGCCGAATACGACCTGCCGGCAACGATCGGCGGGCTCGATGGGCAGGTCTATCTCGGCTATGACGGCAGCTATCGGTCGACCTTCTCGTCCAACCCATCGCGCTCGCTCTACACCGACATCAACGGCTATGCGCTCAGCAACTTCCGCTTGGGATTCAAGGCGAAGGACAGCTGGAACGTGTTCGGCTGGCTGCGCAACGCGTTCGACCAGAACTATTACGAAGTGCTCGCGCTCCAGTCCGGCAGCACTGGTCTGGTCGTCGGACAGCCGGGCGATCCGCGTACCTATGGCCTGACCGTGTCGCGATCGTTCTGATCGTCATGCACAAATCGTCACGACGCGTTCAGGTTGCGCGCATTACATCGTAGATTCGGCCCGGAGGGACATCGCAGTCGGAAGCTCCCGATGTTCCTCCGGTTCCGAAACCACGACATCTTGCCGCATAGTGGCGGCCTATTGCGCGTAACCTCGGCGGGGCGCAGTCTGGTGCCCTGAAACAACAGGGGCGGCGGTATGTTCTTCGTGCGACAGGGGCCCTTGTGGTTTCGACTGACCACTGGTGTCCTCGTACTCTGGGGATTGCTCGGATGCTTCATGTGCCTGCAGCAGGTCCGGCTCGGCGCCGACGCGATGGGCCATGCGACCGCCTATGATCGCGCGCTCTATGCCACCTTGCCCAACTGGTACGATCCGCTGTTCGCCGTCGCGGTGCTCACTGGTCTGGTCGGCGCGATCCTGTTGTTCATGCGCCGCGCCAATGCGCGCCCGTTCCTGCTCGCCTCGCTGGTCGCCACGATCGCGCAGTTCGGCTGGCTGTTCGCCTCCACCGATATCGTAGCGCAAAAGGGCGCCAGTGAGACGCTCGGCTTTCCGCTGGTGATCGTCGCGATCGCCGCATTCACGCTCTGGCTCGTCGGTCATGCCCGCGTGAAAGGCTGGGCGGTTTGATTCCGCTCAGGCTGGGCGAGCGTCGAGCCGCGCGCTACTAGCGTCACCATGTCCACGACCTACACCCTCGACACCGCGACGAGTCGCGCCAACCCGACGCCCGCCCCGCTGAAGCGGCTGACGATCCCCGCGATCCGTCGCCAGAAGGGCAAGACGCCGCTCGTCATGCTCACCGCCTATACGGTCCGCACGGCGCAACTGCTCGATCCGCACTGCGACATGCTGCTGGTCGGCGACAGCCTGGGGCAGGTGATCTACGGCCTGCCGTCGACCGTGCCCGTCACGCTCGAGATGATGGCAGCCCACGGTGCTGCGGTGGTGCGTGGCAGCTATCATGCGGTGGTCGTCATCGACATGCCGTTCGGCAGCTATGAAGCGTCGCCCGAAAAGGCGTTCGAGAGCGCGGCGTGGCTGCTGAAACAGACCGGCGCGGCGGCGGTGAAGCTCGAAGGCGGCACCGCGATGGCGCCGACCGTCAAGTTCCTCACCGAGCGCGGCATCCCGGTGATGGGCCATGTCGGCCTCACTCCACAGGCGGTCAACGTGCTCGGCGGCTACGGCGCGCGCGGTCGAACGCCCGAGGAAGCCGCCAAGATCGTCGCCGACGCGCAGGGCATCGCCGAGGCAGGCGCCTTCTCGCTCGTGATCGAAGGCGTGGTCGAGCCGATCGCGATCGAGATCACCAATACCATCGCCTGCCCGACGATCGGCATCGGCGCGTCGGCGCAGTGCGACGGCCAGGTGCTGGTGACCGAGGACATGCTGGGGATGTTCGAGCGTACCGCCAAGTTCGTGAAGCGCTTCGCCGACATCGCCGACACCATATCGTCGGCGACGCAGACCTATGCCGACGACGTCCGGTCACGCGCTTTTCCCGGCGCGGAGCAGGTCTACGCCCCCAAGGATTGATCCGCTTCCGTTTCGGTCCCGGCGCGGCTAAGGTCCGCGCCGCCACCCCCTTATTATTCCGGAGCTGTCCTTGGCCCTCCCGCCGAAAACCGATGAAGCATTCCTGCGTGAGGTCGACGAAGAACTCCGTCGCGACCAGCTCGCGGGATTCTGGACGAACTGGGGCATCTGGGTCGCGGTCGGCCTCGTCGCCGCGCTCGCCGCACTTGCAGGCTTCCTGTACTGGCAACATCACAATCGCGAAGTCGCCGGTGTCGAGGGCGAACAGCTTCAAGCCGCCTATGACTCCTTGGGCGCGAACAACGCCGCAGTCGCTGCCAAGCCGCTCGCCGAACTCGCCAAGTCGAACCGCGATGGCTACCGCGCACTCGCGCTGTTCACGCAGGCCGACGTCCTCCTCCAGAAGGACGATCTGAAGGGCGCCGCCGCCAAGCTCGGCGCGATCGCCGGCGATACCTCGCTGGCCAAGCCGTTCCGCGATCTAGCGTTGGTCCGCCAGACCTCGGCCGAGTTCGATACGCTGAAGCCGCAGGTCGTCGTCGAGCGTCTCCGTCCGCTCGCCGTCCCCGGTGGTGCGTGGCTCGGCAGCGCGGGCGAGATGGTCGCGATCGCCTATCTCCGCATGAACCAGCGCCAGCAGGCAGGCATTTTGTTCGGCCAGATCGCGCGTGACACCGGCGTGCCGGAGACGATCCGTCAACGCGCGGTTCAGATGGCTGGCGTACTTGGTGTGGACGCTGTCGCGAGCACTGGGCCGACTGCCGGGACAATCGCCCCGGCCGCATCAAACGAGGATACCAAGGCGCAATGATGAAGACATATCGGGTGACGGTCGCCGTTGCCGCGCTCGTGGCGCTGAGCGGGTGCGGGATCTTCAAGGGCGGCGGCGGCAAGAAGACGCCGACGCTGGGCGATCGCGTATCGATCCTGGTCTCGGAGAACGAGGTCGAGACCGACAAGACGATCGCGGACGTCCAGGTCCTGCTGCCCGCCCCCACGGTCAATGACGCCTGGGCGCAGCCCGGCGGTAACCCGGCCAAGTCGATGGGGCAGCTCGCGCTCGGCGACCAGCCCAAGCGCGCATGGCAAGCGTCGATCGATGGCGGTTCGAACCGCGAGCGGATGGCGGCATCGCCCGTCGTCGCAGACAACAAGCTGTTCGTGACCGACGTCACTGCCACCATCCACGCGTTCGCAGCCGACACCGGTGCGGCGCTGTGGACCGCTGGCATCACCGAGGGCAAGCTTAACAAGGCCGCACGTTTCGGCGGCGGCGTCAGCTATGACGATGGCAAGCTCTACGCCACCGACGGCGTCGGCGATGTCGTCGCGATGGACGCGGCGGACGGCAAGATCCTCTGGCGCGCCAAGCCGGGTGCGCCCCTTCGCGGTTCGCCGACGGTCGCCAACGGCGCGGTCTATGTGCTGACACAGGACAACCAGGTCTTCTCACTCAACCAGGCCGACGGCAAGGTCCAGTGGGTCCAGTCGGGCACGCTGGAGACCCAAGGCGTGTTCGGCGTGGCGGCGCCCGCCGTCAGCCAGGGGACCGTGGTCGCCGGCTTCTCGAGCGGTGAACTCAGCGCGTATCGCTACGAGAATGGCCGCATTCTCTGGCAGGACGCGCTTTCGCGGACCTCGATCACGACGTCGGTTTCCAGCCTGTCGGATATCGATGCTGCCCCGGTGATCGATGGTGGCCGCGTCTATGCGGTCGGGCAGGGTGGCCGCATGGTCGCGCTCGAACTGTCGACCGGACAGCGGCTGTGGGAGCAGAATTTCGCGGGCATCTCGACGCCGTGGGTTGCGGGCGAATGGCTGTTCGTGATCACCGACGATGCGCGGCTCGTCTGCCTGTCGCGTTCAAACGGCAAGGCGCGGTGGATCGCGCAGTTGCCGCGCTTCCAGAACGAGAAGAAGCGCAGCAATGCGATCACGTGGTTTGGGCCGATCCTGGCAGGTAATCGCCTGGTGCTGACAAACTCGCGCGGCGAGATCAATTTCGTTTCACCGACCGATGGCAAGGTGAGTTCTACGATCGAGACGAAGACCCCGTTCTCGCTGCCGCCGATCGTGGCGAACTCGACGCTGTATACGCTCGACCAGAAGGGCAAGATCACCGCGTATCGGTGACATTTACTCCCTCTCCCCGCCGGGGAGAGGGAAGGGGCCCGGCGCACTTGCGCTGGGAAAGGTGAGGGGAGTGAGGCTCGAAACGCTCTCCGCAACTCCCCCTCACCCTTCCGTCGCTTAGCCCCTTCCTTCCTCTCCCCTCAGGGGCGAGGGACATAGGTGACCTTTGCCGCGACACGCGCTAAGGCCCCCTCATGTCCAAACTCCCCGTGGTCGCGATCGTCGGCCGCCCAAATGTCGGCAAGTCGACCCTGTTCAACCGCCTCGTCGGCAAGAAGCTCGCGCTGGTCGACGATCGCCCCGGCGTCACGCGTGACCGTCGCGAGGGCGACGCGTCGCTGATCGGCCTCGAATTCCGCATCATCGACACCGCCGGCTACGAAGACCATGACGCGCAGACTCTGCCCGGCCGCATGCGCCAGCAGACCGAGGCGGCGGTCGAACAGGCCGACGTCGCGCTGTTCCTGTTCGACGCGCGCGCCGGCATCGTCCCGCTCGACGAAGAGATCGCCCGCTGGCTCCGCACCGCCGATGTCCCCGTCATCCTCGTCGCCAACAAGGCCGAGGGCCGCGCCGGCGAAGACGGTATCCTCGAATCGCTGTCGCTCGGGTTCGGCGACCCGGTCCAGCTGTCAGCCGAGCACGGCGAAGGCATGGGCGACCTGTTCGAAGGCCTGCTCCCGCTGCTCGAAGGCAAGGAAGAGCCCCCCGAGGAACAGCCCGACAACGAATATGAAGGCCCGCTGAAGCTTGCGATCGTCGGCCGCCCGAACGCGGGCAAGTCGACGCTCGTCAACCGCATCCTCGGCGAAGACCGCATGATCACCGGCCCGGAAGCCGGCATCACGCGCGATTCGATCAGTGTGGACTACGACTGGCACCCGACCGGCGGCGAAGCGCGCAAAGTGCGCCTGATCGATACCGCCGGGATGCGCAAGCGAGCCAAGGTGCAGGACAAGCTGGAGAAGATGTCGGTCGAGGACGCGCTGCACGCGGTCGACTTCGCCGAGGTCGTCGTGCTGCTGCTCGACGCCACGCTCGGCCTCGAGGCGCAGGATCTCCGCATCGCCGACAAGGTGCTGCAGGAGGGCCGCGCGCTCGTCATCGCGCTCAACAAATGGGATATCGCCGAGAGCGCATCGTCGCTATTCAACGGCGTCAAGCGGGCGCTCGAAGATGGCCTGAGCCAAGTCAAGGGCGTCACCGTGATGACCGTGTCCGGCGCGACCGGCAAGGGCATCGACCAGTTGCTCCAGGCCTGTTTCGACACGCGCGACGCGTGGTCGAAGCGCGTCGGCACCGGCGAACTCAACCGCTGGTTCGAGCGTGCTATCGAGGCCACGCCGCCGCCGGCCCCCGGCGGCAAGCGGATCAAGATGCGCTACGTCACGCAGGTCAAGACGCGTCCGCCAAGCTTCGTCATCTTCGGCACGCGCGTCGATCAGCTGCCGGCGAGCTATGAGCGTTATCTGGTCAATTCGATGCGCAAGGATCTCGGCTTCGGCGCGGTGCCCGTCCGGCTGATGTTCCGCGCGCCGAAGAATCCGTACGACGACAACGGCAGGGGCGGCGGCGGCAGCTAGGCGGTAGTGTCCGGCGTCGTCCATATCGACGCCAGGGGCATGCGCTGCCCCTGGCCCGCGGTGCGGCTAGCGAAAGCGCTGCGCGACGGGGCGAAAGCGGTCACGGTGATTGCCGACGACCCCAAGGCGCCAGCCGAACTCGCGTCCGTTGCCGCGTCAGCGCATGCGACGGTAGAGATCATTTTGGATGAATTTTACCGGACCTTTGTCGTAACTTGTCCGTAGTGTGACAACATTGTGTTTACCCAATCGGGGTATGACGCGATCTGACCTTCATGGCGCTATTGCTCAACGGGAGAAGGCGACAGTGTCGTTTGAAGGAAGCACCTTGATCAACTGGCCCGCGTTCTCGCAGGCGCGGAGCGAACTGGGCGCCGGATTTGTGCGCATTCTCGGGTATTTTCGCGAGGACGGCGTGAAGTCGGTCGCGGCAATCGAGGCTGCGATGCGCGCTCTCAACGCGGCAGCGATGGTCATCCCCGCGCATACGCTAAAGGGTGAGGCACGCCAGTTCGGTGCCGAGCCGTTGGCCGATCTGGCCGAAGCGATCGAAACCATCGCGCGGGACTGTGTGGAAATGCAGGATACACCGGAGGAGGCGCTGGAGCATATCGTCCGCTTGCGTCCACTATTCGGCGAAACGCTGACGTTGCTTGAACGCGAGGCCAATCCGATCGTGGCACGCAAACCGATCGCTGGCGGTGGCTTTGGTCGTCGTGCGATCCCCACCGGCTTCGGCGAAGACTAGAGTTAATCCTCCCCCGCCAGGGGGAGGTGGCAGGCGCCAGCCTGACGGAGGGGGCGGTAAGCGAAACCGCTGTTCCGTGTCCTCCCCCTCCGTAACCTTCGGCGACACCCCCCGCTGGCGAGGAAAGATTACACCTTTCAGGCGATACCGGCTCACCGGCATCGCCTGTAGCTCACCCCTTCAGATACGGCGCCGCGCCGGCCTTGGGCGAATCATGCTCCGAGATCGAGTTCAGCTGGATGTAGTTGTGGATGCCCATCCGCGCGATCATCTCGAACTGACGCTCGAGCGTGTCGACATGCTCTTCCTCGCTGGCGAGGATGCGCGCGAACAGATCGCGGCTGATGTAGTCCTTGACCTCTTCGCAGTACGAGATCGCGCCCTTGAGCTGGACGGTCGCCTCGACTTCGAGTGCGAGGTCCGACTTCAGGACCTCCTCGACGGTCTCGCCGATGCGGAGGCGGCCGAGTAGCTGGAAGTTGGGCAGGCCATCGAGGAACAGGATGCGCTCCGACAGCCAGTCGGCGTGCTTCATCTCGTCGATCGATTCCATCCGCTCGTACTGGGCGAGCTTGTAGACGCCCCAATGCTCGAGCATCCGGTAATGGAGCCAATATTGATTGACCGCGGTCAGCTCGTTCTTGAGCGCCTCGTTCAGATATTCGATTACTTGGGGGTCGCCGCGCATGGCCATATCTCCGTCACCTCTGACGGACATGTAGCGCCGGCGATACCGCAACCGCAACCCGGAAAGTGGCGGATTTCTGCGGTTTCTTAGCTGTTGCGACGCTTATGCAGCAGCGCGCTCGTCGTCGATAATCGCTCGCGCTATCGACGCGCACTGACCGCATTTGGGTTTCCGGCCCATCGAACGGAAGGCCTGGCAAGGTGTGGTGCAACCGCCGCGTGCGCAGTTGCGAACGTCGGATTCTCGTATGGCATTGCAAACGCAGACGACCATGGGAACTCCCTAGCTGTACGCAGGGAGTACCGATACTGCGAACCAGTCGCAAGCGGTTTTGCGTCTTATTCGCAACTACTCCGATCGGTTCGTCGTGAACGCCGAACCGCGCATCGGTTGCCACGCGAATCGCGACAGGCTGCGCCAGAGCCATTCGAGTGGGCCGTAGCGGAAGTGATCGAGCCACGGCTTCGACCAAGCGAGCATCAGCGTCCAGACCAGCACGACCACGATATAGAGCTGCGCCCGCGGCACATAGGCGAACAGCCCAAAGCCGAACCCGTAGAACAGCGTCGTGCAGATCAAGGAGGTGCCGATGTAATTCGAGAACGCCATTCGCCCCGCAGCTGCCACTCGGGTCGTCAGCCAGCCCCCAGGCCGTGCAAGCAGGATGATCAGCGCCGCATAGCCGGCGATCACGATCGGCCGGACCGGAGTCGCCAGCGTGATCCACGAGAACAGCACATAGCGCGGATCGAAGTCGTGACCGATCTCGACGGAGGCGATGGCGGCATAGGCGGCCCAGCCGATACCGATGCCGGCGACCGCGATGCCGCGATAGACGCGATGCGACCAGGTGCCGGTCAGGAAGCCCGATCGCAACCCCGCCATGCCGAGCAGCATGTAGCCAAGCGTTTCCGCACCAACCACCGCGATCACCGTGAACGGACCGGTCGGATTGGCCCAGCGCTGGGCGAGCTGCTCCGCGTAGCTGCCGCGGCCGATCGCGATCTGGCGGGCGATCTCCTGAGGGGTGGGCCCGCCGAACGAGGCGGCAAAGGCGTTCCAGTTCGCGACCGCTCTCGCGCTGGCCTGCGGGGCGAATGCGGTGGCGCGAAGGTCGAACGCATAACCCGCGAGGACGACCGCCTCGATCGACTGGAGCAGGACGAGCATCAGCCCGACGAGCAGCAGCGCGCGGGTCGGCAGGCGGCGGAACATGAACGCCGCGCACCCGACCAGCGCGTAATGCAGCAGGATATCGCCCCACCAGATCAGGTAGATATGGATCGCGCCGAACACCGCCAGCCAGGCCATCCGCGGAAAGTGCACGGAAGCGGCGCTATCGCCGAGCGTTTCCGCGCGGTCCATGACGAGCAGCATCGACGCCCCGAACAGGAACGAGAACAGCCCGCGCATCTTTCCATCGATGACGATGAAGTTCGTCGTCCAGGCGATCGTATCCGCCAAGCTCGGCACGCCCATCGAGGCGGGGGACATGTAGGCGAAGTCCGGAAAGCCGAACGCGGCGATGTTGGCGGCGAGGATGCCCATGACGGCGACGCCGCGGATCAGGTCCAGCGCGGCGATTCTGGGGGCGGCGGAGACGGAGGCGGAGACGGGGGCGGGGGCGGGGGCGGGGGTCATGCCGGGCGACCGAAGTGCACGAAGTGCAGACGCTGGCGCAGCAGTTCGTAGGATTTTTGCGGCGGCGATGCGCGGGGGGAAGGCGATGCGTCGATCATCGTAGGATGCTGGCACATTGTGGGGGTGTAGGACAGTGCGGCCTGGTGGCGGTACCGTCTCTGCGACGCCTTACGGCTTTATGCGTCGGTCGGCGCTTTTGTATACCTCGCTCCTTCTTTTCCGTCACTCCAGCGGAAGCTGGGGTATTCCTGTTGGCCGTCCTGCGACCTGAACGGGGAGATTCCAGCTTTCGCTGGGATGACGGGGGAATGGCAGGTCGGGACTCGATCTGATGGTTGCTCTGGCTTGTTCTCCCGCGAAGGCGGGAGCCCAGACTGGGTCCCCGCCTTCGCGGGGAAACATGCTGGAGGTGCGATGGCTTCTCCGCGCGACCACCCCGGCGGAGGCCGGGGCCCAATTGGGGGACGGTCGTGGCAGGGCACCGCACTTCGTTACCGCTGCTTTCCCAATTGGACCCCGGCCTTCGCCGGGGTGGTTGCTTCGGGTTGTGGCCGCGGCGCGTTTGATCGCTCGCCGACGCGGTGCGTTACGCCAGCGCCGCGTCGACGCCCATCAGCTTCGGGAAAAACCCCTCGTGCGCAGCCCGCAGCGTATCGAGCGCGATGACGTCGTCGCGGTCGGGGCGTTCGAAGATCAGGCGCTTGCCACCGGTGCGACCCAGGGGCTCTGCCTCGACGTCGGCAGCATGCGCCGCGCCGAGGAAGTCGAGCAGCGAATGGTCCTCGACCGTGACGATGTAGACGCCCTGGTCCTCCGCGAAGAACGAGCGCGCGCAGTCAAACGGCTGCTTGCGGTCGATCATCGCGCCGATGCCGCCAGCAAGCGCCATCTCGGCGAGCGTCACAGCGATGCCGCCGTCGGACACGTCATGAACCGCGGTCAACTGCCCCAACGCGATCGCCTCGCGGATCAGGTCGCCGACGCGGCGTTCGGCGGCGAGATCGACCGGCGGCGGCGGGCCGGCGTCGAGCTGTTCGCGGCCGTGGCACTCGCGCAGCCAGAGCGACTGGCCGAGATGGCCGCCGCGCGTGCCGACTGCGAGGATGATGTCGCCCGAGCCCTTGAACGCGATCGTCGCATTCTTCTGCCAGTCCGCCAGCAACCCGATCGCGCCGATCGCCGGGGTCGGCAAGATCGCGGAGCCGCCGCCGGTCGCCTTCGATTCGTTGTAGAGCGAGACGTTGCCCGACACGATCGGGAAGTCGAGCGCGATGCAGGCGTCGCTCATCCCTTCGAGGCAGCCGACGATCTGGCCCATGATCTCGGGGCGCTGCGGGTTGGCGAAGTTAAGGCAGTTGGTCACGGCCAAGGGCAGTGCGCCGACTGCGGTCAGATTGCGCCACGCTTCGGCGACCGCCTGCTTGCCGCCCTCGACGGGATCGGCGAAGCAATAGCGCGGCGTGCAGTCGGTGGTGATCGCCAGCGCCTTTTGCGTGCCGTGGACGCGGACGACCGCGGCGTCGCCACCGGGGCGCTGCACGGTGTCGGCGCCGACCATGTGGTCGTACTGCTCCCAGATCCAGCGGCGCGAGGCGACGTCCGGCGAGCCCATCAGCGTGAGCAGGTCGGCGGCGATGTCGCTGCTATGCGGCGCGTTCGCGAGCGGCGCCGGCTTCGGCGTCGGGACGTGCGGGCGGTCGTACAGCGGCGCTTCGTCGGCGAGCGGCCCGAGCGGGATGTCGCAGACGGTCTCGCCCTTGAATGTCAGAACCATGCGGCCGGTGTCGGTGACGCGGCCGATCACCGCGAAATCGAGCTCCCACTTCTTAAAGATCGCCTCGGCCTCGGCTTCGCGACCGGGCTTGAGGACCATGAGCATGCGCTCCTGCGATTCCGAGAGCATCATCTCGTACGGCGTCATGCCGGTCTCGCGCTGGGGCACGTCGTCCATCGTCAACTCGATGCCGACGCCGCCCTTCGATGCCATTTCCACGGCCGACGAGGTGAGGCCCGCGGCGCCCATGTCCTGGATCGCGACGATGACGTCGGTCGCCATCAACTCAAGGCAGGCCTCGATCAGCAGCTTCTCGGTGAAGGGATCGCCGACCTGGACGGTCGGGCGCTTGGCGTCCGAATCCTCGCCGAAATCGGCCGAGGCCATCGTCGCGCCGTGGATGCCGTCGCGGCCTGTCTTGCTGCCGACATAGACGATCGGATTGCCGATGCCGCTCGCGGCCGAATAGAAGATCTTGTCCTGGTCGGCGATCCCGACGGTCATCGCATTGACCAGGATGTTGCCGTCATACGCGCTGTGGAAGTTCACTTCGCCGCCGACGGTCGGGACGCCGACGCAATTGCCGTAGCCGCCGATGCCGTGGACCACGCCCGAGATCAGGTGGCGCATCTTGGGGTGATCGGGGCGGCCGAAGCGGAGCGCGTTGAGGTTGGCGATCGGTCGCGCGCCCATCGTGAAGACGTCGCGCAGGATGCCACCGACGCCGGTCGCCGCGCCCTGGTACGGCTCGATATAAGACGGGTGGTTGTGGCTCTCCATCTTGAAGATCGCCGCCTGGTTGTCGCCGATATCGACGACGCCGGCGTTCTCACCGGGGCCGCAGATGACGCGCGGGCCCTTGGTCGGCAGCTTCATCAGGTGGATCTTGCTGGATTTGTAGCTGCAATGCTCGGACCACATGACCGAGAAGATGCCGAGCTCGACCATGTTCGGCTCGCGGCCGATGGCGCGCAGGACGCGCTCATATTCTTCGGGGGACAGGCCGTGGTCGGCGACGATCTGCGGTGTGATCTCGGTCATGGGGCGGGCTTTAGCGGGGTGGGACGCGTTCGTCACGTAGGCGAACCACGGCAAAACGTCTCAGCACCGAATTACCGCTCTATATCTTGGCAGCGCGCAGCGTTTCGTTGATCCGCGACTGCCAGCCGGGGCCGCTCGCCCTGAACCGTTCGAGTACGTCATTGTCCAGTCGCAAGGACACCAGTGACTTGCCAGAGGTGACGGAGCCCTTTGGCCTACCGCGTGGTTTGCTGCCGTTCGGAAAGGCCGCTGCCAATTCCGGGAAGTCTGCGATCGGCCGCGCGCGCGCGACGTCGGCCTCGGTCCATTCGGGATTGTCATCGTCGAATACGACCTCGGGGGTATCACCAGGCATGACGGCGCAACTCCTTCGACGAAGTGAGCTAGGGCAGATCGACGTCCAGTTTAAGCCGGGAGGGTAGAACTTTCCATCCGTCATGCCGGACTGGTTCCGGCATCCACCGTCCCACACGAGCGAAGGAATTGAATTTGCGGAACCGTGGACCCCGGAACAAGTCCGGGGTGACGGAAAGGCTTGGTATTGGTTCCGCTCAAAACTCCGACCGTCGATCTGCTCCGATGCTCGATCTTCAGATGTAAGGCGGTTGCGTATAACCCTTGGGGCTGAGCGTGAAGATGTCGCACCCCGTTTCGGTAATCCCGATCGAATGCTCGAACTGCGCCGACAGCGAGCGGTCGCGCGTGACCGCCGTCCAGCCATCGTCGAGCAGCTTCACGTCGGGGCGACCGATGTTGATCATCGGCTCGATCGTGAAGATCATGCCGGGGCGAAGCTCGGGGCCGGTGCCGGGCTTGCCGACATGGACGACTTCGGGGGCGTCGTGGAACAGGCGGCCGACACCGTGGCCACAGAAATCGCGGACCACGCCGTAGCGGTGCTTCTCGGCATGACGCTGGATCGCGTTGGCGACGTCGCCCATGCGGTTGCCGGGCTTGGCATGCTCGATGCCGATCATCAGGCATTCGTAGGTGACTTCGACGAGGCGCCGCGCCTTGATCGGCACGTCGCCGATCAGGTACATCCGGCTCGTGTCGCCATGCCAGCCATCGAGCAAGGGCGTGACGTCGACGTTGACGATATCGCCCGATTTCAGCGTCTTCTCGCTCGGGATGCCGTGGCAGACGACATGGTTGATCGAGATGCAGACGCTGTGCGTATAGCCGCGATAGCCGAGCGTCGCGGGGACGCCGCCGCCGGCGACGATGAAGTCGTAGATCAGCCGGTCGATCTCGGCGGTGGTCACGCCCGGCACCATGTGCGGGACGATCATGTCGAGCGTTTCGGCGGCGAGCTGCCCTGCCTTCATCATGCCGGCGAACGCGGCGGGGCCGTGCAGTTTGATGGCGCCGGTGCGTGCGTCGGGCTGGTCCGAGGTGACGGTTACATATTCGGTCATGTCGCGCGATATAGCGTGGCGGGCGCGGTTTTGCGAGGCTATGCGAGGGGCATGACAGAGGAACGCATCTGGACGGCCGCGCTGACGATCATCGGCGACGAGATCCTGTCGGGCCGCACGCAGGACAAGAACGTCGCGCAGATCGCGGCGTGGCTCAACGTGCAGGGCATCCGCCTCGCCGAGGTGCGCGTGGTTGCCGACAAGACCGAGGCGATCGTCGAGGCGGTCAACATTCTCCGCGCGCGCAACGATTACCTGTTCACGACCGGCGGGATCGGGCCGACTCACGACGACATCACGGTCGATGCCATCGCCGAGGCGCTGGGCGTCGCGGTCGAGCATCATCCGCGCGCGATGGCGGTGCTGGAGGCTTATTACGCGACCCGCGGCGGGCTAACCGAAGCGCGCGCAAGGATGGCGCGGGTGCCGGTCGGGGCAGATCTGATCGACAACAAGGTGTCGGGTGCGCCGGGAATCCGGATCGGCAACATCTTCATCATGGCGGGCGTGCCCCACATCACCGCGGGAATGCTCGACGCGCTGACGGGGACGCTGGAGGGTGGGCGCCCGGTGGTGTCGAAGACGATCGGCTGTTGGGTCGCGGAAAGCGAAGTGGCGGACCTGTTGCGCGATGCGGAGAAAACGCATGAGGGCGTCGCGATCGGCAGCTATCCGTTCTTCCGCGATGGCAAGACGGGCGCGAATTTCGTCGTGCGGAGTTCGGACGAGGCGTTGGTCGACCGCTGCCTCGCGGACCTGACCCGCGATCTCGAGGCGACCGGCCGGACGGTTACCGCGCAGGGAATCTAACGCGGTTCAAGCCCCCCATTTGGGGCCTGCGGGATCGGGATAGAAGACGTCGGGATCGTAGGATGAGGACGGCGCGGGCTTGTCCGGTACCGGCAAATTCGGCGCTTCGCCACCGAAGCGGATGCGGACCTAGCCCATGCTGCCAGCAAGCGCCTGGAAGACAACGGCATAATCCCCCTGCTGCATGCGCCGCCCGATGAACGGTGCGCGTTCTGCCGACAGATAGCCCATCTGCACGCCGCGCAGGCTGAACACCGCGACAGCATTGGCGTCATGCGGGTTCTTCGGTTCGCGACGCAGTTCGACCGGCTCGCCCGGCGCGCAGAGCAACAGCTCCATACGCCGGTTGCTCTTGCTCTTGTCCGGATTGGGGAAGTCGATGCCGACCACGCTGAGCGTCAGTTCGTCCATACCGGACAGCGTACGCGTCAATCGAGCAAATCGGAAGCTGGAGCGGGTGAAGGGAATCGAACCCTCGTCACTTGCTTGGGAAGCAAAAGCTCTACCATTGAGCTACACCCGCGCTATCAGCTGCGATGGCCGGCTCTATCGAGTGCCCGCGGTCGGCGCAATAGGGATCCGCGGCCCGCCGGCATCATCGATTCTGGTTCGGCAAGTCCAGTTGCGCAGCGAGGCCGCGCAGCGAGGCGGCCCGTGTGAGCTTGAGCGTGCCGCCGTTGAGTTCGGCCAGTTCGCGGGTGATCGACAGGCCGAAGCCGTGGCCGTCGCCGCGCTCGTCGAGCCGTCGTCCCGGCAGCATCGCCTCATCCAGGGCGGCATCGTCGAGGCCCGGGCCATCGTCCGAGATAACGATCGCCACCACCGCGTTGACGGTGCTCACCTCGATCGCGATCGTAGTGCGAGCGTGTCGCCAGGCATTGTCGAGCAGGTTGCCGACCATCTCGTCGAGATCCTGCGGGTCGATCGCGACGGCGAGCGTCTCCGGTACGTCGATGTGCAGCGTCATCGGTCGCTCGGCATGGATATGCTGGAGGACGGAAACCAGATCGGCGATCGCCGGCGCTACCATCGTCCGCGCGCGCGCGCCGGAACCCGCGGCGTCTGCGCGGGCGCGGCCGAGATGGTGACGCAGCCGGCGGTCGATCTGGTCGACCATGTCGCGCACGTCGTCGGCGGCGCCTGCTTCGGCGAGTTTCAACGACAGCGCGGCCAGCGGGGTCTTCAGCCCGTGCGCAAGGTTGGCGACATGCTGGCGGGCATGCGCGAGGCCGGCAGCGTTCTGGTCGATCAGCGCGTTCAGTTCGGTGACCAGCGGTTGCAATTCGCCGGGCTGGTCGGCGGGCACGTGCCGCTCGGTGCCGGCGCGAACCGCGGCGAGCGAGATGCGCAGATCGCGTAGTGGCCTGAAGCCGATCCGCAGCTGGAACAGCGTCGCCAGCGCCAGCCCGACTCCCAGCAGCGCAAGCGAGCCGAGCAGTGGGATCATCGCCTCACGTAGCGGAGCCTCGACGATCCGACGCGGGCCGAACGCGGTGATCGTGACCGGACCGATACGGGTGGCGACGGTCAGCGTCCGCGAATGCAGGCGCTCGCCGTTGAGGCCGTGGCTCTCGCCGGGACGCGGTCCGCGGTCGTCGCGATCGTCGCGGTGATCGCTGTCGAAGCGTTGCGGGCCCGGCGCGATCTGAAGCGGGGTGGCGGTGCTCTGCCAATTGCCGACCGGGCCATCGACTTGCCAGACCCACCCTGAGTCGCGTTCGTCGAATCCGGCAAGATCGATGACCCGCGCCCGATCGAGCGTCGCATCTGGGCGGACCGCGCGGGCCAGCACCGAGACCTGCGCGTCGAGCCGATCGTCGAGCCCGTGCATCACGAACCGCTCGAGAACATGGCTGATCGTCATTCCCGCGAATATCAGTGCGAGCAGCGTCGATATCGCGGAGATCGCGAGCATCCGCCCGAATAGCGAACGCGGAATGAGCGCGTGTCTACGCCGCGTCACGCTGTGCCGTCCGCCGTCAGTCGATAGCCTCGCCCACGCACCGTCTCGATCATCTGTGCGCCGATCTTGCGCCGCAGTCGGCCGATGATGACTTCGATCGAGTTCGAATCGACGTCCGCGTCGCCTTCGTAGACGCGTTCGATCAGGTCGGAGCGCTCGATGACGACTTCGCGACGGAGCATCAGCGCGGAAAGGACCCGCCACTCGAACGCGGTGAGTTTCAGCGGCAGGCCGTCCAGTTCGAACGTGCCGAGTTGCGCGTCGAACGTCAGCGGCCCGCAGGTAACGCGCGATGCTGCGTGCCCCGCTGCACGGCGGACGAGCGCGCGAAGGCGCATCACGACTTCCTCGACGCGGAACGGCTTCACGACATAATCGTCGGCGCCGGCCTTGAAGCCCTCGACCTTTTCCGACCAGCCATCGCGCGCGGTGAGGATCAGCACGGGGAGGTCGCGTCCCGCCGCGCGCCAGTCGCGCAGTACCGACAGCCCGTCGCGCTTGGGGAGGCCGAGATCGAGCACGGCGGCGTCGTAGAGTTCGGTGGCGCCGAGATGCCCGCCATCCTCGCCGTTGCTGGCTACGTCGACCGCGAAATGCTCCGCGCGTAACGCCCGCGCGAGCCCCTCGGCGATCGCCGCATCGTCTTCGACCAATAATACCCGCATGCCGATGTCCCTATCCTCGCATGCCCAACGGAAACTGAACGGCTTGGTTCAGCGGGCGTCGGCAGCGGCGGCGTAAACGGTGATTCGTCAACCAATGAGAGGAACGACATAGTGACCGAACACTCCCATACCGCCCCCGGGCGCTTCAACTTCCGCCGCAACCGCCTCGCACTCGCCGCGGCCGGCCTGCTCGTCGTCGGTGGTGCCGCCGGTGCCGTCACCGTCGCCGCGACCCGACCGAGCGTGACGATGGCGCCGGCTACCCCGGTCGCCATTCGGTCGCTCCAGTCGGACGGCATCGTCACGATCCGCGGCACCGTCGCCGAGATCTATGGCAACAAGTTCGTGATGGCCGACCCGACCGGCCGCGCACTGGTCGACCTGGGCCGCGAAGGGGAAGACGGCAGCCTGGTGAGCGCCGGTCAGCCGGTCACGATCCAGGGCCGGTTCGAGCACGGCTTCGTCCACGCGTCGTTCCTGGTCGGCGCCGGTGGCAAGGTGACGGCGCTCGGCCCGCTCGGTGGCCCACCGCGCGGTCGTCATGGGCCGGGTCATGGCCCAGGTCGGGACGGTCCGGATCGTGATGGCGGCCCGGACGGTGGCCCGGACGGTGGTCCGGATCGCGGCCCCGGCGCGCCCCCGCCGCCCGCCGGCATGGCACCGCCACGGCCCGCAATGGCCCCCGGCGCTGCTCCTGCACCGGCCACCGCGCCGGCGACCTGAGCGGACGAGGCGCCGGTGAAAAGCGCCGGCTGCCTGTCCCGCCCGATCACCGACCACTCCGTCACCCCGGACTGGTTCCGGGGTCCACTGTTCCGCAAACTCAATGCTATCGGTTTTGCGGTACCGTGGATGCCGGAACCAGTCCGGCATGACGGAGGACCAGTCAGACCCGTCGATCCAAACCAGCTGTCCACCCGGTCCCATGAGTCCTGGCGGGACGGCGGGCCGGTTTGCGCCAAAACCACGCGGTCACCACCAACGGTGCAGCTAGCAACGACCCCGCAGCGCCATCCCAGCCGCCATCGCCGACCAGGCCCGCGCCCAGCCCGATAATCGTCGCGATGCCCAGCAGGATCGGTACGCCGAAGATCTGGCGGTTGGTCTTGTGGCTCATGCCTCGCCCGCCATCACGACTTCGCGGACGCGCTGGTCGCTCGGTCCGCCGCGGCGGCCGATCCAGAGATATAGCCCGCTGCCCAGCACGACGATCGTCAAGACGTCGAACAGCGCCCAAACGATCTTCATCGCCAGCCCGCCATAATCGCCGAAGTGCAGCGGTTGCGCGAGCAGCATCGCCTGCATGTACCACGGCATCGGAGTCACCGCGTCGAGCCGCCCGGTGGCCGCATCGACGAAGCCGGGCAGCAGCAGCTTCGACGTCAGCGGCGTCGTGCCGTGGAAGAAGACGGCATAGTGATGCTTGCTGCTGAAGACGACGCCGGGGAAGGCGATGAACTGCGGCTTCATGCCCGGCGCCTTGGCCTGCACCGCGTCGAGCGCGGCCTGTACCGATGCGCGCTGGGGCCCGAGCGGCGTGCGCGTTTCGCTCGCCATGATCTCGGCGAGGCCGTTCGATTTCCAGATCGCGGTGATCGGCACGACGAACGTGTTGATTGTGCCCGTTACGCCGACGACACTGGCCCAGACGAGCGTGACGATGCCGAGCAGATTATGCCGATCGAGCCACCCGAGCCGCTTGCTGCGTCCGCGCCGCAGCGTGCCGAAGTCGAGTTTCGCCATGAACGGCGCGTAGAGCACCACGCCGGACACGATCGCCGCGAAGAACAACAGGCCCATAAACCCGAGGAAGATTTCCGCCCAGAAGCCGAGCAACATGTCGGTGTGGAGCTTCAGGATGAAGTCCATCACGCCCGAAACATAGGGTGGCATTGCCTCGCCGGTGCGCGCGTCGAGGCCCATGAAATGCATCTGCGCGGGGGCGGCGTCGGGCGTGGGGCCGCTGGTGACGTAGACGATCGGTCGCTCGTCGTCGAAGCTGAGGTAGAGCGGGACATTGCCCGGTGCCGTCTTCGCAGCACGCGCGAGGATCGTGTCGAGGGAGAGCGGCGGGGTGTTGGCGGGCAGCGCGGCAAGCGGGGCGGGGGGATCGAGCCACTCGTCGATCTCGTGGTGAAAGATCAGCGGCAGGCCGGTCACGCACAGCATCAAAAGGAACGCGGTACAGATGAGGCTCGTCCATTTGTGGACGAGATACCATGCCTTGATCGTGCCGCGTGTCATCGCGGGGCGGTGTCACAGATGTGATAACGATGTGCAATAGCGATGTGTGAGGTGGTTATCGATCGTGCTGGGGGAGCCGGCGTTCAGCGGTCTCGACCGCGACCGCTTAGTATCGCTCCGTCACCCCGGACTGGTTCCGGAGTCCACCGTGCCGCAAACCAAATTCCATCGATTTTGTGGCGACGTGGATGCAGGAACAAGCCCGGCATGACGGACGATGGGGCGGGTCCTTCGATCCGAACCGAAAGACGATACGATCCGAACGAGAAGAGCTCTCGTTCGCGACGCGACTTCGGCTCAACTCTTCGCCGACCTCAAGCCACGCCTGCACCGCCGGTAACGCCGTAAACCTCGCCGGTGATGTAGCTCCCCTCCTGCGAGGCAAGCAGCACATAGACCGGCGCGATCTCGACCGGTTGGCCGGGGCGGCCGAACTGACTCTGCGACCCGAACGTCTCGACCTTCTCCTGCGGCTGGCCGCCGCTCGGCTGCAGCACCGTCCAGAACGGGCCTGGCGCGACGACGTTCGCGCGGATACCCTTCTCTATTAGCTGCTTGGCGAGCCCTTTGGTATACGCGACGATCGCCGCCTTGGTGGTCGCGTAGTCGAGCAGGTTGTCCGACGGATCATAACCCTGCACCGAGGCGGTGGTGACTACCGCAGCGCCGGCAGGGAGATGCGGGATGGCCGCCTGCACGAACCAGTGCAGCGCATAGACGTTGGTCTTCATGGTTTTGTCGAAATCGTCCGTCGAGATATCGGCGACGGTCGGGCGCGTCTGCTGACGCCCGGCGTTGACGACCAGTACGTCGAGCCCGCCTAGGCCGTCCACCGCTCGCTGCACCGCCGATCGGCAGAAGGATTCGTCCGTCACGTCGCCGGGCAACGCGATGCCCTTGCGACCCTCAGCCTCGATCAGCGCGATGACCTCTTGCGCGTCGGCTTCCTCGGCAGGAAGGTAGACGATCGCGACGTCGGCGCCTTCGCGTGCGTAGGCGATTGCAGCGGCGCGGCCGATGCCGCTGTCGCCCCCGGTGATCAGCGCCTTGCGCCCCGTCAGCTTGCCCGAACCCTTGTAGCTGGTCTCGCCGTGATCGGGCTTCGGGTCCATCTTCGACGCGATGCCGGGCGCTTTCTGCGGCTGTTGCGGAAAGGGAGGCTGCGGATATTGGGTGCGGGGATCCTGCATGGTGAGGCGGTCGGCCATGGGTTGCTCCTGTGAAGATTGAGCAGGAGCAACCCGCGCCGGGCCGGTTGGTTGCGTATCACTTGAGCAGGATCAGCGCCTTCGACAGCGTCATGTAGATGCCCCACAGGATCGGCAATCCGACCGCCAGCCACGCGAATACGACGATCGGCGAGGTGCCGGTTTCCGCCGCAACGGCGCCCCCGGTGGTCGTCTCGACGATGATCGGCGCGTCCTCTGCCGCCATGTGGAACTTGGCTGCAACCGGGCGCACGAACAGGTTCGCGACGAACCCCGCGACCAGCATCGCCGCAAGTACCCAGAAGATCGGCTGGTACACCTGATCGCGCGGTACGCCGGCCGCGATCCGCCCGTCACGCATGTTGGCGACGAGCAACGGCCCGACCACGCCCGCGGTCGACCAGGCGGTTAGCAACCGGCCGTGGATCGCGCCGACATATTTCGTCCCGAACAGATCGGCGAGATAGGCGGGCGCAGTCGCGAACCCGCCACCGTACATCGAGGCGAGTATGCAGAAGACGAGGATGAACAGGCCGAGCGTGGTGCCTGCCAGCGCTGGTGCTGCCAGGCCGTAGAGCAGCGCGCCGGCCACCAGGATCGTCGCGAACAGCGGTTTGCGTCCGATCCGATCGGACAACCATGCCCAGAAGAACCGCCCGCCGATATTGAACAGGCTGATCGCGCCGACAAAGCCGGCACCGACCGCCGCGGCCGCCTTTTTCTGGTCGTCGTCAAACGCGGTGAACAGGATGCCGGGGGCATCGATCAGGCGTCCGCCGAACAGTTCCTGCAGCATCGGCGACGCGATGCCAATGATCCCGATCGAGGCGGAGACGTTGAAGAACAGGACGAGCCACACCAGCCAGAATTGCGGTGTGCGGTGCGCGTCGGTCAGCGCGACGTTGAAGCGGCTGATCGAAGCCTTGGCGCTGGTCGGCGCAGTCCAGCCGGCGGGCGCCCAGCCCTCGGCGGGGACGCGGTAGCCGAGCGCACCGGCCATCATGAACACGAAATACACGCTCGCGAGCACGAGGAACGTCTGCCAGACGCCGACGCCCGTGGGGCTGGCGAAATGCTTCATCAGCAGGTCGGCGAGCGGTCCGCCGATCATCGCACCACCGCCGAAACCCATGATCGCCATCCCGGTCGCCATGCCGCGCCGATCGGGAAACCATTTGATCAGCGTCGAGACCGGCGAGATATAACCGAGCCCCAGCCCGATTCCGCCGATCACGCCGGACCCGATCCAGATCAGCCAGAGCTGATGCATCGACACGCCGATCGCGGCGATGCCCATCCCGCCGCACCAGCAGAACGCCGCGACGACGGCGGCTTTGCGCGGGCCGGCACGTTCGAGCCAGCCGCCCCAGATCGCGGCGGCGGCACCGAGCACGACGAAGAACAGTGTATAGGTCCAGACGAGATCACTGACGCGCCAGTCGCAGGTCGTGGTCGTCAGCGCGCCGAGCAGCGAGAGGTTGGGGCAGGCGACCGGGTCCGAGATCCCGATCGCGCGCGACAAGGGCAGCCAGAACACGCTGAACCCGTACGCCATGCCGATGCACAGGTGGATCGCGAGCGCGCAGGGGGGCACCAGCCAACGGTTGAAGCCGGGTGCGGCGACGGTCCTCGCCCTGCTGAGAAAGCCATCGGTTCGCGCGTCTCTGGTTTCCGGCATGCAACCCCCTGTTTATTTTAGGTTATAGAACCGAGGATGGCGGATCAGACGGCGAATGTCACCTGCAGCGGTTCGAACCCGTCGATCGTCGCGCGTACGGCCTGACCGCGCAGGATCGGGCCGACGCCGGCGGGGGTGCCGGTGAAGATCAGGTCGCCGGGCGCGAGCTCGACATAGGTCGACAGCGTCGCGATGATCTCGGGCACGCTCCAGATCATCATCGACAGGTCGCCCGACTGGCGCGTCTCGCCGTCCACCGTCAAGGCGATCGTGCCGGTTGCAGCGGGTACGCCGGGCGTGATGGCGGCGATCGGCGCGGACTGGTCGAAGCCTTTTGCCATGTCCCAGGGACGACCGGCCTTCTTCGCGACGGCCTGGAGATCGCGGCGCGTCAGGTCGATACCGACGCCTGCACCGAAGATCATGGCCGTAGCGTCGTCGGCGGCGACGTTCCTGCCGCCAGCACCAAGCGCGACGACCAGTTCGACTTCGTGATGCAGGTCTTCGGTCTGGACGGGGAAGGGGAGCGTGCTGCCGTTTGCGACGACCGCGTCGGCAGGCTTGGAGAAGAAGAACGGTTGTTGCCGGTCGGGATCGGATCCCATTTCGCGCGCGTGATCGGCGTAATTCTGGCCGACGCAGAAGATACGGCGGACGGGGAAGCGGTCGGACGAACCGGCAATGGCGATCGTCGGTGCGGTGATGTTCGGGATTCGCATGATTGCTCCTTTGCGGGCTCTCATCGGCCGCGCGGCGCTGGTTTGCAACGTGACGGCGCCGGCGGGATACGGAACGTCTTTCCGGTCAAGGGGTTAGGGTCGCGTACCCAGTGGAGATCTCCTATGCCCAGCAAGCAACCCGTCCGTTTCGATCCGACGGTCGAGACCATCGCGCCCGACGAGCAGGAGACGATGAAGACGCTGGAGGGGTCTTTCCAGGAAATCCTCGAAACGACGTCGGAGGATTACGGCCACGCGGTACGGTCGGTCCACGCCAAGGCACACGGTATCGCGCGCGGCACGTTTACCGTCGCCGACGACCTGCCTGCCGAACTGGCGCAGGGTATCTTTGCGACCCCGGGCGCGCATGAGGCGGTCATTCGTATCTCGACCAACGCGGGCGATATCCTCGACGACAGCATCAGCCTGCCACGCGGTCTCGCGCTGAAGATCCTCGACGTCGAGGGCGCGCGCCTGCCGGGATCGGAGGGTGATACGACGCAGGACTTCATCATGGTCAACGGCCCTGCCTTTTCCGCGCCGGATGCAAAGGCGTTTTCCAAGAACCTGAAGCTGTTGGCGAAGACTACCGACCGGTTCGAAGGTGTGAAGAAGGCGATGTCCGCCACATTCCGCGTCGTCGAGTCCGCACTGGAAGCGGTCGGTGGCCAATCCGCGACATTGCAGACGCTCGGCGGCGCCAAGCCCGTCCATCCGCTGGGTGAAACCTATTATTCGCAGACCCCATTCCGACATGGTGACTATATCGCGAAGGTCGCGCTGTTCCCCGTTTCGCCAGGGCTGACCCGCCTTACCGGCGACCTAGTCGACATCACGGCACGTCCGGATGCACTGCGCGAGGTGGTTCGCGACGAACTGATCGAGCATGGCGGCATTTGGGAATTCCGCGTACAGCTCAACACCGATCTGGAAGTGATGCCGATCGAGGACGCAACGGTGGTCTGGGAGGAGAAGGAGAGCCCGTTCGTGACCGTCGCGACGCTTGAAATTCCGCCGCAGCTCTCCTGGGAGCATGGTGTCACGGATCATACCGATGATGCGCTGTCGTACAGTATCTGGCACGGCATCACCGCCCACCAGCCGCTCGGCGGGGTAAATCGTGCGCGGAAGGATACTTACAAGCAGTCGGCGGACTTCCGCGGCAAATTCAACGGGTGCCCGATGCACGAGCCGGCCAAGCTGTCCGAACTTGCCTGAGACCGCCAAGCTGAAGCTGTTCCACGTCAGCGACGTCCATTTCGGCGCGGAGGACCCGGCTGCGATCGCCTGGTTCTCCGAGCGGGTTGCGATCGAAAAGCCGGACGCGGTCATCATGACGGGTGACCTGACGATGCGCGCGACCAAGGATGAGTTCCAGCGCGGCGGAGACTGGCTCCGCTCGTTGGGCGTTCCCGTCACGCTGGAAGTCGGCAACCACGATATTCCCTATTATTGGGACCCGTTCCGCCGGATCTTTGCGCCGTACCAGCGGTATGCGGCTGTGGAGAAGATGATCGAGCGACCGCTGGAACTGCCGGGCCTGACGATCGTGCCGCTGAAGACCACGGCGCGTGCGCAGTGGCGATGGAACTGGTCGAAGGGGCGTGTCAGCTCCGGTTCGCTAAAGCGCGCGCTGGCGATGATTGCCGAGGTGCCCAAGGGTAATCTGATCTTCGTCGCGGCGCATCATCCGCTGATCGAGGGCGGTACGACCGGCACGGCGAAGACTCGTCACGGGGACGAGGCACTCACCGCGCTGGCGGCGGCAGGCGCGCACGCGGTGCTGTCCGGGCATGTCCACGACCCGTTCGACGTACCGGTCGAGCGCGAAGGCCAGACGATCCGGATGATCGGCGCTGGCACTTTGTCGAAGCGTACCCGGGGCAGCCCGCCGGCGTTCAACGAGATCATGGTCGATGGTACCCGCTTCGAGACATTGGCGCGCACGCTGTCGCCGGCGCCCAAGAGGTCGATCACCTTCGAGGTCTAACGTGCAGCCGAGGAGTGGAGGCGGCGCCCCGGCGCTCCGAATGGTTATCGAAAGCCGCCCGCGGTATAGGTCAGCCTGATCCGGATCGTCGATCCGATCATTTTCTTGCCATCGATCTGTGGCGGTATGATCCGGTACTGCCAGGACGCGAGCCGCATTGCTCGACCAATTCCCGATCCGATCGGCGACTCGGCAAGTGTCCGGCAATTGTCCACGCGATTGTCGGGCAGCGCCCGGCACGCGATCAGCCCCCAACTGCCCGGCGGTTGTCGCGTGAGGTAGCCGTTCATCTCGGCGTCCGTCGGTACGTGGTACCAGTCGGCCATATCGTACATCGGTCCGCCATTCGGGCCGTCTCCCGGCCCGATGATCGCGGCTGCTTTCGTGCGGACGATCGGCTTGTCCTTCTCGACCTTGGCCAGACGATCCTCGGGATGAACCGGCAGCTTGGCGACATCGGCTGCCTTGAACAGTTCGCCGCCGCCAAGCAGTTCGATCGGCAGCGTCAACTTCCCCGGCGGCGGCGGAGGCGCATTTTTCGCGTCCGCCAGGACACGGGGCGGGGCGGGGAGAGGCGATCGGTCCCCGCGGCTCGCCGGTTTGGCCGTGGCAGGTGATGGCACATGCTGCGCCGGCGCCGGAGCACCGCGATCCGGCAGCATCTGGAACGTGACGGGGTTGCGCTGCGCCAACGGCGATGTCCGCAAAGAAGGCGCCAGTTGCATGAGCAGCAGGATGATGAAGATATGCGCAACGATCGTCAGTGCCAAAGCACTACTGCGCCGCCACGCAGCGCCGCGCGTGTCGATCGACGAAGAATGGTATGCCGACCGCATCGGCAGTTCGCCTAGCCCCCGGACGGCCGCTCGGCAACCGTCGGTCTGCTCATGACGAAGAGTTCATGGGGGACGGGCGATCCGCATTCCTCCGCGGCGACGCCGACATCATCTTGCCAATGTTTCTCTTACGGCGTCATCATCCGCCAGATGATCAAACGCGAGCGGTAGGCTCGCTCGTCATCAATAGGGGAACCGCCATATGCCCGATATCGTGACAGAGCGCGCCTTGAAGCTCATCGAGAATTGTGCCGACGCGAAGAGCCTGAGACAGATCGCCAAGAATGCTCGGGACAAGGGGGCGCTGGATGTCGCGCGCGCCGCCGACCTCAAGCTTTATGCCACCCTGCCGTCGGACGTCTCCGGAACACTGGAATATGACGTATGGCAAAGTATTCACGCGCTTGAAGGCACGCTTACTGTCGAACGCGGCAAGACTACGCGGCTGGCGCGCACACGCCAAAAGATCACGCGTGTCGGCGAGCTGAATACCGTCAGGGACCTGATATCCAGCACGAAGCCGTCCGAGGGTTTCGCTATGCTGATCGCACGCGACATGCCCGCTTTGACCTTCGAAGCGATAGCGCTTCGGCATCCCGATCGATTTGACCCGGCGGTGTTGGACGCCGCTACGCTACGGTTGACGTCGATCGCGACCGACTAAGACCGACCCATGGGTCAGGTTCTCGGCGTCGATCCCAAGCTTGAGCAGATGTGATCGGTTGGCCGGTTCCAATCTCCTATCGATGCATCGCGGTCGAAAGGTAGCGTGTTTCTCCGCGAAGGCGGGGAAACAGTCTGGACTCCCGCCTTCGCGGGAGAACAAGAAAGGGTGCGCTGCGCTGAACCATGATCCAGCGTGAAGACGCTCTGCCGACCGCCAAACACAAAAAGGCCGCCGCCCGGTATCCCGGACGGCGGCCTTTTCCTTAGTCAGCGCCTGAGCGTCTGACGAAACCGATTACTCGGCTTCGTTCAGATACTCGCCGGCATCAGCGTCGGTGCCGGTGCCCGAGGTGACGACCGCTGCGAGCGGGTCCTCACCGACGCCGCCTGCATCACGCGGGCTACGCGCGAGTTCGGCGGCGTGCTCGTCGGCAGCCGACATCGGTGCCACGATCGACACCTCCGCCATCTTGCGCTGCTGGACGCGCATCGCGGCGTCGCGGCTGTTGGCCACGACACGCAGGCGGTTGAGGCCTGCACCGGTGCCTGCCGGGATGAGCCGGCCGACGATCACGTTCTCCTTCAGGCCCATCAGCATGTCCTGCTTGCCCTGGACCGCTGCCTCGGTGAGGACGCGGGTGGTCTCCTGGAACGATGCCGCCGAGATGAAGCTGCGGGTCTGCAGCGACGCCTTGGTGATGCCGAGCAGGATGGGCTTGCCCTGTGCGCGGGTCTGCTTCTTCTCGAGCTTCTCGTTGGTCGCGTCCATTTCCTCGCGATCGACCTGCTCGCCCTTCAGCAGCGTGGTGTCGCCGCCGTCGGTGATCTCGACCTTCTGCAGCATCTGACGAACGATCGTCTCGATGTGCTTGTCGTTGATCTTCACGCCCTGGAGACGATAGACCTCCTGGATTTCCGACACGAGATACTCGGCGAGGGGTTCGATGCCCATCGTCTCGAGGATGTCGTGCGGATCGGGCGAGCCGCCGATCAGGTTGTCGCCGCGCTTGACGTAATCGCCTTCCTGGACGTCGATGACCTTCGACTTCGGCACCAGATACTCGACGACGTCGCCGCCATCCTCGGGCTGGATGCCGATCTTGCGCTTCGCCTTGTAGTCCTTGCCGAACACGACGCGGCCCGAGATCTTGGCGATGATCGCCGAGTCCTTGGGGATACGTGCTTCGAACAGCTCGGCAACACGCGGCAGACCACCGGTGATGTCGCGCGTCTTGGCGCTCTCGCGGCTGACACGGGCCACGACGTCGCCGCCGAACACCTGTGCGCCATCCTCGACCGACAACGTCGCGCCGATCGCCAGCATGTAACGACCGGTCTCGCCCGACGTCTCGTCGAGCAGGGTCATGCGCGGACGCAGATCCTCCTTCGACTTGGTCGCCGCACGATATTCGATCACGACGCGCTGGGCGATACCCGTGGCTTCGTCGGTCTGCTCGGTGAGCGTCTTGCCCTCGATCAGGTCGACATACTTGATCGTGCCCGGGTTCTCCGTGATCACCGGCATGGTGAACGGATCCCACTCGGCCATCCGATCACCGCGCGACACGATGTAACCATCGTCGAACAGCACGTACGCACCGTAGGGGATGCGATCGACCGAGAGCTCGCGGCCGTCCATGTCGACGATCGCGATTTCGCCCGAGCGGCTGAGCACCACGCGACGGCCACGCTGGTCGACGATGATACGCAGATCGCGGAACTGCACCGTACCGTCGGCATGCGCCTCGAGGTTCGACGTTTCGTTGAGCTGCGCCGCACCACCGATGTGGAACGTACGCATCGTCAGCTGCGTGCCAGGCTCACCGATCGACTGCGCGGCGATGACGCCGACAGCTTCACCGATGTTGACCGGCGTACCGCGGGCGAGATCACGCCCGTAGCACTTGCCGCAGACGCCGATCTTCGACTCGCAGACCAGTGGGCTGCGGATCTTGCACGACTGCGTGCCGAGGCCTTCGATCGTCGTGATCATCGGCTCGTCGAGCAGCGTGCCCGACGGGATGACGACCTTGCCGGTCTTCGGATCGACGATGTCTTCCGCAGTCGTACGACCGAGGATGCGCTCGCCGAGGCTTGCGATCGTCGAACCACCCTGAAGGATCGCCTTCATTTCGAGTGCGCGCGTGGTGCCGCAATCCGGTTCGATGATGACGCAATCCTGCGACACGTCGACCAGACGACGCGTCAGGTAGCCCGAGTTCGCCGTCTTCAACGCCGTATCCGCGAGGCCCTTGCGAGCGCCGTGGGTCGAGTTGAAGTACTCAAGGACGGTCAGGCCCTCCTTGAAGTTCGAGATGATCGGCGTCTCGATGATTTCACCCGACGGCTTGGCCATCAGGCCGCGCATGCCGGCAAGCTGCTTGATCTGCGCCTGCGAACCACGAGCACCCGAGTGCGCCATCATGTAGATCGAGTTGATCGGCTTTTCACGGCCGGTTTCCTCGTCGACCTTCACCGCACGGATCTCGTCCATCATGGCGTTCGCGACCTGGTCGCCGCAACGGCTCCAGGCGTCGATCACCTTGTTGTACTTCTCCTGCTGCGTGATCAGACCGTCCTGATACTGCTGCTCGAAGTCCTTCACGAGCGCCTTGGTGTCGTCGACCAGACCAACCTTGGCGTCCGGAATGATCATGTCGTCCTTGCCGAACGAGATGCCGGCGCGGAACGCGTGGCGGAAACCGAGCGACATGATCGCGTCGGCGAACAGCACGGTCTCCTTCTGGCCGGTGTGACGATAGACCTCGTCGATCACGTCGCCCACGTCCTTCTTGGTGAGGAGGCGGTTGACGGTATCGAACGGCACCTTGTGGCTGTGCGGCAGGCACTCGCCCAGCAGCATGCGGCCCGGGGTCGTCTCATACCGCTTGAGGTACTGCTTGCCCTTCTCGTCGGTCTGCGGAACGCGGCTGATGACCTTGGTGTGCAGCGTGACCGCCTGAGCGTTCAGCGCCTGATGCACTTCGGCCATGTCACCGAGCAGCATCCCCTGACCCGGCTCGTTCTCCTTCATCATCGAAAGATAATAGAGACCGAGGACCATGTCCTGCGACGGAACGATGATCGGCTTGCCGTTGGCAGGCGACAGGATGTTGTTCGTCGACATCATCAGGACGCGCGCTTCGAGCTGGGCCTCGAGGCTCAGCGGGACGTGCACGGCCATCTGATCGCCGTCGAAATCGGCGTTGAACGCCGAGCAGACCAGCGGGTGAAGCTGGATTGCCTTGCCCTCGATCAATACCGGCTCGAACGCCTGGATGCCGAGACGGTGAAGCGTCGGCGCACGGTTCAGCATGACCGGATGCTCGCGGATCACCTCGTCCAGGATATCCCAGACTTCCTTGCGCTCCTTCTCGACCCACTTCTTCGCCTGCTTCAGGGTCATCGACAGACCCTTCGCATCGAGACGTGCGTAGATGAACGGCTTGAACAGCTCGAGCGCCATCTTCTTCGGCAGGCCGCACTGGTGCAGCTTCAGCTCAGGACCGGTCACGATGACCGAACGACCCGAATAGTCGACGCGCTTGCCGAGAAGGTTCTGACGGAAGCGGCCCTGCTTGCCCTTGAGCATGTCGGACAGCGACTTCAGCGGACGCTTGTTCGCGCCCGTGATCGTGCGACCGCGGCGACCATTGTCGAACAATGCGTCGACGGCCTCCTGGAGCATGCGCTTCTCGTTGCGGACGATGATGTCCGGCGCACGAAGCTCCATCAGGCGCTTCAGGCGGTTGTTGCGGTTGATCACGCGGCGATACAGATCGTTCAGATCCGACGTCGCGAAACGACCACCGTCCAGCGGCACCAGCGGGCGCAGCTCGGGCGGGATGACTGGAACGACCTCGAGGATCATCCACTCGGGGCGGTTGCCCGAATCGATGAAGCTCTCGACGACCTTCAGGCGCTTGATGATCTTCTTGGGCTTCAGCTCGGACTTGGTGACCGCGAGCTCTTCGAGCAGCGCGGTACGCTCACCGACGAGGTCGAGCGATTCGAGCATGATGCGGACCGCTTCGGCACCGATACCGGCCGAGAACGCGTCCTCGCCATACTGGTCCTGCGCGTCGAGGAGCTCGTCCTCCGTCATCAGCTGGTACTTCTCGAGCGGGGTCAGGCCCGGCTCGATCACGATGTACGCCTCGAAGTACAGCACGCGCTCGAGCTGCTTCAGCTGCATGTCGAGCAGCAGGCCGATGCGCGACGGCAGCGACTTCAGGAACCAGATGTGCGCGACCGGCGCGGCGAGCTCGATATGGCCCATCCGCTCGCGGCGAACCTTCGAGACGGTAACCTCGACGCCGCATTTCTCGCAGACGATGCCCTTGTACTTCATGCGCTTGTACTTGCCGCACAGGCACTCGTAGTCCTTGATCGGACCGAAGATGCGCGCACAGAACAGGCCGTCACGCTCGGGCTTGAACGTGCGGTAGTTGATGGTCTCGGGCTTCTTGATCTCGCCGAACGACCACGAACGAATCTTGTCCGGGGACGCGATGCCGATCTGGATCTGGTCGAACGTCTCGGTCTTGGCGACCGGATTGGCGAAGGGGGTCATCTCGTTCATATTTCAGTTCCCGTTTGGGAGAAAATTTCCAGCGAAATTTACGTTGGCTAGCGGCAGGTTTCGAACCTGCATCCTCGACCACTCCGTCGTGCGTCTACCATTTCCGCCACGCTAGCCGTAAATTCACTCCGCCGCGATCTGGATGCCGTCGCTGTCGAAGCCGGGCTCCGACTGCTTCAGGTCCACATTCAGGCCGAGCGAGCGCATTTCCTTGACGAGCACGTTGAAGCTCTCCGGGATGCCGGCCTCGAACGTGTCGTCGCCCTTGACGATCGCCTCGTAGACCTTGGTGCGGCCGACCACGTCATCGGACTTCACCGTCAGCATTTCCTGCAAGGTATACGCCGCGCCGTAGGCCTGAAGTGCCCAGACCTCCATCTCGCCGAAGCGCTGCCCACCGAACTGCGCCTTACCACCCAGCGGCTGCTGCGTGACGAGGCTGTACGGCCCGATCGACCGTGCGTGGATCTTGTCGTCGACCAGATGGTGAAGCTTCAGCATGTAGATGTAGCCCACCGTCACCTTGCGATCGAACTGATCGCCGGTGCGGCCGTCGAACAGGTCCGACTGACCCGACGTGTCGAGGCCCGCCAGCGCCAGCATCGCCGAGACGTCGGCTTCGCGGGCACCATCGAACACCGGCGTCGCCATCGGCACGCCGCCCTTCAGGTTCTTGGCGAGCTCGACGATCTCGTCACCCGTGCGGGCGTCGATCTCGGCGTGATACTGCTCGCCGTACACCGTCTTGAGGCGATCGCGGACCGCCTCCGGCATCGCACCCGGCTTGGCGTCCGGATTCTCTTCACGCCACGTCTCGAGAGCCGCGGTGATCGACTGACCCAGGCCACGTGCAGCCCAGCCCAGATGCGTCTCGAAGATCTGCCCGACGTTCATGCGGCTCGGCACGCCCAGCGGGTTGAGCACGATATCGACCGGCGTACCGTCGGCGAGGAACGGCATGTCCTCCGCCGGCAGGATGCGGCTGATGACGCCCTTGTTACCGTGACGGCCGGCCATCTTGTCGCCCGGCTGCAGCTTGCGCTTCACCGCAACGAACACCTTGACCATCTTCAGCACGCCCGGCGACAGCTCGTCACCACGCTCCAGCTTCTCGCGACGATCGTGGAACTTGTCCGTGATCAGCTTGGCTGCATCGTCGTACTGGATCTTGACCGCTTCCAGATCGCTCTGGACCTTGTCGTCGGCGACCGCGAACTTCCACCACTCGTGGCGGTCGACGCTGTCGAGTAGATCCATGTCGATCACGACGCCCTTCTTGACGCCCTTCGGCGCCGAGGTGGCGGTCTGGTCGAGCAGCATCTCGCGAAGACGCGACCAGGTCGCACGGTTCAGGATCGAACGCTCGTCGTCCGAATCCTTCTTCAGGCGCTCGATCTCCTCGCGCTCGATCGCCATCGCGCGCTCGTCCTTGTCGATGCCGTGACGGTTGAAGACGCGAACGTCGACGACCGTACCCGACACGCCCGGTGGCAGGCGAAGCGACGTATCGCGCACGTCGCTGGCCTTCTCGCCGAAGATCGCACGGAGAAGCTTCTCCTCCGGCGTCATCGGCGATTCACCCTTCGGCGTGATCTTGCCGGCGAGGATATCGCCCGGCTCGACCTCTGCACCGATGTAGACGATGCCCGCCTCGTCGAGGTTGCGAAGCGCTTCCTCGCCGACGTTCGGGATGTCGCGCGTGATGTCCTCAGGTCCGAGCTTGGTATCGCGAGCCATCACCTCGAACTCGTCGATATGGATCGACGTGAACACGTCGTCCTTCACGATCCGCTCGGAGATCAGGATCGAATCCTCGTAGTTGTAGCCGTTCCACGGCATGAACGCGACGAGGCTGTTGCGACCCAGCGCCAGCTCGCCGAACTCGGTCGACGGGCCGTCGGCGAGCACGTCGCCGGCACGGACCGCATCGCCCACCTTCACCAGCGGACGCTGGTTGATGCAGGTCGACTGGTTCGAGCGCTGGAACTTCATCAGCGTGTAGATGTCGACGCCCGACTTGCCGGCATCGATCTCGCCGGTCGCCCGGATCACGATACGCGCCGCGTCGACCTGATCGACGATGCCCGCACGCTTTGCCGAGATCGCGGCCCCTGAGTCACGCGCAACCGTCTCTTCCATGCCGGTGCCGACGAACGGCGCCTCGGCCTGGACGAGCGGCACGGCCTGACGCTGCATGTTCGAGCCCATCAGCGCGCGGTTGGCGTCATCGTTTTCCAGGAACGGAATGAGCGATGCGGCGACCGAGACGAGCTGCTTTGGCGAAACGTCCATCAACGTGATGTTGTCGGGGAGCGCCATCAGGAATTCGCCAGCCTGACGCGACGACACCAGTTCCTCGACGAAGCCGTTCGACGAATCGAGCTCGGCGTTGGCCTGCGCGATCGTGTGCTTGGCCTCTTCCATTGCCGACAAATAGACGACGTCGTCGGTGACCTTGTGGTCGACGACCTTGCGGTACGGGGTCTCGATGAAGCCGTACTTGTTGACGCGCGAGAAGCTGGCGAGCGAGTTGATCAGACCGATGTTCGGGCCTTCCGGCGTCTCGATCGGGCAGATGCGGCCATAGTGCGTCGGATGAACGTCGCGGACTTCGAAGCCAGCGCGCTCACGCGTCAGACCACCTGGTCCAAGTGCCGACACGCGACGCTTGTGGGTGACTTCCGACAGCGGGTTCGTCTGATCCATGAACTGCGACAGCTGCGACGAGCCGAAGAATTCGCGGACCGCGGCAACCGCAGGCTTCGCGTTGATCAGGTCGTTCGGCATGACGGTCGAGACGTCGACCGACGACATGCGCTCCTTCACGGCGCGCTCCATGCGGAGCAGGCCGACGCGGTACTGGTTCTCGAGCAGCTCGCCGACCGAACGGACACGACGGTTACCGAGGTTGTCGATATCGTCGATTTCGCCCTTGCCATCCTTGAGGTTCACGAGCGTCTTGATGACCTCGAGAATGTCCTCGGTGCGCAGCGTCGTCACGGTGTCCTCGACGTCGAGGTCGAGACGCATGTTGAGCTTCACGCGGCCGACGGCCGACAGGTCGTAGCGATCCGGATCGAAGAACAGACCCGAGAACAATGCCTCTGCAGTCTCCAGCGTCGGCGGCTCGCCGGGACGCATTACGCGGTAGATGTCGGACAGCGCCTGCTCGCGCTCCTCGGCCTTGTCGACCTTCAGCGTGTTGCGGATCCAAGGACCTGTCGCGACGTGATCGATGTCGAGCAGGTCGAGACGCTCGATGCCTGCCTGGTCGAGCAGTTCGAGGTTCTCGGCGGTCACTTCGTCACCGGCTTCGATGTAGATGCGGCCGGTCGACTCGTCGATCAGGTCGTAGGCCGAATAACGGCCGAAGATTTCCTCGGTCGGGATCAGCAGGTCGGTGAGGCCGTCCTTGAACGCCTTGTTCGCAGCGCGGGGGCTGATCTTCTGGCCGTTCGGAAACACGACTTCGCCGGTCTTCGCATCGACGATGTCGAACATCGGCTTCTGGCCACGCCAGTTCTCGACCTGGAACGGAACGATCCAGCCACCCTGGCCGCGGACGAACGTCACGCGGTTGTAGAAATAGTTGAGGATCTCTTCCGACGTCATGCCGAGCGCATAGAGCAGCGCCGTGACGGGCAGCTTGCGCTTGCGATCGATGCGGACGTTGACGATGTCCTTTGCGTCGAACTCGAAATCGAGCCACGAACCGCGATACGGGATCACGCGCGCGGCGAACAGATACTTGCCCGACGCGTGCGTCTTGCCGCGATCGTGATCGAACAGCACGCCCGGCGAACGGTGCATCTGCGAAACGATGACGCGCTCGGTGCCGTTGATGAAGAAGGTGCCGTTCTCGGTCATGAGCGGCATGTCGCCCATGTACACGTCCTGCTCCTTGATATCGATGACCGACTTGGCCTCGGTATCGGGATCGACCTCGAACGCGGTCAGGCGCAGCGTGACGCGCATCGGCGCGGCGTAGGTGATCCCGCGCTGGCGGCATTCCTCGACGTCGAACTTCGGCGGCTCAAGGACGTAGTCGTCGAAATCGAGATAGGCGGTGCCGGCGAAATCCTGGATCGGGAACACGCTGCGCAGCGTCTTCTCGAGACCCGAGACGTGGCCGATCGACTTGTCGGAGCGCAGGAACTGCTCATAGCTCTCGCGCTGGACTTCGATCAGGTTCGGCATCTGCACGACTTCGTGGATGTTGCCGAAAACCTTGCGGATACGGCGCTTAGCAGTGCCGTGGTCGATCGCCTTGGAAGCCATAGGTTTTGTTTCGCCCTATAAAAACTGACGGATCAGTCGTAATTTCGTGCTTGGGAACCCCCAAGCGGGACGCACGTTCACGCAAAAAGGCCGCGCGCATCAGGTGCGGCGGCTCTCAGCGTATGAAACCTCGGTATCCAATACGATCGACACGCTGCGCGACGGCATGTCATTTCCCGGATGCTGTGGTGAGATGCGGATATAGGCGTGGCACGGCGTTATGTCAAAGGGTGCCGTGATAGGTCGTTGCGACGGGTTGTTGGGTTGTTTCGGCACTCCGTCGATGGCCGATCAACTATATCCCGGTGCGGCGTCGGGCCGGTAATGCGATCGCAGGGCGACGTCTAACATGGATGAGGACTGGACGGCGAAATGAGCGAGAATTTCGACATGCGGGTAATGACCGAAGAGGATCGCGCGAATTGGTCGCGACTGATCGACGATCACGAGCGGATCGCCAACCAGTGCGTCGCGCTCGCCATGATGGCGCAGGAGCCGAGCACGCAAAGCATGGCCGCGTCGCGCAAGCTGATCGAGCTTGCCGTTTCGGTTGCCGATCATCTCGGTGTCGAGGACGAAGTGATCGATCGCACCGCGGTCGCGATGGGCGCACGCTATTCGGCTGATACGATCGCGATGATGGCAGAGGATCTCGACATCCTGCGGTCCGACTGGAAGACGTTCATCGCCCGCTGGTTGCCGATCATCATGCCCAACGACTGGCAGGCATTTGGCGAGCAGGCGGATTCGATGCTCGATCGGCTGGCGACCCAGGTGAAGCTCGAAACCGAGATATTGTACGACAACGCGCTGCGCGACGGCGTGGTGCGACCCGGCGCACCCGTGCTGCACTGATTGGTGGCCTTGCAGCCAATCGGATCGTCACTCTCAGGCGCCTTCCCAAAATCAACCACCCCGGCGAAGGCCGGGGCCCAATTGGTAAGGTGGTAGTAAGGGAGCGCCGCACTACGTCGTCGGCGTCCCCCAATTGGGCCCCGGCCCTCGCCGGGGTGGTGCCGTCGCTAGCGATGTGCGTTGCTACGAGGCGTTTACGTCAACTACCGTCGCTTCTTCTTCGACGGCACGACCACAACCGGCGCCACCGGCACCGGCGGTTGCACCGTCACCTTCACGACCAGCGGCAACACCCCCGGATCCGCCGGATACTCCCGCCGACCCCGCGCGAACACGAACCGGGCCTTCGCCGCCCCAGGCGCACTCTCGCTCGCGCCGACCCAGCGCCAGTGCCACGGCTCCCACTTCACATGCTGCTTGTTCCCACCGGGAAAGCTCTGCTCGAACCCGAACCGCGGGGCGTTCAGCCGCAGCCAGCGCGCCGCAGGCGTAGCGGCCATGCAGGCCTCCGCATCGGGACATCCGTTCGCAGGACGCACCGCAAAATCCAGCGCGTAGCCGGTCGAATGCTCGCTATACCCCGGCGGCGCGACCGAGATCGCGCGGTCGGCCGGGCTGCTCGTCTCGCCGCGACAGAAAACGTTGCGCTGACGGGCGATCGACCGCTGGCACGACAACGCGCGGAGTTGACCCATTACCGAAGGATCGCCCTGCGCGGCCGCAAATAGCCGCAACAGATCGGGCAAGATGTCGGCGCGCACCACGCAAGGGTTGCCCACAGAATAGGCCGAAGGCAGCGTGACGAGTTCGCTTTCGGGCGCGTCGCCATACGGCAAATGCCCGAACGCGCGCCCGTCGGAGGAGATCGCCGCGCTTTGCCCCTCGCACAACTGGGCCTCCGCCACGGTCGGGGCGAACAGGAGTGCGAGAGCCAGTGTGCGGTGCAACATCGACGCGGGCTCTGGCACGCAGGCGCTAATGATGGCAAGGGCGGCGCCATGCATGGTGAACGCGTACTCTTCCTCGACGGCGAGGCCCTGGTGATCGACAAGCCCGCAGGGCTGCCGGTCGATCCGCCCCGCGATGGCTCGCTGAGCCTCGAAAATCATCTCGAAAGCCTGAAGTTCGGCTTCCAGCGTTGGCCCAAGGCCGTGCACCGGCTCGACCGCGACACGAGCGGCTGCCTGCTCCTGTCACGCAATCCCAAGGCGCATGCCCGGTTGCAGCAGGCGTTCGAGCAGGGCCTCGTCTCGAAACGCTACGTCGCGTTGCTCGACGGCGTGGTCGAAGGCACGTCCGGCCTGATCGAGATGGCGCTCGGCAAGGTCAGCACTGCCGAGACAGGCTGGCGGATGGTCGAGGATCCGAACGGCAAGAAATCGCGCACCAACTGGCGTGTGCTCGAGATCAAGGACGGGCGTTCGCTGGTCGAGTTCCTCCCCGAGACCGGCCGCACGCATCAGATCCGCGTCCACGCCGCGAGTGGCCTCGGCGCACCGGTGGTCGGCGACGGCGTGTACGGCAAGGCGGACGGGCTCGGCATGATGCTCCACGCGCAACGTCTGATCGTGCCGCGCCCGGGCAAGCCCGATGTGCTCGCCGAAGCGCCATTGCCCGAGCGGTTCGCCAAGGCGGGGTTCGCAGATGAGGCTGCTCCGGTTGCCGGCGTCGCTCCGGCTGCCGATGCGGTAACGACGCCCGACTCCGCCGACGACTGAGCGGGCAGGGGCCGATGGTCGCGATCCCGATCACCCGATCGATCTCGATCGACGACAGCGAGCTGATCGAGAGCACGACGCGCTCGGGCGGTCCCGGCGGTCAGCACGTCAACACCACGGACAGCGCGGTGATCCTGCGCTTCGACGTCGGCCTCTCGCCCGGCCTACCGCTGGCGGTGAAGAACCGCATCGCCGTGCTGGCCGGATCGCGCCTCACCCGCGACGGTGTGCTGGTGCTACGCAGCGAAGGCTCACGCTCGCAACTGCTCAACCGCCAGGAAGTCCGCGAACGCCTCGTCGCGCTGATCAAGGAAGCCACGATCGTCCCCAAGGCACGCCGCGCGACCAAGCCGTCCAAGGCGGCAAAGGCAAGGCGGGTCGATACGAAGAAGGTGCGGAGCGGCGTGAAAGCGGGGCGGGGGAAGGTCCGCGACGATTGAGGATCGCTGCCCGGCCATCCCTCCTCCCGGCTATCCCGTCGCAAAGCCCGTCACCCCAGCGAAAGCTGGGGTATCCTTGAGGAACGGGCAGCGGGCGCCAACATGGAGAGCCCAGCTTTCGCTGGGATGACGGATTTTGAAGCGTGCTAGTTCCATCAAGATGCCGACCAAGGAAGACTCATGTACCAGTTCGACATTGCCGCCGGCACCAAAGCCGATCTCTACCGCGATCTTCTCGCCGCACTCGACGCGCTGACCGCGGACGAGCGCGATCCGATCGCCAACATGGCCAATGCCGCGGCGCTCGTATGGGAATATCTGCCCGACCTGAACTGGGCGGGGTTCTACCGGCTGGTGCCCGACGCGCACGGGGGCGAACTCGTGCTCGGGCCGTTCCAGGGCAAGGTCGCCTGCATCCGCATCGCCGTCGGCAAGGGCGTCTGCGGTGCCGCCGCCGCGACGCTGACGACGCAGCTGGTCGAGGACGTGCATGCGTTCCCGGGGCATATCGCCTGCGATGCCGCGAGCCGATCGGAACTGGTGGTGCCGGTGATGAAGGACAATACCCTGATCGCGGTACTCGATCTCGACAGCCCGGAACCGGCACGGTTCGACGCCGAGGACGCGGCGGGGTGCGAGGCGCTGGCGGCGATGCTTGGCCAGCGGCTTTAAGACTCGATCCATTTCGGGACAGCACGATCGCTGGAGACTCCCTCGCAGCTTTGGTAAGCAACGCGTTAAGACATCCTGCGTTTGCGCGGGATAGGGCGGCGAAACCAGGGAGACGGACATGCGGGGCTTTTTGATCGCGGGCGCAGGGCTAGCGCTGGCAAGCGGTGGTGCAGCGGACGCGCAGCAGCAGCCGGGCGCGAGTTACGGCGTACCCGGCGCGGTGATGCAGGCCCCGATGGCGAACCCCCGGCGCCCCGGTCCGATCGCCGCCAGTCCACCCGTGATCCATACTTCATCGCAGCCAACAGGCGTCCAACAGGCAGGCGGTCGCCGCCCGCCACGCTGGGGCAGCAAGATCGGTGGTCGCTGGTGGGGCGGTGCCAATGCTCCCGGCGGCTGGGCCGGATACCGTGCCCCGCACCGCGGTTGGGCGGTGCCGGGCTATTGGAACGCGCCGCGCTTTTATGTCGGGGACTGGTCGAATTACGGTCTCCCGCAACCGCCGCAGGGATATAATTGGGCGCGCTATTATGATGACGCGGTGCTGATCGATTCACGCGGATCGGTCTTCGATACCGCGAGCGATATCGACTGGGATCGCTATGATTCGGGTGGCTACGCGTCGATCAGTCCGCGCGATTATGCGACCAACGACTCAGTCTATGGTGGGCCGAGCGAGCGCGGCTATGCGCCGCCTCACGACGATCGCCCTCCCTATGACGATCGCCGCCCGCCGCGGCATGATAATGGTCTGGGCGGTGCAGCGATCGGTGCGGTTGCCGGCGGGGTTGCGGGCAACGTGATCGCCGGGCGCGGCAACCGCCTTGGCGGCACGCTGATCGGCGCGGGCGTCGGCGCGGCGGCCGGCTATGCGATCGACAAGCACGAGGATCGCGGACGTCGTACGCCGCCGGTTTCGGGATATGGCGCAGGCTATCCGCCACCGCCTGCCTACGCCGCGGATTATGCATCGCCGCCGCCCGCTTATCCCCACGATTATCCGGTGCAGCCCTATGGTGGGGATAACCGGCAACTACGCAATTATACAGTTGCGCCCGGTGGCAGCTGGGTCTCCCCGGACGGCGTGACGACAGTGACGACCACGGGCGGCAGCGCGTACCCGGCCAGCTCGACGACGGTGATCGTGCAGTCCGTGCCGGTGACGACGACGACCACCACGACCACCGAATATTATGACGCCGTGTCGTATCCGCGCAGGAAAGTCCGTCGGCGGCGGTAAGCGCGCTTTAGCCGAGCATGCCGGCGTAGGTCTGTGGCGGCAGTGGCAGGGCGACGCGCGCTGCCACGCCGGTGACGATCACTAGCAGGAGAGCCGCCGCCCCGGTTACTAGAGTTCGCCGCGGTGGGGCCCGGTCCGCAAGCAGGACCGTAGCCACCGCGGTCGCGATCATCGGCCACAAGTGGTAGCGCAGGTCCGAGGCGATGCTGAGGGCCGCGAAACTGGCCTCCAGCGCCAGCGCGGATACCAGCAGCGCGGTTGCAACGGGACGGATCGCATCGCGCGGGCGTGCCATGCAGGCGGCCAGCGCAGTAATCGCCACGATAATCCAGGCGATCGGCCAGCCGAGTGGTGTCTCGACGATCACGGCGGTCAGGTGTTCCCAGGCGCCAGCGGCGGCGTTGGGACTGCCGAGGTCGATCGTGTTGGGCTCCGACGCTACGGGCGGTGCGGCGCTCGGCCAGCGGAACGGGACGAGCCAGCGATCGGTCGAGTTCAGATGCGCCATGCGATGGGTCACATAGGCGATCGGGTGATGCAGGGCGGCGGACGCAAGCGTGACGTAGAGGGTTGCGGTCGGCAGCATTTTCAGGCGCGCCATCGTCGTTCCGCAGTGCGCGTCGTCGCCAAGCGGATCCCAGAAGAATGGCTTTGCGCAATGGCGGGCGATCACCGTGGCGGATTCGGCCTGTGTCAGGCCCGTGGTGTCACCGTTCGGTGTGCGGGCGGCGATGCCGGCGATGTCGTACAGCGCTTGGGTCGCCTCGACACCGCTGCGTTGCGCGTGGAGCAGCTGATGGTTCACGATCGGTGCGATACCCAGAATGGCGATGATCGCGGCGAGCCCGGTGGTAAGTTTGGCGAACGGATGGGCGGGGCGGGGGGCAAGGGTTACCACCAGTGGGACGACGATGAAGACGGCGTTCGCGCGGACAAGGACCGCATAGGCCAGCAGCAGTATTACCGGGAGCGCCATCGCGCGGGGCAGGGGGCGGCCAGCGAGGCGCCACCAGCTGACGATGCCGATCGCCGCGAGCAATGCGCCGACGAGCTGTGCGTCCTTCAGTACGACGCCCTGCCAGCCGAGGAACGGCGGCAGCGCGCCGGTGACGAGGATCGCGAGCGCGCTACGGCTGCGTCCGGTGCGGGCTAGAACGCCGGCGATCAGACCGAGGCCGAGCCAATAGGTGGCGAGTTGCAGGACCAGCATCGGCGTCGCGCCGGGGGCTAACGGCGCCAGCAACGCCCAGACCCGCGCCATCGCCGGGGGATGCCAGTCGTCGTACATGCCCGACAGAACCTGACGATATTGCGCGACGGTGTCGTACATCGCGATGCCAGGCCAGAAGAGCGCGAGCGAGGCGAGACAGAGTGCGGCTGCGATGACGAGGGGCGCGCTCGGGGTAGAGCTTGGCACGGGGTCGATCGACATTCGCGGGTCCTGCACCTGGTTTGGCGTAGGGCTGCGCGTGCCCCGCTGAATGCCGGTTCCGAAGGCTTATCTTGCCCTTTCGACAGGCTCCGGGGTCGCGGTCAAGTGCATTAGGGCCGAACCGAGACGGTTTGTGTCGTGGGTTGGCGGGTTGGTTGTGGATGGAGACATGAGGTGGAGGACGCCAGTCGGCACTCCGACCGAGCATTATCCGCACAGACCGAAACCCTATGCTCAAGGGTTCGGGATCTCATCGCGATGTCAGCGACTATGGATCCCCGCTTCTGCGAGACCCAAGGTTGAGATCTAAGGTTCGAGGATGGCCACCTTGGGAGGACAGCCTTTGTCTGACGAGGGTACGGGGAAGGAATACTTCCGTCCGGTGTCCTGCCCCTCCGTCGCCTTTGGCGCCACCTCCCCCTTGCGGGGGAGGATAGGTGGCTCTCAGTAGTGGATCGCCCGACCGTAGGCGGCCAGCACGCTCTCGTGCATCATTTCGGACAGCGTCGGATGCGCGAACACCGTTTCCATCAGCTCGGCCTCGGTCGTCTCGAGCTGGCGCGCGACGACATAGCCCTGGATCAGCTCGGTGACTTCCGCGCCGACCATGTGCGCGCCGAGCAGCTCGCCCGTCTTTGCGTCGAACACCGTCTTCACGAAGCCCTCCGCCTCGCCCAGCGCGATCGCCTTGCCGTTGCCGATGAAGGGGAATTTGCCGACCTTCAGCTCGTAGCCCGCTTCCTTCGCCTTCGCCTCGGTCATGCCGACGCTTGCCACCTGCGGGCGCGAATAGGTGCAGCCGGGGATGTTGGCCTTGTCCATCTGGTGCGGCGAACCGCCGGCGATCTTCTCGACCGCGATGATGCCTTCATGGCTGGCCTTGTGTGCCAACCACGGCGCGCCGGTGACGTCACCGATCGCCCAGATGCCGTCGACGTTGGTCCGGCCATAGCCGTCGGTCTTGATGTGGCCGCGGTCGGTTTCGATCCCCAATGCCTCAAGCCCAATATTCTCGGTGTTGGGGACGATGCCGATCGCGATGATCGCGTGGCTGAAGGTCTCTTCCGAAACCTTGCCGTCCTTCGCCTTGATCTTGGCCGTGACGCCGTTCGCCGAGGGTGCGAGACCTTCGAGGCCGGTCTGGGTCAGCAGCTTGATGCCCTGCTTCGACAGCGCCTTGTCCATGAACGCAGAGACTTCCTCGTCCTCGACGGGGAGGATCCGCGGGAGCATTTCGACGATCGTCACGTCGGCGCCCATGTCGTTGTAGAAGCTGGCGAACTCGACGCCGATCGCGCCCGAGCCGATGACCAGCAGCTTGGTCGGCATCTCGGTCGGGACCATCGCATGGCGATAGGTCCAGATCCGCTCGCCGTCAGCCTTGGCAAACGGCAGGTCACGCGCGCGCGCGCCGGTAGCGACGATGATGTTCTTGGCTTCCAGCTCGACCGTCTTGTCGCCCTGCTTGACCGAGAGCTTGCCCTTCGCCGTAACCGTGCCGACGCCTTCGACGACGGTCACCTTGTTCTTCTTCATCAGGCCTTTGACGCCCGCGTTCAGCTGGCCCGCGACCTTGCGCGAGCGGTCGACGATCTTGGCGAGGTCGAACCCGACATTGTCAGCCTTGAGGCCGTAGCTCTCGGCGTTCTGCATGTAATGATAGATTTCAGAGGTACGGAGCAGCGCCTTGGTCGGGATACAGCCCCAGTTGAGGCAGATGCCGCCCAGCCGCTCGCGCTCGACGATCGCGACCTTCAGGCCGAGTTGCGACGCGCGGATCGCGGCGACGTAGCCGCCGGGGCCCGAGCCGAGGATGACGAGATCATAGGTATCAGCCACGGTAGAGTCCTTCGATTCAGTTGGTTTCGGGCGGCACGGGCCGCGGTTTGCGGTCGTCGCCGACCGCCACGAAGATAAAACGCGCCTGCGTCACTTTGCAGCTGTCGTTGCTGTGGCGCGCGCGGCGCCACGCCTCGACCTCGATCGTCATCGACGTACGGCCGACGCTCACGAGTTCGGCATAGACGGACACCTCGTCACCGACGACGACCGGCATGTGGAATTTCATCGCATCCGCCGCAATGGTGACGGCGCGGCCGCCGCTGCGACGGGACGCGACCGAGCCGGCGGCAAGATCCATCTGGCCCATCAGCCAGCCGCCGAAGATGTCACCATACGGATTCGCGTCGGCGGGCATCGCGGTGACGCGGATCGTAGGAGCCTTTTCGGGCGGGAGGTCGGTCAAGCTTTACTCTCTCGAAATTTGCCGTGGGTCTGGCGGTCGAGACGGCGCGCGCGCCGCAGCGGACGGATGCCCATCGCGACGGTCGCGACCATCGCGGCGCCGCCGCACCACCAGATCACGTCCCACGCCAGCGGATACGACCACGCCGCCGCCCAGGTCATCGCCACCGCCGCCGCGAGCCCTGCGAGAATATGCAGGATCTCGATGGTGGTCTGCTTCATATCGAGCACCCCCCTAAACCGTTCGTGCCGAGCGCAGTCGAGGTACATGAGTCTCATGCCCCCTTCGGCGAAGCTCAGGACAGGCTTCGACTTCGCTCAGGACGAACGGGGTAGGGGAGGCGCTCGTCACGATCTTAAGCCAGCATGCCCAGCGGGTTCTCGACGAGATGCTTGAACGCCTTCATGAACTGCGCGCCGTCGGCACCGTCGATAGCGCGGTGATCGAAGCTGCCGGTCGCCGACATCACGGTCGCCACGGTCAGTTCGTCGCCGACCACGTACGGACGCTTCTCGCCAGCGCCGACTGCCAGGATCATCGCCTGCGGAGGATTGATGACCGCGTCGAACTGCGTGATGCCGAACATGCCCATGTTGCTGATCGAGGCGGTGCCGCCCTGATATTCCTCGGGCTTCAGCTTGCCATCGCGGGCACGGCCCGCAAGGTCCTTCATCTGCGTCGAGATCGACGACAGCGAGGCAGTGTCGGCGCCGACGATGATCGGCGTGATCAGGCCCGATGGCGTGCTGACAGCCACCGAGATGTCGGCACGCTGGAAGGTGATCAGCTGGTCGGGCGTGAACATCACGTTGCAGGTCGGGACCTGCATGAGCGCGACGGCCTGCGCCTTGATCAGCAGGTCGTTGACCGAAAGCTTCACGCCGCGTGCTTCGAGGCTCTTGTTCAACTCTCCACGTAGCTTGAGCAGCGCATCGAGGCGGATGTTCACGGTGAGGTAGATGTGCGGAACGGTCTGCTTCGACTCGGTCAGGCGCCGCGCGATCGTTTTCCGCACGTTGCTGAGCTTGGTCGCCTCATGCGGGATGTCCGGCACGGTCGCAGGCTTTGCGGCAGGGGCGGGGGCCGCAGCGGCAGTCGGCGCAGCAGCTTCGGTCTTCGCGGCAGCGGGAGCCGCACCTGGCTTGGCGCTGTCGACGTCGGCCTTGACGATGCGACCCTTTGGCCCCGACCCCGACACGGCGCCGAGATCGATACCCTTGTCGGCGGCAAGGCGGCGGGCGAGCGGGCTCGCCTTCACGCGGTCACCCGACGAGGCCGGGCCGGCATCCGCGGGGCGACCGTGATCCTCAGCCGAAGCCTCGGTGCGCGGTGCAGGCTTGGCCTCGCTACCGGTGTCGTTCGGATCCTTGGGATCGGGCTTGGCTTCCGATTCCTTCGCGGCCGGCTCGGGCGTCTCGCTCTTGGTAGGAGCCGACGAGACCGACGATGCGTCCTCGCCCTCTTCCGCGATGATCGCGATGACGGTGCCGACCTTCACGTTGTCGGTACCCTCGGCGACGAGGATCTTGACCACGGTGCCTTCGTCGACGGCTTCGAATTCCATAGTCGCCTTGTCGGTCTCGATCTCGGCCATCAGGTCGCCCGATTTCACGACGTCGCCCTCCTTGATCAACCATTTGGCGAGGGTACCCTCCTCCATGGTCGGGGACAGCGCAGGCATCTTGATCTCGATCGACATGGATTTCCCCAGGGCGTGACGTAACGGCATGCCTACTCGCGCCCTCGTCCGCTCGGGTCAACCCTTGCGGTCGCGAGTGCGCCCGAAACCTACCTGAAACCTACCTCGAAGCCTCCATGGAAGGCACGGTCTTGCGTCGCGCCCGGCATCGGGCCACCTACGGACGATAACGGGGGCGAACATGCGTATCTATCTGGTGGTGATCGACGACAGTCCGGAAGCCGGGATCGCGCTGCGCTTTGCCGCACGGCGCGCGGTGAAGACCGGCGGCGGTGTCGAGATCCTGACGGTTATTCCGCCACAGGAGTTCATCGCGTTCGGCGGCGTCCAGGCGACGATCGAGGAAGAGGCGCGGTTGCATGCCGAGGGTCTCGTGGCCGGCGCGGCGGGGACGTTGATCGAGGAATCGGGACTGCGCCCATCGATTACCGTGCGGGAAGGCGAGGGACCGAAGATCATTCGGGAAATGATCGAGGCCAACCCCGATATCGCGGCACTGGTCCTGGGCGCGGCGGCGAGCGGCGCACCGGGCGAACTCATCGCGCATTTCACCGGCGCCGATGCCGGTGCGCTGCCGGTGCCGGTGATGATCATTCCCGGTTCGCTGACACGCGAGGCGATCGACCGGCTGAGCTGATCGACAGGCTCTGCACCGGTGGGCTCAGGCTACGCCCGCGACGGTCCGTTGATCGAGCAGCCGCTCGACGCGGTCGATCCCCGTTTGGGTAAGTTGCAGCGCATCGACGCCGGGGTGCAGCGGTTCGAGCAGGCGCTTCGACTGGAGAACCCGAACCCAGCGGCCGACGACCGGGCCCGACAGGTGCAGATCGTCGACCATGGTCGTGACCGTCGCGATCCGGCTCTCGGCCTCGGCGACATACACCAGCAGCAGCATCCTCCAGGCATGATCCGCGCATAGGTCCGCGCCCAGTACCGCATCGCGCGCGCGGGACACCGCGAGCAGGTCCTTGGCTCGACGCCACAGGTCGTGGGGACTGGTATCGGAACCCGGATACCCGGCACTTCTTAGCGCGATGTTCGTGCAACCAGGGCTGGACTGTGCTTCGCGGGGTTCGATCGTGGACAGTGTTCCGACCAGATACCCCGATTCGCTATCGCCCAGGCGCGAGACTTCGACATCCAGCGCGACCACGCCACCTTCGCCGTCGATATAGCGCTTCCTGATCCGAGTGGCACCACTGTTTGGCCGCAATGCAGCAACGTGACTGAGGTTGCGTGCCAGATCGGCGGCATGCGTAATAGCAGTATACGATATGCCAACTAACTGTTTCTGGGTGCGCTGCAACATCGTTGCGACGGGCTCGTCTATGGCCAATATTACGCCGTGGGCGGTCGATACGGAATGGCCGATAATCATGGGATATCCCTGTTAGCGGGAAGCATCTTTGATATATCTATGATTAAGTCTAGAACATGGATCAATAGTAAACAGATTTGTTGCCTCTGATCACCAAATGTATTTTCCGATGCTCGGCAATATTTACCATCTTTTTTGGATGTATGCGTTCCCAAGCCGATCAGGCGGCGGCCGATTTTTTCCAGCCGCGGTCCGCCAGCGCGCGCGCTTCGGCGACGGGCATCGGGCGTCCGAAATAGAATCCCTGCGCCTTGCTGCAGCCCAGTTCCTGCACCACGCGGTGTTCTGCCTCCGTCTCGACGCCCTCGGCCGTCGTCGCCATGTCAAGGCTCTTTGCGAGCGCGATAACCGCCCGCATGATCGCGACAGCCTCCCGCACGTCCTTCGCCGCATCGCGGACGAAACTGCGGTCGATCTTGATCGTCGAGAATCGCGTGCGGCTGAGATAGCCGAGCGAGGAATAGCCGGTGCCGAAATCGTCCAGGCTGAGGCGCACGCCGAGATCGAGAATGCGTTCGAGTACTTTGACCGCCACCAGCCCTTCGTGCAGGAACACGCTCTCGGTCACCTCGATCTCCAGGCGTTCGGCGGACAGGCCCGTAGTCGCCAGCGCCGAGGCGACCGTCGTGACGAATTCGGGGTTCTGTAGCTGGTCTGCAGAGACGTTCACCGCGATGCGTATGTCCGAGGGCCATTTCGCCGCCTCTTCGCACGCGGTCCGCAATACCCAGGCGCCGATCGGGGCGATCAGCCGCGTTTCTTCGGCGAGCGGGATGAACTTGGTCGGCGAAACACTGCCGAATTCGGCGCTCGTCCAGCGCAGTAGCGCCTCGAACCCCCGTAGATACCCGGTGTCGGCATCGACGACGGGTTGATAGTCGAGATGCATCTCCCCCTTCTCGACCGCGCCGCGTAGCGCCATTTCGAGCACCCGCCGCTCTTCGGCCTGGACGTGGAGTTCGGGTTCATAGGTGCGGAACACGCCGCGGCCGGCGTCCTTGGCGCGGTACAAGGCGAGATCCGCCGAGCGGACCAGCATTTCGGCGGTGCGCCCATCGCGCGGGCCGATCGCCAGGCCGATGCTCGCGCCGATATAGAGCGTGTGCGCGTCGATCTCGTACGGGAGCGAGAGTGATTCGATGATCCGCTGTGCCAGTCGCTCTATCGCACGAGAATCGGTCGCGTCGCGGACCACGACGGCGAACTCGTCGCCGCCGAGGCGTCCACACATCTCGTTGGCGCTCATCAACTGGTTGAGGCGTTCGGATACGCGACCGAGCAGGCGGTCGCCGATCGGATGGCCAAGCGTGTCGTTGACCGCCTTGAACCGGTCGAGGTCGAGCATCATGAAGGCGTAGCGCGCGCCCAGCTTGTCGGCGTCGGTCATCGTCCGGACGAGCGTTTCGTTGACCATCAGCCGGTTCGGCAGGCCGGTCAGCGTGTCGAACCGCGCCATCCGGTTGATCTTGTCCGCCGAGGCGCGCTGTTCGGTGACATCGGAGCCGACCCCGCGAAAGCCGCAGAACTGGCCGCGGCTGTCGAACCGGGGCGAGGCGGCGATCTCCCACCAGCGATCCTCGCCGCGGACGTGCACGGGCAGGCGCAGGTCGCGGAAACTGTCACGGCGTTTCAGCTTGTCCGCCAGCGTGCGCAGCCCGGCTGAAAAGCTGCCGGTTTCCCAACTCGATCCGGCGAGCACCTGCAGCAACGGCATGCCTTCGACGGTAAGGGGATCGAGTCCGCAGGCATGGGCGAAGCGCTGGCTGGCCCTGATGATGCGACGCGTGGCATCGGTTTCCCAAAGCCAGTCCGACCCGGCATCTTCGAACTCGCGCAGCAACAGGCTGACGGTCTCGTCCCGTTCGGCGAGCGCGATCTCCGCGGCGTGGATCGCGACCAGTGCGCTGGCGCGGTTGAGGCACACGATTGTCAACAGCGCGGTGAACAGCAGCACCCCGCCTGCCGCCGCTAACGTGCCGGCGAAGGTGAGTTGGATGGCTATGGCCATACCGAGATAACTGATAAATACGAGCGTCGCCAACGCGAGCGGCGCCATCGTCAGCGCGGCGGCGACCATCAGGATGCCCAGCGTGATGCCCAGCCCCGCGGTCGTTCCGGACGGCGCGTGCGTGCAGAAGAACACCGGTACCGTCGACCATGCCAAAGCGAGCGCCAGCCCCTCCCACAACGTACCGCGAACCTCGCCCGGAGTCGCATAGCCGGCGCCGTCCCGCTCCACGGCAAGCCGGCGGAAGCTGACCGCGACCGCGACCGCACCGACCAGCGCCGCCCAGCAGGCAAGCTGCCATACCGGAACGATCGTCCGCAGCAGAAACGCCGTCGCCAGAGTCGCCAGCGCGTTCGCCGCGAGCAGGAGCAGCGCCATGCGTCGTCCGGCATAAAGCTGTGCGGCACGAATCCGTCCCCACACCGCAGGATCCGCCCCGTCGCGGAATCCCAGCAGCGTGGGAATGTCGAGCGCCATGCGGCTCGAGACGGAAGGCGGTGTCGTGCTCACGCCACGATCGTTAAAGCACGATAGTTAGCAGATCGTTCGTGATCCGCCGAAATGGATCTATTTATTACGGTTTATGAGGATATCGTGCGCGAATTCCCGCCTTCGCGCATCGATCCGGTCGTTCAGGCCGCGATATCGTACGGTTTGATATCGCCGCTGAGATACAGGTTGCGCGCCTTCGCCCGGCTGAGCTTGCCCGACGACGTGCGCGGCAAAGTGCGCGGCGGGATCAGTTCGATCACGCAGTTCATGCCGGTCACCGACCGCACCCGCTCGCGGATCTCGTCGCGCAGGCGCAGGCGCTCGGCATCGTCCAGGCTGCGGCACTGGACCAGCACGGCAGGCGTCTCCTCGCCCCCGGGCGTGGTGATCGCGAAGGCGGCGATGTCACCGGCCTTGAAGCCGGGAAGCTGTTCGACGGCCCATTCGATGTCCTGTGGCCAGTGATTCTTGCCGTTGACGATGATCATGTCCTTGGCGCGGCCGACGATGTAGATGTAGCCGTCCGACATATAGCCCATGTCGCCGGTATCGAGCCAACCATCGGCCATGCAGGCCTCGGTCGCCGCGTCGTCGCGGAAATAGCCGACCATCACCGACTTGCCGCTGCACCAGACCTTGCCGATCGCGCGATCGGGGAGGGGCGTGCCGTCCTCTTCGCGGATCTCGATCTTCATGTCGCGGACCGGCTTGCCGCAGTTGACGATCGCGCGATAACGCTGCGGGCGATCCCCGCCGCGCGAGCCGCCCGAAAGCTGGGTTTCCTCGACGAGTTCGACGCGGATGCCTTCGCCCGGCGGCATAAGCGAGACCGCGAGCGTCGCCTCGGCGAGGCCGTAGCTCGGCAGGAAAGCGGTCGCCTTGAAGCCCGCATCGGCGAACGCATCGACGAACGACTGCATCACGTCGGGGCGGATCATGTCGGCACCGTTGCCGGCGACGCGCCAGCGCGACAGGTCGAAACGGTCGCTCGCCTTGGTCTGCGATGACATGCGGCGCGCGCAGATGTCATAGCCGAAGGTCGGCGAATAGCTGAGCGTCGTGCCCGTGTTGCGGCTGATGAGATCGAGCCAGGCGAGCGGACGGCGCGCGAAATCCTCGGTCTTCAGGTAATCGGTCGAGACCTGGTTGGCGATCGGCGACAGGAAGCAGCCGACGAGGCCCATGTCGTGATACCAGGGCAGCCACGAGACGCAGCGATCGGTGTCGCAGACTTCCATGCCGTGACTGTGCGCGGCGAGGTTGTTGAGCAACGCCTCGTGCGTGATGACCACGCCGTGCGGGAAACGGGTCGAGCCGCTGGAATATTGCAGATAGGCGATGTCGTCGGGCTTTGCTTCGGGCAGCGTCGCGACGGGCGCGTCCTGCGCGGCGAACTCGGACCAGTCGATGCCGACGGTGCCGGACAGGCGCGCGGCTTCGCCGGCCATCTGCGCGAGCTCGGGCGGGAAGATCAGCATCTTGGGATCGCAGCTCGACAGCTGAACGCGGAGCTGTTCGATGTACGAATCGCGGCCGCCGAACGAGGTCGGCAGCGGCAGTGGCACGGGCCATGCGCCGGCATAGACGACGCCGAAGAACAATGCGGCGAACTCGGGACCGGTCTCGGCGACCAGCGCGATGCGGTCGGCGGGGGCGACGCCGGCGGCAATCAGGCGATCGGCCATAGCGCGGGCGTCGGTGCGGAGTTGCGCATAGGGGTAAGGCTGCGACAGGGTGCCGCGCGCGTCGTGGAAGTTCAGGCCGCGCGTGCCGGACGCTGCGTAGTCGAGCGCCTCGCCGAGCGTGCCGAAGTCGGCGAAGCGGCGCGGCAGGGCGTCCTCGGTCGGCGTCGCGACGATCGTCGCCGCGGTCTGGCCGTCCTTCTGAAGCGTCTCTGTCGTCATCGCAGTTCCTGTCTCTGGCGTCGTGCCCCGCATGGCGGCCGAACGCACCACACCTATCTCTAGTCTAGCCGTTCAATTTCGGGTGTCAGTGTGGCACAATGATGGCGTGTCAGATGATGACGACCCCGAACGCGCGACAGAGCGCCCCGCTAGCCGCGGGAAAGAGCGTGTGGCTGGGCGTACGGGCGGGCGAAAAGCCGAGCGCGCGCCGCTCAAGCCACTCGATGCGGCTGCGTTGGAGCGGATGGCGCTGCGCTATGTCGAGCGGTTCGCGACGACCCGAGGGCGATTGACCGATTATCTCACGCGGAAAATCCGCGAGCGGGGCTGGGACGGGGGATCCTTCGCGGCGCTGGCCGAGCCTGGGGAGCTGGCGCAGCGAATGGCCGATCTGGGCTATGTCGACGACCGTGCCTTTGCCGAACAGCGTGCTGCTGCGATGCAGCGCCGGGGCCTGGGTGCACGACGCGTCGCGGGAGCGTTTCGCGAGGCGCGGATCGACGACGGCGATGCGGAATCGGTTGCACCGGCGATCGCCGATCGTGCGGTCGAATCGGCGCTTGCCTTCGCGCGGCGCAAGCGCATCGGCCCTTACGGAAACGGCGAGGGTGACCGTAAGCTGCATGAAAAACAGCTCGCGGCGATGCTGCGCGCGGGTCACCGGTTCGACCTGGCGCGTAAAATTGTTGCTGCAGCGCCGTCCGACAGCCCCGAATCGATCGATTTCGAATAGGCAGCGTAACGGATTCATTGCGACTGCGACGAAGCGTGCTAGCTAGGCGTCCAGGGGTGTAACGATGCGTAACGACACGCGGCAGGGGGCTGACATGCCGGTCGAGACCGGACCGACGATTTTGAACGTGGACGGCGGCGGTGAAGGCGGCGCGGACGTGCGTGCGATCGGCGGCGTGATCAAATGGTTCGACGTTACGCGGGGCTTCGGATTCGCGGTCGCGGACGACGAGAGTGTCGGCGACATCCTGGTCCATTTCTCGGTGCTGCAGGCGCATGGTCGCCGCAGCCTGCCCGAAGGCGCGCGGGTCGAGACGCTGTCGGTGCAGCGCGGCCGCGGGTTCCAGGCGCGCGAGATCGTTTCGATCGACATGACCAACGCGATCGAAGAGCCGGTTCGCGCGCCGTCGTCGCCGGACCGGATCGATCCGATCGCGATGATCGATGCCGCCGGACCGTTCGAGGCGGCCTCGGTCAAATGGTTCAACCGTTTGAAAGGCTATGGTTTCCTGGTACGGGGCGCCGATGGCAGCGACATCTTCGTGCACATGGAAACGCTGCGTCGGGCCGGGATCGAATCGGTCGAGCCCGATCAGCGATTGCGCGCGCGCGTCGTCGATGGACGTAAGGGGCCGCTCGCCGTTGCGGTCGAAGAGGATCTGGGATGACGTTCGTGATGAAGGCCGTGTTGGCCGGTGTGCTGGCGCTGGGCGTTGGCGTCGGGGGTGTCGCGTACATGCGTAGCGGCGACGAGACCGAGGCGGCGCCCGTCGCCACGCTGCCGCTGACGATCAAGAGCGCGAACGGGACGCATGCGTTCACGGTCGAGCGCGCCAAGACGCAGGACGAGCAGGCACGCGGGCTGATGTATCGCACCGACCTGAAGCGGGATGGCGGCATGCTGTTCTGGCCGTATCCGCCGACCGGTGGCGCGCCGGTGGATGCGAACTTCTGGATGAAGAACACGCCGAGTTCGCTGGATATCGTCTATATTCGCGCCGACGGGACGATCGCGCGGATTGCGGAGAATGCCGTGCCGTTCTCGGAAGCGCCGATTCCCTCGGGGGAGCCGGTGGGGGCGGTGCTGGAGCTGATGGGCGGGCGGTCTGCGGAACTGGGCATAGCCGAGGGTGATCTGGTGACGTGGGACAAGGCGAAGTAGGCGCGCGAACCGTTCGATCAATGACACCACCCCGGCGATATACATCGCCCGTGACATCCACCTCCCGTACTTGGTCCTGAATGGCCGTAACTTGCTCCTGAATGGCATCTTCCGAACACGCACCGCCCCGGCGAAGGCCGGGGTCCAATTGGGAAGGTCGCTGTAATGGCGGACAGCGCTTCGTTAGCGACGTCCCCCAATTGGGCCCCGGCCTTCGCCGGGGTGGAATATGTGGCTATCGCCGTCTCCAGCCAAGTGTTTCCCCGCGAAGGCGGGGATCCAGACTGAGCTCCCGCCTGCCCGGGAGAACAAGCGGGGCTGCATCCAAGGCATAACGAACGCCTCAAAGACGAACCTCCCCGATCCTCCTCCTGGCGGGGGAGGATCAGGTCTTCGCGACGCCTTCTCCAACGATCGAGGTTGAAGCCCGCCCTTACTCGGGTTAAGCGCGGCGCATGGGCTTTCTCGCATCGACTTTCACGTGGTGGAACGGCGCCACCCTCGGCACCAAATTCGGCCTGCGCAGCATGGCGAAGATGGGGGAGGACGCGCTCGGCAACGTCTATTACCAGGGTGGCAAGGACACCGCGGGCAACCCGCGCCGCTGGGTGATCTATCAGGGCGCGACCGACGCCAGCCGTGTTCCGCCCGCGTGGTTCAGCTGGCTGCATCACCAGGTCGACGACGTGCCCGAGCGCGCGCTGCCGCCGATCCGCGCCTGGCAGAAGCCGGCCGTACCTAACATGACCGGTACCGCGCTCGCCTATCGGCCATCGGGTGCTCTCGAAAAGGGTGGCAAGCGCGCCGCCGCGACGGGCGATTACGAAGCCTGGACGCCCGAAGGGTGATCATGCGCTGGCTCGCCGCGGCCGTGTTGGTCGTGGCGTTGGCGGTGGGCGGCTGGTTCGGATACCGCGCGCTGACCAAGCCTGCGACTCCGATTGCCGCGGTCCAGCAGGACCTGCCCGGCCCGGATGAGGCTGGCAATTCCTCGATCGAGACGATCGATACCGGCGCCGCCGCGATCGCCAATGGCGGCACGCCGATGGCGCAGCGCGTCGCGGTGCTCGGCCTGCTCAACAAGCGTAACGGCGAAACCCGCGAAGTGACGCTGAAGCCTGGGCAAGCGACGCGGATGGGCGATGTCGTGCTGCGGCTGCGTGCGTGCGAGCAGACTGCGCCGTGGGAGCAGGAGCAGCTGACCGGCGCGTTCGTGCAGGTGCTGGTGCGCGGCGTCGACAAGCATTGGCGGCGGACGTTTTCGGGCTGGCTGTACAAGGAGCGTCCCGCGCTGAACGCGGTGCAGCATCCGGTCTACGACGTCTGGACCAAGAGCTGTGCGATGACTTTCCCGGCGACCGGCCCCGATACCGCGCCGGTCGCGGAGGCCTTGCCGGCCAAGCGGTCCAGCGCGCGGAAGTCGCCGGCGGCCGACGAGACTCCGGCGGCGGACGAGGGCTTGAGCGCACCGTCGAGCGCCGCACCCAGCAACGCGACGTAATCCGCGCGCTCGATCTCGATCGCGCCGAGCGAGGCGAGATGCGAGGTCTGGAACTGGCAATCTAGCAAGGTGAAGCCGCCGGTGCGCAGGCGCGCGACGAGGTGCGCGAGGGCGACCTTCGAGGCGTCGGTGGCGCGGCTGACCATGCTTTCGCCGAAGAACGCGCGGCCGAGCGACAGGCCGTACAGCCCGCCGACCAGCTTGCCGCCGTCCCAGCATTCGACCGAATGCGCGAACCCCATCGCGTGGAGCGTCTGGAAGACGCGCTCGATGCCGTCGTTGATCCACGTCTCGGGCCGCCCCTCGACGCTCTCAGCGCAGAGTTGCACGACACGCTCGAACGCGGTGTCTACGGTGACCTGGAACCGGTCCGCGGCGATCGTCTTCTTCAGCGAGCGCGAGAGCTGGAAGCCGTCGAGCGGGAGGACGGCGCGGCGGCGTGGCTCGACCCAATAGACGCTGGCGGCGTCTCGACTGTCCGCCATCGGGAAGACGCCGACCGAATAGGCGCCGAGCACCAGCTGGGGGTCCAGGATGTCGGTCACGCGGCGAGCCGTTGCTCGATTTGGCGCCAGAGATTGGCGAATGCCTGCGCGGCGGCGGATCGGGGCGCGAGCACACCAACCGGCGCGCGCTTGACCGCCATCGACTCGATACCGCTGGCCATCGGGATGACCGGCCAGTCGGGATGGCGCTCCAGTGCTTGGGCATGCAGTGCGCGCCGTCTGTCGACCATGACGTGGACGGGGAACAGCGGCGTGCGACCGCCGAGATGCTGGACCACCGCGTCGTACGCGCGGGTCGAGAGCGGGGAGGGGATGACGGGGATCACGATCAGGTCGGCGGCGCGCATGACCTGGTCCGCGGTCTCGGTCAGGCCCGGTGGGCAGTCGAGGATCACGCGGTCGTAGCCGGCAAGCTCGGACAGCAGCTTGGCGAGGCGCTTCTTCTTGTCGAGATCGTGGAACAGCTGGTCGAGCCCGCGCAGCGACGCGTCGGCGGCGATCAGGTCGAGATGGGGGTAGGCGGTCGGCCGCGCCTGTTTGCGGACCGCGACGTCCTTCGAGAACATCGCCTGCGCCTGGTCGGCGTTGGCCCCGACTCCATGGGGGCCACCGAGCACCCAGGTCGAGGCGGCCTGCGGATCGAGATCCCACAGCAGCGTGCGGCGTGCGGACAGGGTAGCGGCGCACCAGGCCAGGTTCACCGCGAGCGTCGTCTTGCCGACGCCGCCCTTGAGGCTGTAGATCGCGACTGTTGCCATCGCCCTAGGGTGCCGATCTCACGTCGTTCGGGCAAGAGCGCGCGGCACAAAGAAAAACGGCCGGCGAAGGATCCGCCGACCGTTCTGGACAATCATCGAAGCCGCAGGGCTCAGGCGTGGCAGATCTGCGCCGACTTGCCCGGTGCGGTCAGCGTGACGCTGTCGTCGTCGCCGGTCATCGACCAGCCGCCCTCGGCGGTCTTCGGCGCGCCGGCGACATCCGACTTCAGCGTGGTGGCGGGGCCGTCCTTCTTGGTGCGGACCACGGCCTGCTTGTCGCCCTGGAAGAACGTCACGTAGAGCAGGCTGTTGTCCTTGCAGCGCAGCGTCTTCTCGGACTTGATCGAAGGCGGCAGCTCGACCGGTGCGGCGTTGGCGAGCGTGTTCGCCATCGGATCCGGATTGGTGTCGACCACCTCGGGCGCGGCAGGCTTGGAGTTGCAGGCGGCCAGCGCGAGCAGCGCGGCAACGGCGGAGAGGGGGAGGATCTTCATAGTATCCCCGCTTCGCGCATGCAGCATAGGGCGTCAAGGTCTATGGCTGGATATGGGGCAGGAGAACTGTACCAAACCCGCCAGCCGGATAGTCCCGCGTGACGTCTCGAACTGCCGTCACGGCTACGCGGGGCAAGGTGGATCTCCGAGCGAATCCAGCCGGTCCTGCACCAGTCCGAGCGGCGTGGTGAGATGCGCGGCGATCAGCGTGTCGCCGACCGACTCCATGAGGTCTATGGCCTCTTCGAGCAGGGCCAGCGCGCGCGCGTATTCCGACAAGTCGCGATCCACCTTTTCCAGCGATCCCAGACGGTAACATGGATCATACCAACTGCACGCCGTTTTTTGCCGGGGTGTTTCCGGCGTGATCGGCGGCCCTGAACGTCGGACGTGCCGACCGCGAATTTAAGGCGGCAAACTTTCGCTCGCTTGCTCCGGACGCGCCGCCACGCCACATACCGGCGATGCATACGACACCCGACACGCTCGCCCTTATCGGCAATACTCCGCTCGTTCGGCTGAAAGGTCCGAGCGAGGCAACCGGCTGCGATATCTTCGGCAAGTGCGAATACGCCAACCCAGGTGCGTCGGTGAAGGATCGCGCCGCGCTGTTCATCGTCGAGGATGCCGAGCAGCGCGGGTTGCTCCAACCCGGCGGCACGATCGTCGAGGGCACCGCGGGCAATACCGGGATCGGCCTCGCGCTGGTCGCCAATGCGAAGGGCTACAAGACGATCATCGTCATGCCCGAGACGCAGAGCCGCGAGAAGATGGACACGTTGCGCGCGCTTGGTGCTGAACTCGTGCTGGTGCCGGCCGCCGCATTCTCGTCGCCGTGCCATTTCGTCCATACCTCGCGACGGATTGCGGAAGAAACGCCGGGCGCGATCTGGGCGAACCAGTTCGACAACACCGCGAACCGCCGCGCGCACATCGTCGGGACCGCGGAGGAGATCTGGGCGCAGATGGACGGGCGTGTCGACGGCTTTACCTGCGCGGCCGGTACCGGCGGCACGATCGCCGGCGTCGGACTGGGGCTGAAGGCCAAGGACGAGAATGTCTGCATCGCGCTCAGCGACCCGCACGGTGCAGCGCTCTATAACTACTACGCACATGGCGAGTTGAAGGCGGAAGGGTCTTCGGTCGCCGAAGGCATCGGGCAGGGGCGTATCACCGCCAATCTGGAAGGCGCGCCGATCGATACGCAGTTCCGGATTTCGGATCAGGAGGGCTATGCATGGGTCCGCCGGCTGCTCGACGAGGAAGGGCTGTGCCTTGGGCTGTCGTCGGGGATCAACGTCGCAGGGGCGGTGGCGCTGGCAAAACATCTCGGGCCCGGCAAGCGGATCGCGACGATCCTGTGCGACACCGGATTCCGGTATCTGTCGACGTTGTACGATCCGGCATGGCGCACCGCGAAGGGGCTCGTTTGAGCGATGAAATGCCTGTGAATCGACAGAAGCGCGGCAGTCGGGTATCATGGCGCGGCAAGATGAAGTTACCTCATGATCCCTCGCAGAGCATGCAACGCATCAAGGTTGGCATGATCGGGCTGGCCGCGGTCGTGCTGCTGATCGGCCTCGCCAGCGCGATCATCGGGTCTGCGAGCCGCGAGCGCCCTGTCGCGACGGCGGGCACGGCGCAGGCCGATGTGGTGGCGAACATGGGTGTCTCGAACGTCGTCGATGCCACGAGCGCTGGCGAGCCGCTGGCCGAGATGGGCGTGGCGCCGAGCGCCAACGCGCAGGCTCCCGCGCCATAGCCGGCGGAACAGGGTGCCAGGTACGATAGTCTGCTGGTTTTCGATCGTCCGACCATAAGGCCATCGCCTTGGCGAGCGGACCGTCGAGGCGGCGCATGATGCCTTGCCGCGGAGAATGGACGGTCACGTCAACGCATTAGGTCGTGGCGCGAAGAGTGAACCGTTGCTTCGGCGCATCAAGTCGTGGCACGAAGTGTAACCGTTGCCCGAGTAAATAAGCCGTCACCCCAGCGAAAGCTGGGGTCTCCATCGTGGCAGGTGACGGGTGTCACACGGGGATACCCCAGCTTTCGCTAGGGTGACGGAGCTTCTCCTGGGGTGGCGGCTGTTGCGGGTGGACTGCTGTGCTGTGCTGGCGGCATTCGCCGAGGTGGCGGTCTCCACCGGGGCAGTTAGTGCCGGATACGCCTTCATCGAACCTCGACTCGAACGATCCTCCCCCGCCAGGGGGAGGTGGCTAGCGCTTGCCAGACGGAGGGGGAGGAAAGCGATCACCGCTGTTGCGTGGTCCTCCCCCTCCGTCGCCTTCAGCGCCCCCTCCGTCAGATCGGGATCCGGCATCCGCCATCTGGCGCGATCCCCGAATATCCCCAGCCCAGGACTGCCCAAATCGTCACATCCGATCCGAACTGCGCACCATATCCCCCCAGACTGGCGTCCGAAACTCGTGGTGAATCCCGAGAATCCCCAAAAATCCCGTTGCGTCCCCGAACCTCTATGGTAGATGGAGGTTAATACAGGGGCACGTTCACCGTTAGCTGAAAGCGCGGTCGGGACGCGGCGATGGCCGCGTTTCGAGATGGTGAAGCGTGTGCGCCATTTCGAAGGGTTTTGGCGTGTCGGTACGGGGTCGCTATCAAGGAGACGGTATCGGCCTTGTCGACGACAAGGGCCGGGTAGCCATCCCCTCGGCACTTCGCACGATGCTCTCGGCAAATGCGCCCAAGGCGAACGGCAAGGACGGCGGGACCATCATCATCGGCGCGCATCAGAAGAATCGCTGCCTAGTCGCGTATGATCCCGGTTACGTCGACATCCTCGCCGAGCGCCTCGATCGCCGCGAATCCGAGAACACGTCCGAGAACGGCGAGTACGACTACAACATCAAGCGCGCCGCCGCATCCGGCGAAGCGGTGCCGTTCGACGGCTCCGGTCGCTTCATCATGCCCGCGTTCCCGCGCTTTTATGCGGGCATCAAGGGCCATGCGTTCTTCTACGGCGTGCTCGACTATATCGAGATCTGGGACCCCGCGACGCTGATCGCCACCGACGGCATGCCCCCCGTCGTCAAGGAGATGGCGCGCTTCTACATGGCCGAGAAGGGGGTGCAGCTGTGAGCACGCCCCCCATTCTCGACACGTCCGCACCGCACATCCCGGTACTGCTCGACGAAGTCCTGGCCGCGCTTTCCCCTGAGCCCGGCGAGACGATGGTCGACGGCACGTTCGGCGCGGGCGGCTATACGCTGGCGCTGCTCAAGTCGGGTGCGCGGATCGTCGCGTTCGACCGCGATCCCGATGCGATCGCCAATGGTCGCGCGATGGAAGAAGCCGAAGAAGGCCTGACGCTGATTGCCGCGGACTTCTCGGCGATGGCATCCGAACTCGAAGCGCGCGGCCTCGCGCCGGTCGACGGTGTGACGCTCGATATCGGCGTGTCGTCGATGCAGCTCGACCAGGCCGAGCGCGGCTTCTCGTTCCAGTCGGATGGCCCGCTCGACATGCGGATGGCGCGGGCCGGCATGTCGGCGGCGGACTTCGTCAACGAGGCGGACGAGAACGAGATCGCCGACGTGCTGTATCAGTACGGCGACGAGCCCAAGTCGCGGCGTGTCGCGCGCGCGATCGTCGCGGCGCGCCCGCTGACGCGGACCGGCGAGCTGGCGCACATCGTCCGCCGCGCGCTCGGCTACAAGGCGCACGACAAGAAGGATCCCGCGACGCGCGCGTTCCAGGCGATCCGGATCCACGTGAACCGCGAGCTTGGCGAACTGGCCGACGGACTGCTCGCGGCCGAGCGCGTGCTGAAGCCCGGCGGCCGCTTGGCGATCGTGACGTTCCACAGCCTCGAGGACCGGATGGTGAAGCGCTTCCTGCGCACCCGTTCCGGTGGCTCTCCTTCAGGTTCGCGTCATCTTCCGCAGGTGAAAGCCGTTGCGGAACCTAGTTTTTCTCATGTCGGCCGCGGTGTTCGCGCCGGCGAGGCCGAGATCGCGCGCAACCCGCGTGCGCGCTCGGCGACATTACGGACGGCGCGGCGGACCTCCGCGCAACCTTGGACGGAAGAGGTGACGACATGACGGCGGCGTATCGGATGAAGGGTGTGGGCTGGTTCGGGGGCTGCGTGGCCGTCGTGCTCGGTTTCTACCTCGTATCGCTACAGGTCGCCGCCGAGCGCAAGAAGCTGGAGGCGGTCAATGGTCAGATCCGCTCGGCGCAGCGCGACATCCGCGCGCTGGAGACCGAGTTCGACACGCGGGGCAATCTGGCGCAGCTCGAGCGCTGGAATGGCGACACGCTGGCGCTGTCGGCGCCGACTGCCGGCCAGTTCGTGGTGAGCGAGGCCGCGCTCGCGGCGCTCGACGTCAACAGCCTGCGCGCCGACGGGGTCCAGACCGCCGCGCTGCTGGTGCCGTCGGGGGCGGGGTCCGTCGTCTCCGCGTCGATCGTGCCGGTCACCGCCGCTCCGGCCGTTGTGAAGCTTGCCCCCGTCGCGCCGGTGCAGATGGCCCAGGTTACCGCACCGCGCGCGATGAACGTCGCGATCCAGGCGGCTTCGAAGACCGCGCTCAAGCCGGTCGTGATCCGCGCATCGGTCTCGACGCCGCGCTCCGCGGAGGCCGCGCTCGTCCGCGCCGCTAAGACCGAACGCCTCGCTGCCGTCGCCAAGGTCCGGCCGCAGGCGGTCGCGATGCTCGACCGGAAGCTGCTGTCCGACACGACGCTGGGTGACATTATGAGCGGCGCCCGCTCCGAGAGCCGTAAGCGGCGGTGACCGCATTGGTCGCCCGGCCTGTCTCGCAACAGCGTAGCGCCAACCAGCGTCACGCTCTGGTGGCGACGGCGCATACGCGCCTGATGATGCTGATGTTCCTGTTCGGCGCGGCGGTGCTGGTGGTGGTCGGGCGGCTCGGAATGCTGGCGGTACAGTCTTCGCTCGCCGATCCGCAGGCGCGCTCGGCGGCGATTGCGGCACGCGGCGACATCGTCGATCGCAACGGCGCACCGCTCGCGCGGACGATCGATGCGTGGACGATCGCGGTGCACCCGAAGAAGCTGATCGGCGATCCGACCGAGATCGCCAGCAAGCTCGCTGCGCTGATGCCCGAGGCGGGTGACCAGGCGCATTATTATGCGCTGCTGACGTCGGGCAAGAGCTTCATCTATCTTCAGCGGCGCGCGTCGCCGGCGCTGGTCGAGCAGGTCAATGCGATCGGCGAGCCCGCGATCGTGTTCGACCGCGATACGCAGCGGCTTTATCCGCAATCGACGATGGCGGCGCATGCGCTCGGCTTCCTGTCGACCGCGGGCCACGGCATGAGCGGAATGGAGCGCGTGCTCGACGAGCGGCTGACCAATCCTGCGCTCAACGGCACGCCCGTCGCGCTGTCGCTCGACAACCGCGTCCAGGCGGCAATGGAGAGCGAACTCGGCCGCGCGATGACCACCTTCTCCGCGCGCGGCGCCGGCGGTATCGTCCTCGACGTCGCGACCGGCGAAGTGATCGCGATGGTCTCGCTGCCCACGTTCAACCCCAATCGCGTCGGCATGTCCGGCAGCGAACAACTCCGCAACATCACGACTCAGAGCGTTTTCGAGCTTGGTTCCACGTTCAAGCCGATCACGATGGCGACCGCGATGGATACCGGCGTCGTGACGTCGTTCGCGCGGCGGTTCGACGCGACGCATCCGCTCCAGGTCGGGCGCTTCACGATCCATGACGAGCGCGGCGATCCGAAGCGCTGGCTGAACATGGCCGAGACGCTGATCTATTCGTCCAACATCGCCACCGCACGTGTCGCCGACGAGGTCGGGCCCGCAAAGATGCAGGCGATGTTCAAGAAGCTCGGCTTCGATACCAAGCCCGATATCGAACTGCGCGAGAAGGGTCGTCCGTTGTGGCCGAAATACTGGGCGCGCACGACGACGATGACCACCGCCTACGGTCACGGCATCGCGGTGACCCCGCTGCATCTGGCGAGCGCGTATGCGGCGCTGGTCAATGGCGGGATCTGGCGGCCGGCGACGTTGCTGAAGGTCGCGCCGGGGCATGCGGTTGCCGGTCGACGGGTGATCAGCGAGCAGACCAGCGCGCGGATGCGGCAGATGCTGCGGCTGATCGTGCAGCGCGGTACGGGTCGCAAGGGCGATGCGCCCGGCTACCGCGTCGGCGGCAAGACCGGGACGGCGGAGGCGGCCGTCTCGGGCGGCTACGATCATTCGCGCAACGTGGCGACGTTTGCCGCGGCATTCCCGATGGATGCGCCGCGCTATGTCGTGCTGGCGATGCTCGATTCGCCGCTTGGCACGAAGGAAACCGCCGGGTGGAAGACCGCGGCATGGAATACCGCGCCGGTCGTGGGACGGACGATCTCGCGCGTCGGGGCGATCCTGGGCGTGGTGCCCGATGCGCACCGCGACATCGACGTGTCTGACATCCTGCCGACTTTGTGGCAGGACCCGTCGCGTACGCAGCCTACCGGGCAATGAGGACTATTGCATGAAACTCGCAGCGCTGACCGACGGGACGGAAGAGGCGCAGGTGACGGGGTTCGCGATCGATCACCGCAAGGTCGCGCCCGGCACGGTGTTCGGCGCGTTCGAAGGCGCGCGGGTGAATGGCGAGGATTTCGTGGCCGATGCGATCCGGTCTGGTGCGATCGCCGTCGTCGCGCGGCCGGGTCTGCCGGTCGAGGGCGCGACGTACATCGCCGACGACAATCCCCGCGAGCGGTTCGCACAACTGGCCGCGAAGTTCTTCGCGCCGTTTCCCGAGACGTCGGTGGCGATTACCGGGACGAACGGGAAGACGTCGTGCGTCGAGATGACTCGGCAGCTTTGGCGGATGGCGGGGTTTCACGCGGCGTCGATCGGGACGCTGGGCGTTACGACCGCCGACGAGCGTGTGACGACCGGGCTGACCACGCCGGATGTGGTGACGTTCCTGTCGAACGTGGCGGGCCTCGCGCGTGAAGGCGTGACTCATCTGGCGTTCGAGGCGTCGAGCCACGGCCTGACGCAATATCGCACCGAGGGGCTGAAGGTGGCTGCCGCCGCGTTCACCAATCTCAGCCGCGACCATCTCGACTATCATGGCGACATGGCGGCGTATTTTACCGCCAAGATCCGGCTGTTCTCGGAAGTGCTCTCGACCGACGGTGCGGCGGTGGTGTGGGCGGACGATCCGCAGTCGGCGCGGGTGATCGACCTGGCACGCGAGCGCGGCAATCGGCTGATCACGGTCGGCACGCAGGGTGAGACGTTGCGGCTGGTCGGGCGCGATCCGACGCTGCTCGGGCAGGGGCTGACGATCGAGGCTGACGGCCAGACGTACAAGGTGACGCTGCCGCTGATCGGAGCTTACCAGGCGGCGAACGCGCTGGTGTCGGCTGGGCTGGTAATCGCGACCGGCGGCGACGTGGCCGCGACGATCGCCAACCTCGCGCGGTTGCAGCCGGTCCGCGGGCGGCTGGAACGCGCCGTGATCGCGAAGTCGGGTGCGCCGGTGTATGTGGATTACGCGCATACTCCCGATGCGCTGGAAGCCGCGATCGCTGCGCTCAAGCCGCATGCTGGCGGGAAACTGATCGTGGTGTTCGGGGCAGGTGGCGACCGGGATACGGGCAAGCGCGAGACGATGGGGCAGGTCGCGGTGCAGCATGCGGACCGTGTCATCGTGACCGACGACAATCCGCGGACTGAGGACGCTCGAGCGATCCGGTGCGACGTCCTGAAGGGTGCGCGGGGCGCCGAGGAGATTGGCGATCGACGGGCGGCAATTGGCGCGGCAGTGCGAGAGGCTGGCCCAGAAGACATCGTGCTGATCGCCGGCAAGGGCCACGAACAAGGCCAGATCGTCGGCGACATGGTCCTGCCGTTCGACGACGTGACCGTCGCGCGGGAGTGCGCGGCGTGAGGGCGGCGACATCGTCATTCCCCTCCCGCTTGCGGGAGGGGCTAGGGGAGGGCGCGACGTACGTACTGGCGTCCGCGCTGTTTGGTCAGCCCCTCCCCCGACCCCTCCCGCAAGCGGGAGGGGAGCAGTGAGCTTGTGGACTTCAGCTGAGATTGCAGCGGCTACCGGTGGTGTGGCGTCTGGTGACTTCTCCGTCAGCGGCGTCGCGTTCGACTCGCGCGAAGTCGGCCCCGGCGATTTGTTCGTGGCGATGAGGGGCGAGGCCAGCGACGGGCACCTGTTCCTCGATCAGGCCTTCGCACAGGGCGCGGCGGGGGCGATCGTGTCCGAGCCTTGCGACCATCCGCACGTGCTCGTGGCGGACAGTTTTGCCGCATTAAACGCGCTTGGCGACGCTAGCCGTGCACGCTCGTCCGCCAAGATCATCGGTGTCACCGGGTCGGTTGGGAAGACCAGCGCGAAGGAGGCTTTGTTCGCCTGCCTGGACCGCGGGGCGCCCGGCGAGGTGCACCGCTCGGTCAAGAGCTACAACAACCATACCGGCGTGCCGCTGAGCCTCGCCCGGATGCCGCGCGACGCGAAGTTCGGCGTGTTCGAGATGGGGATGAACCACGCCGGTGAGCTTGCCGGGCTGACCCGGCTCGTCCGGCCGCACATCGCGATGATCACTGCGATCGCGCCTGCGCATACCGCGTTCTTTCCCGACGAGAGCGCGATCGCGGATGCCAAGGGTGAGATCTTTGCCGGGCTCGAACCGGACGGAACCGCGATCGTCCCCTATGACAGCCCCCACCGCGATCGGCTGCTCGGCCACGCCGCGCCGTATGCCGCGCACATCATCACGTTCGGCAGCGAGAAAGGCGCCGATGTCCGCGCGATCGAGGCGATGCGGCTGCCGACCGGCGGGACGTTCGTCACCGCGCGGATGGGGCAGGGGGTCGAGCATGAGCTGAGCTTCACGATCGCGCAGCCGGGCGCGCATTGGGTGTCGAATGCGCTCGGCGTGCTCGCGTGCGTGCAAGCGGCCGAGGGTGATCTCGGGCTGGCTGGACTCGCGCTGGCCGAACTTGATGGCCTGCAAGGTCGCGGTGCGCGGTCGCTCGTCGAGGTTGGCTACGGGCAGGCGGTGGTGATCGACGAGAGCTATAACGCCAACCCCGCGTCGATGCGTGCTACGCTCAGCGTGCTGGGCCACGAGCCGGGCCGGCACATCGCGGTGCTCGGCGAGATGCGCGAACTGGGCGAGGGCTCCGACGACTATCACGCCGGCCTCGCCGAACCCATTCTCGCCGCGCGCGTCGAAATGGCGCTGCTCGTCGGTGAAGCGATGCGACCGCTAGCGCAGGTGCTTGAGGGACAGATCGAAACCGTCCATGTGGGCGACGCTGCGGCCGCGCTCGCGTCGTTACGGACGATCCTGGCGCCGGGCGATGTCGTGCTCGTCAAGGGATCGAACGGGGTGGGCCTCGCTCGCGTCGTAGCGGGTCTCCAGGCTGGCCTCAAAGGCGGGATTAACTGAATGTTGTACTGGCTCGCCGAGCATCTGGGGTTTCCCGGCCTGCTGAACCTCATCCGGTATCAGACGGTTCGGACCGGCGGCGCGGTCGCGACCGCGCTGATCATCGGCCTGATCATCGGGCCGAAGTTCATCGGATGGTTGCGCGTGCGGCAGGGCAAGGGCCAGCCGATCCGTGCCGACGGCCCGCAATCGCATCTGTCGAAGCGCGGCACGCCGACGATGGGTGGGCTGATGATCCTCACCTCGATGTGCCTCGCGATCTTCCTGTGGATGGACCTGAGCAATCCGTATGTCTGGGCATGCGTGTTTGTGACGCTCGGCTTCGGGACGATCGGGTTCCTCGATGATTACGACAAGGTGCGCAAAGCCAGCACGGCGGGGATCAGCGGCCGCACGCGGCTGCTGCTGGAGTTCGCGATCGCCGGGATCGCCGCGACGATCATCATGTCGCAGAACGGGCCGCATCTGTATCTGCCGTTCACATCGCGCATGTATCTGGATCTCGGCTGGTTCTTCCCGGTGTTCGCGGCGTTCACGATCGTGTCGTTCGGCAATGCGGTGAACCTCACCGATGGGCTCGACGGGCTGGCGACGATGCCGGTGATCATCGCCAGCGTCGCGTTCATGGTCATCGTGTATCTGGTCGGGAACGTGAAGTTCGCGGACTATCTCGGTATCCCGCACGTTCCTCGCGCGGGTGAACTTGCGATCTTCTGCGGGGCTATCGTTGGGGCAGGGCTCGCATTCCTGTGGTTCAATGCGCCGCCGGCGGCCGTGTTCATGGGCGATACCGGTTCGCTGGCTTTGGGCGGCGCGCTGGGGACGATCGCGGTCGTCGCGCATCACGAGATCGTGCTGGGGATCATCGGCGGGCTGTTCGTGATCGAGGCGCTGTCGGTGATCATTCAGGTGTTCTTCTACAAGCGCACCGGCAAGCGCGTGTTCCGGATGGCGCCGATCCACCATCATTTCGAACAGCTCGGCTGGGCCGAGGCGACTGTCGTGATCCGCTTCTGGATCATCGCGCTGGTGCTGGCGCTGGTCGGCCTTTCGACGTTGAAGCTGCGGTGATTGTTGCGAAGGCCTGGCGCGGGAAACGCTATGCGGTGCTGGGGTTGGCGCGGTCTGGGGCTGCGACTGTGCGGGCGTTGGTTGCTGGCGGAGCGCAGGTCGTTGCGTGGGACTCCGACGAGGTGAAGCGTGATGTCTTCACTCCCTCTCCCCTCCGGGGAGAGGGGCGGGGTGAGGGGCAGCCCAGCAGTGTTGCGTCTGGAACAGCCCCTCACCCAACCCTCTCCCCGGAGGGGAGAGGGCTTTTTGAAGTCGCGCCGCTCGATGATCTCTCGGGCTTCGACGCGCTTGTCGTATCGCCGGGAGTGCCTCTGAACACGCACCCGCTCGCCGCCGCTGCGCGCGCGGCTGGCGTGCCCGTCATCGGCGACATCGAACTCTTCGCCCAAGCCCGAGCCGACCTCCCCCCGCACAAGGTCGTCGGCATCACCGGCACCAACGGCAAGTCCACCACCACCGCGCTCGTCCACCACATCCTCAAGACCGCCGGCATACCCACGCTGATGGGCGGCAATATCGGCCTGCCGATCCTCGAACAGGAAGCGCTCCCCGAGGGCGGCGTCTACGTGCTTGAACTGTCGAGCTACCAGATCGACCTGACGCAGACGCTCGATTGCGACGTCGCGGTGCTGCTCAACATCACGCCGGATCATCTCGATCGCTATGACGGCTTCGAAGGCTATGCCGCCTCGAAGGCGAGGCTGTTCGCGATGCAGTCGGCCGAGCATGACGCGGTAATCGGCATCGGCGACGCACCCTCCGCCGAGATCGCGCGCGGGCTGTCGACGAAGGGCGAGCACCTCACCAAGATCGCCCCGGGCGTGTGCATGGATCAGAGCAGCTGGCCGACGCTCCAGGGCCCGCACAACGCCCAGAACGCACTCGCCGCGATCGCCGTGGTCAAGGCGCTGGGTGTGAGTGAGGTCGATATCGACCGTGGCCTCGTGAGTTTCACGGGCCTGCCGCACCGCATGGAGCAGATCGCCTCGTACGGCGGCGTTGCCTATGTCGACGACAGCAAGGCGACCAATCCCGAGAGCACAGCGCCGGCGCTCGCCGCGTTCGACAGGGTCCACTGGATCGTCGGTGGGCGCGCGAAGGGCGACGACCTCGACGCCTGCAAGCCTGCCTTCGGCCACGTCGTCCACGCCTACACGATCGGCGAGGCTGGCCCAAATTTTGCCGAAATCCTGAAAGACTCGATGCCCGTAGATAACGTCGGCACGCTCGACGCCGCCGTCCGCAGCGCCGCCGCCAACGCGCGTCCCGGCGACACGGTGTTGTTATCCCCCGCTTGTGCTAGCTTCGACCAGTTTAGCGATTACGAAGCACGCGGGGCGGCGTTCCGCGCTGCGGTGGAGTCGCTGGCATGACCGATATGCGCGCTGGGACCATGGATATGGGTGTGTCCGGACAGAAGAACGGGATCGTCGCGAAGATGAAGCGGCGCGGCGGGCGGGGCGATCAGTCGCCGCTCGGCACGTGGTTCTGGGATATCGACCGGATGCTGCTGCTGCTGACGCTGTTCCTGATCGCGATCGGGCTGATCGCGGTGGCGGCGGCGTCGCCAGCGAGCGCGGTCCGCTATTCGGGCGAGCATCACAAGATCGCGCCGCTCTACTATTTCTGGCGGCAGCTGATGTGGGTCGGCGTGTCGCTGCCGGTGCTGTTCGGCGTGTCGATGATGCCGGTGTCGATGGCGCGGCGGATGGCGATCGGCGGGTGCGCGCTGTTCGTGCTGATGCTGATGGTGACGCCATTCATCGGGGTCGAGGCGAACGGTGCACGGCGCTGGCTCGGCGTTGGATTCGCGCAGTTCCAGCCTTCGGAGTTCCTGAAGCCGCTGTTCATCGTCACGGTCGCGTGGCTGCTGTCGTTGCGCGCGAAGGATGCCGAGCTGCCGACCGTGCTGATCACCGGCGCGATGACTGCGGGCGTCGCGGTGCTGCTGATGCTGCAACCCGATTTCGGCCAGACGATCATCTTCTGCTCGGTCTGGATGGCGCTGCTGATGATCGCGGGGACGCCGGCCAAGGTGATGCTCGGCCTCGTCGCGATGGCGCCGGCGGGCCTGATTGCCGCCTATGTCTTCTATGGCGTGGCGCGGTCGCGGATCGATGCGTTCTTGTTTCCGGGCGTCGAGGGCGAGGGCGCGGGCGACCATTTCCAGACCAACGCGGCACATAACACGCTGACCGCGGGTGGCTGGACCGGAACCGGTCCCGGCGCTGGTGCGGCGAAGTTCGGGCTGCCCGAGGCGCATACCGACTATATCTTCTCGGTGATCGGCGAGGAATTCGGGTTGATCGCGTGCTCGGTGATCGCGGTGATCTTCCTCGCGATCGTGGTGCGCGTGTTCGTCAAGCTGCTGGACGAGCAGGACGAATTCAAGCTGCTGGCCTCCGCGGGCCTCGCCACGCAGTTCGGCGCGCAGGCGCTGGTCAGCATGGCGGTGAACACCGGCCTCGCGCCGTCGAAGGGCATGACGCTGCCGTTCATCAGCTATGGCGGGTCGTCGATGATCGCTTTGTCGGTCGGCATGGGGTTGCTGCTGGCGTTTACCCGGCGCAATCCGTTTCTCACGCGGAGCCCCTATGTCGTCCGCTGGAGTGGTGAATGAGTAAGCATTACGTCCTCGCAGCCGGTGGGACCGGGGGACACATGGTCCCGGCAGCGGCGCTCGCAGTCGAACTGACCAAGCGCGGCCACCGCGTCGCGCTGGTCAGCGATGCGCGCGGCGTGCGCTTTCCGGGGTTGTTCGAGGATATCCAGACGCATGTCTTGCCGGCGGGACGCTTTACCGGTGGACCGCTCGGTTGGGCTCGGGCCACGCGGGAGATGTGGCGCGGGCGGGCGATGGCGCGCGAGCTGTACCGGACGTTCAAGCCCGCCGCCGTGATCGGCTTCGGTGGCTATCCTGCGCTACCGGCGTTGCTGGCGGCGTTCGCGGACAAGATCCCGACTGCGGTGCATGAGCAGAACGCGGTGCTGGGGCGCGTGAACCGGTTCGTCGCGGGGCGCGTGGACGCGATCGCGACCTCGTCCGAGCCGACCGAGCGCCTCGCGCCGAAGCTGCTGGGCAAGGCGCATCTGGTCGGCAATCCCGTGCGCGAGGCGGTGCTGGCGCTGCGCGCGCGGCCGTATCCGTTGCTGGAGGAGGACGGGATCTTCCGTGTGCTTGTGACCGGCGGCAGTCAGGGGGCGAGCATCCTGAGCCAAGTCGTGCCCGACGGTCTGGCGATGCTGCCGGTGACGTTCCGGCGGCGGTTGCAGGTGACGCACCAGGCGCGGATCGAGGATATTGACGCGGTGCGTGCTAAATATGCCGAGCATCATATTCCCGCCGAGCTGGCGACGTACCTGCCGGATATGCCCGAGCAGCTGGCGTGGGCGCACCTGGTGATCGCACGCGCGGGGGCATCGACGATTTCGGAGCTGACCGCGGCGGGGCGCCCGGCGATTCTTGTGCCTCTGCCGAGTGCGACCGACGATCACCAGACGGTGAACGCGCGCGAAATCACGAAGGCCGGCGGCGCGCGGACGATCGCGCAGGGAGATTTTACCGCAGTGGAACTGGCCAAGCAGATGCAGAAACTCGGGCTCGATCCGGCGGCGTTGCAGAATGCGGCAGGGCGTGCGCGGAGTTGCGGGCGGCCGAACGCGGCGAGCGATCTGGCCGATCTGGTCGAGAGCCTCGATGCGCCATTGTCGCGCATTCCGGTCGGTGCGCCCTCGAAGCCCAAGGCGCAGTTCGCATGAAGGGCGTCGCAACGGATATCGGCACGATCCATTTCGTCGGCATCGGCGGGATCGGCATGTCGGGCATCGCCGAGGTGATGAAGAACCTCGGCTACCGCGTGCAGGGGTCGGACGTGGCAGAGGGCTATGTCGTGCAGGGGTTGCGCGACAAGGGCATTCCGGTCGCGATCGGCCATGCCGCGTCGAACATCGGCGACGCCGCGGTGGTGGTCGTCTCGACCGCGATCGTGCGCTCGAACCCGGAGGTTGAGGCGGCGCTGAACGCCCGCGTGCCCGTCGTGCGGCGGGCGGAAATGCTCGCTGAGCTGATGCGGTTGAAGTCGACCGTCGCCGTGGCCGGCACGCATGGGAAAACCACGACGACGTCGATGGTGGCGGCTTTGCTCGATGCGGGCGGGGTCGATCCGACGGTCATCAATGGCGGGATCATCAACTCGTACGGCTCGAACGCGCGATTGGGCGCGAGCGACTGGATGGTCGTGGAAGCGGATGAGAGCGACGGCAGTTTCCTGCGGCTCGACGGGACGATCGCGGTCGTCACCAACATCGATCCCGAGCATCTCGATCATTACGGCTCGTTCGATGCGGTGAAGGATGCGTTCGTCGAGTTCGTCGAGAACGTGCCTTTTTACGGCGCGGCGCTGCTGTGCCTTGATCATCCGGAGGTGCAGGGGATTCTCCCTCGGGTGCGCGATCGTCGTGTGGTGACGTACGGTTTTTCGGCGCAGGCGGACGTGCGCGGTGTCGAGGTCACGCCGATCCCTGGCGGCAACCGCTTTGATTGCGTGGTGCGCGAGCGTGATGGTGCGACGCGGACGATCGCGGGGATCGAGATGCCGATGCCGGGTCGGCACAACGTGCAGAACGCGCTGGCGGCGATCGGCGTGGCGCTGGAGTTGGGGATCGCGGATGCGACGATCCAGCAGGGGTTTGCCAAGTTCGGCGGCGTGAAGCGGCGGTTCACCAAGGTCGGCGAAGTGGCTGGTGTCACGATCATCGACGATTACGGCCATCATCCGGTCGAGATCCGCGCCGTGCTCGCGGCGGCGCGCGAGGGCGTGAAGGGGCGCGTGATCGCGGTGGTGCAGCCGCATCGGTATTCGCGTCTCGGCAATCTGATGGAGGATTTCCAGACCGCCTTCAACGACGCGGACCGGGTGCTGGTGACGCCGGTTTACGCGGCCGGCGAGGCGCCTGTGGAGGGCGTCGACGCGGCAGCTCTGGTCGAGGGGTTGAAGCGGCGCGGGCACCGGTTCGCGGGTGTGGTCTCGGATGCTGATGCGCTCGCAGTGGAGTTGGCGGCAACGATAGAGGCGGATGACATGGTCGTGTGTCTCGGCGCTGGCGACATCACGAAATGGGCTGCTGGCCTCGCCGACGCGATCGCGGCCGAGCGCGCGAAGGTGCTGGCGTGAGTGGCGCGCCGCAAATCCTCCCCGGGACGGGGAGGGGGACCATGCAAAGCATGGTGGAGGGGGCTGTCCGCGAGCGTAACGCTTCTGGCGGCGCCCCCTCCACCGCCTTTGGCGGTCCCCCTCCCCGTGCCGGGGAGGATCTGCGTGGTACTCTGACGGCTAATGGCAGTCTGGCGGACTTCATCTGGTTTCGTACAGGTGGCCCGGCGGAGTGGCTGGTGCGACCTTCGGATGTCGATGATCTGGCGGGGTTGCTGAAGACTCTCGATCCTTCGATTCCAGTTCTACCCGTTGGTGTCGGCTCGAACCTGATCGTGCGGGACGGTGGCGTGCCGGGGGTCGTCGTGCGGCTTCCCAAAGCTATGGCTAAGGTTTCGGTGCAGGACGGTCGCGTTCGTGCGGGCGCGGGGGCGATGGGTATTACCGTTGCCAGCGCTGCGCGGGACGCTGGGATTGCCGGGCTTGAGTTCTTGCGCGGGATTCCGGGAACAGTCGGCGGGGCAGTGCGGATGAACGCAGGCGCTTATGGACGGGATGTCAGCGATATTCTGATCGAGGCTACCGTGGTAACGCGCGACGGTTCAGTCGAGACTTGGCCCGCCGAGAAACTCGGCTTCACCTACCGCCATTCGGACCTCCCGGCCGGCGCGGTGGTCGTCGAGGCAGTATTCTCCGGCACGCCCGGCGAGCCCGCCGTGATCGGTGCGGAGATGGACCGGATCGCGGCCGAGCGCGAGGCTTCGCAGCCTCTCCGTTCGCGGACGGGCGGGTCGACGTTCAAGAATCCCGATGGGCACAAGGCTTGGGCGTTGATCGACGCGGCCGGGTGTCGGGGGCTGACTCGCGGCGACGCGCAGGTCAGCGAGAAGCATTGCAATTTCCTGCTGAACCTCGGGTCCGCGTCGAGCGCGGAGATCGAGGCGCTGGGTGAAGAGGTACGCGACAAGGTGAAGGCGCATTCTGGGGTGGCGTTGGAATGGGAAATCCAGCGGGTTGGCATCGCTGCTCCCTCTTCCCTGCGGGGTGAGGTGCAGCCAAGCAGTGCACCGCCCGCGCTTTCCACCAGCGATGCGGCTGGTGATGGCGGGCGCCCACCCCTCGGTCCCCTCCCGCATGCGGGAGGGGAGGCATGACGGTGGTCCTTCACATCGCGGTGCTAATGGGCGGCTGGTCGGCGGAGCGTGAGGTTTCGCTGATGTCGGGCAATGGCTGTGCCGACGCGCTAGAGTCGCTCGGGCACCGGGTTACGCGGATCGATATGGGGCGGGATGTTGCCGCCAAGCTCGCCGAGGCGAAGCCTGATCTCGTGTTCAACGCGCTCCACGGCACACCTGGCGAGGATGGGTCGGTGCAGGGGCTGCTCGACCTGATGGGCCTCCGCTACACCCATTCGGGTCTTGCGACGTCGGTGATTGCGATCGACAAGGTGCTGACCAAGCTGTTGCTCGTCCCCGCGGGCGTGCCGATGCCAGGTGGGCGGATCGTCAAGTCGGCGGACTTGTTCGAGAGCGATCCGATGGCGCGGCCTTATGTTTTGAAGCCGGTCAACGAGGGATCCTCGGTCGGCGTGGCGATCGTCACCGACAGCGGCAATTACGGCAACCCGATCGCGCGCGACAGCGTCGGGCCGTGGGGCGAGTTCGAGGAATTGCTCGCCGAGCCCTATATCCGTGGGCGTGAACTGACGACCGCGGTGCTCGGCGGCAAGGCACTTGGCGTGACCGAGTTGAAGCCGAAGAGCGGCTGGTACGATTACGACGCGAAATACACCGACGGGATGACGGTGCACGTCTGCCCGGCAGAGATCCCCGACGAGATCACCGATGCCTGCAAGAGCCTCGCGCTCGAAGCGCACCGGCTGCTCGGCTGCAAGGGCGCGTCGCGGTCCGATTTTCGGTGGGACGACGAGCGCGGCGTTGACGGGCTTTTCCTTCTCGAGGTGAATACCCAGCCGGGGATGACGCCGCTGAGCCTCGTGCCCGAACAGGCGCGGCATATCGGGATGAGCTATGCCGAGCTGGTGCAGGCGATCGTCGACGAGGCGCTTCAGGACCATCCTTCTCCATGAGCCGCACGATCAAGCGCGGTCCGCCGCCCAAGCGGCCCGCCCCGCGCCGGAAGGTCGCGGTCAAGAAGGTGTCGGTGATGGACCGGCTGGTCGGGATGCTCCCAGTCAGCGAGGACACGCTCCGGAAGATCGCGACGTGGTCGATCCTCGGCGCGGGCGGGGCTATGGCGATCGCGGCGGCGACGTGGGTCGGCATTCCCGGCATGATCGGCGCGGCGGTGGCCGAGGGCGCCGGGCGCGCGGGCTTCAAGGTCGAGCAGATCGAGGTGACGGGCCTCAAGCGGATGGACCGGATGTCGGTCTATGCGGTCGCGCTGGAGGACAAGCAGAACCAGACGTCGATGCTGTCGGTCGACCTGGAGGCGGTGCGGCAGAAACTGCTGCGCTATGGCTGGATCGCGGACGCGCATGTCTCGCGACGGCTGCCCAACACGATGCTGGTCGACATCGTCGAGCGCACACCCGCCGCGGTGTGGCAGGACAATGGCCAGCTGACGCTGATCGACTCGTCGGGTGTGCTGCTCGAGCCGGTCCAGCCGGATGCGATCCCGAATTTGCCGCTGGTGATCGGGCCGGGTGCGGATCGGCAGGAGGCGTCGTACCAGACGTTGCTCGCCGCCGCGCCGGCGCTGAAACCGCGCGTGAAGGCGGCGACGTGGGTCGGCAATCGCCGCTGGGACCTGACGTTCGAGAGCGGCGAGACGTTGGCGTTGCCGGAAGACGGCGCGCCTCGTGCGCTGGTGAAGTTCGCCGAGCTGGACGGCGCAAGGCCGCTGCTGGGGCGCGGCTGGATCCGGTTCGACATGCGCGATCCGACCAAGCTGGTCGCGCGAAAGCCCGGTGCGAGCCTGGCGCACAGCGTCGACGTGCCGGCGCCAGCGAGCGTGCCGGCAACGGGCACTACAGAGACGACGACCCCGTCGCAAACGGCGGGCGCGAACGTAACGGGCGGGGAGGGATGACATGGCAAAGGTGGCACCGGAAGGGCTGATCACGGCGCTCGATATCGGGTCGTCGAAGGTTTCGGCGATGATCGCGCAGAAGGGGGACGGAGGCGAGCTGATCGTGCTCGGCACCGGCCAGCGCGAGAGCCGGGGCGTCAAGCGCGGCTATATCGCCGACATGGCGACGACCGAGGCAGCAGTGCGGGAGGCGGTCGAGCAGGCCGAACGGATCGCTGGGATCAACATCGAGAACGTCTGGGTCGGCTTCTCCGCCGGCGGGCTGGTGTCCGACGTCGCCGAGGTCGAGTTCGAACTGGGCGGCCACCGCGTCGAGCAGCAGGATATCGACGCCTTGCTTGCCGCCGGGCGCAACTCGATCGATCCGCAGGGGCGCATGGTGCTCCACGCGCAGCCTGCGCTTTATACGCTCGACGGGCTGACGGGGGTGAAGACGCCGCTCGGTCTGCATGCCGATCGGCTCGGGGTGCATATCCATGTCGTCGCGGCGGACGGTTCGCCGGTGCGCAACCTCGACCTGTGCGTGCGGTCCGCACATCTCGAAGTGAAATCGATCATTGCCTCGCCGGTCGCGACGGGCTTGGCTTGCCTCAGCGACGAGGAGCGCGAGCTTGGCGTTGCGTTGGTCGAGATGGGGGCGGGGATCACCAACGTGTCGCTGTTCGCAGGGGGCATGCTGGTCGGGCTGACCTCGATCCCGATCGGTGCGCAGGACATTACCGACGACATCGCCAGCGCATTCGGTACGCGGCGGCAGAATGCCGAGCGGATGAAGTGTTTTCACGGCTCAGCCAACGCCAGCCCCCGCGATAATCACGACATGATCCCGGTCATGCCGATCTCCGCCGAGGACGGTGCGGGCGAGGGGGCTCAGATCACCAAGGCGCAGCTGATCGGCGTGATCCGCCAGCGTCTGGAGCATCAGATGGGCGAGGTGCGCAATGCGCTTACCAAGCTGAAGTTCGAGGGGCCGGTCGGGCGTCAGGTCGTGCTGACCGGCGGTGGTGCCGAACTGAAGGGTATCGCCGATTATGCGCAACAGGCGCTCGGGCGATCGGTGCGGATCGGTCGACCCCGTGGTCTGACCGCGCTGCCGGAAGCGCATGGCGGACCGGCGTTCGCGACGCTAGCGGGGTTGGCCTTCTACGCGGCGACCAACCCGATCGACCTTCGCGGGCTCGCGCCGCAGCGGACGACGGTGCATCGGCCAAAGGGTATGGGCATGATGCGCAAGTTGATTCAGGCGGCACGCGCGAATTATTAAGAGTTTCGAGGGCGCTGGCGTTATTTCGGCTGGAACAGGCCGTGACGTTGGTGCACACAGATTAATCAGGGGCCCGGCCGTAGCGTATCTACCGGGTTGTGCGGAGAACGGCGATGAGCATCGAATTCCTTAGTCCCGAAGTGGACGATCTGGCCCCCCGCATCGCGGTGATCGGCGTCGGCGGCGCGGGCGGCAACGCGATCGCCAACATGATGCGGGCCGACGTCCAGGGCGTCGACTTCCTCGTGGCGAACACCGACGCGCAGGCGTTGAAGCAGTCGACCGCACCGCAGCGGATCCAGCTCGGCACCAAGATCACGCAGGGTCTCGGCGCCGGTAGCCGTCCCGAGATCGGTCGCGCGGCCGCCGAAGAGACGATCGACCAGCTCGCCAAGATGCTCGAAGGCGCGCACATGTGCTTCATCACCGCCGGCATGGGCGGCGGCACGGGTACGGGCGCAGCGCCGGTCATCGCCAAGGCGGCGCGCGACATGGGCATCCTGACGGTCGGCGTCGTGACCAAGCCGTTCGCGTTCGAGGGCAACCGTCGCGCCAAGTCGGCCGAGGGCGGCATCGACGAGCTGCAGAAGTATGTCGACACGCTGATCGTCATCCCGAACCAGAATCTGTTCCTCATCGCCAACGCGAACACGACCTTCAAGGAAGCGTTCACGATGGCGGACGAGGTCCTCCAGCAGGGCGTCCGCAGCATCACCGATCTGATGGTGATGCCGGGCCTCATCAACCTCGATTTCGCCGACGTCCGCTCGGTGATGCAGGAGATGGGCAAGGCGATGATGGGCACCGGCGAGGCAAGCGGCGACAACCGCGCGCTCGAGGCTGCACAGAAGGCGATCTCGAACCCGCTGCTCGAAGGCGTCAGCATGCGCGGCGCGAAGGGTGTCATCATCTCGATCACCGGCGGCGACGACATGCGCCTGCTCGAGGTCGACGAAGCCGCGAATCACATCCGCGACCTGGTCGATCCCGATGCGAACATCATCTGGGGTTCGGCGTTCAACCAGGAGCTGGAAGGCAAGATCCGCGTCTCGGTCGTCGCGACCGGGATCGACGCCGATGCGCGCCCGCCGGAAGTCGCGCCTGAGCCGACCCGCTCGTTCAGCTTCGGATCGCGCAAGACCGACGAGAACACCTCGTTCCGTCCGAGCGAGCCTGCCGCGGCCGCGCCTGCGCCGGTCGTGCACGCTGATGAAGAGCCGCTCGACCTGACGGCATCATCCGAAGTCGAGCCGTCGTCGAAGTCGGATGACGAACTCGTGCTCGGCGCTGAGACGATCGTGCCGCAGGCCGCGCCTGCTCCGGTTGCGCCCGCACCGCAGCCGGCCCCTGCGCCGCGCACCTATGGCGACGACTCCTATGGTCGCGGCCCAATCGCGCGTCCGGCTTCGGCATCGGTCGTGCCACCGGCGCGGGCGACGATCGCGCCGGCTATCCCGGTGCCGACTCCGGCGGCCGACGAAGGTGGCGCGCGTCGCCGGTGGCTGGCTCCGGGTGCCGAGGCTACCCCAGAAGCGGTTCCTGCTGCACCACGTGTGAAGCTCGGCGGCACGCTGTTCGAGCGCATGTCGAACGCGGCACGCGGCGCGGCGAAGGACGACGGCGAGGCGGCTCCGCAGGATCCGCTCGACATCCCGCGCTTCCTGCATCGGCAGAACAACCAGTAGGTCGGGGCGAGGACAAGGCCTGCGGGCGTTCGTCCTCTACCATTAAGTGCCACCCCGGCGAAAGCTGGGGCCCAATTGGCAAGATCGTCAAGACGAAGGTTTGTCCTTCGTTTCAACCGTCCCCCAATTGGGCCCCGGCCTTCGCCGGGGTAGTTGCGTCAGTGCAGCTTGAGGCTTGGTCGGACGATCTTGTTGACGTGGCCGACGACGATCAGCGCGGCGCCCTTCAGCCAGCCGTGGATCGCGATCAGGTGCATCCGGTACAGCGACAGATACACGAACCGCGCGAGGCGGCCTTCGATCGCGAGCTTGCCGCCGACCAGATTGCCCATCAGCGTGCCGACCGTCGAGAAGCGGCTGAGCGATACCAGCGAGCCGTGATCCTTGTAGACGAAGGCGCGCGGCGGCTTGCCGGCCATCATCCGGTTGAGATTGTCGAACACCGCCGATGCCATCTGGTGCGCGGCCTGCGCGCGCGGCGGCACGGGGCGATCGCGGCCGGGGAGCAGGCACGACGCGCAGTCGCCCATCGCGAAGACCCGGTCGTCGATCGCGGTCTGGAGCGTCGGCGTGACGACGATCTGGCCGCTGCGCGACAGTTCGAGACCGTCGAGCCCGCCGGGGATCGCCGCCGCCTTCACGCCCGCCGCCCAGACCTGAAGATCGGCGTCGATCCTGTCCCCATTGCCGGTGGTCATGCCCTCGCGATCCGAGGCAGTGACGGGAGTGTTGGTGAGGACACGCACGCCGAGCACTTCCAGTTCGCGCTGTGCCGCCGCCGCCAGTCGTTCGGGCAGCGCGGGTAGGATGCGCGGACCGGCTTCGATCAGCGTCACGTCGAGGCGGCTGCCGTCGAACACTTCGAGGCCGTAATAGCCGAGGGCCGCGGCGGCGTTGAAGAGTTCAGCGGAGAGTTCGACGCCGGTCGCGCCGCCGCCGACGATCGCGACGCGGACGCGCGCGTCGCTGTCGGGATCGGTGGTCATGGTACGCGACACGCGGAGGCACTGGTCGAGCAGGCGATCGCGGAACCGGTCGGCCTGCGCGCGGCTGTCGAGGAAGGTGCAATTCTCGGCGACGCCGGGCGTGCCGAAATCGTTGGTGACCGAGCCATAGGCGAGCACCAGATAATCGTAGCGGATGCTGTGCGCGGCGATGACTTCGCGGCCATCCTCGTCGTTGACCGGCGCGAGATGGACCTGTCGCGCGGTGCGATCGATCGCGGCGAGCGCGCCGTAGAAGAACCGGTAGCCCCAGCGGTGGCAGTGGCTGCGATAGCCGACCTCGTCCATGTTGGCGTCGAGCGAGCCGGTCGCGACCTCGTGCAGCAGCGGCTTCCAGATATGCGTGCGGTAACGGTCGACGACGATGATGTCGTGCCGCTTGCGGCCATAGCGCGCGCCGAGCCGGGTCGCGAGTTCGAGCCCTGCGGCGCCGCCGCCGACGATGACGATCTGAATCTTGGCGGTCATGATAGGATACCTCGTTCAATGGGGCGGGCGGATCGAACCGACGCGGTACGGGCGCGATTGCCAACCATGGTCGGGGCGGCCAAAGGTAGAGCGTGCAGGACAGTTTTACCGAACGAAACCGCCTCGACATCATCGCGGTCGCGACGACGCATTTCGCCGACAAGGGCTTTGCCGGTGCGCGCGTCGACGAGATCGCCGCGGCGACCGCGACATCGAAGCGAATGCTCTATTATCATTTCGGCAGCAAGGACGGTCTGTACCGCGCCGTCCTGACCGAGGCGTATCGCGGCATCCGTTCCGCCGAGCTGGATGCCGGGCTGGGCGCGATGGCGCCGATCGCGGCGCTCGAGCATCTGGTCGCGCTGACGTTCGACTATCATTTCGCGCATCCCGAACTGGTGCGGCTGGTGATGGACGAGAACATGCGACACGGCCCGCATGTCGGCTCGGTCGCGGAGGGGCGCAACGAACTCATCCTGCCCAAGACGCAGGGGCTGCTCGATCGCGGCGTCGCCGACGGCAGCTTCCGGCCGGGGCTCGATGCGGTCGACCTGCACATGACGATCAGCGCGCTCGCCTTTTATTATGTGGCCAACCGCTACACGTTCGGGACGTTGTTCAAGGCGGACATGCAGAGCGCGGAGGCAGCGGCACGACGCCGCGCGCAGGTGGTCGAGACGGTCACGCGCTATTGCCGTGCGGATGCGGACTAGGCGCGGGACGATCAAAACTGCACCTTGACCTGCGACCCTACCGCCAGCGCGTTGCGGGTGGTGCGGAAGCCGAACGCGCCGGGGTCGACGATGTACTGGACGTCGGGGCGGATGCTGAACCAGCGGCGCGCCTGGATGCCGTAGCTCAGTTCGATCGCGGTCTCGCCGGCGGGGAGCGAGGCGTAGCTATCCTCGATAGCTGTCGCTTCGACGGCGGCGTGGCGCAGGCGCGGGTTCGCGATAGCGTGCGTGACGCCCAGCGCGAGCGTGTCGGCGTCGCGGCCCGCGAAGGTGCCGGTCTTGACGAGGCCGGCGGCGTACCAGCGGGTGATCTGCGCCGAGGCTTGCGGATTGGCGGTGAACTGGCCGAAGATCGACAGGCCGCGGGCGCCCTTACCGTCACGCACGATCATCTGGTCGGCGAGGACATAGAGGCCGTGGCGACCGCGGATCGTGCCGGTCTCGCCCTGCCGGGCGACGCGCGACGTGTCGTAATAGGTGCCGAGCTTGTAATGCCCCGGCATGACGCGGCTGCCGGCGATCGTGCCGGGATCATATTCGATTTCGAGCGGCAGGATGACGCCACTGGTGCCGCCGGCAAACGGGCGAAAAGCGTTGCGCTCGTCGCCGAGCCGGGTGTTCACCTGGTACACGCCAGTGCGTAGCGCGATGTCCGGCCGCACCCGGTAGCGGACCGCGCCACCCCAGCGCGCATTCGGATAATTATACCAACCGCTATCGCCCGACAGCGACAAGGGATGCGCGCAGAACGCCGCGTTTACGAAGTTGCAGCCGAGCGCCATCCCGCCGAGATCGTTTCCCATCGCGAAATAGCCGAGCCGCAGGTTGAGCTTGCCGTCCGCGAAATTCTGTTCGTAGCTGAGTTCGCTTAGCCGGGTATATTGGCCGCCATAGGCTTCCTGGATCGGCAGGCGATTGCCGACATAGTCGGACGAGATGCCGACCCCGCGACGATCGTTGAGCGTGACATGGACCTGCGCGCCGGACCAGCCGACCAGAGTATCGAGGTCGAAGTCCATGCCCGCCCGGATCTGCTGCGTGTAGGCGGTGCCGCGCTTTACGCCTCCGCGGACCACGCCGAAGGTTTCGGAGACGTAATCGGCGCGCACGCTGACGCCTGCGTCCTTTAGGTCGGAGCGCAGGCCGCCCCAATCGCCGGTCAGCGTATCGCGCGGGTGAGGCGCGTCGAGCGGCTTGGCGACGGCCGCGCCCTTGGGCACGGCGGCATCCCGTGTCTGCGCTTCGCTGCCGCCGATCGCAATCGCAATCAACAGGCCGCTGCTGGCTAGCCGGACAAGGCCCCGGATGGGGCGGGGGATGTGGCGGATCCCCAGCCCAATTCTTGCGACGGCCACTACAGCGCGTAGGCGATGACATAGTCGCCGCGGTCGGGCGACTGGCGCGTGCCACCGGCGGTGATTACGACATATTGCTTGCCGGTCCTGGGCGACTTGTAGCTCATCGGTCCGCCCTGGCTGCCGACCGGGAGGCGGGCCTTCCATGCTTCGTGGCCGTTCGCCGAGTTGAACGCGCGCAGATAGTAATCCTGCGTGCCGGCGATGAAGACGAGCCCGCCCTGCGTCGCCAATGTACCGCCCAGCGTCGGCAGGCCGATCGGGATCGGCAGGCCCATGCGGATGCCCATCGGGCCGGTATCGCGGACCGTGCCGACCGGGACCTGCCACTTGATCTGGCGGGTCGTCATGTCGATCGCGGTCAGCGTGCCGTAGGGCGGCGCCTGGCAGGGCACGCCGAGCGCGGACAGGAACCGGTCCTTGATCACCGAATAGGGCGTGCCCTTGAGCGGGACGCTGCCCATGCCGGTATTGGTCGCCTCGCCGCCGGTGCTGGCCCCGGTTTTATTGGGAGCCTGCTTCTCATGGGTCTGCGGGAACATCTGTACCCACAGGCCGAGCCGCATGTCGTTGGCGAAGATCGTGTTGGTGGTCGGATCGGTCGACAGCCCGCCCCAGTTCATGCCGCCGAGCGAACCCGGAAAGCTGAGCGACTTGTCGGTGCCGGGCGCGGTGTAGAGCCCTTCGTAGCGCATCCCCTTGAAGGCGATGCGGCACAGCAGCTGGTCGAACGGCGTGGCGCCCCACATGTCCGCCTCGGCGAGCGTGCCCGCGCCGATCTGCGGCATGCCGACCGACAGCGGTTGGGTAAGCGCATAGGGTTCGTTCGGGATATTGGCGGCCTTGACGGGGACGTTGGCGACTTTGGTCAGCGGCCGGCCGGTGGCGCGGTCGAGCACGTAGAGCTGCCCGGCCTTGGTGCCGAACACGAGCGCGGGCACCTTGCGGCCGTTGACCGGGAAGTCGACGAACGACGGCTGCATCGGCAGGTCGAAGTCCCACAGGTCGTTGTGCACGGTCTGGAAATGCCACTTGTCGCGGCCGGTCGTCGCATCGAGCGCGAGCATCGACGCGCCGTAGGTGTGATCGAGCGCGCTGCGGGTCACGCCGTAGAGATCGACCGAGGCGCTGCCGACCGGCATGAAGATGGTGTTGGAGGCCGGATCGTACGACATCGCCGCCCAGACATTGGGGGTCGAGCGCGTGTAGGTCTTGCCCGCGGGCGGCATGCCGGTGATCGCCGGGTTGCCCGGATCGAATGCCCAACGGAGCTTGCCGGTGATGACGTCGAAGCCGCGCATGACGCCGCCCGGCATGTCGGTCTGGACGTTGTCGGCCACGCGGCCGCCGACGATGACCGTCGTGCCGGCGAGCGTCGGTGCCGAGGTCAGCTGATATTTCGGATCGGGTGCATCGCCCATGCCCGCCTTGAGATCGGTCTTGCCGTTGTTGCCGAAGCCCGGGCAGAACTTGCCGGTGTCGGCATCGAGCGCGACCAGTTCGGCGTTGATCGTGTTCATCAGGATGCGGCGCTGGCACACGGCACCGGTGGGCACGGTGACGGCGGTGACCGGCGTGGCGCCGGGGACGTTCGGCTGCTGGAGCGGCGCGTGGACGTCGAAATAGGCGAGGCCGCGGCACCGCATCCACACCGACGCGCGCGCGTTGATGATCGTCTTCCATTTTTCGCGCCCGGTATCGGCGTCGAGCGCGATGACGTTGTTGTGCGGCGTGCAGATGAAGACGGTGTCGCCGACCTGAAGCGGTGTATCCTGGTCCTCTGCGCCATTGCCGTCGCTGACCGCGATGTCGCCGGTGTGATAGGTCCAGGCGACCTTCAAATTCTTGACGGTGTCGCGGTTGATCTGGTCGAGCGCGACGAAGCGGCTGCCGCCGGTGGTGTTACCGTACGCTTCCCAGTTCTTTTGTTCGTGCGCCGCGTCGACCGGGATCAACGGGTTTTCGGTGCCGGCGAAGGCGACCGTGGCATGCGGCACGAACATCGCCGCGGCGCCGCCGGCCGATGCGAGCGCGAGCACGGCGGCGACCCCAAGCGCGGGGCGCCATGCGGGCAGGCGGCCGCTGGCGATGCGGAGCAGCGGATAGGACGCGGCGACCACCGTCGCGCCGACGCTCATCGCCAGCAGGCGGGAGATCAACGGCCAATAGGTGAACCCGACTTCCCACAGCGCCCAGGCGATCGTGACCAGGAACGTGGCGCCGAAGACGAGCGCACCGGCAGGGCGGCGGCGCGCAATCAGGATGCCGGATGCGAGCAGGGCAATGCCTGCGACGACGAAATAAAGGCTGCCGCCGAGCGTGGCGAGCTTGGCGCCGCCGATCGTGAAGACGAGCCCCGCCAGCAGGATGACGGTCCCCAATATGGCGAGCCAAATCTTCGTAAGGCGGCCATTCTTCACGTTCGTGCCCGACATGCGGCAAATCCTTCGGTCCTGGCATGCGTCCAGGACGGACCGCCTGCGATGGTGGCACGCCAACTCTCTTGCCAAACTGGAGTCGTCGTCTCACTCGATGTGTACCATCTAGTACACGTCTCGTCGCAGGGCAATGACCACCTCGGTCGTGAGAGGTTGCCCCGGTGCTCATGCTTGCAAATACTATGGAGAACATACGCGTATCAGCCGAAACCGATCTCGAATTGCTACGTCGGCAAAGCCTAATTGTCAGTCCTCGCGAACCGCCATCCTTCCGGCAGCGCGCGCATGGGGACCGCAATGCACATTCTTCGTTTCACCGCCGCCGTCAGTCTAATCGCCGGTATCGCCACGCCCGCGTTCGCACAGGATACCGCGCCGCCGTCTCCGGTAACCGTAACCGGCTCCGCGACGCTCGCGACCGACTACCGCCTGCGCGGCGTGTCGCAGTCGGACAAGAACGGCGCGATCCAGGGCGGGCTGACGGTCGCGCACGAGAGCGGGTTCTATGTCGGCGCCTGGGGCTCGAACCTGTCGGGCTGGGGCACGTTCGGCGGCTCGAACATGGAGCTCGACCTGATCGGCGGCTACAAACACAAGCTCGCGGACAATGCGACGATCGACGTCGGCCTGACCTGGTACATGTATCCGGGCGGCGCGTCGAAGACCGATTACGCCGAGCCCTATGTGAAGCTCAGCGGCACGACCGGCCCGGCGACGCTGACCGCCAGCGCGTTCTACGCGCCGAGGCAGCAGGCACTCGGCAAATGGTATCGCACCGGCGCCGATGCCGCCGCGGGCGTCTATACGGACGCGGGCGACAAGGAGGACAATCTGTACCTCACCGGAGACGGCGCGTTCGCGCTTCCCGGGACGCCGATCACCGCCAAGGCGCATATCGGCCACAGCTGGGGCAATGACGGGCTTGGTCCGAACGCGACCAGCGCGGCGCCGACCGGCGACTATTGGGATTGGTCGCTGGGTGCGGACACTACGTATCGAAACCTGACGCTGAACGTGAGCTATGTCGACACCGACATTACGCGTCGCAGTGCAGCGTATCTCCAGCCGAGCTTCTCCCGCGGACAGGACGGCACCGGATCGATCGCCGACGGCACCGTGGTTGCCTCGCTCACCGCCGCCTTTTGAAGAGGAACGACCGATGCAGGATCTACTCTGGATAGCGTTCATGGTCGGACTGGTGGCGGCGACGCTCGCCTATGTCCGCCTGTGCGACAACGCCTGAGCCCATGAGGACACCATCATGACCCTCGACCTCTGGCTCGCCGCGATCGTCGCGCTCGGGCTGCTGTTTTACCTCGTGGCGGTGCTCATCCGTCCCGAACGCTTTTAGGAGCGCGTCCTCATGACATTCGAAGGATGGATCCTCATCCTGGGCTTCGTCGGCATCCTGCTGGCATTGACCAAACCGGTCGGCCTGTGGCTGTTCGCCTTGTACGAAGGCCGCCGCACCCCGATCCACGCCATCCTCGGCCCCGTCGAGACCGGCTTCTACAAGCTCAGCGGCATCGACCCGAAACAGGAGCAGGGCTGGCGCCGTTACGCGCTGCACATGATCATGTTCAACGCGATGCTGATGGCGCTGACCTATGCGGTGCTGCGTCTGCAGGGCGTGCTGCCCGGCAATCCGCAGGGCTTGGCGGGGCTCAGCCCCCATCTCGCGTTCAACACCGCGATCAGCTTCACGACGAACACCAACTGGCAGAGCTATGGTGGCGAATCCACCATGTCGAACTTCAGCCAGATGTTCGGCCTGACGATCCACAACTTCCTGTCGGCGGCGACTGGTATCGCGCTGGCGTTCGCGCTGTTCCGCGGGTTCGCGCGTAGGTCGAGTGCGACGATCGGTAATTTCTGGGCCGACATGACTCGCGTCACGCTGTACGTGCTGCTGCCGATCTGCGTCGTCGTGACGCTCTTCTATATCGCCAGTGGCGTACCGCAGACGATGGCCGGCACGGTCGACATTACGACCCTGGAAGGCCTCAAGCAGACACTGACCCTCGGCCCGGTTGCGAGCCAGGAAGCGATCAAGATGCTCGGCACCAATGGTGGCGGCTTCTTCAACGCGAACTCGGCGCATCCGTTCGAAAACCCGACTGCGCTGGTCAACCTCGTGCAGATGCTGTCGATCTTCCTGATCGGCTTCGGCCTCACCTGGACGTTCGGCAAGGCCGTCGGCAACACCAGGCAGGGCTGGGCGATCCTCTCGGCGATGCTCGTGCTGTTCCTTGCCGGCGTCACGATCACCTATTGGCAGGAAGCCGCGGGCAACCCGATCCTCCACAACATCGGCGTCGCGGGCGGTAACATGGAAGGCAAGGAGGTCCGCTTCGGGATCGCCGCATCCGCCTTGTTCTCCGTCGTCACCACTGCCGCATCGTGCGGCGCGGTCAACGCGATGCACGACAGCTTCACGGCCTTAGGCGGCATGATCCCGCTGCTCAACATACAACTCGGCGAAGTCGTCATCGGCGGCGTCGGCGCGGGCATCTACGGCTTCCTGCTGTTCGCCATTCTCGCCGTGTTCGTCGCGGGTCTGATGGTCGGCCGCACGCCCGAATATGTCGGCAAGAAGATCGAGGCGCGCGAAGTGAAACTGGCGGTGCTGGCGATCGCCATCCTGCCACTCGTCATCCTCGGCTTCACCGCGCTCAGCGCCGTGCTGCCGGACGGGCTCGCCGGGCCGCTCAACAAGGGGCCGCACGGGTTCAGCGAGATCCTCTACGCGTTCACCAGCGCGGTCGGGAACAACGGGTCGGCCTTCGCCGGGCTCACCGCCAACACGCCGTATTACAACGGCCTGCTGGGGGTCGCGATGTGGCTCGGGCGCTTCTTCATCATCGTGCCGATGCTCGCCATCGCCGGTGGTCTCGCGGCCAAGAAATACACGCCGGAGAGCGCAGGCTCGTTCCCGACGACGGGCGCACGGTGGGTCGGCCTGCTGGTCGGGATCATCCTGATCGTCGGCGGCCTGACCTTCCTGCCGAGCCTCGCGCTCGGTCCCATCGCCGATCATCTCGCGATGATCAGCGGCAAAACCTTCTGACGGGACAAGCCAAAATGGCACGCACCCCTACCAAGTCGCTGTTCACGGCCGACTTGATCATCCCGGCGATCGGCGACGCTTTCCGGAAACTCGACCCAAGGCAGTTGATCCGCAACCCGGTGATGTTCGTCACCGCCTGTGTCGCCACGCTGTTGACGATCCTCGTCAACGTCGGCGGCGACGGGCTCTCGGTCGGCTTCAAGATTCAGTTGGTGATCTGGCTGTGGCTGACCGTGCTGTTCGGCACCTTCGCCGAAGCGCTCGCCGAAGGACGCGGCAAGGCGCAGGCCGCGTCGCTCCGCGCGACCAAGGCCGAGCTGACCGCACGCCGCATGAAGGGCGACCAGGTCGAGTCCGTCCCCGCCAGCATGCTCCGCGCGGGCGACATCGTCCTCGTCACGATGGGCGACCTTATCCCCGCGGACGGCGAAGTCGTCTGGGGCGTCGCCTCGGTCAACGAAGCCGCGATCACCGGCGAGAGCGCGCCGGTGATCCGCGAGGCGGGCGGCGATCGCTCGGCGGTGACCGCGGGCACGCGCGTCATCTCCGACGAGATCCGGGTCAAGGTCACCGCCAACCCCGGCGAAGGCTTTCTCGACCGCATGATCGCGCTGGTCGAGGGCGCCGAGCGGCAGAAGACGCCGAACGAGATCGCGCTGACGCTGCTGCTCGTCGGCCTGACGATCATCTTCCTGATCGCGGTCGGGACGATCCCCGGGTTTGCCAGCTATGCGGGCGGCCGCGTGCCGGTCGCGATCCTCGCGGCGCTGCTGATCACGCTGATCCCGACGACGATCGCAGCCTTGCTGTCGGCGATCGGGATCGCGGGGATGGACCGTCTGGTGCGCTTCAACGTGCTCGCCAAGTCGGGCCGCGCTGTGGAAGCGGCGGGCGATATCGACGTGCTGCTGCTCGACAAAACCGGCACGATCACGATCGGCGACCGCCAGGCGAGCGAGTTCCGCTCGGTCGGTGGTACGCGTGACGAGGACCTCGCCGAGGCGGCATTGCTCGCCAGCCTCGCCGACGAAACGCCCGAGGGCCGCTCGATCGTCGTCCTCGCGCGCGAGAAGTTCGGCGTGACGACCAGCGAATTGCCGAGCGATGCGGAAGTCATCCCGTTCACCGCGCAGACGCGTATCTCTGGCGTGATCGTCGGCGGTTCGCTGATCCAGAAAGGCGCGGTCGACTCGATCCTGAAGGCCAATCCGGGAGCAGGGGCAACCGCCGCCGCGACCGAACTGCGCCGCATCACCGACGAGATCGCCCGCGCCGGCGGCACGCCGCTGGCAGTCGCCCGCGATGGCCGGTTGCTCGGCGCGATCTTCCTCAAGGACGTCGTGAAGGCCGGCATCCGCGAGCGGTTTGGCGAACTGCGCGCGATGGGCATCCGCACGGTGATGATCACCGGCGACAACCCGCTCACCGCCGCCGCGATCGCCGCCGAGGCCGGCGTCGACGACTTCCTCGCGCAGGCGACGCCAGAGGACAAGCTCGACCTGATCCGCAAGGAACAGCAGGGGGGCAGGCTGGTCGCGATGTGCGGCGACGGCACCAACGATGCGCCGGCGCTCGCACAGGCCGACGTCGGCGTGGCGATGAACACCGGCACGCAGGCCGCGCGCGAGGCGGGCAACATGGTCGACCTCGACAGCGATCCGACCAAGCTGATCGAGATCGTCGGCCTCGGCAAACAGCTGCTGATGACCCGCGGTGCGCTGACGACCTTCTCGGTGGCGAACGACGTGGCGAAGTATTTCGCGATCATCCCGGCGATGTTCGTCGCGCTCTATCCGGGGCTGGGCGTGCTCAACGTGATGCGGCTCGGCTCGCCCGAAAGCGCGATCCTGTCGGCGATCATCTTCAACGCGATCATCATCCCGATGTTGGTGCCGCTCGCGCTGAAGGGCGTGGCGTACAAGCCGATGGCCGCGGGCCCGCTGCTCGCGCGGAACCTCGCGGTGTATGGCCTGGGCGGCCTGATCGCGCCGTTCGTGGGGATCAAGCTTATCGACATCCTGGTCGGTGCCTTGGGGCTGGCATGATGACCGAGACTAACCCGTCATGCGCGCATGCACCCTCACACCAACCCCCAACACCACCCCGGCGAAGGCCGGGGCCCAATTGGAGAGGTCGAGGTAACGAAGTGCAACAGAAGTTGGCGACGTTGCCCAATTGGACCCCGGCCTTCGCCGGGGTGGTGCCAAGGGGAACGGCGGACGAAGCAACCTCCGCCGGCCTCACCCCTGAGAATTGTTCACCCGCGAAGGCGGGTGCCCAGACTGTGTCCCCGCCTCCGCGGGGACACATGGAGACGACAGAATGAACTCCGATTTCACCTCCGCCCTCCGCCCGGCGTTCGTCATGACGATCCTGTTCGCGCTGCTCCTCGGGATCGTCTATCCCCTCGCCATGACCGGGATCGGACAGGCCATCTTCCCCGCGCAAGCGAACGGCAGCCTCATCATGGCCAACGGCAAGGCGATCGGCTCGACCGTCGTCGGCCAGGCCTTCACCACCGACCGCTATTTCCAGACGCGTCCGTCTGCAGCGGGCAAGGGCTATGACGGATTGGCCTCCTCGGGCTCGAACTACGGCCCGACCAGCCAGGCGCTCGTCGATCGCACCAAAGCTGACGTCGTCAAGCGTCGCGCGGAAGGCGTGAGCGGTGCGCTGCCGGCCGACCTAGCTACCGCCTCGGGCTCGGGCCTCGACCCCGATCTGTCGCCAGCCTCGGCCTACGCCCAGGTCGCTCGCGTCGCGCGTACCCGCGGTTTGCCCGCTGATAAGGTCCGCGCGCTGGTCACCGCCAACGTCGAGGGCCCGCTGCTCGGCATCCTCGGCGAGCCGCGCGTCAACGTCCTCGCTCTCAACCGCGCACTGGACGCGACGGGCGCGCGTTGAACGACGACGGACGACCATCCCCCGAGGCCCTTCTGCGACAGGCGTCGCAGGAGGGTCGCGGCCGTCTGAAGATATTTCTCGGCGCCGCCCCCGGTGTCGGCAAAACCTACGAGATGCTCTCCGAAGGCGCCGAACGTCGCCGCGCCGGTGTCGACGTCGTCATCGGCGTGGTCGAGACGCACGGCCGCGTCGAAACCGAAGCCCTCACCAGAGGTCACGAGATCGTCCCGCGCAAAGCGATCCCCTACGAAGGCCGCACGCTCGACGAGATGGACCTCGACGCGATCCTCGAACGCGCGCCCACGCTCGTCCTGGTCGACGAACTCGCCCACACCAACGCGCCCGGCAGCCGCCACCCGAAACGCTACCAGGACGTCGAGGAATTGCTCGCCGCGGGCATCGACGTTTATTCGACGATCAACATCCAGCACATCGAGAGCCTCAACGATGTCGTCGCCTCGTTTACGCGAGTCCGGGTGCGAGAGACCGTCCCCGACAGCATCGTCGAAGCCGCCGAGATCGAAGTCGTCGACATCCCGCCCGACGAACTGATCGAGCGGCTGAAGGCGGGGAAAGTCTACCTCCCGCAGGAGGCCACCCGCGCCCTCTCGCATTTCTTCTCCAAGTCCAACCTGTCCGCGTTGCGCGAACTCGCGTTGCGCCGCGCCGCGCAAGCCGTCGACGCGCAGATGCTCGAACACGTCCGCGCATTGGGCGTCGGCGGCACCTGGGCGGGCGGCGAGCGGATCGTCGTCGCGATCAGCGAACTGCCCGGCGCGCTCGGCCTCGTCCGCGCCACCAAGCGGATTGCCGACGCGATGCACGCGCCCTGGACCGCGGTGTATATCGAGACGCCGCGCGCGCAGACCTTCGGCGAGCCCGAGCACCGCCAGCTCGCCGCGGTCTTCAACCTCGCGACGCAACTCGGCGGCGACGTCGCGACCGTCCCCGCGACGTCAGTGGTCGACGGCCTCAAGACCTTCACGACCGAAGCGCGCGCGACGCAGCTGGTCGTCGGCAAGTCCACCCGCTCGCGCTGGTTCGAACTGCGCCACGGCTCGGTCGTCGACCAGATGGTCCGCGAGTCGCCCGGGATCGCCGTCCACGTCCTGCCGATGGACCCGCCCACCGCGCCCCGCGGCGCGCGCGTGCGGACCGGAGGTTGGGGCAGCAAGGCAGGCTACGCGTGGACGACGGCGATGGTCGCGGGCGTCACCGGCGTCGCGAGCGCGCTGTTCCACATCCTCAACCTCGGCAACGTCGCGCTGCTGTACCTGCTCCCGGTGATGGCCGCGGCGAGCCTGTTCGGCCTGCGCACCGGGCTGTTCGCAGGCATCGCCTCGTCGATCGCGTACAACTTCTTCTTCCTGCCGCCGACCGGCACGCTGACGATCAACAATCCCGAGAACGTGATCTCGATCCTCGTCCTGCTCGGCATCGCGTTCGTGACGAGCCAGCTCACGTCGCGCGTCCGCGCGCAGGCCGATATCGCCGCCGCCAGCGCCCGCACCAACGCCGCGCTCGCGGGTTTCTTGCGCCAACTGACGTCGCTCAACGAGCCCGTCGCACTGGCCCGCGCGATCTGCGAGGAAATCGGCCGGTTGTTCGGAGTGCGCGCGGTGATCCTCGTCGCGGAGGATACTGGCCTCGCGGTGCAGGCGGCGAACGGCGCGGATTACCGGCTAGAGACGATGGAGATGGCGGCCGCGCAATGGGCCTATGACAGCGGCGCTCCGGCGGGTCGCGGGTCGAGCACGCTGGCGGCGTCGGAGTGGTTCTTCCAGCCGTTGCGCTCGGGCGAACGGACGCTGGCGGTGCTCGGACTCGCGCGTGAGGCAGGCGGCGATCCGGTACGGTCGGACCAGTTGCCGTTGCTGATGAGCCTGGTCGATCAGGCGTCGCTGGTGCTCGAACGCGCGCGGCTCGAGGTCGAGATGCGCGATGTCGATGCGGTGCGCGAGCGCGATCGGTTGCGGCAGGCGTTGCTGTCGTCGGTGAGCCACGATTTGCGCACGCCGCTGACGTCGGTGATGGCGGCGGCGGCGGAACTGCACCGCGGCGTCACGCCGGAACTGATCGCGACGATCGAGAGCGAGGCGGCGCGGCTCAACCGGTTCGTCGGCAATCTGCTCGACATGGCGCGGGTCGAGGCGGGGGCGCTCCGGTTGCGGCTTGAACCGGTCGACCTGACCGACGCGGTGGCGGGGGCGGTGCACGACACCAAGCGCGCGCTGGAGGGGCATGCGATCCAGCTCGATGTGCCGCCGAACCTGCCACTGGTCCGCGTCGATCCGCAACTGCTCCACCATTGCCTGCTCAACCTGCTCGACAATGCCGGGCGCTATGCCGATCCGGGGACGCCGATCGTGGTGCGCGGCGATCACCGCTACGGTGTGCTGACGCTGTCTGTGATCGACGAAGGATTGGGCTTGCCGCCGGGTCGCGAGGCCGAGGTGTTCGAGACTTTCCGGCGTCTCGAAGGCTCCGATCGCGCGATTGGCGGGACAGGCCTCGGGCTTGCAATCGTAAAGGCCTTTGCGGAGGCGATGGGGATGACCGTCGAAGCTGCCAACCGTGATCCCGACCAGGGCGGTACGGGCGCGCGGTTCAGTCTGCACTTTCCCAAAGAGCTGTTGGTCCGTGATGCGGAGGGCGGACTTCTGGTGTGAGGGCGCTGGTTCGCCAGGTGCGAACGACGTCGGCCAAGGCGACGTTCGGGCGACGCTCTGCCAGATCTGGCGAGCAGGCGAGCAGGCCGTTGGGGCAGTAGCGGTCGTCGTCCCAGCCGGGGTGATCGAGGATCGGGTAGAGGCACACGCCTTCGACGGGCACGCCGAGCGATTGGGCGATCTTCACCTCGCGCAGGATCATGCGGAGCCAGGCGGGGCGGGAGCTGCCTTCGATGCCGGTTTCCGCGATGAAGATCGGGCGGCCGTAGCGGGCGTACGCGTCGGCGAGGATCGCGTGGAGCGGGCGGCTGAGGGGGTGGTCGTACGACAACGGTGGTCCGCCGTGGATCCACTGGTTGTTGTGGTAGAAATTGACGCCGACGATATCCAGCAGCGCTGAGTGGCCGCCGATCTGGGGCCATGCCTTACCCGCGATCATGTCCCACGCTTGGTATTGCGCGAGGCGGTGGCCTTCGGCGGCGGGGGCGTCGTGCGGGCGGGCGGGGTCGGTGATGACGTTGATGACCGGGTCGGCGTGCACGAACCGCGCGGCAGGGTCGACCGCGAGGATCGCTTCCATCGCGGAGATCGAAGCACGCGCGAGTTGCACCTTGAGTTCGTAGCCGCGTCGTTGCGCGAACGGGTTGAGATAGGCTGCGTCGCCGCCGCCCCAGGCGAAGAACGAGATCTCGTTGACCGGGGCGTAGAAGCGGGTCTCGCCGGGGGCGGCGGGGCCGATATGACGCGCGGCGGCGGCGGCGAAGGCCGCAAAGCGCGTGACGAAGGCGGGTGTCCAGATGTCGATGTCGTCGGGCCAGCCGTAATGGAGCAAGTCCCAGATGACTTCGGTGCCGATCGCCTTCGCGGCTTCCAACTGTCGGTCGAGGCTGGACCAGTCGTAGCGGCCGGGTTCGCGTTCGATCAGATGCCAGCGCAGACCGTCGCGGACCGTCAGGATGCCGAGCTTGGCGAGTTCGGCGTAATCATGCGCGGCGAGGGTGTCGTGATGGCTGGCGGCGATGACGTCGACGCGCTTGTGGTCGTGCGCGCGGCGGTGCGTGGAGGATTCGAAGCCGCCTTGCAGGAAGCTGCGGAAGAGTCCCGTCGGGCGGGGCAGGGGTGGACGGTCGGACAGGACTTCGGCGAACAGCGCTTCCCAGCGGGGGACGACGGCGGCGACGGCGTACTCGCTGTCGACCTTGGCGCGGAGGGCGGTGCCGAGGCGGTTTCGAAGTGCCGGGTCTTCGATGAGTTTCGTGATCGCGGCGGCAACTGTGGGCGGGTGTTCGTGGGGCACGAACAGGCCGCTGACTCCGTCGACGATCTGTTGTTCGGATCCGTTGTCGCGCGTTGCTATGACAGGGAGGCGTGCGGCGCCGGCTTCGGCGATCACGTGCGGCATGCCTTCGCCGCGCGAGAGCCAGACGAAGACGTCGAGCGCGGCGAGCAGGTCCGGCACGTCGTCGCGGTCGCCGAGAAAGGTCAGGGCGGTGTCGAGGCCAAGGGCGTGCGCTCGGTTGCGAAGTGCGACGGCGTATTCGGGGATGAAGGCGTCCGGGCCTCCGATGACGATGAATCTGGCGCGGGGGTGGCGGGCGTGGACGAGCGCGGCGGCTTCAATGAAATCCTCGACGCGTTTCTTCGGGTCGAGACGGCCTAGCCAGCCGATCAGCGGTATGTCGTCGGCGATCCCTAGCGCCGCACGGACTGGCGCGCGTCGGGCGGGGTCGAAGGCGCGCGTATCGACCATCGACGGGATCTCGATCGCGTGGTGTTCGCGGCCGGGCATGCGGCTGGCGGCGGCGTCGCGGATCGAGGCGCAGACGCCGACATAGCGAGCGGTGAAATGCTTGGGACCGGCGAGCGCTTCGGAGACGAGGCCGCCATGCTCGATCAAGGGCGGGCGGAGATGCATGCGTTCGAGCGCAGGATAGATGTCCGCGACGTTCTGGCACGAGACGACCACGTCGTACGCGGGCAGCTTGCTCGCGAGGTAGGCGACGGTCTCGTCGAAGCCGAGCGCGTAGGGCGTGCGGTCGACGGGGACGCCGATCGCTTCCAACTGTGCGTGCGTCTGCTCGGGCATGCCGTCTTTTCGGAAGCAGGCGACGACCTCGATTCGGTAGCGCGTCGGGTCGAGCGCCTGGGCGAGCAGGCGCACCTCCGTCTCCTCGCCGCCGACGACGAGCCAGGCGAAGACGAACAGGATGCGGATCGGGCGGGCGTCGGCAGTGAGTGCGGTACTCAATCGCCGACCTTAAAGACGATCTGGAGGAATTCTGGCCGCTCGCCGACCAGCTTTGCGATGAAGGCGGGGGCGTCGTCATAGGGCACGACATGCGTGATGAGCTGCGCGCGGATCTCGGGGCCGCGGGCGAGCAACAGCTTTACCGTCTCGTTCGCAAGGCGGCGGCGGTCCCATTGGAAGCCAAGCCCGCGCGGGACGCGATTGATCTGCGCGCAGCGCAGGTTGAGGCCGTTGTGGTGGAACTCCTCGCCGAGCCGGAGCCGGTCCGCGCCGCCCTGGTAAAAGGCGAGGTCGATCACCGTGCCCTGCGGTCTCAGCGCGCGCATCGCGGCGTGGAGGCTGGCGGCGTCGGCGCGGGTCTGGAACACGACGTCCGCGCCGCGATCGTCGCCACCGTGCAGCCAGCGTGCCTTGGCATACGCCCAGGCTTGGTCCTCGGTCATCGCGGTGATGCCGAGGCATTCGGCGCGCAGGCGGCGGAAGGGGGACGGGTCGGCGATCACAACTTCGCTCGCGCCCGCAGCCTGCGCGAACAGGGCGGTCAGCATGCCGACGATGCCTGCGCCGATCACTAAGGCGGGGCGACCGCGGATGCCGTCGCCAAGGTTTACCACATTGGGCCCCAGCAGTTCGGCGTCGGCGTGGAGAATGCCGTTGGCGGCGATCGGACCCATCTGGCCGATATAGATGCCGAGGATCGGATCGAGCTCGGGCGGGAGCTTGGTCAGCAGGTCGTTGAACGGGTCTGCGGTGTGGCCGGTCTTGTGCCCGAACACCGTGCCGACGACGTCGCCGTTCGCGAAATCGTCGACCCGGCTGTCGCTGACGCGCGCGCATTCCATGTAGCCGAGGAACGGTACGGGATAGTGGGCGCTCGGCTCGCCAGGGACGAACACGCCGCGCCCTGCGTCCCAGCGGGAGTGGAGATACGGGTTGCTGTTCTTGACGAAGGTGAGCTCGGTCCCGGCGGAAAACCCGGTGTAGAGCAGGTCGAGGCGGACCTGGCCGTCGCCTGGGGGTGCTTCGTCATAGCTGAAGAAATAGGCCTGGCCGGGACGTTCGACACCGAGCGACCGGACGTGGCGCCACTCAGACATGCGCCACCTCGCGCTCGCGGACGTCGATCGCGCGGCCTTCGACGGCGGAGCGTTCGATCGCCAGCGCCAGGCGGAGCGTTTCGAGCGCGGCGGGGTAGGGGCAGCGGATGCGGTTCTCGCCCCCGCGCACCGCGTCGATAAAGTCGCGATCCTCCAGCACGACCGGATCGCTGCCGGTGCCGCGGACCGGACGGCCGCGGCCGATGTCGATCATCACGTCGCGGTCGGTCAGTTCGATCGCGAGTCCTTCGCCGAAGAGGTGGAGGCCGACGCGGTGGTTCCAGTTGAGTAGGCAGGTCGACGCGAAATTCGCGATCGCACCGCTGGCGAAGGTGAGCATCGCGGTGCTGGTGGTGGCGACGTCGAGGCCGGGGAAGGCGGCGCGGTCGATATGGCCCGACTGGCCGTAGACGCGGACGACATCGCCGACGAGATAACGCGCGAGATCGACGAGATGCGTCGTCTGTTCGAGCATCTGGCCGCCCGATGCGTCCTTCTTCCACCACCAGCGCGGCGGCGGGGTGGAGTCTAGCCAATAGCCGGACAACAGGCGGGCGGGGGTTGCCGAGAGGAGCGCCTTCACCTCGTCGACGGTGTCCAGATAACGCCAGTGGTAGCCGACCGCGGTGACGAGGCCGAGCCGGTCGACTGCGGCGGCGACGTCCTCCGCGGTGCCGAGGTCGAGCGCGACGGGCTTCTCGACGAAGAACGGGAGCTTGTGCTCGATCGCGAGGCGTTCGGGTTCGCCGTGCGCGAAGGGCGGCACGCAGATGTAGAGCGCGTCGAGGTCGACCGCGGCCAGCATTGCGGAGGCATCGTCGAACGCGCGCGCGCCGAAGCGGGCGGCGGCTTCGGTCGCGCGCGCCATGTCGACGTCGGCGACCGCGACGATCGCGACGTCGTCGAACTGCTCCAGCACGCCGAAATGGCGATTGGCGATCCCGCCCGCGCCGATGAACCCGATCCGTGTCCGCTCCACGCCGTCTCCCTTTGTGTTTTGGTCTTGCACCGCGGCGTAGACCGCGCGCGTGTCGGCGATCATGCGATCGGCCGAGAATAGGTCCTGCTGGCGTTCGATCGACGCGCTTGCCATTGTTTTCAGGCTCTCGCGATCGGCCAGCAGCGTGACGATCGCATCGGCGAAGCTGGCCGGGTCGGCGGCGGTCAGGCGACCGGTGACGCCGTCCTCGATCGCTTCGGCATTGCCGGGCGCGACGGTGGCGACGACGGGGAGGCCGGCGGCCATCGCTTCGAGTGCGACCAGCGGCAGGCCTTCGAACGCGGACGGCAATACGAGCAGGTCGGCGAGCGTCATCAGGTCAGCGACGTCGTTGCGCGTGCCGAGCATGCGGACAGTGCCAGCCAGCCCCTTGGCGGCAATCGCGCGTGCGGTCTGGGTGAGGAGGGGGCCTTCGCCGGCGAGCAGCACGATCACGTCCGGGTGCGCGTCGCGGATCGCGGGCAGCGCGTCGAGCAGGAGTGCGTGGCCCTTCTGCTCGGCGAAGCGCGCGACCATCAGGAGGACGGGGGCATTGCCGACGCCCCATTCGCCGCGGAGGGCTTCGCGCGAGCGCGAGGGTTTGTGCGCGCCGACGCCGTTGTGGATCGTCGCGACGAAGGCCGGATCGATGCCGGCTGCGCGGTGGCTGTCACCGACCGCGTCCGAGACGCAAATCAGGCGAGCTAGCGCCGCCGACGTATCACGGTGTTCGTCGCGCTGGGCGGGGTCGGTGAGGAGGTAGGGGAGATGTTCGGTGCGGATCACGGGGACGCCAGCCGCGTGCGCAGCGCGGACGGCGGCGTGGCCTTCCCAGCCTATGCCGGCGTGGACGTGGACGATGTCGGGCGCCGCGCGGTCGAGCCAGCGGGCAAGGCCTGCATCGTCGTCGAGCGCTTTCACCGCATAACCCTTGGCGGCGGCGTGTTCGAGCAGGCCGGTTCCGGGCCGCGCGGCGACGACGATCTCGTCTCCGCCCAACCCTTCGGCGAGCGTCATCATATGCGCGCCGACGCCGGACGGGGCGAGGCTGTCGGTCAGCAGGCAGATGCGGGTCATTCGGCGGCCATCACGGGGGTTTCGAGGACGGCGGACTTGGCGACCATCCGGCGATAGGTGGCGAGCGCTTGCCCCACGACCTGGTCCATATTGTAGTAGCGATAGGTCGCGAGCCGCCCGACGAAGGTCACGCCTTCCTCGGCATCGGCGAGCGCCTCGTAGCGTTTGAACAGCGCCTGGTTCTCGGGGCGGGGGATCGGGTAATAGGGATCGCCCTCCGCGCTCGGGAATTCGTAGCTGATGCTGGTCTTCGCGTGGAGCTGCCCGGTCAGGTGCTTATATTCGGTGATGCGCGTCTGTGGCACGGTTTCGTCGGGATAATTGACGACCGCGACCGGCTGGAACTGCGCGGCGTCGTGCGTCTCGTGGCGAAACTGGAGGCTGCGATAGGGCAGCTTGCCGAAGCGGAAGTCGAAATACTCGTCGATCGGGCCGGTGAACACGATGTGGTCGACGTCGACGCGCTCGATCACGTCGCGATATTCCACGCCGAGATCGAGCGTGATGCCGGGGTGATCGAGCATCGCCTCGAACATCCGGGTGTAGCCGTTCGCCGGCATCGCCTGGAATGTGTCGGTGAAATAGCGGTCGTCGGTCGAGGTGCGCGTCGGCACGCGCGCGGTGACGGCGCGGTCGAGTTCGGACGGGTCGAGGCCCCATTGCTTCCGCGTGTAGCCGCGGAAGAACGTCTCGTAGAGATCGCGACCGACTGCGGCGACGACGACGTCTTCGGAGGTGCGAATGTCCTCGACCGATTCCGCGCGGCTGGCGAGGAAGGCGGCGGCTTCCGCGTCGTCCTTGAGTGACAGGCCGTAGAGTTCGTTTAGCGTGGTCCGGTTGATCGGCATCGGCACGAGCTTGTCGTCGACGCTGGCGAGGACGCGATGTTCGTACGGTCGCCAGTCGGTGAAGCGCGACAGATAGTCGAACACGTCGGCGGAATTGGTGTGGAAGATGTGCGGGCCGTAGCGGTGGATCAGCACGCCGGCCGCGTCATGCTCGTCGTACGCATTGCCGCCGATGTGCGGGCGGCGATCGACGACTAGGACGCGCTGGCCGCTGTCGGCGGCGAGCCGTTCCGCCAGCACAGCACCGGCGAAGCCTGCGCCGACGATCAGCGTGTCGTAGCGTTCGCGTTTCGGCGCGGGACGGAAGGTGCGTTTCGCGCCGAGGACGCGGTCGATCTCGGTTGCCATGGCGGTTTGCGTGCGGTCCCAGGATTGCGTGGCGAGCAGGCGGTCGGCTTCGTCGCGCCATGCGCCTTCGCGGGGGAGGGCGAGCGCGGCCTCGCACGCCGCGACGAACGCGTTCGCGTCGGATGCGATCGTCACCGCCGCAGCGTCGCCGTAATGGCGGATCACGTCGACGATCGGTGTCGATACGACGGGCAGGCCGCCGGCGAGATATTCGGGCGTCTTGGTCGGGCTAATGAAACGCGTCGCGGCGTTGATCGCGAACGGCATCAGCGCGACGTCCCAGCCGGAGAGATAGGCGGGGAGCTCGTCGTAGCCGCGTCCGCCGAGCCAGTGGATGTTGGCGCGGCGTGGCAGGTGCGCGGGGTCGATCTTCACGACCGGGCCGATCATGATGAACGACCAGTCGGGCCGGGCTGCGGCGACCGTGTCAAGCAAGGCTAGGTCGATGCGTTCGTCGATGACACCGAAGAAGCCGAGCTTCGGACCGAGGATGCTGCGCTGGTCCTGAGGTTCGATATTCCCGGTCCGCGCGCGTGCGAAATGCGCGACGTCGACTGCCGACGGGAAGGCATGGACGTCGCGGTGACGGCCGCGCTTGGCTTCGTAGAGGCTGTAGCCGCCGGTGAAGACGAGATCGGCGCGCGCGAGCAGCCGCGCTTCGCGGTCGAGCAACGCGGGGTCGGCGAAGCGGAACGCGGACAGTTCGTCCATGCAATCGTAGACGACTGCGGCAGCGTCGAGATGCTCGGCGAACGGGAGCATCATCGGGGTGTAGAACCAGAGGACAGGCTTGGCGCGAACGCTCGTCGCGACCAGCATGTCGAGAAGTTGCCGCAAGCCCGCCTCGACCTGTTCGGCATTCCACCAATGTGGCAGGCGCGGGCGTAGCGCGATCACGTTGTCGGCGGGGAAGGGGTGGTGTTCGAGGAAGGGCAGCGGGTGGTCGCAGGGAATGTGTTCTTCCCAGACGAACACGCTCTGGGTTTGCGCGAACCGCTTCATCAAGTGCTGCGGGCGCTGCGTGACGAAATCCCAGCGGAGATGCGAGAAACAGATCAGCGGCGGGGCACTGGGGTCACCGGATTTCGAGAGGCTGGGAGTAGGTCCGATACCGTGCACGCTCTTCCAATCCGCAAGCCCGCGGTGATCCGCGTTGTCGGTGGAACCTAAGCGCACGTCTCAGACGTGACTATGCAAATGTAATTGCTTTGCATCATGTATTTGCTCGATAATCGGGGAAATCCGGGCAACGCTATGCACCCAAGTCCAACGTTCCAACACGGCTTGGCGGGGCCGGAATTCTTGGTAGGTTTCGCACATTGTAAGGATCGCATCGGCAAACCCGGTCGTCGAAGCGGTCATGCCGGTCTCGGGCAGGATGAACTGCAATCCGCACCGCAATCCGGCATTGGCCAGGACCGGCAGGCCGGCGAGCATGTATTCGGTGAGGATCGCGGGAGCGCCGTCGTCGATGCCGCAGACCACGCCGAATTTCGCGCGGTTCATCAGGCGATTTACCTCGTCGATCGGCACGCCGGGCGGTCCGACGAATTCGATCGAGAGGTTCTGGTCATACGCGCGGCGTCGGAGCGCGTCGGCATCCTCGCCGTAACCGAACACGCAGAGCGCGCGGACGTCGCGCGGCAGTTGTGCGAGCGCGTCTAACAGGATGTCGTGGCGCTTATACGGTTGCGCGGCGGCGACGTAGATCAGGTCGACGTCCTTGGCCGTGCCGAGCGGACGGAACTGATCGATCGCGGCGAACTCGGGCCCGACCGGCAGAATGGTGGTGCGCATGCCGGGGTGGCGCGCTTCCACCTCGTCCGACTGCCACTGCGCACCCGTGATGACGAGGTCGAAATGCGCGCTGACCTCGGGCGGCACGCGCAGTGCGGGAGCGTCGATCGAATTGTAGAGAATGATGCTGCCGGCGCACGCGTCGAGCAATTCGGGTGCGACGCCCAGGCCCAGCACGATCAAGATATGCGGTGCCCCGAATGTTTTAACGAACCCGATCATCTCGGACGACGCGAACGGCGCGGTTTCTTCGTCCAGGCGGAACGCGCGCCGTGCCAATGCTGCAGTGTCACGGCGAAACGGCGGCTCGCCTGCGCCGCGCCAATAATGCCAGATTTCGGCCTGATCGACGATTCCGGCCGCGATCAGCGCGAGCGGCAGGCGTTCCAGATAACCACCCGTAACGTCGACATTCGCGGTACCGTCGCCCGTCCATGGCCGAGACGATGGATCCGTCGCATGCGCTGGAAGTGCGGCCCGATCATCGTCAGACGCACGGTCTCGATGCGAACCCTCGACCCAATCGCTGATCACGACCACCGATCTTTGGTCCGTCAGTCGCACTGCCATCGTCGTTCCTCATCCTGGGCCCGGCCCGAACCCACGATGCCCCACCCAAAATCGGGCGGGGCATCGTGCGTGTTCAAGCTCGGGGCGCATCAGTCCTTGGCGCTGCCGGGCTCTGCCATCTTGCGATGCTGCTCGGCGAGGACCGAGCCGGGAATGACGTTGGCGAGCACACCCTGGACCTTGGTCTTCCAACCCGAAAAGATCGACGCCTTGCCGCCCATCAGCGCGTCCCAGCCGTCCTTGGCGACATCGGCGGGATCGCTCTTGTTCGGATCGGTGCCAACGTCGGTATCGTTCATACCGGCGCGATCGAAGAATTCGGTATCGACGGGCCCCGGCATCAGCGTCGTCAACGTGACTCCGTCGGCGTCCTTGATCTCGTTGCGCAGTGCCTCGGTGAAGCTGTCGATGAACGCCTTGGAGCCATTATACACCGCCTGGAACGCGCCGGGGATGTAGCCCGCGACCGAGCCGACCACGAGCACTTTGCCGTCGTTGCGCGCGACCATCGCTGGCAGCACCTTCTGGATCAGGTACAATGTGCCGGTGATGTTGGTGTCGACCACCAGCCGCCAGTCGTCGACCTTCTGGTCGAGGAAGCCATGACCCAGACCGTGGCCGGCATTGGCGCACAGGACATCGACCTTGCGGCCGTTGGTAGCGGCGAGCAATGCGTCCACACCCTCGATCGTCGAAAGATCCGCCTCGACCGCGGTCACATCGGTGCCGAACTGCTTGAAGTCGGCGGCGGCGGACTGGATCAGCGCTTCGTTGGCGACGACGAGGATGTCGTAACCATCCTTCGCAGCAAGCGTGGCGAGTTCGAAGCCGATGCCCGTCGAGGCGCCGGTAATGATTGCGAATTTATCGGCCATGTCTAAGATCCTCTCAATTGAACCCAGGTTTCAGGACGACCTTGGTCACTTCGTTCTGGTTGTTCTTGAACATGTCATAGCCCTTGGGGGCGTCCTCCAGGTCCATCCGGTGCGAGATCAGGAAGGTGGTGTCGATCTTGCCCTCCAGAATCGCGTTGAGCAGCGCGGGCATGTAATGTTGGACGTGCGTCTGGCCGGTTTTGAGCGTAAGCCCCTTCTCCATGAAGGCGCCGAGCGGGAACTTGTCGATGAACCCGCCATACACCGCCGGCATCGACACCCGCCCGCCCTTGCGGCACGCCAAGATCGCCTGGCGGATCGAATGCGCGCGATCGGTGCCGAGGAAGGTCGACGCCTTGATCTGGTCGATGACGTTGTCGACGAAGAAGCCGTGCGCTTCCAGCCCGACGCTGTCGATCACCGCGTCGGGACCGATCCCGCCGGTCATTACCATCAGCGCCTCGTAGACCGCCGATTGCTCGAAGTTGATCGTCTCCGCGCCGAACTTTTTGGCGAGTTCGAGGCGGTGCGGGAAATGATCGATCGCAATGACGCGCTCGGCACCCATCAGGAACGCCGACTGTACCGCGAACAGCCCGACAGGGCCGCAACCCCAGACTGCAACGGTGTCACCGGGCTCGATCTGCGCATTCTCCGCCGCCATCCATCCGGTCGGCAGGATGTCGGAGAGGAACAGCACCTTTTCGTCCTCGACACCGTCAGGGATCACGATCGGGCCGACGTCGCTGAACGGCACGCGGACATATTCCGCCTGGCCGCCGGCATAACCGCCGGTCATGTGGCTATAGCCGAACAGGCCCGACATGGGCTGGCCGTACAACTCCTGTGCGATGTCCTGGTTGTCGGCGGGAAGGCCGTTGTCGCACGCCGAATACTGGTGCTTGCCGCAATGATAGCAGCTGCCGCACGAGATCGTGAACGGGACGACGACCTTCTGCCCCTTCTTCAAGGTCGATTTCGCGCCGACCTCGACCACTTCGCCCATGAACTCGTGGCCGAGGATGTCGCCCGCCTGCATCGTCGGGATGTAACCGTCGTACAAATGCAGGTCGGAGCCGCAGATCGCCGTCGCGGTGACCTTAATGATGCAGTCGCGTTGATTGACGATTTCGGGGTCGTCGACGGTATCGACACGAACGTCGTGCTTACCGTGCCATGCCAAAGCGCGCATCAGGCCATCTCCTCTTCGCGTTGTTTGCGGTTCATCGCCGCGGTTGCGATCTCGCCGGTTTCCATCAATTGCTTGAAGCGGCGCAGGTCGCGGCGCGCCTGGATCGCAGGTTCGCGCTGAAACATCTTGGCGATCAGTTTGCCGACGATACCGGCGGGCGGATCATAGGCGATCGTCGCGGTGACGACCGTGCCGCGGGCGCCCGCATCGCGGAACTCGACACGGCCGCTGTTGGCGACGTCGGCACCCGGCTCGGACGTCCAGGCGATGACGCTGTCCTGCGCCTCCTCGGTGACGACCGCATCCCATTCGACGGTCTTGCCCGCCGGGGCCTTCACCACCCAGTGCGACCGCGTGTCGCTGAGAATGTCGATCCGTTCGACGTTCTCCATGAACGTCGGCAGATTGGCAAAATCGCGGAAATACGCGAACACTTCGCCGACCGGCCGATTGATTGTCACGGCCCGCGCGACGAACGTGCCGCCCTTCTCATCGGGGATTGCAGACTCCGCCAGGGCATCGCCCTTTTTCCACGTCGTCGGTGGGGCATCGTCGTTATGAGCGGTTCTATCGTCCGTCATGTCGGTTCATCCTGTCCTGTGATGGGGCGGTGTTCGAGGGCTGGCCGGGCGGGTTACATTGTCTTCAGCATCATGATGTGATGCTCGACGACCGGCACGATCCCGGCAGCCGCGGTCTTCAGCGCGGGCGCGGTGCCTTCCGTTGCATAGGCCTTCTGCACGGCGAGAGCCTGGCCATGCGACGCCTTCTGCTGTGCGATATAGGCGGCATCGCGCGCTGTGCCGTTCTCGGCGCGCAGTTCGGTCACCAGCTCCTGCTGCAGCGGCGTGAGCTTCGGCGGTGTCACCTTGACGCGCGACTTCATCGCCGCCGCCTTCACGTCGGCGGTACTCTTGGTGTGCTGCGTCACCATCGTCTGCGCGAAATCGCGCAACGCTGGGTTCTGCGTCGTCTCGAGCACGACCTTGCTCGACGTGATCTCGTACAGATCGCTCGCGCCTGCAGTCATGACGTATTCGCTCGGGGTCATCACCTGCGCCATCGCGGGGGTCGCCAGGAGTGCTGCACCGAATGCAGCGGATATCAGCAAAGTCTTCATGGGGATTGTCCTCTCAGGATCGATCAGTTGCGGATGCCGAAGGCGGCCTTCAGGCGGACGATCGCGTATTGGTTCGCATCATAGGCACCGCGTACGACGGCCCCCATTCCGAACATCTCGTGCGTGACGCCGGGGAAGGTGCGCTGCTCGACCTTGTCGCCGGCCGACTTCATCGCCGCCGCCAGCGTTTCGCCGTCCGAGCGCAGCGGGTCGATCTGCGCGTTGACGATCGTCGTCGGCGGCAGGCCACGCAGGTTCGCACCGACAAGGTTCAGGCGCGGGTCCTGCATGTCGGCCATCGACGACGTATAGTAGTTGCCGAACCACTTGAGCATTGCCGTATTGAGCGGCTTGGCGTCGGCCGAATCTTTGCGCGACGGAAGATCCATGCTGCTGTTGGCGATCGGATAGACCGACAGGATGTGGACCGGCTTCGTCAGATTGTTGTCGCGTGCATAAATTGCGGTCGCGACCGCGAGATTGCCGCCTGCGCTTTCGCCGGCGAGCGCGATCCTAGTCGTGTCGCCACCCCAGGACTGTGCGTTTTGGATCACCCAGGCATAGGCGGCGAAGGCGTCGTCATGCTGTGCCGGGAACTTGAATTCCGGCGCATGCCGATACTCGACCGACACGACGATCGCGTTCAGTTGCTTCGACAAAAGGCGGGGTGCGGAGTCATACGTGTTGACGTCGGCGATCACCCAGCCGCCGCCGTGATAATAGACGATGACCGGCATCGGTGCGCCGGTTGCCGCGACGGGCTTGTAGATGCGGGCGAACTGCATCGGATCGCTGCCATAGGGCAGGTCCTGCGTCGTCACTGCCGGATCGGGCGCGGTCGACAGACCCTTTTGACGCATCACCGCGCGCGCTGCATCTGCAGCCGACGGCTGGATCCGTGCCTTGACCGGGGTCAGCGTCTCGATCGGCTTGGCACCCAGTATCGGGAGCTGGTTGAGCACCGCCTGCATGTCCGGCGCTGCGGCAGCAGGTTGCGTTGCGATATGCTGCAAAACCGGTGGCGGCGGTGCGTTTGTCGACGTGGTGGACTGCGCGATCGTGGCACCCGAGGTCCCGATCAACGCTGCTGCAACAAGAAGTTTCATCGTCATTGTGGTTAACGCCCTGTATCTGCCCCGCGTACCAAGCTTCGCAGGGGGCAGATCGTTCCGATTTTTCCCTGCAGATATGGCCGAACTAACCCAGATTAATCAGAAACTTCCGCTGCCTGCCCCGGTGTCTGCCCCGGTGGCTCTCCGCACTGGCCAGCATATCGGGTCAGGACCAAAGTGATTGACGATGCGCGGTTCGGTATCGACAGCACGATCGGCGTGCCGCGTTCGAATTGATGAGCGCGAACTGGAGTCGAGAACGTGGCAGACGAGGTTTCGAAGGCGTGGAGCGGTGCGACCGTCCGTATCTGGCTGGCGAGTCGGGCTGAGGCGGCGCGTGCCGATCAGGTCGTCGCGGAGAAGGGCGGCCGCGACCGGCAGGACGATTGCGACAAGGCGACCGCGGAGGAAATGGTCTGTTCGCTGATGAACCGGAATGCGGTGATCGAGACGCAGGACGCGTTCGCCAAGGGGCTGGCAACGCTGCTGGATCGCGACGAGTATGTCTGGAGCGGCGTATACAACGACACGCGCTTCGACCGGCACGTGCGATCCTACATCAAGAAACTGGTGAAGATGGCGAAGACCAATACCGGCTTCGAGAACATCACCCATTATCAGTAAGCCGTTCGCTTCGTCGCGGCGATGGTACGACGATAGCACTTTCCACACACCCTGGGACCGCCTAAGCGGCGCCATCCCCGGGGGGCCGCTCATGCGCGGCTGAGAGGTGGGCAGCAGCCCATGACCCGCTGAACCTGATCCGGCTGATACCGGCGTAGGGAGGGTCTGCGGCTGGCCCGTCGTCCCTCCGATTGGAGTGGACATGAGCGTTTTCGACACTGGTTTTCCGTTTTGACCCGCATCGTACGAGCGGCTTCGCAGCGCCGCGTGAGGTGGCTCGCCGTGGCCTTGTCCACGACGATCGTCGCGACGTCAGCGTCGGCGCAGGTGGCATCCGATACGGCTGAAATCCGGGTCGTCGGCAAGCCCGATCCTGCCGGCCTTCTGCCCGATCAAAGCGCGCCGAAAGCGCAGAGCGCGATCTCGTCGGACTTCATCGTGAAACAGGCGCCGACGCTCAACGCGTTCCAGCTGGTGACGTTGCTGCCCGGCGCGAACGTAGCGTCGAGCGATCCATACGGCCTGTCGACGAGTTCTAGCCTGACGTTGCGCGGTCTCGGCCAGGACGAGATCGGCGTGCTGATGGAAGGCGCGCCGCAGAACGACATCGGCTATTATTATGCATACCCGTCACAGTTCGCCGACCCCGAGAATCTGCGGCGGATCACGCTCGCGCAAGGTTCTGCCGATATCGGTTCGCCGACCGTGGGTGGGGCTGGCGGGCTGTTGTCGCTGGCGCTCGACGATCCCAAGACGCATCCGGCCGGGGTCGTCGACCTGTCGCTCGGCAGCTACGCGGCGCGGCGCGGCTTCGTGCGGATCGATAGCGGGACGATCGGTCAGACCGGGCTGAAGGCGTTCCTGTCCTATTCGAACACGCGTGCCGACAATTGGCGCGGCGCGGGCCACGACACCCGCCAGCACATCGACGCCAAGCTGCTGAACGAATGGGGCAACGGCAACCGCGCCAGCCTTGCGCTGTCGTACAATGATGCGAATTCGTCGAGCTATCCGAGCCCGACGCTGGCCGAATGGAACGCGCAAGGTCGCGGGTTCAATTACGACAAGCGGTATAGCGAGGGGAACACCAACTACTGGCGGCTGTACCGCGCGCCGTTCCGCAATCTCTACGGGTCAGCACCGGTGCATCTTGTGCTGAGCGACCGGCTTGCGCTCGACAGCACGAGCTATCTCCAGTTCGGATATGGCAATTCGCCTTACGGGACGCAGCTGACCACGACCGGCAATTATCTCGGCACCGAAGAATTGGCCCAGCCGATCGCGCTGCCGGGTGCTGTAGATGGCTTGGCGACGGTGCTCGGCAATTATACCGGCGATCAGATGCGGACCGGCAACGTGAGCAAGCTGACCCTGAAGGCGGGGGTGCATACGATCACGGCCGGGCTCTGGTTCGACTACGGCACCGACCGCGTCACGCAGTCGTACACGAGCGTCGACGCGGACGGACAGCCGTTCGATCGCTGGGGCTACCGCGCCAAGGCGATCCGCACCGCCGACGGGCGCCTGCTCGCCTATGAGAACCAGCGCACGGTTACGGTGACGAAGAGCTTTTTCGTCGCCGACAGCATACTCGTCGCGCCGCGGCTGACGGTCGATGTCGGGTTCAAGGGCGTCGACTTGCTACGCAACGGCCGCAATTACCTGCCGGGGCCGCAGGACACGGTGCGCAAGGACAGTTTCGCAGCGCTGCCGCGCGCCGCGGTGCATTACCGGATCGACGATCGGCAACAGGTTTTCGCCAATATTACGACCAATTTCCGCACGCCGAACGAGTTCACGCTCTACAACAGCTATTATGGCGGCGAGGTGGTCACGCAGGGCACCAACGCGCTCAAGAACGAATATTCGGTGTCGCAGGAACTGGGCTATCGCTTCATCGGCGAGCAGCTTTCGGCATCGGTTACCGGCTTCCACTACACGTTCCGCAACCGGCAGCTGGCGACCGTGATCGACCAGGGCGGCGCGCAGGTGAACGCGACGCTCAATGCCGGCGGGCAGACCTCGTACGGCGTCGATGCCGAGATCGACTACCGTCCGATCGCCGGTGTCAGCCTGTATCTGTCGGGCGAGTATCTGCATGCGCGGATCGACGACGACCTGCCGGTCGGCGGGGACTTCCTACCGACCAGGGGCAAGCATGCGGTATCCAGCCCGACCGTGCAGTTCGGCGCGGGCGGCACGTATGACGATGGGCGCTTTTTCGGCAGCGTCGCGTCGAAATATCTTGGCCGGCAATATGCGACGTTCATGAACGACGAGCGGATCAAGGGCTATGCGACGTTGGACCTGTCGGTCGGTATGCACCTCGCGGAATGGCTCGACGGCAAGCGCACCGATTTGCGGATCAATGCAATCAACGTCACCGACCCGCATGTCCTGGCCGGCGTGCAGGCGGTCAGCACCAACGCGCAAGATACGGTCGGCCGCGGCGGCACCGTCATCGCTGGCGCGCCGCCGGCCTATTATATCGGCAGCGGGGCGGCGGTGATGGCGACGGTCTCGCGGGCGTTCTGAGGTGAACGCCGTGTCCGCACCCGCACCTGCACCCGCGCCCGCCGATCATCTGGTCCACGGCATGGGCACCGAGATGGAGCCGCCGACCTGGCCCGCGATCACCGCGGAGGACGCCGTGGACACGCTCGCGCGTTTTCCGGCGGCGGGACGGATGACGGCGCTGCATTGGCATTCCCCGCGGCCGTTCTCCGCGGCGGCCTTGGTCCATACGACGCGTGGCGCGCTGTTGCTGAAGCGGCACCATCGCCGCCTTCGATCGATCGAGGGGCTGGCCGAAGAGCATGCGTTCATCGCGCATCTGGCGAATGCAGGCGTGTCGGTGCCGGAAATCCTGGCGACGGCGGACGGTGGCAGCGCGGTCGCGATCGGCGCATGGACGTACGAACTGCACCGCGCGGCGCCGGGGGCGGACCTGTACCGCGACCGGCTGTCGTGGACCCCGTTCCTGTCGCACACGCAGGCGCATGCCGCCGGCGTGGCGCTGGCTCGGTTGCACAGTGCGGCGCGCAGTTTCGCAGGCCCCGCGCGTCTGCAGCAACCTCTGGTCGCCAGTTTCACGATCCTGCCCGCGGCCGATCCGATGGCAGCAGCTGAGGCCTATGTCGCCGCACGTCCGGCGTTGGCGCGGTTCCTGGCCACGCGACCCTGGCGGCAGGAGCTCGCGCGCCTGTTCGGTGCGCTGGGCGAAGGCCTGCCCGCGCTGCTGGCCGACCAGCCGCGCGTGTGGACGCATAACGACTGGCATCCGTCCAACCTGCTCTGGGCGGACGACGGCACGGTGCGGACGGTGTTCGATTTCGGATTGGCCGATCGCACCTGCGCGGTCCACGATATCGCCACCGCCATCGAGCGGACCGCAGTGCGGTGGCTTGATCTGGGGCTCGATCTGGGGCCCAATGTGGCGCTCGACCTGGGGCAGGGGGCGGACGATATCGGCGATCCCGACGCGGCGCTCGCTTTGCTTGCCGGCTACGCGACGGTCCTGCCACTGAGCCGCGCAGAGATTGCGACGATCGTGCGCCTGCTGCCGCTGGTCCATCTCGAATTCGCGCTGTCGGAGGTCGATTACTTCACCGACGTGGTCGCCGACCCGGCTTCCGCTGCGCTGGCATGGGACGGGTATCTGGTCGGCCATGCTAACTGGTTCCTGTCGGCGCCGGGACAGGTGTTCTTGCGACGGATCGACGGCGGGGCGCGCAGCGCATGACGCCGCTCGAGATCGTCGCGGTCATCGTCAGCTTTGCCGGGATCTGGCTCACCGCAAAACGTCGCATGCTGTGCTGGCCGGTCAACCTGGTCGCCTGCGCGCTGTATTTCTCGCTGTTCCTCGACGTCCGGCTTTATGCCGACATGGTGCTGCAGGCGCTGTTCGGGATCGCCATCCTGTATGGCTGGATCGCCTGGGCGCGCGGCAAGGACGATACGGGCGACGTCGTCGTGGCGCCGCTGCGCCCGGCGCGCGCGCTGGCGGGGCTGGCCGCGGGCGCGGTCGGCGCGGTCGCGATCGGGTGGTTCACCAGCCACCATACCAACGCGGCGCTGCCATGGATGGACGCCGCGCTGAGCAGTTTCAGCCTCGTCGCGCAATATTGGACCGCGCGGCGTCATTCGGCCAGCTGGCTGCTCTGGATCGCGGTCGACATCCTCTATGTCGGGATGTTCGTCGCCAAGGGCCTGATGCTGACTGCGGGCCTGTATGCGGCGATGATCGCGCTGGCCATCATGGGCTATCGTCGCTGGCGCGCCGCACGGCCCATGACCGCCGCGCACTTTCCAACCTGACGGTCATTTCGTCGGCGGCGGCGCGCACTATATTGCGGGAGCAACCTGTCGATCGAGCGTGGCACGCCCGGATCGATCGACCAACCGGCGCCGAGCCGAGGGAGAGACCCCGATGACCGACTATACCAAGACCGACGAAGCGATCGCCGCGCTGACGCCCGAGCAGTTCCACGTGACGCAGCAGGGCGGCACCGAACGGCCGGGGACGGGCGCCTATCTCCATACCAAGGAGCCGGGCATCTATGTCGATATCGTCTCCGGCGAGCCGCTGTTCGCGTCGGCGGACAAGTTCGATTCGCATTGCGGCTGGCCGAGCTTCACCAAGCCGATCGAGCCCGCCAACGTCGCCGAGCTGCACGATCGCACCCACGGCATGGTCCGGACCGAGGTCCGCTCCGCCGGTGGCGACAGTCATCTCGGGCACGTGTTCGACGACGGTCCGCGCGACCGCGGTGGCCTGCGCTACTGCATCAACTCGGCGTCGCTGCGGTTCGTACCGCAGGCCGAGATGGAGGCGCAGGGCTATGCCGCGTATCTCGATCAGGTCGATCAGGCCGACTGACCAGAAGGGGCGCGCTTCCCTCGGAAAGCGCGCCCTTCCTTTATGGTTTTACAAGCGTGATGCCGCTTTCGCCCCAAGCGCAGTCGCGAGGCCGAACGCGACGTGGTTCAGCGCGTGCATCCCGATCGTGCTCGCATCCGCCTGCCATTCGGGTTTCTTGACGCCGAGCAGCGGTCCGGTGATCCAGTGCATAGCGGCGTAGAACGCCAGCCCGAAGGCGACGCTCGACCGCACAACACCCGCATCCTCATCGACGGTCGCTGCGAACACCGCACCTGCGGCGGCGGACAGCAACAGATGGCCGCCCTGGATCACGGCCTGCTCGGCGGTGTCCGGCAAGCGCGTATCGGGCGGCACGTGTACACCCAGCTTGTGCGCGCTGGCCCGTTCCAGCAGCGCGAGTTCTGAGGGTTCGCCGTTCTTCGTCTCGCCCGCCATCAGCATCGCGGTGATACCGAGGCCCGCGACCACCCCGCCGAAGATCGCGCCGGCCATCCGTTTTCCGTCCATTGCCGTATCTCCCGTGAGGTTACGCGACGGCGGCGTGGTGGCGTACGATCGCTGCGGCGCCGGCAAGCACGGCGGCATCCTCGACGAACCCCGTCGGGGTCTGGCCGTGATCGGCCATCGCTGCCATGCGCAGTCGCCAGCCGGGATAGGAAGCGACGACCGCGGTGACCCCGCCGACCGCTGCCGCCAGCCAGCGGTGTTTGCGCGGGGCGAGTGCGGCGCCGGCGATCGCCGACGTGATGAAACGTGCGGTGAGGCCGATCGGGACGATCCGGTCGGGCGCGGTCTTCTGCTTGTCGCCCGCCATCTCGCCGATCGCCAAGGCCAGTGCGCCAGCCGCGACGAGCGGATGCGTCAGGATCTTCGGTGCACCGTTGTCGGTGGGCAATTCACCACGTGCCGCGGCGATCGCGACGGCCGCGAGTGGCGTCATCGCGCGCTGGCCACCGACCAGACCCATCTGGAAAGATGCAAGCATATCAAGCTCCTATGATGCTATTTGCACCGGGTAACGCTCGATCGGTTGATTTGGGTACGCATCCTCAAGGGCAATGCGGTCGAAGCGTACGGCTTCACATTTTGGTAGCGCAAGATACCGATGCGATACGGAGTCGCTTCTGTCCTCCGCGCGATCATCGCCTTGATGGCTGCCGAGCGCTGATCGGTGGTCAGCCCTCAGCCCCCGGCAGTCGCTCGGCCAAAATGGCAATGCCCTCGCCCGCGAAGCTGGTGTGCGCGCTTCCGTCGATCAGTATCGGGTGTTCGCTCGACAGCACCGCACCACTGCGGTGCTCGGGATCCAGCGCGAGCCAGTCGCGAACCGCGCGTTCGAGGTTGGTAACCTCCGCAACGTCACTGTCGCCGCGCGGGACGTTCTCCAGCGAGGCACTCATCCGCCAGTTGATCTCAGGCGTCTTGGTGCTGTCGCCCCAGGTTGCTTCTGCCATGTCGTTACCCCTCGCAGTCCATGTTGACCGTACGTGCTCGATACGCAAGCGGCGAGGTGGTGGCGTGGTTCCCTACCGAAACCTGCAGCGCGCCAGAACGGCAGCCGGAGGCGACGGAAGCAGGATCAGGCAGCGGTCGCAGTAGCGTGGTTTGACGCAGTATCGTTCGCGACTACCGCACGCGGCGGCGACGCTACCGTCATGTCCGACGCCCGCTTGGCACGGAGTTTGCGATAGTCGATATACAGCGCGATCAAGGAAAACATGGCAACCTCTGACAGGAAATTGCTGCGACGCAGCATCAGTCGGTCAATTCATCATCGCGCGGTTGCGAGCAAGTGCGTTCTCGCCAACTGCGATTGCGCAATACGCCACCGCAATGCGCGCGGCTGGCACAGGAAACTTCCTTCGGGGGGAGGGCGTTGGCAGATGACCGGAGCAGTTCGCTTCGCGGCATCAGCTGAGCGAGGACACTATCATGGGCCTGTTTTCAAAAGACATCGTGACGTTCGAGGATCTGTTCCTACACCAGCTGCAGGACGTGTATTACGCTGAGAACCAGATCACCAAAGCGCTCCCGAAGATGGTCGAGAAGGCGACGACACCCGCGCTGAAGGCCGGGTTTGAAACGCATCTGGAAGAGACCAAGGGCCAGATCGCGCGCCTCGAGCGGATCTTCGAGTTACTCGGCGAGAAGGCGAAGGCGGTAACCTGCCCGGCGATCGACGGCATCATCAAGGAGGCCAACGAGGTCGCTGGAGAGATCGCAGACAAGGCAGTGCTCGATGCGGCGCTGATCGCATCGGCGCAGGCGGTGGAGCATTACGAGATCACCCGCTACGGCACGCTGATCGCCTGGGCGGACCAGCTGGGCCGCAGCGAGATCGCCGCGATCCTCAAGGAAACGCTCGACGAGGAATATGCGACGGACGACAAGCTCACCGCGATGGCCACGTCAAAGGTAAATGCCAAGGCCGAGGCGGTCACCGCCTGAGCCGAAGGGCGCGGGAACGGGCCGAGTGAATCGGTCCGTTTCCCTTGCCACTGCGCCGGCCCGGCGCTCTGACTTGCGAGGTCGAGCGCGATAAGCCCCGGACATGCGGCGCGTTCGACGTTTTCATCGTTCGAGACACCCGTTTCGCCGTGCCGATGCCAACCGGATGTTGCCGGTTCGGCTCCGCTCTGGTCTAGGGACCGGAGCCTCATGATTCGTTCGTCCCATCATTTATCGACTGCCGTACTGGCGCTGGTGTTGGCAGCAGCTCCTTGTGCGGCGATCGCGCAGGAAGTCGTGCAGGCAATTCCGGGCACGACCGACGCCGACCGGCTCGGCGACGTGATGCGCCGCCTCGCCAGCAACCCGCGTGACGTCGATGCGCTGGTTCGCGCCGGCGACCTGTCGATGGGGCTGGGCGACCTCAGCGGTGCCGCGGCGTTGTTTGCACGCGCTGAAAAGGTGAACCCCCGCGATGGCCGGGTGAAGGCGGGGATGGCGTCGATCCTCGTGCGGTCCGAACGGCCGGGCGAGGCGCTACGCTATTATGCGCAGGCCGAGAGCTTCGGGCTCGATCCCAAGAACTTCGCGGCCGATCGCGGGCTCGCCTATGACCTGATCGGCCAGCAGGACCGCGCACAACGCGATTACCGCGTGGCGCTGCGCGATGCGCCGGACGACGAGACGGTGCGACGCTATGCCTTGTCGCTCGGTATCTCGGGCAAGCAGGAGCTTGCGCTGCAGCAGCTCGGGCCGTTGCTCCTGAAGAGCGATCGTGGCGCGTGGCGCACGCGCGCCTTCATCATGGCGATGAACGGCGACGTGGCGGGCGCCGAGAAGATTGCCACGACGATGATGCCGCGCGGCACCGCGCAGGGGTTGCAACCGTTCTTCCAGCGGCTGCCGAGCCTGCCCGCCAGCGACCGCGCGTTCGCGGTGCATTTCGGTGAGGTTCATTCGACGCCGGCCCGGCTGGCCGATGCACGGATGACGCCGCCGCTCGGCGTGCTGGGCGTCGATCCCACCGCGCCGGTGTTGATGGCCGCGGTAGCGCAGCCAACGATAGTCGCGGCGACGACGACCAAGAAGGGCAAGCGCGATCGCCCTGCCAAGCCCGATCGTGGCAAGCTCGACCGTGCCGAACCTGGCCGTGTCGAGATGGCTGCGGCCGTCACGCGTGCGCCGGTCGTCGCGTCGATCCCGGTTCGCGCGACGGCGCCTGGTCCGACGCCGGCCGCCGCTGCGCCGGTCCAGCTCGCCGCGACACCGATGCAGATGGTGCAGGCCGTCCCGACGCCGCAGCCGACCTATCGTGCGCCGGCGACGGTGGCGCAGGTCGCGCCGCGCCCGACGCCGGCTGCCGAAACCGGCGTCGTCGTTGCCACAACGCAACCGTCCGCGCTTGCGACGGCCGGCAACTCGGTGCCAGCCACCGCGCTGCCGACATCGACAATGGCACGCGTCGCGCCGGTCCCAGCTGCGGCGACCGCTGGTACGTTGCCGGCGAACGTGGTGACGCAGATGGCGGCGATTCCGGTCGGCCAGACTCGCGCTGATCCTACGCGAGCGGCCAACGCATTGGCGGCATCTGCTGCTGCGATGACTTCGGTTGCAGCGGCCCCGGTTGCCGCAACGTCGTCGCCGGTAACGATCCCGGTCCAGCAAGCCACCAGTGCCGCGCCTGCACCCGGTTTCTCGACGGGGACTGCGGCCGTGTCGCCGGTCGCGATCGCTGCGGCGTCGCCTCCGCCGCGGACGCATGCGGTGACCGCGAGCGAGGACTCGATCCTGGCGCGGATCGTCGCCGGGCTGTCGATCCCGGCATCCGAACTCGATGTCGCGCCGATGCATCCGGCGCCCGTCGTCGCTCAGGTCGCGGTGCCGGTATCCGACGACGCCGAGCGGGTGCTGGCCGAGGCGAAGGCCAAGACCGAGCGCGATGCGGCGGCGAAGGCGATCGCCGCCGAAAAGTTCGCTGCTGACAAGAAGGTTGCCGACAAGAAAGCGGCGGCGGACAAGAAGGCTGCGGACCGCAAGGCCGTCGCCGACAAGAAGGCGCTGGCCGAGAAGAAGGCCGCCGCCGCCGCCAAGCTACTCGCCGACAAGGAAGCGGCCGAGGAAAAGCGGATCGCGCGCGCCAATCCCGAGCGTATCTGGGTGCAGGTATCAACCGGCGCGACCGAGGGCGACCTGCCCAAGGCGTGGAAGGGTGCGAAGGCGAAGGCCCCGACCGTGTTCGGTAGTCGCGGCGGCTGGACGACGCCGTGGAAGGCGACCAACCGCGTGCTCGCCGGGCCGTTCAAGACCGACGCGGAGGCGCGCACCTTCGTCAATCAACTCGCCAAGGAAGGCGTTTCGACGTTCAGCTTCACCAGCGACGCGGGCCAGGTCATCACGAAGTTGCTACCGAAGTGAGCTACCGCGCGCCCTGGGCTTCGGACCCGGCGCGCAGCAGAGGACGTCTTCACGAGGAACAGAACGGGTCCACACGCGGGCCTCGGGATGCATTCCAGCGCGACCGCGACCGGATCATTCACTCGATCAGCTTCCGCCGGCTGCGCCACAAGACCCAGGTGTTCATGGCGCCCGACGGCGATCATTTCCGCGTTCGCCTGACGCACAGCCTGGAGGTCGCGCAGATCGGTCGGACGATCGCGCGTACGCTGGCGCTGAACGAGGACCTGACCGAGGCGCTGTGTCTTGCGCATGATATCGGCCATCCACCGTTCGGCCATGCCGGCGAAGATGCGCTGAAGGCGGCGCTGATGCCTGCGGTCGAAGACGGCGGGCAGGGCGGGTTCGATCACAACGGCCACACGCTGCGGACGTTGATGACGATCGAGCGGCCCTATCCGTTATGGAACGGGCTGAACCTCACATGGGAAACGCTCGAGGGGCTGGCCAAGCATAACGGGCCGGTGCGGCATCCCGGCTGGGCGCTGGCCGCGGCGGATGCGGAGTTCCCGCTCGCGCTGACGAGCTTTTCGAGCCTCGAAGCGCAGGTCGCGGCGATCGCCGACGATATCGCGTACGACAATCACGACATCGACGATGGCCTGCGCGCCGGGCTGTTGACGCTCGACCAGATGCTCGCGGTACCGCTGGTCGCGCGCGGCTGGGACGACGTACGGCGACGCTTCCCCGATGTCGCGCCGAAGCGTCTGGTGGGCGAACTGGTGCGCGCGCAGATCGGCACGATGGTCAACGACCTGATCGCCGAGACGCGCAACCGGATTTCCGCGAGCGGTGTCGCCACCGTCGAGGATGTCCGCGCGGCGGGCCACTGCCTGGTCGGCTTCTCGCCGGCGATGCGCGAGGACGAGCGCGACCTGAAGCGCTTCATGTACGCCAACCTCTACCATCATCCCCGCCAGTTGGCGGCGGCGGATGCGGCGAACGGCATCGTTGCGGGGCTGTTCGGCGTCTATCGCGACGATCCGATGACGATGCCCGAAGAATGGCGCGAACGCCTGCCGACGACCGATCCCGATCGCAGCCGCCACATCGCCGACTTCATCGCCGGGATGACCGATCGCTACGCGGTGTCGCGCTACCGCGAACTCGTCGGGCCGATTGATCTGCCCGAGGGGTTCTAGCCGCCGTCTGATCGGCGTCGATACCCCAAACGCAAAGCGGCGGCCGGACCGAAGTCCGACCACCGCTTATTCTGCTTTTAAGGCAGGCTAGGCTTAGCGCGCGACGGCTGCGATGCCGCCGGCAGCACCATTGGCTTCGGCGGTCTTGAACGCGACCGGTACGCCGCCCGACACACCCGACACGCGATCGCCGCGCACGACGAGGTGGAACGCCTGGCCCGACGGATAGCGATGGCCGTCGATGACCTGGCGGTTGCCGGCCTGGGTCGACGTGAAGACGTAGGTGCTGCCCTCGTGGACGAAGCTCTGCTGCGGCTCGCCGGCCATGCCGATCGAGGAAGTCAGGGCCGCGGCTGCTGCTGCGATGATCTTGAAGGTGTTGCGCATGATCGTGTCTCCCGCCGTGTTGCGTTGAGCCGGATCAGGTCCTGTCCCAACTCTCGATCCAGGAAATATTGCGCTGCAGCATAAACTGCAATTGCAAAGCTATCTGTCGCGATTGCAGGGGATGCAACGGTGGCAGTTGTCGGCAAGACAACCACGGAAGGGATAAAAATTGAGCCTCACGCCACTATGAGCTAGAGCGCCCGCTTCCTTACGATACCGGAATTGCCATGACGCTCTACGCCCGTTTCGCCGCGCATATCGATGCGGCGCTCGACACGCTGACTGCGGCGGGCACGCTGCCGGCTGGCCTCGATCGCAAGAACGTCACGGTCGAACCGCCGCGCGACACCAGCCACGGCGATCTCGCGACCAACGCCGCAATGGTGCTCGCCAAGCCTGCAAAGACCAGTCCGCGCGTGCTGGCCGATGCGCTGGTCGCCGAACTATCGAAGCTCGAGGACGTCGCGTCGGCGAGCGTAGCAGGCCCCGGCTTCATCAACATGAAGCTAACGGATGATGCTTGGCGCGCCGAACTGGCCGCTATCCCCGAGGCCGGCGCCAATTACGGTCGCTCGAACCAGGGCGAGGGGATCACGGTCAATATCGAATACGTCTCGGCCAATCCGACGGGGCCGATGCACATGGGGCATTGCCGCGGCGCGGTGGTCGGCGATGCGCTTGCCAGCCTGCTCGAATTCGCCGGTCACAAGGTGATCCGCGAATATTACGTCAACGATGCCGGCGGCCAGGTCGACGTGCTCGCGCGCTCGGTCCACCTCCGCTACCGCGAGGCGCTCGGCGAGACGGTCGAAATTCCCGAAGGCCTGTATCCCGGCGACTATCTCGTCCCCGTCGGCCAATCGCTCGCGAAGGAATTCGGCGACCGCTACGTCGGCGCGCCCGAAAGCGAATGGCTGGTCATCTTCCGCACGCAGGCGGTCGCCGCGATGATGGTGATGATCCGTGCCGATCTCGCACTGCTCGGGATCGAGCACGAGGTGTTCTCGTCCGAGGCCGAACTCCAGGCTGCGAAGAAACCCGAGGCGGCCGAGGCGGAACTGCGGTCGCGCGATCTCGTCTACGACGGCGTACTCGAAGCGCCGAAGGGCGAAACGCCGGACGATTGGGAGCCGGTCGAGCTGCCGCTGTTCCGCTCGTCGCAGTTCGGCGACGACCAGGATCGCCCTATCAGGAAGTCGAACGGGTCATGGACCTATTTCGGCGCCGATCTCGCCTATCATTTTCAGAAGAGCCAGAGTGCCGATCAGCTGATCGACATCTGGGGCGCGGATCATGGCGGCACGGTCAAGCGGATCGTGGCGGCGGTCGCGGCGCTGACCGGCGGCAAGACGCGGTTCGATGTAAAGCTAGTCCAGATGGTTCGCCTGCTGCGTAATGGCGAGCCGGTGAAGATGTCGAAGCGCTCAGGCAATTTCGTCACGCTGGCGGATGTCGTCCGCGAGGTCGGCAAGGATGTCGTGCGCTTCACGATGCTGACGCGGCGGTCGGATGCGCAGATGGATTTCGACTTCGCCAAGGTCGTCGAGGCGTCGAAGGACAACCCGGTTTTCTACGTCCAGTATGCGCATGCGCGGATCGCATCGCTGCATCGGCGCGCTGCAGAGGCAGGTATTACACCTATTTCCGCGGACCTGTCCCGGCTTGATACGGACGAATTGGCATTGGTGCAGCTCGCGGCGCAGTTCCCGCGGCTCGTCGAGATCGCCTCCACCGCGCGCGAACCGCACAGAATTGCTTTCTATCTCTATGACTTGGCTGCCGCTTTCCATGCGCTGTGGAACGTCGGCAACGACCGTCCCGATCGCCGGTTCCTGGTGATCGAGGATCCGCAGGCGACCGCGGCACGGCTTTTCTTGGCGTCAGCAATAGGGCAGATTATTCATAACGGCCTCGCCATCATGGGTGTCGAAGCGGTTTCGGAGATGAAGTGATGGCCGAAGACATGGATCTACGCGAGGAAGACAGGCTCCCCTGGCTCGAAACCGTCGAGCCGGACGAACAGGATACGGTCGGCATCGGCCGCGTCATCGCGCTCGTCGTGCTTGGGCTGGCGGTGCTCGCCGCGATCATCTTCGGCATCTACAAGCTGCAACAGCGTTCACCTGCGGGTGACGGCCAGCTGATCGCCGCGCAGGAAGGCGACTACAAGGTCAAGCCCGACGACGCCGGTGGCCTGAAGGTCAAGGGCGAGGGCGACTCGGCGATCGCGACCAGCGCAGGGAAATCCGGCAACGGTGCGATCGACCTGCGCGGCGTGCCGGAAGCACCCGTCGCCGGCAAGCGTGCTGCTGCGCCCAAGGCGACCGACGCCGCGGGCCGCAACGCGGTCGCACAGGTTCCGGCATCAGGTGGCCGGCTGGTCGCGACCGCACCGATGGCACCATCGCGCTCGGGTGTCGCGGGCACCGCGAGTGGCGGGTCGCTGGTCCAGCTCGGCGCCTATCCGAACGAGACGTCGGCGAACGCGGCCTGGACGAACTTCTCGAAGCGTTTCGCCTATATCGCGCCGCTCGGCAAATCGGTGCAGCCGGTCGCGACCGGCGGACGGACGCTGTACCGCCTCCGCGTGAACGCCGGCAGCGCCAACCAGGCTGCCGACATCTGCGGTCGCCTGCGCGTGGCCGGCGAGACGTGCTTCGTGGCCAGCTGATCCGGGGCGGGGGACATTCGCTCCTCCCGCCTTGAGCCATGATCCGCATGTGGGGAGGATTTGCGCGGTCAGCCAATCGAGCAAGCTGAGGCTCAGGCGGGGAAGGTGGCGTTCCACCACGCCGCGAACGTAGTTCCTTCCTCGTCGGTCAGATGCAGTCCGATCTTGCTGCGGCGCATGAGCGCGTCGTCGGGCATCCTCGCCCATTCGCGATCGTGCATCCAGCGCGCTTCGATTTCGGTCAGCCCGCCGCCCAGATCCACCCCCAACCCTGCAGCATCGCGGATGTCGCCCAGCATCTCGGACAATTGGCTGCCATAGGCATGCGCCATGCGCGCGCTGCGGGCATCGCCGAGGAACGGCCAGCGCGCGCGAACCTGGGGCAAATAGTCGGCGAACGTCGGGATCGCACCGCCGGGGAACGCGCGCGACCGGGTCGCTGGGCGAATGATGACGCCGAGCGCGGGCGCGATCTTCTCCAGCGCTTCTTCGGCAAGGTGGCGCGCGGTGGTAATCTTGCCCCCGAACACCGACAGTAATGGAGCGCCAGTGGTGTCGAGTTCGAGGACATAGTCGCGAGTGACCGCCTTCGCCTCGCTCGCGCCATCGTCATAGAGCGGCCGCACGCCGGACCAGGTGGAGGTGACGTCGGCAGGGGTGATCTGGCGGCGGAAATGCTGGTTCGCGGCGTCGCAAAGATACGCGATCTCGCCCGCGTCGATCACTGCGTCCTCGGGACGGTCGACGGGAATGTCGGTGGTGCCGATCTCGGTCTGGCCCTGATACGGGATCGCGAAGACGATGCGGCGATCGGCGAGTTGCAGGATATAGGCGTGGTCGCCATCGTAGAGCTTGGGCACGACGATGTGACTGCCCTTGACCAGCCGGACGCCGGCGCGCGCGTTGATGCCCAGGCGTCCGAGCAAGTCTGCGACCCATGGTCCGGCGGCATTGACCAGCGCGCGGGCCGTCACGTCGCGACCGTCGGACAACGCTACGCGCCATAGCGTGCCGTCGCGGCGCGCGCTGACGAGTTCGGTCCGGACGGCGATCTCGGCGCCGTTGTCGTGTGCATCCACCGCATTCAGCACCGTGAGCCGGGAATCGTCGACGAACGCATCGGAATAGACGAAGCCGCGCGCGCCCTGCTTGAGCGGCGCGGTATAGGCGGTGTCATCAGCCCTGAGCCCGCGCGATCGCATCAGCGTCATCCGCCCGCCGAGCCAGTCGTACAGATACAGCCCGATCCGGACCATCCACCATGGCCGCACCGCATTCTCGTGCGGGAGAACGAAACGCATCGGTCGGATGATGTGCGGCGCGGCCTTCACCAGCCGTTCGCGTTCCCGCAGCGCCTCGGCAACCAGCTTGAAGTCATAATATTCGAGATAGCGCAGGCCGCCATGGATCAGCTTGGTCGAAGCGGACGAGGTGGCGCCGGCCAGGTCGCCTTTCTCGACGAGCAGGACGGAGAGGCCGTTCAAGGCGGCCTCGCGGGCGATCGCGGCACCGTTGATGCCGCCACCGACGATCAGGAGGTCGTAACTTTGCGTCATGGAGCACGCTTAGCCGTTTGGTAATGGCGGGCCTACCGACTATCTCTGGGGCATGTACAAACCAAAAGCCGGTCTTCCTTCGCGCGAGCAGATCCTCGACTTCATCGCCACTTCCGACGTGCCCGCGGGCAAGCGCGAGATCGCCAAGGGCTTCGGGCTCAGCGCACAGGACAAGATCGGGCTGAAAGCATTGCTGAAGGACATGGCCGACGAGGGGCTGATCGACAGTGCCCCCGGCCGTGCGTTTCACAAGATGGGCGGCATCCCGAAGGTGACGGTGCTGCGGATCGCCGATGTCGACGACGGCGGCAACGTCTGGGCGGTGCCCGAGCGCTGGGAAGCGGAAGGGGTGCCACCGCCGCGTCTGCGGGTACGCGAGCGCAAGCGTGGTGCGCTGGGGGTCGGCGAGCGAATTCTTGCGCGGACCGAGGAGGCCGGGAACGGCTGGATCGCACATCCGATGAAGGTGCTCGCGCCTGCCTCCGAGCAGGTGCTGGGAGTATTGCGCGAGGAGGCTGGGCGGCTCTGGCTGACGGGCGTCGACAAGCGCGAGCGGCGGGAGTTCGCGGTGGCGGACGCGGGAGGTGCAGCGCCGGGCGATCTCGTGCTGGCGGAACTCGCGGGCAAGCCGCCGAAAATTGCCGCGCGCGTCGTCTCCAAGCTCGGCGATCCGTTTGCGGCGCGGAGCTTCTCGCTAATCGCGATCCACAAGCTCGGGATACCGGACGTGTTCTCGCAGGAGGCGCTCGACGAGGCCGAACGCGTGTCGAAACTGCCGCTTGGCGAGGGTCGGGAGGATTTGCGCGACCTGCCGATCGTGGCGATCGATCCCGAGGATGCGCGCGATCACGATGACGCGGTGTGGGCGGAGGCGGATGACGATCCCTCGAATGCGGGCGGTTGGAAGGCGATCGTCGCGATTGCGGACGTCAGCTTCTACGTGCGGCCGAAGTCCGAGGTCGACCGCGAGGCGCGGCGGCGTGGGAACTCGGTGTATTTCCCCGACCGCGTCGTGCCGATGCTGCCCGAGATCCTGTCGGCGGAGGTGTGTTCGCTGAAGGAGGGCGCGGACCGTGCGGCGCTCGCGTGCCATTTGCGGATCGGTAAGGACGGGTCGCTGAAGTCGTGGCGGTTCACGCGGGCGGTGGTGCGGATTGCGGCGAACCTGGCGTATGAAGAGGCACAGGCGATCATCGATGGCATGGCTTCGGAAGGTGCCGCTGGGGTCGATGGCTCCACCCCGTCACCCCAGCGAACGCTGGGGTCTCCCTCCACAGAGGGTGCCCCTGCCGATCGAGGTCCCGACTTTCGTCGGGATGACGGGGGCGTGGCCGCATCTTTGGTCCCTCTCTGGGCGTGCTGGCATGCACTGGCCAAGGCACGTGACGCGCGTGCGCCGCTCGATCTCGATCTCCCCGAACGGCGCGTCGTGCTCGACGAGCAGGGGCGGATCATGTCCGTTTCCCCGCGAGAACGGCTCGACGCGCACCGGCTGATCGAGGATTACATGATCGCCGCCAACGTCGCCGCCGCCAAGGCGCTGGAGGCGAAGAAGGCGCCGGTGATGTACCGCGTCCACGAGCCGCCGAGTCGCGAGAAGCTGGCGGCGCTGAAGGAATATCTCGAAACCTTCGACGTGCCGTTCGCGCTCGGCCAGGTCGTGCGCCCGGCAACGTTCAACCACATCATCGAGCGGATCGGCGATGCGGATTTCCGTCCTCAGGTGATGGAGCAGATCCTCCGCACGCAGACCCAGGCCTATTATGCTCCTGGTAATCATGGGCATTTCGGTCTTAGTCTCGGCAGTTACGCGCACTTCACGTCGCCGATCCGGCGCTATGCCGATCTGCTCGTCCATCGCTCGTTGGTATCGGCCTACGGGCTCGGCGAGGGCGGATTGCCGGCGGACGATGCGGCCAACATGGAGGCGGTCGGCGAGATCATCAGCCGGCTGGAGCGCCGTGCGATGGAGGCCGAGCGCGACACCACCGATCGCTATGTCGCCGCGTTCCTGTCGGAGCGCGTCGGCCAGGTGATGGACGTGCGGATCACCGGCGTGACGAATTTCGGCTTCTTCGCGACGGTCGAGGGGATCGGCGGGGACGGCCTGATGCCGGTGCGCGACCTGGGTGGCGAGTATTTCCGCTTCGACGAGGGCGCGCGGACGCTGACCGGCGAGCATAGCGGCGACGTCTTTGCGCAAGGGCAGACGCTGGAGTTGCGCCTGGCGGAGGCGAACCCGGTGTCGGGTGCGCTGCGCTTCGAGATGCCCGAGGGGAAGGGGGCGGCCCAGCCACCGCGCGGGGGGCGCAAGCCGGTGCGCGAGATCAAGCGGCGCGGTCGCCCGGCGAACATCCGTCATCAGGGCAAGCGCCGTTAGGATTTGCGCAAACCCCCCGCGCTATGCGAGACACGCACGGGGGATTTTGCCATGCTGGGATTGATTTTAGGCCGATCGCGACGACGGATCATCAACGATTTCGTCGCGGCTGGGGCGACCAAGGCGGACCGTGCGATCGTCTATGACGCAGCGGATGCGCGGACGTTTCGACGGCTCTGCAGCTATGGCGCGATCGTCGATGACGGTGCGGGGCGCTATCATCTCGACGCCCGCAAGCTCGGTGCCTTTCGCGGTGCGGTGCGACGGCGCGCTGCGGCGATCGCGACGGCTTCGGGCGTCGTGGCGAGTGCTGCTGCGGCGGCCACGGTGTTCGCGCTTGCCGAATAGGCTGTTGCCCGACGCGCGGCGCGAAGCTCGCGCCGACATCGCCATACCATCATCGATGGAAACCAAGCCGCACCGGATCCGCGGCACCATCCCCGCATTGTTCCTGGCGCGGCATGCGATCGGCCCAAACGACGCGATCGCCTTCGTCCCGCGCGACCCCGGCGAGCGAGCGGCGTTCGCGCGGTTGCGGACACGCGGCATCGTCCGCAAGGCGGCAACCGGCCGCTTCTATTTCAGCCTCGACGCGCATTATGCGGCGGCCGAGCGCCGCCGCCTGATCATTGTCCCGATCGCGATCATCGGATCGGTGCTGATCGCCTGGATCGCGACCTTGTTCTTTCGCGGGTGATCAGCCGACGGTGAAGGTGAGGCCTGCCTTGGCCACCAGCCGGTCGCGCAGTTTGGCCCCCATCAGCGCGCCCGGCGTCCAGATCCCGCCATCGCCCTCGACGTCCTGCACGAGGCACAACGCCGCCTCCGCGATCATCTTGCTGGTCGAGCCATAGCCCGGATCGCGATCGCCGGTCACGACCGCGTCGATCCGCTCGCCGTCGGGCATCAGGCCGACGAACAAAATGTCGTAATGCCCGGCATCGCGCTCCTCTTTCGATGGACCCTCGCCCGGCTTGGGGCCCTTGTCGCCGGCGAACGGATTGAACTTCGCGATCGCGTCGGCGGCGACCTTGCCCAGATCACCGAGCCCGGCCACCATCATCTCGTCATAGACGAAGTCCGCGCCATAGGATTCGCCGAGCAGGAAATTGGTGCGGTGGACGTTCTTGGTGTTGATCGGCGCCATTACGAACGGCGCGACCCAGGCCGAGATGGTCGTGTCGTATTCGGGGATCAGCCCGGTCGGCTGGTGCGGTCCGCTGAAGCCCGGCGTTAGCGCAAATGGGCTGGTCAGCAGTTTGACGATGCCGGGATCGCGCGCGGCGGCGGCAAGCGTCGCCTTGAGGCTGGCCGCGGTGCCACCCGAGAACGTCCCCTGCATTTTCCGCACGCGACCTTTCACGCGAGGCGCGGGCATGCCGTATTTTGCCTTCGCGGCGTCCTGCAACGTCAGCACGCCGAGATCGAACGGGATGCTGTCGAACCCGCACGAGAACACGATCCGCGCGCCGGTCCGCGTGGCTTCGCCCTCATGCGCGTCGATCATGTGACGCATCCACGCCGGCTCGCCACACAGATCGACATAGCCGGTCCCGGTAGTGGCGCAGGCGGCAACGAGGTCGGCGCCGTAGAGTTGGTACGGTCCGACCGTCGAGATGACGACGGTGGTGCGCTCGGCCATTGCGCGCAGGCTGGCGGGATCGTCCGAATCAGCGGTGATCAGAACTGTGTCGGCGGGGGCGCCGATCAGGTCGCGGACCTCCTGCAGCTTAAGCAGCGAGCGGCCTGCCATCGCCCAGCGGACGCCGGTCGGATAGGTCTGGACGAGGTACTCCGCGACAAGCCGCCCGGTGAACCCGGTGGCGCCGTACACGATGATGTCGAAGTCGCGCATGTCCGTCTCCTGTTCCGCTCGAGTTTGCGCGCGTGGGCGCGGCGTCGCAAGCTAAACACCGTCATCGGAGTGGCTCGCCTTCGGCACGCCGATCTGTCAGCATCGGCAGATGGCATCCGATCGCAAAACCGTAACGTTCATTGTCGACCAGGTCGCCGGGGCGGGGGATGTCTCCGCAAAGCCGATGTTCGGCGAATACGCGCTCTATTGCGACGGCAAGATGGTCGGTTTGATCTGCGACGATCAGCTGTTCGTAAAGCCGACCCCAGGCGGTCGCGCGTTTGCGGGGGCAATCGACGAAGCGCCGCCGTATCCGGGTGCGAAGCCGTGCCTGCTGGTCGACGCGGATCGCTGGGACGACGCCGAGTGGCTAGCCGAACTCGTCCGCATCTCGACTGCGGAATTGCCTGCGTCGAAACCTAAAAAGCCGAAGGCCAAGAAGGGCTAGGACGCATCGAGGTTTAGGCTGAGCCTACGACCTCCGTGATGCCAGGCTCGTTCCAGCATCCCCCGGTGGCGCATGATCGATGGAGCTAGGTTTGCGGCACCGCGGACGCCGGAACATTTCGGTGCCTGTCCCTTCTTAAACGCGTGCACCTCCCCGGCGGAGGCCGGGGCCCAGTTGGTGAGGTCGCGGTAACGGAGCGCGGCCGCCGTCATAGACGTTTGCCAACTGGACCCCGGCCTACGCCGGGGAGGCGCTTGTCGGTCGGGTAAGATTACCAACCGAGTCCGGGGAGACGGAGCGCGTGGGGATTATTCCGACCTAAAACGGCCTGCCGCCGATCGCCCCTACGCCGCCTCATTGAACTGCAGGCTCGCCAGCCGTGCGTAGAGCCCGCTGTTGGTCATCAACGATCCGTGCGAGCCCTCCTCGACGATCTGCCCGTCGCTCATCACGATGATTCGCTCGGCCGCGCGGACGGTGGCGAGGCGGTGCGCGATCACCAGCGTGGTGCGGTTCGCCATCAGCCGCTCGAGCGCTTCCTGCACTAAGCGCTCGCTCTCGGCATCCAGCGCACTCGTCGCCTCGTCGAGCAGCAGGATCGGTGCATCGCGAAGGAGCGCGCGGGCGATCGTCACGCGCTGGCGCTGGCCGCCCGACAGCCTTGCGCCGCCTTCGCCCAGGAACGTGTCCAACCCCTCGGGCAGTTTGCGCAGGAACTCAGCAGCGTTGGCGGCTTCGGCGGCGGCCCAGAGCTGGTCGTCGGTCGCGGACCAATCGCCATAACGCAGGTTATCGCGAGCTGAGGCGCCGAAGATGATCGTTTCCTGCGGCACCATCGCGATCCGCGCGCGGACCTCGGCCGGATCGGCATCGCGCAGGTCGATGCCGTCGAGCGTCACGCGCCCCGGGTCGGGATCGTAGAAGCGCTGGACCAGCTGGAACAACGTGGTCTTGCCCGCACCCGAGGGGCCGACGACCGCGACCGTCTCGCCCTGCTTTACGTCGAGCGAAAAGCCGTTGAGCGCGGCGACGTCGCGGCGCGTCGGGTAATGGAACTGCACGTTTTCAAATGCGAGCGCACCCCGAGGCGGCTGCGGCAGCGCGACCGGATTGGCGGGCGCGGCTATCTCGGGCATTTCACGGAGTAGTTCGGACAGTCGCCCGGCCGCACCGGCGCCGCGCAACAGGTCGCCATACACTTCGGTCAGCGCGCCGAACGCGCCCGCGACGATCCCGCCGGTCAGCACGAACGCGGCGATCGCGCCGCCGCTGATCCGCCCCGCTGCGACGTCGATTGCGCCCTCCCAGAGAACGAGCGTGATCGACCCGAAGACGAGCCCTATCACGATTGCAGTCATCACCGCGCGCAACAGGATCCGCGCCCGCGCCGCGGCAAAGGTCGCGGCAACCGCGTCCGAGAAGCGGATCGCCTCGCGGTTTTCCTGCCCGAACGCCTGTACCACCTTCATCGCGCCGAGCGTCTCGGTCGCGATCGAGCCTACATCGGCGACGCGGTCCTGCGAGGTGCGCGAGTAAGTGCGCACCCGCTTGCCGAGCAGCGCGATTGGCAGGATGATCAGCGGAATGCCGATCATCAGCATGCCCGCTAGCTTAGGCGAGATCGCGAAAAGGTAGATCAGCCCGCCGATCCCGGTGAAGGTGTTCCGCAACGCGATCGACACCGTGCCGCCGACCACCTGTTCGATCAGCGCGGTGTCCGAGGTCAGGCGCGACGCGATTTCGGACGGGCGGTTCTCCTCAAAGAAGCGCGGCGTCAGGCGGAGCAAATGGCGCTGCACGTTGGTGCGGATATCCGCAACGACCCGCTCGCCGAGCCACGAGACGTAATAGAACCGTACCGCGGTCGCCAAGGCGAGCACGACCACGATCATCAGCAGATAGTGGAACGAATTGGCGACCGATCCGCCCGCACCCGGGCCAAAGCCGCGATCGATCACGCGCTTGAAGCCGTAGGGAATACCGATCGTCGCCGCCGACGTCATCATCAGCGCGAGCCCGGCGAACGCGATCTGGCGAGGGTATTGGGAGGCGTGCCGCCACACCATCGCGAGATCGCCGATCCGGCGGGACGTCTTCTCTTCGGGTATCGGCTTGGCCATCCGCGCTGCCTAGCAGTGGCGGGGGTGACGCTCAACGAGAACCGGGCGTGGTCAAGGGCGCCGATCCGATCGCGTGGGACGGCACGCCGGTCGATCGCGCGTTGCACTGCGGCAAAATTGCGTTACCACCGTGCAAAGCCCGATGAGGCGAGAGGATACCGCATGCTCTACGATGCCTATGAATTCCAGCGTTCGATGATGGCCGGTGCAAGCAGGATGGCCAGTTTCGGCGCGGATATGCTCAACAATCCGGCAAACCCGTTCGCCTATTTGGGGGGCGGCACGGTGGTCGCGTCCGCGCTCGAAGTGTTCGCACACGCGAATGCGACTCGTGGCAAGCCGGCGTTCGGGCTCGACACGACGACGATCGACGGCCGCGAGGTCGCGGTCCGCGAGGAGATCGTGCTGCGGAAGGACTTCGGGCAGTTGAAGCGGTTCGTGCGCGAGGGTGTCGAGGGCGGTCCGAAGCTGCTGATCGTCGCGCCGATGTCAGGCCATTACGCGACGCTGTTGCGCGGAACGGTCGAGCGGATGTTGCCGTTCGCCGACGTCTACATCACCGACTGGCGAGACGCGCGCAGCGTGCCGCTGTCGGCAGGGCGGTTCGATCTCGACGATTACATCGATTATCTGATCGAATATCTGGAGACGATCGGCGCGAACGAAGGGCAGGGGGGCACGCACATGCTCGCGGTCTGCCAGCCCTCGGTGCCGTGTTATGCGGCCGTCGCGCTGATGAGTGCGGACAAGAACTCGTGCCGTCCGAAGACGCTGACGATGATGGGCGGCCCCGTCGACACGCGCGAGGCACCGACTGCGGTAAATACGCTGGCGACGGAGCGGCCGCATGCCTGGTTCGAGCAGAACGTGATCGCGACGGTGCCGGGCAATTATCCGGGTGCGGGTCGGAAGGTGTATCCTGGCTTCCTGCAGCTTGCCGGGTTCATGTCGATGAATCTGGGCAACCACATGGTCTCGCATTGGGAGATGTATAAGCATCTCGTCCAGGGCGACGGCGAAAGCGCGTCGCAAAGCCAGGATTTCTACGAGGAATACCGCTCGGTCTGCGACATGACCGCGGAGTTCTATCTGCAGACGATCGACGTGGTGTTCCAGAACCATGCGCTGCCGCGGGCGATCATGACGCATCGCGGGCGGCCCGTGAATCCTGCGGCAATTACCGACATCGGCCTGCTCGCCGTCGAGGGCGAGCGCGACGATATTTCGGGGTTGGGCCAGACGAAGGCCGCGCTGACGCTGGCGACGGCGCTACCCGACGAGAAGAAACGCTATCTGATGGCGGAGGGTGCCGGCCATTACGGCATCTTCAACGGCTCGCGCTGGCGGGACAAGATCGCGCCGGTGGTCGAGGAGTTCATTACCGCGAACGGATGATAGCCCCTTACCGTCACCCCAGCGAAAGCTGGGGTCTCCTTGTTGGGTGGGCGTTTCGGCCAACACGGGGAGATCCCAGCTTTCGCTGGGGTGACGGTAAGGCCAGTGCTTTACGCGATCGAGTTTACCACCGCGTGGCTGCTCGATTCTTCCGAGCGGATCGTCCCGCCAAACAGCATCTTGAGGCGGCCGCCGACCGAGATGTCGGTTTCCCAAAGCTCGGCGCTGTCGATGTCGAAGCGCAGCAGCGTGAGGTTCGGGTCTTCCTTGCCGCCGGGAAACCATGCCTCGACCTGGTTGTTCCAGAGCTTGTCGATCTGCGTGCGGTCGTTCGACGTCGAGACGTCGCCCGACATGCACGCGAAGAAGTCATGACCCTTGCCGACGAACTGCGCCATCGCCGCGCCGCCCTTGGCGATACGGTTGTCGCGACCGGCGAAAAAGAACAGCGTATTGGGCTGATCGTCGTCGATCTGCGCGGTCATCGGCTCGGAATGCTCACCGTCGTTAAGGCCGATCATCACGAACGGGCTCGCCTTCAGCTTGTCGATGAACTTCGCTGCGACTTCCTGCGGGGTATCCTTGTCGGCCATCATCATTCTCCTATTGGCTTGGATTGCCTGTGAGAACGGGTGGAGCGGGGGTTGGTTGCGCGCGGGCGGCGCGATCGGCGCGTGCGATGCTGCTTGGTGATTGCGCAGGCGACGCGTCATGGTGGCGGCGGCAGCAAGTCTGCTGCCAAACCGACAAAGGTAAGGTGTATGCAACTTGCCGATCTGTGCTTGATCCTCGGCATGCTCTTCGCCTTCGCGACATTAGTCGTGAAGATCATCGAAGTGTCACGCAAAGGCTAGGTGCACGGGAGGGGCTCGATCTAGCAGTCGAGTCCCAAACGTATTGAGCCCCGGCCGCTAGCACGACCGAGGCTCAGACAAGAAAGGCGGTGTATGCAACGCCAATAAAGCATATGCGCTAAACCTGCATAGCTTTCAAGTTCACAGCACCTCGAACAACCCCGCGGCGCCCATGCCGCCGCCGACGCACATCGTGACCACGACATACTTGGCGCCGCGACGCTTGCCTTCGATCAGCGCGTGGCCGGTCGCGCGAGCGCCGGTCATGCCGTAAGGGTGGCCGATCGAGATCGCGCCGCCGCTGACGTTGAGCAGTTCGTCGGGAATACCGAGATTGTCGCGGCAATACAGCACCTGCACTGCGAATGCCTCGTTCAGTTCCCACAGGCCGATATCGTCCATCTTCAGGCCGAAGCGCTTGAGCAGCTTGGGGATCGCCACGACCGGGCCGATGCCCATCTCGTCGGGCTCGGTGCCGCCGACCGCCATGCCGACATAGCGACCGAGCGGCTGGAGCCCGCGCTGCGAGGCGATCTTCTCCTCCATCAGTACCGAAGACGACGAGCCGTCGGAGAGCTGCGACGCGTTGCCGGCGGTGATCGTGAAGTCGGGGCCCATCACGGGCTTCAGCGACTGGAGACCCTCCAAGGTGGTGTCGGCGCGGTTGCCCTCGTCCTTGATGACCGTCACATCCTTGTACGTGACTTCCTTGGTCGCCTTGTCGACGATGGCCATGTTGGCGTCGACGGGGATGATCTCGGCGTCGAAATAGCCCGCGGCCTGCGCGGCGGCGGTGCGCTGCTGTGACTGGAGCGCGTAGGCGTCCATCGCATCGCGGCTGATGCCGTAGCGCTTGGCGACGACCTCGGCGGTCTGCAGCATCGGCATGTAGACGTCCTTGTGCATCGCGATCAGCTGGGGATCGGGCGCGACGCGCATCTGCGGGGTCTGGACGAGGCTGATGCTCTCGACGCCGCCGCCGATCGTGATGTCCATGTTGTCGGTGATGATCTGCTTGGCGGCGGTGGCGATCGCCATCAGGCCCGACGCGCACTGGCGGTCGACCGACATGCCCGAGACGGTCACCGGCAGCCCGGCGCGCAGCAACGACGTGCGGGCGATGTTGCCGGCCTGGTGGCCCTGCTGGAGCGCGCAGCCGAAGACGACGTCGTCGACTTCCGCACCGTCGATGCCGGCTCGCTCGACCGCGGCCTTGATCGAATGCGACGCGAGCGTGGGGGCGGGGGTGTTGTTGAAGCCGCCGCGATAGGCGCGGCCGATGGGGGTGCGGGCGGTGGAGACGATGACGGCTGAACGCATGGGTATATCCTTATCTGCTCCCTTCCCGCTTGCGGGAGGGGTTGGGGGAGGGGGTGGCCAAAGCAGCCGGAGCAATCGCGGCTATCTCGGACCCTCCCCTGACCCCTCCCGCAAGCGGGAGGGGAATGAGTAATCAAACGAAGACCTGGCTGATCCATTCGGCGATCAGGGCTGGCTTTTCCTGGCCTTCGATCTCGACGGAGAAGGCGTTGGTCTGCTGCCACTGGCCGGGGCGCTTTTCGTCGAACGAGAGCAGCTTGAAACGGCCGCGTACTTTTGAGCCGGAGCGTACGGGTGTCAGGAAGCGGACCGAGTTGCCGCCGTAATTGACGCCCATCTTCGCACCTTCGATCGTGGGAGCGTCGGGGACCTTCGATGACAGCAGCGGCATAAGTGACAGCGTCAGGAAACCATGCGCGATCGTGCCGCCGAACGGGGTTTGCGCCGCGCGTGCAGGATCGATGTGGATGAACTGATGGTCGCCGGTCGCATCGGCGAACTTGTCGATCATGGCCTGCGTGACCTCGACCCAGTCGGACACCGTCTCGGTGCCGATGCGGGCCTGCATTTCGGCAGTGGTGATCGTCGCCACGGCATTCCCCTCATGATTGGCGCTTAACGCTAAGGCGTCTCTAAGCGCGTCGGCAAGGCTCCTGCAAGCCTCGACCAACCTAAAAGTGGAAAAGCCCGTACTTGCTCAGGTGCGGGTGCGAACCCGATATTCTAAACCTCGGTGCGCCCCGGCTTGCCCTCGGGATACGGCATGACCATCGAGCCATCCGGGGCGGCCATCATGTTGACCTGGGTGGGGAAGGCGATCTCGATCTTCTCGTCGTTGAGGCGCTTCAGGATCGCGATGCCGACTGCGGTCCGGCCATTGTAGAAGCTCGCATAATCGGGCCCCTTGCTGTCGAACTGGACCTCGAAATCGAGGCTCGATGCGCCGAAGCCGGTGAAGCCAGCGCGAGTGAAGATCTTGTCGTTGGCTTCGACGATCTCCTTCAACATCGCGGGGATACGCGAACATACCTCCGGTGGCGTTGAATAAGTGACGCCGATGACGAATTTGGCGCGACGGTGGTTGCGCTGCGTGTTGTTGAGAATCTCCTTGTTGAGGAGGTTCTTGTTCGAGATGACGCGCTCCTCGCCGTCGATGCCGCGGATGCGCGTGGATTTGAGGCCGATCGCCTCGACGCTGCCCGAGGCGGTGTCGTAGCTGATCGAGTCGCCGCGGCGGAACGGGCGGTCGAAGATGATCGCGAGCGCGGCGAACAGGTCGGCGAAGATACCTTGCGCCGCCAGACCGATCGCGATGCCGCCGACGCCCAGACCTGCGACCAGACCGGTGACGTTGACCCCCAGATTGTCGAGCACGACTACCAGCGCGACCGCGAAGACGACGAAGGTAACGAGCAGGCGGATCAGGCCCATCGCCGAGAGCAGGGCTTCACCCGAATAATGCTCGGACTGCGTGCGGTGCTCGATCGCGCCTAGGATGATCTCGCGGACCCACACCGCGGCTTGCATGACCGCGGCGACAGTGAAGAGAAAGTTGATCGTCGTCGCGACCTCGCCTGGCGCGGCGGAGTAGCCGGCGACCAGTTTTGCTGCGAGCATGACGATGAAGAAATTGCCGGTACGGGCGATCGCCTTGCCGACGACGATGCCCCAGCCGTTTAGCGCGAGGGGGCGTTCGCAGAGCTTGCTGCCGAAGCGGCGTGCGGTGTGGAGAACGATCACGATGACCGCGCCGATTCCGAACGCGATCAGGATCTGGAGCCAATAGGCTTGAATCCAGGCGACGCTGGCTGTGACGAAGCCTTGCGCCTGGTCGCCGACGTCGCCAGCGTCGAAGATCGGCTGTTTGGGGGCGGTAGTGTTGGACATGGGAATACTCGTCAGGCCGCTTTTGCGATCGTGGCAGTTGCGGGCGTGCCGGCTTCGAGGAAGGTGATCAGGCCACATTCCTCGCGGCTCATGTAGCGCTTGGCGCGCGGGAGGCGGAGCGCCTTGCGGAAGGTCGACTGCCCGGTCTTCACGAGCGCGATGAGCGAAGGGTGGACATAGCTTTTGCGCGCGATCGCGTGCGTGTTGCCGAGCCGCGCGACGACGGGTTCGAGCATCGACTTGAGGCTGAGGTCACGCTCGGCCGATGCTAGCGCCTCGAACGCGGCGACGCTGGCGGCCCAGGTGCGGAAGTTCTTGGCGGTGAAATCGGTGCCGGTGACGTCGCGGATATAGCAATTCACGTCGGTCGAGGTGACGGGATGCGCGACCCCGGCATCGTCGAGCCACGCGAACAGATGCTGTTCGTCAAGGTCCTGGCATTTTTTGACGAAGCTGCTGAGTGACCGGTCGGTGATCTTGAGCGTCCGCATCTTGCCGGACTTGCCCTTGTACTGGAGTTTCAGCGTCGCGCCCTTCACCTCGCCGTGGCGCTTGCGCAGCGTGGTCGCGCCGAAGCTCTCGTTCGCTTCGGCATAGGCTTCGTTGCCGATGCGGATATGGCCGCCGTCGAGCAGGCGGATGACCGCGGCGACGGCACGTTCGCGGGTCAGCGAGCGTTTGCGCAGATCGGCCTCGACCGATTTACGAATCTTGGGGAGGGCGTGACCAAAGTCGGCGCAGCGCTCGTATTTGGCGGCCTCCTGCGCTTCGCGGAAGCCAAGATGATAGCGGTATTGCTTGCGGCCCTTCTCGTCCCAGCCGACCGCCTGGATATGGCCGTTGGGCTTGGGGCAGAACCACGCGTCGCGATAGGCAGGGGGCAGGCCGACCGCGTTCAGCCGGTCGATCTCGTCGCGGTCGGTAATGCGCTCGCCCCTGGCATCCCAATAGCCCCAGCCGTTCCGCATCTTCTTGCGGGTGATGCCGGGTTTGGAGTCGTCGGAATACACGATCTTGGTGGGCAATGCGCTGGTCCTTCCGGTCTCGAAATGTTCGGGGGGGCGCATCGTTCCGGAACGACCCGCGCGACGCGGGGTTGAGGGGGCACGGGATTTCACTGGAGACATGACATGGCCGATCTTTCCCAAGCTCGCGTACTGATCCTCGCCGCCGACGGTTTCGAGACCGTCGAGCTGTTCGAACCGAGGAAGGCGCTGGAGGCGGCGGGCGCGAAAGTGCAACTCGCCTCGATCAAGATGGACCCCATCCAGGGCATGAAGGGCGACATCAACAAGGCCGAGACCGCGACGCCCGACCTGACGCTCGACGAGGTCGATACCGACGATTACGACGCGTTGGTGCTGCCGGGCGGCGTCGCCAATCCGGACACGATGCGCCAGCAGGAGCGCGCGATCGAGATCATTACCGAGTTCATGGAAGACGGGAAGATCGTCGCTGCGATCTGCCATGCGCCTTGGTTGCTGGCCGAGGCCGACGTGATCGATGGGCGTCGCCTGACGAGCTATCCTTCGATCCGCACCGATCTGGAGAATGCGGGCGCGGACGTGGTGGACGAGGAAGTCGTGATGGATGGCAATTTGATCACGAGCCGCAAGCCGGACGATATTCCAGCGTTCAACAAGGCGATCATCGCGGCGCTGGAAGAAGAACTGGCCGACGCGCCCGTGGACTGATCGAACGAGGTTCGGCTCGTAACTCCTTGTTCTCCCGCGAAGGGGGGAGCCCAGGCTGGGTCCCCGCCTTCGCGGGGAAACAAGGAGGAGTGGCCTGCCCCGTTTATAGTTTGTTGAGCCAACGCTGGGCGGGGCGTTCTATCAGGTGGTAGAGGGCGATTGAGGCTAGCAGCACCAAGCCCAGATACGCGGCGATCTGGAATGACGACACGGCCGCTGCATCACTCACGAAGGCGAGCTTGAAGGCCTTCCACAGGATGAAGTGGCCGAGATAGGTCGCGTAGCTGATCTCGCCGAGATAATGCACCGCGCGCGCCTCAAGCGGATTGTGGGGCTGGCCCGCGGTGAGCGCCAATAGCAGCAGAATGGCGGCGAAGAGTGCGGGAACGATCAGCGTTTCCGCCGCGCCGACGGTCCACAGCGTTGCCAACGCCGCAGTCCCGAGCGCGGCAGATAGCGACGTGCCCGCACCCCGCCAGCGCAGCCAGAGCGCACAGACGATGCTGCCGGTGGTGAACTCGATCAGGCAGCGCAGCAGGCCATAGCGCGGAATATCGGTGCCGAGCGTCGGCGCGGCCATCGCAAGATGCAGGCCAAGCAGCAGCGCGGCCGCGATTGCCAGCAGCGCGAGGCTCGGTAACCGCCGCCAGTCGACCGCCATTACCAGCAGCGGAAACAGCAGATACGCGCCAAGCTCTGCGCTGATCGACCAGGCAGGATCGTTCCACCTGAGATGGTCGGTGAAACCCCAGTTCTGGAGCAGCAGAATATGCAGCGGCAGTTCGGAGAACACGAATTGCGGATCGCTGCGGCCGGTCGCCCGCAGTACCAGTGCGAGCGCGACCGCGCCGGCCAGCGTGACCAGATGGAGCGGCCAGATCCGAGCGATGCGCTTTTGCAGGAAGCGGAGCACGCCTGCCCACCCTCCATTCATGCCGCCGGGGCGCAGGCGATCGTTCCACGTCAGCCAGATCACGAATCCGGACAGCAGGAAGAAGAAGTCGACCGCGAGATAGCCCTTGGCGAACACGTCGCGCAGGCCGGTAGGGAGCCCGGCAATCGATAGGCGGATGTGGTAGAACACGACAAACCACGCCGCGATCCCGCGAACCCCGGTCAGGGCCTTTAGTTCGTGTACGGGGGCGCTTGGTTCGGTCATGCCGCGGACGGCACCGCACCGCGGCGCATCGGGCGGAAACTCTGTTCGCTGCGCTTGCGGGCGAGGTAGGTGTCGAGGCCGATCTGTGCGCCGATCAGCATGTAGATGAACGGCTGGAACGCGATGGCGATGAACGCCGCGCCGAGCAGATAGACGATGTGGCCGCTCTGCAGCGCTGCCGCGAGCGGCCCGGCCCAGGCGAATTCGCCTTGCGGATCACTGTAGCGGCGGCGGAGGATCTCCATGCGGAACAGGCCGATGACGTTGATCGCGAGCCAGAGCGCGAGCCCTATATACCCCTGTTCGCCGAGCATCTCGAAATAGGCGCTGTGATAGGCGCGCGCCTTGTCGACCTCGACACGGGGGCCGGGGGCCGCGGCGCCTCCCGTCGTTTTCAGGTCGTAGCGGATATGGTTGCCGCGATACGCCTCGAACCCGCCGCCGAACGGGTGCGTCTTGGCGTATTCGATCGTCCACTGCCACACCGCCAACCGGGTCGAGGCGGATTCGTCGGCGTCATAGGTCTTGATGGTGTTCATCCGGTCGGTGAAGGTCGACGGCAGGAACGGGATCGCCGCCACCGCCAGCACGCCGAGCATCGCAAGGTACGCGACCTTGCGCTTGACGTTGCGGATCGACAGCAGCGCAAGCAGGCCGATGCAGAGCAGCCCGGTGCGCGTCGAGGTGCCGACCGGGATCAGCAGGCACGCGAAGACCAGCGCAATGCAGAAGCCCTTCACGCGCCAGTCGGGCTTGAAAATCGTGCCGTAGGACATGAACCAGATGATGATCGGGATGATCGCGATCGCCACCGCGCTGATCGTGCTGCCCTCGTACAGGCCCGAATTATTGTCGACCATCAGGTTCAGCTGGCCATAGCCGCCGCCGCCGCTGGCGATCGTCTTGATCCCGCCGACGACGATGATCGAGGAGGCCGCGAGGATCATGAACAGCAGCAGCGCCTCGATCCGCAGCCGCGTGCGCAGGGTGAGCGGCAGGAACGCGGCGAAGATCAGCGCCTTCCACACCCAGTCCCATTTCTCCTTGGCCTCGGCGGGGAAATCGGCATTGATCGTCGTGCCCCAGCAATAAAGCATCAACACGATGATCAGGATCTGGCGCCCGCCGACCCGCGTATCGCGCTTGTCGTCGGCGAGGATCCAGCCCCCGACCGCCAGCGCGACCGCGATCAGCGAGATCGGCACGCTGTTGAGCAGGAGATACGTCAACCGCTGCGGCGAGACGATGTCGATATAGACATAGACGAGCACCAGCAGGAACGGGCGCTTGAAGCCCATCCCGAAGAACGCGAGCAAAAAGGCGATGAAGGCGAGATCACGCACCGAAACGGGGCTTCTTGTTGGTGGGCTTTGCCGTCTCGGGTGTATCGTGCGGGCTCGGCTCGCGGTCCAGGTCGGGTCGCTTGAGAAGCAAGAACGCGGCGAGCATCATCAGCCCGTGGCTGAGGCCGAGCGCGAGATTGTCGATCATAAGGCGGCCTCCTTCTGAACCGGGGTATTCGTCATGGGCTTTCGGGATTCGTCCGTAGGCATAGTCGGTTGACGCGCCGTTAAGCGATCTGTGGCAGATGCCGTCGACGATGCGTATCCTTCATATTCTCGATCACGGCCTGCCGCTGCAAAGCGGCTACACGTTTCGCACGCGGGCGATCCTCAAGGCGCAGGAGGGGCTGGGGTGGACCGTCGCGGCGGTCACCGGCCCGCGCCACGGCGTTGCGCCAGCCTCGGTCGAATCGGTCGACGGGCTCACCTTCCACCGTACCGCCGCTGGAGTGAAGCCCGGTCCGGTCGGCGAGATCGCGGGAATCGCTGCGTTCGCCAAGCGGATCGAAGCGGCGGTCGATGCCTTCAAGCCCGACATCCTCCACGCGCATTCGCCGGTGATCGACGCGCTCGCCGCGCTGATCGTCGCGCGCAAGCGGAAGTTGCCGCTGGTGTACGAGATCCGCGCGTTCTGGGAGGATGCGGCAGTCGGCAACGGGACGGGGACCGCGACGTCGCTGCGCTACCGCGCGACGCGCGCGCTGGAGACCTGGGCGGTGCGGCGCGCGGATGCGGTTGCGGTGATCTGCGAAGGCTTGCGTAGCGACCTGATCGCGCGGGGAATTGCGGCGGACAAGATCATGGTGTCGCCCAACGGGGTCGACCTCGACTTGTTCGGCAGCGCGCCGCCGCGCGACGACGCGCTCGGAGCGGAACTCGGGCTCGACGATGCGGACGTCGTCGGGTTCATCGGCAGTTTCTACGATTACGAGGGGCTCGACGATCTGATCGCAGCGATGCCGGCGCTGGTGACGCAGCGTCCCAAGGCGCGGCTGCTGATGGTCGGCGGCGGACCGATGGAGGCGGCGTTGCGCGCGCAGGCGGACGCGTCGCCGGTGGCCGACGCGATCCGTTTCGTCGGGCGTGTGCCGCACCAGGAGGTCGAGCGCTATTACGGGCTGGTCGACATCCTCGCCTATCCCCGCAAGCGTATGCGGCTGACCGATCTCGTCACGCCGCTGAAACCGCTCGAGGCGATGGCGCAGGGGCGGTTGGTCGCGGCATCGGACGTCGGCGGCCACCGCGAGCTGATACGCGACGGCGATACCGGCACGCTGTTTCCGCCCGACGATCCACAGGCGATCGCCGACGCCTTGGCCGGCATGTTCGCGGATCGTTCGGGTTGGGACGAGCGCCGTGCCCGCGGTCGTGCCTTCGTGCAGGACGAGCGTAACTGGTCATCAAACATTCGACGCTATGATCCAATTTATAGACGGCTGATCGCAGCCGCCGCACGGGAAAATTGATGGTCGCCTTGGTCCGCCAAACTCTGATCCGATCGCTGCCGCTGTACGGCGCGGTGGCCGGTGGCCTGATCGCAGCGACCGCCATCTTGCTGATAACGACCGCCGCCTTGGAGGCTTTGGTGTGGACCACTGGTGTCGCCGCGCTGGTTCCGATGGCGGCGCCACCACTCGGGACGACGGCGCGAGCGCTGCTCGCATTGGGGGGCGGTGCGCTGGTCGGGGCGTTGCTCTGGTCGTCGCTGTTCCTGCTGTTCGGGCCCGGGGGGGTGTTTGCGCCGCGCGTACCACGCGAGGACGGCGTGCCGGTGATCCGCCGCGCCGACGCGCATCCCGACGCGCCGCCGCGCAAACCCATGTCGGCCGCCGACTTGGGTACACCGATGATGGAAGTGGGTGTCGGTGCGGGTCTCGGCGCGGGTCTTGGCACGGGGCGTGACGATCGGACGATCCCGGTCGACCTCGATCTCCCCCTCGCGGCGTTCGATCCGAAAGCGATCCTGCCCGTGCCGATGGAGCCCGTGCGGCCGGTAACGCCGCTGGCGCAGCCGACGATGATGGCGCCGGTGATCGAGATGTCGCCGACCGCCGAACCGGCGACGTTCGTGACCGCGCCGTTGGTCGAGCCGATCGAGCAGCGGGTCGGGGTGGCGGCCGACGAGACGCCCGAAATCAATGCACCGACGCCGATCGCCCGGCCGGCACGGGCACCGGCCGAGCCGACTACTCCGCCGACGATCGAGGCGCTGTTACGGCGGCTCGAACAAGGTGCGCTGCGCCGGGGGCGTCTCGGTACGCATTAGGATCGCCCCCCCGGCAGGGGGAAGATCGAAGAATGCCTTAGCGTACCCGACCCGATCGAAAGCGCTGTTTCTATCTTGTTCGCTCTGATACCCATAGCTCGAAAAATATCGAGGAGGGGTCATGGCGGGTGCGAAAACCATCGTGGACGAGCCAGAAAAAGGCGCGTCGCGCTATGCCTGGTACGTGCTGTCGATCCTGTTTCTCGTCTATGTGCTGAACTTCGTCGACCGGCAGATCATTTCGATTCTGGCGGAGGACATCAAGCGCGACCTGGGGCTGAAGGACCAGGACCTCGGGTTCCTGTACGGCACCGCGTTCGGCGTGTTCTATTCGCTGTTCGGCATTCCCCTGGGGCGATTGGCGGATAATTGGCACCGCGTCAGGCTGATGACGATCGGGCTGTCGCTGTGGTCGGTCATGACCGCGCTGTCGGGCTTTTCGAAGACCGGGGGGCATCTTGCCGCCGCGCGGATCGGGGTCGGAATCGGTGAGGCTACGGCCAGTCCGTCGGCGTATTCGATCATCTCGGATTATTTCCCGAAGCGGCTGCGCGCCACGGCCCTCTCGATCTACTCCGCGGGCCTGTACGTCGGCGGCGGGTGTTCGTTGTTCATCGGCGGGCTGATCGTGCAGGGCTGGAACAAGGCCTATCCGGCGGGCGGGCCGCTTGGGCTGGTCGGGTGGCAGGCGGCGTTCATGGCGGTCGGCGTGCCGGGCTTGCTGCTCGCGGTGTGGATCGCGACGCTGAAGGAGCCGATCCGCGGGCTGGTCGAGGGCTTGCCCGAACCGGAGAAGCATCCGGCGCCGTTCCGGGCGTTTGGTGCCGAGCTGGTGACGATCGTCCCGCCGCTGACGCTGATCGGCGCAGCGATGGGCGGTGCAAAGGCGCTGGCGTACAATCTGCTCGCGCTCGCAGTCGTGGTTGCGGCGGTGTCGGGGCTGATCGCGATCGGTGAGCCGTGGCCGCAATGGGTGGCGATCGGGATCGGCGTGTATGCGGTGTTTTCGTGGGCGTCGGCGCTGAAACGTCGTGATCCGCCGACCTTCGCGCTGATCGTGGGGACGCCGGCGTTTTTGTGCACGGTGGTGGCCTATGGGCTGAACGCGTTCCTGAGTTACGCGGCGAGCTTCTGGGCGGCGCCTTATGCGTTGCGCGAGCTTGGAGCGACGCCGTCGTCCGCGGGGTTCATGATCGGCAGTCTCGGCGCGACGGCGGGGTTTCTCGGGCTGACGATCGGCGGGGTGGTGTCGGATCGATTGCGGCAGGGCAATCCGGCGGGGCGGCTTTGGGTGGTGATTTTCGGCGCGGTGGTGCCGGTGCCGTTCCTGATCCTTGCCTTCACCGCGTCTTCGCCGACGGTGTTCTATACGGGGATATTTCTGGCGCAGTTGACCGCATCGTGCGCGCTCGGCGCGGCGGCAGCGACCACGCAGGACATGGTGTTGCCGCGAATGCGCGGGACCGCAACCGCGACGTTCTTTATCGGGACGACGCTGATCGGGTTGGCGCTCGGGCCGTATATGGCGGGGCGGGTGTCGACGCTGACCGGGAGCTTGTCGACGGGGATGCTGTCGCTGCTGGTGGTGACGCCGATCACGCTGGTTTGTGCGGTTGCGGCGTACCGGTTGGCGCCGCGGGCGGAGGCGACGCGAGAGGCTCGGGCGCGGGCTGCGGGGGAGGCGGTTTAGTTCGAAGGGGCGTGTCTATTCCCACCCCCGTTCGTGCTGAGCGAAGTCGAAGCACCTGTGTTCGGGGCGTACCCTTCGACTTCGCTCAGGGCGAACGGGGATGGGGACAGGCAATGCGCGGAACCTGCGCTTCGGTACGCGTCCTCGATACACCGCCTTCGACGGTTACTCGGTCGCTACTCAACACTAACGGAAAGGCGGGCGGACTTAGCCCGCCCGTCCGGCATGACCGAGAGAAGTACGGGCTGAGCTCGTCCGCCCGCCAGTTCAACGTTACCCCGCCTGGAACACCCCGCAGGCAATCCGCCCGCCGCTGTTGCCCGCTGGGTCGGTCATCAGGTCGTCCGGACCCGCATGCACCACGAACGCGGCGCCATCCGCATCCATCAGGCCGGCCATCGTCGCGCCCGGTATCGTGATGCCGATCGTGCCGCGGCCATCGGTGCCGATGATCAGGTTCGGCAGGTCGCCCTCGTGCGGTCCTTGCGGGTTCATGCTGCCGTGCTTCATGCCGGTCGGATTCCAGTGGCCGCCCGCGGTCGTGAAGTCGGGGGCGTCGCAGCGGCCGACCATGTGGATGTGTGCGCCGTGCGTGCCGGGGGGCATCGCCTTGGCGTCGAGCGTGAAGCGGAGGCCGCCCGCGACTTCGGTCGCGGTCGCGCGGCCGACGTCAATCCCGTTCGCGGTCTGGAGCATCGCGGTGGCGCGCTGGCCGCCCGCAACTGGCGTGCCGGTGTCCATGCCGCCCTTTTCGCAGGCGCTCAGGCCCATTGTAGCCGCGCCGAGCAGTGCCAGTGTCGCAATCCGCATGTCGTCTCTCCCTGTTGATCTCTTGGCGAACCCTCCGCCACGCGTCAGGTTCCAAGCCCCCAGCGTGCGACCGGTTCGTAGGTCGCACCCTCGCGGCCGAGATGGCTCTGGTACAGCACGAGATGGGGTAGCGGAAAGGGCACGCTCGACAGTGCGGCATGCGTCGCCAGCCATTCTTCGATCGCGAACCCGACGCCCGCTGACCGCGCCAGTCGTGCGATCGTGATGTGCGGAAGATAGGCGCGATGTTCGGGCGGAAGGCCGGCACGAACGCACGCCTGATCGACCTTGCGGTGGAGCGCGGCGAGCGCGTCGTGCGGCGTCACGCCGGCCCAGAGCGTATCGGTCCTTCCGCGCTTCTCGAACCGGCCGACTCCGGTCAGCGACACGCTCGGCATCGGCGCGACGACCTGACTCAGCGCGACCGCGATATCCTCGGCGACGGGTCGCTCGATCTCGCCGATGAACCGTAAGGTCACATGCAGGTCGTCGTCGTCCTGCCAGCGCGCGGACGGAACGCCCTCCATTATGTCGAGCAAGCTCTGACGGATAGCGGGCGGGGGGCGAAGGGCGACGAACAGGCGGATCATGGATCGCGGCAGGTTAACCGCGAACGGCACACCCGATGCAACCACTCTGCTTGAAAAGCGTCCTGTAAAAGACGATATTCACCGTAACCGGCACCATGCCGGACAAAGGAGCTGATTTCACAATGGCTAATTGGTCTGACCCCCGGCCCCGCGCCGCGTCGTTCGGAACGACGGCCACGGGCCAGCGTACCGAGGCCTATGACGCTGGCCTCCGCTCGTACATGCTGTCCGTCTATAACTATATGGGCTCGGCAGTCCTGCTCACCGGCATCGTCGCGATGCTGTTCGCGATGGGTGGCGCAGAATCGCCCGCCGCGCAGGTGTTTATGAACGGTGGCCCGTTGAAGTACTTCATCATGTTCTCGCCGCTCGCGATCGTGTTCGGCATGAGCTACGGCCAGAACAAGATGTCGACCGGCACGATGCAGATGCTCTTCTGGGGCTTCGCCGTCCTGATGGGCCTGTCGATGTCGACCATCTTCCTGATCTATAGCGGCACGTCGATCGCAGGTGCGTTCTTCGCCACTGCTGCCGGTTTCGCGGCGTTGAGCCTGTACGGCTACACCACCAAGCGCGACCTGTCGGCGTTCGGGACGTTCCTGATCATCGGCGTCGTCGGCCTGCTGGTCGCGAGCGTCATCAACATCTTCCTGCAGTCGGGCGTGATGCAGCTGGTCATCAGCGGCGTCGGCGTGCTGCTGTTCGCAGGCCTCACCGCCTACGACACACAGCGTACCAAGAGCCTGTACGCGCAGGTCGCCGGCACCGACATGGTCGGCAAGGTCGTGATCATGGCGGCGCTGAGCCTCTACCTCGACTTTATCAACATGTTCATGTTCGTGCTGCGTCTGTTTGGTAGCAGCCGTAACTAACTCCCGCTAAGGGTGTGACGAACGCAGGGCTCGGCGGGACACCGCCGGGCCCTTTTTCTTTGGCCTTAGGACAGGAATGGGACGCGCAATGCGGCTCTCGATCGACGTGCGTCTGGATTACGGGATCACGGGGGACGCTGACGTGCTCCTCCAGATCGAAGCGGCGGCGATGGCCGACCAGACGATCGAGTCCGAGTCCCTTACCCTGTGGTCCGACAGTCCGATCCGGGCGGTGCGCGGCGAGGACGGGATCGGCCAACGCTGCTGGTCGCGCGGACATGGGCGGTTCACTGCCGAGTACAAGGCGATCGTTGCGGTGAAGCGCGAGCGGGTGCAGCTCGAACTGTATCCGGCGACGCCGCCACGCATGCTCGATGGCGAGTTGACGCCGTATCTGATGCCGAGCCGCTATTGTCCGTCCGACCGCTTCGAAGGCTTCGTCGCGCGGGAGTTCGGGGGGCTGGAAGGTGGCCCGTTGGCGGCGGCGCTGACCGAATGGGTGTACCAGTCGCTCGACTATCGCTGCGGATCGAGCAGTGGCGAGACGACCGCGCTCGATACGTTTGCGTCGCGCTCGGGTGTGTGCCGCGATTACTCGCATCTACTGGTGTCGCTGGCGCGGGCGGGTGGAATCCCGGCGCGGTGTGTGTCGGCCTATGCGCCGGGCGTGGATCCGCCTGATTTTCATGCGGTGGCGGAGCTTTGGCTGGCGGGGGACTGGCGGCTGATCGATGCGACCAAGATGGCGACGTGCAGCGACATCGCGCGGGTCTGTGTCGGACGCGATGCGACGGATATCGCGTTCATGACGGTGTTCGGGCAGGCGTATCTCTGGGAGCAGACGGTCAAGGTGACACCGCTGGATTGAGCCGTTTCCCGGCGCCCTTCGCGGGAAACAAAGAGCACTTCGACCGTTGGTCATCGCCAAGATTAAAAAGGGACGTCGCAATGACCGACATAGACAAGAGCGCGCTGGATAGCCTTTCGGTAGCGCCCGACGACAAGGATGCGGAGGGCAAGAGCTCTGGTCGCGATCCGCGCCAGGAGGCGGGCCAGGACAAGTCGATCGGCAAGCGCCTGCAGAAGAACCCCGACAGCGCCGACGCGCGTCTCGACAACGGGCTCGACGAGTCGATGGACGGCAGCGATCCGATTTCGGCGACGCAGCCAGGGTCGGGTAGCGAACCTGCAAAGTCTTCGGGTTACGACGAGGATGCCGAGCGGGCGCTGCGCGAAAAGCAGGCGTAACGCGCGGCTCTGCTCAACGAACAGGCGTCGGTCGGCAACGACCGGCGCTTTTTTGTTGCCCAGACGCCTCGCAAGACGATCAAATCGCTTAGTTTCGTTCGGTTCGTCGCAGCCTTGTTGCAGTGCAACAGCTTTCATGGTCGCTTGGCGTTACGGAAAGATGACGCGCGATAGGGTCGTTGTTAACCATCCGAGCGCATAGTCTGCCGGTTCCTTGACGAGAGCGGGGTGACGACATGGCTTCCAGAATGAAACCGGCACAGGGATCGATGACCCTCGCCGAGATGAAGGAATTCGCGGCTTTTCCGAGTTCGACGCAGCGGTATATCCGGCGTTCGTTAGACGTAGGCCTGGACCGCGAGGACGCGATGCAGCGCTGGTCGCGCGACGTGGTCGAAGCGGCAAGCATCCGGGCGCAGGCACGGCTCTACAACAACCTCACCGATCTCCGCGCGATGGTGCCCGACGATAGCGGGCTCGATGCGATCGAACCGTTCCTGGCGCCGTTGATGACGCTGGTGGCGTTCGATCTGGGGCAGGGACGATTGACCAGCTTCTCCGCGTTGCGGTTCCTGTACGAGCGGTTGATCGGGGCGGAGGTTCGGCCTTGGCTGCCGTCGGCGTTCTGTGCAGCGGCAGCGTTGCCGCATCTGCATCCGGAACTGCGGCGGAGACTGCTCCAGTCGATCAGCGAGGCGGCCGCGACCGCGTCGGGCTGGTCGAACCGGCAGCCGGCTTTCTTTCCGTATTGGGTGGAGAAGGTGGATTCGGGGACGACGCTGGCGAGTTGAGGTTTATCCTCTGGTCGTGCTGAGCCCTTCGACGATGATGCGACCGAGCCTTGCCAACAACCCCGGCGAAGGCCGGGGCCCAATGGGAGAGGTCGCAGTAACGATGCGCACTCCCGCACCATTAACGTTCCTCAATTGGACCCCGGCCTTCGCCGGGGGTATTGGCAAGGTAAGAATACGGCAACATGTCGGCTTCTTCGATCACCGGCACGCCCGCCAGCCCGTCGCGCCGCGGTTTGCCTGATCGAGATGCAGGTGATCGGCGTGTGCGGCATTGTAGTCGGGGGACAGCGTCGTCGCGAAGAGCTTGCAGGCGCCGTCGCGTACCTCGCGCAGGAAAGCAGCTTTGGCGTCGTCTCCCTTCCAATCCCGCGCGACCGTGATGCGCGTACCGTCGGTCAGGCGGAAGCCGGCGATGTCGACCGCGTCGGCGGTGGAGTGTTCGCTCCAGTTCCCGGCATCGCGACCGTAGATCCGCCGGCAGCTATAGCTGCCGAAATGATCGATACTCGCGATGCGTACGCCGAAATGCTTGACCGCGGCGGGCTGGACCACGTCCCATTCCCACATCGACAGCGCGGCTGCGACCGGGCAGGCGACACCTAACCCGGCAGGCGAGAACGCGATCTTTCGTGCGCCACCGGTCAGGCTGACGCCATCCGAATATCCGCATTGCCCCTCGCCCTTGCGCGGTGGAAGGACGGTGTAGCGGACCCCGGCGCGGTCGAGCAGAGCGCGGCATTGAGGGAAATCTTCGGTCAGCGCTGTGAGCTTGCGCCCGGTGAACATGCCGATCGGCTGGCCGAGATCGAGCGGCGCCCAGGGCAGGTCCTGGGGTCGCCCGCGCGCCATGGACCACAGCATCAGCGCTAGCGTTGCGAGGACGGCCAGCGCCACGAGCCACGCGATCGTCCGCCGCACCGCGCGCATGTCAGCCGCGCACCGCGTCCGACATCGGCTCCGACGTCACCGGATAGCCGAGGTCGTCGGGAATGCAGAGATGCTCGACGCCGTCGCGATGCTCGGTCCACGGCGTTATGGTCCGCACTTCACGCGCGCGGGCGTCGGCGACCGCCGCGTCGAAATCGGCGAACTGCGCGAGGCGTTCGAGGTTGCGGCGGGTCGGGAAGATGATCGTCGCGCGCCCGGCGTCGGTCTCGGCGAGGATGTGCGCGGCAGTAGACCAGAACAGGCGGACGTTCTCGGTCGCGTCGACGCGGGCGGCGGGGGCGCCGGCGGGCAGGCGGGCGAGGTAGAAGCGCGTGTCGAAAATGCGCGCGTGGGCGTGGGCGGGCCGCCAGCGAGCGAAATATTCGAGCGCGTCGAGGTCCAGCGATGTGCCTGCGTCGGTGAGGGCCTGCGCGAACGGGGTCCCCGCGTGCAGCGCGGCGCGCAACCGTTCGAAGGCTTGGGTGGAGGGCCTCGGCGACAGGCCGATCGGCAGGCCGGCTTCCTCGATCGTCTCGCGGATCGCGGCGACGCGCGCGGCGGTTTCATCGTCGGGTCGGCCGAGCAGTGCGGCGAGCGCGTGGTCGCCCGGATCGACGCGTCCGCCGGGAAACACCAGTGCGCCGCCAGCAAACGCCATCGCCTTGGCGCGCTCGACCATGAGCAGTTCGGCACCGCGGAAGATCACGAGCGTCGCGGCGGGGATGGCGGAGGGGAGCGCTTCGGTCATTGCCGGAGGGTAACGCGTCGGGAGGCGATCGGGTAGCGTCGCGAAAGGGATCCGGCCGGACGCCCGTCATAGAGTGTGCGGGGATCGTAACGGCGCGCAATCTCATTGGCGGCGGTTCCCATTTCGGCCCTGGCCTCTGCCGGGGTGGTCATCGGAGAATGTCATTTCCGGCTGGACCGGTGGTGGTCAATCTTCGAGCATCGCTGACAAAGTGGGGGTCAGGTATTCGCGGACGGTGCCATCGATCGCCGTGACGAGCCGCGCCGCGATCGCGTGCTCGCGCGCTAGGTCGAGGCCGTCCGGGCCAAGGACGGTCAGCGCAGTAGCCCAGGCGTCGGCGTCCAGCGCGGTCTGGTGGATGACGCTGGCGGACACGACGTGCGTTTCGATCGGGCGGCCCATGCGCGGATCGAGCGTATGCGCGCCGCGGCGATAATCGCCCGAGGTCGCCACGGCCTGGCCGTGCAGTGCGACCCGGAGCGGAGGAAGCGTCAGGCCGGGGGGCGTTTCGAGATCGACCCACCAGGGATCGCCGTCCGGCCGGATGCCACGCCCGACGAGTTCGCCGCCGATCTCTACCAGGGCGTTGGCGATGCCGGCGTCGCGCAGCAGGTCGGCGACGGCGTCGACGGCATGACCCTTGGCGATGCCCGAGAGGTCGAGGGCGATACCGCCGGGTTGGTAGAGATGCGCGCCGATGTCGTGGAAGGACAGATGCGACCAGCCGGACGACGCGCGTGCCGCCCGGATCTCTGCCGCGTCCGGGGCGGCGACGACGGGGATCGGCCCAAACCCCCATGCATCGACGAGCTTGCCGATCGCCGGATCGAACGCGCCGCCGGTCGTCTCGGCGATAGCCAGGCCGCGCGCCATGACCTGCGCGAAGTCCGGTGGCAGCGTCGTCCAGGTACCGGGCGCGGACCGATTGAACCGGGACAGCAGCGAGTCCGGCGCCCAGTGGCTCATTTCCGCAACGAGCCCCGCCAATCGCGCGACGATCGCTTTGCGGATCGAGGACGGATCGGTGCCGACGGGGGCGGCGAAGCGTATGCTCCAACTCGTCCCCATCGTCTCACCATCGAGATCGAGCACCACCGCCGCCGGATCGCGCACCGCGAAGGCAGCGGCGTCGATGGTCGGCGGCAGCGCGATCCTCATGCCACCGTCCTCACGCCGCACGCCTTACGGGGTCAGCACTTCGAGAGTCGTGACATAGCTCATCCGCCGCTCGGTCGCGCGCGGCGAGGTCGCCTTGGCATCGGTCAGCGTCGCGTTCAGCCAGTACATGCCGGCGGTCGGCCAGTCGACGCTCAGCACGCCGTCCGCGCCGGTCGTCAGTTCGCGTGCGCCCTCGTCGTTGCGATAGCGCTTGCCGCCGGGGATCACCGTGACCTTGAGACCGGGAGCAGGCTTGCCGTCGACCAGGAAACGGAACTTGGCGGTCTCGCCGGCGACCAGTTCGTCGGGATGCGTGATCGGGGCGAACTCCAGGCCCTTGCCCGTCGGCTTGAAGACGGTGGTGGTCGGCGCGCCCGCTGTCACGAAGATCTCGTTGCGGCCGGAGACTTCGGTGACCTTCACCTCCGTTGCGTTGGCGGGGATGTCGGCAACGGTCAGCGGTGCAGGAGCACCCGGCTGCGGCGGGCCGCGACGGCCGCCGAGGCGCTTCTCGACGCCGTCGGCCTTGAAGCTGCCCATGATCGCAGACATCTGCGTGCCGATCTTCCACGTACCGGGCTTGTCGAGCTGGACGTCGAACACCGAGCGATAGCGACCGGTCGCGCCGTTCTGGAGCGCCCCCTCGCTGCCGTCGGGCTGCCAGACCTTGATGCCGTCGAGGCGGAGCGGCTGGTGATCGAAGAAGAAAAGGTCGTTCGAGACGGCAGCGTCTACCGTCACCCAGCCATCGGTCCCCGAGAACACGGTGGCGGACGGCAGCATCCACATCCGGTGCGCGGACAGAGCGGCGGGGATCGACAGCAGCGCGGCGGCGGCCATCAGGCGTAGGGCGAAAGGCTTCATCGGAGCGATCCTTCTAGCGGGCGGACACGGCGACGGCGCCGAGTTCGGTCTTGCCCGATGCGCGGGCGGGTTTTGTAGGTACCGACAGCGGCACGGAGACGAGCTCGCGGCCACCGGTCTCACGCGCGGCTTCGACGGTCAGGACGTACTGGCCGGGCTTGACGTTGGCGGGCAGGGGGATGCTGTACTGGCCGGGCGCGCGGGTGGCACCGCTGATGCCGTCGGCAGGCATCGTCAGACTGCGGCCGCCCTTGCGCCACCACGCGCGCAGGTCCGCAAGCCATTTGGTGCCGGGATCCTTGCCACGCTTTTTCAGGTCGTACCATACCGCCAGCGTCTGCGGTGCGCCGCCGCCGACCGGCTCGAGCCACACCGCGACATAGGGGTTGTGATATTCGGCAACGCTGAGCCGGGGAATCGTGATGTTCACGGTGCCGGCCGGCGGTGCGGCGGCGGCAGGCGCGGCGATGGCGCCGCCGATCAGCAACAAGGCGGTTGGACGCATGGTATAGCCCCTCAATGGATGAAGATGATGGCGAGCAGGACGGGTAGCACGAGCCCGGCGGCGACGATCGGCCAGGTCGAGGGCCGGTGGCGGGCGTGCAACTGGAGCAGCAACAGGCCGGTGAGCGTGAACAGGATGCAAGCGGCGGCGAACACGTCGATGAACCAGAACCACGCCGCCCCCGCATTGCGCCCCTTGTGCAGGTCGTTGAGGTACGAGATCCAGCCGCGATCGGTGGTCTCGGCGGTGATCTTGCCGGTCGCACGCTCGACGCTGACCCAGGCGTCGCCACCGGGGCGCGGCATCGCGACATACGCGTCGCTGTCGGACCATTCGACCGAGCGGCCAGCAGGATCGATCCCCACGGCCTGCTCGATCGCGGCGGCGACGGGTGCGGGGAGGGGCGTCTCGGGCGTATGCGGCGCGCGCAGCATCGGGAGCAAGGGCGCCGGCAGCGTGCCGGCCTTCTCGACCACGACGGGTGTCGCGCCGATCGAGGATGCGTGGTTCAAGGTGATGCCGGTGATGGCGAACAGCAGCATCGCGGTCAGCGACGCCGCCGCGCTGATCCAGTGCCAGCTGTGCAATTGCTTGAGCCACCAGCTGCGCCATTTGCGCTTCCGCTTGACCGCGGCGGCGGGCGGGGCGTCGATGACTTCGGTGGATCGGGGCGTGCTCACCGGCACCGCCTATCGGGTCGCGAAACGCTTATCAAGGCTATTGCGAGTAATTAGCATATTGGCGATTGCCGAGGGTGAATGGACGAGGGGGCGGTATCTTCGCCGGTGCGGGATCGCGCGGTCTGAACGATTGCGGAGCGGCGCGCGTTGAGGGCGCGCAACTGACAGGGGAACGACGTGGCTTTGGTGTTGAAGATCGTCGGGAGCATCCTGTTGCTGGCGATCGTGGTCGTCGCGCTGGCGGTGACGATCGTGCCGCGGTTCCTCGACCGGGTCTATTACCGCGGGCCGGCAGGCGATCACTTCAACGGCGAGCGGTTCTTCAACCCCGACAATGACGACGATACGCAGCAGATGCAGCCTGCGGGTGGCAGCCGCGCGGGCTTTTTCTGGCGGTATCTGACCGGGAGCGACGGGCGGCCGGCGTGGCCGAAATCGGTCGCGGTCGACAAGATCGCGCCGCCCGCCCGCGTCGAGGGTGCGCGGATGGTGGTGACATGGGTCGGTCATGCCAGCGTGCTGATCCAGACCCAGGGTCTCAACATCCTCACCGATCCGGTGTGGGCTGACAGGGCGGGGCCGCTCGGCACGGGGCCGCGCCGCGTCGCCGAACCCGGCATCGCGTTCGAGGCGCTGCCGAAGATCGATCTCGTGCTGGTCAGCCACAATCATTACGATCATCTCGACAAGGCTGTGCTGAAACGCCTGTGGCAGCGCGATCGACCGCGCATCGTCACGAGCCTCGGCAACGACAGCGTGATCGGCCAGACCGGCGCGCAGGCCACCGCGCTAGACTGGGGCCAGAGCGTGGCGATCAAGCCCGGCGTGGCGGTCGCGGTGACGCGCAACCATCATTGGGGCAGCCGCTGGTTCACCGATCGCAACCGCGCATTGTGGTCGAGCTTCGTGGTGACGCTGCCGGGCGGCAACGTCTTCTTTGCCGGCGACACCGGGATGGGCGACGGCAAATGGCCGGCCGAGGCGGCGGCGCTGGGGCCGATCCGGCTTGCGCTGATCCCGATCGGTGCGTTCCGCTTCGTACCTAGGCAGATGGAATCGGGCAGCCATGTCGGGCCGGTCGATGCGGTCGAGATCTATCGCAGGCTGGGCGCAGCGCATGCGGTGCCGATTCACTGGGGCACGTTCCGGCTGTCGTTCGAGGGCTATGACACACCGCCCAGGATGCTCGCCGAAGCGATGCGCTGCACCGGGCAGGGCGGCTTTGCGCCGATCGCACTTGGCCGGCCGACCGATATCCCGACCTATGCCAAACCCGCGACGCCGCCACCGATGACGCGCGATGCGCTGCTGCACTGTCTCGATACGCCGGCGGTGCGCGCGCTTCGCTGAGCTGGCGAGCGCGCGAACACGGCTGATCTGCGGTATGGACGAAATGTAAGTAATATTGTCCCTTGCCTTTCCCTGCTGCACTGCGGCAAAGGCTAGGGCGTCGGGCAGGTCTGGCGGCTCCGGGAGTCGCCACCAGTCGTGCCGCGTTCGGATTGGAGATCATCCGTGATCGGTATCGTCAGGGTCGCATTGTCGCGCCCGCTCACCTTCATCGTCATGGCCATTCTGGTCGCGATCGTCGGCGTGCTGGCCGCAGTCCGCACACCGGTCGACATCTTCCCCGACATCAAGGTGCCGGTGATCGCCGCCGCGTGGCAATACTCGGGCCTGTCGCCCGACGACATGGCCGGCCGCATCATCTCGCCCTACGAGCGCGTGCTGTCGACGACGGTCAACGACATCGACCATATCGAGAGCCAGTCGATGCCCGGCATCGGCATCGTGAAGATCTATTTCCAGCCCGGCGCCGACATCCGCACCGCGACCGCGCAGGTCACCAGCGTGTCGCAGACCGTGCTGAAGCAGTTGCCACCGGGCGTCACCCCGCCGCTGATCCTGAACTATTCCGCCTCGACGGTGCCGATCCTGCAGCTTGCGCTGTCGGGCATCGGTCTGTCGGAGGGCAAGCTGTTCGACACCGCGCAGAACCAGATCCGGCCGGGCCTAGTCACCGTGCCCGGCGCCGCGATCCCGTTCCCCTCGGGCGGGCGCACGCGCCAGATCCAGATCGATCTCGACCCGCAGGCGCTGCAGTCGAAGGGCCTGTCCGCGCAGGACGTCGGCAACGCGATCGCCGCGCAGAACCAGATCAACCCGGCCGGCTTCGCGAAGATCGGCGGGTTCCAGTATAACGTCCGGCTGAACAATGCGCCGGGATCGATCGAGGAGCTCAACAACCTGCCGGTGAAGGTGGTCGGCGGCGCGACGATCTACATGCGCGACGTGGCGCATGTCCGCGACGGTTCCGCGCCGCAGACCAATGTCGTCCACGTCGACGGCAACCGTTCGGTGCTGATGACGGTGCTGAAGAACGGCACGACCTCGACGCTGGCGATCGTCCAGGGGATCAAGGACGCGCTGCCCAACATCCAGTCGACGCTGCCGGACACCCTCAAGGTCGTGCCGATCGGCGACCAGTCGATCTTCGTGAAGGCAGCGGTTGAGGGCGTCGTCAAGGAAGGCGCGATCGCGGCGGCGCTGACCTCGCTGATGATCCTGCTGTTCCTCGGATCGTGGCGCTCGACCGTGATCATCGCGATCTCGATCCCGCTGGCGATCCTGGCGGCGATCATCGCACTGTGGGCGACCGGGCAGACGCTCAACACGATGACGCTGGGCGGGCTCAGCCTCGCGGTCGGCATCCTCGTCGACGATGCGACGGTGACGATCGAGAACATCAACTGGCATCTGGAGCAGGGCAAGAAGGTGCGCCCCGCGATCCTCGACGGCGCCGCTCAGATCGTGACGCCGGCGTTCGTGTCGCTGCTCTGCATCTGCATCGTGTTCGTGCCGATGTTCTTCCTGCCGGGGGTCGCGGGCTTCCTGTTCGTGCCGCTGGCGCTGGCGGTGGTCTACGCGATGATCGCGTCGTTCATCCTGTCGCGCACGCTGGTGCCAACGATGGCGATGTACCTGCTGAAGCCGCACGGCGATCATAGCGATCACGACCAGCATTCGGCGGGCACGGCCACGTCGCGCAACCCGCTGGTCGTGTTCCAGCGCGGGTTCGAGAACCGGTTCGAGCGGTTCCGCCTGGCCTATGGCCGGATGCTGGAGCGCGCGCTGGAGAGCGGCAAGCCGTTCCTGATCGGTTTCCTCGCCGTCGTGCTGCTGTCGTTCCTGCTGGTGCCGTTCCTCGGTCGCAATTTCTTCCCGGCGATCGATGCCGGCCAGATCACGATGCACGTCCGCGCGCCGATCGGATCGCGGATCGAGAACACGTCCGCCGAATTCGACCGGATCGCCAAGCGCATCCGCCAGGTCATCCCCGCCGACCAGCTCGTCTCGGTGGTCGACAATATCGGCCTGCCGGTCAGCTCGATCAACACGGTCTACAACAACTCGGGCACGATCGGCCCGCAGGACGGTGACATCCTGATCCAGCTGTCGAAGGATCATACGCCGACCGCCGATTACGTCCGCCAGCTGCGCGAAACGCTGCCGGGCGCGTTCCCGGGGACGACCTTCTCGTTCCTGCCCGCCGACATCACCAGCCAGATCCTGAACTTCGGCGCGCCCGCACCGATCGACATCCAGATCTCGGGCAAGAACGCGGACGCGAACTATGCGTACGCGCGGACAATCCTGCGGCGGATCACCGGCGTGCCCGGCGTCGCCGACGCGCGCATCCAGCAGTCGCAGACCTATCCGGAACTGCGCGTCGGGATCGATCGCAGCCGGATCGGCGGGCTCGGCCTGACCGAGCGCGACGTGACCAACGGCCTCGGCTCGTCGCTGGCCGGCACGTCGCAGACCGCGCCGGTCTTCTATCTCGATCCGAAAAACGGCGTGTCCTATGCGGTGGTCGCGCAGACCCCCGAATACCGCGTCGGATCGATGAGCGACCTGTCGAACATCCCGGTCACCGGATCGACCGTCGGCGGCGCATCGCAGGTGCTGGGCGGGATCGGCACGATCACGCGTGCCACCTCGGCCGCGGTCGTCACGCACTACAACATCGCGCCCGCCATCGACATCTTCGCGACCCCGAACGGCCGCGATCTGGGCGCCGTGGCAGGTGACATCGAGACGGTGCTGAAGGTCCTGAAGGCGCAGGCGCCCAAGGGCACGACCGTCACGCTACGCGGCCAGTATGCGACCATGAACGGCGCGTTCTCAGGCCTGTTCTTCGGGCTGATCGGCGCGATCTTGCTGATCTACCTGCTGATCGTCGTGAACTTCCAGAGCTGGCTCGATCCGTTCGTGATCATCACCGCGCTGCCCGGCGCGATCGCCGGGATCATCTGGATGCTGTTCCTGACCGGTACGACGCTGTCGGTGCCGGCGCTGACCGGGGCGATCATGTGCATGGGCGTGGCGACCGCGAACGCGATCCTGGTGGTCAGCTTCGCGCGTGAGAAACTCGCCGAACTGGGCAATTCGCACAAGGCGGCGATGGAGGCGGGGATGACCCGTTTCCGCCCGGTGCTGATGACCGCGCTGGCGATGATCATCGGCATGTTGCCGATGGCGCTCGGCATGGGCGAAGGCGGCGAGCAGAACGCGCCGCTGGGCCGCGCGGTGATCGGCGGGCTGATCGTGGCGACGTTCGCGACGCTGATGTTCGTCCCAGTCATCTTCAGCCTCGTGCACCGCAAGGATGCCGAGAAACGCGCAGCGCGCGATGAGACTTTGGAGCAAGTGCATGTCTGAGTCCGCTAGTTCTGAGCCAAGGCGCGGGTCGCTGAAGACGGTCGGGATCGTCGCGGCGGTGATCGCGCTGGTGCTGGTCGCGATCGGCATCTTCACGCGGCACCGGTCCGATACGCAGCTCGCGACCTGGACCACGGCGCAGTCGACGCCGACGGTGACGGTGATCAAGCCGAAGGCGGAGGGCGCGAGCGATGCGCTGACGCTGCCGGGCAACGTGCAGGCGTATAACAGCGCGGCGATCTACGCACGGACAACCGGGTACATCCGCAAATGGTTCGTCGACATCGGCGATCCGGTGCGTGCGGGCCAGACGCTCGCGATCCTCGATGCGCCCGAAGTCGACCAGCAGGTCGCCGCCGCACAGGCCGACCTGCAGACCGCGCGCGCGAACCGGTCGCTCGCCGCCTCGACCGCGACGCGCTGGCGCGACCTGCTCGCCAAGGACGCCGTATCGAAGCAGGAGACGGACGAGAAGCTGGGCGATCTCGCGGCCAAGTCGGCGATCGCCAATGCGGCATCGGCCAACGTCCGTCGGCTGGGTGCGCTGCAGGGGTTCACGCGGCTGACCGCGCCGTTCTCGGGCGTGGTGACGAGCCGGTCGACGCAGGTCGGCGCGCTGGTGACCGCGGGGACGGCGGCCTCGACGCCGCTGTTCACGATCGCCGACGTCAACCGGATGCGGATTTATGTGCGCGTGCCGCAGGCCTATTCGGGGCAGACGCGGCAGGGGATGCACGCGGTGCTGAGCGTGCCCGAATATCCCGGTCGCGACTTCGACGTGATGCTGACCCGCAGCGCCGATGCGGTCGATCCGCAGTCCGGCACCGTGCTGGTCGAGTTGCAGGCGGCCAATGGCGACCGTGCGCTGAAGCCCGGCGCCTATGCGCAGGTGAAGTTCCCGGTCGGTGGCGGCACGGGCGCGGGCGTGAGGCTGCCGTCGAGCGCGCTGATCATCGGCGCGAAGGGTACGCAGGTCGCAGTCGTCGGCGCGGACGGCAAGGCGCAAATGAAGACCATCACGATCGGCCGCGACGATGGCGACAGCGTAGCGATCAGCGCGGGGCTTACCGCCAATGACCGCGTGATCGACAGCCCGCCGGATTCGCTGCAGACCGGCGATGCGGTTCGTATCGCGTCAAGCGCAGGACCGGCCCGTGCGAAGCGCTAGGCCTTTCCGCAGCGCTGGGCCCCTGCGAAGCGTCAGGCGGGGCGCGGCGGTGGTCGTCGCGGCAAGCCTGGCCGGGTGTTCGCTCGTGCCGCCGTACAGCATTCCGCCTAGCCCCGCGGCTGCGGCGTACAAGGAACTCGGGCCGAAAGGGGAGGGGCCCTGGCAACCGGCGACCGCCGATGCGCAGCCGACCGCCGCGTGGTGGGCCGTGTTCGACGATGCGACGCTGAACGGGCTGGAACAGCGGATCGAGGCGGGCAATCCCGATCTCGCCGCCGCGGTCGCGCGCTACGATCAGGCGCGCGGGCTGCTCGGCGAGACGCGCGCGGCGCGTTTGCCGTCGATTTCGATAGGGGCGGACGGCGGTCGTTCGCGCGTATCGGCGGATCGTCCGCTGTCGCCGGGTAACGCCGCGACCTACAACAACCTCTCGGTCGGCGCGTCGTTGGCGTACGAGATCGACCTGTTCGGCCGGGTGCGCAATTCGGTACGTGCGGACGCTGCCTCGGCGCAGGCGAGCGCGCAGGACGTGGTCGCGGTGCGCCTCGGGCTGCAGGCGACACTGGCCGATTCCTATTTCCAGATGCGCGGGCTCGATGCGCGAACGGTGCTGCTGCGGCAGACCGTGGCGGCGTTCCAGCGTGCCTACGACCTGACCGATACGCGCCACACCGGCGGGATCGCGTCGGGGATCGACGTCAGTCGCTCGGCCGCGTTGCTGTCGAGTGCGCGGGCCGAACTGTCGGCGGTGGCCGGCGCGCGCGCGGCGTTCGAGCACGCAATCGCGGCGCTGGTCGGTGAGACGCCTTCGACCTTCGCGATTCCGGTCGCCGATACATTGCAACAGCCGCCCGCCATTCCGGTCGGCGTGCCCTCGACGCTGTTGCAACGTCGCCCTGACATCGTTGCCGCCGAGCGCCGGATCGCCGCGGCGAATGCCCGGATCGGTGTCGCACGGGCTGCGCAATACCCGTCGCTGACGCTTGGCGGCACCGGCGGGTTCGAGGCGGGGAACAGCGACATCCTGAGCGCCTCGAACAGCTTCTGGGCACTAGGACCCTTGTCGGCTGCGCTCGCAGTCTTCGACGGCGGCGCCCGACGTGCACGCGTGCGTATCAGCCGCGCGCAATATGACGAGGCGGCGGCAAGCTATCGCTCGACCGTGCTGACCGCCTTCCGCGAAGTCGAGGACGATCTCGCGCGCGGCCGGGCATTGGCGGCACAGGAACAGGACCAGCAGGCCGCGACCCGCGCCGCCGAACGCACGCGCGACCTAGCGCTGATCCGCTACCGCGACGGCGCGTCCGATTATCTCGACGTCGTCACCGCGCAAACTGCGGCGCTCGACGCGCAGCGACTGTTGCTGGAGGTCCAGGCCGCGCGGTTGCAGATCGCGGTCGACACGGTGCGCGCGATCGGCGGTACCGTCAGCTGACGTCGAACACGCCAGCCTGAAACGCCGGAGTCGCGTTTCGGGGCCAGCATCGCTTTCTGGCGGGCTTTCGTTACCGTCGCTCAAGCCGCGCCGGTCAGGTCCTTCAGCGGCATGGTCGCATCTGCCATTCGAGCCGGATCTAGCACAGCGCGGGTCGTGACCAGCTTGCGACCCTGGACATAGTCCTTGACCCCGTTGACGCAGTCGAGCGCGATGACATGGCCATCACGGAGATAGACGATCGAGAAGCTGCGCGTCGCGGGATCGCCGCGCGTGACAGCGGTATCGAACCCGGTCGACAATCCGACCGTCTGCAGTTTCAGGTCATATTGGTTCGACCAGAACCACGGCACCGCATCATAGGGCTGGCCGCTGCCGACGATCGTCTTGGCCGCGACGGTCGCCTGGTCGTTGGCGTTCTGGACTGATTCCAGCCGGATGCGGGCACCGTCGGCATAGCTATTGATGTGCAGCGCGCAGTCGCCGATCGCAAAGACGTCGGGCAGGGTGGTGCGGCACAGTTCATCGACCGCTACGCCGTTGCCGCCATCCGCCCCGGCGGCGACGAGCGGCGCGACCGCGGGGACGATACCGATGCCGACGACCACCATGTCCGCAGGCAGGATCGTGCCGTCGGCAAGCTTGACGCCGGACACCCGACCATCCTCTCCGATCAGGCTGTCGACACCGACCCCGAGGCGCAGTTCGACGCCGTGCGCTCGGTGCTCGGCTTCGAAGAAGCGCGAGAGCGTCTCGCCGGCAACCCGCGCCAGCACGCGGTCGAGCGCCTCCAGGATCGTCACGTGCTTGCCGAACTTCGACAGCGTGGAAGCGGCTTCGAGCCCGATATAGCCGCCGCCGACGACCACGACGCGGGTCGTACTCGACAATTCGGCTTCGAGGCGATCCACGTCGGCGCGCGTTCGGATCGCATGAACTCCGCCGAGGTCGGCGCCATCGCACGGCAGGCGGCGAGGTGCGCCGCCGGCCGCCCATACCAGAATGCCGTACCGTAGCGTCGCACCGTCTTCGGTGGTCACGGACTTCGCGACCGGATCGACCGACACGACACGGCGGTTCATCAGGACGCCAATTTGCCGCTCGTCCCAGAAGCCGGGCTGACGGATCAGGATGCGCTCGAACGGCTTGTCCCTGGCCAGATAGTCCTTGGACAGCGGCGGCCGTTCGTACGGATAATCGTGCTCTTCGGTAACCATCGCGATCGTGCCGGCAAAGCCCAGTTGGCGCAGCATGATCGCGCACTGCGCCCCGGCATGGCCGGTGCCGACGATCAGGACGTCGTAGGTAGTCGTCACAGGCGATCCTCTCGTGCGGTCGTCATCTGGCACGGCGATCGTGCCGCCCAGGCGATCGCGAAGTAGCGATGCGCCGTCTACCTTCGCACGAACGATGCACCCTATCGAGGTCAGGCGCTCATTCGGAGTCGTGATCCGGATCGAGCGTGAATGCGAGTTCGTCCGCCGAGCCGACTTTTTCCTGGCCGGTGAACAGCCGGTCCAGTCGTGAGTCGATCTCGCTGCGGTGATCGCGCGAGGCGATCCGGCGATAGGGTCCGATCGCCAGTTCGTCACCGATCGTCAGCTTGATCCGCTTGAGCGCATCCTCGCTGAGCACGTTGGCGGCGCGCAGTTCGATACAGAGCTGGATCAAACCGACGGCGGTCGCCTGCGCGCGAAGGCCGACGTTCGTGACGTCGTGGTGCAGGCGTTTTTGCTTTTCATACGTGTTGGTCATGAACCTCTCCGTTCGTGCGGTCCGGTCTTATGACCAGTTACCTGCCTATAAAACCAGCGGGATGTCGCAATGTTCAAACTTTGGCCCCAGGCACGGGCAGGGCGGCGACTATCTTGCCATCGCCGACGACTGGTCGACGGGTACGACCGGAAGCCATACCGCGCTCGCTCCGCCGTCGCCGTGAACGATCGTCACCGTCGCCTTCTGGTAATCCGCCTTCTTGGCGAGGAAGATGTTCGGGACGAAGGTTTGCGGGTTGCGGTCGTAGAGCGGGAACAGGCTCGACTGCACCTGGATCATGATCTTGTGCCCCGGCTGGAACACGTGGTTGACCGTCGGCAGGCGGAACTTGTATTCCTGGATCTTGCCCGCCGGAATCGCGGTCGGCTTGGCAAAGCTCTGGCGATAGCGCCCACGGAAGATATCGAGGCTGATCGGCAGTTCATAGCCGCCCATCTTGGGATCGGTGGCGTTCTCGGCCGGGTACACGTCGATCACCTTCACGACGAAATCGCCATCGGTGCCGGTCGTCTTGGCGAAGATGTCGGCGATCGGCGCACCCGATACGCGTACCGGCGCGGTCAGCGCTTCGGTGGTATAGGTAATCACGTCGGGGCGGCCATCGACGCCGCGCTGGTCGCTGACCAGCCAGTCGCCCCAGCGGCCGTCGCCGAAGTTCACGGGGCGCGGCAAATGCGGGACCGGCTTGGCAGGATCGGACACATAGCTGTCGCCGCCGGCCGCCGCCTTGCCGAACTCGAGCGCGCCGCCGGCCTGAAGGTAGATTGGTTTGAGTGGCGATGCGCACCCCGTCTCGCACGCGAGCGGCCAGGTGGCGAAATTGTCCCAGTGGTTCTCGCCAGTGTTGTAGATCGCGGCGGCGGGCAGGGCGACGGCCGGACCATCCTTCAGATACTGGTTGAAATAGGGAAGGATCATCGTCTCGCGATATTGCTGCGCGGTATCGCCGTTCCACTGGAACGGGCCGAGGCTGCGGCCCTCGCGGTTGATCTGGCTATGCCGCCACGGGCCCATCACGAGGTGGTTGTTGCCGAGCTTGCCCTTGGCCTTGAGCGCTTCCCACGCGGTGATCGCACCGTACATGTCCTCCTGGTCCCACAGGCCCTGTTCCCAGATCGTCGGCACGTTCGACGGATTGGCGGCGAGCAGCTTGTCGAGTGCCTGGCCCTGCCAGAACCCGTCATAGGCGGGATGCGACACCATCCGCTGCCAATAGGGCAGTTGATCGTAGCCCGACTTCTTCGCCCAGTCGCCCGCCGAGCCTACCTCGCGGAAATTGTCGTAGTCGTCATAGCCACCGGTGGGCGGGGCCTTGCCGGCGCCCTTGTAGCCGGTCTGGCTGCCGAGCCAGGCGATGTTGGCGAGCCGGAACGCGCCGTAATGGAACCAGTCGTCGCCCATCCAGCCGTCGATCATCGGGCTCTGTGGCGCCGCGACCTTCAGCGCCGGGTGTGGATTGAGCAGCGCCATGACGACGGTGAAGCCCTCGTACGAAGAGCCGATCATGCCGACGCGGCCGTTGCTCTCGGGCAGATTCGCCTTGTTCACCAGCCAGTCGATCGTGTCGTACGCGTCGGTGACGTGATCGACCTTGGTGGAGTTCAGCGGACCGATGACCGGACGCGTGACGACATAGTCGCCCTCCGACCCGTATTTGCCACGGATGTCCTGATAGACGCGGATGTAGCCCGCCTTCACGAACATCTCGTCCGACAGTGGGAGGGTGGCGAGGATGCTCGAACTGTCCGATCGGTTCGCGCGACCCTTCGCGTTGTACGGCGTGCGGGTGAGCACGATCGGCGCGTTGGTGATACCCTTGGGATAGACGATCACGGTGTACAGCTTCGTCCCGTCGCGCATCGGGACCATGACTTCGCGCTTCACATAGTCCTGCGCGACGGTGGGCGGCACGAACTGGGCGGGAATGTCGCCGCCGACGGGCGCGGTCCTGTCTTGCGCAGGGGCAATCGTCGCGAGTGCGATGGTGGCGAGCAGGGCGAATTTGAACGTCATGGCGGCACCTTCCGGAAATGCTGCGGAGAAGCTACGCGCAACCGGCCTTTGCGGGCAATCGCGATCGACGCCGGGTGGCGAAAATCTCGTGATCGTGGCGCCGGCAGGCGGTTGGTGTGATACCTTGATATGTGCGCTGTCGAGATGTTCGCCGGCCGCGGAGAATACCATCTCACTCGCCCGCACTAATATGCCGAGGCTACCCACCGTGATCGCGGACGGCCCGGGCGGCCCGCTGCATATGCGGGCTTTTATCGTCGTGCGAATCCGTATCCGACAGGCGGGCAGGTCGGAATGAGCGCGCGTTCCCGAGACACGAGGCGGCGATAACGAAGCGCGAATGGCTTCGACAGCGTCCGGTCACTCGGCAAGCACGGATCAGGAGATGGCAATGACTCGCGAAACCGCGTCCGGCAGTACCAAACGGCTTTTGTCGATCCCCGGGCAAAGCCGGTCGGAGGAGCAGTCGATGGCGATGATCGTCGCGCTTACTTCGGAAGTTACCGTCCTGCGTGCACGACTGGATGCGTTCGAGCGGCTGGCGCAGGCGAGTGGTGTGGTGACCCAGGCTGCGATCGACGGCTTCGTGCCCAACGCAGGCGCCGATGCCGAACGCGCCGCGCTGCGTGCGCGGACGCTGCGTCGCGTCTTCCGGTCGATGCGCGAAGCGGCGGCCGAAGACCTGATTGCCGCAAATGCAGAATGACCGAACCCGCTCCAATCGCTAGGACCTGTATGATCGCCTCACATCCCATGATCCCCGCACCATCGCACGACGAGATGGCCGAGCAGCTGTTCGTTCGCGATCTCAAGATGTTCGTGATGACCGAGCTCGAGCCCGCTCAGCGGGGCATCGCCGCACGCGTCGCGGGTGATCTGGCGCCGACGCGGGGCAACGACCCGATCGGTGCCTTGCGCGCGCAGATGATGGACCGGGAAAGCTTTCGCCATTGGGTAGGGCTGCGTCGTGAATCGCAGCGGGTGTTGTGGGACGTGGTCGGCGATAGCCTGGACCGACGGCGCGACGAACTGGCCGAGCGTGCGACGATCGCCGCGCCGCTCGGCTCGGTCCGTCTCGATCCCGAATTCATCGCGCCCGAGTATCTCACCGACTGGGACGTCCACCTCATGCCCGGCGGCTATACCGCCGATAGCGCGGGATCGGTCGTGCAGGGGGCGATGATGGATCGTGGCGGCGCGATCTACATGCTGGGGCGCAACGGTGGCGAACTGAACGATTTCCGCGGCCATACCGCGATGGCGCATGTGCTGACCTGCTATCCCGATCTCAAGCCGACGCGCATTCTCGAACTTGGTTGCGGTGTGGGATCGAGCACGGTGCCCGCCACGCTGTGCTTTCCGGATGCCGAGGTCCACGGCGTCGACGTTGGTCCGTCGATGCTGCGCTATGCCCATGCCCGCGCCGAGCGGCTGGGTGCGGCGATCCACTTCTCGCAACAGAGCGCCGAGCGAACCGACTTCGCCGATGGCAGTTTCGATCTGGTTTATAGCTGTGCAGTGCTCCACGAGACGTCGGAGCAGGCGGTCGCCAACATCCTCGCGGAAAGCCGTCGGCTGCTCGCCCCCGGCGGCGTGGCGGTGCATCTCGAAGTGCCGTTGCTGATGACCGTCGGATCGATGTGGGAAGAGCTGACCGCCGAACTCGAGTCCGATTATAACAACGAGCCGTATTGGCGCGGCGCGCTGACGACGGATTATGCGGCACTGATGCAGGACGCCGGCTTCGTCGCACCGAAAACCGGGTACCAGCGCGCGACGATGGCGGGAGCACGGGACGCCAGCCTCCACTTCGGGCCGGACAATGAAGGCGTGTTCCGGTCGTGGTTCATCGCCTCAGGACAGGTATAAGCTCATGATCACGCGTCGTACCCTCGCCACTGGAACCGCGGCTGCCGCGGCCGCTGCATTCCTCAACAGGGCGGCACACGCGGCGTCCCTTCCGGCTACGGCCCCGGTCGTTCCGCCAAAGGGACCGTGGACCGGGTCGGGCGATCTGCGCCGAGCAGGCGGGACGCTGCACTATGCCACGCTGGGCGACGATCGCAGCCGCCCGCCGATCGTGCTGCTGCACAAGCTCGGCGGCTGGCTGTCCGACTGGCGTTTCGTCGCGCCGGCGCTGGCGCAGGGTCGCCGGGTCATCGCGTTCGACCTTCCCGGGCATGGCGGATCGCGCTGGCTTGGCACACCGCCCTATATCCAGTCGCTGGGCGAGACCGCGGCGCTGCTGGTAGGCGCGCTCGACGAGTTGGGAATCGACCGGATCGACCTGCTCGGCACGTCACTCGGCGGCTGCACCGCAGTCCCGCTCGCCGCGTTCTGGCCCGAACGCATCAACAAGCTCGCGATCATTTCGAGCGCGCTTGGCGGGCGGCGTTCGCTTGCCGAGATCGCGATCAACGTCGATGAGAAGCAAAAGCCGCTGTTCGATGCTGCCGGCAACCCGATCCCGACCGAGCCGGCTTTGCTGGAGCAGATCTTCGGGATGGTCCATGCCGCGGCGATCAACGTCGACGGCATCGCCAGCCGCAAGGCGGCAGGGCATTGGATCCAGCCGTCGGAGCGCGGCGTCGCAATCACCGACATTGCTGGCACGATGAAGCGGATCGAGGCGCCGACGCTGCTGGTTTATGGCGACCGCGACAAGGCTTACCCGAAGTTCCGTCCCGCCGCCGAAGCTGCGCTGAAGCATGGGCGGACCGCAATCGTGCCGAATTCCGGCGCGTTCGTCATGCAGGACAATCCGCCTGCGACGGCCGTCGTGCTCAAGACGTTCCTCGACGAGGCATGAGATCATCGACCGGCGCCCGCATGGGGCGCCGGTCGATCGTTTACCTGGTGCGGTGCTGTTTCAGATACGCACGCGCTCTCAGCACGGCGTTCTCGCGGACGTTCTCGTAGAACAGCCCGATATCGTGGTAATGCATGCTGCCACCGGGAAGCGGCGTCAGGTCGAGCGAGGCTGCCGGCGTCACTCGCAACATCCCGTTATCGCAGTGTGCGGAGACCTGGTGACGAACGATCGGCTTCAGCGGCCCGACACCCGGCGCACCGGGTACAGCACCACGACTGGCAGAGGCGGGTGCGGAGGGCTTCGATCGATCGAAAGTGAGCGGGTTGATGCACGACAGCGTCTTGCCGGGCACGTCGCCGTAGCGATCGACATAGCCGGACTCGATCAGTGCCGCGAAACTCTGCGGGTTCGGCATCGTCTCCAGCACACTGTTCCAGGCGACCACGCACCCCGTCTGCGCAGGCGTGTCGCACGCCGGGATCGACTTGAGGCTACGGCCGAAATCGCCTTCGGTCAGGCCACCGCCGATGACATAGGCTGCGACCAACTGGCGGGCGAGGGGCGTGCCGTCGATCCGTTCTTCGAGCAGTTGCGCGATATGCGCCGCGCCCTGGCTATGACCGACCAGGATGAACGGCCGACCGTGATTGTCGCGGCGGAGATAGTCTTCGAACGCCCTCACGACATCGCCATACGCGACCGCAAACGCCGCCTTGCGGATGACGGGATCGCGGAACGCGGCCACCGCCGACTGGCGATACCGCGGCGCGAATATCCGGCAGCATGCGTTGAACGCACCGGCCTGGCGCGCGATGACGCTGTCGTCGGTCCACCGATTGACCGCGGCATCGGCCACGTCCTGGTTCCAACGCGTGGTGCTCTTGTCGGTGGTCGGGTGGACGTAGAACACGTCGACCCCGGCAGCGCGAGCGGCGGCGGTCGCCCCGCCCGCGACCGCACTCGCTGCACCTTCGCTACCGGGGCGGGCGGCCCAGTTCTGCGCGAGCGCATAGTCGGGGGCAGGCGGCGCCACGCTAGCTGGCGTGCCGACCGGCGTCTGCGCGGTGGCCGAGGCGAACGGAAGGCACAGCGCCAGCGCCGCGGCGGCGGTGAGGAGCAAAGCGCGCATCAGTTCCACATCGTCGGTTCGCGGCCGAGCGCCGGGTTCGCGACGAACGCGTTCTCCGGACGGGGCAGGCCGAGATTCTCGCGCAACGTCGCGCCCTCATATTCGGTGCGGAACAGTCCCCGCTTCTGCAGGATCGGAATGACCTGGTCGACGAAATCGTCGAGCCCGCCTGGCAGATAATTCGGCGACAGCGAGAAGCCGTCGGCGCCGCCTTCGCGAAACCAGAGTTCGCACATGTCGGCGATCTGCTCGGGTGTGCCCGACAGCGAGAAGCTCGCCCGCGACACCACGACGCGGCGCGCGAGCTGGGCGATCGTCAGGCTCTCGTCGCGTGCCATCTTGACGATCTGCTGCTGTACCCATTGCCCGCCATTGGTCAGCGGCAGGTCGGGCAGCATCGCGTCGGGCGCATAGCCCGAAAGGTCGACGCCGAGCTGCAGCTGGAGCGTGCGGAGCGCGAGCGCGTCGGGGATCAGGTCGAGCAGTTCCGCCTCCGCGAGCTTCGCCTCCCGCTCGGTCGACCGGACCATCAGCTGGACCGACGGGATCACGAGCAGGTGGTCGGGATTGCGCCCGAAGCCGACCGCGCGCTGCTTCATGTCGTCATAGAAGGTCTTGGCGCCTTCGAGCGTGCTCTGTGCGGTGAAGATCAGGTCTGCGGTGCGCGCGGCGAGCGCGCGACCGACGCCCGATCCGCCCGCCTGGACGATGATCGGATGGCCCTGGGGCGGGCGGTTGACGTTGAGCGGTCCGGCGACCTTGAAGAACTTGCCGACATGATCGAGCTGGTGGACGCGATCGGTGTCGAAATAGCGGCCCGCCGCACGGTCGCGCAGGATCGCGCCGTCTTCCCAGGAGTCCCACAGGTTCTTGACGACGTCGACGAATTCCTCGGCGCGCGCGTAGCGGTCGTCATGGTCCATGTTGGCGTCGCGCCCGAAGTTGCGCGCCTCGTTGTCGCCGGCCGAGGTGACGACGTTCCAGCCGCCGCGCCCCTTCGAGATATGGTCGATCGACGCGAACCGGCGGGCGATCGAATAGGGATCGTTATAGGTGGTGGATGCGGTCGCGATCAGGCCGATATGCTTGGTGACGACGGCGAGCGCGGCGAGCAGCGTGGTCGGCTCGAGCTTGCCCGCATAGTCCGTCGCGGCGAACGCGTCCTTGCCCGAGATCTGCGGGAAACCGACGGAATCGCCGGAGAAATAGCAGTGCATCTTGCCGCGTTCGGCGGTCTGGGCGATGTGCGCGTAATGCTGGAAGTCGTGCTGGTCGACGGCCTCCGCACCCGGATAGCGCCAGCCGCCGGGATGCGCGCCGCTGTTGTGGATGAAGGTGGCGAGGATCATCTTCCGGTTGGGGTCGGTCATCATCTATCTCCGGGATTCAGGTTCGGCTGGACCGGACGACGCGGGCGAGTTCGCCGTCGTCGGTCATGCGGGCATAGGCGCGGGCGGCGAGCAGGAAGCAGCCGGCGGCGAGCAGGAAGCAGGGCAGGCCGACGATCAGGAAGGCCTGGCCGAGGCGCAGCGGGTCGCCGAGCAAGGTCTGCGTGACCCAGGCGATCGCGAACGGTCCGCCGGCGCCCGCCGGGATCGCGACGACCACGCCGAGGAACGCGAATGAGAAGCCGCGCATGTCGTTCGAGACGATCTCCTGGATGGTCACGTTGGTCGCGACGTTCAGGATCGGCGTCGCAAAGCTGATCGTGGCGAGCGCGAGGATCGCGACCAGCACGCTCGGCGCATAGCCGGCGAATGCGCAGGGGAGCGCGATCAGCGGCAACAGCGCCATCAGGCGGAGGCGCTTGCCGGGGTTACCGTGCGAGACGGTGTCGACGATGAACCCGCCGAACAGATAGCCGGACAGTCCTGCGACCAGTGCGACCCCGCCGAGCAGGCCGGCAAAACTCGTCAGGCCGACGCCGAACGTCCGCATCAGCAGCGGTACGGTCCAAGACAGCACGCCGATGAACGCGACGTAATAGAGCGTGAACCCGCCGAACAACGGCGCCACTACGGCACGTTGGCGCCAGAGATACGCGAGCTTGTCCTTCACGTGCGACGGCGTGGTTTCGATCGCCTTCAGGCCGTGGCGGACCGGCTCCTTGATCGTGAAGAACAGCAATCCGACGACCGGGCCGATCATGCCGCACAGCAGGAAGGTGGTGCGCCACGGCACGACCTGGCCGTAGCCGGGGATCGAGAGGTGCAAATTCTCGCTGAGGATCCAGCCGGGGATGATCGACGACAGCGCCGTGCCGACCGAGGCGCCGATCATGTAGCCGCTGATCGCCCGACCGCGGCGTACGGGCGGGAACATGTCGGCGAGCAGCGAAAGCGCGGCGGGGGCGATCGCGCCCTCGCCGAGCCCGACGAGCGCGCGGAACACGAAGAAGCTGGCGAAGTTGGGCGCAAGACCGCCGGCGGCGGTGGCGAGGCTCCACAGGATGATGCTGCCGGCCAGGATGTTGCGACGAATGCCGCGGTCCGCGAGGCTGCCGAGCCAGAGCCCGCAAATCCCGCTGAGCAACGTGAACGCGAGCCCGAGCAACAGCCCCATCTGGATGTCGCTGATGCCGAGATCGGCCTTGATCGGCTCGGCAAGCACGCCGACGATCGCCTTGTCGATGCTGTAGAGATTGGCGGCGAGGAAGAGCAGCAGCATCGGCCACCAGCTCTGGCGCAGCGACGGGTAGGAGGGGGCCGCCCCGGTCGCGCGCTCAGTCAACGCGAACGGTCCGGCCATCGATGCACGCCAGCAGGCGGCCATCGGCATCGTTCAGAATCTCCACGACGTCGTCCTTCAGGTAAATGATGTCTTCGAAATGGAATTTGCCGACTTCCGGCCCGATCCAGGGCAGGTCGCAGCTGAGCACCATGCCGTCGACCAGCGTGAAGCTGTGCATGCCGCCGCCGGGATGCGGGTGATCGGTGTGTTCGAGCCCGACCGAGTGCAGCCCGCAAGCGCGGAACTCGGGGTTGCCGTTGGCCTGGATGCACGCGACCACCGCCTTCTCGACGTCGGTCGACAGCGCGCCAGCCTTGAAATGCGGCAACGCCTCACGCCAGCCGAGCCGCGTCGCGTTGTATCGGCGGAGCTGCTCGGGCGACGGCTCGCCGATCACCGCGGTGCGGCCGATGTCGCTGGTGTAGTGACCGAACTCGGCGGTTGCATCGAAGGTGACGGTATCGCCGGGTTCGAGCGCCGCGTTCTTCGGCAAGCGGCCAAAATTGGCGCGGTACGGCGTGATCAGCAGGAATACCGGACGCCCGCCGGCGAGCGCAGCGGCGGACCAGAAGACCCGCTCGGCTTCGGCGCACGTCGCGCCAGCGGCGATCGCCTCGGCCGCAATCTGCAACGCGAGTTCGGTTTTCCGTGAGGCGGCGCGCATGTTGGCCATTTCCGGCGCGGTCTTCACCATGCGAATGTCGCGCAACAGGTCGCGCGCTTCGACGACTTCGATCGTCCCGCCCAGCAGTGCTGCGACGTCGATGCCCAAGCCGCGGTCCTCGAACGCGACCCGGCCCTTGTCGAGGCCCTGCTCGCGAAGATGCGCGGCGACCGCTTCCGGGTGGTTCTGCGGCAGGCCTTCCGCGTTCATCGTCGCCTGGATGCCGCCTGCGCCAATCCCGGCCTTGCGTGCATAGCCGCGGACGATCATCCACGTGCCCTGGCCCTGTTGCGGCTGACCCATGTCGACCTCGACGGTCAGGACGGCCGCGTCGCGCGCGTGGTCGCGCGGAAGGATCGCAAGCGCGAGATCGCCGAAACCCCAGCTTGCATCGGTCGCCCAGCTGCTGAGGTAGAAGGTGTTGATCGGCGTCGATGCGACGATCGCCGTCACGCCGTTACGGTCCATCAGGGCATCGGCCCGGTCTCGGTTCAGAAGCATCTTAACGCCTTTACGAAAGGGAACAGGAGAAGGTGGATCCTCTGCTGGGGAGAGCGGCATTGGCCGCTCGGTCCGCCGTTCGGGCGGGCCAGTTGCGTCGGCCGCGCACGAGGCGGCCGGGAAGCGCGCCGGTCGATCGATCGTCGCGGCTGGTGACCGTACCTGACACGATCGTCGCGACATAGCCCTTGGCTGCCTGCGTCAGTCGACGCCCGCCGGCGGGCAGATCGAAGCTCGCGCCGGGTGGCGACAGGGACAAGGCATCATAGTCGATGACGTTGAGATCGCCTTTGAAGCCGGTGCCGACGATGCCGCGATCACCGAACCCGCCGATCGACGCGGTATGACCGGTCATCAGCCGTACCGCCTCGGGTATTGAGAGCCGGTCACCCTTGCGGTCGCGTGTCCAGTAGCTGAGCATGTACGTCTGCATGCTGCCGTCGCAGATCGACCCGACATGCGCGCCACCGTCGCCGAGGCCGAGCACGGTATCCTCGCGCCCCAGCATCGCGTGGACAACGTCGAGATTGTACCGGGTGAAATTGCGTGCCGGAAAATACAGGATGCCTTCGCCGTTCGCTTCGAGCAGCGCGTCGTACGCCACCGCCTCGACCGAACAGCCACGGCGTGCGGCGACTATGTCGAACCGATCGGATTCGGCCGGCGAATAGTCCGGATCATCGCCCATCGCGTAGCAGAGCGCGATGTCGCGCATGAACGCCGGGTAGACATCGGTATCCAGCGGCCGCGCCATCTCGGCCAAAATCGCCGCGCGGACCTCGGACTTGCGCATTTCGGCTGCGCGCACCGCGACGGGTAGATGGTCGATCCGGTCATAGCTGGGGCAGCCGCGGAACGGGTGGAGCGTGAGTTGCAGCCCGTACAGCACGCCGACCGGCCGGCCCACGACCTGTCCATAGATGTCGACGCCGCGTCGGCGCTCGGCGGCACATGCCTCGGCGATCTCGTGCCAGCGATCGGGAAATTCGTTATACTGGAGGAGCGGAAACGTCGTGGTCAGCCCGGATGCTTCGGCGATACGTGCAAGCATGCGAAATTCGCTGGAGAAGCCGTCGCTCGTATCGAATTCGGAGGCCGACATGAACAGCGAGCGGCCATGCGGCTTCATCGCCATCGCGATCGCCATCAGTTCTTCTTCGCTCGCGGTCGTGACCGGAAGCTGCTCGCCGCTCGCGGTACGGTGACCGACGACGCGAGTGGTCGAGAAACCGAACGCGCCGACGTCGAGACCTTCGCTGACGAGCGCGGCCATCGCCTGCATGTCGGCGGGAGTGGCGGACTCGCGGTCGATCGCGCGCTGGCCCATCACGTGGACGCGGATCGGGATATGCGGCACCGCGACAGCGAAGTCGGCGTCCATCGGCCGACGCTCGATCGCGTCCATATAGTCCGGGAAGCTCTCCCAGTTCCACGGCAGCCCTTCGGCCATGACGATGCCGGGAATGTCCTCGACGCCTTCCATGACGTCGATCATCTGCGTGCGGCGGTCGGGCGTGCAGGGGGCAAAGCCTACGCCGCAATTGCCCATCAGGACGGTGGTGACGCCGTGGTTGGTGGACGGCGAGAACTGCGTGTCCCACGTCACCTGCGCGTCGTAATGCGTGTGGATATCGACGTAACCCGGCGTGACGAGCTTGCCGCGCGCGTCGATCTCTTCGGTGCCCGATCCCGGAACGATGCCGACTGCTGCGATCTTGCCGTCCTTGATCGCGACGTCGCCTTCCCAAAGCCGGCCACCGGTGCCGTCTGCCACGGTTCCGCCCCGTACTACGAGATCATAGGCGCTCATCGTCGCTCCCTCGAATTAAGACGGCCGCCGGACGGCTGACCGACGGTATCTCAAAAGGGCACGACCACAGGCCGCGCCCCCGGTCGGTCAGAAGTTGTAGCGACCGCGCAGGCCGAACGTCCGCAGGTCGCGCAGCGCTACGGCCACGGCCGATGGGATAGCCAGTTTCGAGAAGGTGCGGTCGAACGTGTAGAAATCGATCGCGCTGGCATAGGCCTTGTCGTTCAGGACGTTGTTGACGAACGCCTCGATCGAGATCCGGTCGTCGCCCACGCCCAGCCGCAGATTGACCTGCTTCATGTCGGGGGTCTTCAGGATGTTGGCTGCGTTGGTGTAGACGCCGGATTTGTACGTGAAGTCCGCCCGTCCGAAGGCTTTCACGCCGTCGGTGCCGATCGGCACGGTGTACTGCGCCGAAGCAGATGCCGAATATTTTGACGTCAGCGGATTCTCCTTGCCGCGGAAATCGGTGATCCCGGTCAGCTGTGTCGTCGTCGGGCTGCTCAGTCTCAGGATATGCGTGTCGTTGATCGAGCCACTGAGGTTGAAGTTCAGTTGCGACGAGGCCCGTGCCGACAGTTCGGCTTCAAGACCGGAGACGCGGACCTTGCCGGTATTGTCGGTCGACTGGATGACATAGGGCAGGCCGGTCGCCGGATCGGTCGTCGCGACGGTGATGGCGTTGATCTGGTTGTTCCAGATCCCGTAATAGGCGCTCAGGCTGTAGCGGATGATGTTGTCGAACAACCGGCCCTTGATGCCGACTTCGTAGTTATCGAGCTTCTCGGGTTCGACTGCGACCTTCAGGCCCGCCGCCGCGGCTGCACGCTGGACCGCGGCAGGATTGCTGAGGAACACGGTGTTGAACGCGCCGGGATTGATGCCCTTCGAATACGAAGCATAGACCATCGTTTCCGGCGTGACGTCGTAATTGACGATGACGCGCGGCATGAAGTTCTTGTATTTGTCCTGAGCCAGTATCGACCCGCCGGGATAGATGCCTGCCGGCGCGAACTCGCTGGTGGTGAGCGTCAGGCCGTCGGGCTTGGTGTAGGCGATCAGGTGATCCTCCTGATACCGTCCGTCGAAGTTGATCTTCAGTCGCGACGTGATGTCATAGCCCAACCCGAAGAAGACGCCGGTGGTCTTGGAGCGCGTGGCGCCGCTGACGAGGCTGAACGCGCTGACGCCAAGGGCACCGTTGTTGCCGCCGCCGCTGCCCTGGAAGAAGGCGTTGAGATAACTTGCGCCAAGCGTGGCGTGGAACGGGCCGCCCGGTTCGTAGCTGGCACGGACCTCCTGCGAAACGTCGCGGCTGACGGCTTCGACCAGATACGGATAGTTGAAATAGGCGGGGGCGCCGGCGGCGGTGCTGGGGTTCGCGACCGTCGTGTCGTAATACAGATCGAGATCGGACAGCTGGCTGCGGCGCTCGTTATTGTAGCCGGTCAGCGACGACAGCGTGATGCCGGTGTCCCCGATCTCCCAATCGACGTTCAGATGAAGATGGTAATAGCGGCTCTTGAGGCCATAGCCCTGCACGCCATCCTTCGGATCGACCACCCGGCCCCGCGGGTTGGCGAGAAAGTTGGTGATGAACGAGTCGTTTGCCGAGTTGACCGACGGCGCGCCCGCCGCGAGCTTTGGCACGGTGCCGCAGAAAAACCGGTTCACGACAGGCGTGCCCGCCGACGTCACGCCGTTGAGCGAGCAGTTGGACTGGTCTGGGACGACGACCGCGCCGGTCGTTGGATTGGTGACGCCATATGCGGAAACGAACCCTGTCGCATTCGGACCGTCGTTGTTCGCGGAAAGAAGTCCGAACGCCTTGAAGGTCAGGTTGTGCGTCGGCTGGAACTGCAACGACAGCGTTCCGGCGCGGGTACGCTGGTCGCCCAGCGTCTGACCGGGAACGGCGGCGTTCTTGTAGGAGCCGTCCTTGGCGGTTTCCTGCACGGTCGCACGGAAGCCAAGTACGTCGCCGAAGATCGGGCCGCCGATCGCCAGCTGCACGTCGTGGTTGTTGCGCGTTCCGATCATGCCGGTCGCACTGCCTTCGAACGTCTGGGGCGGTGCCTTGGTGACGACGTTGACGGCGCCGGCAAACGTCTGGCGACCGAAATACGCGCTCTGCGGGCCCTTCAACACTTCGATCCGCTCGGGATCGCTGATAGTCTGGATACCTGTCGCGGTGGAGACCGGAACGCCGTCGATGAACAGCGAGGTCGTCTGCGCGGCCGCACTCGATGGCGTGAAGCCACGAATGATGACCTGCTGGAACGAACGATCGTTGCGGCCTGACGACGTGCTGACGATCTTCATGCTCGGCGTGAAGGCGGACAGATCGGTGATCGACTGGATACCACGCGCCTGGATATCTGCGCTGGTGAACGCAGTGATCGAGATCGGCGTCTTCAGGATGTCCTCGGCGCGCTTGCGGGCGGTGACGAGGATTTCGTCGGATACCGCGTCCGCGACCGTCGGCGCGTCGGTCGCGGCTATCGGCAGTGCCTCGGACGGCGCAACCGGCGCAGGAAGAGGGGCGGGTACGGGTAACGGCGCGGTTTGCGCCATGGCCGGGGATACCATTGCACCAAGCACCAGCATCGATACGGATGTGACAAGACACGTCCGGGCCATCTTATTGGAAAAACAATACATTCACGCGATCCCTTTGCTGGAAACGGCCCGGCGCCTGACCGCCTTTTGCCGCAGATAGGTTGTCGGTGTTCTGCCCATCGATCTCGCGCTGCTGCCATTATGGGCGATCAGCGATCGGGGGTTCCTGCGAACGATCGTCGTGTCGTGCGTCACCGATTCGTCGGCTTGTGTCGCTACGACAATCGTGATGCCGGCTCGACCGGTCTGGCGCCAGATCGTCGCCTTATCTGTCCGCCACGCAGATAATCGCGGGCGGCGATCGCCGTTCATCCGTCGAGGAAGCGCGTGATCTCTGTCACGACACGGTCATGCTCGATCGACAGAACGCCGTGGCGGGCGCCGGGCATGTCGTAGCGTCGCCCGGCCGGAAAGCGATCGGCGGTAGCGCGCGTGACCTCCCACAGGTCATCCTCGGGGTTCATCACCAGAACCGGTTGCGCGACCTCCGTCATCGCGGCGAGGAAGTCGTATGTGTAGACCGAGATATAGGCCCAGGGCATTCGTGTCCCGAGGCGCAGGCATTCCGCCATGCCGACATGCATTTCCTCGGCGCTCATCCGGGGGTCCATCAGCGACTGCATGATGTCCCACAGCTTATGGACGTGGTTGAGATTGCGTTCGGGAACGGGAAAGTTGTCCCGCAGTCGTGCGAGCTTGTCGGCACGGGCCTCGGCCGGATAGGCGGCCAGGCCGAAGAGTACCGCGCGTCGTACCCGGTCGGGCATCGACTTTGCCAGTTCGGTCGCGATCAAGGATCCGGTGTGATAACCCATCACGTCGAACGGCCCTGCAGCGATCTCGCCGCGCGTAGCCAGATCGTCCATGAGCTGTGTCATGACGCCGGCAAAATCCTCGATTTGCGCCGGTTCGGGCGGCGGTGAACTCATGCCATAGCCCGGCGTGTCGGCAGCGATGACGATCCGCGTATCGCCGAGCGTCGGCAGGACGGGCGCCCAGTCGCCGCCGTTGCCGGGGGTCTGGTGGAGGCATAGCAACGGGATCGCCGAGGTCGGCTTCGGCGGCCTGACGATGCGGTAATGCACCTGGCCATACCGCGAGTCCGCATAGGCGCGCTTGATCGGGTCCATATCTGGTCTTTCGAAAAGGGCCGCGATCAGGCGGCGAAGGGCTGGGCTTCGGTGACGACCCACGGTTCGACGGCGTCGGTGCGTCGCATCCGGCGAACGGTGAGCAAGCCGAGCAACGTCGCTGCACCCAGCGACGCCACACCGACGATCGCCATCGACTGGCCGACCGCCTCGGGCGCGCCAAACACGTGCTGCGTCAGATACGCGACCGCGAGCGGACCGAGCGATCCGCCGATCATCGTCATCACGAACGCATAGAGCGCAACGGCAAGGCCGCGTGCACCGGGCGGCGTGATCTGCGAGATGACCGACAACATGGTAGTGCCGAACACTGCGCTGGCAAACATGATCTCGGACAGCAGGATGACGGCTAGCGTGCCGTTGCCGACGAGTCCCGCGATCGTCGCGGGGATCGCGGCGAGACACAGCGCGGCGGCCAGCTTGACCTTGCCCGCGGCGCCCGCATCCCGCGATACGCGGTCGACGAGCACGCTGGCGACCAGTGCGCCGACGATCGCCCAGGTGATCTGGCCGACGCCGAGGCCCTTGCCGGCTGCGCCGATCTGGAACCCGAACGAGCGGGTCAGCAGCACCGCGCCCCAGCCGGTCGCCGCCGACCCACCCATCGCGAACAGCGCGAGCATCCCGTACAGCGGCAGGAATACGCCGCGCTGGTCGATGAAGTGGCGCAGCGACGCGCGGAACGCGGTCTTGCCCTTTACGCCCGGCACGCTGCCACGGCGAGGCGGCTCACGCAGCAGCGCCAGAAGGCAGGCGATAACGAACCCGAAACTGCCGACCAGCACGAACACGATCCGCCATGGTGCCAGGTCCGCGAGGAACGGCACGCCGCTGAATACGCCGGTTGGCGCGATCTGGAGGATGTAGCCGCTAACCAGTGAGCCGACCCCGTAGGCAACCATCGATCCGAGTACGTACACCGCGATCGGCCGACCGCGTCGGCTCGGCGGGAACATGTCGCCGATCATCGTTACCGCGCACGGGCCCAGCACGGCTTCGCCTACGCCGATGAAGACGCGCGAGGCGAACATGTGCCCGAAATCCTGTGCCAGCCCGCCGCCAATCGTTGCTGCGCTCCACACGATGATCCCGCCGATCAGCAACCGGCGGCGGTTTACGACGTCGGCGACCGCGCCGAGAGGCAGGCCGATGGTCACGTAGAACACCGAGAAGGCGAACCCCTGCAGCAGCGCGATCTGGATTTCGCTGATCGACAGGTCGGCACGGACCGGATCGATCACCAGTGCGAGCATGCCGCGATCGATCGTCGAGACGATCTGCGCGATGCACAGGATGACGACCGCGAACCACGCCGCGGCACCGCCATTGCCGTCATGACCTGTGGCGGACGGGGGCTGGGTGCCGGACGGAACGGAAGGGAAGGGATGCGCCATGCAGAACTCCTGTTGCCGCCATCTTGACGCAGGCGCGTTCCCGGACGCGTTGCGCCCGCGATCTGGTCGCCAGTCGGATAGTCGAGGCTCGGCAACCATAGTGCGGGGCATGACCGTTAGACCGGTGCACGACATGGCCGGCGTAGGGACACTCCGATGAAGTTGCTTGCTTTCCTGATGCAGACCGGCGGTCATATCGCCGGCTGGCGGCACCCTCGCGCGGCGAGCGACGCGCTGACCGATATCGACTATTTCACCGCACTCGGCCGGGTCGCCGAGCGCGGGCGGTTCGACGCGGTCTTCCTTGCGGATTACGTCGGCTATCATCCGGTCAAGGGCGCATCGGTGTTCGCCGGGATGGAGACTCCCAAGCTCGATCCTCTGCTGTTGTTGTCGGTGATCGCTGCAACGACGAGCAAGCTCGGGCTGATCGGCACCGCCTCAACGACGTACAACGAACCCTATGATCTGGCTCGCCGGTTCGCGACGCTCGATCATCTCAGCCACGGTCGCGCGGGGTGGAACATCGTTACCTCGACGATGGAGAACGAGGCGCATAATTATGGTCGCGAGGCGCATCTGGCGCACGGCGTCCGCTACGAACGTGCCGCCGAGTTCGTCGATGTCGCGCGCAAATTGTGGGACAGCTGGCAGGACGGCGCTGTCGCCGCGGACAAGGCGAGCGGCCGCTACACCGATCCCGCGCGTATCTCGGCCGTAAACCATGACGGCGCCCATTTCCGCGTCGCCGGTCCGCTAACCGTGCCGCGCTCGCCGCAAGGGCATCCCGTGCTGGTCCAGGCCGGCGCGTCGGCCACCGGCCAGAATTTCGCAGCCAGTTGCGCGGAGGTTATCTTCACCTCGCATCCCAGCATCGAAACGGCGCGCGTGTTCCGTGCGAACATGCACGCGCAACTCGGCGCCTTCGGCCGGACGCCCGACACGTTGAAGATCATGCCGGCGGTGACGCCGGTGATCGGCCGGACGCGTGAGGAAGCGACTTCGCTGCAGCGCGAGCTCGACGGACTGATCCCGGCCGAAATCGCCATCTCGAAACTCGGCGCGCTCCTTGGTAATATCGACCTGTCGAACGTCGACCCTGACGCGCCATTGCCGCCGCTTCCGGAAGTCGCTTTGCAGGGTGAGAATTCCACGCGCGACCGCGTGCTGGAATTGAGCCGGAACGAAAATCTGCCGGTCGCCGAACTCGCGCGTCGGGTCGCGGCGGGGCGCACCAGCCGGACGATCGTCGGCACGGCGTCCGACGTCGCCGACGAACTGCAGAAATGGGAAGCCGAGGGTGCGGCCGATGGGTTCGTGATCGCTGCCCCCTTCCTGCCGGGCGGGCTGGAGGATTTCGTCGACCAGGTCGTGCCGATCCTGCAGGGGCGAGGCCTGTTCCGCACGGAATATGAATCGGACACGCTGCGGGGCAATCTCGGCCTGTTGCGTCCGGACAATCAGTATGAGATCGACCCGTCGCGCCGCGCGGAACCGGAGATCTGGTGATGGAGGCGGCCCGGACCGGCGGCATCGGCGGCAGGATCGCGTATCTCGGGGCGGATGGCCGCGAGATCGGACGCGAGCGGTTCGAGATACTCCACCATCCCGGCGGCCATGTCCTGCGTGCGCTATGCGAGATCGATGACGAGGCGCTGCTGCGCGACATGACACTGGCGATGGATGCGGATTGGCGGCCGAACGACGGCTTTTGCCGTATTGTCCAAAACGGCCAGCCGCTGGCGGCGATGTGGTTCGACGTCGGCGCGGAATCGGTTCGCGTCACGGCCCGCATCGGTCAGCAGTCGAGCAACGAACTGCACCTCTTCACCCAGGGGCGGTTGCCCTATCTCGGGCTCCACCCACTGCAGGGCGACGCGCTGATCGCGGCAATCCGCGGCACCGACGATCCGGGGCGGTTCGTCGGCATCGATGCCGTGACCAACTCGGTATCCCCCAATGGGGACGAGGCATGTCGCGCCGTGCCGGTGCGGATCGATGTGGCCTATATCGGTGAGGAGACCATCTCCGTGATCGCCGGTCGCTTCGACGCGCGTCGCTATGCGGTGCGCTGGCGCGAGGATTGGCCGGCCGCCGACCTGTGGGTGAGGGGCAGCGATCATCTGTTCCTCCGCATGCAATGGGCGCTCGTGCCGACCACTTACGAACTGACCGCGGTCCGGGAGCTTTCGGCATGACGCTACTCTCCGTTTCCTCGCTCATCCGCGGCACGATCTTCGTCCGCGACCTGAAACGGGCTGCGGCGTTCTACGCAGCGCTCGGGTTCGACCGGATCTATTACGAAGGCGTGATCTCGGACTCCTCGGCATCGACCATCCTCGGTTTTGCCGAACATGGGCCGCTGAGCGTGCGGATCGTGAAGAGTGGCGGTCCCAATTTCGGCATGATCGGGCTGTTCCTGATCGATCCTGCGCTGGCACCCGAGGTCGTTCCGATGGCCGAAGGTCCGGCGAGGATCGGCGAGGTCGCGCTGGTCTTCTACGTCCGCGCGCTCGACCCCGTCCTCGCCGCGCTGCGCGCTGCCGGCGCGAGCTGGTCGCCCGAGCCCGAGATGTTCCGGATGGCGCACCGTGCCCAGCGCGAAGTCTGCCTGCGCGACCCTGACGGCGTGCTGCTCAACCTGGTCGAGACCGATCCCGAAGACCAAGATCTTACCGGCGTCGAGGGCGGCACCCCGGACGTCCGCGACACGACCGGCTGAAAAGAGGAAGCATCCCATGGCCATGCCAATCCCGCTGATCGATCGCGACCGTGCCCAGCGCGTGCTGGACGACTTCGGCGTCTCGGCGATGATCCTCGCCGATCCGACCAACGTCTATTACGCGACGGGCTTCTGGCCTCAGACGGTGGCGATGGGTCAGACCGGCGTATCGCTGGCCATCGTCCCGCGCGATCGCTCGGCGCCGGTCGTTCTCGTGACCAGCCAGTTCATGCATTACCTCTACGATCTGGAGGACACGCCGGCGGCTTGCCCGTTGCGCATCGCGCTTTATACCGCGCCCGACGGCCTGGAGGGCGATACCGCCGCCCCGCCGATCTTCTTCGCGAGCGCCGAGGGCGGCACGCCGGATCCCTTCGATCGCATCACGCGCGAATCCACCGAGCGGCAATTGGCGACATACCCAGCACATCCGGACGTAAAACGGGCGCTCCGTGGGGCGTTGCACGACGCTTCGATCGATGGACTGGTGGCAGTCGATTCTGCCATTCCGCAATCCTTCTTCGGTGACGAGTTCGCCTATCGCCCGGCCGATCCGCTGCTGCGGCGGATCCGCATGGTCAAGACGCCGGCCGAGATCCTGCTGATGCGCCACGCCGCGCAGAACAACGCGCAAGCGGCCCGCACAGCAGTCCAGTCGATGGCGGTCGGCCGCAGTTTCGACGATCTGCGCCGGGCGTTCTTCGCCGAAACCGGTGCGCAGGGCGGCGTACCGCTGTTCATCTCGACCGACAGCATGCCGGTCCGCCAGCGCGACGGCATCATCCGCGCCGGCCGCTCGTTCCAGATCGACGCGGTAAGCCATTATGCGGGCTATCACGGCGATTACGGGCGCACCGTGTTCGTCGGCACGCCCGACCCGGCCGTCCGCCGCGCACTCGATGCGGCGATCACCGCCAACGAGGCGGTCGCAAAGGCGCTCAAACCGGGTCTGCGTTATTCCGAGATCACGCGCATCGGCCGGGAGGCGGTGGCGAAGGCGGGGCTCGACATCCTGATCGCCTGTTCGGCGCACAGCGTCGGGCTGTTCCACACCGACGAGGCATTTCGCGACGATTCGCTGAACTTCGCCAAGGCAGATCACGTGCTGGAAGCGAACATGGTGATCAGCGTCGACTGTCCCGCACTTCAGGCGGACGCGTCGGGCAACGTCCATCTCGAAGACCTCTGGCTGATCACTGCAGACGGCTGCGAACCGCTCAACGAACGCGACGCGCCGTTCATCCAGATATAGCGTCGCCAAGCCCCAGGCTGGTGCCGCGCTCGACGAGGTCGCAGCTCAGCCAGATCCGTGGCGCAGGCGTCCCCATCGACGCCATGCGCGCCGTCAGCGTCGAAACCGCGGTCTGGATCAGCGCGACGACCGGAATGCGGACCGTCGATAACTGGTGCGATAGCCAGGTCGACGGCGCAGTGTCGCCAAAGCCTATGATCGACATGCCGCCAGGGACGGTCAGGCGGCTGTCCCGGCGCACACCGTCGAGCACGCCGATCGCCACCGCGTCCGACGCGGCGAATACGACGTCCGGCACGTCCTCGCCTGCCAGCATGCGCGCCGCGGCGTCCAGGCCGTCGGCGTAGCTCCATCCCGTATCGATCCAGCGACACGGTGCAGCGCCTGCCGCGTTCATCGTATCCGCAAAGGCCTCCAGCTCGCGCGATCGTTCCGGCGCGGTGGCGATCACGGCGGGGCGTCGCCGTCCTTCGGCGAGCATGCGTTTGGCGACCGCGCGACCGATCTCTGCACTGTCGATCCAGACCAGGCTCGCATCCTCGACCCGCTCGTTGCGGTCGAGGATCACGATTGGAAGCTCGCGCGATCGCGCCTCCGCTAGCACCGCGCGCGAGGGGACCGCGGAGAACAGGATGATGCCGCCCGCATCCGCCGCGATGGCGTTGCGGACCAGGTCGTCGATCTTGGTCGGATCGGACGAGATGGAGAACAGCGTATTCAGGCCTCGACCGGCAAGCTCCGCGCTGAGCCGATCGCTCAGTTCGGCAAAATAGGGGCTGAGGACGTTGGCCATGATGACCGCCACCGGGCGATCGGTGCGGGCGCTGGCGGGTCGATACCCAAGTTCGGCGGCAGCGGCGAGCACGCGCTGGCGCGTGTGCGGCGCGACGCTCGCACCGGTGGTAAAGGTCCGCGACACCGCCGACCGCGATACCTGCGCTAGCTGGGCGACGTCGCTGGACGTGATGCGGCGGGGCAGGGGCTGTATCATGGTCACAAGTCCGAAGTTGATGGTGCCGCGGTCGGGATCCGTTGCACATTATTGCACAAAGCTCGGCGACGGAAGTCCATCCCGCCAAGCACGAGGCCCATGATCGCCTGACGAATACACTGCGGACCTTCCATGCACCCGCGTGCACGATCGTTGCACAAGACGACATCACGCGATCAATCGGGATGTCGTTCGATGCCTTCTCCCATTCTCATTGCCGGCGCCGGGATCGGCGGCCTCGCCGCGGCGCTCGCACTGCAGCGCCAAGGGTTCCGCGTCCGGCTGTTCGAACGCACCGCCACCGTCGGTGACGTCGGCGCGGGCATAGCACTCGGCGCAACCGCAAGCCGCAGCCTGTATTCGCTCGGGCTCGAACAGGCCCTGACTGCCGTCTCGGACCGTCCGCAGGCCTCGGCCGCGTTCGACTATCGGACCGGCGAAGTCCTGGGCGGGGCGTTCGCGCGTCGGAACTGGAGTGCGGCCGATCTGGTCGACGTCAACATGCTCCATCGTGCCGATCTGTTCGCGGTGCTGAGGGCGGCGGTCGACGCCAACGACCGCGACGCGATCCAGCTCGATTGCTCGGTCGTCGGGTTCGAACAGACCGCCGACGACGCGACGATCCTGCTCGCAGACGGGCGTCGTTTCACCGGGCAGGCGCTGCTCGGCTGCGATGGCCTGCGCTCGACCGTGCGGACCCAGATGCTCGGCGCTGGCGAGCCCCGCAAGACCGGCCGCGTCGCCTACCGTTTCCTCGTGCCGATCGAGGATGCCGCGCCGTTCATGGGCGACTGGACAGCCGGCATCTATGTCGGCTCACGCGTCGCGCTGGCGCGGTACATGATTCGTAAGGGCAGCGTCGTGAACTGCGTCGCCTTCGCGCATGCGCCGGAGATCGAGGACGAGGACTGGTCCGCGCAGGCCACGCGCGAGGAATTGCTGGCGCTGTTCGAGGGGTGGAACGCCAACGTCGTCGGGCTCGCGTCCTGCGCGCCGCTCGACCGGACCGCACGTTGGGCCTTGTACGACCGCGATCCGCTCGACGTCTGGACCGACGGTCGCGTCGGGTTGCTCGGGGATTCCGCCCATGCGGTGCTGCCGTTCTTAGGGTTCGGCGCAGCGCTCGCGATCGAGGACGCGATCGTCCTCGGGCGGGCGTTCGCCACCGGCGCAGAACCGCAGGCGGCACTCAACCTCTACGAGCGCGCGCGCCGCGACCGAGCCAACGCCATCCTCCTCGAATCGCGCCGACAAGGCGAGATCTTCGACGCCGGGCCCGGTGGCGCGCCCGAAATCGCTGCCGAGGATCGCGAGAGCCGCAAACCCTATGACGCGCTGACCGTCGAACTGCCGGTCGCCGCGTGACCCGCTTCCCCCACCCAGAAGGATCGACATGATGGCGAGACAATTCAGGACCAAGATCGTCGGGCTGCTCGCAGCGGCAGCGGCGTTCCTGCCAGCCACGTTCCTGCCGAGCGCATCGGCGAACGCTGCGGACTCGCTGCTGACGTGGGACGATCTGCGCGCGCTGAAGATCTATCACGCCTATGCGGCCAGCGACGGCAAGAGCTATCTCGAGGAGATCTCGATCCCTTCGCAGGAGACCACGCACAAGTCCGGTGCAGCGCTCCAGACCTATTTCAACATGCAGAGCCCGCACCAGATCACGATCGGGCGGGGCGTGCAGGGGGCTATGTTCGAATGGCATGGTGCGGTCGACTACCGGCATTTGATCATCGCGCTCCAGGGCGAGATGTTCTTCGATCTGGGCGATGGCCGCACGCTGAACCTCAAGCCCGGCGAAGCGATCCTCGCCGAGGACTGGACCGGTCGCGGCCACCGCTCCGGCTGTTCGCCGTCGAAGGTCAAAGCGACCTGCGTGGCGATGGACATCCTGATGGACCCGAACCCACGCGCGATTCCGCTGCGCGCGCCGCCGAAACCCTGACCTTTTCCGATACCGGAGCCCAGCCTTGCAGCATCTGATCGACCGCGCCGCGCAGGAGACGTTCCTGCAGACCATCGACGGCGAACGCGTCGCAACCCTGTTCGAGGATGTCATCGATCCGTCGACCGGCACCGCGTTCCAGCAAACGCCGATCGCGACCGCCGCGGAGCTGGACGCGGCGGTCGCGGCAGCGCGCCGCGCCCAGTCTGGCTGGGCGGCGCTTGGTTGGGATGAGCGTGCGCGGCAACTCCAGGCGTTCGCCGATGCGATCGACCGGGAGAGCGAGTGGCTCTCCGCGCTGCACACGATGGAACAGGGCATGCCGTTCGCGCAGTCCGAGTTGTTCGTGCGGACGACAGCCGAGCGGATTCGGGTCATGTCGCGGTTCCGTGTTTCCGATCGGATCCTGATCGACGAGCCGGCGCGGAAAGTCGTCGAACGCTGGCACCCACTCGGCGTGGTCGCGGCGATCGCGCCGTGGAACGGGCCGCTGCTGCTCGGCATGGTCAAGGTCGTGACCGCGCTGATCGCCGGCAACACGATCGTCCTGAAACCGTCCGAACTGACTCCGCTCAGCACGTTGGAACTCGGGCGCATCAGCCTCGGGATATTGCCCCCCGGCGTGCTCAACGTAATCAGCGGCGGGCGTGAAACGGGTGCTGCGATGGTCGGGCATCCGGGGTTCGACAAGGTGTCGTTCACCGGCTCGACCCCAACCGGAATCGCGATCGCCAAGACGTCGGCCGCATTCCTGCGCCCGGTGACGCTGGAACTCGGCGGCAACGACGCGGCGATCCTGCTGCCCGACGGTTCGATCGACGCTCTCGTCGCGGCGGCGGCAATGACGGGATTCAGCAATTGCGGGCAATATTGCGCGGCGATCAAACGCATCTACGTGCCGTTCGACCAAATCGATGCGGTCGCCGAGCGCCTTGCCGCGGCGGCGAACGCTTATGTCATCGGCAACGGTTTCGAGTCTGGAGCGACGCTGGGCCCGATCCAGAACAAGGCCCAGTTCGACAAGGTCTGCGCGATCGCCGAGAATGCTCGCGCCGACGGTGGGGTCATGGTCAGCGGTGGTGCACCGCTCGATCGCCCGGGGTATTTTTTTCCGCCGACCGTCGTCACCGGCCTCACGGACGGATCGCGACTGGTCGACGAAGAACAGTTCGGGCCCGTGATCCCGGTGGTCGGCTATGACGACATCGACGCAGTGGTCGATCGTGTCAACGCCGGGCTCTACGGCCTTACTGCATCGATCTGGACGGCCGACACGGACGCGGGATACGCGCTTGCCGGTCGCCTGATCGTCGGGTCCGTCGCGATCAACCGGCACGCCGCCTTCGATCCAGCCATCCCGTTCCCGCTGATCAAGCAATCCGGCATGGGAATCGATTATGCGGACCACGGCATCAAGGGCACCCTGCGGCTTCAGGTGATCACCACAATCCGGTCGTGAAGCCGAACCGCAGCGCTGCAGGTATACCGATCGGGCCGGGTATCCAGCGCTTCCCGATGCGTAAGTCGTTGAGTGCTCGCGCCAAAAGCCCAGATTAGGCAAGCGTCAGACCCCGATCTGGTTTGGTTACGTTTCGTTAGCCGTCGTCGTCGATCACCGTTGCAACGCTGAAAGCGCGCGGTTTTTTCGAGAGGCGGTAATTTGGATCGGCTGGGGTATCACGGCTTCACGGCCGCAGAATACGACAACGGCTCGCACGATGTTTCCTCGCGGGAACTGCCGGCCGAGATCGCCGCCAGTACAGCTGGCATGGACGCTGCGAGCGCGGCTGCGGAGGCGCAGGGCGACGACGAAGAGGATGCGCGGTACGCCGTCGATCTCAGCCCGCAAATAAACTGGACCGCCGCACCGGACGGCAAGATCGAACGCGTAAGCCCGCGCTGGGCCGAGATCACCGGTACGGAACCGGCGGCTGCACTCGGCGACCAGTGGCTCAAGACGCTTCACCCGGACGATGTCGCGAACACCGCGTCGGCCTGGAAGGCATCGCTCGAGACGCAGGCACCGATCGATGTCGAATATCGGTTGGCGACACAGGCTGCCGGATACCGCTGGGTGCGTGCACGTGCCGCGGCGCGGCTCGATGCATCGGGACGCGTGGTGCGCTGGTACGGAACACTCGAGGATGTCCACGACCGCAAGCTTGCCGAACAAGCGCTGCGGGAGAGCGAGGAGCGCTTCCGACTGGCGGCACAGGCGGCGGGTATCGGCATCTGGGATTACAACGCGGTCGACGATCGCCGCGAATGGTCCGACGAGTTCAAGGCGATGCTCGGGCTCCCGCTGGATACGCTATCCTCGGTCGATACCGCGCTGGCCCGGGTTGTGATCGAGGATCAGCCCAAGCTGCTCGCGCTAATCGACGCAGTTGCGGATGGCAACACCGGACATCGGTTCGAGACGATGGTGCGGATCCGTCGCGCCGATACCGGTGAAGAGCGGTGGATGAAGACGGGCGGATGGCGCATCGAGCCGCCCTCCGGTCGACTGGACCGGGTCCTCGTGACGATCCGCGATGTAACTGAAGAGCGGACCGTCGAGGCGCGTATCCGCTGGGCGGCGGATCATGACGCGATGACCCGTTTGCCCAACCGTGTCGCCTTCGGAGATCGCCTGGAGCGCGCGATCGCTGCGGCCAAGCGGGATCACACGACGGTCGCACTCGTCCTGTTCGACGTCGATCATCTGAAGGAAACCAATGACGGGATCGGTCACGATGCCGGCGATCTGCTTTTGCGGACGCTGGCCAGCCGACTCCAGCAGGTCTTCGGCCCGCAGTGTACGGTGGGCAGGCTGGGTGGCGACGAGTTCGCCGCGATCCTGGACCTCGCGGACGAGGAGGCATTGGTCATCCAGCTGCAGGTCGCGCTGGATGCGCTGCGCGAACCTTTTACGTATGAAGGACGCATCGTCGACTGCCAGGCGACGGCGGGGGCCTCGTTATTCCCCCAGCATGGTGCCGACGCCGCCGAAATGCTGAAAGCGGCCGACATCGCGTTATATGCGGCCAAGGCCCGTAACCGCGGCGGCTTGCTGACGTATCGACCGGACATGCGCGCGGACCTGCAGCGTCGGTCGTCGATGATCAGCGTCGCGCGCGATGCTGCCCGTGACGATCGTATCATGCCCTATTATCAGCCCAAGGTCGTGTTGGGCAGCAACCGCATCTGCGGCTTCGAAGCGCTGCTGCGCTGGCATCACCCGACGCTGGGTGTGCAAGCGCCGGCCACGATCGCGGCCGCGTTCGAAGACCTCGATCTGGCACTGGGAATCAGCGAGCGGATGCTGGCCCGCATCGTTGGCGACATGCGCCGCTGGCTCGACGAGGGCGTCGAGTTCGGACGTATCGCCGTGAACCTGTCGCCTGCTGAATTCCGCCACGAATCCCTCGTCTCCCGTGTCCTCGAACGGTTGCATCGTGCCGGCATCGCGACGTCGCGAATCGAACTGGAGGTGACCGAGACGGTATTCCTCGGTCGTGGCGCGGATTCGGTTGCGGAGGCGCTGAACGCCTTCAGCCGCGAAGGCGTGACGATCGCGCTCGACGACTTCGGAACGGGATATGCCTCGCTCACGCACCTCAAGGCGTTCCCGGTCGACGTCATCAAGATCGATCGGAGCTTCGTGAGCAGTCTGGATAGCGATCCCGACGACGCCGCAATCATCGATGCGGTCGTCGGACTCGGTCACCGATTGGGTATGGAAGTCGTTGCGGAAGGCGTCGAAACGGCGGTGCAGGCGCAGTATCTGCTCGATCGCGGATGCGACTATGGCCAAGGATATCTGTTCGGCAAGGCGCTGCCGTCCGATGGCGTACGGCATTTACTGCGGCACCAATGATCCGCAGAGCACCACCAAAACGGCGTTCGCTCGCCTAGTTTTGATCAAGTCCCGCAGCACGCCGCCTTCGTGGTTTCGGGGATCGACGCGTGCGGATTTGCCCGGCGCCGTCCGAGACTGCGGGGCCGCACGGCAACGCCAATCGTGAGATGCATGCGCCTCGCGCGGCTTCGACAGCCTGACAGGAGGCGCGGTGGTGTGAGCCCGCGCGATCGGGTGGCGATCGACGACCGCTACGTCGGGGGGTGGCCGGCCACCGACATGCCATCTTCAGACGGCAAAAAAATGGCCGGAGCAAACCGGCCGAAGTTCTTAGGAGAGGATGCCTGAAAGGCGCCCTCCTGCTAGCCGAGCGGCGGTGGTAGCGCAAACATAGAATAGGGGGATGGGTGTTGCGTTTTTTGCAACGCGGTCATTCACGGCGTCATGCCGAGCGGGTTTGTTGTCCATCGCCACAGGCGGACTTACCGGATCTGCGAAGACCCGTGCGCCAACCGGTCATTGCATGGGAAATTGGCCTCGTTCTTGTGGCCGGTCGGGCCCTCGCATTCGCCCTGGCCGACGCCGCCCCAACCGATACCGTCCAGCCAAGCCACAAGGGAGCAAGATCATCGACCTGCGTCTCGCTCGTCACCTAAAAGAACGGTCCGGAGTACGTCGCGCCGTTGGTCAGTTGGGCGGTCATCGTTCCATCCCGCGGCGCCTCAGCCTTCCAGTCGAAGACCGCCGATTCTCCGGGAACGCTCGAATCGCGTGTGCTGGATCCCACGGTCGAACACCCAACAAGGAGTTCGCGCCCGATCACGCTGCCGTCTTCTGGTCGGCGGACTTGGCAACCTTATGCGCTCGGCTGACATGCGGCCTAGCTGATCGTTGCAGGCATTCGTCGACCACGGTCTTCGAACAGAGCGGATACGCGGGTGGAACCATAGTGCCGCCGGTTGGCCGTGTCGACACAAGACCGGCGGCGGCAATGAAGCCTGTCGGTGAGTGGCGCGCAAAATGGCTGGCATTCGAGCGTTCACCCGGGGGCGGACGCGATTTCGACGCCACAGAATTGCTGACCTGCAACAATGGCAAGGTATCGGCGCCAGCGGCATGGCCGGGCAAAGCCATCGCCGATGGATCGATACCGCGTGGAAGAGATGTCCGAATTGCTGGTTCGGTGCGACAGACCGAAATGGTGACCCCTACGAGAGGGGTCTATGAGTAGTAAAATCGGCGGAAAACCGTCGTTTTTGTACCCATGCCGGATGGTCTCTGTACCCATCTTTTGTACCCACCGGGGGGAAATTCCGCCGATGTTCGCGACCTCCCTTGAGGACAGATCCTCATCTGCGTCAACCGACTTCGACGTGCGAACACCACGGAGCGACTTCCAAGTCTGCTCCTGGCGAAACCGGGCGTTATTGTGAGGACGGCGGTGCGGAACGGAGTCGAAACGCAAGATGGACCGCCCTCAGCGCAGAGCCCACACGCGGTAACAGCCGCGCTAGTAGATCGACACTGTTACCGATCACCTTGACCAAGTGGTTCACCGGAAGGGAGCGAGCCGAAACTTGCAAGCCGGTCTCGGATCAAGGCTTCGGCTTCGAGCATTATGCGGTCGATCAGCCGCTTTACGCTTGGAATGTCGTCGATCAGGCCAGCAACCATCCCGCAGCTCCAGGCTCCCGCTGATAAATCTCCGTCGACCATCACGCGGGGGTAGACGCCCATGACCTCGTCCCGGATGTCGTCGATGGTGAGTGCGACACCCTTGGTACGCTCGATTTCGACGATGCGGTCCACGCCCGCGTTCGCCAATACCCGTTCGGTGTTGCGCAGCGAACGCATGATCAGGCGAGTGTCGAGTTCTGTGGCGTCGAGAAGCGCCTGTTTCACGTTTTGGTGAACAGGGGCATCTTGCGTCGCGATGAATCGGGTGCCCATATTGATGCCGTCGGCGCCGAGCGCCAGTGCTGCAACGAGGCTCCGAGCGTCCGCCATTCCCCCTGACGCAAGGAAGGGAATAGAAAGCTGGTTGGCCGCAAGCGGCAACAGGATGAAATTTGGAACATCGTCCTCGCCGGGGTGTCCGCCGCATTCGAATCCATCGATACTCACCGCATCGCATCCGATATTTTGCGCCTTGAGCGCATGGCGGATCGACGTGCATTTGTGCACGACCTTGATTCCTGCCGCTTTCAAGGCCTGCATATGCTCGGCCGGATTGCGACCTGCGGTCTCGACGACCCGCACGCCGCCTTCGGCAATCGCAGCGATATACTCGGCATAGGGGGGATCCGAGAATGTCGGAAGAAAGGTGAGGTTCACGGCGAACGGCTGGTCGGTCAACGTCTTGCATCGCGCGATCTCGGACGCCAGGCGCTCCGGAGTTTTTTGCGTCAATCCCGTGATCGTCCCAAGTCCGCCTGCGTTCGAGACTGCAGCGGCGAGTTCCGCCAGTCCGACGAAGTGCATCCCGCCCTGCATGATGGGGGTCTTGATCCCGAGCAGTTCCGTGATTCTGGTCCGCATCGTGTTCGTTCCTCGAGGGTGATGCCTTTGGTCAGGCTCCACGCATGCTCCAATCTCTAGTGCCCGACTCCGCGAAGTTCGACGCTGGCGAGAGCGTAGTCGGGAAAGATCGCGGCTACGATCGGGTGGAAGGCGCTGAATGGTGCATCCACCATCGTAATGGCACTGTCCCCGTCGTGTAAGAATACCGGTCTAGGCGGTCCAACATAGCTTCTGGAGCATGTGTTGAGCTGGCTGCGTGACATCGATCGCTGGTTTATCGCTGAGGTGCTGCCGCACGCGGCAGCCTATCGGGCAAAGGCGGCGTATCTGTGCGGTCGCGACAATGCCGAGGATCTGGTTCAGGACGCCTATGCGCGCGTCCTGAAGGCGCCGGATCATCGTGCTATCGTGACGCCGCGGGGCTTCGTCATGACGATCGTGCATAATCTTGCGCTCGAGCGGCTGCGCCGGGCGAACGTCGTGCGGATCGATCTGCTGGCGTCGCTGGATATGCTGGAGGTCGCAGACCCGGCGCCGGATGCGTTTGCAATCGCCTCCGGTCGATCCGAGCTGCAAAGCCTGCTCGATCTGATCGACGCGCTGCCGCCGCAATGCTCGCGCGTCCTCCACATGCGCAAGGTCCAGGGCATTCCGCCGGCGCAGATTGCCGAAACGCTTTCCCTATCGGTCTCGACCGTGGAAAAGCATATCGCTAAGGGGCTGGCGCTCATCACGAAAGCCAGGCGCGAGAGCGAGGCCCAGGTGGAGGAAGCGTGTCCGGCCCTGTCGATATCCCGCAACGTCATGTCGACCTGACCGAGCAGGCTGCCGGATGGCTGGCCGCGCTCGACGCGGGATCGGCGGATGTCGCGGCCTTCGAGGCTTGGCGCAACGCCAACATCCGCCATGCGGTGGCGTTTGCCGAGGTGGCCGGTACGTGGCGCGATCTCGACGGCGTGCGAGGCGCGCGCGGCGAGATGCAGCCTGCGCACGCCTGGCCGGATACCGTCGAGCAGCCGAACCGGCGCCGGGTCCTCCGCGCCGCCGGCTCGGTCTTCGCCGTCGCGGTGGTCGGCGGCAGTGTCGCCTACCGTGCCGCGGCGCGCGACACGGCGGAGACGCGGGTCGGCCAGCGGATGGCGGTCGCGGTGACGCCCGGCATCACGCTCGACCTCAATACCGACAGTCGCGTCCATTGGCGCGAAGGCACCCCCGCGCGGCTCTGGCTCGATCGCGGGGAGATCGCGGTTCGGCTGGCGGCGGACAATCGCCTGCACTTGCTGACGCCGGGGGGGCAGTTCCGGCTCGATCCGGGGGCGTACAACGTCCGGCTGCGCGGCGCGGGATGTGAACTGGCGGTGCTAGCGGGCGGGGTTTCGGATGGCTCGGCCAAGCGCATCGGCGTGGGCGACGTCGCGCTGATCACCGCGGGACAGGTTAGTATCCAGGCGCGCGACGATCTCGCCACCGTCACCGCATGGCGGCGCGACACGCTGGTGCTCGAGGGCGAGAGTCTCGACTATGCGGTGGCCGAGATGAACCGGTATCTGCCGGACAAGATCGTCATCGGCGACCCTGCGCTGTCGCGCCTCCGCCTGGGCGGGAGCTTCGCGACCACCAGGCCCGTAGAATTCCTGCGCGCGCTGCACAGTTCGTTCGGCATCCGCGCGACCGCCGGCCCGTCCGGGGGGATCGTCCTGACCCGCGCGTAGATTTTATTTTCGGGCGCGATGGCGGTTTGTCCGCGCTCATCAATCCCTGCTTCGACACACGGTTCGATGCGGGGATTACATGTTCAAGTTTCTGACGACGACGGCCATCGTTGCGGTGGGGGTGGCGGCGATACCCGTTGCCGCCATCGCACAGGCGCAGGCACCACGCGTCGCGTTCGACATCAAGGCATCCGACACCGCTGCCGCGCTCAACCATTTCGCGCGTCAGGCCGGCCGGCATGTCAGCTTTCCGTACGACGCCGTCGCCCATCGCCGGGCAGCCGGGCTGCGCGGTCGGTTCACGCGCGGCGAGGCGCTGCGCCGTCTGATCGCCGGACAGGGGCTGACGATCGCCGAGGAAACCGCCTCGCTGATTGCGCTGAAGGCTACCCCTGTCGAACCGCCCCAGACCGCGATCGAAACCGCCGCGACCGAAACCGCTGCCACCGAAGCCGCCGCAGGGCAGGATATCGTCGTGCTCGGCCAGGGTCAGTCCCGCCAGGTCCAGACGGTGTCCGCCAAGGCGATGGCGAAACTGACCGGCGGCTCGTCGCCGCTGCGCTCACTCGGCCGGTTGCCCGGCGTGAATTTCGATTCCTCCGACGCGCACGGGACGTATGAGGCCGCGACGCAGCTCTCGATCCGCGGCTTCCTCACCGACCAGATGGGCTTCACGCTCGACGGCGTGCCGCTCGGCAACATGCAGTACCGCAACAACAACGGCCTTTCGATCAACCGGGCGCTGCTCAGCGAGAACAACGGCGCCGCGACGCTGTCGCAGGGCAGCGGCGCGCTCGGCACCGCATCGACCAGCAACATCGGCGGCACCGTAGATTTCACCTCGATCGACCCCACCGACAAACTCGGCATCGATGTCGAGCAGAGCTATGGCAGCGCCAATTCGTGGCGCTCCTTTGCTCGCGTGAACAGCGGCGACCTGCCGTGGGGCGGACGGCTGGCGGTGTCCTATGCGCATGACCGGCAGGGCAAGTGGCGCGGCTGGGGCAAGCAGGTGCAGGATCAGGTCAATGCGAAATATGTCCAGCCCCTGGGCGATGCGGTCAAGTCGACGACGTTCCTGAACCTGATCGATCGGCGCGAAGACGATTACGGCGACGTCTCGCTCGCGCGCCTCAAGGCTTATGGCTACAAGTTCGACAATATCCGCGATTTCGCGGTGGCCGAGCAACTCGCCACGATCGTCCAGAATGGCGGCACGCCACCGGCGCCGTTCGTGTCGGCGGACGACGCGATCTATCAGGGCGGCGGCGTACGGCGCGATCTGCTGGCATACGAGAAGCTGGACTATGCGATCGGCCCGCGGCTGTCGGGTTTCACCACCGGCTACATCCATCTCGACAAGGGCATCGGCACGTATGCGAGCCCGTACAGCGCGACGCCCGCGGCGTTTGGCGGCTCGCCCGTGTCGGTGTCGGCGCTGCGCTACGCCATCAACCGCAAGGGCGTGATCTCGCGCCTGAAGTTCGACACCGGCGATCACAAGATCGAAGGGGGTATCTGGTACGAGCGCAATGCCTTCGATCAGGGTTCGTATCTCTACGGCCTGCAGAAGGGCGTCGCGCCGAGCGAATTCCAGAAATTCTACACCAACCCGTTCAAGACCAATTTCTACAACGAGTACGTGACGAACACCGTCCAGCTCGACATCAGCGACACGTGGCAGGCGACCAGCGCACTGCGGTTGAACGCGGGCGTCAAGGGCGTGGTCTCGACCAACCGCGCGCACAGCGTCGTCAGCACCAAGCCGATTGACGGTTCGATCCAGGCGAAGAACTGGTTCCTGCCCACCGTCGGGGCGCTTTATACGCTGGACGAAAACAACGAGGTGTTCGCCGATTACACGCGCAACATGGCGGCGTTCGTCGCGTCGACCTCGAGCGGCCCGTTCTCGAGCAGCTCGCAGGCAGGGTTCGATTTCATCCGCAGCGGCCTGAAGCCCGAGATGACCAACACGTTCGAGGCCGGCTACCGCTTCCACGATCGCGATCTGCAGATGTCGTTGACCGGCTATTACGTGAAGTTCTCCAACCGTCTGCTCGCCTCGTCGATCAGCGCGACGCTCGTCGGCAACCAGAACGTGTTGCAGAACGTCGGCAGCGTCTCGTCGCGCGGCGTCGAGGCGGCGGCCAACTGGAAGTTCGCGCCCGGCTGGTCGCTCTACGGCAGCTATGCCTATAACGACGCGACCTATGACGACGATGTCCAGCCGCTCGGCGGCGCGGTCGTCGCCACCAAGGGCAAGCAGGTCGTCGCGTCGCCCAGGAACGTCGGCAGTGCGGAACTCAATTACGACGACGGCACGGTGTGGGGCGGGGTCAATGCACATTACCGCAGCGCACGCTATTACAGCTATCTCAACGATGCGAAGCTGCCCGGCGCGGTCAACGTCAACCTGTCGGCAGGCTATCGGTTCAGCCGTATGTTCGATGTCCAGTTCAACCTGGTGAACGTGTTCGACAAGAAATACATCGCCTCGACCGGCACCGCCGGGTTCGTCACCTCCGATCCGAACGGCACCTATACGACGCTGCAAACCGCCGCGCCGCGCCAGGTATTCGGCACCGTTCGGGTCCACTTCTGATCTTCGCCGCGCATCGCGAACGCCCCCTCTGCCTCCTGTCGACAGGTGCCTCATGGAACGCCGCAATATCCTGAAGCTCGCGCTCGGCGCGCCGCTTGTCCCGTTGGCAGCGCGCGCCGGGGGACTCAAGCCCGCCCGCGACAGCTTCAGCTTCGCGTTCGTGGGCGATTGCCACATCCGGCCGGAACTGGGCGCGGATCGTGCCTGCGCGCAGTGCTTCGAACAGATCTCCGCATCGCCGGTCGATTTCGTGATCCAGGGCGGCGATCATGTCGAGGATGCGCTCGAAACGGGGCGGGCGCGCGCGACGCTGCTGATGGATCTCTATCAGCGCACCGAACGCGCACATCTGCGCAAACCGATCCATCACGTCATCGGCAATCACGACTGTCTCGGCGTGTTCCCCAAGAGCGGCATCGATCCATCCGCCCCCGATTACGGCAAGCAATTCTACATCGATCGTTTCGGACCGCGCTATTACGCCTTCGATCACAAGGGCGTACATTTCGTCGTGCTGGATTCGATCGGCATGACCGCGGACCGGAATTACGAAGGCCGCGTCGACGCTGACCAACTGGGATGGCTGCGCGCCGATCTCGCTGCCCAGCCCAAGGGTATGCGGATCGTCGTGGTGACACACATCCCGCTCGTCACCGCGATGCGGTGTTACGAGCCCGAATCCTGGCTCGATACCCCCCACAACTGGACCTTCGTCGTCAACGGTCGGGAGGTGCTGCGCATCCTGCGCGACTATGATGTGCTGGCGGTGCTTCAGGCGCACAGCCACGTCTACGAGCGGATCGAGCTCAATGGGATATCGTTCATCACGACCGGCGCCGTCGCCGGTGCCGACTGGCACGGATCGTTCCTCGGCACGCCCGAGGGCTACACCGACATTACGATTTCAGGACGCACGGTGGAGAGCCGGTACAGGACCTATGGCTTTACCAGCGTCGATCAGCGGAACGTGCCAATCTGAGCACACCGCGTGAAGGGCTGTATGGGCTGTCCAAACCGTACCTCTCCGCCCGTGCACCGGCCCGAAATCTTCGAGCCGCGTGACCGCGACGATACGCAGAGGTTTTCACAACTGCCTGAGGGTGCGACCGAGCCTGTGGGAAATGCACAGTGATTTTGCGCTGTCGTTTACCATCGTATGTCCTCCGTCTACGAGCAGCGGCTGCCGGCTGTCCGTTTCGGGTCACGGTGAGACGGTCTGACGATATGTGGTATCGGGACCCAAGAGCTTGAGCACTCGAGAGTTTATACATTGCCCGGTCGCCATGGGCGTGGAGAAGGATCCAATTTTTGCGCAACCTGGACTTCACCTCCTGGCAGAGCCTTCTGGCGACGCTGTTTGGCCTTGCCTTGGTCACGCTGCTCGGTGTCGGTATTCGCCTGCTGACGCAAATGACGTTCCAGCAGCGCCGCGAGCGAATGAATCGGCAGATCAACGAGCGTCTGCGCACCTTGATCGCGGCCTACAAGGTCTTGGGTGGATCGTTCACAGGCGACCTCACCGTCGATCCGGCCCACAAACGGGACCTCAGAAGCTCCGAACTCCACGCACCTGCCGAGCCGATGGCCCAACTCGACCTCAGCGCCGAGACCGCTTCGAAGTCCGACCGGACGCGAAGGATCCGGGACGCCGTGGAAGCCGCGCTTTCCGACATCATTCTTCTTGGTACGGAAGAGCATGTCAGGCTCGCCGACAAGGCAGTTCGGGAACTGGTCGCCGGGCATCCGGTGCACACGCATGATCTCGTGGTGTCGCTCCGCAATTTCGTTCGCGAGGCCCTCGACCTCGATCCCATACCCGAAGACCTCAGGATACCGATGCAGGGCCCGACACGGCCAGTGTCATCGGGAGGAGGGGCTAAAAACGCTGGCGGAAGAAACGAAGGCGCGAAAACTGGTGGTGGTGGTGGCGGCGGGATGGGCGCGGGAGGATCGGGTGATGCGCATATTGGAGGTCTGGAAACGTCCCATGCGGACCTGCATCATCAGGCTGACCCAATCCTACCATCAGGCTATGCCCAGTAGAGTCGCATCGGATTGTCGATCAACAGCTTGTGTTGGAGCGCGGGGGTCGTCGCGATGCGCGGTATGACGTCCACCAGTGCACCATCGTCAGGGGCGTGCGTGGTCATGTTGGGGTGCGGCCAGTCGGTGCCCCACAGGACGCGATCGGGGAAGCGCTCGACCAGCGTCCGCGCGAAGGGCACGACGTCGTCATAGCCAGGCGGACCCACCATCGACAGGCGTTCGGGGCAACTCACCTTGGTCCAGACATTCTCATGCTCTTCCATCAGGCGGATAAATCGCCCGAACTCGGGGCCATCGACGGGTTGCGTCACGTCCGGGCGCCCCATGTGATCGACGACGACGATCGTCGGCAACGACGTGAAGAAGTCCCAGCGCTCGGCGAGATCCGCGGCCTCGAAATAGATCACGACGTGCCAGCCGAGCGAAGCGATCCGGTCGATGATCGCGCGGTAATACGCGTCGGGCTTCGGATCGACGAGACGACGGACGAAGTTGAAACGCACTCCGCGCACGCCGGCCGCGTGAAGGTTGGACAGTTCCGCATCGCTCACCGTATCGCGTACGGTCGCGACGCCGCGAGCGCGGTCGCCGGCGGTCCGCAGCGCATCGACCAGCGCGCGGTTGTCCGCCCCGTGACAGGTCGCTTGGACGATGACGTTGCGGGCGAAGCCGAGATGGTCTCGTAGCGCAAACAGCTCGTCCTTGCCGGCATCGCACGGCGTGTATTTCCGTTCCGGCGCGTAGGGGAACACATCGCCCGGCCCGAACACGTGGCAATGCGCATCAACCGCGCCCGCGGGTACGGTAAAGGCGGGCTTGCTCGGGGCGGGGTGATAGCAGATCCAGGCAGGATCCATCGTGAACTCGGACATTACAGCCCCCGTGCGGCGAGCTGCGCGTCGAGGCGTGGGTAGACACGGCGGGCGTTGCCCTCGAATACCTTGCGCTTGTCGGCGTCGGAGATGTCCAGCGCGTCGACATAACGCTTGGTATCGTCGAAATACTGGCCGGTCTCGGGATCGATACCGCGCACCGCGCCGACCATCTCGGACCCGAACAGGATGTTGTCGACGTCGATCACCTTGAACAGGAGGTCGATGCCCGGTTGATGATAGACGCAGGTATCGAAGAACACGTTCTTCATGACGTGCTCGGCAAGGGGCGGGCGCTTCAGCATGTCGGCAAGCCCGCGATAGCGTCCCCAATGATAGGGCACCGCGCCGCCGCCATGGGGAATGATGAAGCGCAGGTCCGGGAAATCCCGGAAGAGGTCGCCTTCGAGGAATTGCATGAACGCGATCGTATCGGCCGCGATGTAATACGCGCCGGTCGCGTGCATCGCCGGGTTGCAGCTGCCCGAGACGTGGATCATCGCAGGAACGTCGAGCTCGACCATCTTCTCGAAGAACGGATACCATGCGCGATCGGTCAGCGGCGGGGAATCGAACTTGCCGCCCGACGGGTCGGGGTTGAGGTTGCAACCGATGAACCCGAGGTCCGTTACGCACCGCTCGAGCTCGTCGATCGAATGCGCGATCGAGATGCCGGGGGATTGCGGCAACTGGCATACGCCGGCGAAGGTTTCGGGGTACAGGTCGATGACCCGCTTGATCAGGTCGTTCGAGCGCCGGGCCCAGATGTGCGCGACCGCCTCGCTCCCGACATGCGGCGCCATCGCCGAGGCGCGCGGTGAGAAGATCGTCATGTCCGCCCCGCGCTCGCGCAGCAGGCGCAGCTGGTTCGCCTCGATCGTCTCGCGGATCTCGTCGTCGGATATGGCGGGGTAGGTCGGGTCTATGTCGCCGCCCGTACCGATCGCCGCGACCTGCGCGTCGCGCCACGCATTGTGGCGGGCGGGAGCGGTTGTGTAGTGGCCGTGGCAGTCGATGATCATGGCTGCGTTCCCAGGATGGCGAGGGTTGCCGTCCGCCTTGTCGGCGACGTGATGCGGGGTATCTAAGCGCGCCAAGCCTGTCAGGCGTATCGAAACGGCTGTCCGTCCATTGCTTTTCCTGAAGTCCACTCGGCGCAGGTGGATCGGAAGATGCTCAGGAACTCATGCTGAAGTTGGGTCGGTCGCCAATCCTGGCGGGTCGTCATCCCGATCTGCCGGCGCAACGACGAGCCGGCTCCGGCGATCTCGCTTAGCAGTCCGGCGCGGTCCTCGAGCAGGAACTGATCGCGTGACATGAGCGTCAGCCAGTCGTCCTCAAGCATTAGCCCGCGCACCACCATCACCGACCCGCACTCGATCCGCGGCCGTGGCGGTTCGAGCCCCTGTTCCTTGAACATCTGTTCCCACCGGCGCCGTACGGGAGCCCCCGGCGCGGCGATAACCCACGGAAAATCCAATAGTCGTTGGAAGACGAAGCCCGGTTCGTCCAGCAGGGGGTGGCCCTTGCGTCCCACGATGACGGGGTCGTCGTCGAACAGGGGTTCCTGCACGACGTCAGCCACTGGCAGGGGGTCGCGCATCGCCCCGACGACCACGTCGATGGCGCCTTCGCGCAGCGCCGAGAGCACTTCGATATAGGGCCCTTCGACGACATCGACAGAGGCCACCGGGTAGAGGCGAGCAAAGCGTGCGAGCGCCTGCGGGAGCAGGATTGCGCGCGCCAGAGGCATGACGCCGACCGTTATCCGCCCTGCGCCTTCCGAATGCAGTGCCGCGAGTTCATCGAAGCCCGACTCCAGTTCTGCGCGAGCCAGTCGGGCAAATCTCAGCAACCGTATCGCCGCCGCGGTTGGCTGTACGGTTCGTCCCTGCCGGGCCAGCAGAGCCACTTCGAGCAACTGTTCGAGATCGCGCGCCGCGCGGTGAACGGCGGGCTCCGATAATCCGGTATGCCTGGCGGCCAGCGCGAAGCTGCCTGCGTGGTCGACCGCCATCAGCGCGAGCAATTGGCCCAGCGTGATCCGCCTTTCGACGTTGGGCAAGGGCGGCAGGCGCGCCCCGCGCCGCACGCTCCGCCCGCCTTGCGCGACATACGCCAGCGCATGCTCAATCCGGCCGGTCATCAGGCGTCCGGCCTCGGTCACGACCACGCCTCCGGGTTGCCGGTCCAGCAGCCTGTGCCCAAGCACCGTCTCGACCTTGGCAACGGCCTGGGTGAGCGCAGGCTGCGACAGGTTCATCGCTTGCGAGGCCGCGCTGATGCTTCCCAGGCGTGCCGCGGTGGCGACCGCATCGAGATGGCGCAGGTTGAGGTCGCGAAGACTTGGCATGCTCAGACCTCAGCACAGCTTATGCCTTGTGCGCAAATCCGTTTTGCGTTTGGACCGTCGTCGGTTCCTAGGGAGGGTAACGAAAAAAGGATCGAGGATCAGAGATGCCCAGCGTCGTCACTCATATCGAACGTGCTGAACCGTCGGTCATCGACGGCCTCGCCAAGGTCGGCGTCGCCACGGTGCACGAGGCACAGGGCCGGATCGGCCTGCTCGGCAGCCGCCTTCGTCCGATCTATGCAGGCGCGCGGATCGCCGGGTCTGCGGTCACCGTCTCGGTTCCGCCAGGCGACAACTGGATGATGCACGTCGCCATTGAACAAGTGAAGGATGGCGACATCCTCGTGGTCGCGCCGACATCGCCCTGTGACGACGGTTATTTCGGCGACCTGCTCGCCACGTCGGCGATATCGCGGGGCTGCCGCGGGCTCATCATCGACGCCGGCGTTCGCGACGTCCGCGATCTCACCGAAATGCGTTTTCCGGTCTGGTCGAAGGCGATCTTCGCGCAGGGCACCGTCAAGGAGACGCTGGGTTCGGTCAATGTGACCTTGGTGTGTGCGGGCGAACGGATCGAGCCGGGCGACGTGATCGTGGCCGACGACGACGGCGTCTGCGTCGTGCGCCGCAAAGATGCGGCAGCGGTGCTTGCGGAGGCGCAGGCACGCGAGGCGCGCGAGACGGAAAAGCGCGATCGGATGGCCAGCGGCGAACTCGGGCTCGACATCTATGCGATGCGCGAGCGGCTTGCCGCCAAGGGGCTGAAATATGTCTGAGCACCCGAACGCCATCCGCGCGATGTGGATGCGTGGCGGCACATCAAAGGGCGGGTTCTTCCTCGCCGCCGACCTCCCCGCCGATCCGGCTGCGCGCGACGCGTTCCTGCTGCGCGCGTTCGGTTCGCCCGATCCGCGCCAGATCGACGGGATGGGCGGCGCCGATCCGCTGACGTCGAAGGTCGCGATCGTGTCGCGCTCGACCGAAGTCGGCGCCGATGTCGACTATCTGTTCCTCCAGGTGTTCGTCGACCAGGCGATCGTCAGCGACGCGCAGAATTGCGGGAACATGCTGGCCGGGGTCGGGCCGTTCGCGATCGAACGCGGTCTGGTCGAGGCAGGGGACGCAAAGACGAAGGTTTCGATCTTCATGGTCAACACCGGCAACCTCGCAACTGCGACGGTGCAGACCCCAGGCGGCGGCGTCACCTACGACGGCGATGCGCGGATCGACGGGGTTCCCGGCACGGCCGCACCTGTCCCGCTCGCCTTCGCCGATATCGCCGGCTCGAGCTGCGGGGCGTTGCTGCCGACGGGCAACGCAGCCGATGTCGTCGATGGCGTCAACGTGACGCTGATCGACAATGGCATGCCCTGCGTCGTGCTGCGCGCGGCCGATGTCGGCATCACCGGCTGCGAGGACCGTGCAACGCTCGATGCTGACGAGACGTTGAAGGCCAGGATCGAGGCGATCCGGCTCAAGGCCGGTCCGTTGATGAACCTGGGCGACGTAACTGATCAATCGGTGCCCAAACTGATGCTGGTCGCCGCGCCCCGTAATGGCGGCGCGATCAGCGTGCGTTCGTTCATTCCGCATCGCTGCCACGCCTCGATCGGCGTGCTGGGCGCGGTCAGCGTCGCTACCGCCTGTCTGATCGACGGATCGCCTGCGCATGGCCTCGCGGTCGTGCCGGACGGGCAATCGAAATCGCTCGACGTCGAGCATCCCAGCGGTGCGACCGGCTGCGTGATCGATCTGGACGAGAACGGCAACGTCGTCGGTGCGGCCATGCTTCGGACCGCGCGAAAGCTGTTCGACGGAAATCTATTCGGCTGAGAACGCCGGCACGTCACAACGAAAGAAAAACGATGACGGACCTAGGAGAGACTACCAGGAAAGCAGGCCGCTTCGGCTTGGTCGGCCAGCTCTGGTTCCAGGTGCTGGCGGGAACGGTGCTCGGCATCCTGCTCGGCCATTTCGCGCCTGCGACCGGCGTGGCGATGAAGCCGTTCGGTGACGCCTTCATCAAGCTCATCCGAATGATGATCGGACCGGTGATCTTCGTCACCGTCGTCCACGGCATCGCCGGCATGAACGACATGAAAAGCGTCGGGCGCGTCGCACTGAAATCGATCCTGTATTTCGAGGCGGTGACGATCCTGGCGCTGATCTTCGGCTTGGTGATGGTCGATCTGTGGCAACCGGGCGCGGGTATGAACATCGACGTCGCGGCGATCGATACCGCCTCGATCAAGACCTATGTCGCGACCGCGCACGACCAGACGATCACCGGCTATTTCATGGGCATCATCCCCGACACCTTCGCCAGCGCGCTGACCGAAGGCCATGTCCTGCAGGTGCTGTTCGTTTCCGTGCTGTTCGGCATCGCGATCGCGGCGATCGGCGAGCGCGGCAAGCCGGTCTACACGCTGATCGACAGCGCCTCGCAAGGGTTCTTCCGGATCATCGGCTACATCATGTATTTCGCGCCGCTCGGGGCCTTTGGTGCGATAGCCTTCACGGTCGGCCAGTTCGGCACGGCATCGCTCTGGTCGCTCGGTGAACTGATCATCGAGTTCTTCGTCGTCTGCGGGCTGTTTACCGCGATCGTGCTGGGCGGGATCGCGCATTGGTGCGGGGTCAGCCTGTGGCGCCTGCTCGGCTATCTGTGGGACGAGATCGTCATCGTCGCCGCCACCACCTCGACCGAAACCGTGCTGCCGCGTCTCATCCAGAAGATGCGCAAGGTCGGTTGCGAGGAGAGCGTCGTCGGCTTCGTCATCCCGGCGGGCTATTCGTTCAACCTCGACGGCACCTGCCTGTACCTGACGACCGTCGCAGTGTTCCTGGCGCAGGCGACGAACACGCACCTCACACTTTGGCACGAACTCTGGTTGATCGCTGTTCTGTTGCTGACGTCCAAGGGTGCGGCGGGTGTTGCCGGCGCGGCGTTCGTGGTGCTCGCGGCGACGCTCAACACGACGGGCACGATCCCGGTCGCCAGCATCGCGCTGATCCTTGGCATCCACCGCATCCTCGCCGAGGGGCTGACGTTCGTGAACCTTGTCGGCAATGCACTCGCCACCATCGTGATCGCGAAGTGGGAGGGCAAGCTCGACGAACGCACGCTCGCAGCGATGATCGGAAATGCGCGGCTACGCGCGAAGTACCCGGTGGCCGCCTGAAGGCCACGCGGCGATCACCGACGAGTGATCGCCGCCACAATCACCGCCCTACGATAACAGCCGGCCGCGTTCGCATGCGGCTCGGCAGGAGACCGTCATGTCCATCGCTATCGCCATCGCGCTGACCGCCGCGGCTCAATCCGAGCCGTCCCAGTCTCAACCGTCTCGGGCGGTCACTGCGCCCACCGATGCGGCCGTACCGACGGCGGACACGAACGACAGCGTAGCGCGAAGCATTCCCGACAGGCGACATCCCCCAATCTTCTACCCCAATACTAGGCAGGGCCCCGCCGACCAGGCTGTGTCCTCCGGTATCGCGCGTTTCCAACGCGACAATCCGATCGGCAAGGAACTGCGTGCGCTGAGGGCCGCAGGGGTCGACCTGGTGTTCGATTTCGTCGGTAACGTCGCCGCCAACCCGGTTGGCGGTGTTCGTCAGGGCAATGCGGAATCGCATTGGGTCTCGACCGCGGCGGACATCGATCTCGAAAAGCTGATCGGGCTGTCCGATACCAAAATCCATATTCAGGGCGCCTGGTTCAGCGGCGACAGCCTCGGTCGCGATTCGATCGGCAACTCGATCAGCTTCCAGCAGACCTGGCGGCCGGTAGCTGGCCCGCGGCTGACCCAGTTCAACATCGAGCATGATTTCGGCAAGCTCAACATCCTCGTCGGGCGCGGGGCGGTGAACAGCTACTTCAACAATTCGCCGTTCAATTGCGTTTTCATGAGCAATACAAGCTGCCTGACGGCGTATGGCGGGATCAGCGACATCGGCATCACCGCGTTTCCCAACTCGTCGTGGACCGCCAAGGTGCGGTACGCGATCGCCAAGCGGTGGTATGTCCAGACCGGCGTGTTCGAATACGACAACGACCTCAACCTGAAGGGCAAGGGCGGCCTCGACTTTTCGCTGGGCAAGGGCACGGGCGTGCTTATCGCCAACGAAGTGGGCTATCAGACGACGTTCGCAGACGAACGGCTGCCGCGCCGTTACAAGGCCGGCGTCTATATCAACACCGACGGCGGCCAGAGCCCGTATTACGACCGCAACGGCGTTTCGTCCGTGGTGTCAGGACTTCCCCGAGTTGCACAAGGTGGCGACCGCGTCGGTCTGTATGCGATGGCGGACCAGACGATACAGCGCGCCGCCGGCAAGAGCACGCGCAACCTCGCGCTGTTCGGGCGGATCTTCTACAATGTTGGCAACGCCGCCCAGCTCGACTGGTTCGCCTCCGCCGGTTTCGTCAAGACCGGCACGCTCAAACACCGTGACGCCGACACGATAGGCTTCCTAGTCAGCAACACGCATTTCAGCAATCAGCAGATCGATTATCTCCGCGATCTACGTACGAAGGCCGGCGGGACCGGTTCGCCGAAGTCGAACGAGATCATCGGCGAGATCAATTATGGATTTGCGGCCATGCCTGGCGTCAGGATATTGCCCAATATTCAATATGTCATCAATCCCGATCCTATTTACGCACCAACCCGTAAAACCGACATTCCGTCAGCGATCGTTCTGGGGTTGCGCTTGGATGTACGCCTTGCGCAGGTTTTCGGCGGTTTGTGACAATCGCCAGATGCGAGAACAAGATCGTACTTTTCTGATCCACGCGTGCACATTGGACGGCGGCGTTTTCTTCGCGCGGCCGTCAGACACCATCGCCTTTCGTTTCGGTCGACCCTTCATGCTGCCAACGTCGATGGCGATCTCAGCCAATTGCGTTGATTTGCCAGCTTATCGTCAGTCACATGCGCTCAGTCGACCGCTCGTCAGCGTCAACACCCGGTCGGCCGCGGCGATCGTCTCCTGGCGGTGGGCGATGATGATGCGCGTGATACCCATCGCGCCGATCGCGGCGTTCACCGCGCGTTCGTGCGCGATGTCGAGATGCGCGGTACCCTCGTCCATCACCAGTATCCGGGGTTGGCGGTATAGCGCACGAGCGAGTAGCACGCGCTGCTTCTGGCCGCCTGACAGGGCCTGACCCATGTCGCCGACCAGCGTCTCGTATCCCATCGGCATGCGCAGGATGTCGTTATGGATCGATGCCGCGGTCGCCGCTGCGAACACGCGCTCCAAGTCGACTGGCGCATCGAACAGCGCGATGTTGTCGGCGAGGCTGCCGCCCAGCAGGACGTCGTCCTGCAACACCGCCGCGATCTGCGACTGATAGCTTCGGCACCCGAACCGCGCGAGCGGCAGGCCATCGACCAGCATCTCGCCGTGATCGGCATCGATCAGACCCAGCAGCAGCTTCACCAACGTCGACTTGCCGCCACCAGACGGGCCGGTGATCGCGACATGCTCGCCGCACGCGATGCTGAGATCGAGACCGTCGAGCACCGGCGGTTCGCTCGGTGCGTAGCGATAGCTGATGTTACGCAGGTCGATCGTGCCCTTCAGCGGCGTCGCGATGTCGGCGTTGGCGCCAAAGCTGCGATCCTCCGGCGACAGCGCGATGTCCGACAGGCGCTCGAGATGCAGGTTGAGCATCCGCAGCGAGATCGCCTGGTCAACCAGCGAGATCGCCTTCTGCAGGAACTGCGTCTTGTACGCGAGATAGGCGAAGACCATGCCGATGCTGAACCCGTCGCCGTTCATCACCATGCCAACCGCGATCCAGAGGGACACGATCGTTTCCAACCCGAATATCAGGACGTTGGCGGTGTTCTGCCACACCTGGATCCGACCGACCCGGACATCGGCGTTGACCGCGTCTGTCAGCCGGGTCTGCCACAGCGTGTGATGCTGTTGCTCGCGGCCGAACAGTCGCAGCGTCGTCATCGCCCGCAACGCCTCGATCAGCATCGTCTGTTCGCGACCGTGCGCGACGATCGCGGCTTCGCGGCCCGAGCGCTCGAACGAGAACGAGACCAGTCGGACCCCGACATAGAGCATGAATGCAATGACCGCGACGGCCGCCAGCAACGGGCTGTAGAAGAACATCAATGCGAGCGTCAGCAGCGCCATCGTACCATCGACGACACTGGCGATCGCATCCTGCGTCAGCATCGTCTGGATCGGGCCGACCGACTGGAAGCGCGATAGGATGTCGCCGACCTGCCGCCGCTCGAACCAGTCGACCGGCAGGCGGAACAGCCGCCGCGCGAGATTGGACGCGAGTCCGAAGCCGAGCGACGCCCCCGCGGTCAGCAGGACGAACGAGCGCAAAAGGGTCGCGCTCGCATTGATCAGCGTGAACAGACCGAAACCGAGCGCCAGCACCGTCAGCAGGTCATGGTCGAGCCCGGGAACCGCGGTGTCGAGCGCGATCTGCATGTAATAGGGCGAGGCGAGGACGAACGCCTGGAGTAGCAGGCTCAGCACCATGACCTGAGCCAGCGCGCGTTTCAGCCCCGACATCTTCTGCCAGAGCTGGCGGAGGCGCAGACGTTCGCGGTGCTCGCCAGGCGCGAAATAGTCGCTCGGCCGCAACTCCAGCGCGACGCCGGTAAAGTGATCCGAGACTTCGGCTATCGCCATCCAGGTCGAACGGCCATCGGGATCGTGGATCAGCGCACGACCGTGCCGGACGCGCTCCAATACGACGTAATGGTTCATGTTCCAGTGCAGCACCGCAGGCAGCTGGAGATTTCCGAGTTGGTCGAGCGGTAGTGTGACCGGTCGTGCGGTCAGCCCGATCCGGTCGGCGATCACAATCAGCGACCGGAGTGTCGCACCGCGGGTCGACGTGGCGAAACGGCGGCGGATCGATCCGAGATCGATGTCGAGCCCGTGATACCCAGCGATCATCGCGATGCAGGCAAGCCCGCATTCGGCGATTTCAGTCTGCCGCACGAGCGTCACGCGCGAGCGGGTGAGCATGTCGAGATTCATCGTCCCGGTCACCGCTGCCGGACCGCATAGACGGGCGCGAACAGCCATTGCAGCAACGTCTGCCGTTCGATGACGATGCGCGCGGTCAGCGTCATGCCCGATACCAGCGGTGCCTGCCTGCCGAAGGCGGACAGCGCGGTCCGATCGAGCGCAACGGTCACCGGATAGACCGGGACGACCGTGCCGTTCGTGCCGGTGCGGTTGATCGTGCTGCCGGCGACCATGAGGACGCGTCCGCGGACCGTGCCGAACCGCTGATAGGGAAACGCGTCGATCGCCAGATGCACGGCCTGCCCGCGCTGGAGGAAACCGATCGACGACGTCGGCGCGGACAGAATCGCGCGCAAGTCCGCACCGTCGGGGACGATCGTCATCAGCGGTGTCTGCGGTGTCGCCGGCTGGCCGGGGCGAGCGGTCAGCGCGGTGACGCGGCCGGCGATCGGTGCGCGCAATGCATAGGACCGGGCGCCGCTGGTACTGGCGGCTTCCTGCGCGACCTGCGCGCGGGTGGCGGCGAGGTTGGCGTTCTGCGCGCGTGCCTGGGCGCCGACTTGAGCGGCGGTGCGCTGTGCTTCGACCAGCGCCGAGCGTTTCGACGCGGCGGTCTGGACGAGTTGCGACAAGCCCTGTTTGCGCGATACCAGCGCCTCTTCGCGAATTTGTAGATCATGCCCGCTGATGAAGCCGCGGACAGCGATGGCGCGCGCGCGGTCGAGGTCGCGGCGGGCGGAGTCGACCAGATCCTTCTGGAGGTCGATCTGCGATCCGAGCTGCGATACTTCGGCGACGAGCCCGGTGCGCTGCGCCGCGAGCTGTTCGAGCTGGGCCCCGGCGGCGGCTGTGGTTGCGGCGGATTGCGCGGCGAGGCTGCTGTCCTGCTGGCCGATCGCCGCCTCGATCCGGGCCGCGGTGGACCGGCCGCTGACGGCGTCCTCCTCGGCGCGGACGATGGCGAGCGTCGTGCCCGCCGCAACATGCTGGCCATCGGCGACCGCGACGTCGGCGAGCACGCCCGCGCGGGTCGGGACGATCAGCGAGACACCCGAGGCGGGCATGATCTCGCCGCTGACGGTCTCGCTGCGCGAATAGGGCGCAAACGCGAGGAAAACGAGTGCGACGAGCACGCTGGCGGTCATCAGATAGCCGATCCCCTGCCATGCGACGGGGACGAATATCGCCACGGTGCCGTGGAGTCGGTCCGCCCTATGCGGCGACGCTTCTGTCCTGAACACAACTTGCTTTCGGAAGGGATCGGTAAGGGAGTTCGGTCGGGTCGCGGCGTCGGTCGGCACGCAGGCAAAGCCCCGGCAGCCGATTATGGCTGCCGGGGCCCTGGACGATACGACCGGCGCCGGCCGGTCGTATCGCGTGGCTTACTTGCCGAACGTGATCGAACCGGTGCGCTGCACGACTTCGGCAGGAACCTTGAACGAATAGCTGCCCGACTTGCCGCCGAACGAATAGTCGGTCGTCAGCGTGCCGTCGGCCGCCGCGGAGAAGGTGACCGAACCGCCGCCGTTGACGAGATCGAGCATGTCGTTGTTGATTTCGGTGATGTTGGTCATTGTACTGTCCTTTGGTTGGGGGAAATTGGAGAACGTACCCGGGGGAAGGCCGCTCTTCTTGCTTTTGCCAAGGATCCGAAAACCCTAAGATCGTGACGCGGCCGGCGGTTAAAGTCGCCCGATCCTGCGCCTGGCAGGCAGATCGCAGCACCGCGTGGAAATTTGTTGCGCGTTTGGTGGACCATCGATGAAGATCGCCGACGAACCGGTCGCGTTCAGTATGCGCAGTCTTCCGGGAAAGCGCGGCAGTGCCGCTCGGCCATGCGACGATCCTGGGCGCGTTCGTACGCGACGCGGCGCGCATAGTTGCGATCCGCTTCGCTTGAGCTTGTCGTGCTCCAGTCGACGACCTTGCCGGTCGCCTTGAACGGCAGCGCGGCCAGATCGGTCGCGGTCCGGGTGACGCAACCGCCCGCGGCGAGCGGTACGGTCATCGCCAATATCAAATAGAATTTACGCATACGATCTCCTGTGACGCTCGCAAGCTACGGGCCGATCGTCGAGCATTCATGGATGTTCGGTGGGCGAATGCCCGAGGCCAGCGCGCTGCGCGCTAATCAGGCGGGGCGGGGGCGTCTCGACGTAATATCCATCGATGTTCAGTCAAACCTACACGCACCGTGTGCATTCATCCTACGAGGCGAAGGTGCTCTTGTTCCCGCCGCCGCCGCCACGACCAAGTCGATCTACCAAGGGAGATACTCGTGAACGTCAGGCGCCACCCAGTCGCTTCGCTCTACCCTGCGGCTACGGGATCGGAATTATGATGGATGGCTCGACCAGCGTTATGTGGGTCAGATACGGCGCAGGGGTCCTCATTTGCCTCGGCTCCCTCCTCGTAATGCTTCGTGCAGCGGTTTCGATGTGGCGCGAGGCTCGCAAAGAAGCGCAGTGCGACCGGAAACAGCGTTGGCAGAGTGACGAGACGTTACCGCAATGACGGACGATTCGATTCAGCTTTGCGCCACGAACGTTGCTCAGTCGGGGCGCAGGCCGCGCATAATGATGTCCAGCGCGCTCTCGGTCCCGTTGTCGTCGAAGCCGTCCTCTGTGATGTCCTTGTTCGCCGCAGCGGTGACCATGCGCATGACGAGGCGCAGATCTGCCGCATTGAAATCGGAACGCACGAGGCCAAAAGCCCGGGCGTTCGCCGCCACCTGCTCGTAGATGATGGCAGCCTCCATTTTCAACGGCGCCAGCAATTCGAGATCGCCCGTTTCGGCCATCATCTGCACGGCCCCGACCACGCCCTGGCTCGAGGCCGCGTGCTGCGTCAGAAGGTGGTGCAACAGGACCGGCGCGCGGCGATGTTCAGTCACGAACTCGGCGAGACGGTCGAGCTGATGGCGAAAGACGGCCGCGACCAGCGCGCTGCGGTTGGGGAAATGGCGATACAGCGTGCCGCGTCCCAGCCCGGTCTCTTCGAGCACCTGTTCGAGCGGTGCATTATACCCGTGGAGCGTGAAGATACGGGCCGCCGCTCCGATCAGTTCCTCGCGATGTAATCGGGCGTCGGTCCGCATTCATCACCCCTGCCACGAGAATTAAACGGACACAACTTGTCCGCTTATTAATGTTGAGCTAATGCGCCGCCGTGGTCGTCACGCAAAGCGCCACGAATTCAGGAGATTATGCGTGGGCCGTCGTCGTAATTATGCCGTTCCGGTGCTGTTAAGCCTCGTGCCGCTGGTATCCGGATGCGGGGAAAAATCCGAGCAGCCGAAGGCGCCGCCACCGCCCGTCGTCGAGGTCGTGGTGTTGAAGACCGAGCGCGTTCCCAACATCGTCGAACTCCCCGGGCGCATCCAGGCCGTCCGTACCGCAGAAGTGCGCGCGCGGACCGACGGGATCGTCCAGCGCCGGGTGTACGAGGAGGGAACCGACGTGGCCGCCGGCGCGCCGCTGTTCCAGATCGACCCGCGCGATTATCAGGCGCAGGTCCAGTCCGCGCAGGCGACCTTGCTGCGCGCGCAGGCGACGCGCGGAAATGCGGCCTCGGTCGTGCGCCGCTACACGCCGCTCGTGACCGAGCGCGCGGTCAGCGGACAGGAATACGACAAGGCGCGCGCAGATCTTACGGAGGCGGAGGGCCAGGTCGCCGAAGCGCGCGCCGCGCTTGCCCGTGCGCGCCTGCAACTGAGCTTCACGACGATCCGCGCGCCGATCGCCGGCCGCGTCGGTCGTGCCGAAGTCACCGAAGGCGCACTCGTCAGCGGATCGCAGGCGACGCTGATGACGCGGGTCGACCAGATGGCGCCGGTCTATGCAGTCTTTACCGCGTCGAGCGCGGCAATCCTCGACGGTACGCGACAGATCCGGGCGGGCGATCTCAGCGTCGGGTCGCAGGCGAGTGTGACGGTGAAGCTGGTGCTCGAAAACGGCCAGGACTACGGGCTGGTCGGTCGGCTCGACTTCACCGCCGCCTCGGTCGATACCGAGACCGGCAGCCAGCTGGTCCGCGCGCGCTTCGCCAATCCGCAGAACCTGCTCAAGCCGGGCCAGTTCGTCCGCGGGCGGATCGAGGCGGGGACGATTCCCAACGGTCTGATGCTTCCCGCGCGCGCGGTGCAGTTGAAGGGCGAACAGGCCAGCGTCTCGATCCTCGGCAAGGACGGCACCGTCGTCAATCGCCCGGTGACGCTGGGCGAGATGGTCGGCAGCCGCTGGATCGTCCGGTCGGGCGTGAAGCCCGGCGAGCGCGTGATCGTCGAGGGCTGGGGGAAGATCCGCCCCGGGCAGAAGGCAAAGCTCAAGCCCGTCGCCGCAAACCAGGCGGGGCGCTGAACCATGGATCGCTTCTTCGTCTATAAACCCGTCTTCGGATGGGTCATCGCCGCGTTCATCGCGCTGGCCGGCATCCTGTCGCTGATGAACCTGCCGGTCGAGCAATACCCCTCGGTCGCGCCACCGTCGCTGACGCTGTCCTACACCTATACGGGCGCCGATGCCGAGACGCTCGACCGCAACGTCACCGCGGTGATCGAGCGCGAGATGAACGGGATCGAGGGCTTCCTGTACATGTCCGCCGCGAGCCGGTCGAACGGCACCGGCCAGGTCATCCTGACCTTCCAGTCGGGCACCGATCTCAACACCGCGCGCAGCCTCGTCCAGAGCCGTCTCAACCGCGCCGAACCGCGCCTGCCGCAGGCGGTGCAGCAGATGGGCGTGCAGATCACCGACAATTCATCGGGCTTCCTGATGATCATGGGCGTCTATTCGACCGACAATTCGCTCTCCGCGCTCGAAGTCGGCAATTATGCCAGCAACAACATCGTCAACGAGCTGCGGCGCGTGCCCGGCGTTGGCGACATCGTCCTGTTCGGGTCGCAATATGCGATGCGGATCTGGCTCGATCCGACCAAGCTGGCCGGTTATTCGCTGTCCGCATCGGACGTGCTGACCGCGGTGCAGGAACAGAACAGCCAGGTCGCGGGCGGTGGTCTGGCCGAGCAGCCGATCACGCGCGAGGCGGAGTTTACGGCCAAGATCGTCACGCAGAACCGGTTCGCCACCGCAGAACAGTTTCGCGAGATCATCGTCCGCGCGGGCCAGGACGGCTCGACCGTGCGGCTCGGCGATGTCGCGCGGGTCGAGCTCGGCGCCGACAATTACGGGTTCAAGGCGCGTCTCAACGGGCGCGAGATCGCCGGCATGGGTGTGCAGCTTGGCGCCGGGGCCAACGCGGTCGCGACCGCCGAAGCGATCAAGACGCGGATGAAGGAGCTCCAGGCGAACTTCCCGCCGAGCATGACCTGGTCGATCGGCACCGACACCACGCCGTTCATCGACGCGTCGATCCACAGCGTCATCACGACGCTAATCGAGGCGATGATCCTGGTGTTCGCGGTGATGTTCCTGTTCCTCCAGAACTGGCGCTCGACGCTGATCCCCGCGGTGGTCGTGCCGATCGCGCTGTCGGGGGCGTGCTTCGGGCTTTACGTGTTCGGCTTCTCGATCAACACGCTGTCGCTGTTCGCGATGGTGGTGGCGATCGGCATCCTGGTCGACGACGCGATCGTCGTGGTCGAGAATGTCGAGCGGATCATGGCGGAGGAAGGCCTGCCGCCGCGGCTTGCCACGGTGAAGGCGATGGGCCAGATTCGCGGTGCGATCATCGGCATCACGCTGGTGCTGATCGCCGTGTTCGTGCCGATGGCGTTCTTCCCCGGCTCGACCGGCGGCATCTACCGCCAGTTCTCCGTCACGCTTGCGGTGTCGATCTTCTTCTCGGCGGTGCTGGCGCTGACGCTCACGCCGGCCCTGTGCGCGACGTTGCTCAAGCCGCACGCGGACGATCACGGCGAGCCGCGCGCGGGCATTCTCGGTGTGCCGAGACGGTTCGGGAATTGGTTCAACGACAAGTTCGGGCGTGCGACGGAGAAATATGCCGGTGCGGTCGGCACGATGACCAGCGCGCCGATGCGCTGGCTCGCGGTGTTCGCGGTCGTCTGCGTCGTGACGTTCGTGCTGTTCACGCGGTTGCCCGGCGGCTTCCTGCCGAGCGAGGATCAAGGCTCGTTCCTCGTCAATTACGACGCGCCGGTGGGCGCGACGATGCAGCGCACCGAACAGGCGGTGATCCAGGGCGAGGCGTATCTGAGCAAGCAGCCGCAGGTCCGCAACGTCATATCGGTGCTCGGCTACAATTTCTTCGGCCAGAGCCAGGGGGCGGCGATGTCGTTCGTCGACCTCAAGCCGTGGGACGAGCGCAAGGGCGATGGCGATACGGTCGAGGCGATCATCGGCGGCGTCCAGAAGGCGGTGTTCGGCATTTCGCAGGCGAGCATCATCGCGCTCAATCCGCCGCCAATCTCGGCGCTGGGCAACGCTATCGGCTTCTCGATGAAGGTCGAGGATCGGTCGGGCACCGACCGCGCCGGGTTGATCGCCGCGCGTGACGCGATCGTCGCGGCGGCTTCGAAGAACCCCCTGCTGGCTGGCGTCCGGCCGGAAGGACAAGGCGATGCACCTGAACTCTATGTAGATATCGACCGGGTCAAGGCGCGGGCGCTGGGCCTGTCGATCGCCGGGGTAAACAACACGCTCGCGATCAATTTCGGGTCGTTCTACGCCAACGACTTCAACCGCGACGGCAACACGCTCCGCGTCTACCTACAGGCGGATGCGAAGGCGCGCATGACGCCGCAGGACGTGCTGGCGCTCCGTGTGCCGGGTCCGGAAAAGCAGATGGTGCCGTTCAGCGCGTTCGCGCGCGTCTCGTGGCGCTCAGGGCCGATCCAGCTCGATCGGTTCAACGGTTATCCATCGCTGACCATTTCGGGTCAGGCCGCTCCGGGGCAGTCGTCTGGCGCCGCGCTCGAAGCGATGGAGGCGATCGCCAAGCAGTCGCTTACCGGGTCGTTCGCGTATGAATGGACCGGTACCGCCTTCGAGGAGAAACAGGCGGGCGGACAGATCGGGCTGTTGCTCGGCCTCTCGATGGTGGTCGTGTTCCTGTTGCTTGCGGCGCTCTACAACAGTTGGGGCATCCCGCTCGCGGTGTTGCTGGTGGTGCCGTTCGGGGTGCTCGGGTCGGTGCTGTTCACGATGTTCCGCGGGCTATCGGCAGACGTGTATTTCAACATCGGCCTGATCACGATCATCGGCCTTGCTGCGAAGAACGCGATCCTGATCGTCGAGTTCGCGATCGACGACGAAGCGCATCACAAGGGTGAAGGCCCGGAGAAGGTCCGCAATGCCACGGTCGAGGCTTCGAAACAGCGACTGCGACCGATCCTGATGACCAGCCTCGCGTTCATCCTCGGCATGGTGCCGCTGGTGATCGCAAGCGGTGCGGGGGCAGCCAGCCGTAAGGCGGTCGGCACGGGCGTGATGGGCGGCATGATCGCCGCGACAATCTTCGGAATCTTCTTCACGCCGGTCTTCTACCTGCTCGCGCGAAAGTATCTGAGCAGGACACGCGATCCCGAAGGCGAGGATTCCCGCTGGGCCGCCGAAAACGACAAACGGGATGGGGACACGGTCCATGCGTAAGATCCTTCTCGCGGCGACTGCCGGCTTCACCGTCGCGCTGTCGGGGTGCAATTTCGCGCCGGCCTACCGCCAGCCGGTGGCGCCCATCTCCACGGCGTTCCCGACCACGCCGCAGTCCGCGTATTCGCAGGGACTGCTTGCAACCGATCTAGGGTGGAACGACTATTTTCTCGACTCGCGGCTGCGGTCGCTGATCGCCACCGCGTTGGAGCGCAATCGCGATCTCGCGCAGGCGGTGGCACGGATCGCCCAGGCCCGTGCGAAATACCGCATCCAGGATTCGCAGCGTTTGCCGACGATCGAGGCCAATGGCGGCGCGAACCGATCGGTCCAGCCGGCCAACGCGCTAGGTGTGCCCGGTGCGGCCGGCGGGGGCGGCACGTCGTCGGTCGACTTCACGCAATATTCGGCCAACGTCGGCGTCGCGTCGTTCGAACTCGATCTGTGGGGTCGGTTGCGCAACCTGGCGCAGGCCGAGCGCGAGGCGTGGCTTGCTTCGATCGAGGGAGAGCGGACCGCGCGGCTCACGTTGATCGGACAGGTCGCCGCGACCTATTTCAACATCCTGACCGGCGAGGATCGGATCGCGCTTGCGGAACGGACCCTGGCGGGCCGGCGCGAAGGCGTCCGGATCGCGCAGAAGCGGCTCGACGCAGGCGTGACGTCGACGGTCGATTTCGATCAGTCGATGCTGCTGCTGACGCAGGCGCAGACCGAACTCGCGGAGATCAAGCGGACCACGGCGCAGTCGCGCAACCTGCTCGACGTCCTGATCGGTGGCCCGTCTAGCACAGTGTTGCCCGCCGCACGGCCTGTGCTGCAACCCAGTCAAGTGCGGGATATCGCACCGGGTCTGCCGTCATCGTTGCTGACGGCGCGGCCGGATATTTTGGAAGCCGAGCATAATCTTCGCGCGGCGAACGCCAATATCGGCGCCGCCCGCGCGGCGTTCTTCCCGACGATCTCGCTGACCGGAGCCTACGGCTTCCTGTCGCCCACGCTGGGCAATCTGTTCAAGGGAAGCAGCGAGGCTTTCAATTACGGCGGCACGCTGAACCTGCCGATCTTCGACTGGGGACGGCGCACCGCGCAGGTGCGGCTCAACCGCGCGCAGGCCGACGAGTTGGTCGCGGCGTATCAGCGGACGGTGCAGGGCGCATTCCAGGAGGTCGCCGATGCGCTTGTCGCCCGCCAGCATTATGCCGAGCAGATCGCCGCGCAGACTCGCACCGTGGAGGCACAACTTCGTTTGGCCCGGACTGCGCGGCTGCGCTACGACAACGGCATCGCGATCTATCTCGAAGTGCTGGATGCCGAGCGTAACCTGTTCTCCGCCGAACAGTCGCTGCTGCAGTTGCGGGCAACGGATCTGCAGAACAGCGTATCGCTATATACGGCGCTGGGTGGTGGTGTGCGGACGGGTTAGATGGAATTGGAACCCGGCTCGCTAAGAAACGGTCCTCGATCAATCCTCCACAATTATCAACGATAGCTCTCGGCGAAAGGACGACCATGGCAAGCCGAGTATTGATCGTGGAGGACGAGCGAGAGATCGCGGAGCTTCTGACCACCTACGCCGAACGCGCAGGATTCGAGGTGCAGCAGGCAGGCAACGTCAAGGACGCGATCCGCCTGCATTCGCAGTTCCAGCCAGATCTCGTACTGCTCGATTTCGGGTTGCCCGGGGGTGATGGCCTCGATGTCCTGACCGCGATCCGTCGACGCGCTGATACCCCAGTCATCATGGTGACTGCATTCGACGACGAGGTGACCAAGCTTTCTTCGTTACGGCTTGGGGCGGATGACTACGTCGTCAAGCCTTTCAACCCGTCGGAGGTGGTCGAGCGGATCCGCGCCGTACTTCGGCGAACGCTGGGCGCATCGGGGCGTCGAACACTGGTGGTCGGCGCGCTGACTATAGATCTGGAAGCACGCGTGGTGACCTGCCAAGGGCAGACCACCGGTGGCCCGGTCCGCGTATCACTAACACCGTCCGAATTCGAGATTCTGGCACACATGGGTCGTCAGCCGCGCCGCGCCTTTTCCCGCGCTGAACTACTCCAGGCGGCATCACCTGACAGCGATGCCTACGACCGGGTGGTCGACAGTCACCTGTCGAAATTGCGCCAGAAGCTTGGATCTGCGGGCTGCGCAGACATGATCGAGCCGGTACGGGGCGTGGGGTATAGGCTATGGTCCGAATACTGAACCGTATTGTCACGCGGATGGTGTTGCTCGCAGCGCTGATGACTGGGCTGACGATGTTCGTCGGGCTTGGCGGCTATTACGCGGCAATGTACTACCGGTTCGACAACGTCGCTCGACACATGCCGCCCAAGGCACGCGCGGAACTCGACTGGCTCGTCCGATCGGGACAGCGCGGCAGCGACCGCTATTACGACCTGTTCAACCGGTATGGCGACGATGGCCCGCGAATTACCGATCTCGGCTTCATCGCCTCGATCGGTCTGATTTCGATTCTCGCCGGGGGGGGCATCGCCACCGTGGTTGCGCGGCGGATCAGCCGACCAGTCACTGCCGTGGCGCGGGCCGCGGCACAGGTGTCTGCGGGCGACCGGTCGGTCCGCGTCGATCCTCGGGGCGGATCTGGCGAGACCGGCGAACTCATCGCGAGTTTCAACCGGATGGCGGCGGAAATCGAGGCGTACGAACGCGAACGGACCGTCCTCACGGCAGGCATCGCGCACGAACTGCGCACTCCGCTGACGATCCTGAAGGGCCGGCTGCACGGACTTGCGGACGGCGTGATCGATCCCGCCAAAGGCGAGGCCGACAGGTTGCTCCGGCAGGTCGAACAGCTCTCCACGCTGGTCGAGGATCTGCGGACTCTGGCCCATGCGGATGCGGGGGAACTGGAACTCGAGCGCAAGCCCATCGATCTAGCAGATGTCCTGCGCGCTGCGGTGGCTGATCTGCGGGCGTCGAGCGCGCTGGTGCCGGTGGCGTGGACGGAGATGTACGTCCCCGCCGTCGTGCTGGGCGACCGGGTACGATTGACGCAAATCTTCACCAACATCCTAACCAACGCCGTGAAGCACGCCCCGCCCGGAAGCCGGATCGCGGTGTCGCTGGTCAACGCGAACGGGCGGTGCGTTGCGAGCGTGATCGACGAGGGCGACGGCTTTGCGCCCGAGGACGAACACCGGCTTTTCATCCCGTTCTGGCGCGCCGGCGCAGACAAGCGTGCGGGCAGGCCCGGTAGCGGCATCGGCCTCACGCTCGCAGCCAAGATGGTCGAGGCCCATGGCGGTAGGATCGCCGCCAAGAACCGTGCCGATCGATCGGGCGCGTGCTTTTCGGTCTCCATTCCCGCGGCGTAAGGGGTCAGAACGTCGCGACGACTTGCGGAAGGTCGATCGTCGTGCGGATGCCGGGCTGCGCGGCACACACCGCGGCGACCGAGTTGACGGCGCGGTGCGCAGTGTAGCCGGGCATCACCGCCGCATAATCCTCCATCGCGACGGGGAAGGTGATCGCGACCTCCATCGGCGTGTCGCCGGCGACCGAGACGTGCCAGCCGGTCTCGCGCAGCGTCCAGTCGCGGTCGAGGTCGGTGGCGCAATACCAGTGCGCGCGGAAGCGGAGGACCGGTTTGCCGTCGTGCAGGCCGTTGATCGTGATACGTTGGGCAGCGACGGTGCCGGCCTTCAGGACACCTGCGGCGATGGGCGTGTCCTTGGTCACGACCGCGACCTCGCCCTCGACACTGGTCGTATCGAACGGCAGGCCGATCGCATCGGCGACCTGGTTCAGTGACGCGAGGAAACTGTCGCGGACATGCGCGAGCTTGGCGTCGTCCATCGGGCCGGGTGCCGCGCCGAAACCCATGACGTCGAAGATCATCGCCGGGCTGTCGCGGCGGGATACGTCGGCGAACTCGTCGATCGTCAGGCAATCGAGGCGGCGTTGCAGCGACAGCAACGGCAGGACGAGCGCTTCGGTGACGAACCCCGGGCTGCTGCCAGTGCTGTAGATCGAGGTTCCGCCGGCTGCACACGCGGCCTCGATCTGCGCGAGGATCGCCGGGTCCATGGTCGACGGGTGGTGGAATTCCGACCGCGTGGTGACTACGTTCTTGCCCGATGCGAGCAACGCGCAGACTTCGTCGTAATCGCAGCCCTGCCGCATGTAGAGCACGCAGTCCGCGTCGAGGCTGAGGATGTCGTCGATCGCGCTGGTCGCGATAATGCCGGTATCGGAAAGGCCGCACAGGTCGCCAGCGTCACGTCCGGCCTTGTCGGGGGAGCCTACGTAGATACCGACCAGCGCCATGCGCGGGTGCGCGATCACGCCGCGCAACGATTGCCGGCCGATGTTGCCGACCGACCATTGAATCACACGAAGGATCGGTTCGGGCATCGCTCTTTTCCCTTATTGCGGTCGCCGGTGCTGTCAGTCCCCTTGGCGAAGGCGGGGGCCCTTTGGGGGACAGTTTTTGTGAGGTCCGCGCATCGTTACTACGGCCTCTCCAACTGGGCCCCGGCCTCCGCCGGGGGGCATGGTTTCTGCATCAGCGTAGACGACCAGCCGCGCATTTACGCAGCGGCCAAACTCGGACCCTGATCATTGCAGGGCTGATCCCGAAGCCGGTCGGAGGTTGTCAGACGTCCGTTCCAATGCCGGCATCCGCTTATTGTTCTCCCGCGAAGGCGGGAGCCCAGTCTGGGCCCCGCCTTCGCGGGGAAACAGGGTTTGTTTGCCGGATGACTATAATCAGAGCCGAATGCCCATCGGCCCTAAAGCGGCTTGCTCATCAGATAGGGCAGCGTGGAAGACGCGATCGACGACCGTTTCCCGCCGGGATGGATAACCGTGACACGCCCTAAGCCCGGTGAGACGACGACGCCGACGACATCGTCGACCCATTTGTGCAACGCCGCACGGCTCCATTCCAGTTCGCTACCGTCGATCGTCGCGACGCCGGAGGCTTCGAGTTCCTCCTCGAGTTCGATCACGCGGTCGGTGACGGCGCGGAGCGCTTCGTCTGGTGCTTTGGTCATGCTTGCTCCCTTGCGGCCCGCCGTTGCTCCAACGACGGGCCGGTATCGCCTCTGATCAGAACGGCAGGTTGTACATCCGCACCGCGTTGGTCTCGAGCACCTTCTTCTTGATGCTGTAGTCGTAACCGCCGAGCGACTTCTGGATGTGCTTCTGCACGCCGGGATAGAGCGAGGTCGGATGCGGGAAGTCGGTTTCGAACATCATGTTGTCGAAGCCGATCGTCTCCAGCAGCAGCTTCGGGCCGATCGTTTCGAACCAGAAGGTGCCGAAGAAGTGATCGTGGAAATACTCCCACGGCGTCTTCCGCAGCACGCCACCCGCGCGGTTCGGCAGCATCTCCTGGAACTGGTGCTCGAGCGCCTCGACCGCGAACGGAATCCAGCCCATGCCGCTCTCAATCAGGCCTATCTTGAGGCCGGGATGCTTGTCGAGCCGGCCGCTGACCATCCAGTTGCCAAGCGTCGCCACGTTGCCGATCGAGAACATCGTCGCGACCACCGACAGCGTCTGCTCGAACGCAAACCCTTCCCATGTCAGCGTCGTCGGATCCATCGCCGCGTTCAGGTGGAAGTTGATCGGTGTGCCCGTGCTGCTGCACAGGTCGAGGAAGTCATCCCAGTATGAATGCATGTACGAGGGAACACCGACGCGCTCTGGCGTGTCGGGCAGCACGAAGCCCTTGAGCCCCATGTCGATGCAGCGACGCGCTTCCTTGTCGAGCGCGGCTTTGTCCCACAGCGGCAGATGCGCCATCGTGAACAACCGGTTGCCCGAGACGCGCTGCCGCTCGACGGCCGCGTCGTTGTACATCTTGATGATCTCGACCGCGAGCTCGTTGTCGCCGAGCGACATCAGCGACCCGGCCTGCGTCACGCCGGAGTTATGGTAGCAGATCTGCGCATAGACGCCCATGTCGTCCATCGCCTGCAACCGCGGCTTGACCTCATGGCCGCCCGGATGCGCCTCGTCCAGCGTCGGGAAGGCAAGGCGGCCGAGCAGCTTGTTGTTGTCCTTGCTGATGACGTTGCCGCCCATCGACCCGAAATCGCGGTCGCCGACGAACCAGCGGTCAACGTCGTTGACGCGGCGGACGACGGGAACACGGTCCTTGAACTTGGCGGGTGCCTGCGAGGTGAAGAGATCGGGCGCTTCGGTCAGATGCGTGTCGGTGTCGACGATCTTGATGCCGGCCAGATCCTCGGCAAGTCCGCCGGACTGCGTGGCATAGTCGACCTCGCGGATCACGCCGCCACGGGTATAGCCTTCCGCCGACCAGTATTTCCGTGCGTCGCTAGCCAGATCCTTGGTGTCGTTATCCGCCATGATGTCCTCCATCCAATCCGTTTTTTTCGGTCGATCCGTTGATCTGGTTCGTACCGGCTTTGTCTCGGGCTTATCTCGGGCGTCTCGTTGGAAACGCAGTATCAGTGACATACGCGCATCGCCGGGTGGCTATCCACCCTGAGACGGTGGTGCCGTGCAAAGTCCGCCCCGGCGATGGACCGGCAATTGGCCGCTGGGCGGGCACCGTGCGGGCGATGCCTGCCGGGCTTCATTGACGGCGTAAGGACCGCCCCGCAAAACGCCGACCATTCCACGGAGCAAGACGCATGACTTTCACGCTGACGGATCGGACGCTGCTGCGCGAGCAATGCTATGTCGACGGCGCATGGATCGGGGCCGGTGCGATCGACGTGACGGATCCTGCGAGCGGTGAGGTCCTGGGTGCGGTTCCGTCGCTGGGCGCGGACGAGACGCATGCCGCGATCGCTGCCGCCGAGGCTGCACTGCCGGCGTGGCGCGCGAAGACGGCCGGCGAACGATCGAAGCTGTTGCGGCGCTGGTTCGAGCTGATGATGGCGGCGCAGGACGATCTCGCGATGATTCTGACGCGCGAGCAGGGCAAGCCGCTCGCCGAAGCCAAGGGCGAAATCGCCTATGCCGCGTCGTTCGTCGAATGGTTCGCCGAGGAAGCCAAGCGCCTCTATGGCGAAGTGATCCCGAGCCACCGCGCGGACAGTCGGATCGTCGTGATCAGCCAGCCGGTCGGCGTGGTCGCCGCGATCACGCCGTGGAATTTCCCGGCCGCGATGATCACGCGCAAGGCGGCACCGGCGCTGGCGGCGGGGTGTACGATGGTCCTCAAACCGGCGACGCAGACGCCGTTCAGCGCGCTCGCGCTCGCGGTACTGGCCGAGCGGGCGGGGATACCCAAGGGCGTGTTCAACGTCGTCACTGGATCGTCGCGCGTGATCGGCGCCGAACTGACCGGCAGTCCGGTGGTGCGCAAGTTGAGCTTCACCGGGTCGACCGAGGTCGGCAAGACGCTGATGGCGCAGTGCGCGCCGACGATGAAGAAACTGTCGATGGAACTGGGCGGCAACGCGCCGTTCATCGTCTTCGCCGACGCCGATCTCGATGCCGCGGTCGAGGGAGCGATGGCGTCCAAATACCGCAACAGCGGCCAGACCTGCGTGTGCGTCAACCGCATCCTCGTCCAGCGCGACGTCGCCGAGGCGTTCGAGGCCAAGCTCGCCGTGGCGGTGGCGAAATTGAAGGTCGGACCAGGCACCGGCGAGGGCGTCGCGCAGGGGCCGCTGATCGACAACGCTGCGGTCGCCAAGGTGGAGGAGCATATCGCCGATGCGCTCGCAAAGGGCGCGCGGTTGGTCGTGGGCGGCAAGCGGCATGCGCTTGGCCACAGCTTCTTTGAGCCGACGATCGTGTCGGGATGCACCACCGACATGGCGCTGGCGAGCGAAGAGACGTTCGGGCCGCTCGCCTCGATCTTCGTGTTCGACACCGAGGACGAGGCCATCGCGCTCGCCAACGATACCGAGGTCGGGCTGGCGGCGTATTTCTATACGCGCGATCTGGCGCGGACATGGCGCGTCGGCGAGGCGCTGGAGGTCGGTATCGTCGGGATCAACACCGGCATCATATCGACCGAAATCGCGCCATTCGGCGGGATCAAGCAATCGGGCATGGGCCGCGAAGGTTCGCGCCACGGGATCGAGGATTATGTCGAGCTCAAATATCTCTGCATGGCCGGGCTCTGAGCCGCAACAACACGAGGATATGAGATGGATTTGAACGGCGTAGCGGCGATCGTCACGGGCGGCGCATCGGGACTCGGCAATGCGACCGCGACGATGCTTGCGGACGCCGGCGCGAAGGTCGCGATCTTCGACCTGAACGAGGAGGTCGGCGCGGCCGCGGCAGAGACCCTGGGCGGCGCGTTTTTCAAGGTCGACGTGTCCGACGATGCGAGTGTCGCCGAGGCACTGAAGGCGGCGGAAAATCTGCACGGCCCGGCGCGCGTGCTGGTCAATTGTGCCGGCGTGGCGCCAGCGATCCGGATCGTCGACAAGCATGGTGCGGCGCATCCGCTCGCCGCGTTCCGCAAGACGGTCGAGGTCAATCTGATCGGCACGTTCAACATGATCTCGAAGTTCGCCGCGCGGCTGATCGCGGCCGGGATCGACGGCGAAGAGGCCGGCGTGATCGTCAACACCGCGTCGGTCGCGGCGTATGACGGGCAGATCGGGCAGGCGGCCTATGCGGCGTCGAAGGGCGGTGTCGTCGGCCTGACGATCTCGGCGGCGCGCGACCTGGCGCAGCATCGTATCCGCGTCGTCACGATCGCGCCGGGCATCTTCCTCACGCCGATGCTGATGGGCCTGCCGCAGGCCGCGCAGGATTCGCTCGGGACGCAGGTTCCGCATCCGAGCCGGCTCGGCAAGCCCAGCGAGTACGCGCAGATGGTCGGTGCGATCGTCGCCAACCCGATGCTCAACGGCGAAGTGATCCGGCTCGACGGCGCGATCCGCATGGCGCCGCGCTGAGAGGGGCGCTGACGACGACACATTTCCCGGGAGAGCAGACGATGACCGATTTCGTGACGGCCGATTGCGGCATCCGGCAGCTGCACGCGCGTTTCGTCGACGCGGTGTGGCGACAGGATATGGCGGTCTTCGCGGCATGCTTCGCGACCGACGGCATCTGGAAGATCGCCGGTATGGTCATGACCGGCCGCGACGAGATCGCTGCGGCTGCGGGCAAGCTGCTCGGTCGATGCGAGCGGATCCAGCTGGTCGTCGGTCAGCCGATCCTGGAGGTCGGAGAGGGTACGGCGATCGGCCGGTTGCAGGTCACCGAGTTCGCCAAGAAACATGACGGTACCAGCGCGATCACCTTCGGCACCTATTACGATCGGTACGTCGACGAGGACGGGGCGTGGCGGTTCCAGTGGCGGCATTGGACGATGGCGTATCACGGCCCGACCGACCTGAGCGGCGACTATGTCGTCCCGCCCGATTATGGCGCGTTTCCGGGTATGCCTGGGCCGGACGAGCCTACGTTCGTGCGCAAAGCGTAGACGATATTGCGATCCTCCCCCGCAAGGGGGAGGTGGCTGGCACTTGCCAGACGGAGGGGGCGGTAAACGCATACCTCCGTTCCGTGTCCTCCCCCTCCGTCGCCTTCGGCGCCACCTCCCCCTGGCGGGGGAGGATCGGAAGCCGATGCGCCTTGATCCCGATCTGCAAACCCATCGCTCCCGCGGATTCTCCCCCCGCCGCTTGGTAATGGACAGCGATGTTCATTAGGGTTGGTGCAACGAGAAAATCCGGGAGTGGATATGACCTGCCTGCCATCACGGACGCCCTCGGCTGACGAGATCGATATTCCCGCGCTGAAAGCACGCTATGCGCATGAGCGCGACAAGCGCACGCGGACCGAGGGCCAGGAGCAATATGCCCGCCCGACCGGCGACGTGGTCGAGGATTACGTCACCGATCCGCACCAGCCGGTAACGCCGCGCGATGCGATCGCCGAGGATACCGATGTCGTGGTGCTCGGCGCAGGCTGGTCCGGGATCATGGCGGCCTATCAACTGGTCAAGCAGGGCATCACGGATTTCCGCGTGGTCGACACGGCCGGCGACTTCGGCGGCGTCTGGTACTGGAACCGCTATCCCGGCATCCAGTGCGACAACGAATCCTATATCTATTTGCCGTTGCTCGAAGAGACCGGCTTCATGCCGTCGCGCAAATTCGCCGACGGTCGCGAGATCCAGGGCTATGCGCGGGCGATCGCGGATAAGTTCGGCTTCGCCGACAAGGCGCTGTTCCATACGCAGACCAACGGGCTTCGCTGGGACGCCGAGATCGACCGGTGGCACGTCTCAACCAACCGCGGCGACGAGATCCGCGCGCGCTTCGTCATCATCGCCAGCGGTGTGCTCAACATGCCGAAACTGCCCGGCATCCCCGGCATCGAAAAGTTCAAGGGCAAGATGTTTCACAGCGCGCGCTGGGACTATGACTATACCGGCGGCAGCTACGAGAACCCGGTGCTAGACAAGCTGGCCGACAAGCGCGTCGCGATCGTCGGTACCGGCGCCACCGCCATCCAGATCGTGCCGTATCTGGGGCGTTACGCCAAGCAGGCCTATGTCGTGCAGCGCACCCCCTCCAGCGTCGACGAGCGTCCCAATCCGCCGACCGACCCGGACTGGGCGAAGTCGCTGCAGCCCGGTTGGCAGAAGGCGCGCCAAGTCAATTTCCACCGCGCGGCGATGGAGGCGTTCCACCCCGGCGACGAAGACCTGATCTGCGACATCTGGACCGAGATCAGCCGCAACCTCGCCGCCGAACTCGCCGAGGAGGGCTGGCCCGCGCTGACCCCCGAGCAGTTCATGGCGAAGCGCGACGTGGTCGAGTTCCGCGTGATGGAACGGCTCCGGCGCCGGGTCGACGACCTGGTCGAGGACCCGGCGACCGCGGAGGCGCTGAAGCCCTATTACCGGTTCCTGTGCAAGCGCCCGCTGTCGAGCGACGAATATTACCCGACCTTCAACCGGCCCAACGTCGAACTGGTCGACGTCTCGCTCACCAAGGGCGTCGAGGCGATGACCGAGAAGGGCTTCATCGCGAACGGACGCGAATACGAAGTCGACTGCATGATCTTCGCCAGCGGCTTCGAGGTCACGAGCGATCTGGAACGGCGCTGGGGCATCGACACGATCGAGGGGCGTGACGGCGCGTCGATCTACGATCACTGGCGCGACGGGCCGCGGACCTTTCACGGCGTGATGACCGCGGGTTTCCCCAACCAGTTCTACATGGGGTATATCCAGGGCGGGTTGAACGCGTCGGTGACCGAGCAGAACGGCCGCCAGGGTTATCACATCGCGCACATCATCGGCGAGGCGCTCAAGCGCGGCACGCTCGTCGTCGAGCCGACCCAGACCGCGATGGATGCGTATGTCACGCATTTCGAAGGCAACGAGATCGATATGTCGGCCTTCTCGCGCGAGTGCACGCCGAGCTATTTCAACAACGAGGGCGAGGGGGAGGGCAAGGCCAAATGGCGCCTGTTCCGCGCCTATGCGCCCGGGTGGGACGCGTTCCAGACGCTGCTGACGACATGGCGCGACAAGGGCGATCTGGAGGGGCTGTCGCTGACCGCATCGAGCGCGAAATCGCACGGGCGGTGAATGGTGGCGCGGGCTGGACTTCGGATGCCGATGTCCGAAGAACCGGCCTTCTGAGGGAAGGATCAGTCCTGTGAACATCGCCGTCGAAGAACTCGCAGAACCACTTACCTATCCGGTCGAAGCGTTCCTGTCGCGCGAGTATGCCGAGGCCGAGAAGGAGAAGCTCTGGCCCAATGTCTGGCAGATGGTCGAGCGCGTCGAGGACTTTCGCACAGTCGGCGATTTCGTCACCTACAACATCTGTGACGACTCGATCATTGTCATCAAGACAGGTGAAGACAGTTTCAACGCGTTCCACAACGTCTGCCCGCATCGCGGCCGGCAACTGATCGATACGCCCGACGACGTCCACAGCGTCCGCGGCAACCGTCGCAATTTCGTCTGCGGTTTCCACGGCTGGACGTTCGACCGCGACGGTAACAACATCTTCGTGCTCGATCCGCAGGACTGGAAGGGTGTGTTGACCCCCGAGCGAACCTGCCTGTCGCGCGTCCAGGTCGACACCTGGGGAGGCTGGGTGTGGATCAACATGGATCCCTATGCCACGCCGCTTGCCGAGTTCCTAGGCGAAGCGGGGCGCCTCCTGTCGCATTTCGAGATGGATAAAATGCGCTACAAATGGCGCAAATGGACGGTCTATCCGAGCAACTGGAAGACCGCGCTCGAGGCGTTCATGGAGCCGTATCACGTTGCGGGCACGCACACGCAACTGCTCGATTACGCAGAATTCTACGCCTATAGCGCGGCCTATGGTCTGCACGGCGTCAGCGGTTTCGACCAACGCGATGCTGCCGACCGGATGAGCCAAGGGTCCAGCGTGACGCGCGCTGGCAAGGGTGCCGATGCGCGCATCTCGACCTACGAGCTGATCAAGGAAAACTACGAGACGCTGAATTACGCGGCGTCGACCGAGACGCTGGTCGTCGCCGCAAGCCGGTTGCAGCACGAACTGCCCGAGGAGACACCGGCGGGCGAGGTGATCGCGCACTGGATGAAATCGGCCAAGGCAGACGATCTAGCGCGCGGTATCGTTTGGCCGGAAATCCCGCCCGAAGTTACCGCCGAGGCTGGGCTCGCCTGGCACGTCTTTCCCAACATGTCGGTGCTGCAGGGGATCACCTTCGCGCTCTGCTATCGCGCGCGGCCGTTCGGTGACGACCCGAACATGTGCATCTTCGAATCCTACGCGATCGAGCGCTATCCCGACGGCGAAGAGCCCAGGACCGAATGGGAAAATGCCGAGCCAACCGCCGAGAACTGGGGCGCGGTGCTAGCGCAGGATTTCTCGAACATGCGCTGGGTGCAGAAGGGCATGAAATCCCGCGGCTTCCGTGGGCCGCTGCCCAACCCGCACCAGGAACGCAAGATCACCAATTTCCACCGCAATCTGGCCGCGTTCATGGGAACCGGCGAACCGAGGTTATTGCCATGAGCTACGACGACCCGAAGCCCAAGCCCGCTCAGCCGATATCGCTGCTGCCGGGCCAGGCCGCGCCGACCAATACGGCAACCTCCGAACTCTCGCTGAAGGCGGGCGGGACGCCGGTCTACAAGCGTGTCCTCGATCTGTTCGAGGCGGAAGGAATCAAGACGCTGTTCGGCATCCCCGATCCGAACTTCGTGCATCTGTGCCTGGAGGCCGAGGCGCGCGGCTGGACGGTGGTATCGCCGCATCACGAGGCGGCGGCCGGCTTCATGGCCGAGGCGGCGTCGCGGATCACCGGCAAGCCGGCCTTGTGCTTCGGTACGCTCGGGCCAGGGCTCGCGAACATGATGCCCGCGATCCAGTGCTGCAAGGTCGAGAACTCGCCGGTGATCTTCCTGGGCGGCCAGCGCGCACGCGTCACCGAGCGGCGAGTCCGTCGCGGTCGCATCCAGTTCGTCCGGCAGGAGCCGATGATCGAGGATTCGGTCAAATATTCAGGGTCTATCGAATATGCCGACCAGACCGACGAGGTGATCCGCGAGGCGATCCGTATCGCGATGTCCGGCACGCCGGGGCCAACCTACGTCGAATACCCCAGCCACATCATCCTCGAGGAACTCGACGTGCCTCCGGTCCTGCCGCCGCACCGCTATCGCCTGGTCAACCAGGGCGCCGACGGCGATCGGATCGCGGAGGCCGCCGAGTTGATCCTTGCCGCCAAGAACCCGATCCTGCTGGTCGGCCATGCGGTCTACACCAGCCAGTCGGGCGCGAAGGTGAAGGAACTCGCCGAGCTGATGAACTGCCCGGTCATCCAGACCTCGGGCGGGACCAGCTACATCAAGGGGCTTGAGGACAAGACCTTCCAGTACGTGTTCTCCGATGCGTCGATCGAGGCGGTCGAGGAGTCGGATCTGGTCGTCGCGCTCGGCACCGAACTTGGCGAGCCCGTGCATTTCGGTCGCTGGCGTCACTGGCATGCGGGCGAGGGGAACCGCAAATGGATCTACGTCCAGCAGGATCCGACCGCGATCGGCGTCAACCGTGCGGTCGATGTGCCGCTGGTCGGCGACCTCCGCGCAGTCGTGCCGCAGCTGACGCGCGCATTGGGTAAGGGGCGCGAGGCTGGTGAACAGCTCGCCAAGTTCATGCGCGACGGCAAGGCGGAACTCGACAGCCTTGCCGAGGAAACGCTGACCAAGAGCGACGGCACTGGCAATACGCAGGTCCACACCTCGCGTTTCATCGTCGAGGCGACCAAGGCGTTTCCCGAGGGCGGCATCATGATCCGCGACGGCGGCGCATCGGTGATTTTCGGCTGGACCTATAACCAGTGCAAGCCGAACGACGTGATCTGGAACCAGAATTACGGGCATATCGGCACCGGACTGCCGTATGCGACGGGCGCGATGCTCGCCGATATCGCGGAGACCGGGGTGACGCGGCCGGGGATGCTGGTGACGTCGGACTCGTCGTTCCTGTTCCACATCGGCGAGCTTGAGGTCGCGGTGCGTCGCAACCTGCCTCTGGTCTGCGTGGTCGCAGTCGACTTCCAATGGGGTCTCGAGGTCGGCGTCTACAAGCGCACCTTCGGGCTTGGCACCGCGGAGACCGGTACGCACTGGAGCAACAAGGTGCGCTTCGACAAGATCGCCGAAGGGCTCGGCGCGTATGGGCAGTATGTCGAGACCGCGGACGAGATCGGGCCGGCGATTGCGCGCGCCTATGCGCATGGTGGCCCGGCGGTGATCCACGTGCCGATCGACCCCAAGGCGAACTCGGAAGAGATGCCGAAATACGACAAGTTCCGCACCTGGTACGCCGAGGGCACGCAGTAAAACTCGGGGCCGATCGATATTCAGGTTGAGACCGCCACACCGGCTCTTCCCCCGTCATGCCGGGCTCGTTCCGGCATCCACGGTTCCGCAGGAGCGATAGAATTTGGCTCGCGGAACCGTGGACCCCGGAACCAGTCCGGGGTGACGGATTGATTTTGAAAGCTGTCGTGACTCAGACGATCTGAATTTCGATCCACCCCGCCTCTTCCTTGAAGGGGAAGTAATATCCAGGAGAGACCCATGCACGAGTATCTGAAGTTCTACATCGATGGCGCGTGGGTCGATCCGGTCGAGCCCAAGACCGCGGATGTCATCAACCCTGCCACCGAAGAGCTTGCCGGGGTTATCGCGTCGGGCTCGGTTGTGGACGTCGACAAGGCGGTTGCCGCCGCACGTCGCGCGTTCGCGAGCTGGTCGCAGACGACGCGCGAGCAACGCCTCGACCTGCTCGGGGCGATCCAGGCCGAATACGCCAGGCGCCAGACCGAGCTCGGCGACGCGATCATGGAGGAAATGGGCGCGCCGGCCTCGCTCGCGCACGGCTTCCATGTCGGGCTCGGTGCCGGCCACCTCCAGACCGCGATCGAGGTGCTGCGGGAATTCAAGTTCGACGAACAGCGCGGTGCGACGATGATCGCGCGCGAGCCGGTCGGCGTGTGCGCGCTCATCACGCCGTGGAACTGGCCGATGAACCAGACTTGCGTGAAGATCTTCCCCGCGCTCGCCACCGGCTGCACGATGATCCTGAAGCCGCCGCAGCTTGCGCCGTTCTCCGCGCAGATCCTCGCCGAGATCCTCCACGACGCGGGCGTACCGGCCGGCGTGTTCAACATGGTGCAGGGTTCCGGCAGCGTCATCGGTACTGCGCTGTCGACTCACGCCGATGTAGACATGGTCTCGTTCACCGGCTCCGAACCGGTCGGCGTGCAGATCCAGCAGGATGCTGCGACGACCGTGAAGCGCGTCGCACTCGAGCTTGGCGGCAAGAGCCCATTCGTCGTTCTCGACGACGACGCGATGGCGCAGAACGTGGCGGCGGCGACCGGGGGCATGATGGGCAATTCGGGCCAGACGTGCAGCGTCGGCTCGCGCCTGCTGGTCCCGGCGGCTCGGCTCGACGAGGCGGTCGCGGCGGCCAAGGCGGCGGCGGGGGCCGTGACGGTCGGCGATCCCAAGGGCGAGTTCGCGATGGGCCCGGTCGTCTCCAAGGCGCAGTACAACAGCATCCAGGACTATATCCAGAAGGGTCTCGACGAGGGTGCCACTCTCGTCGCCGGCGGGCTCGGCAGGCCCGACGGAATCGACAAGGGCTGGTTCGTGCGGCCGACCGTATTCGTCGGCACCAACGACATGGTCGTCGCGCGTGAGGAGATCTTCGGGCCGGTGCTCGTCATCATAGGCTATGACGACATCGACCAAGCAGTCGAGATCGCCAACGACACCAGCTTCGGGCTCGCCGGCTATGTCAACGGCACCGACCTTGATCAGTGCCGCGCGGTCGCGCGGCGGATGCGGACAGGGTGGATCAGCATCAATGGCGGGTTCGATTTCCACGCGCCGTTCGGGGGCTACAAGCGCAGCGGCAACGGCCGCGAATGGGGCGAATTCGGCTTCGACGAATATCTCGAAGTGAAGTCGCTCCTCGGTTACGTCCCGGCCTGATGGCCGCTCTGCTCAGCCGCTACAGCGCGCCCGCCGCCGCAACCGCCGCGCCCGGCTGGACGCTGTCGCGCACGACGCCGCCGAGCCGCCTGTACGGCGCCAACGGCCTGCGTACCGGGGCGGACGGGCGGCTCTATGTTGCGCAGGTGACGGCGAGCCAGATCAGCGCGGTCGATATTGAGACCGGGCTCGTCGAGGCGATCAGTCCGATGGGCGGCCGGATCGTCGCACCCGACGACATCGTCTTCGACGAGGCGGGCAATCTCTATGCGACCGAGATCACCGAGGGCCGCGTCTCGATGCTGGCGCCGGACGGCAGCGTCCGGGTCATCCAAGGCGATATGCCGGTCGCCAACCCGATCACCTGGCATCAGGGCCGGCTGATCGCGGGCGAATGCCGGGTCGGTGCGCGGATCATGGAGCTGAGCCTCGACGGCGGCGCGCCGCGCGTGATCCTCGAAGGCGTGCCGATGGCGAACGCGTTCGAGGTCGGACCCGACGGCCTGCTGTATTTCCCGGTGATGGGCACGAATGAAATCTGGCGAGTCAGCCTCGACGGCGGCGCGCCCGAGGTGGTCGCGGGCGATCTCGGCGTACCGGATTCGGTCAAGTTCGATTCCAAGGGCCGCATCGTCTCGACGCAGGTCGCAAGCGGGCAGGTACTGCGGATCGATCCGGTTGCCGGTACGCGCGAAGTGCTCGCCGATCTCGGTCCGGGTCTCGATAACGTCAGCTTCGTCGGCGACCGGATCTTCGTCACGAGCATTCCGGGCGAGATCACCGAGATCCTCGGCGGCGGCAAGACGCGGTCGGTCATTCCGCGCGGGTTGCAATGGCCGCTCGGGCTCGCGGTCGGTGCGGACGGCGTGCTGTTCGTCGCCGATGGCGCGTTCGGGTATTCGCTCGCGCCCGGTGGCGCGCTGACGTTGGCTGGCATGATCTTCTATCCCGGTTGCCCCGGCTACCTCCGCGGTGCGGTTGCATCGGCGCCCGGTGAGTGGGTCGTGACGACGGGGCTGGGCGCGGTGGCGCGATATCGGCCTGGCGCGGGCGAAAGCGACCTCATCGCGACCGGATACGACCAGTTGATGGGTGTCGACATCGCCAGCGACGGCGCCCTGGTGTTCGCCGAATATGGTACCGGCCGGCTGTTGTCCGCGGACGGGGGCGACGTGACCGAACTGGCGATCGGGCTCGACAAGCCGATGGGTGTCGCGATCGGAGGCGACGGCAGCGTGTACGTCGCCGAAACCGGGGCAGGGCGGGTCGTGAAGATCACGGGTGGTAAGGCCGCGACGGTGGTCGACGGGCTGTACGCGCCGCAGGGACTGGCGGTACGCGGCGATAGGCTGGTCGTCGTCGACGCGGTTGCAAAGACGGTATCCGAGATCGACCCGGTCGCAGGCACGTCGCGGATCATCGCCGCGAACCTGCCGGTTGGAGCCCCAGTCGGGATCGCACCAAAATTCCTCGGTCCGATCGGCGACATGGCGGGGCCGATGATCCCCTTCGCGGACGTCACGGTCGCCGGCGACGGCGTGCTCTACGTTTCCGGCGATGCCGAGGGTAGCGTGCTGGCGCTGCGCCAGACGGGATGATGCGATATGATGGATATCGAGTTCGACGAACGCCTGGGGATCCTTCGATGCATCTCGCGGGGGTCGACATCACTCGCGGACATCGAGGCGTTCGGTCGCAAGGCGACATCGCTACAGGCACGGGCACGGGCCCGGCTCGGCAACTGTCTCATTCTGGTCGACGCGTCGGAGACGCCGGTGCACACCAAGGAAGCCGCGGCGCATTTTTCCGAGATGGCGGCGACGCGGTTCAAGGCGGGTGATCGCACGGCGATCCTGATCGCCTCGGCACTGGCCAAACTCCAGTCGCAGCGCATGACCACAAAAGACGCCACCGCGTATTTGACCTCCGAAGCCGAGGCGCTGGCGTGGTTGCTGGATAGTGGCAAGGTCGCTTGATCCTGCTGGATCTCACTCCAGCGCCGGCAATGCCTTGACCAGGTCGAGCACGCGGCCCGCCAGCTCGGGCCGGCAGATCAGCAGATCGGGCAGATACGGGTCGGCGCAGTTATAGACGAGCGCTGACCCATCGGCGCGACTGACATGGAGCCCTGCCGCTTGCGCGACGGCGATCGGGGCGCAATTGTCCCATTCATACTGGCCGCCGGTGTGAAGGTAGATGTCGGCCTCGCCGCGTACGACCGCCATCGCCTTCGCGCCCGCCGAACCCATCGGCACCAGCGTCGCACCGACCGCGTCCGCGACCGCCACCGCCTCGCGCGCCGGACGCGTGCGGCTGACCAGCATGCGAAGGGGATCGCCCGCCGGTGCGAGCGGCTTGGGCGCGCCCGATGTCAGCGTGAGACCAAGCCCCGGCAGCGCCACCGCGCCGACCGTCGCCACCCCGTCGATCGCCAGCGCCACATGCACCGCCCAGTCGGTGCGGCCTTCGCCATATTCGCGGGTGCCGTCGAGCGGATCGATGATCCACGCGCGGCGCACCGAACAGCGATCGCCATTGTCCTTTTCCTCTTCCGACAGGATCGCGTCGTCCGGTCGCGCTGCACGCAGCGTCCGCATCAGGAAGGTGTTGGCCTGCGCGTCGCCGGTCTTGCCCAGATCCTTGCCGGTCAGACCGCTGTTCGCCTGCAACCCGAGCAGGATTTCGCCCGCTTCGGTCGCCAGCCGCTCGGCGAGACGGACGTCGCTTTCAATCACGCTCATTTGAGGGGCATGATCTTGCGGACGATGAACTCGGCGGCTTCGGCCGGGGTCATCTCGACCGTGTTGACGCGGATTTCGGCGTTGAGCGGCGCCTCGTACGGGCTGTCGATCCCGGTGAAGTTCTTCAGATCGCCCGCCCGCGCCTTCTTGTATAGGCCCTTCACGTCGCGACCTTCGGCCACCTCGAGCGGCGTATCGACGAAGATCTCGATGAATTCCCCCTCGGGCAACATAGACCGCACCAGATCACGTTCCGCACGGAACGGCGAGATGAACGCGGTGAGGACGATCAGCCCGGCATCCGCCATCAGCTTCGCCACCTCGCCGACGCGGCGGATATTTTCGATCCGGTCGGCCTCGGTGAAGCCCAGGTCCTTGTTCAGGCCATGACGGATGTTGTCGCCGTCCAGCAGGAAGGTGTGCCGGTTCATCAGGCTGAGCGACTTCTCGACCTCGTTGGCGATGGTTGACTTCCCGGCACCCGACAGCCCGGTGAACCACAGCACCGCGGGCTTCTGGTTCTTCAGCGCGGCATGCGCGTCACGTCCGGTGTCGGTCGCCTGCCAGTGGACGTTCTGCGAACGCCTGAGGCTGAAGTGGACCATACCCGCCGCGACCGTCGCATTAGTAATCTTGTCGATCAGGATGAACCCGCCGAGCACCTTGTTCGGTGCCGCTGGACCTTGAGCGCCGCCCTGCGCGTACGGCTCGAACACGATCGCGCGATCCGTGGTGATCTCGGCGACGCCGATCGCGTTCAGCTCCAGCGTCTTGGCCGCCAGATGCTCCATCGTGTTGACGTTGACCTGGTATTTCGGCTCGCGGACCGTGGCCGACACCATCTGCGTGCCAAGCTTGAGCCAATAGGAGCGGCCGACGATCAGCGGTTCGTCGTCCATCCAGACGATCGTCGTCTCGAACTGGTCGGCGGTTTCGGGCGGCGCCTCCGACGCGGCGATCACGTTGCCGCGCGAGCAGTCGATCTCGTCGGCGAACGACAGCGTGACGGACTGCCCCGCCACCGCTTCGGGAAGATCACCGTCGAGCGTCGTGATACGACTGATCGTCGAGGTCTTGCCGCCGGGCAGAATGCGGATCGCATCGCCGGGCTTGACGATGCCGGCGGCGACCTGTCCCGAAAAGCCGCGGAAGTCGAGGTTGGGGCGGTTGACCCACTGCACGCCCATGCGGAACGGCTTGGCCTGATCGTCGTCAACGTCGACATCGACGGATTCGAGATGCTCCATCAACGTCGGCCCGGTGTACCACGGCATGGCGTCCGACTTCAGCGAGATGTTGTCGCCCTTGAAGCCCGAGATCGGCATCGGCGTGAAACTAGTGATGCCGATGCTCTTCGCGAACTCGGTATACTCCGCGAGAATCTCGTCATAGCGCGCCTGGTCGTAACCAATCAGGTCCATCTTGTTGATCGCGAGCACCAGGTTCCGGATGCCGATCAGATGCGCGAGATAGCTGTGGCGCTTGGTCTGCGTGAGCACGCCCTTGCGCGCGTCGATCAGGATCACGGCGAGGTCGGCGGTCGATGCGCCGGTCACCATGTTGCGGGTATATTGTTCGTGGCCGGGGGTATCCGCGACGATGAACTTGCGCTTTTCGGTCGAGAAGAAGCGGTACGCGACGTCGATCGTGATGCCCTGTTCGCGTTCGGCCGCCAGACCGTCGACCAGCAGCGCGAAATCGATCTCCTGCCCTTGCGTGCCGACGCGCTTGCTGTCCGCCTCGAGTGCTGCGAGCTGGTCCTCGAAGATCATCTTCGAATCATACAGCAGGCGTCCGATCAGCGTCGACTTGCCGTCGTCGACCGAACCGCAGGTGATGAAGCGCAGCATCGTCTTGTGCTGGTGCTGGTCGAGATACGCGTCGATGTCCTCGGCGATCAACGCCTCGGTCTGATACACCGAATCCTGGGTGGCGATGTCGCTCATCAGAAATAGCCCTCTTGCTTCTTCTTTTCCATGCCCGCGCCGCCGGCGTCCTTGTCAATCGCGCGGCCCTGTCGCTCGCTGGTGGTGGTCAGCAGCGTTTCCTGGATGATCTCGGACAGCGTCGACGCCGTGCTTTCGACCGCGCCGGTGAGGGGGTAGCAGCCGAGCGTTCGGAAGCGGATGGAGCGTTCAACGGGAACTTCGCCGGGGGCGAGTGGGAAGCGATCGTCGTCGACCATCAGCAGCATGCCGTCGCGTTCGACCGTCGGCCGCATGCCGGCATAATAGAGCGGGACGATCGGGACGTCGTTGAGCTGTATATATTGCCAGACGTCGAGCTCGGTCCAGTTCGAGATCGGGAACACCCGAATGCTCTCGCCCTTCGATTTCCGCGCGTTGTAGATGTTCCACAATTCGGGCCGCTGGTTCTTCGGATCCCAGCCATGCGTCGCGGTGCGGAACGAGATGATGCGTTCCTTGGCGCGCGACTTCTCCTCGTCGCGCCGGGCACCACCGAAGGCCGCATCGAAGCCGTGCAGATTGAGCGCCTGCTTCAGCCCCTCGGTCTTCCACATGTCGGTGTGCAGCGCGCCGTGGTCGAACGGGTTGATCCCGCGCGCGATCGCCTCGGGATTCTGATACACCAGCAACTCCATGCCGGCGTCGCGTGCGGCCTTTTCGCGGAGTTCGTACATCGCCTTGAACTTCCACATCGTGTCGACGTGCAGCAGCGGGAAGGGCGGCGGCGAGGGATAGAAGGCTTTCCGCGCGAGGTGCAGCATCACGGCCGAATCCTTCCCGACCGAATAGAGCATCACGGGGCGCTCCGCCTCCGCGACGACCTCGCGCATGATGTGGATCGCCTCCGCTTCGAGCCGCTCCAGATGTGTCAGTGTCTTGGCCATGATATCGTGTCTCCGCTGGGCTGCTTGCCCGGCGCCGGGCGATCCCGGCAATCAATGCATTCTTCGGCGGGGAAGCGTGCGCTATCCCGCTGCGGGCTCCGAAGTGATGCGGGCGTCGGCGTCGGCGATCTCCGCCTTCAGCCACATCGTTTCGCTGAGGTTCGAGCCTGCGGACGTCGCGGCGAGGCATTCGAGCGCCGCCTTCTTCACCCTGAGCGCATTCGCATCGGCCGGCTCGGCGGACAGCGCGATGTCGACGAGATGGAGCGCCTCGAGCGGCTTTCCCGCTGCGACGTGCGCCTTCGCACGCGCGACCAGGGCCGAGGCGCCGGCGAGTTCCGCGAGATCGGCGTCGACCGCGGTGCGGGGCACGCCGTACAGGCCGGTCGTGCCGTCCTCATAATGGAACCAGCCGGCATTTTCCTCCCAGATCGCGCGTACGACCCATGACGTCTTGCCGTGGAATTCACCGATCTGGCCGTCTGCCGGCAGGGTGATGTCCTGCATCAGCTGGTGGACGGTCTTGCCCGCGTTCATGCCGGCGATCGTCTCGCGTTCGATATGGGTGACCGCGGCGCGCATCGCATCCAGGTCGGCGCGAATTTTCGCCGCACCGCGGATCGGTTCGCCGTGGCCTGTCACGACCAGTTCAGGCTCCAGCGCGCGCACCGCGTCGAGCGACTTGAGATAGGCGCGGATGAGACGCGGACGGTCGCCGCGGATCGTCACGAGGTTGGGCATCGCGCGCCACACCGGGCCGAACAGGTTGCCGGTGAAGATCGTCCGTTCCTCCGGCAGCCAGACGAAGACGGCGCACAGCGTCTCGCCGCCAGGAGTCTTGTGGACCTCGAATTTGCGACCGCCCTGTTCGAAGGCTTCGACGTCGGTCACTTCGATGTCGGGCACGATCTTGGGTGGGATGGGCGGGGGGGCGTTGCGGCGCGTCATCGATGCCCATAATTTGCCCGAGCGGCGCCCGAGGAACGGGGCGAGCTTGTCGAAATACTCGGCGGTCTCGGTGAAGCCGGCGCCGGCGATGACCTGCGTGCCGTCCTCGCGCTGTTCGGGGAGCGCGCCGTAGTGGTCGGCATGGCTCTGCGTTAAGATGATCCGCGTGAGCGGGCCGGTGCGATGCGGCGCGAACAGCGTCTTGTTGCGTTCGCCGTTGCCGATGAAGCCGGTGTTGACGAGCAGGTCGCCGTCCTTCGTCGTGACGAGATAGGCGCTCGATATGTCCTTCACCATAAAGATGCTGTCGGTGATCGCCTCGGCGTCGGTCTGGCCGGCACCGGCCATTACCAGCGCGCCCAGCGGTGTCTGCTTTTCGCTCATGAACCGGCTCCTTCGAAATAGATCATCACTTTTGCCGAGGCGGGCGTCGCGGCGATCTTCAGGCCGTCGAGTACCGCGTCGAATGGGAGGCTGTGGCTGATCATCGCGGCGATTTTTTCCTCCAACCGCGGCATCGCGGCGATCACGTCGGGGAATTCGGTGGGGTAACCGACCGCGGTGGTGATCGTCATCTCGCTGGTCAGCATCGGGCCGGCGGGCAGTTCGATCGGCTTCAGATAGGCGGCGGTGATGACGTGGCGCGCGTGACGCTTCGCCATCCGCACGACGTCGCCGAGGATCGAAGGCGCACCGGCGGCGTCGATATAGGCGTCGGTGCTTGCGCGCTCGCGGCCGAAATATAGTTCCGCGCCGTGATAGGCTTTGACCTGCGCGACGAGATCCTCGCGTGCCGGATTGATCGTCCGCGCACCGAGGTCGCGTGCGCGCGCGAGCCGTTCGTCGGCGAGATCGACCGCGATCACGTCGCAGCCGCGATCCACCGCCCACATCACCATGCCAAGGCCGATCGGGCCGCAGCCGAAGATCACAAGCTTGCTGCCCGCGGTAACCTCGGCTCGATTGATACCGTGGAGCGCGACCGCGAGCGGTTCGCACATCGCCGCGACGTCGTAGGGAATGCCCTCGGGGATCGGCAGCAGGCTGTGACCGAGTTGGCCTTCGCGAACCAGCAACTCCTCGGTGAACGCACCCTCGGGGCCGCCACTGCCGATGAAGCTCGGCGTGTTCATCGGGTTGACGATGACCGCCTGGCCGATGGTCAGGCCTTCGACCTCGTCGCCGACGTGCATCACCTCGCCCGCGCCCTCATGGCCGAGCGCGGTCATCGTGCCGGCCACGGGGATGCCGCCATTCTTGATGTACGAAAGGTCGCTGCCGCAGATCCCGCAGGCCTTCATCCGGACGACGACGTCCTTCGGACCGTGTTCGGGACGCTCGTAGGGATCGAGCCGGACGTCGTCTATGTGATGGATGGTCAGGCGGCGCATGCCGTGTCCCCGATCAGAAGGCGTAAGGCGGATAGATGGCGCTGCCGCCGTCGATTACGATCGTATCGCCGCTGTGGAAGCGCGAGGCGTCGCTGGCGAGATAGGCGCCGATGCCCTCGAAATCCTCGATCGTGCCGGGGCGACGGATCGGCGTCTTGGCGGAGAAATGCGCGTCGACCGCCACGATCCGCGCCTGCATCTCCGGGCTGTGATCGGCGTCGCTGCCGATGCTGGTCTTGGTGTAGCCTGGCGCGATCGTGTTGGCGCGGATTTCGTATTTGCCGAGCTCGGCGGCCATCCCGCGCACCGCGGCGCCCATCCCGCCCTTCGACGCGGCGTAGTTGTTGATGCCGGGAATGCCGTGGAACATCGACAGGCTGCCGCAATAGACGAGGCTGCCACCGGGTTCGCCGGCTTCGGCGCGCGCGACCATCGCTTTCGCCCCTTCGCGCAGGGTGAAGAACGCGCCGTGGAGGTTGACCGCGAGCAGATCATGCCACTCGGCCGAGTCAAGCGTGAGCACCGATCGCGATTTGGACGAACGGCCGGAATTGGCGAAGACGCAGTCGATCCGTCCGAAGTCGGCGAGCAGTTTGGCATAGCCGGCGACGATCTCGTCTTCGGAAGACACGTCGACCTGATAGGTTTCGACACGGCCCGTGCCGGCGTCTTCGAGTTGCGCCTTGGCGGCGGCGTTCTTGTCGGCGTTGCGTGCCCAGATCGCCACGTCGCCGCCCATCTTCGCAACGCCGAGCGCAAAGCCCAGGCCGATGCCGCTGTTGCCTCCTGTGACGAGCGTTACCTTGCCTGTGCAGTCGAAAAGAGTGTTCGCCATCACATCCTCCTGCCACGCCCTGGTTTGCCCGGGCTGGTCCTTGCGGCCAATGTGCGGGTATCGTGCGCGATCCCGCAATCGACCTGCCTGTCGACGGCCGGCCAATATGTCGCTAAACAGCCAAAGGTCGACGCGGCGATGCTGCGCGGTAGGATCTCATGCTGCGCGGGAGAACGGGCAATGGAGACGGATACCTATACGCAGTCCGCATTCGAGGCGGAGTTGCCGATTCCGCGCGGGATGGCGCGGATCATGCGGTTTTCGAACGACCAGCCGACCAACCACGTCTTCCGCCGCGGCGCGCATTACTGGCTCGACCTGTGCCTGACGCCGCGTCCTGAAAAGGCACGCGGCTGCTATTCGGAGCGGTGGGGGCCGCACCGGTTCGAGCGGCTGGGCGAGATCTTCCTCGTGCCGCCCGGCGAGGCGCTGCACGTCCGCACCGACGCGGGCGACAACCAGGCGTCGATCGCGTGCGAGATCCACGCCGACTCGGTCGATCACTGGCTCGAGACACCGCTCGAATGGACCGATCGCCGGCTGGAGGGCGGGCTAGATATCGTCCACCCGTATATCCGATCGTGCCTGTCGCGGCTTGCCGAGGAGATGCGGCATGGCGGTACCGGCAGCGCGGAACTGGCGGCGATGATCGCCGGGCAATTGGCGATCGAACTGGCGCGCTATCTGGAGGCAATCTCGGAGAGCCCGATCACCGGTGGGCTCGCGTCGTGGCGGTTGCGATTGATCGACGAGCGGTTGCATCGGAGTGGGTCGACGCCGTCGCTGGGCGAACTGGCAGATTTGTGCTCGGTCTCGATCCGCCAGCTTACGCGCGGGTTTCGATCGAGCCGCGGGTTCACGATCGGCGACCATATCGCGCAGACCCGGATCGAGATGGCCAAGCGCGCACTGGCCTCCGACGACAGCATCAAGTCGATCGCGTTCGCGCTGGGCTTCGCGTCGCCGTCGAGCTTTTCCTACGCGTTCGGTCGCGCGACCGGGGTGACGCCGTTGCGGTTCCGCCAGCGGCATTTGCGGGGGCGGGAGTAGGGGCAAAACCTACCGTTCAATACTCCCCCGCCAAGGGGAGGTGGCTTGCGCTTGCCAGACGGAGGAGGCGGTAAACGACACATCGGTCGCGTGTCCTCCCCCTCCGTCGCCTTCGGCGCCACCTCCCCCTGGCGGGGGAGGATAAGATTGCGCTGTCAGCCCTCCGCCAAGGCGATCAGTCGTTCGCTCTCCCGCCACAAGCGTTCCACGTTCGCGTCGTCCAGCGCGAACGGGTTGGGGGGCATCTGCGTACGCTGATGGTAATAGCCACCGGTCGATCGTCCGGGGTCGTCGGCGGTGGCGAGCCAGATCAGCGCGTCGGCACCGGCCTCCGGGCTCATCGTCGGACGCGTGCGGATGTGCGCCTGCGTCGTCGCATCGGCGTGGGTGATGAAGTTGGTATCGACCGTACCCGGATGCAGCGATTGGACGACGATGCCGTCGTCCGCCAATCGCGACGCCAAGCCGCGCGCGTGCATCACGTTGGCGAGCTTGCCCTGGCAATAGGCGCGACCGGCGAGGAACGCGTCGAACAATTGTAGATCGTCCCAGTGCAGGCCGGGGATCATCTCGCCGCCGTCAGACGAGGTGTTGACGATTCGAACGCTGCCCGCGGGCGCATCGCGTGCCGCTGTGCGCAACAACGGCAGCAGGCGGTTGGTGAGCAGGAAGGGGCCGAGGTGATTGCCCGCGAAATTCTCCTCGAGGCCCTCAGGCGTGACGACCATGCGGTTCGCCATCCCGCCGGCGTTGTTGATCAGCACGTCGATGCGGGGCGTGAGCGCGGCGATCCCGTCCGCCGCGCGCGTCGCCTCCGCCATCCGCGAGAGGTCGGCGCGGATCATGTCGACTCTGCCGCCGTTCGATGCCGCGCGGATCTCCGCTTCGGCCGCAGCGGTACGCGCGGGATCGCGGCCGAGCGCGATGACATGCCACCCGCGCGTCGCGAGCGTCCTGGCGGTTTCCTTGCCGATCCCCGAGCTTGCGCCGGTCACGACTGCCACGCGTAATGCCATCGATACTCTCCCAATCGCCCCGCCCGTTATCGGCCTATCGTCCTGCCAAACATGGTCTGGAGCAATTCATCGAGGGTGTTTCGGTGGCGGGATCGCGGGCGCGATGCTGCGCAGCATGACGCCCCGGCGTTGTGGCCGGATCTGGATATCTCGGCCGGATCGCTACATCGAACGGCATTGGCGCAACGGGAAGCACTGCGCATGATGCCGGCAAAATATGACATTGGGAGAGAATGCTGTGAGCCAGATGCTCGTTTCCGACGCGCTTATCGAACAGGCCATGACGACGACCGGGCTCGACCGGTTCGATTCCACTTCCTATCGCGAAGGGCTCGATGTCCTGCTCGCGGACTATAATTCCTATGACCACCCCGAGCCTTTGATCGAACGGATGCGCGGCGGGCTGGTCCAGTCGCTGGTCGATCGGCTGAAGACCACCGACTATCTCGCCAAGCGCCCCGAACTACTGACCCGACCGGTCGAGCGGCCGTTGTTCGTGTTCGGCATGCCGCGGACCGGTACGACGCTGCTGAGCAATCTGCTCGCGTGCGATCCGGCGCGACGCTCCGCGCTGACGTGGGAGATCGAACAGCCGGTGCCGCCGCCGACGACCGCGACGCTGAAGACCGATCCGCGCGCGATCGCCAAGCTGGAGCAGGAAAAGGCGATGCTCGCCGCGCGGCCCGAGATGGGGAAGTATTATCGCAATTCGGCGGTGTATCCGAACGAATGCATGTTCTTCATGATTCACGACTTCAAGGGGCTGGCGTTGGAGTCGCGCGGCAAGCTGAAAGCGTATCGCGACTGGCTGTTCCAGACCGACATGACGTCCGTCTACACCTATCACAAGCGCTTCCTCCAGCTGTTGCAGGCGGATGCGCCGGGTGCGTGGAGCCTCAAGATGCCGAGCCACGCGCTGTGGCTCGATACGCTGCTCGAGACCTATCCGGATGCGCAACTGGTCTGGGCGCACCGCGATCCGTTTACCGCGACCAGCTCGTTCTGCAGCATCCTGTCGATGGCGCACCGGGGCTATACGGGGAAGGTCGATTATGAGTGGCTGGGCGAGGATTGCCCGTACCAGGCGCAGCTGCATCTCGACCGGATCATGGACACGCGCGAACGGCTGGGCCACGACCGGATCGTCGACGTGCATTATGCCGACGTCATGCGCGATCCGATGGCGACGATCCGCAAGCTCTACGCCGACCTGGGCGACACCCTGACCCCCGAGGCGGAGGCGGCGATGCAGGCTTGGCTCGACGAGAACCCGCAGGGCAAGTTCGGCAAGCACGAATATGCGCTCGATCAGTACGGCCTGTCGGTTGAATCGTTGGCACCGAAGTTCGACCGCTATCTGTCGCAATACGACGTCGCGCGGGAGGGATGATCGGTGAGCATCGGTCGCCATTACCAGAACGCCTATGTCACGCGCGACGTCGACAAGGCGGTCGCCGGCTTCAAGCTCCACGCCGACGTGCGGACGATCATCGAGATCGAGACGCCGGTCCAGGTCTGGACACCGCAGGGCGAGGGGCGGGGCGTGCAAAAGCTCGCCTTCGTGTGGGTCGAGGACCTGAACTACGAGCTGATCCAGCCGATCGAGGGCGACGTGCTCGCAATTTACCGCGACGCGTTGCCGGCGGGTGACGCGCTGGCGTTCCACCATGTCTGCCACCGGGTCGACGATTGGGATGCGGCGATCACGCAGATCGAGGCACAGCCGTTCCCGGTCGTGCTGAAGGGCGGCACGGCGGGGCTGCTGCAATTCGCCTATACCGACACGCGGTCGTGGCTCGGGCATTATACCGAATATGTGTGGATGGTGCCCGATCGCTGGGCCGGGATGGGCGGACGATGACACAGTACAGGTCATGAGCCGGCTGGGGATCGAGTTGCTGAGCGTATTCGGGCTCGATCCGGTCGCGCACGTGCATCTGGCGGCGGATCTCGGATGCGGTCATATCTCGAGCGGGCTCGGCCCGGCGCCGTTCAACCCGCATGGCTATGCGGCGTGGTCGTTGCGAGAGGATGCTGCGTTGCGGCGCGCGGCGATCGCCGCGATGCGCGAGCGGGGGGTGACTATTTCGCTTGGGGAAGGCTTCGCAATACGGCCGGGTGTCGACATGCGCGACCGTGCGAAGGAGTTCGACCTGATGGCGGAACTCGGTGCGGAATGCCTAGGCGGTGTGGGTATGGAGCCGGATGCGTCGCGGTCCGACGACCAGTTCGCGGCGTTGGCGGACATGGCGGCGGCGCGGGGGATGAACGCGACGATCGAGTTCGCGCCGGGCCTGGCGATCGGTACGCTCGGCGCGGCGGTTTCGCTCGTCGGGCGGATCGACCGGCCGAACTTCCGCGTGTTGGTGGATGCGATGCACCTGTTTCGCTCGGGCGGGACGTGTGCGCAGCTTGCCGCGCTCGACCCGGCGCTGATCGGCTATGCGCAACTGTGCGACGTGCCGCTGGTCGCGACCGAGCCCGACTATTTCCGCGAGGCAAGTTTCGAACGGCGCGCGCCGGGGGAGGGGGAACTGCCACTCGCCGAACTCATCGCGGTGCTGCCCGAGACCATCGCCATCGGCCTCGAAGTGCCGATGTTCGCGCGTGCCACTGCCGGCGAGCCACCGATTGAGCGGTTGCGCCCCGCTGTCGTCGCGGCGCATGCGTTGCTCGGCAATTAAGGAGACCAATGATGTTGACGGTAGCACGGTTCGGGACGCGCGACGTGGCGCGGGCGCGCAGCTTCTACGATCCGATCGCAGCGATGGTAGGCGCGAACATTGCGTATGATCGGCCGAACATGATCGCGTACAAGGGCACGGATGGCGCGATGCTGTTAATCGGCCTGCCGTTCGAGGGCGAGGCGACGGTCGGCAACGGGACGCAGGGCGGCTTCATGGTGGCGAACCGCGCCGATGTCGATGCGGTCCATGCCAAGGCCCTCGAACTCGGCGGCAAGGACGAAGGCGCGCCCGGCGTGCGCGGCGACGATCCCGATGGCTTCTACGGCGCATATTTCCGCGATCTCGACGGCAACAAGCTGTGCGTGTTCCGCTTCGGCCCGGCCTGACGGTAGGCCACGGCGGACCGAAGAGCGGCGGACGGCATTTCTATCGCTGCCACGATATCCAATAGGCAAGGCGTCCGCCACGCGGATATCGCGTTACATGGTCACCCCCACCGCTTAATAGACACGGGTGTCTACTTCCATCGCGGGGAATTGGACCCGGAAAACATAAAACGCGGCGGGGAGAACGTGGGTGAGGGTTTCGGCTGCTCGAAGCATCGCGTCGGTTGCCGTATTGGCGACCATGCTGGTGATCGCGGATGCGGCGGTCGCCCAGACGGCGCCCGCGATATCGCCTGAACCGACCGCCGACACGCCGATCGAAGGCGAGATCATCGTCACCGCACAGCGCCGCGAGGAACGCTCGCGCGACGTGCCGATCTCGATCACCAGCATCAGCGAGGCGCAGCTCGCGACCGCCAACATCAACCAGCTTTCGGATGTCGCACGCGTTACGCCGGCGCTCCGCTTCGACAGCTCGGGCAGCTTTTCGCAGCCGACCATCCGCGGCGTCGGCACCGCCGTCACGACGTCCGGGGGCGGTCCCAATGTCGGCATCTACGTCGACGGCTTCTATGTCGCCAATCCGGAGGCGACCGCGTTCGACCTGACCAAGACGCGCAGCATCCAGGTGCTCAAAGGACCGCAGGGCACGTTGTTCGGGCGCAACACGACGGGCGGCGCGATCCTCGTCACCACCGCCGAGCCGAGCACCAAGCCGGCTGCCGAGTTCAAGGCGACCTATGGCCGGTTCAACGCGCAGACCTATCAGGGCTATGCGACGGTCGGGCTGAGCGATCGCATCGCGGTCGACGTCGAGGGATTGCTGCGCAAGGGCGATGGCTATTTCCGCAATATCGCGAACGACGACGACAAGGTCGGCAAGTACGAGAATTGGTCGGTCCGCACCGGGATCAAGGTCGATGTCACTGACGGCATCTCGGTACTGTTGCGCTATACGCATTCGAAGACCGACGATCCGACGCTGCTGCTGACCAACGCCTATGTCGATCCGAACGGCGGATCGGGGTTCTACAGCCGTGTGCCGACCGCGGCCTACGGTACCAATGACAGCACCGGCCGCGCGCTAGTCTATGCGTTCGCGCCGCCATCGACTTATACGACGCGGCCGGGCGACGTCATCAACGTGCCGTCGACACCGACGCGGTTCACCAACAAGACGGACGCATTCCAGGGTACGATCAAGGCCGATCTCGGGTTCGCCGACCTCACCTCGTACACACAGGTGCGCAAGGACGACGCGGTCAATCTCCAGGATCTGGATGCGACCGCGATCCCGCTGTTCAACATCAACCTCGGCATCGGCAACCGCACCTTCACGCAGGAATTCCTGTTTACGTCGAAGCCGGGCGGGGCGCTGCAATGGACCGCGGGGCTGTATTATTTCCGCAACCGCGACACCTATTTCGTCAACGCGGCGTTCGGTCCGCCGCCGTACATGCCGTTCGGCGGATCGAGCACGACGACAAAATCCTATGCCGCGTTCGTCGACGCGACCTACGAGCTGTCGCCCAAGCTCTTCCTGACCGCGGGCGTCCGCTACGGCCACGACGTCGTCGGCGACGCGTATTTTCTGATTCCCGTGACGCAGGTCCGGTTCGACGTTCCCGACTACAAGACCAACCGCGTCACCCCGCGCGCGGTTCTGCGCTACAAGCCGAGCGACGTGTCGAGCGTCTATGCGTCGTTCAGCCGTGGGTACAAGGCAGGCATCCTTAACGTCGGCGGTGCTTCCGCCGTACCGATAAAGCCCGAGGGCATCGACGCGTTCGAGGTCGGGTACAAATATGACGACCGCCGCCTGTCGTTCGACATCGCCGCCTATTATTATTTCTACAAGAATTTGCAGGTGTCGAGCTTCCAGAGCGGGCTCGCGCTGATCACCAACGCGGCGAGCTCGCGGATCGGCGGAATCGAATCCTCTGCGCGCTACAAGCTGACCAGCGCGTTCGATCTGACGATCGGCGGCGCCTACACCCACGCGCGCTACCGCAATTTCACGCAAGCGCCGTTCTACAGCTATTGCGACCCGACCGGCGCGGTTCCGTCGCTGGTGTGTGGTGCGATCGGCGCGGGCTCGATCACGCAGACTACCAACGACTCCAGCGGCTACCAGATGCAGCGTGCGCCGGATTTCACCGGCAATGTCGGCGCGACCTATCACACTGCGCTCGTGGGCGGGAAGTTCAGCCTGTCGGGCAATCTCTATTACACGTCGAGTTTCTATTTCGACGCGTCGAAACAGTATAAGCAGAAAGGCTACGAAGTCGCTGCGTTGCGCGTGCAATGGGTTGATCCGTCGGACCGCTTCACGCTTGCAGTGTTCGGTGACAACCTAACCGACAAGCGATACCGAAACCAGGTATTGTTCAACACGCTTGGGATCGGTGCCGTGTGGAATTCCCCTCGGACATGGGGTGTCTCGCTTGGCGCCAAGTTCTGATTTGAAACTGAAACCGACTAAGTAGGCCGCGGTGTAACTTCGGCAAATCGTGATGGCGATATATACGGTTGCTAAAGTCGTAAGACCTTATCGGCCGGGCAAATTCAGCCATAAGGGTATCGTAGATTATTCACGCGATCCGTAATGCCATCGCAAGAAGCGATGACGTGCAGGCCGCGCTTGGGGAGGATCGTATCGTGAGGACACTTTCGACGAATACCTTGATCGGTGTCAGCCTCATCGCGCTGGCCATGCCGGCGTCGGTGATGGCGCAGGCCGGTACCGCAGCCGCTCCAGCCACGGCATCGTCTGTCGACCCGGCAGCACCTCCAACGACCGTTGCGACCGCACCGGTCCCGCAGGCTGCAGCGCCTGCGGCCGCACAGGCGCTGTCGCCCGACAGCGACATCATCGTTACCGCGCGTCGGCGTGAGGAAAGCATCCAGGACGTTCCGGCGGTGGTCAATGCGGTCACCGCGGCGGAAGTCGCCAAGCTCAACCTCCGCGACTTCCAGGAAGTCTCGACGATCGTCCCGGGGTTGAGCCTGAGCAGCAATTCGAACGGTACCGGCGGCAACGCGCAGCTTCGCGGCGTCAACTTCGACATCAACGCCAGCGGCCAGAATCCGACCGTCGAGTTTTATCAGAACGATGCGCCGATAACCGCGGGTGTGGTGCTTCAGCAGCTTTACGACATCGGCCAGATCGAGGTGCTGCGCGGGCCGCAGGGCACGCTACGCGGTCGTGCTTCGCCATCGGGCTCGATCACGGTCACGACACGCAAACCCGACCTCTACAAGGCGGGAGGCTATGCGAACCTGACCGGGAACACGATCGGAACGCTTAACTTCAACGGCGGCCTCAGCGTGCCGATCATCGAGGGTATCGCTGCGATACGAGTTGCCGGACTCATCAACGAAGACGAAGGCAATCGCGTAAAGACCGTCAATCCACGGATCGATGGTCGCGATCCCTATACTCAGACGCAGAGCGGCCGCGTCAGCGTGCTGGTGACGCCGGTCGACGCCTTGCGGCTCGAAGGCAGCTTCCAGCGGCTAGATCGCAAATCGCGGCAGTTCGATCAGGTCGAATCGTTCAATCAGGTGAACCCGGGGGCCGCCGCCAGCCCGTTCACGATCCGTGCTGAAGATCGACTCAGTAATCAGGAAACACCGCGCACGATCCATCAGAAATACGACATCTACAACGGCCGCGCCGAACTGGCGCTTGCGGGCCAGCGGTTGATCTATCAGTTCCAGCATTACACGCAGCTGATCGATTCGAACCTTGGCCAGGATTACGGCAACGTCTTTCCGGGGTTTGATTACAATTATTTTTCGGGCACCAACGTGAAGTCGACGTCGCACGAACTGCGCCTGCAAAATGAGGAGCGCGTCTTCGGCGCATTCGATTACGTGCTCGGAGTGTTCGACAACAAGAACAGCTCGCCGACGGACCTGCTGATCTCCACGCCGGTTTTCCTTCCCGCGGCGCTTGGTGGCAGCCTTGCAACGACGGTGCAGACTCCCGTCGGTCGCCGCGGCAAGACTCACGAACAATCGGTGTTCGGCAATTTGACGGCGCATATCGGCGACCGGACCGAAGTCGCTGGCGGCTTGCGCTATATCGATTACCAGAGTTCGGGCTCGTTGCTCCAGCCGGGGATCGTCATTCCCGATCCGTCGGTCAAGGACAACAAGCTGATCTACAGCGCGTCGGTAAAGCATAATTTCACGCGCGACCTGATGGTCTACGCCAGCACCGGCAGTTCCTATCGTCCCGGCATCAACGCCGTCGGTGATTTCAGCGTACAGCAATCGGCTCTCGAACAATCGTTCCTGAACCTGCCGCCGGAGACCTCTAAGTCTTATGAAGTCGGCTTCAAGAGCACCTTGATGGATGGGAAGCTGCGCCTCAACGCGAGCGCCTTCCACCAGAAATTCGACAATTTCGTGTACCGCGCGCCGGGCGTGAATGGCCAATCGGGCATCTATTACGTCAACTACAACCGCACGGTGACCAACGGCGTCGCGACTATCGTGCCGCAGGTGAACCAGTTTAATTTCGTCGCGGCGGTGCCGGTTACGGTCAACGGCGTCGAGGGCGAAATTGGCTACGACGTCGGCAGCCGATTGAAGTTCAATCTGGTCGGCAGCTATGCGTTGGGCAAGATCAAGAACGGAACGATCCCGTGTAACGACCTGAACGGCGACGGCATTCCCGACGCTACGATCACCGCGCCAAGCGTCGCGCAGCTGATCGGTCGGGTCGGGGCAAATAACCTGAGTTCTTGTTCGGTCAGCCAGCGGTCATCGTTCCAGCCGCCGCTGAGCGCCACTTTGCAGACGGAGTACGGCGCGCCAGTTACGGACGGCACCGATGCCTATATCCGCGGTCTTGCGAGCTATTTCGGCAAGTCACAGAGCGATCCGTCGAACATCTACGACAACGTGAAGCAATATGTGATGGTCAACCTGTTCGTCGGTATCCGCGATCCGAAGGGCAACTGGGAAATCAGCCTGTTCGCCAAGAACCTGTTCGACACGGTACGTGTCCTCAGCCGGACTGATCCTCTCAGCTCGACCTATCAGGTTCTTCAGCCCCCGACGTTCCGCTCTGCCGCGGCGGTCACAACGACGAGCACCTACACGGGGATCACGACCACCCCGCCTCGCGAATTCGGTCTCAACGCGCGCTTCTCGTTCGGGTCGCACTGAGCCAAGGTTCGAGGCCGACATGAAGGCTGGTGGCGGATGATTGGAAATCGTCCGCCGTTCGCTTTTCCATGCGGTATTGCGCAGTGTTGCTGTCCTAGCTCGAAAAATGCGCTACGGCGTTGGACCAGCGAGGAACTTGGCTACCGGGCATGCTTACGCGGGGCCGGGCCAAAGAGGGGGAATGTGTATGACCAACGTCCGCACACGTCGCCCCCGGGATCCGGTTGCGACGCGTGAGGTAATCCTGTCGGCAGCACGGGAATTGCTGGCGCGCGATGGCCCGGACGGGATGAGCGTATCCGCCGTCGCGACGCTCGCTGGGGTCAACCGCGGCACGGCCTACCAGCATTTCACGACACGCGAACAACTCGTCGCGGCGACCACGCAATCGGTGTCCGACCAGCTGTTCCATGCCGCATTCGGCGATCCGGCGACCGTGAAGGATCGCCGGGTCGAGGATGTCGACATCACCGCGCTGACCACTACGCTTGCCGATTTCGCGGTCGACAATCCGGCGCTGTGCCGCATCTGGTTCCTGCAACTGCTGGCGTCCGACGAACCGGCGCACGATCCGTTCTGGCGCGAATACGCCGGATCGCTGCGGCGGTTCACGCAGACCGATATGGCCCAGCCGGGGATCGACAGCGACGTCTTCTCGTTGCTGATGCTCGCCGGCAATTTCCTGTGGCCGGTGTGGACCAAGACGCATGAGAAGACCGATGCCGAACGTCGCGAACTCGCGCGACGGTTCGCACAGGAAAGTCTGCGTCTGTCGATGCACGGCACGATGCGCGCAGAGTGCTTTCCGGAGATCGAGGCGCTGATCGCAGCGTCCGATGCCGACCACGATGCGGGGCGACGCACGTCGAAGCGGACGTCGCGCACGGCGTAACGGGTGGGCGATGAATCGCCGGCCGCCAAGTAATTCGGTGGCAAAACCGGGCTATAGTCTGGAGGATGGCGTCGCAGCATTTCTCGACGCGACGGTCCGGATAACACCCGATGGTCGCGTCGCCACTTCCGGAGAGCGACGATGTTTTCAGCCATCCTGATCGACAAGACCGATGCCGGCCAGACCGTAGCCGTCACGCAGGTCGACGAAGCCAATCTGCCGGAGGGCGACGTCACGATCGACGTCGCCTACTCGACGCTCAACTACAAGGACGGCCTCGCGATCACCGGCAAGGGCCCGGTGGTACGCAAGTTTCCTATGGTGCCGGGAATCGACCTTGTCGGCACCGTCCGCGAGTCCAGCCATGCCGACTGGAAGGCTGGCGACACCGTCGTGCTCAACGGCTGGGGTGTCGGCGAGACGCATTGGGGCGGGCTCGGCCAGGTCGCGCGGTTGAAGGGCGATTGGCTGGTGTCGCTGCCGTCTGCGTTCACGCCGAAGCAGGCGATGGCGATCGGGACGGCGGGATACACCGCCGCGCTGTGCGTCGAGGCACTGGTTTCGGCGGGCGTTACGCCCGACAAGGGCGAGGTCCTGGTGACCGGCGCGACCGGCGGCGTCGGCAGCGTCGCGGTCGCGTTGTTGGCGAAGCTCGGCTTCACCGTTGTCGCGGCGACCGGCAAGGCGTCCGAGGGCGATTACCTGAAGACACTCGGCGCGACGTCGATCATCGACCGTGCGGAACTCAGCGCACCGGGCAAGCCGTTCCAGAAGGAGCGCTGGGCGGCGGTGGTGGACTCGGTCGGCAGCAACACGCTCGCCAACGCGGTCGCTGCGACCAAATATGGCGGCGTCGTCGCGGCGTGCGGCCTTGCGCAGGGGGCGGATTTCCCGTCGTCGGTGATGCCGTTCATCCTGCGCGGTGTCAGCTTGCTCGGGATCGACAGCGTCATGGCGCCGAAGGCCAAGCGCCTGACGGCGTGGCAGCGGCTGGCGAACGATCTCGACCCGGCGCTGCTCGACTCGATCGCTACCGAAGTCGGCCTCGCGGACGCGGTGCAGGCTGCGGCGGACCTGATTGACGGTAAGGTGCGCGGCCGCGTGCTGGTCGACGTGAACCGTTGACCCAAACGACAGGCGCATCATGACCGAACCGCTCCCTTCGATCGTCGCCGGGCCGCCGCTTGCGGACGAGCCCGGCATCGGCGCGCTGACGCTCGGCGGGTGGTTGCGCGAAGTCACCGCGCTGTACGGCTCGAGCGAAGCGCTGGTGCTGCACGAGGCTGGGCTGGACGGCGTCGAGGTGACGATCCGCTGGTCTTATGACGACCTATGGGAGCGTGCGAACGCGGTCGCCCGCGCACTGATCGCGTGCGGGGTCGGGAAGGGTACGCGGGTCGGCGTGCTGATGACGAACCGGCCGGAATTCCTGTCAGCGGTGTTCGGTACGGCATTGGCGGGTGGGGTGGCGGCGACGCTCAGTACGTTCTCGACGCAGGCCGAACTGGATCACCTGCTGCAAAGCTCGGCCTGTTCGGTGCTGCTGCTCGAACGCACGGTGCTCAAGAAGGATTTCGTCGAGACGATCGGCGCGCTGGAGCCGGACATCGCGACCGCGACGCCTGGTATGCTGGCCTCGCTGCGGTTTCCGTTCCTGCGCCACATCGTATCGATCGGTGGCGGCGACGACGGCGGTGGTGCCGTGGAGGCGTGGGATGCGTTCCTCGGGCGCGGCGATGGCGTGGCGCAGGCGCTGGTCGATGCGACTGCGGCGACCGTCACCCCGGCCGATCCGGGCGTGCTGTTCTTCTCGTCGGGATCGACCGCCAAGCCCAAGGGCATTCTCAGCGCACACCGTGGCCCGACGTTGCAGCTATGGCGCTGGAAACGCTTTCTGCAGGCGGGGCCGGATGCGCGCGCCTGGTCCGCCAACGGGTTCTTCTGGTCGGGCAATTTCGCGATGGCGATCGGCGGCGCGCTGTCGAGCGGTGGCAGCCTGATCCTCCAGGCGATTTTCCAGCCCGAGGAGGCGCTGGCGCTGATGGAGCGCGAGCGGGCGACGATGGCGTTCGCCTGGCCGCACCAATATGCGCAACTGGAAGGCGCTGCGAACTGGGCGGACGTCGACCTGTCGAGCCTGCATTACGTCAACGTCGCGCTCGCGAATCACCCGACGATCGACACCGACTGGCAGGAGCCGTGGTCGGCGTACGGCAATACCGAGACCTTCACGATCAGTGCGATTTACGATTCGGGTACGCCGGAGGCTAAGGCGGGCGTGGGGCACGGCTATCCGCTGGCGGGCAACGTGTTCAAGGTCGTCGATCCACTGACCGGCGCGGTCGTGCCGCGTGGCGAACGCGGTGAACTCGCGGTCAAAGGCGCGACGATGATGCTCGGTTATATCGGCGTGCCGCTCGACGAGACGCTCGACGGCGAGGGATTTTTCCGAACCGGTGATGGCGGTTATTTCGATGTGCAAGGCCGGCTGCACTGGGAGGGGCGGCTGAACGACATCATCAAGACAGGCGGCGCCAACGTCTCGCCGATCGAGATCGATACCGTGCTGAAGGCGCTACCCGGCGTGAAGGTAACGCAGACGGTCGGCGTGCCGCACGACACGCTGGGCGAGCTGGTCGTGACGTGCATCGTCCCGCATGTCGGCGCGACACTCGACGAGGAGGGCGTGCGTCGCTTCGCCAAGGAGAGTCTCGCTAGCTACAAGGTGCCGCGCCGCGTGCTGTTCTTCGGCGAGCACGAACTGGAACTGACCGGTAGCGCGAAGATCAAGACGGCGGACCTGAAGGCGCTGGTCGTCAAGCGGCTGGCGTGAGCGATGGCGCCGATCAGGCGCTGGCGATCGCCAATCTGAAAGCGCGATACTGCCGCGCCGCGGATACTGCGGCAGAGGACGTCGTGGTGGCGCGGGCGATGTTCGCCGATATCTTCACCGCGGATTTCGTTGGCGATTACGGGTACGGGCTGCTGCACGGACCCGCCGCGATCACCGACTTCCTGTGCGACGCGATAGCGGGCGGGAGCGTTTGGATGATCCACATGCTCCACTCGCCGCGCATCGATATCGACGGCGATAGCGCGACCGGCGAATGGGTGGTCACGGCGCAGTCGAGACGCCGTGAGACCGGCGAGATATCTCTCGTGCTCGGTCGCTATGCCGACGTGTTCCAGCACGGCGAAGACGGCTGGCGGATCGCGCGGATCACCTTCTCGCGGCCTGTCTGAAGACCGCCAAACCGCTCCCGCGATGCCTGCGGAACGCTCCCGCGATGAGTGCCGTGGCCGCCTTGCCTTTTGTCCGGGCCGCCGGACAACAGGCGCAACGATCGATCCACGGATCTCCCAGGAGCAGGCCATGAGCACCATTCTCGACACGTCCGATATCGATACGTATCTGGGCAAGCCGATGCAGCCGGCGCGGATGGTCGATCCGTTCGCGAACAACGATATCCGCCGCTGGGTGCAGGCGATGCATTACCCGAACCGCCTGCATTACGATGCGATGTACGGCATGCAGAGCCGCTTCGGCCAGTTGGTCGCGCCGCAATCCTTCCCGGTGACGATGGACGACGGCCACGGCTCCGCGCCGTCCTGTATCGGCCTCATTCCCAATTCGCACATGCTGTTCGGCGGCGACGAATGGTGGTTCTACGGTCCGCGCATCGTCGCGGGCGACCGGGTGTGGAACGAGCGCATCCCGTTCGACTATACCGTCAAGGAGACCAAGTTCGGTGGCCCGACCTGTTTCCAGCGCGGCGACAATTTCTACTACAACCAGCACGGCGACTTGATCGCCAAGCAGCGGTCGACCTCAATCCGCTACAGCCAGGCGGCGGGGCAGGCGAACACCCCGACGGACAACCAGGACGATCCGGTCTGGGGCGACGAGGAACTCGAGGCGCTGGAGACACGCAAGTTCGCCTGGATCCAGATGCTCCATGACCTCGGCCACAGTGCGCGCTATTGGGATACGGTGAAGGTCGGCGACGTCCTGCCCGAACGCGTGTTCGGGCCGCATTCGATCGTCAGCTTCACCACCGAATGGCGCAGCTACACCTTCACGCAATGGGGCAGCATGCATCGCCGCACCGACCTGAACATGGCCGAACTCGGCTTCACCGGGCCGATGGCGGGGCCCGAGCAGGACCCGACCGAAGAAGCGATCAATCCCGAGAACACCGATGGCGCCTATATCGGGCCGTCGCGCGGTCATCTGTTCCCGCGCTGGGCCCGCTTCATCGGCATGCCACGCGGCTATGGCTACGGCGCGTCGATGGGCGCGTGGATCACCGACTATCTCGCCGGCTGGGCGGGCGAATGGGGCATGGTGCGGCATAGCGCGTGCAATTACCGTAGCCCGGCGCTGACTGGCGACATCACGATCCAGACCGCGACCGTGACCGACGTCTTCATCGATGCGGCCGGCCGCCACATGGTCCAGATCGAAACGAAGATGCAGAACCAGACCGGCGCGACGCTGGCAACCGCGAAGGCCGAGGTCGAACTGGCCAAGCGGCCGGCGTGAGGAACCAATGATGACGGGAAAATTCTCGGGCAAGACCGTGCTCGTGACGGGCTCGGCAGGCGGGCTCGGCCGCGCCTATGCCGAGGCTTTCGCGCGCGAGGGTGCGCATCTGGTGCTGGCCGATCTGAAGCTGGACGGGCTCGATGAAAGCAAGGCGCTGGTCGAGCGCGCGGGGGGCAGCGCATCTGTCCACCGGGTCGATCTTGGCGTCGAAGAGGATATCCTCGCGTTTGCGGCCGAGGTGCTGGCGCTGCACGACAGCCTCGACGTGTTGATTAACAATGCGGGGATGCACGCGGGCGAGATCCAGCGCGGGTTCTTCGGGCTCGGCATGGCGAAGTGGCAACAGTTCTTCGCCGTGAACACGCTTGGGCCGGTCCTGCTCGCCGAGGCGCTGCGACCCGCGCTCGCCAAGGCGAAGGGGTTGATCATCAACAAGTCTTCGATGGCGAGCTACACGCCCGCGACCGCCTACGGGATCACCAAGGCGGCGCTCAACGTCTTCACGAACGCTATGGCGATGCAGTTCGGCGCGGACGAGATACGCTGCGTCGGGATCGCGCCGGGACTGATGCAGACCGAGGCGGCGCGCGGCGGTGTCGCCGACGATACGTGGGAGCGGTTGAAGGGCATGCAGTCGGTCAAGCGGCAGGGTACCGCCCAGGATATCGCCAATCTCGGCGTGTTCCTCGCGTCGGACGAGGGCAGCTTCGTCAACAACCAGACGATCCTGTGCGACGGCGGCAACCAGATGCGCGGCTTCCGGTTTTGACGAAGGCCCCGGTTTTGACGGAGATCGCGTTCGACGACTGGCTGGCGATCGCGAATGTGAAGGCGCGGTATTGCCGATTGCTGGACACGAAAGATTGGACAGGGTTCGCTGCGCTGTTCGCCGAGGACGCGGTGATCGACGCGACCGCATCGGGCGGACCGCGGCTCGACGGGCGCGATGCGGCGGTGGCGTATATCCGGTCGTCGCTGGAGCCGGCGGTGACGGTGCATCACGTCCGTTCGCCGGAGATCGAGATCGATGGCGACGGCGCGCGGGCGGTCTGGGCGATGAAGGATCGGCTGACCTGGCCGAACGGGCGCGTGCTGGACGCCGCGGGGCATTATCATGAGCGCTATGCGCGGGTGGGCGGTGTGTGGCGGATTATGGAGTCGCGGCTGACGCGGTTGTTTGTCGACATGCGGGTCGCGGAATAAGGGCACCGGAGCCGGGTCGTGGCAGGAGCAGACCATCGGGTGCGCAGGCTGTCTCAATAGCGCCTCCTGCTCGCATCTTGTTCTCCCGCGAAGGCGGGAGCCCAGTCTGGGTCCCCGCCTTCGCGGGGAAACATGGTGGTGGCGCGCTACGGTCTCAACGGTGCGCCTCCTCGGAGGAGGCTCTGTAGCGTCGGGGGCGCAGATTAGATGATCGATACTAGCCGAGCGCGGACGGCGGCGGCTCGTTCGCCCAGTTCTCGCGACTGCGATTCACCGTACCCACCGCCTTCTCCCAGAACGCCGGATTGTCCGCCAGCAGCTTGATGTCGAAGCTGTTCGAGCCGCGGAACTCCAGCACCTCCACGCCGTCCGCGCCCGGTACGTAATGATAGGGTACGTCGGCGCCGACGAAGAACCCATCGCCCTTCGCAAGCGTCTCGGTGCCGACGCGAAGAGAACCGGCGACGATATAATAGAGGCAGTCGACGTCGTGCGTGTGGCGGGGCAGGGGAAAGCCGCTCTTGAACCAGGCGTGCGTCAGGCTGAGGCCGGGCATCTCGAACAGCAGCTTGACCGTCGTACCCTCGAGCATCCCGGCATCGATCGCAGCGACCGCGCCGGTCATCTCGATCTCGGTCGGCATGCCCTGCGACATGATGCCGCTTTCCTCGAAATCGCGCGCGTCGGCGGCGCGGAAGAGCGCGAAGCGAGAGTTGGTGGTAGCGATCGGAGGTCTCCTGGAGCGACGCGTGGAGGATGTTACATGCCGCCCGATGGGTCAAATCGCACCCGCGATATGGCTTTCGTGCGCCACGGCTTAGACCCCTCCCAACGCGCAAAGCGAAGGGACGAGGGATGAGCCTGTACACGACGATCCACCTTCACAACGTGTTGGCGGGGCGCGAGGATGCGTACGCCGCATGGTTCGACGGGCCTCACCGCGACGCGCTAAAACGGCTGCGCGGGTTCGTGGCGGCCGATCGGTACGAGGTGACGCCCGAACAGGTCATGCCCGACATTCCGCAGCCGTGGCGGTTCGTGAGCGTCTATGATTTCGACTATCCGGCGCCGGCAATCGACCTGCCCGCGCTCGCGCCGCTGCTCGCCGAGGCACGCGATGCCGGGCTCATCGACGATGCCGACGAGAGCGAACGTATCCACAGCTATGCGATGTATTCGGACTGGGTATCCAGCCCCAACCACCAACCCGACAAGCCGTTGTCGGGCGTCAGCATCATTCTCGCCAATTTCGTTGCGGGTCGCGAGGCGGAGTATCAGCAATGGTACACCGACGTGCACGGCCCGGAAGTGACGCGCGTCCCCGGCAAGGTGGCGATGAAGCGCGGCCGCCTGTCGCCGCTCCAGGTCGAACCGGTCCGCTATTGTCCCGGCAGCGACCTGGTCCTGTGCGCGCTCCAGACCGACGACCTGCTGTTCACGGTGAAGGACTTTAGTGCCCGCGCACGTGGTGTTTCGCCCAGCGGGGTTGCGATGGCGCCGCGATCCTCGGCCGGTTCCTTCGCGCGGACGGTGCATTATTTCCGCAAGGTCAGCGGCGATGCGTTCTGGCCGGGCGGGGTCGCGTATGACGGCGACCTATCGGTCTATCCCCCCGACTTTGCCCGACCCGTGGGCTGAGTTCGGCAAGCATCGCGCGCACGATACGGTCGGCCCTTGCCGCATGCGGCGCGCGCGGGGCACTTAACGTCAAAGCATAAGGGAGCGGAGAGTTGGCAAAGACGATCGTGATCACCGGGGCAGGCGACGGACTAGGGCGCGCGCTGGCCCGGCGTTTCGCTGCCGATGGCGAGACCGTTATTCTTCTCGGACGCACGCTGTCGAAGGTAAAGGCGGTGGCGGACGAGATCGGCGCGCCGCACGTCGCGATACAGTGCGACGTGGCGGACCCGGACGCGGTGCGCAGCGTCTTTGCTACGATCGCTGAAAGCTATCCTAAGATCGACGTGCTGATCAATAACGCCGGCGTGTACGAGCCGTTCACGCTGGCCGATGCGCGCGACGACCAGATCCTCAACCAGATATCGATCAACCTCGCCGGACCCGTGTTCTGTGCGCGCGCCGCCCTGCCGCTGCTGCGCGGCGGCGGGCACATCATCAACGTTACGAGCGAGTCCGTCGCGCTGCAGATGCCGATGCTGTGGATGTATGCCGGCGCCAAGACCGGGCTCGAACTCGTCTCGCACATGTGGGGTCGCGAGCTGGAGGCGGAGGGCGTGCGCGTCACCGTGGTTCGCGCGGGCATGATGATGGACGAGACCAAGACCGGCAGCGGCTGGCCGATGGAGGTCGCGGTGAAGTTCGCGCAGGAGAACGCCAAGATCGGCATCAACCTGCGCGAACGGCCGATCTCGCATTACAATTCAGTCACCGACGCGTTTCGCGCGGTGCTCGACATGCCCGCCGATCTCCATGTCGGCCTCGTCACACTCAGCGGCAGCCGGCGCTGATTCCCCGACGCTGATTCCCTTGGTCCCGTTAGAAAGACTTTCGCCATGACGACCCTTCCCGACGCCAAGCTGTTCATCGATGGCAAACTCCGCGATGCCGAGGGTGGCAAGACCTTCGACGTGATCAGCCCGTGGACCGGCGAACCCGTCGGCAAGGCGGCAGACGCATCGGCGGCGGATGTCGAGGCGGCGATCGCGGCGGCGCGGCGTGCGTTCGACGACACCGACTGGGCTACGAACGTCGATCTGCGTCTCCAGCTGGTCACCAAGCTGCGCGATCTGTTCGCGGCGAACAAGGAACGCCTGTCGGACCTGGCGCGGCACGAAGCGGGCGCGGCATGGGGCGCGGTCGGGCGCGCGCATGTCGACATGGCGATGGAGGGCTGGGACGATTACATCGCCGCTTTCCCGAAGGTGACGTGGGAGCGCGATTACGGTGGCCGTACCTCGTACGGCTTCGAGACGTTGCGGAAAGCGGTGTATGAGCCGATCGGCGTGGTCGCCGCGATCACGCCGTGGAACGTGCCGCTTTACGTCAACGTCGGCAAGGTGGTCGCTGCGCTGCTCGCGGGCTGCACCGTGATCCTCAAGCCCGCCCCCGACACGCCGGGCATGGGCGCGATCTTCGGTGAACTGGCGATCGAAGCGGGCTTTCCCAAGGGGGTGCTCAACGTCGTGTTCGGCAGTGATCCGGCGCTGGCGGGCGAGATGCTGGTCAAGGACAAGCGCGTCGACCTGATCTCGTTCACCGGCTCCACCGGCGTCGGCAAACGGATCATGCAGCAGGGCGCGGACACGCTGAAGCGCGTGTTTCTCGAACTCGGCGGCAAATCGGCGAAGATCGTGCTCGACGACGCGCCGAACTTCGCGATGGACGTCGCGCAGACCATGCTGGTGTTCCATGCAGGGCAGGGCTGCGCGGTCCAGTCGCGACTGCTCGTACCGAAGAGCCGCTATGAGGAGGCCAAGGGGATCCTCAAGCATGCGTATTCGAGTTTCGGCGATAACTGGGGGGTGTTCGACGAGCCCAAGCACATCATGGGACCGGTCGTGTCGAAGCGGCAGATGGAGCGGGTGATGTCGTATATCGAACTCGGCCAGCGGGAAGGCGCGACGATGATCGCAGGCGGCAAGATGCGCCCCGACAAGGGCGGTGGCTATTTCATCGAGCCGACCTGTTTCGTCGACGTCACCAACGACATGCGGATCGCGCAGGAGGAGATCTTCGGACCCGTGCTGGTGGTGATCCCGTTCGAGGACGACGAGGATGCGATCCGGATCGCCAACGACAGCGATTACGGGCTGGGCGGCGGCGTGTCGTCGGGCGATCTCGACCGGGCGATGAAGATCGCCAAGCGCGTCCGCACCGGCACGATGAGCGTGAATGGCGGGATGAGCATCGCCGGCGATATACCGTTTGGCGGCTACAAGGCGTCTGGTATGGGCCGCGAATGGGGTCTCGAGGGAATCGAGGAGTTTCTAGAGACCAAGTTGATCGCATGGCGCGCGGCATGATCGGGCGCCGAGGCTAGGACGGGATGCGGGCGTGGATGTTGTTCAACCGACGGAGACGGTAAGGCCACGCGGTCCGGCGGCGGCGAAGGTGGTCAGCCATAACCTTAACGGGCAACGGCTTGGCCGCAAGGGGCGCGACACGCGCGACCGGATTATAGCCGCAACCAACGAACTGCTGGCGGGATCGCTCGATGCGCCGATCTCGCTTAGCGCGGTGGCGCGGCAGGCATCGCTCGGGATGACGTCGCTATATGTATATTTCACCGACCTGACCGAGTTGCTGCTCGCGGTACTGGAGCCGCTTTCCGCCGATGCCGAAGCAAGCTATCTGCGGCATCTGCGCGAACGCTGGCCGGACGAAAACCTGAACGCGCATTGCCTGGAGTTCGTCACTGCGCTGCATGGGTTCTGGCATCGCAACTCGATGATCCTGCATCTGCGCAACAGCATGGCCGACCAGCGCGACGAACGGATGATGGTCCACCGTGTCCACGCCGCGCAGCCGGTGATCGGATTGCTGATCTCGCAGATGGATCAGGACCCCGGCGTTCCCGGCACCCCGGCGGCCGGCATGGCGACGGTGCTGTACACGGGGATCGAACGCGTCGTGACGATCGCCACCGATCGGATCCTGCCGACGGTGCTGCCGGGCGCGTTCTCGCCGAACGTACGCAATTTCCTGCGTGCGGAATCGCGATTGCTGGAACTTGGGATTCGAGAGTTTCGGGCTGAGGCGAAGAATTGAGATTTTGCAAAGGCACCGTTCGATCCTTGCAGTCCGCATACCGCGCACGTGTTGAGCGAAATGGTACGTTTGCAGCGTAGAGATACGGTGTAATTTTGATATACTGACACAAGGTATTGCTATGCGGGTCGAATGCGATGGGGACGATAGCAGCACTGCTATAACCAACGAACGAGGGTCAGACGGCAAGCCGATCGTGCCGGAAGACGTCGCGTCGGCGATCCGTACGCTAATCCGCTGGACAGGCGACGATCCGACCCGCGAGGGGCTGCTCGATACGCCGCGGCGCGTCGCACGCGCGTGGAAGGAATATTGCGCGGGCTATGGCGACGATCCGGCAAAACATCTCGACCGCGTGTTTGAGGAGGTCGGCGGCTATGACGAGATCGTGCTGCTGAAGGACATTCCGTTCCAGTCACATTGCGAGCACCACATGGCGCCGATCATCGGCAAGGCACACATCGCCTACCTGCCGCGCGACTATGTCGTCGGCATCTCGAAGCTCGCGCGCGTGCTGCATGGGTTCGCGCGCCGATTGCAGGTGCAGGAGCGACTGACCGCAGAAGTGGCGGATTGCATTTGGGACAACCTCAAGCCGCAGGGCGTCGCGGTGGTGATCGAGGCGAGCCATGCTTGCATGACCGCGCGCGGAGTCCGCACGCCGGGCGTGACGATGGTGACGAGCCGGATGATGGGCGTGTTCCGCGACGACGAACGCAGCCGCAAGGAAGTGCTCGCGCTGATGGGACGTGCTGTCTAAGGCGCCTGCCGCCGGAACTGGTTGTGGGCACGCGCCCAGGTTGCCACGGTGGTGTGGTTCCGGGGCATCGCGCGCAGCGTATTTTTTGCAGGCGGAAGCCATTCAGGGGTTACCGGGAGCCATTCAGGGGCTACGCCCTCCACGAAGAGAAACTCGTTCTGCCGATCCGATCGGCTACTTCTTCGACCCAAGCTTCGAAATATACCGCTCGATCCCCTCCAGATACGCCGGATTGAGCATCAGCGCGCTGTTCGCCATCCGCTCGACGTGCCGGCCCATCTCGGGCCCGAGTTCGCTCGCCATCTCAATCGCGATCTTCGCCGCGCCCATCTGTTCGCCGCTCGACTTGGTCAGATGCCGGCAGAACGCCAGCGCCGCATCCGCGAAGCCGTCGTCGGGCAAAACGTCGTGGACCAGTCCCATGATCAGCGCACGATCCGCGTCGGCCTTCTGGTTGCCCATGATCAGCCACCGCGCCCAATGCGCACCGCAGATCCGCGTCAGCCGGCTTACCCCGTTGGATGCGGGGAGCACCCCGAACAGTCCTTCGGGGAACGCGAACGACGCGGATTTCGCGGCCAGCCGGAAATCGCAGGACAAAGCGAGTTCGAGCCCGCCACCGACGCAATCGGCGTGAATGGCGCAGACGATCGGCTTCTCGACATGCTCCATCTCGTCGTAGATCCGGTGCATGCCGTGCAGCCCGAGCCGGTGGTTTTCGCGGATCTCAGACGCCGTCGTCGGCCGCGGTCGCGACGATCCGCCGCGCAGATCCGCACCCGCGCTGAAGAACCGGCCGTTCGCGCGGACCAGCATGACCTTCAGCGCGGGCGTGTCGCGGAAACGGTGCAGCGCGGTCTCGAACAGCGCCATCGTTTCGCCCGACAGCGCGTTCAGCTTGTCGGGGCGGTTGAGCGTCGCGATGAGGACACCGTCCTGCTCCTCGGTCAGCAGATGCGGCGTAGGATCGGGGGCAGGAGCCGGGGCAGGATCGGGGGCATCGGTCATACGGCGATCCTCAAGCGCGGGTGCGCGGCAGGCCGAGGCCGCGTTCGGCGATCATCGAGCGGTGGACTTCGCTGGTGCCGCCATAGATCGTCGAGCCCTGCGCGTGGCGATAGAACATGTTGATCTCGGCCGCCGCCCCCTTGCGCTTCGACAGCGACAGCGGTGCGGTCAGATCGAGCAGGTCGCGCGCGTCGGTAAGGAATTTCTCCGACGAGAACATCTTCGCCATCGGCCCGTAGGCGAGGTTGGTCTTCTTCTCGGCGATCACCCAAGTCGCACGGAACGTGAGCAGTTCGGACACCCACAGGTTCGCGACGGTGCGCGCCAGTCGCGTCTGCGCCGCCGGATCGTCGATCAGTGGCTTGCCGTGCCTGGTGACCTCGCGACACAGTTGCTCGCCCGCGTGGAGCATCGCGCGCTGATACTTCGCGAACCCGCCGCCATGTTCCAATTCCAGGCTGGCGCTCATCGTCTTCACGCCGCCATCGACGTCGCCAAGCCGCCAGCTATCGGGAATCTTGACGTTGTCGTAGAAGGTGATGTTGGTCCGCTCGTCCTGGAAGGTATGGACCGGCTGGACCGTGACGCCTTCCGTCTGTTCGCCGTTGGTCTTGAGCGGCACGACGAACATCGTCAGCCCCTTGTGCTTGGCGACTTCGGTATTGGTGCGTGCGAGCATCAGGACATAGCTGGCGAGGTTGGCACCGCTGGTGAACATCTTGGTGCCGTCGATTCGCCAGCCGTTTCCATCCGGGGTGGCGCGGCATTGCGCGGCGAACACGTCGGACCCTGCGCCCGGCTCCGAATACCCCAGGCTGCAGATCACCTCGCCCGACATGATCTTCGGCAGGACGTCCTGCTTGAGGTCGTCCGAGCCAAACCGGTGGATGATCAGCGCGACCATCTGCGATACGCCCGCCGCGGGATTGTTATACCCCTCGAGCTCGAACGCATCCATCGCTGCGATCTTCGCATAGGGCGACAGGCCGCGCCCGCCGACGTCCTTCGGCAACCCGAGATACAGCAGGTTTTCGGCGGCGAGCTTGCGGTTGAGTTCCGGGTTGTAGCCTTCCCAGCTGTAGTGAAACTTGTCGCGCATTTCCGGCGTGACATTGGCGGCGAAGAAAGTGTGGATCTCCTGCGCGATCGCGTTGGCGTTGTCGCCGAGATCGAAGTCGATCGGGCTCTCGCCGGCGTCGGGCAGCGCGGTCGTCTCGCCCGCGTAAAGGCGCCGACCGGCCTCGTCGAGCAGCCGCTGCGGGTCGCCAAGTACGAGCGGCCAGGCCTTGGCACGCAGGTTGAACAGGAAGATGTCGTATTCGGTGGTCAGGCCGTAGCCACCGAAGGTGTGCAGCGCCTGCGCGGTGGCGCGCGCGGCGGCTTCGGCGTTCCACCACGCCGCCACGGAGATCGCGGCCCCGGCGGTCGGCGTGCCGTTGGCGATGTCGCGGATCGCCTTCCAGACGAGGAACTTGCCGCCGTCCACCTCGCAGATCAGGTCGGCGAGCGGGTGCGAGATCGCCTGAAACTGGCCGATGAACTGACCAAACTGTTTCCGCTCGCTCGCATACGCCGCGGCTAGCTTGAGCGCCTCGCGCCCGAGCCCCGCAAGTGCCGCGGAAACGAGCAGTTTCCACTCCTCGATCGCGGCGGCGAACGTCGCCAGTGCGGCATCGCCCGAGGCGAGGACGACCTGTGGCTGCGCTGCGAGATCGAGCTCGGCGAGCGGCGTGTCGGCGAGGTTCTCCTCCGCGACCCGCGCGCCATCCGCCACGGTGACGAGCACCACGTCGCTGCCGTTTCGTGCGATCAGGCCTTCCGCGATCAGGCCGCCGGCAATCCACTGGCGCGGCTGATCGGCGATATCGTGGAAGGCGATCGTGACGACGCTCTCACCGGTCATCGCACGCTCGAGCAAGTCGGCGTCGCCGCCGAACAATGCCAGCAAGCGCGCGGCGATCAGCGCCTCGGCGAGCGGTCCCGACGCCAGCGTTCGGCCGGCCTCTTCCATCAACACGGCCGCGTCGATCAGGCCGAGCCCTAGACCGCCCGACGCTTCGGGCACGCGGATCGACAGCGCGCCCTGCTCGGCCAGTCCCTTCCACAGCGCGGCATCGAAACCCGACGGCGCGGCAGCGCGCACCCGCGCGGTGGAACTGTTCTCGTCGAGGAAACGCGCGAACATGTCGCGCATCATCTCCTGGTCGTCGGTCAGGTCGAAATTCATCGCGCGGTCCTATTGTTATGCGGCAGCGGGAGCCGCCCGGCGCATCATCTTGCTGAGATCGACTTGACCCGTCGCGACGCCGCCCATGAACCCGCCATCCACCGGGAAGACCACGCCGTTGACGATGCCGGCGAGCGCACTGTTGAGCAGGACGAGTCCCCCGGCCTGTTCCTCTGGCGTCGAATAGCGCCCCATCGGCTCGGCGGCGGCATCGACCACGTCCTTGCCCGACGTTTCGTGGAAGGCCGCCATCATCGGCGTCTGCGTGGGGCTGGGCAGGGTGCAGTTGATCCGGATGCCCTGCTTGATCAGGTGCGCGCCCATATATTGCGTCCAGACGATCACGTTCTCCTTGGAGAAGCTGTAGCCCTCCTTGATCGTGTCCTCCTGATGCGCCTCGGCCCATTCGACCGCCGCCGCGAAGCCCTTGGTGGTGACGAACTCCATATTGGTCGGGATGCGACGGCTCCAGCCGAGTCCGCCGGTCGAGGCGATGCTGGCGATCGCGCCGCCCGGGCCCATCAACGGCAGGACCTGTTCGGTCAGGTGGCGCAGGCCGATGAAGTTGACCTTCATCACATCCATCGCCGGGAAGGATTGCGGCAATCCCGCGCAGTTGAACAGCGCATCGACCTTGCCGCCAATCGCGGCCACGCCCGCCTCGATCGAACCGGGATCGCGCAGGTCGACGTTGTTGAAGCTCGCGAGCGGCAGCGTGGATGGCTTGTAGTCGAGGCCGTGGACCTCGGCCCCCAGCGACAGCAACAGCTTGGCAGTCGCCTCGCCCATGCCGGAGAAGCAGCCGGTGACGATGACGCGTTTGCCGTTATAGCCGAGAATATCGCTCATAGGTGCTCCACAATATTGGGGTGTCAGGCGCGCTTTGTGGGCGGCCAAGAGATCGTGCCGTCGTCTTCCTCGACGAAGATGATGCGTTCCGGACAGGCGCGTGCCCCGTTCTTGGCGGCCTTTTCCTGGCCTGCGGGCACGTCGAACGCCTCGATCGCGATGTAGCCGTCGTCGTCGAGCGGGAAGAGTGCCTCGGCGACCGCCGCACACCGCGCATTGCCGACACAGCCCGATTTATCGATCCGGACTTTCATCCCGTCTCTCCTTAACTTCAGGGCGATCTAGCACGAACAGGGGTCGCGCGATCAACCACGCCGGTGCCTCATCGCCGCCGCGATGCAGCAGCGAAAGCGGTCGTGGCAGCTGGATCGCTGCGGCGATGCCGAGCGGTTCGGCATTGCCTTTGCCGAGGGTGCGCGCGACACAGGCTCCGGTACGACACGCGCGCTCGCCGGAGCCGCGCCGCCCGCAGATGCGACGTTACCGGAGGCCCAAGATGGCACAGTCTCAGCTCAGTTCGACCGTCCCCAAACCGGATCACGTGCCCGATGCACTGGTCTATGATTTCGATATCCACGGTGATCCGGAATTGCTGGTCAATCCGCATGGTCGGCTGCTCGATATGGCCCGCAATGCCCCGCCGGTGTTTTGGACACCGCGCAACGGCGGTGGCTGGGTGATCCTTAGCCACGCCGCGAACTATGCCGCCTCGCGCGATACCGAGGCGTTCTCCAGCGAGTTCGTACCAAAGGCGCAGATGGATGCCATGCTCGCGTCGCTGCCGCCGGGCGCGCCGCATATTCCATTGCCGGTACCAATCACGCTCGATCCGCCCGAGCACACCAAATACCGCCAGCCGCTCCAGAAGGTCTTCTCGCCCAAGACCATCAATTCGCTGCGGACCAGCATCAAGGACCTGGCGGCAGAACTGATCGACGCGGTCAAGGCTGACGGTGCCTGCGAGTTCATGTCCGCGATCGCGGAGCCGTTGCCGGTGCAGGTGTTCCTGAAGATGCTCGGGCTGCCGCTAGAACGGCAGGAGGAATATCGCGCGATCGTGAAGGAACACATGGCGGCGATCGACACCGATCGCGCCGGGTCGATGCGGCGCCTGCAGCGGATTGCCGCGGCGATGCGCGATACCGTGCTCGACCGTAAGGACAATCCGCGCGACGACATCCTGTCGATGCTGTGGCAGATCGAGATCGACGGCAAGCCGACCACGCTTGCCGACATGGAGAATTACGGCGTCCTGCTGTTCATCGCCGGGCTCGACACGGTGATGAACGGGATGGGGCTGGCGATGCGTGGCCTGGCGCTCGACCCGGCGCTCCAGAACCAGCTGCGCGCCGAACCCAAGCTGATCGCGGAGGCCTCGGAGGAGATGCTGCGGCGCTTTACCTTCACCGTGCCGATGCGGATCATCAAGAAGCAGGTCGAACTGGCCGGTGCGACGATGATGCCGGGCGAGATCGTCAAGCTGCTGCTGCCCGCCGCGGATCTCGATGCGAACGAGTATCCGGATCCCGCGACCTATGATCTCAAGCGCGAGAACAACGTCCATATCGCGTTCGGCGTCGGCCCACATCGCTGCCTCGGCTCGCACCTCGCGCGTGTCGAATTGCAGGTGCTGTACGAGGAGATGCTCGCGCGGTTGCCGGAATTCCGGCTTGATCCGGCGCGTCCGCCGGTGTTCCACGGCGGGCATGTGATGGGGATCGAGGAGATGCATCTGGTGTGGGACGCCTGACTTGGTCTGGCAGCGCTCCCGCGTCCGGCTCGACAAGGATAACCGCGCGTTCTGGACCGGTGGGGCGGACGGCAAGCTGAATATCGCGCGGTGCGGCGATTGCGGCGGCTTCATCCACCCACCGCGCGAGATCTGCCGGCATTGCCTGTCGGAAAACGTCGCGCCGTTCGCGGTGTCAGGCACCGGCGTGGTCGACAGCTATACCGTCAACCACCAGGCGTGGGCGAAGGACATGGAGGTGCCGTTCGTGATCGCCCGCGTGAAGCTCGACGATGCGCCGGGCGTGTACCTGACAACCAACATTATCGGCTGCCCGGTCGATGCGGTGGGGATCGACGACCGGGTGCGCGTGACGTTCGAGGAACAGGACGGTATCTGGTATCCACTGTTCGAGAAGATCGCGTGAAGGGTGCCGGCAAAGGTGAGGCGTACATTACCGGGCTCGGCATGTCCGAGGTCGGCGTTCGCCTGACCCGGTCGCCGCTCGGGCTGACGCTAGATGCGGTGCGCGAGGCGGTTGCCGATGCCGGGCTGACGCTCGACCAGATCGACGGCGTCGCGACCTATCCCGGCAAGATGCCGGCGTATCTCGGCTTCTCGCCGATCGGCGCCGACGACGTGATCGAGGCGTTCGCGCTCACGACGCGCTGGCACATCGGTGCGATGGAGATGACCGCGCAGCTCGGCGCGATCGCCGAGGCGGCGGCTGCGGTGAAGGCGGGACTGGCGCGGCACGTGATCTGCTTTCGTACCGTCTACGAGGCGGCGGCGATGGCGCGGCCCGACGAGTTCCCGCCAATGGAGCGTCGCAAGGACGTCACCGGCAATTCGCAATGGGTGTCGCCGTTCGGGGCGTTCTCGGCCGCCAACTGGACCGCGCAGTTCGCGATGCGGCACATGAAACGCTATGGCCTGACGCGCGAACAGCTCGCGCAGGTGGCGCTCAACGATCACGCCAACGCCGCGCTCAATCCGCGGGCGCTGGTCAAGACGCCGCTGACGATGGATACCTACATGGCGGCGCGGATGATCTCGACGCCGTTCTGCCTGTACGATTGCGACCGGTTCACCGATTGCTCGACGGTGGTGATCGTGTCGGCGGGCGATGCGCTCGACGAGGTGAAGACGACCCCGATCCGCATCGCCGCGTCCGCGGGGTCGGTCGAGCGCTACAGCTGGGACCAGGCTGAATGGGCGAGCGCCTATCCGACCGGCCGCGATTTGTGGAAGGCCACCGATTACACCGTGAAGGACGTCGATACCGTCCAGCTCTACGACGGGTTCGCGTTTCAGCCGATCACTTGGCTGGAGGGGCTCGGCTTTTGCGAGGTCGGCGAGGGCGGGCGCTTCATCGAGGGCGGCACGCGGATCGCGCGCGGTGGCGAGCTGCCGATGAATACGGGCGGCGGGCAGCTCGGCTGGGGACGTCTGCACGGCTTCGGTTTCGCGTATGAGGCGGTCGTGCAGTTGCGCGGCGAGGGCGGTGCGCGACAGATCGGCGGCGATCCCCGCGTCGCGATCGCGACGTCGGGCGGCGGGCCGATGGCGGCGGCCCTGTTGCTGGCGAAGGAGTGAAACTGTGACGCCCGCGTTCCACCGGCATGTCCTCATCACGCCGGGCGAGAGCGCGGTGAGCGTATGGGTCGAGGACGATTATCACCATATGGGCGTCACGCTGCACCATGACGGTGCGACCGTCGTGCGGGTTGAGGCGGACATGCTGCGCGCGCCGTGGTCGACCTGTCCGGGGGCGGTCGCGCAACTCGAAGCGACGTTCGCGGGTGTCGCGCTGGAAGCGGTAGCGACGCGGGGTGAGAAGACGATCAACTGCACCCATCTGCACGACATGGCGGTGATCGCCGCAGCTCATGCGCACGACGCCGCGCCGACCCGGTATGCGATCGCCGTCAGCGATGCGGTCGATGGCATCCGGGTGGCCGAGATCGCGCGCGATGGGGTGCACGTGCTGCGCCTCGTCGAGCAGTCGGGCTTGATCGTCGAACCCGCCGCGGCATCCAAGGGGACGCTGTTCCAGCTCGGCGGCTGGATCGCTTCGCTGGAACCAGCCGAACGGGAGGCGGCCAGATTGCTGCGTTGGGCAGCGATCATAGCGCATGGTCGCGCGATCCCGATGGATCGGCAATCGGATGCGACGCGAATGCCGGCGACCTGCTTCACGTTTCAGGAAGGACGCAAGCAGCGGGCGTCGCGTGTGGGGCGGATCGTGGATTTCTCTGCGGGCGATACGCTGCCCTTGACCGGATAGGCCTTCGCGGGTTCACCCTTGATGTTCCCCCGCGGACGCGGGGGTCCAGCTGAGTTTCAAACGCAGCTCTTTGGGTTTAGCTGGGCCCCCGCGTCCGCGGGGGAACATGCCGGTTGGCGATCTCAAGATAAGCGGCAAGGGCCCGACATCGCTGCCGGGCCGCTCCTCGTCTTTCCTCGCGACCGCTCAGCTATACGCGCGCTCGCCGGGCATCGTGGACCGGTGCGCCATCATCGACACCGGCAGGCGCTCGGGCAAGCGGCTCGTTGCGGCGCAGGGAAGACCGGTCTCGAACAACGGCTGGACCACCGTGAATGCGGCTTCCTGGTTGTAGAAGCACCGAGTGACCGCATCGTTCAACGTCTCCAGCAACGCCGCCGTGTCGACCTGTTCGCTGGCATCGTAGACGAAGCCGATCGCGAGCGGCTGGTTGGCGGGCTGGTCGGGGAACAGCACGGTGGCGACCTGCGCAGTCGTGTCGAAGCCGATCGGCCCGGCGGTCTGACCGTCGATATGGCACTTCTGGAGCTTGCCCGCCATTTCGGGGAAGGCGAACTTGCGTTCGTCGGAAGCCTCGGCGTTCAGGCGGCGCAGCATGCTTTCGCGGCGTGCGGGTGGGATCGTCGAAAGCAGCAGCTGGCCGGCGGCGGAGTCGCATAGATGCTCCTTCTGCCCGCCGCTGATCGCGAACGAATTGGCGGTGCGAAGCGGCTTCTGCCCCTCGCGCCACGTGTAGATCTGCACCTTGAGGCCGACCATTCCGAACACGCCGACACCGAGCCCGGTCTGCGCGTTGAGGCGATCGATCAGACCGGTAAGACGGCCATCCCGAACGACGGAGGGTTGTGCCGCACAGCCGAGCATCGCGGCGCGCGGGGTGGGGGAATAGGAGCGAGACTGCGGGTCCTTGTAGAGCAAACCCACCTCGACGAGGCTCGACAGGAGTTCGGACGTGCTGGACTGCGGGCGGTCGAAGCGACGGACGATATCCATCACCGTCGCCTGCGGATGCGTCTCGTCGAAAAACTCGAGGACTTCAATCACGCGCTTGGCGATCTTTGCCTTGTTCGATGCATTCGCAACCATGTCCGCTCTCCTATCGTTTTTTTATAATAGACAGGGTTGTTCAATACGCCGGACATATTGTCAACAAAACCGAGAGGGCTTCATTTATTTGTGCGGCACAAAAAATTTGTCACCGAAATGGGTGTATCGCAGAGGTGATCGGGCCGGAATGGCGGCGCAAAACCGAGGATGGTAGCGCCAACAGTGGGATATTGTGCGGTGCGGTAAAATCGCGGTTTGGGGACAGGATTATTTTTTTACCATAGGACGAAATGTGTCCGCGGAACGCCGACATGCCGGACCACCCGGTCGGCAAACCGGACGTTCTCGCAGTAGACGAGCTGAAAAGGCCGTGGGCCGACGAGGCAGGTCGCGCGACTCGGATTACCGAATTAGGCGATCGCGCCCTTGGCCTTCAGGTCCTCGATCCGGTCCCAGTCGACGCCTAGTTCCATCAGCACCAACTCTGTATGCTCCGATGCCTGGGGTGAGCGGGTGGTCTTGAGCGGCTTGCCGTCGAACTGCACAGGGCCGCGGACGAGGCGCAACGGCGCACCGCCATCGCCGCCCTCGACTTCGACGATCATATCGTTGGCGAGCGCCTGCTCGTCGGTGAGCAGATCCTCGAAACTTTGCACCGGTGCCCACTGGCCCTTCATGGTCTTCAGGTGCTGGCGCCAATAGGCGAAGGGCTGTGCGGCGAACGCCTTGACCAGGATGTCGCTCGCGGCGCCGGCATTCTCGATGAGCAATTTCACGTCGGCAAAGCGCGGGTCGTTCGCTGCTTCCGGAACGCCGACATGCGCGAACGTGTCGGCGATCAGGCCGGTCGGGCTGACCATGCACAGGTTGATCGTGCCGCCGTCCGACGTGCGGAAATTGCCCATGAACGGATTGCGCGTCGAGCCGCCCGAGACAGGCATGCCGTTGCGCGTGACGATGCCCGTCTCCATCACCTGCGAGACCAGCGCGCCCGACGCCCACCACGCGGCGCTGAGCAGGGACACGTCGAGTTCGGCACCTTCGCCGGTCTTTTCACGATTATAGAGTGCGGCGGCGATACCGCCTGCGATGAACATGCCGCCGATCGAGTCGCCGAATGCGGCGATACCCTGCGTCAGCGGCCCGTCGAGTTCGGCAGGGGTCATCGAATAGGCGACGCCGCTGCGCGACCAGAAACACGTTCCGTCGAACCCGCCGATCTCGCGCTCGGGACCCTTGTTCCCGAGGGCACTGCCCCGCGCGTAAATGATGTTCGGGTTGACCGCGCGAATATGCTCGATGTCGAACTTGTTCTTCTGGCGGACCTGCGGGAGATAGTTGGTCAGGAACACGTCGCAGGTCTTGGCGAGTTCGTAGAGGATCTCCTGGCCCTCTAGGGTCGAGATATCGATGCCGACGCTGCGCTTGCCACGATTAGGATGCTCGAACAGCGTGTGGCGCTGAGGATCGAGCGTCACGCCGCCCATGTTGAGGAACCCGCGCTGCGTATCGCCGCGCACCGGGTGCTCGATCTTGATGACGTCCGCCCCCCAGTCGGCCAGGATGCCTCCTGCCGCCGGCACGAACGTGAATTGCGCCACTTCCAGCACACGGACGCCCTTCATGACGTGTGTCATATCGTTCCCCTGCGTCGGAATGTGCCGACGTCCTATTGCCCGGAAGCCTATAAGGTGATGCGGCGGCGACAAGGCGCGGGGGCGATGCGCGGTGCTCCTATCGCTGGCACGATACGCCGGTGGTCGCCAACGCCACGGCGATATCCCCGGGCGTCAGTTGATGAAGCCCGAAACGCTGTCGATAGCCGGTGCAATGCCGCGCCGGTGCGCGGCGCCCATTGGGAGAGATGCCGTGAAGATCGACACATCGCTGTCCGCCATCGTTACCGGCGGTGCATCGGGACTGGGGCTCGCCACTGCGCAGGCGTTGATTGCCGCCGGCGTGAACGTCGCGATCTTCGATATCAGCGCCGATGGCGAGCGGATCGCCGACGAGATCGGCGCAAAATTCTTCAAGGTCGACATAACCTCGGAAGACAGCGCGCTCGCCGGGGTCGAGGCGGCACGCGCCGCGAACGGGCAGGAGCGTGTCCTCGTCCACTGCGCGATGGTCGCGAAGGGTGGCAAGACCGTCAGCAAGGACAAGGCAACGGGCGGATACAAGCGGCTTTCGACCGAGGATTACGCGCTGTCGGCTGAGGGCATACTCGTCGCAAGCTACCGGATGGCGTCGATCGCCGCGCTAGGGATGGCGGGGCTCGACCCGCTCAAGGACGGCGAGCGCGGCACGATCGTGCTGACATCGAGCGCGGCGGCGCAGGACGGGCAGGTGGGACAGATCTGTTACGGATCGCTCAAGGCAGGGGTGAACGGCCTGGTGCTGCCGATGGCGCGCGACCTGATGGACCTCGGCATCCGCGTGAACGCGATCATGCCCGGCATCTTCGCGACGCCGCCGATGCTGCGCTTCAGGGAACTGAACCCGCCGATGTGGGACAGTCTGAATGCATCGGTGCCGTTCCCCAAGCGACTCGGCAAGCCCGAGGAGTTCGCCAGCCTGGTGATGGAGCTGGTCCGCAACACCTATTTCAACGCGCAGACGATCCGCCTCGACGGCGCGATCCGGATGCCGCCGCGATAGGAAAGAGATGACGTGAAAGGCTGGCAAACTTTGTGCGCTGCGGCATCGAAAGGCTTGACAACGGCAAACTGCTAACCTAGCTTAGCATTATTGCGGATTAGGATCCGCACCGTCATCAAAGTTTTCGTTTCGCCTGGGAGCAAAAGTCATGAAGAAGTTCGCCCTGATTCTCGCCTTCGCCGCTCTGGCGCCTGCCGTCCCGGCGTTCGCCGATGAGGTCGCAGTGCCCGTCAAGGCTGTGCCTTCGGCCGTGCCCGTCGTCGGCAAGATGCTCTACAGCACTGGCGGCAAGAAGCTGGCCGCGATCTACAAGCTCGATGCCGGCAGCGCGCCGCAGATCCTGCTCGATGGCAAGCTCATCACCGTGCCGAGCGATACGCTCAGCGACGTCGATGGGCACATCGAGACGAGCCTGACCAAGAAGGACCTTATGACGCGCCGCTGATCGAGCGCGACATCGAAAAAGGCATCGCGACGGTTTGTCGCGGTGCCCTTTTTCGTTTGGAGCGGCGAGAAGGCGTAGGGGGCGAGCGTACGACTTTCCGCCGCACGGTTCCGTCGTTTCGTAGTCTACGACACGTGAAGATTGTTTCCCCGCGAAGGCGGGGACTCAGACTGGGCTCCCGCCTTCGCGGGAGAGCAAAGAAGCGGCAGTGACTACGTTAAACGGGGAGGAGGCCAAACCGACGGCAATGGCCGCCCCCAATCCTACCGCATTGCAGCGATATTGACCGCGATCTTGTCCAGATACGTCTCCAGCCGCGCGATATCGTCCGCGTCGAACCCTGCGAAGATCGCTTCCTCGTGGATCATCGCCACGCCGGATATCTTGTCGAGCAGCGTGCTCGCCGCGTCGGTCAGGTGGATGCAATGGGCGCGACGGTCGTCTTCCTTCGGCTGGCGGACGAGCATCCCGTCGCTGCACAGTCGGTCGATCAGCCTTCCGACCGACGCCTCGGACATTTCGAGCGTTTCGGCCACCTCGCGCTGCGTCACGCCGGGGTGCCGCGAGACCACCGCGATCAGCGTCCATTGCGACCGCGTCACGCCGATATCCGCGACGCTCTGATCGAAACGCTTGTGCATCTGCCGCGCGGTCACCGTCATCTTGAGCGACAGCGCGCGGCGGACGTTGATCGGTTCCTTGGCGCGAGCTTTGGGTTTCAGAAGCGTGGCCAAGCGATCAGACTCGTTCGATGATGATCGCTGGTGCCATGCCGCCAGCGGCGCACATCGTGATCAAACCATAGCGTCCGCCGGTCCGTTCGAGTTCGTCGAGTGCCGTGCCGATCAGCACCGCGCCGGTCGCGCCGATCGGGTGGCCAAGCGCTATCGATCCGCCATTTGGGTTCACCTTGGCACGATCGAGCCCCAGGTCGCGGATGAACTTCTCGACGACCACGGCGAATGCCTCGTTGACCTCGAACACGTCGATATCGGCGACAGTCAGCCCGGCCTTCGCCAGGACCTTCCTCGCGGCCGGGACGGGACCGTTGAGCATCAGCGTCGGATCGTCGCCGACATTGGCGGTCGCGACGATCCGCGCGCGCGGCGTCCAGCCTTGCTTGTCGGCATAATCCTTCGAGGCGAGCAGGATCGCCGCCGCGCCGTCGACCACGCCGGACGACGTGCCGACATGATGGACGGGTTCGAACGCGAGACCGGGATAGCGCTGGTTGATCAGTTGCTTGAAGGTCGGGCCGTCCTTGCTGGAGGGCATGTCGTAGAACGCGGCGAACGCCGGCTTGAGCTGGCCGAGGCTCTCCGCCGTCGTGTCCGGCCGCGGGTATTCCTCATGATCGAGCAACACGTTGCCGTCGTCGTCGCTGACCATCACGGTCGACCGGTCGAAACGTCCCTCGGCGATCGCGAGCGCGGCGCGGCGCTGGCTCTCGGCGCCGAATTGCTCCAGGTCTGCGCGGCTGATGCCTTCCATCGCCGCGATCGCATCGGCCGCGACGCCTTGGTTAGTCTGCGGATGCTTTGCCTGCAACCGCGCATTGCCCGTGCCGAGACCACTCGCCGCGTTGACCTTCGCCTCGCGCAGCCTGCCGCCGTATTCGACGACATGGCTCATCATCTCGGTGCCGCCGGCGATGACCAAGTCTTCCATGCCCGCCATAATCTGCGCGGCGGCCAGCGTCGTCGCGGTGATCCCTGAGCCACAGAAACGATCGAGCGTCACCCCGCTGGCACGCGGGTCATAGCCTGCATCGAGCGCGGCCATCCGGCCGATATCGCCGCCCTGCAGACCGACCTGCGCGCTAGTGCCCCAGATGATGTCGTCGACATCTTCGGTCCTGATATGGTTGCGCTCCTTCAGCGCGACGAGCACCGCGGCGGCGAGATGTTGCGGGTGCATGCCTGCATAGGCGCCGCCCTTCTTTCCGTTCGCGGCAGCTTTGCCGACGCCGCGCGGGGTGCGGACGGCGTCGATGATATAGGCATCGGCCATGATCGTCTTCCTCTGTGCGGGACGGTCGCGACAAGCGGCGGCTCCGGCGTTCCGGACCGATATCGCATGGCGAAACACGCGGCGCCAGTCCGTGGCAATCGCGACGGCGATCTGTCGGGCGTCTTTGCTTCCCACCCGCAATCATCGCCGATACCACGGCTTTCCATGACGGAGAGGGCCGCAGATGCACGCTGAGAGCGGGACGGAAACGGCAGGCGAGAACGGACGCGGGCGGGGCGGTGCATTCGAACCGCTGCGCGAGACGGTGTTCCGGCGCATCTGGCTGACCAGCGTGCTTTCCAATTTCGGGCAGCTTATCCTGGGCGTCGGCGCGGCTTGGGAGATGACCCGGCTGACCTCGTCGGCGAGCCTCGTCGCGCTGGTCCAGACTGCGTTGATGCTGCCGCTGATGCTGGTCGCGGTGCCGGCGGGGGCGGTCGCCGACATGTTCGACCGGCGACGCATCGCGATGACCGGACTGGCGTTCTCCGCGGTATGCGGTGCGTTGCTCACGACGCTGGCGTGGGCGGGGCTGACCAGCCCGTGGGTCTTGCTCGCCTTCTGTTCGCTGATCGGCGCCGGGGTCGCGCTGTATAGTCCGTCGTGGCAGGCATCGATCAGCGAGCAGGTGCCGCCCGCGCAGCTGCCCGCCGCGATCGCGCTCGGATCTATCAGCTACAACGTCGCGCGCAGCTTCGGGCCGGCGTTGGGCGGGTTGATCGTGCTCGCGGCGGGGGCCAAGGCGGCGTTCGCGATCAACGCGCTCTGCTATCTGCCGCTGCTGATCGCCTTCTATCTGTGGAACCGGCGGCACGTGCCGTCGCGCCTGCCACCCGAGCGGATCGACCGCGCGATCGTCACCGGCGCGCGCTATGCGCTGCATTCGGGATCGGTCCGCACCGTGCTGGTCCGTGCGTTCATGTTCGGCCTGGCCGGCGCGTCGTCGGCGGCGTTGGCACCGCTCATCGCGAAGACGATGCTCGGTGGCAATGCGAGTACCTACGGCATCCTGCTGGGATCGAGCGGCGTCGGCGCGGTGATGGGTGCGCTCGCCGTCGGCTGGATCAGCGAGCGGATGAGCAACGAGGCCGCAAGCCGGCTTATGGCGCTGATCGGCGGCGTCGCGCTGGTCGTGGTCGGGTTGAGCCGATCGGTCCCGCTGACGTGCGCCGGGCTGTTCGTCGCGGGCGCGGCGAGCATCGTCACGATCGCGATGTTCAACATTTCGGTCCAGCTCGCCGCACCGCGCTGGGTAACGGCGCGCGCGCTGTCGCTGTTCTCGTCCGCGTTGACGGGCGGCATCGCGATCGGATCGGTGTTCTGGGGGATCGTCGCGAACCATTGGGCGGTCGACGTCGCGGTGATGGCATCTGGCATCGCGCTGTGCCTTACGCCGCTGCTCGCCTTCGTGTTTCCGCTGCCGCTGACGGTGCTGTCGGGAGTCGAGTCGGTCGAGATCGTCCATGAGCCCGAAGTCGCGATGGCGTTGACGATGCGGTCGGGTCCGGTCGTGATCGAGGTCGACTACCGCGTCGGGGCCGACCTTGCCCGGCCGTTCTACGATGCGATGCGGAAGGTGCAGCGGTCGCGGCTGCGCAACGGCGGCTTCAACTGGTCGCTGTCGCGCGATATCGGCGATCCCGAACTCTGGACCGAGCGCTATCAGTTCCCGACCTGGAGCGATTACCTCCGTACCCGCGAACGATTCACGCAGGCCGACCTCGAGGCGCAGGCGAGCGCCGATGCGTTCATCACCGAGGATATCCCCAAGCGGGTCCGGCGCCGCCTGGAGCGCCCGTTCGGGTCGGTCCGCTGGCGCGCGGACTCGCCCGATCCGCAACAGGGGACGATCGGCTATCTCGGGCCGTAACGGTCGCACGGCACCGCCTTAGCAGCGGGACGGAACCGCCTTAGCGGCGGGATGGCATCGCCGAAGCGATCGTTGGCGCCGGGTCGTTGCCAGCGCGTGCCAACCGCCCGCAAACACTCGTACACCCACCAGCGACACAGCCGCGATGCAACGCGGCGTGCCGCGGAGCGCCCAGGATCGCGCTCGTGACGAGGCGAGGATTTGCGCATGGCCGACCAGGAATCGTTACCGCCCGAACCGCCGGAAACCGTGCCGGACGCTCTGCCGGGGCTCGCCTACCGGTCCTATTTCCTGCTCATCATGCTGTTGCTGTCGGCATCGGAGATCGGCGAGCGCTACATGCTGGTCGTGATGGTCGAGCCGATCCGCCGCGAGTTCGGCCTGAGCGACTTCGCGATCTCGATGATCAAGGACCTGGCGATCACCGTCGTCTACCTGCTCGTCGTCATACCCGTCGGTCGGCTTACGGACCGCGGATCGAAGCGCAAGATCGTCGCGGTTTCCGCCGTCATCTGGAGCACCGCCGTGCTGTTGTGCGGGACTGCGAAGGGGTTCTGGACCTTGCTCATCGGGCGGGCCGGGATCGGGCTGGGCGAGGGCGCGTTCACGCCGCCGTCGCAGTCGTGGATCGCCGACCTGTTCCCGATCAAGCAACGCGGCACCGCGCTGTCGATCTTCCTGCTGGGTACGTCGCTGGGCACGTTCCTCGGGCCGGCACTGGGCGGGTGGCTGACGCACGAATATGGCTGGCGCGCGGCATTGATGTTCGCGAGCATTCCCGGCTTCATCCTCGCGCCGCTGGTGTGGTTCACGTTGCGCGATCCGCGTCCGGGTCTCGCCGACGGCATCGCCGCGACCAGGAGCGTGGCACTGCCGTTCGGGCAGACGATCCGCGAGCTGCTGGCGATCCGGACGCTGCCGCCGCTGATCCTTGCCGCCGCGCTGAACGCGCTGCTGACACTGGGCCTGGTCAGTTGGGCGCCGGCGTTCATGGAGCGATCGCACGGCGTGCCGGCCAATGTCGCGGGCATGCAGCTCGGGCTCGCGCTGCTGGCGGGCTCGGCGATCGGCCACACGCTGGGCGGGCCGCTCGCCGATTTTCTCGGGCGGCGCGACCTGCGCTGGTATCCCTGGATCATCGCGCTCGGCGGTGCGATATCCGCGTCGATCGGCTGGTTCATCCTGACCGGGCCGAGCAGCTCGGTATTCCCGCTGTTCGGGCTCACGTTGCTAAGTGGCGGGCTGTCCGCATCGCCGCTGATGGCGATGGTGACCGGCCTCGTGCCGTCGCGGTCGCGCGGGACCGCCGTGGCGCTGTTGATGGTCACGATCCAGGTCGTTGGCCTGGGTGGCGGGCCGGTGTTCGTCGGCTGGTTGAGCGACATGCTCCACCCCTATTATGGCGAGGCGTCACTCGGCATGGCGATGCGCTGGGTGTTGCTCGCGGGCGTGCCGAGCACGTTGCTGGCCTATCTCGCGAGCCGCACCTGTCGGCATGATTTCGCAGCGGCGGGCGGCTGGGGCGGCGCGTCGGGCAAGACGCTCGCGTCCGTGCATTGAGGGAGCGACATCGATGCCCGCCTATATGATCTTCATCCGCGAGGACCCGGTCGTCGATGCCGCGGCGTTCGCGGCCTATGGCGCGGCGAACCGGGCCAATGCGGCGGTGTTCGTCGAGCGATACGGGATCAAGCCGCTTGCCGTGTACGGCGCGGCGGAGGCGTTCGAGGGCGAGACTCCGGACGGGATCATCCTGCTGGAGTTCCCGACCGCCGACGCCGCCCGCGCGTGGTACGACAGCCCCGAATATCAGGCTGCGATCCCCGATCGGCACCGTGCGGCGAAGTACCGTGCGATCCTGTTCGAGGGGCTGCCACCGCGGTGAAGCCAGCACGAAGACACGAACGATCGGAGAGACCATGAGCGATACCGAAGCGCCTATCGAGCCCCGCATCCTGCCGCTGCCGCGCGCCGAATGGACCGACGCCGCGCGCGACGTGTTCGCCTTCTGGGGCGAGCCGAACGCGTGGGAGGAGGGCTCAAAGACCAACGTGATGATGGTGATGGGCAACCACCCGGAGCTGGGCAAGGCGTACAACGTCTGGGGCAAGCATCTGCTGATGGCGAACACGCTGTCGACGCGGTACCTCGAGCTCATCATCCTGCGCGTCGCGTGGCGCGTGAAGTCGGCGTACGAATGGCACAACCATGTCGGCTACGGCCTCAACGCAGGCCTGACGCTGGAGGACATCGCGGCGATCCGCGATTTTCCCGAGGGCGGCAACTGGAGCGCGCAGGATGCGGCGGTTTTGCGATCGGTCGGCGAGCTGATCGACGACGGCACGCTGAGCGATGCGACCTGGGCCGAACTGAGCGGCTTTCTCGACCGGCGGCAGATGATGGATCTGGTCTTCTCGATCGGGCATTACGTGATGACGAGCTGGGCGCTGTCGTCGTTCGGTGTCGCGATCGAGGGCGGCGCGGACCGGATCGGCTTCGACCTCAAGACCGCGTCCGGCAAGATTCCCGGCAAGACCTACAAGCCCGGCGAGACCGACGACTGGACGGATACGCGCGGGTATTGACGTGCCCATCGAGCAGCCCCGGATCGTGCCGACGATATCGCGGGGTGGCCGCCGCTTTTCCCAATTGCCGGGCCCGGCCCGCGCGCTACGCAAACGACTTCGCGTTTTACGCCAGACCTTGAGGACCGACATCATGGCCACCGACATCCTGCTTCCCAAGCTCGGCTTTTCGATGACCGAGGCGCAGATCGCCGAATGGCTGGTCGAGGATGGCGCCGAGGTGAAGGAAGGCGATCCGCTCTATTCGCTCGAGGCGGACAAATCGACCAACGAGGTCGAGGCCCCGGCCAGCGGCACGCTGCGGATCATCGCCGAGGTCGGGGAGACCTATGAGGTCGGCACGGTACTCGGCCGGATCGAGTGACGCTCCGCGTCGGGATCATCGGCGCGGCGTGGGGTGCGTTCGCGCATCTCCCTGCATGGCGCGCGATCCCGGGCGTCGAGGTCACCGCGATCTGCACGTCGCGCGAGGAAACCGCGAGGGCCGCTGCCTCGCGGCTCGGCATCGCCCGGCCGTTCTGGGACGCTGCGGCGATGTGCGCCGATCCCGATATCGACATCGTCGATTGCGGCACCCGGCCGTCGCTCCGCAAGGCGATGGTGCTCGCGGCGCTGGCGAGCGGCAAGCACGTCTATAATTCGAGCCCGCACGCACCCGACTGGGCCGGCGCCAAGGCGATCGATGCCGCGTGGCGTGCAAGCGGCAGCGTCGGCGTGGTCGATGCGTTCGCACAGTGGATCCCCGCGCACCGGCAGATGAAGGCGATGGTCGATGCGGGCTATGTCGGCCGACCGCTCGGCGGGACGTGCCATTTCAACATCTCGCTGTTCAACCGCCCTTCGCGCCAGTTCCCGTACAACTGGTTCGCCGAAGCCGGGCAGGGCGTCAGCGCCGTCCGCAACAACGGCAGCCACGCGTTGTACATGTTGCTCCATCTGTTGGGTCCGATCGCGGAACTCGTCGCCGACGACAGCCAGGTGCTGCGCGAATGGGCGTTCGAGGATGGTAGCCGCATCGTTCCCGAGACGACCGACTTCGCCAACGTCATCCTCCGGTTCGCGAGCGGTCTGACGATGCAGATGCAGATCAGCTGGAGCATGCCGCTGCACGATGGCTGGTCGATCGACGTGTTCGGCGATGGGGGCCGCTTGGTCGCGGCATCGCCGACTTTCCCGACGTCTCGTGATTGCACGCTGCAGGGTGGACAGATCGGCGGGGCCGTCGCGCCGATCGACATCCCCGATGCGTTCAAATCCGTACCCGGCATCGCACTCGACTGGCAGAGCGATCCGCAGCCGAGTTTCCCGATGGCCCTGTCGATGCAACACATGATCGCTGCGATCCAGGGCGGCGAAAGCCCATCACCCGATTTCGCTCGTGCCCTGGAGATCGAGCGCATCCAGGAGGCGATCCGCGTATCGAGCGCCGAACGCCGCTGGATCGCCGTCGCCGACATCGCCTGACAGGAGCCCGCCATGACCGAACCCTTCGTCCGTGCAGACGTCCGCGCCTTCCTCGACATGATGGCGGCGAACCCCCGACCCGCGTTTACCGCGGAGTTCCTCGCGTCGATCCGCGGCATGGTGATGCCGCCCGAGATGTCCGCAGACAATCCGGTCGGGGACCTCGGGGAGGTCCGCGACCTGGTCATGCCGGGACCGAGCGGCGATATCGCGCTGCGGCTGTTCGATCCACGGATCGAGCGCGGGGCGGGGCCGGTCGTCGTCTTCTATCACGGCGGCGGCTATGCGGCAGGCTCCATCGATTCGCACGCAGGCCTTGCCGCGGAGATCGCGCGGCAATTGGACCTGCCGGTCGTCTCGGTCGAATACCGCCTCGCTCCCGAAAACCCCTGGCCCGCCGCACCGGACGACGGCGAGGCCGCGGCGCGCTGGATCGCCGCAAACGGCGCGATGTTCGGCCGCGAGGTCACCGGGCTGATCCTGTGCGGCGACAGTGCGGGCGGCAACCTGGCGATCGTCACCGCGCTTGCGCTACGCGATGCACTCGCGGCGGTGCCCGTGATCCTGCAACTGACCTTCTACCCCGCGGTCAACCACAGCCAGGACTATCCGTCCGCAGCCACCTTTGCCGCGGGTTACGGCCTCGATGCCGCCGATATGCGGATGTTCGACCAGCATTACGCCGCCGATGCCAGCGATCACCGCAACTCGCCATTGCTCGCCGACCAGCAGGGCATGCCGCCGACGATCGTCGTCACCGCCGGGCTCGATCCGTTGCGCGACGAGGGCCGCGCCTATGCCGCCAAGACCGCGCTCGCCGGCGTGCCGACGGTGTTCCACGAGGCGGTCGGGACAATCCACGGTTTTGCCGGTTACCGCCGCGCGATCCCCTCCGCGCAGGGTGATCTCGACCATGCGCTGGGACTGACGAAGGCGATGCTCACCGCCCGCTGAAATCGGGTGCGCGTCGCGCCTTCAACGCGGCGATGCCTTCGCGGTGATCCGCGCTGCGGACGCTGAGTGATTCATAGGCTATGCCGGCTTCCATCACTGCGCCGGCGATCCGCTTGAGCTCCATGTTCGTGAGCACCTTGGTCCATCGGATCGCGTTGGTCGCGCCGGCGAGAAGTTTGGCACAGAACGCGTCGACTGCCGCGTCGAGCTCATCGGCAGGAAGGCAGTGGTTGATCAGCCCGATCTCGGCCGCGTGGCGCGCGGTCAGCAGGTCGCCGGTCAGCAGATATTCCTTTGCGCGCGTCAGCCCGATCCGCTGCGCCCAGATCACCGCGCCGCCATCGCCCGCGACCAGCCCGATCCCGACATGTGGATCGCCGATCTTCGCTCCCTCCGCGGCGAAGATTACGTCGCACAGCAACGCGATGCTCGCGCCGAGCCCGATCGCGTGGCCGTTCATCCGACACACCACCGGCTTCTCGATGTCGAGCATGGCGAACACGATCCGCTTGGCCTGCCGCGCCTCGTGGTCGAACAGATCCGGATTGGCCGCATTATGCTCCATGTGCGCGATGTCGCCGCCCGCCGAAAACGCCTTGCCGCTGCCGGTCAGCAGCACGACGTCCGATCCCGGATCGCGCGCGGCGAAGGCCAGTGCCTCGGGCAGTTCGTCGTGCAGCGCGAGGTTGACCGCGTTCATCGCCTCGGGACGGTTGAGCGTCACGACCAGCAGCCGGTCGCGGCGTTCCAGCAGGATGGTTTCGAACTCTGGCAGGTCCATCGGCGACGTCTCCTCGTGTCAGGCGGCATATCACGCGGGGGCGATATGCGTCTGCCGCCGGGGCGATAGCTCTTGTGCCACCCCCGCCGCGCGGGTCTATCTCGGGCAAGGAGAGACGGTATGAGCGCGTTCGAAGAGACGTTCGACTGGGTGGTCGTCGGCAGCGGGGCAGGATCGATGGCGTCCGCGCTGGTCATGCGCACCGCAGGCAAATCGGTGCTGATTCTCGAGAAATCGGCGTTCGTCGGCGGCACCACCGCGAAGTCCGGCGGCGTCATTTGGGTCCCCAACAACCGCTTCCTCAAGGCTGACGGCGAACAGGACAGCGTCGAGGCGGGGATCACCTATCTCGATGCCGCGTGCGCCGACCTGCCCGGCTCGGGTCACGACAAGCGCCTCGCCTATGTCAACCAGGCGTACCGGATGATCGACTTCCTCGTCGACCAGGGCGTCGAGCTCGAGCGCGGGTCGAAATTCTGGCCTGATTATTACGACGAGCTTCCCGGTGGCTGTAAGACGAGCCGCACCGTCGTCGCCAAGCCGTTCGACAAGAAGGAGCTCGGGCTATGGGCGACGAAGCTCCGCAAAGGCTTTCTCGAAGTACCCGTGAAGCTCGACGACGGAATGAAGCTCGCTTACGTCCGCCGCGATCCGGCGCTCAAGAGATCGACGCGCGCCCTGATCTTCAAAACGATCTGGACGCGGATCACCGGTAAGCATTACGTCGCGGCCGGCGCGGCGTTGCAGGGCCGCATGCTCAAGGCCGCACTGGCGGCTGGTGTCCAGTTCCGCACCGAGGCGCCGGTGTCCGAACTGATCGTCGAGGACGGCGCGGTGACCGGGGTCGTGGCAACCGTCGACGGCGTGGCGAAGCGGATCGGTGCTAAACTGGGCGTGCTCGTCAACGCGGGTGGCTTCGCGCAGAACCAGGCGATGCGCGACGAACACATGCCCGGCACGCAGGCGGCCTGGTCGCTGACCAACGAGGGCGACAAGGGCGAACTCCACCGGGAAATGGCGCGGATCGGCGGCGTGCTCGCGCAGATGGACCAGATGGTCGGCTATCAGACCACGCTCTCGCCGGGCTGGGAGGGGGCGTATGTCACCCCGCCGGGCCAGAGCCTGACCGGCAAGCCGCACGCGATCCTCGTCGACCAGTCGGGGGTGCGCTACATGAACGAGGGCGGCAGTTACGAACTCTATTGCGAGACGATGGTCGAGCGGAACAAGACCGTGCCCGCGGTGCCGAGCTGGGCGATCCTCGACCGCGAGTATGTCGAAAACTACCAGGTCGCCGGCAAGTGGATCGACAAGAAGATCCCCAAGGGGTGGGCCGACGCGAACTATCTTCACACTGCCGACACGATCGAAGCACTGGCGACCAGCATCGGCATCGATCCGGCGGTGCTGGGCAACACCGTCCACCGCTGGAACGGCTTCGTCGCGCAGGGGCGCGACGAGGATTTCCACCGTGGCGAGCGTGCCTATGACGAATGGCTCGGCGATCCGTATCACGGCCCCGTCCGCGCGCTCGGCAGCATCGCCAAGGCGCCGTTCTACGCGGTGCCGATCGTGCCGGGCGACGTCAGCACCTATGGTGGCGTGGTGACCGACGTGCACGGCCGCGTGGTCCGCGCGGATGGCGCGCCAATCGCCGGGCTGTACGCGACCGGCGTCTCGACCGCGTCGGTGATGGGCGGCGTCTATCCTGGCGCGGGATCAAGTATCGGACCGTCGCTGACCTTCGGCTATGTCGCGGCCAAGCATGCCGCGGGTCTCGATAACCAGGTGTGACGGGGCCAGCGTGAGCACCGAAGCCGCACAACTCGAAGCGGACGGTTGGACGCTCCTCGCCGGTACGCATTTCAATGAGACCGCTGGGCCCTATTGGGTCCGCCGCGAGGACGGCGTGCGTGTCGTCGGTCTGCTGGGGGAGGAGCGCCACGGCAACGGCTATGTCGGCACGGTCCATGGCGGCGTGTTGATGACCTTTGCCGACATCGCGCTCGGCATGGGCGTGGTTGATGCCGCCGACACGCGCGACTGCGTGACGCTCCAGTTGCAGATGCAGTTCACCGCGAGCGCACCGATCGGCAGCTTCCTGACCTGCCGCCCGGAACTGGTCCGCCGCACGTCGCAGATCGTCTTCATGCGCGGGCTCATCATGACGGGGGAGCGCACGTTGGCATCGGCGGACGGCATGTGGAAGCTGCTCGACCCCGATAAAATGGCAGCGCTGCGCCGCGGTTAGCGTGCCGGGGTCACCTTTCCGAGAGCCCGGCTTTCTGTCCCCAGACGGCGTCCGCCGCTGCCAGCGCCTGTCCGCCGCGGCCATCGAGATCGCTCGCCAGCGCCTTCAGCCGGTAGGTCCACAGATGCAGCGGATGCTCCAGCGTCATCCCCATCGCGCCGAGAAACTGGTGGAAATCATAGACGCAGGCACGGGCGCTTTCCTGTGCGTGCAGCGCGGCGAGTGCGGCATCGCCCGCATCGAGCGTACCGGCGGCCTTCACCGCTAGCCAGTACACGCCGTTGGTACGAACCTGCGCCTCCGCCAACCGGTGACGCAGCGCCTGAAACGTGGCGAGCGGGCGACCGAATTGCTGCCGATCGGTGACGTAGCCCGCCACGCTGTCGAGCGCCGCCACCAGCAGTCCTGCCGCCTCGGCCGCGATCGCGATACGCCAGCGTGTCTTTACCTCGTCGGGCGAGACGTCGTGCACCGTCGTCGTCACAGCGACCGGATCGACCAGCAACGTCGCCATCGGATAGGCGAACAGGCTGTCTTCGCTACGGACCTGATCCGCCGCCGCGACGAAACTCGAAACGCGGTCGGCGCCGACCACGATCACCGTCGCCCCAGCCTGGAGGAAACGGATCGGTCGCGTCGCCTTGTCCACCTCGAGCAGACAGAAGGGCCGCGGGAGTTCGATACCGAACAGCGGGCGGACGAGTGCGCTTATCGCCGCCTCGATCGCGAACGGCAGCCGCGCTAGCCGCTCGACGATCAAAGCCGCCGATACGGGGCCGAGGTCAGGATCGAACGCGATATCGAGGAAACCGCCCTCGGCCAGTTCGCGGTCGAGCGTATCGCTGACCAGCGCAAGGCTGACGTCGTGCAACGGTACGCTTGCATAAGGCTTGGCGAGCGAGTCGACCGCGTCGAGGATCGCGACCTGATCGGGGCTAGGGGACAGGTCCATCAGCGCGGCTCGCTTTCAAACGGGGGGCTCAACGGGGTTCTCTGGGGAGTTTGAGGACGTCGCTGGCGATGATGTTGAGCTGGATTTCCGCCGCACCCGCCGCGATCCCCGCGACGATCCCGCGCTGGTGATGCATCTTGAGATACGGATGCGCGTCGGCCAGTGCTTCGGGCAAATACTCGACGACGAACTCGGCCACTCGACGTTCCGCCATGATCGTCGCGAACCGCGCGGAGGATGATTCCGCGCCTACCGCTTCGCTTCGCGCGCGCGCCGATACGATCGCATAGCTTGCCATCCGCGCCGCCTCGCACAGCGCGAGACACTGTGCGGCCTCGATCCTCACCGCTTCGCCGGTCCAGCCACCCTGCGCCTTCAATACCGCGACCGCGCGATCGAGCGCCGCGCGCGCCAGCGAGTAGCGCGGAATGCCGAGCCGTTCGTTGGTCAGCGAATAGGCGATGATCGACCACGCCTCGCCCTCGTCGCCAAGACGCGCCGTGGCTGGCACGACCATGTCGTCGAAGAACACCTCGTGGATATCGCCCTCGCCGATCAGCGACGGGATCTGGCGTACGGTGATGCCCGGCGTGTCCATCGGCACCAGCAGGATCGAGATGCCCTTCTTCCGATCGTCGCTGGTGCGACAGACCAGGAAGCAGGTGTCGGCGAGCCCCGCATAGCTGGTCCAGATCTTCTGCCCGGTGACGCGGTAATTCTCGCCGTCGAGCACCGCGCGCGTGCGCAGCGAGGCGAGATCGGAACCGGCGCCCGGCTCGGAAAAGCCCTGGCACCACAATGCCCGTCCCTCCACGATAGGCGGCAGATAGCGCTCGCGCTGTTCGGGCGAGCCATAGCGGATCAGCGTCGGCCCGATCCAGTTGACGTTCATGTACTGGCCACCGCGCGGTTCGCCGGCGATCCACATCTCTTCGGCGAGGATCGTCTGATGCCACGGATCGAGCCCTGCGCCGCCGATCTCCTTCGCCCAGTGCGGCGTCAGCATGCCCTGTTCGGCGAGCGTCCCGCAGAACTCGCGCGCATAGTCGGTCAGTGCGGGCGATGCAGGCCCGTGTTGCGAGAAGCACTCCCAGTCGCCCGGCAACGTCGCGCCTAAAAAATCCTGCAGGCGCTGGCGGAAGGCGGCTTCCTGTTCGGTCCAGTCGAAATTCATGCGGCTGTTCTCGCGGGCATTGGAAGGATACGGGCTAATCCACCCGGCCACACCCGAACAGGTCGGACCGCAAAAGACCGCCGGGGTGATATGCCGCGATATTGTGCAACGGGGGAAAGCCTGCACACATTCAGCGGTGATGACAGACCCCGCCTATACGCCCGCCTACACTGGCGTCGCGCTCGAAGCCGACGTCGCGCCCGATACCGTCAAGGCCGTCGAAGTCGGCGGGCGATCGATCCTGATCGTCCATCACGGCGGGCGGCTTTTCGCGGTTGCAAACCAGTGTTCGCACGCGGAGCAGGCGCTGACGTGCGGCCGCGTCCGGTGGGGCTGGATCGCGTGCCCGGCGCACGGCGCGAAATTCGATCTCGAAACCGGCGAGGCGCTGAGCCTGCCCGCGACCGACCCGATCGCGACGTTTCCTTTGCGCATCACCGAGGGACGGATCGAGATCGCGGTCTGAGACGCACCCGTAGGCACATCGCCTTCCCGATATATGCGCGGAGACGTCCCCCGTCGCTTGCGGCCATCGCCGAAAATACTGCCTAGCATCGGGGACAGTCTGGGAGGCGGAATTGACCGACGCGCTTGAGATATTGCGGTACGATTTTCGCGCGTGGCTCGCGGCAAAGGCGCCGAAGGACTGGCGTGCGACCTGCACGACGCATGAAGGCTTCCTCGCGACGCAACGCGACTGGTTCGCGAAGCTGGCGGCGGGCGGCTATGCGGTGCCGCACTGGTCGGCGGAATGGCCGGGCGGCGGGCGCAGTCTCGCCGAGCAGAAGGTAATCTACGAGGAGCTCGCGCGCGCCGACACGCCGCGGCTGCTGCTGTCGTTCATGTCGACCTATCACGCCGCCAGCACGCTGTTCGAATGGGGCAGCGCCGAGCAACAAGCGCGCTACATCCCGCGCATCCTGGAGGGCGAGATCTGGTGCCAGGGCTTTTCCGAGCCCAATGCCGGCTCCGATCTCGCCGGCGTAAGGACGCGCGCCGAACGGGTCACGCGCGACGGGAGCGACGTCTATGTCGTCAACGGCCAGAAGCTGTGGTCGACGATGGGGCAGTTCGCCGATCAGTGCCTGCTGCTCGTCCGCACATCGAGCGAAGGCGCCAAGCAGGCCGGGCTTACCTATCTGCTGCTCGATCTGAAAACCAAGGGCGTCACCGCGCGGCCGATCCACCAGATTCACGGCGACGAGGAGTTCGCCGAACTGTTCCTCGACGAGGTCGAGGTGCCGGTTGCCGATCGGCTCGGCGAGGAGGGGCAGGGCTGGGCGGTCGCGCAGTCGACGCTGTCGTCCGAGCGCGGGCTGACCTTGCTCGAACTGAGCGCCCGGATGCGCGGCGCGCTGTGGCGAATCGCCGACCTGATCCGGGCGGGCGGGCGTGAACACGATGCCGGAATCGTGCGCGACTTCGGTCGGCTGGCGACGAAGATCGACGCGACCTGTGCGCTCGCGGACCAGTTCCTCGCGAACCGGATCGCCGGCGAGGAACGCGTCGGCGACGCCTCGCTCGTCAAGCTGTCCTATTCGCGGACGCTGCGTGAGTTCACGTCGCTCGGGCTGCGGACCGGCGGGCTTCAGGCGCAGTATCACGAGCCGATCGTGTTCGGCGGCGGCATGGAGACGGGCAACTGGATGGCCGATTTCATGAACAGCTATGCCTGGACGATCGCCGGCGGCAGCGACGAGGTGCAGCGCAACATCATCGCCGAACGTCTGCTCGGTATGCCCCGCGAACCAAAAAGCTGGACGCTGGAGACGGTACGATGAGCATGACCCGTGCCGAGCTGCAGGATGCCGCGCGCCAGGCGTTCGGCGAAGGCGGCCTTGCGCCCGATGCCGGCAAGAGCTGGGGCTTGGTCGCCGAGATGGGCTGGCTGACGATGACCGTGCCCGAGGAGCGGGGCGGCCTGGGTCTCGGCGGCGAGGCGGCGGGCGTGATCCACACCGAGCTCGGCCGCGCGCTGGTGCCCGGGCCGATGATCGCGCAGATGCTGGTGATCGAGGCGCTGGGCGCCGTGGACGATTTTGAAGGGCGCGACGATCTGCTCGCGCGGGCGATGGCCGGCGAGGTGATGACGGCGTCGCTGTCGCTCGGCGAGCGGCTCGACTGCGTCCCCGATGCGGATAAGGCAAGCCACGTGCTCGTCGTCGCACCCGGTCGTATCGCGCTGGTCGCGCTCGAGGGTGCGACAATCACGGCGCGCGACAGCTGGGACAAGACGCGGCGATTGTCCGATGTCGTCGTTCATGGCGACGGCATCACGCTGGCAACGGGCGACGCGGCGACGGCGCTCGCCCGCCGCCTCGAAGCGCAGCTGCTGGTCGCGATCGCAGGCGACTCGCTCGGCGGCGCGGCGGCGATCCTCGACCTGACGATCGAGTATCTCAAAATGCGCCATCAGTTCGGTCGTCCGCTGGCGCTGTTCCAGGCGCTCAAGCACCGTGTGGCGGACATGAGGACCTGGCTGTCCGCGGCCGAGGCGCTGTTCTGGGCCCGCGCCACCGATCCTGCCGCGACATTGGTCGAGATCGGTGTGCTGAAGGCGCATGCCTGTGACGTCTACCGCGCGATCGCGGAGGATGCGATCCAGCTGCACGGCGGCATCGGCCTCACGATGGAATATCACTGCCACCTGTTTCTCAAGCGCGCGACATTGAATGCAGTGTTGGGCGGCGATGCGGATCATTGGGAGGCGCGAGCCGGACGGTGTGCACTGGACGCCGCCGCCTGACCGAATCCGGGAAATCCTCCCCAGCCAGGGGGAGGTGGCTGGCACTTGCCAGTCGGAGGGGAAGGTAAACGATAACCGCCGTTGCGCGTTCCTCCCCCTCCGTCACCTTCGGCGACACCTCCCCCTGGCGGGGGAGGATCGAACTTTGACTGCCTCTGAACAGCTACTGTGACACGGGTTCGGAAAGCCCCGTCACCCCGGGCTTGTTCCGGGGTCCACGGTGCCACACGTCAAACGCTTCTGCAGTTGCGGAACCGTGGATGCCGGAACAAGCCCGGCATGACGGAGGAAGGATAAAGTCCGATCAACGACGACCAGTCGACTGCCCGAGACGATATAGTCACCCCTGGCCGGCAACCTCCGTCACCGCCGCGACGATCTCGTCGACCGATACCAGGAACGCATCCTCTAGCACCTTGGCGAACGGAACCGGCGAATAGGGCGCACCAAGACGCCGGACCGGTGCCTTCAACTGGCCGAACAATTCCTCGTTGACCGTCGCGGCGATCTCCGCGCCCGGTCCGAAGCTGCGCACCGCCTCGTGCACCACCACGCAGCGGCCGGTCTTGGCGACCGACGCCAGCACTGTCTCGCGGTCCCATGGCGATACCGTCCGCAGGTCGAGCAGCTCGACCGAAATGCCCGCCTCGGCGAGGATCGGCAGCGCCTGGAGGCTGCGCACCACCATCGACGACCACGATACGATCGTGACGTCGGTCCCCTCCTGCACGACGCGCGCGACGCCGAGCGGGATCGGACCCTGGTCTACGGGCACGTCACCCGGAATGAACAGGGTGCCCGCGGATTCGATGATGATGCACGGATCGGGATCCTGGATGCACGACAGCAACAGGCCCTTATATTCGGCCGGGTTGGACGGCGCGACGACCTTGATCCCGGCGGCATGCGCGAACCAGCCCTCGAGATGATCGGCGTGTTGCCCCGCGGTCTGCCAGCCGGCGCCGGTCAGCGTGCGGATCGTGATCGGCACCGTGCTCTGCCCGCCCGACATGAAGCGCAGCTTGGCGGCGTGGTTGAAGATCATGTCCATGCAGACGGTGGTGAAGTTCATCAGCATGATCTCGGCGACCGGCTTGTAGCCCGCCAGCGCCGCGCCGATCGCGGCGCCCATGATCGCCTGTTCGGAGATCGGCGTCGATTTTACCCGCATGCCGCCGAACTTGGTCGACAGGCCGACGGTCGCGCCTGTGACGCCGCCGCCCTCGGGGTCGGCGATGTCCTCGCCGAACACGAGCACCTTGGGGTCGGCTTCCATCGCCTCGTGCAGCGCGGCGTTGATCGCCTGGAAGGCGTGCATCTTCACGGTCTCGCTCATGCCGCGATCTCCTTCTCGAACACATCGCGGCGCAGTTCGTCCACGCTCGGATATTCACTCGCCAACCCGAACGCCATCGCGTCCTCGACCTCGGCCTGGATATCGGTAGCAAGCTTGGTGAGCTGCTCATCGGTCGCATGCCCCTCGGCGAGCAGGCGCGCGCGGAACTTCGGCAGCGGATCGTCGGCGATCGCGGCGGCCTTCTCCTCCTTGGTCATGTATTTGTCGTCGTCGCCCAGAACGTGGCCGTGGAACCGGAACGTCTTGCACTCCAGCAACGTCGGGCCCTCGCCATCGCGGGCGCGATTGATCGCCTCGTAGGCGGCGGCGTACATCGACCAGGGATCGTTGCCGTCGACGGTGTAGCCCGGCATGCCATAGCCGATCGCGCGCTTCGAGATGAAGTCAACCGACGTGCCCAGCTCATACCGCGAATGTTCGGCAAAGCCGTTGTTCTGGCAGACGAACACCACCGGCAGCTTCCACAGCGACGCGAGGTTGAGCGACTCGTGGAAGGCGCCGATGTTCGACGCACCGTCGCCAAAATAGGCGATGCTGACGCGCTTGCTGCCATCGAGCTGCGCCGCCCAGGCGAGCCCGTTGGCGATCGGCATCGACGATCCGACGATCCCGGTCGTGACCATCACGCCGGTCTCGGGATGCGTCAGGTGCATCGGCCCGCCCTTGCCCTTGCAGGTGCCGTCGACCCGGCCCGCGATCTCGGCCCAGAGCGGCCGCAGCGGCATGCCCTTGGCGACCATGTCATGGATGCCGCGATAGATCGTGCAGATCGTGTCGTCGTTGGTCAGCAGCGTCGAAATCGCCGAGGGGATCACTTCCTGCCCGCGCGCGGAGTAATAGGGCATGACCAGCTTGCCGCGCCGGATCGCGGTGCGGATGGTGTCATCGTTGCGTTCGATCCGGATCATCCGCCGATAGATATCGACGAGCGTCTCGGTGCTCGGGACCGGACTGTTGCTGTGCTCTGCCATGGGGTTCCCGCGTCGGTAGTGGATGGCCGAACTCTTCGGGCGGGGGCTGTACGGGGTCAACACGCCCCCGCGATATGTGCCGGGCGGTGGTCGGATCGGCTTCACCGAAGCGCTGGAATCGGCATAGCTCGCGACCTAAAACGAGGATGAAGCGCCAATGTCTGAAACTGATACGAGCGCCCTGTTCGAACCGTTCACCTGCAAGTCGATGATGCTTCGGAACCGCATCGTGATGGCGCCGATGACACGATCGTTCGCGCACGGTGGCCTCCCCGCCGAACCGCATGTCGACTATTATCGGCGCCGCGCAGAAGGCGGAGTCGGGCTGATCCTGTCGGAGGGAACGGTAATCGACCGGCCCGGTGCGCGCAACGATCCGGGCGTGCCGTTCTTCCACGGCGCTGCGCTGGATGGATGGGCGAAGGTGATCGACGCGGTCCACGGTGCAGGCGGCGCGATGGGTCCGCAATTGTGGCATGCGGCGTCGGCGATCAGCAAGACGGCCGACTGGGACCGCGACACCCCGGTCGAGAGCCCGTCGGGACTGCACGCACCCGGCGAACCGCACGGCGAGGCGATGACCGAAGAGGACATTGCCGACAGCGTCGCCGGGTTCGCGCGCGCCGCGGCGGATGCGAAACGGCTCGGATTCGAGACGATCGAGGTCCACGGCGCGCATGGCTACCTGATCGACCAGTTCTTCTGGGACGGCACCAACACGCGGACCGATCGCTACGGCGGTGCGACGCTGCGTGAGCGCGCGCGCTATGCCGCCGAGGTGATCGCCGCGATCCGCACTGCGGTCGGCCCGGACTATCCGATCATCCTGCGCGTGAGCCAGTGGAAGCAGCAGGACCTGAAGGCACGCCTCGCCCACACCCCCGCGGCGATGGCCGACTGGCTCGTGCCCCTAGTCGAGGCTGGGGTCGATATCCTGCATTGTTCGCAGCGGCGGTTCTGGGAACCCGAGTTTCCCGAAATCGATGGCGAGGGGGGGCTGAACTTCGCCGGTTGGGCGAAGACACTGACCGGCGCCGCGACGATCAGCGTCGGCTCGGTCGGCCTGTCGGGCGATTTCATCAGCGTCTTCCGGAACCAGGTCTCGGCACCGACCGATCTCGATGCACTGGTGCGGCGGATGGAGCGGGGGGAGTTCGACCTGATCGCGGTCGGCCGCGCGTTGATCACCGATCCGGCATGGGCGAACAAGGTGCGGGCGGGCGACGTTTCCGCAATGCTGTCGTTCGATGCGGCCGCATTAGGGGCGTTCGTCTAGCGCAGGTCGATATCCGCCTCGGAGAGGAGGGCATCGGTAGACCAGAAATCGCTGCGTCACCCGGTCTAGTTCGGTGGTATTCCATCGGACATCCAGGCGCTTTCCGACATTGCCATCGCAGCTCTGTTCTCCCGCGAAGGCGGGAGCCCAGTCTGGGTCCCCGCCTTCGCGGGGAAACACGGTTCACATGTCGATGGGGATAATTGTCGAACAGGCCCGGCATGGCGATGCCGTACCAAGACGGGCTCTCGCCGGACGCAGACCAGCCCGATCGAGTGACGCGCCACGCAGGAAGATTCGTGGCTTTCAGAACCCCAGTTCGAGGATCTTGCCGTCGAAATTGCCGCCGAGCAGATGCGTCGCGCTGGCCAGCTTGTCGGAGGGGACACCCTTCAGATGGCCGTCGATGATGCGATTATAGTTGCTGATGAGCCCCTCGATGTCCTTCGACAGCCGCATGAAATCGAAGCCGGTGGCGTGCAGGCCCTTCTGCTGGATCGGAATGTTGGCGTAATCCTGGCGCGGGATCGGCGGGAAATCCTGGCTGTTATAGGGCAGGATGGTCGGCTCCATGACCGTCTCATGCTCGGCACCCTCGGCGACGTGCGTCAGCGACCAGAGCTCGAAGGTGCAGCTTTCCGGCCCGAGCGGACGAATGCGGTAGGCCGACATGCTGGAGAACAACGGCAGCAGGAAATAGTTCGGGAAGATGAATTCGACCGCGTTGATCGGGTCGGATACCGCGACCGCGTTGAGATCGGGTACGTCCTCGCCCGCCGCGCGCAGCTGTTCGGTGATCTGGTGGTTCAGCATGCCGTACCACATCATCACCGCCTGCTGCGGATCCTCCGGCAGTTCGACGTCAGCGAGCTGGCGCGCGATTGCGACTTCCTTCTCGTGGACCATCCCTGACATGCCTTCGCTCAGCAGTCCGAGATGCTTGATCTGCGCCTTGATGTTGTCGCGTACGCTCATGTTCGGGTTGATCGGTATGCCGATGCCGCCGGTGTCCATGCCGTACATCGCGTTGTAGAGCATTGGCGCGGCCTGTTGCAGCTGCGGATGCGTCTTCATCACGTGATAGCCTTCCATGAAGGCCTCCATCGCGACCTTCCAGTTCGCTGGCAGGACCGTCTGGTACCACCATTCCGCGCGCAGCTTGGCGCCGCCATGTGCCTCGATCCGATCGGTGACGGGGCCGATCGTGTCGCGGAAGGACGGTGCGTCGTCATCGAAATTGATGAACGCGCAGCCGCCCCAGGTCTCGACCCGGCAGGCGCGCAGGGCCAAGTCCGCAGAATCGAGTTGCTCCTCGCTGAACATGTGGCGTCCATAGACGAAGGTGTTCTTGCCCTCGATGTTCCAGCGCCAGCCGTGGAAGGGGCAAATAAAGCCCGGCGTCTTGCAATTGCCGTGTTCGCCCTCGCCGACGAACGGCACGCCGCGGTGGCGACAGGCGTTATGGAAGGCCTTCACGCCGTCTTTGGTCTGGACGACGATGACCGATTTGCCGAGGTTGGTGTATTCCACATAGTCGCCGACATTGGCGATCTGTTCGAGGCGACATGCCATCTGCCAGACGTGCGGCCACAGGCGCTCGGTCTCGAGGCGGTAGAATTCCTGGTCGTAATAACGCTGCGTCGGGATCCGTTCGGGATTTTCTACCGAGAATGGAACGGGTCGTTCCATGTCCATCACGCCCATCGCAAACCTCACCATCTTGTTATTCGGTCAAATGGTAAACCTGCGGCCCACCCGCACAAGCGCGAACCCCCGCCGCCCACGCGATATCGCCGCACCGATACACGCGGGTCCGCGCTGGAGATCGTGCGGTCCGGATACTAGCCTCGGGTCGACCATGCGCGAGGAGCATCCGATGACAGACACACCCGAGATGGCGGAAATCATCGCGCATCACCGTATCAAGACCTGCATCGTGGCCTTGGCGCGGGGCGAGGACCGACGCGATGCGGGGATCATCTCGGGGTGCTTCTGGCCCGATGCGAGCGTCAATTTCGGAATCTTCACCGGCTCGTTCGACGAATATCTGGCGTGGGTCGTGCCCGGTGCCGACAGCATCCCCGTGACGCTGCATACGCTGGGCCAGAGCCTGATCCACGTGCAGGGCGAGACGGCGGTCGTCGAGACGCATGTGACTGCCTATCACCGGATCGATTTCGGAGAGGCCGAGCACGACGTTATTCTCGTCGGCCGCTACATCGACCAGTTGGCGCAGCGCGAGGGCGTGTGGCGGATCGCCAAGCGGACCATGCTGTACGACTGGACGCGCGATCTGGGGGTGTCGGTGGATTGGTCGCAAGGGCTGATGGGAATGCCGTTCCTGCGCGGCAATCCGGTCGGGCGTGCGAAGGGCGATCCCAGCGAAGTGTTCTTCGGCTGAGTTCGACCTGCATACCATGTTCTCCCGCGAAGGCGGGAGCCCAGACTGGGTCCCCGCCTTCGCGGGGAAACAATCTTTGTTTGTTACGATGGGACGAACGGTTCGCGCAGGTTCGTCAGCGGCCGACGGTACGACAGGTCGCTGGTATCGCGCGCGACGACGCCATTGAGGTCGATGCCGGGAATATCCCCGAAAGGGATCGGCAGCGTCGGCAGCAAACCCGAATATTCGATTACGGTACTCCGGCTCGCGACCCGCCATTGGCCGTCACGGCGCTCGAACCGGTCGATATAGCGGCCGCCCGCGATCCAGTTGCTGTCGTCGCGGTTGCGCGCGGCGAACAAATAATAGGTCTCGGTATGCGCGGTATCGCCGTCGAGGTCGCAGCTATGGTTGAGCAGGACATGCTGCGTCGCCGACTGCCCATGATCGTGCAGGTCTCGCGCCCAGTCGTAGAGTGCGGCGGGCTGGCCGACGAACGGCCCCGCCGCGATCTCCGCATCGTCGTGGAAGGCGGAGAGGAACGCGTCGCGGTCGAACCGGTCCATGCCGCGCGCGAACCGGGTCAAGGCGTCGAGGATATCCTGTCGGTCGAGAAGCTCGCCGAGGCGCACCAAAGGGTCGGTCATCGTGGTTGCTCCGCTATGGGTTTCCAGATCGGCGATCCACGCTGTTCGCGCAGCGACGGGATGATCTTCCCATCGATATCCGTCACGCCGTATTCCTGTGCCAGTTCGGCGGTGATGAAGGTCCCGCCCGAATGCCGCGTGACCGCGTCGTCGGTCGCGAGCGCGACGATCACGCGCCCCGGAAATTCGGGCGAGCAACCGACCAGTGGATTGGTGACGATGCTCGCCTTCATCGCCGGGTTGTTCTGGATGTTGCGATTGGCGCGCTCGGTGAAGGTCAGTCCCTGCCACAGCGAGAGCGACGTCACGTCGTGTGGCTGCAGATCGATCGCCATGTCGCGCGCCATCCGGTCGACCGCGGCCTTGCAGGTGCCGAACACGACGCCATAGGTATAGGTGACGCCGACATAGCCCGAGATCGCGACGATCAGCCCCGATTTCTGCGGCGCCATGATCTTGGCCGCATGCCACGCCGCGACGAAGTTCGACTTCACGCCGACATCGACCATCTGCCAGTTGGACAGCGGCTTTTCCCAGAACGTTCCCGGCTCGGTCAGGTCCTCGGGCAGCGCGAAGGCGTTGTTGACGAGGATGTCGAGCCGGCCCTGTTCACGCGCGACCTGTGCGAACAGCGCCGCGACCTGGTCGTCGTCGGCGTGGTCGACCTGGACCGCAATACCCTTGCCGCCGCGCGCGTCGCACTCCGCCGCGGTCTGGCCGACGGTGCCGGGCAGCGTGTGATCGCCCGCATTGACCGTGCGGCCGGTAACGTAGACGACCGCGCCTTCTTCGGCGAGTGCGAGCGCGATACCCTTGCCGATGCCGCGGCTCGCGCCCGTCACGACGGCGACCTTGCCGGTCAGTTTACCCATGTCGCTGCTCTCCCGTCTGTAGCTCGGCCAGTATCGCATCGGTGTCCGCACCCAGCGTCGGCGCAGGCCCCGCGACCTTGCCCGGAGTCTTCGAAAAGCTTGCCGGCACGCCCGGGAAGGTGATTGGCCCGTTCGGCGAGTCGACCGTTTCGAAAAAGCCGACCGCCTTCAGGTGCGCATTCTCGAACAGGTCGTCGGGCGTCCCGAGCGGGGTCGCCGGCACGCCGATCGTCCGCAACAGGTCGAGCCATTCCTGCGTCGTCCGCTCGAGGAACGTCTCGCCGAGCAGGCCGTACATCCGGTCGATCTGTTTGGCCCGCTGGCCGAGCGTCGCCATGTCGGGGCCCGCCCAGGCGGGCTGCACCGCGCCGACGAAGGCGTTCCAGTGGCGATCGTTATAGACCAAAGCCGAGATATAACCGTCGCGCGTCTTGTACGGCCGGCGCCCCGGCGCGACGACGCGCGGATACACCGCGGGGCCGAGCTTGGGGCTGAACATCGCGCCGTTGGCATGCTCGACCAGCATGAACGAGGCCATCGTCTCGAACATCCCGACCTCGACCTCCTGGCCCTCGCCGGTGCGTTCGCGGTGGAACAGCGCCATCGTCGTCGCATACAGCGCGGTCAGCCCGGCGACCTTGTCGGCGACGATCGTCCCGACATAGCTCGCCTCGCCGGTCAGCATCTGCTGCACGGCCGCCAGCCCGCATTCGCCCTGGATCGTGTCGTCGTAGGCGGGCTGGTCGCGCTCGGGCCCGTCGCGGCCATAGCCATAGCAATTGGTATAAACGATCTCCGGGTTGATCGCCGCGACCGCCGCATAGTCGAAGCCGAGCTTGGCGATCGCCTTGGCGCGCATCGAATGGATGAACACGTCCGCGCGTGAGATCAGCCCGCGGAGGGCCGCCTTGCCCTCTTCGGTGCGGAGGTCGAGGACGATACTGCGCTTGCCGCGGTTGACGTTCACGAACACGCCCGCAAGACCGTGCTCTGGCCCGACCGAGATGTAGCGGGCGTCGTCGCCCGCGGGCGGTTCGACCTTGATGACGTCGGCACCCATGTCGGCCATGATCTGCGTGGCATAGGGGCCGAAGACGATGCTCGTCAGGTCGACCACCTTGATGCCGGACAGGGGGCCGTGGCCTGCCTTACTCTCCATGAACCGCTCCCATTGATCGGGTTCCGCTACTTTTATGATCCTCCCCCGCGAGGGGGAGGTGGCGCCGACGGCGACGGAGGGGGGATACGAAACGGACGTGGCGACTGCCTCCCCCTCCGTCAGGCTATGCCTGCCACCTCCCCCTTGCGGGGGAGGATTGCAGGACTGAACATCGATCGGAACTAGAGCACCGCAGATGCCGAATCCATTCGCCGGAGCGATATGTCGCGGGATGCTCCGGGGCTCGCGTTGTCGCACCGGGAGGTGACTGCTAGCCGCCGGGCTTCCCGACTTCCTCAAGACAAGGTCGATCGCCCGTGGATTTCGCCTTTACCCAGGACCAGCAGAACATCCGCGACGCGGTGCTGAAGCAATGCGCGCTGTTCTCGGACGATTACTGGCTCGAACGCGACCATGAGGGCGTCTATCCGCACGACTTCCACAAATCGATGGCGGAGGCGGGCTGGCTGGGGGTGGCGATGCCCGAGGCGTATGGTGGCGCCGGGCTCGGCATCACCGAGGCGGCGATCATGATGCAGGCGGTCGCGGAGGCGGGCGGCGGCATGACCGCGGCGTCGACGATCCACGGCCCGGTGTTCAGCCTCGAACCGATCGACCTGTTCGGCACAGAGGAACAGAAGCAGCGGATGATCCCGCCGATCCTGTCTGGCGCGGAGAAGATGTGCTTTGCCGTGACCGAGCCCAACACCGGGCTCGACACCACCAAGCTGAAGACCCGTGCCGAACGGGTCGAGGGCGGCTACCGCGTCAACGGCGAGAAGATCTGGATCACCAATGCGCACATCGCCGACAAGATGATGCTGCTCGCGCGCACCACGCCGATCGACGAGGTCGAGAACAAGACGCACGGTCTGACGCTGTTTTACACCACGCTCGATCGCAGCAAGATCGAGCATCGGCTGATCCCCAAGATGGGGCGCCACGCGGTCGGATCGAACATGCTGTTCATCAACGACCTCTTCATCCCTGACGAGGATCGGATCGGTGCGGAGGGGCAGGGGTTCCGCATCATCCTGAAGGGGCTGAACCCCGAGCGCATCCTGCTCGGCGCGGAGGCGATCGGGATCGGCCGCAACGCGATCCAGCGCGCCGCGCGTTACGCCCGCGAACGGATCGTGTTCGATCGGCCGATCGGCATGAACCAGGGGATCCAGCATCCGCTCGCCAAATGCTGGGCGCAGCTGGAGGCGGCGAACCTGATGGTGATGCAGGCCGCGACCAAGTTCGACAAGGGCGAGGACTGCGGGGTCGAGGCAAATGCCGGCAAGTATCTGGCGGCGGAGTTCGCGTTCGAGGCGTGCCACACCGCGATGCTGACGCTGGGCGGGATGGGCTATGCGCAGGAATATCATGTCGAACGCCTGCTGCGCGAGGTGCTGATCCCGCGCACCGCGCCGGTCAGCCCGCACATGATCCTGAACTTCATCGCCGAAAAGGTGCTGGAATTGCCCAAGAGCTACTGACAAGGGTTTTGCATAAGCTGTTCTCCCGCAAAGGCGGGAGAACGGGAACGAGGGGATACGAATGTCCGACGCAGCGACGGTGAAGACCGCACCGCTCAAGATGCGGTCCTGGCTGTTCGCGCCGGGCGACAGCGAGCGCAAGATGACCAAGGCGGTCGAGGGCAGCGCGGATATCGTTCTGCTCGATCTCGAGGACGCGGTCACCGCGGAGAACAAGCCGCTCGCGCGCCGGATCGTGCACGACTTCGTGAAGGACAACCCTGAGCGTGCGCGCATCTGGGTACGTGTGAACCCGCTCGACGGACCCTATACGCTGACCGATCTCGCGGCGGTCATGCCCGCGCATCCCGGCGGTATCATGCTGCCGAAAGTCTATGGTCGGCAGGATGTCGATCGGCTCGACCATTATCTTTCCGCATTCGAGGCGGCGAACGGTATCGCGGTCGGATCGACGCCGGTGATCGTGCTGGTGACGGAGACTGCCGAGGCGATGTTCCACACCGGCGACTACAAGGGCGCGCCGCGCGTGGTCGCCCTGACCTGGGGTGCGGAGGATCTCGCGGATTCGATCGGCGCGAGTTCGAACCGCAATCCCGATGGCAGCTACGGCTTCACCTATGAGCTCGCACGATCGATGTGCCTGCTCGGCGCGGCGACCGCGGGCGTGACCGCGATCGAGACGATCCAGGGCGATTTCCGCGATCTCGACACGCTGAAGACGCGCGCCGAGAAGGTGCGCCGCGACGGCTACCGCGGGATGCTCGCGATCCACCCGGCGCAGGTCGACGTGATCAACGCGGCATTCACCCCGACCGAGGACGAGATCGCCGAGGCGCAGGCGATCGTCGACATCTTCGCGGCGAACCCCGGTGTCGGCGCGATCGGCTACAAGGGCGGGATGCTCGACCGGCCATATCTGTCGCGTGCGGAACATCTGCTCAGGCAGGTGGTCCGCGCGTGACGATCGATCTCTCCCAGTATCTACGTCGCGGCGATCGGATCGTCTTCGGGCAGGCCTGCGGGGAGCCGACCACGCTGGTCGAGGCGCTGATCGCGCAGGGCGGTGCGATTGGCGATCTCTCGGCCTTCATTGCGACGAGTTTTTCCGGGTTGTTTACGCCCGAGACTTCCGACGCCTTCGCGCTGTCGAGCATGGGGGCGATCGGTGCGCTGCGCAGCATGACCAAGGCGGGCAAGCTTCAGGTGATCCCCGTCCATGTCAGTCACGTCGGGCCGCTGATCGCAGGCGGCGTGATCGGCTGCGATGTCGCTATGATCCAGGTCAGCCCGGCGGATGCCGAGGGCAATCACAGCTGCGGGTTGATCAGCGATTATGTTCGCGCCGCGGTCGACAAGGCTCGGGTGGTCATCGCCGAGGTCAACGATCGGGTGCCGTACAGTCCCGGCGAAACGATTCCCGCGTCGGCGATCGACGTCGTCGTGCACGTGTCTCGTACGCCGGTGGAGGTCGCCGGCGGCAAGGTCACGGAAACCGACGAGGCGATCGCGCACGCCTGCGCGGCGTATATCGGCGACGGCGCGGTGATCCAGACCGGCGTCGGCGCGGTGCCCGATGCGATCCTACGGCTGCTCGGCGATCGCAAGGATCTGGGCGTGCATTCGGGGATGCTCGGCGACGGGCTGGTCGAACTCGTCGAGGCCGGGGTCATCACCAATGCGCGGAAGGAGATCGACGCGGGCGTGTCGATCAACGGCGCGCTGATCGGCACGCGGCGGCTCTACGACTGGGCGCACCGCAACGCGGCGATCCGCATGACGCCGACCGGTTACACGCACGATGCAGCCGTGCTGGGGCGACTGTCGCGGCTGGTCACGATCAACTCGGCGTTGGAGGTCGATCTCACGGGGCAGGTTAACGCCGAGCAATCGGGTTCCGCCTATATGGGCGGCACCGGCGGGCAGGTCGATTTCGTGCGCGCCGGCGCGCGGTCGCCCGGCGGCCGCTCGATCATCGCGCTGTCGTCCAGCGCGAAGGGCGGCACGCTCAGCAAGATCGTACCGGCGCTGTCGGGGCCGGTGACGACAGCGCGCAGCGACGTCGACGTGATCGTCACCGAATATGGCGCGGCCGAACTGAAGGGCCAGACGCTCGCTGAACGCACCCGCCGCCTGATCGCGATCGCGCATCCCGACTTCCGCGAGACGCTGGACCGCGCGGCTTACGATATCCAGCAACGAGGTTTCTGATGACCGACGCAGTTCTGTTCGAAGCGCGCGCCGATGGGATCGTGATCATCACGCTCAACCGACCCGATCAGCGCAATGCGCTCGGCAAGGATATCCGCGATGGGCTGTTCGCGGCGTGGGACCGGTTCGAGCGCGACCCTGCGCTTCGCGTCGCGATCCTGACCGGGGCGGGGGAGAAGGCGTTCTGCGCGGGCGGCGACCTGAAGGAGATGGTCGAGCGCGGGCTTCAGGTGCCGCCGCGCGACATGTTTCCCGTGCCCGGCGACAATATCGAGGTTTCGAAACCGACGATCGCGGCGGTCAACGGCGTGGCGTTCGCCGGTGGGTGGATGATCGCGCAGGCGTGCGACCTGTGCGTCGCCAGCACCGCGGCTCGGTTCGCGATCACCGAAGTCAAGGTCGGGCGCAGTTCGCCCTGGGCCGCACCGTTGATCCACATGATCCCGCAACGGATCATGATGGAGATCATCCTCACCGGCAAACCGATCACCGCCCAACGCGCGTACGAGATCGGGCTGGTCAATCGCCTTGCCGAACCCGAGGATCTGATGACCAAGGCGCTGGAACTGGCCGGAGAAATCCTCGACGGCGCGCCGCTGTCGGTGAAGGCGGGGCGCGACACGGTCATGCTCGCGACCGAAATGGGGCGCGCGGCGGCGTTGCAGGCGGCACGCGCGGCGTCGGAATCGACGTATCGCAGCGAGGATGCGCAGGAGGGGCCGCGCGCGTTTGCGGAAAAGCGCACGCCTGACTGGAAATCGCGGTAGCGATACGGGGAACGCGATGACCTTGTTATAGTGCGCCTTTCAGACAGCGAGGGCGCGCGATGAACGAGATGACCAGGATCGTCGAGACCGCGGACGATCTTCTCGCGCCGGTCACCGTGCCGGTCGATGCCTATGTGTCGAAGGACTATTCGGTCGCCGAGCAGGACCGCCTGTGGCGCCGTACCTGGCTCCAGGCCGGCCGGCTCGAGGATATTCCCGAGGTCGGCAACTTCATCACCTACGATATCCGCGGCGACGGCATCATCATCGTCCGCACCAGCGAAACCGAACTCCGCGCCTATCACAATGTCTGCCCGCACCGCGGTCGCCGCCTCGTCGACGTGCCCGCGGGCCAGCACAACGCGCGCGGCAAGACCGCGAACTTCATCTGCGGCTATCATGCGTGGACCTTCAACCTCCAGGGCCGCTGCACCTATATCCAGCATCAGGACGACTGGCAGGGTGCGCTGACCGAGGAACGGACCAGCCTCGGCAAGGTGCAGGTCGACAGCTGGGGCGGGTGGATCTGGATCAACTTCGATTCGACCGCGGCGCCGCTCGCCGAGTTCCTTGATCCGGTGCCGGCAATGCTCGATCCGTACGGGTTGCAGAACATGCGGCCGCGGTGGCGCAAGTGGATCGTGTTCGATTGCAACTGGAAGGTCGCGATGGAGGCGTTCGCCGAGACCTATCACGTGTTCAGCACGCACCCGGAGTTCAACGATTTCGGCCAGTTCCGCGGCTGGGCGCACAACCACGGTCTGCACACCAACATCGGCTACGAAGCACCCAAGGGCATGGAGGAGGATTCGGGCAAGCTCCGCGTCGGCACCGGCGATGCGCGCGTCACGACGGCGGAATTGCAGAACTTCACCTGGGCCAACGCCAATACGAACACCACGCGGACTCTGGTCGAGGCTGCCAATCGGCTGGTCGACGAACTGCCCGAGGATACGCCGGCGATGGATGTCTCGCGCCACTGGATCCAGTCGGCGCGCGCGACGGATGCGGCGCGCGGCGTGATCTGGCCGACCGTGGACCCGTCGCATACCGCGAAGGCGGGCACCGCGTGGCAGGTGTTCCCGAATTTCCAGATCGGCCAGGCGGTCAACAACATGCTCTGCTACAGCGCGAAGCCGTTCGGCGACGACCCCGACAAGTGCATCTTCGAAGCCGCGGTGTACGAACTGTATCCGGAGGGCGAGGCGCCCGAGACGAACTGGGAATATACCGCGGCCGAGGATTGGCCGCCGGTGCTCCAGCAGGATTTCGCCAACATGGCCGCGGTCCAGCAGGGCATGAAGAACATCGGTTTTCGCGGTACGCAGCCCAATCCGTACATGGAGCGGTCGGTCGCGAGCCTGCATTACAATCTCGCCAAGTTCATGGGCATGGGCGCACCGCGATCGACATCGTGAGCCGGGCCGCCGTCTCGACATCGACCGGCAGCGCACGGGCGGAATGGCGCGCACATCCGATGCTGCCGATCGCCGCGGCGCTTGGGTACGCGACCAGCGTCATCCACATTTACGGGCTCGGGCCGTATATCGCGCCGATCGGCGAGACGTTCGGTTGGTCGCGCACGCAGGTGACGATCGGGTTGACGCTGTCGACGCTGGTGCAGGCGGTGTTCGCGCTGCCGATCGGGCTCGCCGTCGATCGCTATGGACCGCGGCGGTTCGGGCTTGTCGGCATCCTGCTGACATGCGGCGCCTTTGCATTGCTCGGCACGGCGAGCGGCACGTCGTCGAACTGGTACATGCTGTGGGGCATCGTCGCGCTCGCGACGCTGCCGGTACAGGCGACGGTCTGGACCAGCGCGGTGGCCACGCGGTTCGAGGTCTCGCGCGGCCTCGCGTTCGCGATCACGCTGTGCGGCGCGTCGGTGGCGGTTGCGGTGTTCCCGCTGCTAGGAACGTGGCTGATCGCGCGATATGGCTGGCAGACTGCGGTCGCGATCCAGGGCGGGGTCTGGGCGGCGATCGCCTTCCCCACGATATTCCTGTTCTTCCGCGGCGCGCATGACGCATCGCGCGGCATCGCGGCTACGAAGAAGGCCGATCGACCGGTGTTGAGCGGGGTCGCGCTGGGGGAGGGCCTGCGATCGAGCATCTACCTCCGGTTGCTGATCGCCAGCCTGTTGTTCACCTTCACGATCATCGCGCTGGTGGTGCATTTCGTGCCCATCCTCACCGATCGCGGTGCGACCCCGCTCGGCGCGGCGGGGATCGTCTCGCTGGTCGGCCTGTTCTCGATCGTCGGGCGACTGGCGACGGGGCTGCTGCTGGACCGGTTCCAAGCATCCTATGTCGGCGCCGTCGTGTTCATGCTGCCGGTGATCGGGTGCCTGTTGTTGCTGACGGCCGGCAGCACCGTGCCGGGCCAGATGGTCGCGGCTGCGTTCGTCGGGCTGACCCTGGGCGCCGAGGTCGACGTCATCGTCTACCTCACGACGCGGCATTTCGGGTTGAAGAGCTTCGGCGGACTTTATGGAGGGTTGCTGACTGCGCTGTCGATCGGCACCGCCACTGGGCCGCTCGGGGCAGCGGCGGTATTTGATCGCTACGGCAGTTATGCGCCGTTCCTGTGGCTGACCATCGCGTTCATGGTGGCGAGCAGTGTCGCGTTGCTGAGCCTGCCGAAGCCTGTCGAGCCGGACTGAAACATCCTCCAGGTTCGGAGGAGAATGTTCGATACGCTCAGACTCCCAGCGTGGGATCGACCGCATCCGGCGAACGATCGGGCCAAGCCTGCTTGATCGTCTCGACGATTGCCGCCTCGGCATCTGCACGCGTGTGATAGATTGGCTGCGAGTTGGCGATCATCGCGCCATCGGGGCCGAACGCTTCAGCCATGACCATGCCGCTTTTTGCGTCGTCGACCAGTTCAATGCGAAACCGCCCCATCATCCGTCTCCCTCTTATCGTGTAGAACGAAAACGGCCCCCGCCGTCCGTGTATCCACGGAAAGGGCGGGGGCCGCGTACATCATGCTGGCGATATTTACGCGAGCGCGCTTATTCGAACGGCTCTTCGCCCTGCAGCTTGGTGCGATGCATCATCCGGCCGCAGGTAGCGTCGTACGGCTCGGCGCGGTGCATCGTGCCGGTGTTGTCCCAGATCACGAGATCGCCGGCGGTCCATTCGTGGCTGTGTGTGAACTCTTCGCCCGTTGCCCATTCGCGCAGGCCGTGCAGCAAGCGCTGGCTCTCTTTGGGCGACATGCCGACGACGTTGACCGCGGTGTTGCCCAGGACGAGCGACTTGCGCCCCGACTGGTGCGTCCACACCAGCGGCAGTTCCTGCTCGCCGATACCCTGCATGATATCGAGCATCTTCATGCTCGGCTCGGGGCTGTAATAGAACAGCGACGCCCAGGCACCGTGATTGACGCGAAGGTCTGCGATCTCGGCCTTGCGCTCCTCGGGCAGCGCTTCATAGGCGGCATAGGTGTTCGCGAAGCCGGTGTTACCCGTGCCCTTTGGTGAAGGCTTCTTGCACGAGAGCAGCGAAGCCAGGATCGGCACCTTGTTCATCGTGCCGTCGATATGCCAGTAGAGCGAGCCGCGCAGGAACGCCGCGCTGGTCGGGTTTTCCTTCTCGTCGAGCGTGATCTTGTGGATCACTTCCTCTTCGCCGTCGCGGACTTCGGACGCAAACGTCCCCATCGTCTTGGTGAAGGCGATCTGTTCCTGATCGGTGAAGTTGATCTGCGGAAAGACGAGAATGCCGCGCTCCTGAAGCAATTCCTTGAGCTCCGGCCCGAGCTGGCCATCGAGCAGTTCTTCCTTAGTGTTCAGGATGCGCGTGCCGATCGACGGCTTGATCTCTTCGCTGACGATGCTCAACGGACGGTCCAGTGTAGCAGTGGCCATGTCGGTTCCTCTCCAAATGTCGCTGAACACGTGTTCAGCATTTTTAATCGATCGCGTCAAGCCTTGCGGGCAGCAGGCGGTCGAGCCAGGCTTCGACGAAGGCGCGCGCGTCGGCGTGGCCAGACGTGATGCCCAGTTCGCTTTCCATCGCCAGCGCACGGCCGATGCCCGCAAGCACGAAGCTAAAGCCCATCGGCGTCGCGCCGTCGGTTCCGAGTCGGTCGCCGAGCAGCCGTTCGATCATCGCGGCCTGGCGCCTGCGCATCGCGTCGCTGTGCGCCACGATCTCCGCGCCGATCGCCTTGCGGTGGTTGGCAAGCGCGACGAATTCGAGCGCGAGGGCGTTGCGGCTGGTATCCGCGAAGAAACGCCACAACGCGCGAAGCGGATCGTCGCTGGTCAGCGCACGCTCGATCATCGCGTCGCTCTGCGCGGCACCGCGTTTGAACACCGCGAGGAACACGTCGTCCGTCGTGGGGAAGTAATAATGGACGAGCGAGGGTTTGAGCCCCGCCTGCGTGGCGATCCGCCGGCTGCTGGCGGCGGCATAGCCCTCGTCGCGGATCACCTGTTCGGCGGCGTCGAGGATCAGGGCGTAGGTTTCGGAGGTATCGGGGCCGATCCGGCGTTTCGTGGTCATCGCCCGAGCATAAGGGGCAAGCGGAGGCGTGCAAACCGGGTCGGCGCGCACCGAGTCGACCCGACCCGGTTCGAGCCGTGGCGCCCGCGCAAGGCCGATCTGCGGCATGACGGTCAGTGCGAGCCCATGTAGCGGCCGCCATTGGTGCTGATCGTCTGGCCAGTGATGTAGCTCGCCTCTTCCGATGCGAGATAGGCGCAGGCCGCCGCGATATCCTCGGGCTGGCCGATCCGTTTCATCGGCAACGTCTTGGCGAACGCATCGGCGTCGATCGGCGCGGCGCGAAGCATCGGCGTATCGATGAACCCCGGCGGCACCATGTTGACGGTGATGCCGCTCGCCGCGAATTCGAGCGCCAGCGCCTTGGTCATGCCCATCAGGCCGCCCTTCGACGCGACGTAATGGCCCTGCGCGGGCGATCCGGTCTGGACCGACGAGGAAGTGATGTTGATGATCCGGCCCCAGCCGCCAGCGAGCATGTCGGGCACGACCTCCTTCATCAGCAGATAGGGGCCGCGCAGGTTGATGCGGATGACCTTGTCGAACAGGTCGTCGTCGATATCCAGGAACGGCGTGAACGGCGCGATCCCGGCGTTGTTGACCAGGATCGCGATCGGCCCGAGTTCGGCGCGGGTGCGGTCGGCGGCGGCCTTGATCGCCGCCTTGTCCGAACAATCCGCATCTATGGCGATCGCCGTACCGCCTGCGTCCACGACCATCTTCGCGGTATCGGCGGCGCCGGCTGCGTTGATGTCCCAGATGGCGACCTTGGCGGTATCCTCGGCGAGCCGGATGGCGATCGCGCGACCGATGCCCGAGCCTGCTCCCGTCACCACCGCGACCTTGCCGTTAAGGGACCTCGTCATCGCAATTCCTCTCCGCGGTCGTTCTGGACTTTGGGGGCGAAAGAGCACGCCGGCACCGACCGAGGCAAGCATCGGCCCGCCTCATCGCCCCGGCGAAATCCTGCGGATGCTACGATGGCTCGACCCAGTTCGTCCGGAGCGCACGGTCGGACATGTACTTGGTCGTGGTCCAGCCGCCGTCGACGACGATCGTCTGGCCGTTGATGAACCCGGCACCTGGCGAGCAGAGGAACGCGATGGTGCTGGCGATGTCCGAGACTTCGCCGAGGCGCGGGAAGGGCGTCGTCTCGACGTTGACGCGCTTGAACATCTCGTCGTCGAACCGGTGGCGGACCATCTCGGTCATCGTCACGCCCGGTGCGACGCAGTTGGACCGGATGCCGCGCGGTCCGTATTCGCAGGCCATGTGCTCGGTAAGCGAGGTCAGGCCGCCCTTCGCGGCGGAGTATGCGCCGCCGCGTCGCCCGCCGATCATCGCATAGGTCGAGGTGACGTTAACGATGCCGCAGCCGTCGCCCATATGCCCGATCGCCTCGCGGCACAGCCGGAACGGCGCGCGCAGCATCACGTCGAGGAACCCGTCGAGCATCGCGTCGTCGGTTTCATGCAGCGGTTTCGGGCTGCCTGCACCGGCGTTATTGATCAGGAAGTCGAGCCGGCCGAAGCGTTCGATCGCAAGGCCTACGATCCGCTGCGGCGCGTCGTCCGCGGTCACGTCGACCGACAAGGTGGCGAGCCGATCGGGATTGGCGATGGTCGCCTCCAGCGTCGCCAGCTTGTCGGGATCGCGACCGATGCCGACGATCACCATACCGGCGTCGTACAGCATCTTCGCGGTGCCGAGCCCGATCCCGCTTCCTGCGCCGGTGACGATGGCTACCTGCATTGACGGTCCCTTTCGGTGATGTTTCTGGCGATGCTGCCCAGGATCCGGGCAGCATCGGGCCAAGGCTTGTCAATCCGGCGGCGGGATTCATCGCCGGGCCGGATTGTCGACGGTGCGCGCGGGCGGCGGTTTCTGGTCTCGCGGACGCATGATACCCGGCACCATGCCGATCGATGCGCTGATGGATTTGGGGATCGATACGCAGACCGATGCCGAAGGAATGATCGCATGACTGAACTGAGATTCGATGACCGTGTCGTCGTCATTACCGGTGGCGGGCGCGGGCTCGGACGCGCGTACGCAGAACTGCTCGGTGCGCAGGGTGCGAGGGTGGTGGTCAACGATCTCGGCGTCAGCATGGCGGGCGACGGCACGCGCGAGGATCCGGCAGGCGATGTCGTCGTGGCGATCGAGGCAGCCGGGGGGCAGGCAGTCGCCAACCGCGATACGGTCGCGACCTCGGCGGGCGGCAAGGCGATCATCGAACAGGCGCTCGACACCTATGGCCGGGTCGACGTGCTGATCCACAACGCGGGCAACGTGCGCCGCGCGCCACTGGCGGAGATGAGCGAGGAAATCTTCCGCTCGGTGCTCGATGTCCATCTGGTCGGCGGCTTCAACGTCCTCCAGCCCGCGTTCGCGGCGATGTGCAAGGCTGGCTATGGGCGGATCGTGATGACCACCTCGATCGGTGGGCTCTACGGCAATCACGAGGTCGCCAATTATTCGGCGGCGAAGGCGGGGCTGATCGGGCTGTCGCATACCGCCGCGATCGAGGGCGCGCCGCACAACGTCAAATCGAACTGCATCGCGCCCAGCGCGGTGACGCGGATGTCCGAAGGAATCGACGTCACGCAGTTCCCTCCGCTCGGGCCCGAATTCGTGGCGCCCGCGGTGGGTTGGCTCGCGCACGAGAGCTGCAGCATATCGGGCGAGACGCTGGTCGCGCTCGGGGGGCGCATCGCCACCGCCTATCTAGCGGAAACCAAGGGCGCGTGGCAGTCGGCCTGGACGATGGCCGATGTCGGCGCGCGAGAGGCGGACATCGCGGATCGCTCGGACCCGTTCGTGTTCCCGGTGGTCCCGACCGAAGCCGGGGGGGCGCACGGCTTTCTCAAGCATCTGGGCGCAAGCTTCGAGATGGCGCGCAACCGCGGGTAGCGCGTTCCTATCTGATCCTCCCCCGCCAGGGGGAGGTGGCGCCGAAGGTGACGGAGGGGGAGGGCACGGAACAGCGTTTATCGCTTACCGCCCCCTCCGTCAGGCTGCGCCTGCCACCTCCCCCTGGCGGGGGAGGATTGTCGGGTTATTGATCCGCGGTACCGTCTCGCTCGACCAACGTCGCGCGGATCTGTTGTTTCAGCACTTTGCCGGCGTCGTTGCGCGGTAGCGAATCCCACAGCGCGACCTCCTCGGGATATTTGAATCGCGCCACGCCGAAGCCTGCAAGGAACGTCGCGAGCGCCTCGACGTCGATGACCGCCAAATCTCGCGCCACGATGACCGCCACCGCACGTTCGCCGGTGCGCGCATGGGGCACGCCGACGATCGCGATCTCGGCGATCGCGGGATGCGCGACGAGCAGGTCCTCGATCTCCTTGGGCGAGATGTTCTCGCCGTTGCGAATGATCAGGTCCTTGATCCGGCCGGTGACGACCAGATGGTCGCCGTCCACCAGCACGCCCTGGTCGCCGGTGCGGTAATAGCCCTCGGCGTCGAACGCGCTCGCCTCGTCCTCGGCATGGACGTAGCCGACCAGCATCTGCGGGCCCTTCGCGCGGATTTCGCCGTCATCCGCGATCTTCAGCACGGCTATGCCGGCGCGACCATCGGTCTCGGCGGCGTGGTCGATATCGTCGCGGTCGATCACGCCGATGGTCGTCACCGGGACTTCGGTCGAGCCATAGACGCGGCTTACCACGGCGCTCGCGAAATATCCGGCAGCGTCGCGGATCAGCGCGGCCGGTACCGAGGCCCCACCACAGATGAACAGCTTTAGATTGGGCAGGCATGTGCCGGCCTTGCGTGCGGACGCCAGCAGATGCTGGAGGAACGGCGTGGCGCCGGCCATGTGCGTGCAGCGTTCGCGCACGATGATCTCGACCGCAACGTCGGGGTCCCAGCTCTCCATCAGGATCGCGGTCGTGCCGAACAGCAACGGCGTCTCGAACGCATAGATCGAGCCGCCGATATGGCTGATCGGGGAGGGGACCAAGAACCGGTCGCCGGGTTTGATCAGCCAGTGCGCGCCGATCTGTCGGATCAGCGCGTTGATCGAGTTGTGCGTGTGCATCACGCCTTTCGGACGGCCGGTCGTCCCGCTGGTATACATGACCATCCGGACTTCGTCGGCATCGAGCGATGGCAACGCTGTATCGGGGATAGCGTCGAACAGGCTGTCATAGGCGGTATGCGGTCCCGCCCCGCCGCGCACGACGACGATCTCCGGGGGTGTTTCCAGCGCTTCTGCAACGCGCGCCAGCATCGCGCCATAATCATGACCGCGGAACGTCGCGGGCACGAAGATCATGCGGCTGCCGATATCCGCCAGCATGAAGCGCAGGTCGTGATCGCGCAACGACGGCAGGATCGGGTGCGCGATCATTCCCGCCAGCGTCGTCGCCATGTAGATCACTGCCGCTTCGTGCCAGTTGGGCAGCATGAACGAGACGACGCTGCCGGGGACGAACCGCGACAGCAGTGCGCGTGCGAGACGGGTGGCACGATCATGGAGGTCGGCGGCGCTCAATCGCGTGTCGCCATCGACGATCAGGGTGCGGTCGGGCGCCGCTTCCGCCTCCTGGCGCAGGGCATCGCCAATCGTGTTGCTCCGCCACCAGCCATCGGCATAGGCGCGGTCGGCGCGCGCGGTATCCCAGCGGATGCGCCACCCCAGCGGCGTAACGCGCGTTTCGCCTGGTACAGGTGCCCGCTGCGATGTGTCGGTCAAACCTTCGATCCCCCTCTGCCGGATTTATGCGGCGGCGGGGGAGCGGGGCAAGCGTCGCGGGCAATCGAGCGTCCGGGCGATCAAGCGGGATCGTCACCCGCGAACATCCGCTTCAGCGCGGGGCGGTCGATCTTGAACGACGGGTTCTTCGGCAGCGCATCGACGAATCGCCAATGGACCGGACAATGCGTCGTCGGCAGGTACTGGCGAATATACGCCTCGAGCGCGGCGATCGACGGGGCGGGAGCGCCGGGTTTCACCGCAATTACCGCGCCGGGGACTTCGGTCACGCGCGGGTCCGGCACGCCGACCACCGCCGCGGCCGAGATCGAAGGATGCCGCAGCAGGACCGCCTCGATCGTCTCGGGCAGGATCTTGAAGCCGCCGCGCATGATCGCGCCGTCGGCTCGGCCACGGTGGAAAAGGAACCCGTCCGCATCGACGACCGCGATGTCCGAGGTGCGGATCCAGTCCGGTCCCATCCGCGGCGAGACGACCTCCAATATTCCTTCCACGCCCGGACCAAGAATCTCGCCGGTGTCGAAATGGCGCACCCGCAGCGCCACGCCGGGCATCGCGCGGCCTACGCTGCCGAACTTTGCGGCGCCCCATTCGTCGTGAAGTTGCGGGGTCATCGCCGCTACGGGGCCACCGAACTCGGTCGCGCCATAGGACAGCAGGATTGGGATGCCATACCGCACTTCGAAACGGCGCTGCACGTCCGGATCGAGCGGCGCTGCACCGGTGCTGAAGAATTTTAGCGAGGACAGGTCCGCGACCGGTATCTCCGCGTCAAGGATCATCGCGACCGCAGCGGGCGGCGCGCCTCCCGTGCTGGGCCGATAGCGAACGACGAAGGCGCGCCAAGCCTCCACCGAGAACCGGTCGAGCAGGACGATCCGCTTGCCGCGCAACAGCGAGGCGGCAATGCTGTAGACGCCCGAGATATTGCCGATCGGGAACGACATCAGGAAGGGCGGCTCGGCCGGATCATCGATCAGCGACATGCCCTGGGCCAGGACGAACTGCGCGATCACCGCATGCGGGATCGCGAACGGCTTTGGCGGCCCCGTCGTGCCGCTCGTCAGGATCTCGACGCGGGGCGGACCGTCGTCCGGTCGCGGTTCGGCCCGGTCGAAGCCGGTGACGAACTGCGCGCTCATGCCCGACAGCGCGATTCCCGCCATGCTGCGCGAGGCCAGCACCGCGCGTACCTCGGGCGTGAAATCATCCTCCGCCATGACGACGACCGCCGACCCCGCCCGTTCGATCGCGGCGGCGATCGCGGGCGCGGACTGGAACGCGTAGATCATCCGGACGCTGCGGCGATCGACCAGCATTGCAAGGAAAGCGGCGAGCGCGGACGGACGATTGCGCGGGACGAAGCTGACCGTCCGGACGCCGGGGCCGAGCGCGGCGAGCAACGCCCGCATCTCGGCCGCCAACCTCTGGACCGCGCCCCAGTCATGCCAGATGCCGTCGAACTCTATTGCCGGACGGGACGGGTCGATCGTCAGCGTTTCGGCGCAGAGTTCGGACAGCGGTCTCATCGCGACCATTTTTAAGTCGCTTTACCGGAGCGGCAAGCGCGGGCACATCGTAGGGGCGGTCAATCGGGCCGGGGAGGGCGAAAAACCAAGGTGACGAGCGTCGATCCCTACATGATCGATCCCGCGCTCCTGGCGTCGCACTGGGCCGGCGACCGGATGCCGCTGGCGTTCGTCGAGGTCGATCAACTGGCGGACGATTTCGGCGAACTTCACCTGCCGCCGTTTCCGATAATCGGCGTTGGCGATCCGTTGCATCCACGATCACGGCACTTCGATACGATCGTCGAAGCGCCAGTCACGGCCGAGCGCATCGTCGAACAGGCGACCTGTCATCCTTACGCGGCAGCGGCATCGGTGCAGCTGTTGCGGGGTACCGAAGGCATCGATGCGCGCGCTGCGTTGACGCTGGAGTCGATAACCTACGCGATGCTGCAAGGGAGCGTCGAGCATACGGACTGGATCACCGCACAGCCAAGGACCGACCCTGCGCCGCCTGGCCGAATCGTGTTGAGCCGCGACGACACCTGCTTGCGGATCGTGATCGATCGGCCCGGCGCGCGCAACGCGGTCGACCGGACACTCCGCGATGCGCTGTTCGAGGCGTTCACGATCGCCGTGCTCGACCCGGACATCGCGCGCGTCGAACTGCGCTCGGTTGGGCCGGCGTTCAGCGTAGGCGCCGATCTGGCCGAGTTCGGTACGACGCGCGATCCCGCGACCGCGCACCTGATTCGTACCTTGACACTGCCGGCGCATCCGCTGTCTCGCTGTGGCCCGATCGTGGACGTGCACGTGCAGGGCGCTTGTGTCGGCTCGGCGCTAGAGATGGCAGCGTTTGCTGGACGGATCACGGCAGCGCCTTCCGCCTGGTTCCAGCTTCCCGAACTGGCGATGGGTATCCTGCCGGGGGCAGGGGGCTGCGTCTCGGTGCCGCGTCGGATCGGTCGGCAGCGAACGGCGCTGATGATCCTGTCTGGCAAACGGATCGACGCCGCGACGGCGTTACGCTGGGGGCTGGTCGATGCGATCATGGACCAGCCGGCCGTCGATCCAAGTGGCCTGCACTGCGACTGAGGCCAGATCGTCGCGCGCGCGCGCCCATCCCCGATCGAGCAGGCATAGATCGGCGGGTGCGCCGACGTCCAGCCGTCGTCGTCGCCTCAAATCTTCGGGGGCAGCGAGATACAGGTCGAGCGCCTGTTCGGGTGTGAGCGCCTCGGTCACACCGATCGTTGCCCCGGAGGGTGTCTGGCGCGAGACCGCGGCGGCCATCGACGTCCACGGGTCGACGCCGCCGAACGGTGCATCGCTGCCCCCCGCCAGCGTCACGCCCGCGTCGAGGAACGCCCGCAGGCGATACAGCAGCGGTTGCTCCTCAGGCGCTACGCTGTCGCGGTACGCGTCGCCGCGCTCGGCGATGAAGTGCGGCTGGCTGACGACCGCGAGGCCGAGCCGTGCGATCTCCGTAACGGCGGTGTCGGGCGCGATCGAGGCATGTTCGATACGGTCGCCCCGCATCGCACCCGCCTCGTCGATCGCGGCCAGCGTGAACACCAGCTCGACCTCGGTGACGCAGTGGACCGCGACGGCGCGGCCCCGGTCGTGCGCCTCCCGGATCCAATGCACGATGTCGTCGAACGCCGGCAGCGCGGCTTCGTGCAGGTGTAGCTTGACCGGGCCAAGCGTCATACCGTCCGCCATATCATCCCGGCACAGCGCACTGCGCCCCGCCAGCATGACCGTCTGTGGCAGGTTTCCGTTTGCGCGTTCGGCAGCGAAATGTCGGGCGATCACGGAGTCGTTCGCTGGCGATATCTCCGTCAGGCCGGTCACGCCGCGCGCGGCGAGCATAGTGCCGATTTTCGCGAAGGACGGCGGCAGACCGGCGAGCGCGGTCTTCAGCCACGCATCCGCCTCGAACAGTCGCCCAGTGAAGCGTCCGTCGATCCGCTCCAGTCCCCGCGGTGCGGATCGACCGGCGAGCAGCAGATCGAGCGCCATCGAGTTCAGAAACCACATCCGCCCACCCCGGTGCTGGATCCGGATCGGTCGGTCCGCTGCGATCGTATCGAGCATTACGGCATCGAGTATCCCCGCGACGCTTTCGTGATACCCGATGCCGCGCAGCCAGCCCGTATCGGACCTGCGCGACGCCTCGGTCAGCGCTGCGGTCAACGCGTCCAGGCTGGTGACATGCGGCGGGCCGCATTGCACCGACGCCGCGGCGGCGGCGAGCGCGGCGACGTGGATATGGTGGTCGTGCAGGCCCGGCAGCAGCAATCCGCCGCGTGCGTCGATCGATGCTTCTCCCGCAGCCGGGGGGAGCTGTCCGATCGCGACGATACGGCCGTTCTCGATGCGGAGATCGGCCAGGTGCCCGCCTTCCAGCTCGACGCCGCGGATCAGCATGCGACCAGCTCGGCCAACGCCGTCCGCGTATCGGCGCCAAGTGCCGCTACCGGACTTGTGGTGCGCGATCGCACGGTCGGAAACCGCCTCCCCTCGGCCGCAGCCCATGCGACGAGCGAAGCGTCGAAATCGCCGGATCGCCGCGCGATCGCCATCGCCTCCGCAACGACGCCGGTCATGGCGAGCCCGTACCGACCGCCTCGACCCGAGGCCCAAGCCTGCCAGGCGACGCCGGCGGCACGGATCCCGGTAAGCGGATCGGCGATCGCGTCGCCGACGAAGCCCGCACGTCCGGCGACGTCGTGCAGCGCCGCACCGAGCCCTGCCGCCATCGCGCAATCGTCGCCGAAACCGACCCAGTTCGCGGCATCGCCCTGCGCGCCGTGCCCGGTGATGGTGATCCAGGTCAGTCCGGGCTGGCTGCGTACGAGCTCATTTGCGTCAATGCCGAGATGCGCGAGGGCGCGGGGCCGTGCGGCCTCGATGACGATGTCCGATCGTGCAATCAGCGCCAGCACCGCGTCGCGGTCCGCGGGGATGGTGAAGTCGAGCGCGATGCTCGCTTTCCCGTGATTGAGTAACGCGAAGAAGGCCGGGTCGCCGTACCGCATCGCATCTGGCCGAGTGCGGCTCTCAACCTTCGTGACGTTGGCTCCGGCGAGCCACAGAAGGTGCGCTGCCAGTGGCCCAGCCCACAAGGCGGATAGATCGAGCACGCGCGGCACCAGCCTGTCCGGTGGCGACACCGGTGGCGCCGGAGTCATCAGTACGCAGTCGGGCGCGATATCAGGCGTTCCGTTCGCAGCGGCGGCGATAGCCAACCCCAGCACTCGGCCGCGCCCCACCAGATCGTCGGCATCCTGCCTTGCCATGCCTGCTGCGATGGCTGCGTCGTTCCGAAACTCGGCACGGGTCTCGAACAGCGCCGGTAGCAGCGTCCAGTCGTCCGGCCGCGCGAGGTTCAGCGCGACGCCCCCGGTGCGTGCGTCGAAAATTCGGCATCCGCCGCCCGCCGATACCCGACCCGGAATGTGGAAGCCGCCGAGCATCGCGCGCTCGCCCAGCAACGTCGCGCCATCGACCTCCGCCAGCGCTTGCCTGGTCATGCGTTCAAAGTCGCGCACCCAGGTTTCCGCAACATCGGCGAGCGGAGCGGCGACCGTCATGTCAGCCCTCGAACAGCTTGCGGACCTCGCGTCGGAGCAACTTGCCCATCTCGTTATAGGGGAGCGTGTCGACGAACACGATCCGCTCCGGGACGCGCGAAGAGCGCAACCGGTCCCGGATCAGCGTACGCAACTCCGCCTCGTCCGGGCGAGCATGCTCGGGCCGGCAGGCAAGCGCGAGGCCGACCGCCTCGCCCCATTCCGCCGACGCGACCGCGACGGCCGCGGCGTCGGCGATCGCGGCGTGGGTCAGCAGCACGTCCTCGATCTCGCCCGGCGAGATATTCTCGCCGCCGCGCACGATCACGTCGTCCGCGCGGCCAGCGAGGAAAAGATAGCCGTCGGCATCGATCCATCCGGCGTCGCGCGTCGGGAACCAGCCTTCCGCGTCCAGCGCGCTGCGTTCCTTGTATTCGCCCGAAACTTGGTCGCCGCGGACGTAGATCTCGCCGCGTTCGCCGGCGGGAAGCATCTTGCCGTCTTCGTCGCGGATCTCGAGTTCGATCGTCGGCAACGGCCGACCGACCGACGACAGCCGCGCGCGGATTTCGGGATCTGCGGCCCGGTGCGCGGCGCGGTGGTCCTCGGGGCCGAGCAACGCGACCGTCGAGCTCGTCTCGGTCAGGCCATAGGCGTTGGTGAAGCCGGTATCCGGAAACAGGTCTAGCGCGCGGTCGATCAGTTCGGCCGGCATGCGACCGCCGCCATAGGCGATCGCGCGCAACGACGCGATGTCGCCGTGCGCTTTCGCATCCATCGCGGTCACGATGCGCGACAGCATCGTCGGTACGACGAAGGCATTGGTTGCACGCTCGGCCGCGACCAGTGCCAGCCATGCGTCGGGGTCGAACGCGGGCAGCATCAGGATGCGCCGCATCGCGTAGACCGAGCTGAGCACCGCCGCGATTCCCGCGATATGATAGGGCGGCACGCAGACCAGCGCGGCGTCGTCCTCGGGTGCCGACCCGAACTCGACCGTGCCTAGGATATACGACAGCAGGTTCGAATGGCGCAGCACCGCAGCCTTCGGTGCCGCGGTGGTGCCGCTGGTGAACAGCTGGATCGCGATCGTCTCGTCGGTTTCGTCAAGCTCGGGGCCATCCGCGTGCGCTTCGGCCTCGCGGACGAAATCGGCGCGCGACCATGCGCTATGGCCAACCTCCGCGCTCAGTTTGCCGACCCGCTCGACGTCTCCGATGACATATGCGGGCGTGATCCGGGCGAGCAGCGCGTCAAGGTCGGCATCCGCAAGCCGGTAGTTGAGTGGCACGTACGGTATCCCTGCGATCGCCGCACCGAACAGCGCGATCACCGAAGCCTCGCTGCTTTCGTCGAGCAGCGCTACATGGGTCGCGTTGCTGGCACGAATGCTCCGCGCGGCACCTTGCGCGGCGCGGTAGAGCGCACCGTAGGACCAGCGTCGGCCGTCGCAGACCAACGCGATCCGGTCCGGGTCGGTATCCGCCGCCATCTGGAGAAAAAGCGAGATGTTCATGGTCAGGCGTCAGTCGGACGCGGGCAGGGGTTTGGCATCTTTGGTGCCGAGCGCGACGCCGTCCAGAGACAGCGATCCCGCGCCCTGCTTGACGCACAGCAGCTCGACCGTGCCGCTTGCATCGACATAGCGCTTGCCCATCCGCGTACCCTCGGAGAACGCGGGATCGATCGCGCCGCGCTCCGCGGGTCGCTCGTCCGCCATCGGCGCGCCGCCGCACGCCACCACGCCGTCGCTACCGCCGCGGATAACCATGACTTCGGTGTCGCAGACGACGGATTTGAGCTTCGTTCCGGGCTTCATGGCGTCCTCGAATGTACCGCGTGCCTGTTCGCTCGCTTTCCCGATTGTAGAGGGGGCGGGGGTCGGAGCGTCAACCCTCCCGGCATCGTGCCGACGATGAGATTGCGGGATGCGTGGCGGGAGGAGAAGTAATGGGACCATCTCCCGCCTTCTTGTCCTCCTGCGACGGCGGGAGCCCAGTCTGGGTCCCCGCCTTCGCGGGGAAACAAAACTTGTTTTAAGGCGCCTAACCAGGGACACCATCCCGGCCCGCGCCGGGGTGGTGCAGGTTGACAGCGCTGCCGCCTCTTACCCCATCGTCGGGATGACGAAGCTCTGGTCCACCACCGAACCCTCGGAATTGCCCGCCGGCCAGCGCTGCGTCACCTTCTTGGTGCGCGTGTAGAAGCGGATGCCGTCCATGCCGTACTGGTCGAGATCGCCGAAGCCCGAGCGCTTCCACCCGCCGAAGCTGTGATACGCGACCGGCACCGGGATCGGCACGTTGATGCCGACCATGCCGATCTCGACGCTGCTCGCGAACTTGCGGGCGAAGTCGCCGTTGCGCGTGAAGATCGCGACGCCGTTGCCGTATTGATGGTTGGTCGGATACGATACCGCCTCCTCGAATGTCCTGGCGCGCATGATCTGCAGCACCGGCCCGAAGATCTCCTCCTGATAGCTTTGCATCTCGGGCGTCACGCGGTCGAGCAGCGTCGGTCCCATGAAATAGCCGTTCTCATAGCCCTGCAACGTCAGCCCGCGCCCGTCGACCACCAGCTCGGCACCTTCGTCGATCGCCATCTGGATATAGGCCTCGACCCGCGCCTTGTGCGCCGCGCCGATCACCGGGCCGTAATGTGCATCCGGGTCGGTCGGCACGCCAACGCGCAGGTCGGCAATCGCCGCGATCAGTTTCCCGCGCAGGCGTTCCGCGGTCTCCTCGCCGACCGGCACCACCACCGGCAGCGCCATGCAGCGCTCACCCGCTGAGCCGTACGCAGCGCCGATGATGTCGGCGACCGCCTGGTCCATGTCGGCGTCGGGCAGGATGATGCCGTGGTTCTTCGCGCCGCCCATGCACTGCACGCGCTTGCGGTTCGCGGCGCCGCGGCCGTAGACATATTGCGCGATGTCGGACGAACCGACGAAGCTGATCGCCTTGATGTCGGCATGGTCGAGGATCGCGTCGACCATCTCCTTGTCGCCGTGGACGACGTTCAGGATACCCTTGGGCAGGCCCGCCTCGATCGCCAGTTCGGCGAGGCGTACCGGCACCGACGGATCGCGCTCGGACGGCTTGATGATGAACGCATTGCCGCAGGCGATCGCGGGCGCGCACATCCACAGGGGGATCATCGCCGGGAAGTTGAACGGCGTGATGCCGGCGGCGATGCCGATCGGCTGGCGCATCGAATAGACGTCGATGCCGGGGCCGGCGCCTTCGGTGTACTCGCCCTTGAGCAGATGCGGGATGCCGCAGACGAACTCTACCACTTCGAGCCCGCGCTGGATGTCGCCCTTCGAATCGGCGATCACCTTGCCGTGCTCGCGCGAGAGGAGTTCGGCGAGCTCGTCCATGTGCGTCTCGATCAGTTCCTTGAACCGGAACATGACGCGGGCGCGGCGCTGCGGGTTGGTCGCGGCCCAGGCCGGCTGTGCCGCCTTGGCGTTCGCGACCGCCTCGTCGAGCAGCGCGGCATCGCCGAGCGCGACCCGCGCCTGCACTTCGCCGAGCGCGGGATCGTAGACGTCGCCGAGCCGGGTGGGCGTCGCGGTCGAAGCTGTGCCGTCGATGAAGTGCTGGATCGTGCGCATCGGGGAATCCTCATCCTTTGATTACGAGGATGGGATAGCATCTGCGATTATGCACAGATATACGGGTGGGATGCGAAGTGGTTGTGCGTTTTTGTAGATGCTGGATTGGGATGATCTGCGCATCTTCCTCGCCGTCGCGCGGAGCGGCAGCTTCGTCGCGAGCGGCCGCGCGCTCGGACTGAACCACACTACGCTCGCGCGTCGGCTGACCGCGCTCGAAGGCACGATCGGCACGCGGCTGTTCGACCGCTCCCCACGCGGGGTCCAGCCGACCAGGGCAGGGCTCGACCTAATCGAGCATGCCGAACGGATCGAGGACGAGGTGCTGGCCGCGGGGCGCCGTATCGAGGGGCAGGACGGCGCGGTCTCGGGCGTCGTGCGACTGTCGACGCCGGAAGCGTTCGGCACCTATTTCATCGCCCCGCGTGCGCATCTGCTGAACGCGGCGCATCCCCAGGTCGAACTCGAACTCGCGCCCGAATCGCGCACCGTGAACCTGTCGAAGCGCGAGGCCGACATCGCGATCAGCCTGCACCGGCCCGACCAGGGACGGTTGCAGGCGACGCGTCTCGTCGATTACCGGATCGGCCTGTACGCGTCCGAAGACCTGCTCGCACGTGTCGGACCGATCGAGACACTGGCGGCGCTGCGCTCGCAGCCGTTCATTTCGTATATCGAGGAGATGATCGACCTGCCCGAACTGCGAAACCTCGATCGCTCGCTGGCAAAGCGCTGCGTGTTCCGCTCCAGTTCGGTGGCGGCACAGATGGAGGCGGTCGCGTCGGGGCTCGGTTTCGGTTTGCTCCACTGTTTCGCGGTCAGTCCGCACATGCGACTAGTGCGGGTGCTGCCCGACGCGGTCGAAGTCGTCCGCAGCTACTGGATGGTGCTCCACGCCGATCTCGCGCGTGTGCCCCGCATTCGCGCGGTCGCCGATTTCGTCGCCGAGCGGGTCCGCGCGGAAGCGGGAAGTTTCTGATACGGGCCGATAAAAGAGGAGAGGGGCGCGATGACGGACTTCGGCACGTACGACTATGTGATCGTCGGCGCGGGGTCGGCCGGCTGCCTGCTCGCCAACCGTTTGTCCGCCGACCCGGCGAACCGCGTGCTGCTGCTCGAAGCCGGCGGCAGGGACGACTGGATCTGGTTTCACGTCCCCGCGGGCTATCTGTTCGCGATCGGCAACCCCTGTGCCGACTGGATGTTCGAGACGGTAGCCGAAGCGGGCCTTGGCGGGCGCAGTCTCGCCTATCCGCGCGGCAAGGTGATCGGCGGGTCGTCGTCGATCAACGCGATGATCTACATGCGTGGCCAGGCGGCGGATTACGACGGATGGCGTGACCTGGGCCTGGCCGGCTGGGGATGGGACGACGTGCTGCCGTATTTCCTGCGGCATGAGGATCATATCGCAGCGGACGGCGTGCATCACCGCGCAGGCGGCGAATGGCGGGTCGAGCATCCGCGGGTCCGCTGGGACATCCTCGACGCGATCCGCGCGGCGGGCGCCGAAGCCGGCATCGCGCCGATCGACGACTTCAACCGCGGCGACAATGCGGGCTCGTCCTATTTCCAGATCAACCAGCGTGCCGGACGGCGGGTCAGCGCGGCGGGCGCATTCCTGAAGCCCGCGTTGAAAAGGCCGAACCTGCGGCTCGAAACCGGCGTCGAGGTCGAGCGGATCGTGCTGGAGGGCACGCGTGCGACCGGCATCGTCTTCCGGCGCGGCAACGATCGGTGGACTGTGAAGGCAGAGCGCGAGATCATCCTGTCGGCGGGCGCGATCGGCACGCCGAAAATCCTCCAACTCTCGGGGATCGGCGACCCTCCCGCATTGGCGGCGGCTGGTGTCCCGGTGCTGCATCCGCTGCCCGGAGTCGGCGGCAATCTCCAGGATCATCTTCAGATCCGCCCGGTCTATCAGGTGAGCGGGGTCCGCACGCTCAACACCGATTACGCCAACCTGTTCAGGCGGGCGGTCATGGGGCTCGATTACGTCGTCCGCAAACGCGGGCCGCTGACCATGGCGCCATCGCAGCTCGGCATGTTCGCGCGCTCGTCAGGTGCCTATGCGACCGCTAATCTGCAGTTTCATTTCCAGCCGTTGTCGCTCGACAAATGGGGCGACGGGATGCACCGGTTCGGTGCATTCACCGCCAGCGTCTGCAACCTGCGCCCGAGCAGTCGCGGCAGCGTACGGCTCGCGAGCCCCGATCCGCACGCGCCGCCGCTGATCGCGCCCGGCTATCTGTCGACCGACGAGGACCGCCGGGTCGCGATCGATTCGCTCAAGCTGACGCGGCGGATCGTCGGGCAGCCGCCGCTCGCACGTTTTCGTCCGGTCGAATTTCGGCCGGGTGCCGACGTGCAGACCGATGCCGCGTTAGTAACCGCCGCGGCAGCGCTCGGGACGACGATCTTCCACCCGGTCGGCACCGCGGCGATGGGCCCCGACAGCGATCCCCAGGCGGTGCTCGACGCGCGGTTGCGGGTGCGCGGGATCGCCGGATTGCGCGTGGTCGACGCCTCGGCGATGCCGCGGATCGTGTCGGGCAACACCAATTCGCCGACGATCATGCTCGCGGAAAAGGGCGCGGCGATGATCCTCGAGGATGCCCGCTCAGGTCGCCGGGATTAGGTCATCGGCCTGCAATGCCGCGCCGGTCGCGCGGACGAACCGCGCCGCGTCCGCGCCGTTGATCACGCGATGATCGTAGCTGAGCGACAGCGGCAACATCTTGCGCCAGCCGATGGCACCATCTCCGTCGGGATACGGCCGCAGCTGGATCGCGGTCGCGCCGAGGATCGCGACCTCGGGCACGTTGATGAGCGGCGTGAACGCGGTCCCGCCGATATGTCCGAGCGACGATACGGTCATTGATCCGCCGGCCATGTCGGCCATCGCCAGGCCCTTGGCCTTCGCCTTGTCTGCCAATTGGACGAGTTCGGCGGCGAGATCGGCGATCGGCCGCGTCGCCGCATCGCGCAGCACCGGCACGACGAGCCCCTTCGGCGTGTCGACCGCCACGCCGATGTTGACGTATTTCTTGAGCACCAGCGACTTGCCGTCAGAGCTCAGCGACGCGTTGAAGGTCGGGAACTGCGCGAGGGTTTGGGCCAGCGCGCGGACGAGCAGGATGACGGGGGTCAGCTTCGCCTCCGGGTGCGCGTCGTTCCAGGCCTTTCGATCGGCCTCGACCTGCGTCACGTCGACCTCGTCGTGATGCGTCACATGCGGGACCGTGACCCAGTTGCGGCCGAGATGCGCGCCGGTCAGTTTCTGGATTCGCGACAGCGCCACCGTCTCGGTTTCGCCGAACTCGCTGAAATCGAACTCGGGAAAGGGGGCGAGCGCGGAAAGATGCGTGAGCATGTCGGTCATGAATGCGCGTTCCTGTGCAATGGCGTTGCGCCAGCCTACCAAGGAATCGTGCATCGTGACCGGGCGTGACCGGGCGTCGCCAAGCTAGCGCCGGGGCGATGCCGGCTTAGCCGATACCCCAGTCCGCGAGCCGCGCGACGCCGTCCGTGGTCGGCGCAACCCGCCCGGGCGTCCGCGACAGGCGCGGGGCGGGGGCGGCGTGCCAGACGCCGTCGACCATGCCGCCGCGGTACGCCATGTGCGCATGTGCGGGAACCTCGTCGAGTTCGAGCACCGGCGCAAAGCAGGTGTCGGTCCCCTCCAGCAGCGCACACCATTCGTCGCGCGATTTGGCCACGAATACCGAAGCGAAAAGGTGCGTGGTTTCCGGCCAGCGTGCCGCAACCATCTGTTCGGCGGCCAGTGCGGGGGGGAGCCCGAGCCGGTCGAGCAGTTCGGCATAGAATTTCGGCTCGATCGCGCCGACCGAGACGTAGCGGCCGTCGGCGCAGGTGTAGCAGCGGTAAAAGGGCGCGGCGCCGCCAAGCATGTTGTGGTCGCGGTCCATCGATACGTGACCGGCGGGCACCAGCCCCGCGAACATCGCCATCATCGAGTTGACGCCATCGACGATCGCCGCGTCGACCACCTGCCCGCGTCCAGACCGCGCGCGTTCGAGCAGCGCGGCGAGTATCCCCGTCACCAGGAACATCGATCCGCCGCCGAAATCGCCGATCAGGTTGAGCGGGGGCGGGGGCGGTGCACCGGGACTGCCGATCGCCGCGAGCGCGCCGCTGATCGCGATGTAGTTGAGGTCGTGACCTGCGACCTGCGCCAGCGGCCCGGTCTGCCCCCAGCCGGTCATCCGGCCGTAGACGAGGCGTGGGTTGCGTTCGAGCATCGTCTCCGGCCCGAGTCCGAGCCGCTCCATCACCCCCGGCCGCAGCCCTTCGATCACGACATGGGCATGGTCGGTGATCGCCAGTGCCCGCTCGCGCCCTTCCGGCGTACGGATGTCGAGCGGCAACAGCGCACGACCGCGGTCCATAACCGGGTTGGGCCAGCCATTGCCCCCGACTCGCTCGATCCGCAGCACCTCCGCGCCCATATCCGAGAGCAGCATCGCGGCATGCGGGCCGGGGCCGATGCTGGCGAATTCGACGACGCGGAGGCCAGCAAGCGCGGTCACCGGTTCAGCATCTCGACGATCGTCACGTTCGCCATCCCGCCGCCCTCGCACATCGTCTGCAAGCCATAGCGCCCGCCGCGCGCCTTCAGCGCATGGACCAGGGTCGCCATCAGCTTCGTACCGCTCGCGCCCAGCGGGTGGCCCAGCGCGATCGCGCCGCCGTTGACGTTCAGCCGCGCCGGATCGACGCCGGTCGCCTTTAGCCACGCCATCGGGATCGCGGCGAAGGCTTCGTTGACCTCGAACAGGTCGATATCGTCGATCGACAGCCCGGCGCGCTGGAGCGCCTTGGCGGTTGCCGGGATCGGCTCCTCCAGCATGATGACCGGATCGCCGGCGGACACCGTCAGCGTGTGGATGCGCGCGAGCGGCGTCAGGCCGTACGTTTTGAGCGCGGCTTCGCTGACGATCAGCGTGGCGGAGGCGCCGTCGGTGATCTGGCTGGCATTGGCGGCGGTGATCGTACCGCCCTCGGCGATCGTCTTGACGCTGCCGATGCCCTCCAGCGTCGCGTCCGCGCGGATGCCTTCGTCGCGCGCATGCGTGCCGACGGGCACGATCTCGTCGGCGAATGCGCCACTTGCCGTCGCAGCAGCAGCGCGCTGATGGCTCTGCAAGGCGTACGCGTCCATCGCCTCCCGCGTGAGGCCGTATTTGTCCGCGACCATCTGCGCGCCGGTGAACTGGCTGAACTCCGCGACCTCGTAGCGGTCGAGGATCGCCTTGCTCCACGGGCCTTCGCCGATCCCCGCCTCTGCATGAAGGCGGAAGTTCGAGCCCATCGGCACGCGCGTCATGCTCTCCGCGCCGGCGGCGATCACGACGTCCTGCGTGCCCGACATGATTGCCTGCGCGGCAAAGTGCAGCGCCTGTTGCGACGATCCGCACTGGCGGTCAATCGTCACCGCGGGGATGCTGTCGGGCAGCGACGAGGCGAGCACCATGTTGCGCCCGAACGCGAACGCCTGCTCGCCCGCCTGGCTGACGCAGCCGACGATCACGTCCTCGATCGCAGCCGGATCGATTCCGGTCCGGCCCACGAGCGCATCGAGCACGATAGCGCCGAGATCGGCCGCGTGGACGCCCGCGAGCGCGCCCTTGCGACGGCCGCCGGGGGTCCGCAACGCGTCGACGATATAGGCATGGGCCATCAGACTGCTCCTGGGGAATCGGATCCGGGGAAATCGGGTTTGCGCTTGCCGAGATAGGCGGCGATGCCTTCGCGCCCCTCTGGCTTGCGCGCCTGTCCGGCGATGCTGCGCGCTTCGGCATCGAGATGCGCCTCGAACGGCGTGACCTGCGCGTCGAGCAGCAACCGGCGGGTCGCGCCGATCGCCGACGTCGCCGACGCGGCCAATTCCTGCGCGAGCGCCACCGCTTCCTTGGCCAACATCCCCTCGGCCGTGACGCGCGTGACCATGCCGATCGCCGCGGCCTCGTCGGCATTGACGCGGGTGTTGCGCAGGCAGAGCTCCTGCGCGCGCCGCAAGCCGATCATGCGTGGCAACAGCCAGCTCGTACCGCCATCGGGCGACATGCCGATCGCGGTGTAGGCGAGCGTGAAATGCGCCGACGGGTCGGCGAGCGCGATATCGCCCAGCAACGCGAGACCGATCCCCGCACCCGCAGCCGGTCCGTTGATCGCGTTGACCAGCGGCTTGTCCATCCGCGCAAGCCGCGCAATGGCGGCATGGAGATAGGCGGTGATCTCCTTCAGCTGTGCCGGCAGGCGTTCGCCCGCGTCGCCGAACGAGGCGATGTCGCCGCCCGCACAGAAGAACCGTCCGTTGCCCGTCAATACGACGCAGCGCACGCCCGGATCCTCGTCGCAGGCGATCGCGGCTTCCATCAGCGCGCGTGCGAGGGGGATGTCGATCGCGTTGGCGGACTCCGGGCGATCGAGCGTCAGCGTTATGACCGCGCCGTCGCGCTCGACCCGGAGCCCGGTCATGCGTGGATCAATTCGACCGCGACCGCCGTCGCTTCTCCGCCGCCGATGCAGAGCGCCGCGACGCCCTTGTTCAGGCCCCGCAGTTTCAGCGCGGCGACCAGCGTGGCGATGATCCGCGCACCGCTCGCGCCGATCGGATGACCGAGCGCGGTCGCGCCGCCATTGACGTTAAGCTTGTCGCGCGGGATGCCGAGTTCGCGCATCGCGATCATCGCGACGGTCGCGAACGCCTCGTTGACCTCGAACAGGTCAACGTCCTCGACGCTCCAGCCCGCGCGGTCGAGGACCTTGCGGATCGCGGACACCGGTGCCGTCGTGAACAAGGCCGGCGCGTGCGCGTGCGCGGCGGTGGCGATGATCCGTGCCTCCTGCGACAGCCCGAACTTCTCCGCAACGCTCGCCCGCGTCAGCACCAGTGCCGCCGCGCCATCGGAGATCGACGCCGAGGTGGCGGCCGTGATCGTGCCGTCCTTGGCGAAGGCGGGGCGGAGGCCGGGGATCTTTTCGGGCTTGGCCTTGCCGGGCTGCTCGTCCTCGCTGACGATCACGTCGCCCCCGCGCGTCTTGACCGTGACCGGTACGACCTCGTCCGTAAAGCCGCCGCCGGTGACCGCGGCGCTGGCGCGCGTCAGGCTCTCGATCGCGAACTCGTCCTGGTCCTCGCGCGTGAACTGGTATTCGCCCGCGGTATCCTCGGCGAAGGCACCCATCGGCTTGCCCTTTTCATAGGCATCCTCGAGGCCGTCCATCATCATCGAATCGGAGACGACGTCATGGCCGATCCGCGCGCCCGAGCGATGCTTGGCGAGCAGGAACGGTGCGTTGGTCATGCTCTCCATGCCGCCGGCGATCACGACGTCGACGGTGCCGGCCATCAGCGCCTCAGTCGCCATGATCGTCGCCTGCATGCCCGATCCACACATCTTGTTGACGGTGGTCGCCTCGACCGAATTGGGCAGGCCGGCGCCAAGTGCCGCCTGCCGCGCGGGCGCCTGGCCGAGCCCGGCGGGCAGCACGCAGCCCATGTAGATGCGGTCGATGATCGCCGGATCGACCTTCGCGCGCTCGACCGCGGCGCGCACCGCGGTGGCGCCGAGCTCGACCGCCGTGACGCCGGACAACGCCCCCTGGAAGCCACCCATCGGCGTGCGGGCATAGCTGGCGATGATGACGGGATCGGTGGACATGGGTCTTCCTTCGTGGAGTCTAGAGCGCGCGGGCGATGACCATCCGCTGAATATCGGACGTACCCTCGTAAATCTGGCAGACGCGGACATCGCGATATATCTTCGCAAGCCCGTATTCCTCGAGATAGCCGTACCCGCCGAGCGTCTGGATCGCGCCCGAACAGATCGTCTCGGCCGCTTCCGACGCGAACAGCTTGGCCATCGACGCTTCGGTCAGGCAGGGCTGGCCGGCATCCTTCAGTGCGGCGGCGTGGAGCACCAGCTGACGACTTGCCTCCAGCTTCGACGCGAGATCGGCAAGGCGGAAGCCGACCGCCTGGTGTTCGATGATCGCCTGCCCCATCGACTTGCGATCCTTGGCATAGGCGATCGCGATCTCGAGCGCGGCCTGCGCCATGCCGACGCACTGCGCGGCGATACCGATGCGACCGGCCTCGAGGTTCGACAGCGCGAGGCGATAGCCGCCGCCCTCCTCGCCGAACAGCAGCGACTCGTCGAGGAACAGGTCGTCGAACCGGATCGCGGCGGTGTCGGACGCGGCCTGGCCCAGCTTGTGCTCGACCTTGTCGACGCTGTAGCCGGGGCTGTCGGTCGGCACAAGAAACCCCGAAATGCCGCGCTTGCCCGCGGACGGATCGGTGACCGCGAATACCATCGTCACGCCAGCGATCTTGCCCGAGGTGATGAATTGCTTGGAACCGTTAAGCTTCCAGCCGCCCTCGACCCGCGTCGCGCGTGTTCGCATCGCCGAAGCGTCGGAGCCAGCATCGGTCTCGGTCAGCGCGAATGCGCCGATCATCCGCCCGCCGATCAGGTCGGGCAGGAATCGCGTACGGTGCGCATCGGTGCCGTATTTTAGGATACCGGACACGAGCAAGCTGTTCTGGATGGAGACCACTGTCGACAGCGCGCCGTCCGCGGCCGCCAGCTCGATCAACGCCAGCGCATAGGACACATAGTCCGCGCCGCCACCGCCAGCGTCTTCGGGTACGGTCATGCCCATCAGCCCGAGATCGGCCATCTCGACGAACAGCTCGGGCGGAAAGCCCTTGTTCGCCTCGAACGCGACGCTGTGCGGGCGGATACGCTCCTGCGAGAACGAGCGGATCGCGTCCTTGACTGCGGTCTGGGTGTCGGTGAGCATCATGGACGTACGATCCGGTATGATAGTTACTGGTGAGTAGTTGCGCCCGATGCCGCCCCTGTGTCAATATGAGCGCATGCCTGCCCGTTCCGCTATCCAACCGGCGATATCGTCACCCTTCCAATCGTTGGAATCGCGCGAGGCGTTGCGCATCGAGAAGCGCGATGCGCTTCTTCGCGCGGCGGTCGGAATGTTCAACGAGCGCGGGTTTCACGCCACGTCGCTCGACGACGTGGCGGCGAGCCTCGGGGTCACCAAGCCGGTGATCTACAATTATCTCGGCAACAAAGATCAGGTGCTGTTCGAGTGCGTCCGCATGGGGCTCGGCCAGCTTCGCGGTGCGGCCGAACGCTCGCAGCAGGTCGGTGGCAGCGGCCTTGACCGGTTGAAGGCGTTCCTGCGTTTATATGCCGAGGTGACGATGGACGATTTCGGTCGTTGCGTCATCCGCACGCCGGACGAAGTCCTGTCGCCGGGTGCGCGCACGCAGTTCCGCGCGCTCAAGACCGAAATCGATGCGACGATGCGCGGTATGATCGAAGAGGCAGTTGCCGATGATTCGGCGCAGGTCAAGGACGTCCGCCTGACGGCGTTCACGCTGGCCGGTGCGCTGAACTGGCCCGCACGGTGGTTTCGCCCCGAGGGGCCGATGTCGGCGCAACAGGTGGCGCACGACATCGTCGAACTCCTGTGTTCGGGCCTCAGCCCAAGCCGGTGAGGGTTCGCACGGCAGGACGGCGTCCGGACAGTGCCCGGATCGCCGCCCGACCGTGCCGAACTCAGGAACGGATCGCGGAGAACGTCCCTTCGCGGCCCTTCGCACTGACCGTGCCGTTCATCCGCGTACCGTCGAGCTCGCCCGTGAAGACGATGTCGATAGACATGAACATCACCTTTGTCTGATAGGTCCAGCGGACGTCTCGGCCGCGGACCTCGCCCGCCGTCAGGGCGTGGCTCTTGCCGGGCTTGGCCTTGCTTTCGCCGGTCGTGACATCGACGCAGACACCGCCCAGTCTGGGACCACGCTCGTTGAACGCGCAATCGACGACGAAGGCCTTGCCGCTGATGTTGCCGGATACACGCCACTTGCCGCCAGCCTGTGCATTAGCCTGTGCAGCGGCCGGAGCGGACAGGAGCAGGGCGGGGGCCATTACGCCGAGCATGAGCATGAGCATGGATCGCATGAATATTCCCTCGAAATCAGCAAGGAGACGTTTCCTCGGGTCGAGGCGTAGCGCGGCTCGATGGACCTTTCGTGGAGGGGGGATCAGAACTGCGCGTCGATCCCCAGCCGGATCGTGCGCGGGCGGACGGGTGTGATCTGATTACCGTCGGCGACTCCGAACGGGTTGCCGAATGCGAAACTGTTGGCGCTGACGTTGGCGACGTTGTCGACGTCGAGGGCGATGCCGTACCGGCCGATATCCAGTCGTCCGCCCAGCGATCCCACCGCATAGCCACCCTGGGAAAGGTCTAGCAGCGGGGCGATGCCAAGCCGCGACTTCCCGACATAGCGGACCGAACCAGTAGCGCTGGCCTCGATATCGTTACCCACCGTCTTGTGCCAGGCGACCGAGACACGCTCGCCGTTCGAGGCGATGTTGGGAAACGGGTTGGTGCCGGGGCCGCCAAAGCCGGGCGCCGGCTTCGTGACGTCGCTGGCATTGATGAAGGCGGCGGCGGTGATTGTCAGCGCAGGGTGCGGACGCCATGTAAGGTCGGTGTCCAAGCCATAGATCCGCCCGCGACCGATATTGGCGGTGTAGGGCAGTCCTGCACTGTCGACGAGATCCGCCTGGATATTGTTCCAGTCGGCGGCAAACACTGCTGCGCGCAACGAAAAGCGATCGTGTCCCTCCTTGCCCAGTCGAAAGCCGATCTCGTTCATGTTGAGATCGTCGGAGGCGAAGCGCTGCGCGGTCTGGGTTGAGCCGGTCGGCGACAGCGTGAGGCCACCGGCGCGATAGCCCTGCTGGAAATGGAAGAAGCCGGTGAACGACGATGTCGGCTGCCAGGACAGCGCCAGGGTCGTCGAAAACCGCTGCGCGTTGCGGCTCACGCGGTCGGTACCAAGCCCGGTCTCGTCGACCGGCAATCCGGAACTGTGCGCGAGGGTGAAGCGTCCGCCGGCGGTTCCGGTGATGGTCGGGAACAGCGGCCGCGATACCTGGCCGAAGACTGCGGCTTCGAGCCGTTCGTTGAGCACGCCGTTCGTCACCGGCCTGACGTCGGTCGGACCGAACGTGCGCAGCAATGCGCTCAGGCTGTAGACGCTCGAAAATCCGGCAACCCAGGGTGCCGCCGAGGTGCCGCCAGTGACCCTCGTTTCATGCGTCGTCAGGAGAATATAATTGTCTTCCCGCAAGCGGGTTCGGGTCGCTGTTCCATCCGGGCCGGTCGCATCGAATATCGAGCTGAGTCGATGGCTGGCAACCGATGTCGTGGTCAGCAGTTCGAGGTCGCCAATCGGACCGGCTGCGGTAAAATGGGTGAGGTAGTAATCATTGTGGAACGGCTGCGCGAAGCCATTGTCGCGGGTCAGCGGAGAATCGGCGCGCAGCGTGTACTGGCCGTCGCGGTTCTTGCTGTTCTGAATGACCAGCCCGGCATCGAAGTTCCAGCCGGAATTTGGCGTGAACCGCACGACGAGGCGCTGGCCGACGCTGAAGGTCGAGTTGATATCCCGGCGACCGCGCGCCGGCGAGTCGATATAGCCGCCACCTTGCGTGACGAAGCCGACCAAGCGCACCGCGAGCGTGCCCGGGATGACCGGCACGTTGACCATTGCCGCGAAATCGCCGCCGAGGCCGCCGTCCTGCGTCGCCGATCCGCCGACCGACACCGAACCTGCCACCGCGTCCGCGTCGGGCGCGTTCGGCACCAGCCGGATCACGCCGCCAAGCGAACTCGCGCCATACAGCGTACCCTGCGGCCCGACCAGCACCTCGATCCGCTCGAGATCGTAGAGATTGAGATTGGGATCGGGCGCATTGTAGTTGAGGCGGACGTCGCCGAGATACTGCCCGACTGTCGCCTGGCTCGGACCGTTGAAGCTGCTGTCGGCGATACCGCGGATGAACAGCTTGTTGCGCGCCGGCCCCAGATTGGTCGAGCCCACAATGGGCAGCATGTCGGTCAGCGCCGCGGAGCCGTCCGCGGCGTGCCGCGCCACCCAGCCGCGATCCAGTTCGATCAGCTTGACCGAGCCCGGAAACCGATCGAGCGTCGAACGCTGCTTGCTCGCCATCACGACGATGTCGTCATGGTCGGGCTCGACGGTCGGCAGAGGTTTCTCAGGCAACGTCTTTCGCGGTTTCGGCCGATCGGAACTGGTCCGGCGCACGATCGCGATCGTCCGTGCGTCATAGAATATCGCGGTCGCGTTCGTGCCGCGCAGGGCGCGCGTGACCGCCTCCTTAATGGTGAAACTGCCGCTGACACCCGGCGACCGCAGCGCAGCCACGCTAGGATCGGTTACCGTGATCGTCACCCGACCCTGCACTGCGAGCGTCGATGCGACCCGGCCGATGCTGCCAGCGGGCGCCTCGAAACGCTGCGCAGATGCAGCCTGCGCGGTACCGCCGGCGGCGATCGAGGCGAAGCTCAGACCGACACCAGACACGACCGCGACCGCGACGTTGTTACTTAGACGCACGACCGTCGGCAGAGATCGTCCAGCCCCCGGACGTTTGGCGGATCGTGGCGTCGAGCGCCGGTGTCAGGCGAAGCAACTGGCCGGGATCCTTGCCGTCTAGCGTGATCGCTCCCGAGAATGGGCGTGCGGCGATTTCCGGTGCGACCGTGATCTTGACGCCTAGCGCGCGGCCAAGATCGGCTGCCACCGTCGCCAGGGGATCGCCGGCATAGACGAACTGCCCGTTACGCCAGCCGCCGACCGATGCGGCGGGCGCGCTGATGAGGTGAAGCGTCGTCGAGGATGCTGCATCGACGACGCCTTCGCCGGGCTTCAGCGTCACGGCCTCGCGGTCGGGATTGTAGATTACCGACCCTTCTGCGACGGCGACGCGGACGTCGCCGTCGGTGCTGCTTACGTCGAATACCGTGCCGACATCCTGAATGACCCGCCCCGCCACCTCGACCGCGAACGGGTGGGCGGCGTCGTGGCGGACCTGGAACAGCGCCTGTCCGGCGAGCAGAGTCGCGGTGCGTGCGTCGTGGCGATCGAAGCGCATCCGCGAGTCGCCGGCCAGCGTGATCCGCGTCCCGGCATCGAGCGCGACGACGCGTTGTCCGCCCGGTCCGGTCGCGACCTCGTAGGGCGCGGCGCGAAACTGCGGCACGACGAAGAGGAGCGCGAGGGCTGCTGCGGTTGCGGTGATGAGTCCGCCGCCCCACAGCATCCCGGTTCGACGACCCGATCCGATACTACCTCGCGTGTCGTCGTTCGCCGCCATCTGTTGCAGGTCTATGGCAGGCGCGCGCGTTGAGCTGGCGTCATAGGCGGCTGCGTGACGGACATCCTCGCCAAGCCACGCCTCGAACGCCCGCTGTGACTCCGCGTCCGGATAGCGAAGGCGCAGTCGCCAGAGCAGCGCCTGCGTCGCAATATCGTCCATCGTGCTGACGCTCATGATGGTGGTGCAGCGTGGCAGATCCCGGTTCCGGCTACGCGGCACGACGCCCATCGGCGCGGCGCGCGATGGTTGCCGTAACGAACGGAGACAGAACGGGGATACAGGTACGTCATCATAGCCTTCGGAAAAGACCGATCTTGCAGATGCGGTCGCGATTCCCCGTGATGTAAGGGACGGATCGAGATGTACCGCCGGTTCGATGGAGATATGATGGAGGCCGGGCGGCGGATTAAATTAATATGCGATTTCGGGCTTTTGCAGAGCCCCCGCGACACATCCGGGCGGACTAAAGCGCCGCGGCGAATCATTTGCCGCCGCGTTGACGACAGTGATCATATTCGCCTTTCTTGCAGATCGGATAGACCGTCGGCTGCTCGCCATCGACGTCGGAAGGATCGGCCGCCGCCTCACGCGCGCCACGCCAGGGCTTACGCCCGGGCTGGGGGCGCGATTGCGGATCGTAGATCGCCTCGGGTGCATCGTCGATTTCGGCGGCATCCGCGCTCCCGCTTGCAAAGGCCTGACTCGGCGCTTGACCGTTCAATTCCTTGGCCAGTTCCTCTGCGCCCTTGCGAATGCCGGTCTTTGCAGCCGTCAGCGCCCCGAACGTCGCCTTCATATTGAGGGCGGCCGGGTATTGCTTGACGATGTGCGCGGCAAGCAGCCGGTTGGTCGACGCATCGTAGATTTCCACAGCGTAGAATACCGATCCGGTCAGCGATCCTTCCTTGCCGCGGATCGCCTGAACCATGTTGTAGGGACCGCCCGCGATGTCGATCCGCGAAAAGCTGCCCGCCACCGGCATCGTCGGCTTTGCGCCGGTCAGCGTCAGGCGCAGACGCAGCGTGCGCGGCTTGGCGGTCTCGGTCAGCTCGAACGGCGGCGACAGTTTTTCGGTGAACTGTTCTTGCATGTAGCTCGCGAGCGCGACCTTGCCTTGCTCCGGAATCTTGCCGAACTGTGCATCCGGCCCGTGATACACGACCACCGGCTCGATCAGGATGCGGCTATAGTCGCGCCAGTTGACCGGCGTGGTGTAGGTATAGGGAAGCCGATCGGATCCGGCGTCGGAGCGCATATGCGGTGCGGAAGCGATCCCGGAATAGGCGAGTGGCTTGGTGCCCGCACAACCGGACAGCAACAGGCAGGTTACGGTGAACCCCATCAGGCACGGCGCCATGAAGCTTTGCGACGGGCGCAGCCGCGAAGCAAAAAAGCCGAACGGCTTGTTCAGGCCATCTATCAGCGGGGACGCGATCGGTGCGAATATGTTCATCATGGGGTCTCTCAGCAGACGAGGGAGCCGAGTTGCTCGGCGTCCGACGGAGAGATGGTCGAGTGCGATGAACGGATAGGGCGGGTTCGATGGAGATATGATGAAGGGGGTGGGCAAGCGCGAAATCTTGTCCTCGATTTGGTCAGCCAACCATGTCCTTGAGCGCCACGTCGGTATCCGCCAGCATCTCCGGCGCGATCACTGCGGCGCTCTCGACCAGCTTGCGCCCCTGGACGTAATCCTTGACCGTACCGACACAGTCGAGCGCGATCACGTGGCCGGCACGCAGGTACACCACGGAGAATCTGCGCGTCGCCGGATCGCCGCGCAACACCGTCGCGTCGTAGCCGGTAGACAGGCCGACAGTCTGAAGCTTCAGGTCGTACTGGTTCGACCAGAACCACGGGATCGCATCATAGTCCGCGATCTGGCCGGCGATGCCCTTTGCAACCACGGTCGCCTGGTCGTTGGCGTTCTGCACCGATTCGACGCGGATCGGGGTACCGTCGGCGTAGCGGTTGGCGTGGAGCGCACAGTCGCCGATCGCATAGATGTCGGGCAGGCTGGTGCGGCATGCCGTATCGACCGCGACGCCGTTGCCGCCATCCGCACCGGCCTCCATCAACGGCGCGACCTCGGGGATGATGCCGATGCCGACGATGACCATGTCCGCATCGATCACCGTGCCGTCCGCCAGTCGCACGCCGGTCACGCGGTCGTCGCCCAAGATGCAGTCGACCACCTGTCCCAGCCTGACGTCGACACTGTGCGCGCGGTGCTCAGCCTCGAAGAACCGGGACAGGTCCTCGCCGGCCACGCGCGCAAGCACGCGGTCGAGCGCCTCCAACAGCACCACCGACTTGCCGAACTTGGTCAGCACGGCAGCGGCTTCGAGCCCGATGTAGCCGCCGCCGATCACGACTGCCGTCCGCACGTCCGGCAGCTCGTCGATCATCCGGTCGGCATCGGCCCGGTCGCGGACGGTATGCACGCCCTTCAGATGATGTCCGGCACAACTCAACCTGCGCGGCGTTCCACCGGTGGCCCATATCAGCCGATCGTAACCGATCGTCGTGCCGTCCTCGGTCTGGACGCGATGCTCGGCCGGATCGACCGAGACGATGCGTGAGCCGAGACGGAAATCGATCCGCTGATCGACCCAGAAACTCTCTGGCCGGATCAGGATTCGCGTGAAGACCTTCTCGCCCAAAAGATATTCCTTCGAGAGGGGGGGGCGTTCGTAGGGAAGTTCGTGCTCCCGGCCGACGATCAGGATCGACCCGGCGAAACCGGTTTTCCGTAAAGCGATCGCGCAGGCCGCGCCGCCGTGTCCGCCACCGACGATCACGACATCGGCGGACAGCATCCGTCCGTCTGCTGAAATCGCGTCGGCCGACTGGGTTTCACGCTGTGACAGGTCGTTCATTCGAATACCTCGCCTGGGTGTGTCGGTACGCAGCATCGGTCGTTCGGCCATGCTGCGTCGATCCGGTCTGCCGCCCCACCTAGAGTTGAAGCGTGCGCATCTCAATCGCGGGAAGGCCCGAAGTACGCTCCAGCGCCCGATCGCTACCGATAAGCCGCGGCTGCGATGCCCGGGTCTCTTTTGCGGGACCGCGGGCGGCTCCATCGAACCTCCACCATCTCCACAACCGGCCTTCATCAGCCGCTGCCAATTGCAGGGTCGAAGCCGCCGGAAAGGCAGGCATCTTCCTCGAAAGGCAATTTTGATGACCCGTATCGTTCTCGCCGGCCTCGCGTTCGCCGCCGCTACTCTCGCTACCGCCGCCTATGCGCAGGACGAGCCCGTCCGTGGCATCTACGGCGTCGCCCGCGCAGGGGCCTCGGTTAATTCCGAGCAGAAATTCGATGTCGACAACCTGCCGTCGCAGTTCGATGATAAGACCAAGTACAAGACCGGCCTGACGGGCGAGATCGGCGGCGGCTACGACTTCGGCATGTTCCGCGTCGAACAGACGATCGGCTACAACAGCAACAGCCTCAACGTGAAGGACGTCGGCACGGACAACCTGCCGGCATCGGGTCGCACCCGTTCGTACAACGTCAGCGTCTCCGGCTATGTCGATATCCCGCTGCACACGATGTTCGTGCCGTATGTCGGCGGTGGCATCGGCGCATCCCGGGTAGATGCGAACCTGTCGCGGGTCGGCACCAGCGGCGCGAGCAGCAGCTATGCGGGCAAGGACTGGGGCATGACGTGGCACGCCGATGCCGGCCTCGGCATCAACGTCGCGCCCAAGACGACGCTCGAAATCGGTGGCCGCTATTCGCAGACCAGCAAGCTCACGTTCGAAGGCCAAGATGCAGGCGTCGCGACCAGCTACGAACCAAAGTTGCGCAACATCTCGGGCACGCTCGGTATACGCCACATCTTCTGAGCACCGTCTTTTTCGAGGTGTCGTCTCCACGGCGCTGACCCCTTGTTCCTTGCCGATGGCGAAAAAGCGTCATCGGCAAAGGGCATACGCGCACCTTCACCCGCGCAGTCAAGCAGGACTGATTCCCATGCTGATCACAGCCTTGATTGTGAGCGCTGCGGCCCTTTCCGCACCGGCTCCGTCCTCCCCGGAAGCGCACGCGATCGGAACGGTTCCGGTGGTCGCGCTCCGGGATGACTGTTCGCAGTCAGCGCCGGGAGTCCGGATCAACGTCTCGGGCCTGAAAGATCGGAGCGGGCGGTTGAAGCTCGAACTCTACCCGGCGAATGCAGAAGATTTCCTCAAGGGCGATCGGGAACTACTCAAGGCGGGCAAGGTGTTTCGCCGGGTCGTCACCACGGTTCCGTCCAGCGGCGTCGTCAGCCTATGCGTACCGGCGCCTAGCCCGGGACGCTATGCGGTCGTCGTAATCCACAAGCGCGACGGCGCTCCCAAGTTCAATATCAGCAACGACGGCGTCGGCCTGCCGGGCCTCGACCGGATCGGTCGCCGCCGGCCCAATTTCGAGCAGGCCGTGGTCCTCGTACCTGATCAGATCACGACGGTTAAGATGCGGATGCAATATCTGCACGGCCTTGCGGGCTTCCGACCGGAGCCACAGTGATGCGGGGCCCCATCGCCACCGACCCGAGCCGGGTGATCGCGGCATGGATAAAGTCACCTCGGAGGACGATCGCCGGCATGGCGTGCGTGTGCGTCGTCCTGGGGGCAATCTTAATCGCGGTTGAACGCTGGCTCGCGGATGTTCTCGGCGATGACCTGATCGCGATCATCCTTTTGCTCATCGGAACTATCATTCTTATCGCGCTATCGTCACCGATACTGTCCAAGAGTGGAAGACGTTGAAGGCGCATCCAACTCAGTTGCAGATCCGTCGGGTTGTCTTTCAGACGGCTTAAATCCGTTTGTTTCCAAACTTCGATAGGGAATGGCGACCCCCACGAGAGGGGACATGATACCCAGGAAATGGCGCAAAACCGCCAATTTCTGGTATCCCGCCGGATGGTCTCTGTACCCATCCACTGTACACATCGGACGGCTCCTCCTCCGATTTCATGATGGGGTCTGTGGAGATTTCGCGGGGCGGGGTCAACGCTCCAGGTCCCGTCGTGACGATGCAGACTGGCTCGCGACCGCGATGCCAGAGCTGGGACGGACTGTCATCCTGCTCGACCAGCCTGTTGAGCGTCCCTATGCCCTGGTTCATCATGACGTCGCCACTGCGCCCAGCACCGGGTTGCCGGGATGGTCGCCCGGCTCGGCGCCTGATGACCGCGGGAGGGTACACGCCGCTCCAGGCGGGGCTCGTCCTGCTGCCTTTTCCGTTCATCGTCGGGTCCAGCTCGCGGTACATGGGGCGACTCGCCGAACGCATCGGCCCCGGCATGCCGCTCGCCTTGGGCGCGCTGACCACCGGTGTGGGCTTCGCTATTCTGGGCTTCCTGGATCCCCGCGCTAGCTACTGGGTGTCTGCGTTCCCGGGGATGGTGGTGATCGCACTAGGCATGTCCGGCGCAGTGGCGCCGCTTACTACCGCGGTCCTATCCTCGGTCGACAGCGAGCACACCGGACCCGCCTCCGGGTTCAACAGCGGGATCTCGCGCACCGGTAGCCTGATCGCGACGGCACTCGCCGGCACCGTGATGGCACGTTCCGGCGGCGAAATGGTGTCCGCTTTCCATGTCGCCGCGTTCATCGGCGCTGGTCTGGCCGCCGGATCGGCTGCGGTGGCGTTCGCGATGCTGGACCGCTCGGGTGGCCACCCACATTAAGGCGGATGGCTGGGAACGCCGAGCCGAGGAGCTAGTCCCAACCCGACGCCATCAGGCGGCCAGCAGATGTGCCTGTTCGCCGAAGCGGGGATCCGCCGTCTCGAAGAACAGAACCTCGTCGCGCGAGAGCCGCAGCAGCTGGCGCGCCTGCACGGCGAACCGCTCGCCTGCGCGCACGAGCCAGAGCTGGCGGTCCGTCGGGCGGTTGGCGCGGGCGAGAAGGGAGTTCGCGTCGATCACCTCCGCGTCGATGCCGATCAGCTGCCCGTCGACGTCGACGATGTGGTTCAGCTTGATATCCCAATTGGCCATGTCACAGACTCCATTTCCCTGAGAACTCCATCACTCGCACGGGCGGGCGTCAAAAGCTGTCACCCCCGTGTTCGCGGAGCATGCACAAAGCGTTGACGAGCATCATCTCCGGCACCGTCCGGCACGGGGTCTCCAGGAGGAGCGGGCTCGCGAACACGACCGCCGAGGCCTGCGCACGCGAGACCGCGACATTGATCCGGTTCAGCGAGAACAGAAAGGCAATGTCGCGTGGCAGTTCCTCGCCGCTCGACGTCGTCATCGAGACGAGGCACACCGGCGCCTCCTGGCCCTGAAAGCGGTCGACGGTGCCGACCCGGACGGCGGCGGGAAGCGCGGTGCGCAGCGCGTTGACCTGCGCGTTGTAGGGCGCGACCACTAGGATGTCGCCGTGGCCGACCATGCGCTCGACACCGTCGCGTGAGCGGTAGGTCGACCCGACAACCCTGGCGATGTGTGCCCTGATCGCCTCGATCTCCTCGGGACTGACCTGGGAACGGCCGAGGTGGGACACGGAACGCACGCCGGCGCCGACGAGGGAGACGCCGTCCGCCGTCCGCAGGTCCTGCCTGCCCGCAGCCTCGTCCGAAAGCAGCCGGTCCTCGTAGACCGCGGTGGAGATGAAGCCGCAGACGGCGGGGTGCATGCGGCGGCTCGCCCGCGAAGTCGATGAAGTCGTCGACTGCCGCTTCGTACTCACCGGCCGTTTGGGGGCGGGGCTCGTTGCCCGCCTTCCACTCACGGAAGAGTGCCTTGAGACGCAGGTTCGGCCGGAGGCGCGAATTCGTCGCGCGCGGCCGATGACGGCTCAGACGCGACCGGTTGGCCTCCTCGTCGCCGCTACGTTTGTCATCCACGACGTTGAGGAGCGCCTTGGCGATCTCGTCGTCCGAGAAGCGCTCTCCGCTCGGGTCGAAGGCGCGCAGCCGGGCGGCCGGGCCGTCGAGGCATCGGCGCCACACGCGCGCGGCGTTATGCCAGCGCAGGCGGATCCAGTTCGTGCCCGTCTGCTCGATGTCGCCGCCGTAGGACTCGGCTACGATCCTCTCGAACCTCGTCCTGTCGCCCAGCACGAGGTCCCAGTCGGTGTTGGAGGCGGGGCCCATGATGGCCGGAGGGTAGATGTCGTCGACGTCGCTCGACTGTCGCGAGCCGGCGGTGGCGTCGAGCTCCATGAAGGTCATCGCGAGCCGCTGCGCGCCGCTGAGGCCGCCACCCACCGCCGGTGCCTCGCACCAGCGCCGCACCAGGGCTGCGGGGGTGGGGATAAGCGTGCCCTCGGCCATCCGGCGCCGGGCGTCGGCGAGCGTCGTCTCGAAGGCGGCGTTCTCGCGAGCGAAGCCGATCTTGGCGAGCGCGGGGTCCTTGGTTCCGAGCGTCACCTTCACGACGGCCTTGCCGCCGAACGCGGCGCGGAGCGCTTCGGGGACCGCGCGTCTGAAGTAGAGTTGGCCGGTGCGGGGGTCTGCGAAGGGGGAGGCCATCGAGCTCTTTTTCACGTCGTTCTGTACCCATGTTCTGTACACATGGCGGGTAAAGATGACGTAAATCCGGCTATTTCCGTAGTTTATACGGAAATGGTGACCCCTACGAGAATCGAACTCGTGCTTACGCCGTGAGAGGGCGTCGTCCTAACCGCTAGACGAAGGGGCCGTTAGCAGAAGCGGGCGTCTACGGAAGGCGGCGGCGGTCGTCAAGACGATTGCCGATTTTTCCTGGACGCCCGCTTCTTTTTCTTAAGCCGCGACCTTCTTGCGCTCGGCCATTTCCTCGTTGAGCATCTCGGCCAGCAGGAAGGCGAGTTCGAGGCTCTGGCTGGCGTTGAGCCGCGGGTCGCAGTGGGTGTGGTAGCGATCGGCCAGCGACTGCTCGGTCACGTCGACCGCGCCGCCGGTGCACTCCGTCACGTTCTGCCCGGTCATCTCGGCGTGGATGCCGCCGGCGTGCGTGCCTTCCGCGCGGTGGACCGCGAAGAACCCGCGGACTTCGGCGAGGATGCGGTCGAACGGCCGCGTCTTGTAGCCGTTGGCGGCCTTGACGACGTTGCCATGCATCGGGTCGCAGCTCCACACCACCGGATGGCCTTCGCGCGTGACGGCGCGGACGAGGCGGGGCAGGTTCGCCTCGATCTTGTCATAGCCATAGCGCGTGATCAGCGTCATTCGGCCGGGGATGCGGCCGGGGTTGAGCGTGTCGAGCATCCGCAGCAGCGCGTCCGGCTCGAGGCTCGGGCCGCACTTGATGCCGATCGGGTTACCGATCCCGCGGAGGTATTCGACGTGACTCGACCCTTCGAACCGCGTGCGATCGCCGATCCACAGGAAATGCGCGCTGGTGTCGTACCAGTCGCCGGTCAGCGAATCCTGCCGGGTCAGCGCCTGCTCATACTGGAGCAGCAGCGCCTCGTGGCTCGTGTAGAAATGCGTCTGCGCGAGCTGCGGGACGGTCTCCGGATCGATACCGCACGCGGCCATGAACTCGAGCGCCTCGCCGATCCGGTCCGCGGTCTCGGCATATTTCTTCGACCACGGGCTGCGGCCCATGAAGTCGTGCGTCCAGCGGTGGACCTGGTGCAGGTTCGCATAGCCACCCTGAGCAAAGGCGCGCAGCAGGTTGAGCGTCGCCGCCGACTGCGAATAGGCGCGGATCATCCGCTGCGGATCGGGCGCGCGGGCATCGGCCGTGAAGGCGATGTCGTTGACGTTGTCGCCGCGGTACGAGGGCAGCTCGACGCCGTCGATCGTCTCGGTATTGGTCGAGCGCGGCTTGGCGAACTGACCCGCCATTCGGCCGAGCTTCACCACCGGCAGCTTCGACGCGAACGTCAGCACGACGGCCATCTGCAGGATGACGCGGAACGTGTCGCGGATGTTGTTGGCGCTATGCTCGGCAAAGCTCTCGGCGCAATCGCCACCTTGGAGCAGGAACGCGCGACCGGCCGCAACCTCGGCAAGCGACGCCGTTAGGTTGCGCGCTTCGCCAGCAAAGACGAGCGGCGGGAACGTGGCCAGCTGGTCTGTCGCCGCGGTCAATGCTGCGGCGTCGGGATAGGTAGGGAGCTGCCGCGCTTCGTGTTGCGTCCAGCTGTCGGGGGCCCAGTTCGCCGCCATGATATGTCGTCCGATTGATGAATTGTGCGGCTGGCCATGCGCGAAAACCCGTTTTTGCGCAACGAAGTAAAGCTTGGGTAGCGCCAGATCCGCTTCGACAGGCGGATATACTCATTCCCGTTTTAAAAAAATATGGCGTTCGGACTGTCCCTTTGCCAAAGAGGGGGAATGGATATGCCCATGCGCCTCATCATCGCGTTCTCGATCATTGCCGCCGGCATTGCGATCGGCCTGCCGATCCTGATCATCCAGTCGCGTCGGCGCCGCGCGGACAAGCTGCGTCGTCGCGGCATCAAGAGCTATAATCGCAGTCGCGCGACCAACCCCGTCCGCTGAATACCGTCTGACGAATTCCGCCCGTCAGTAGCCCGCGGTCAGGTCGGCGACGTTCTTCATCGGCCTGCCGCCCAGGAACGCGCTCAGATTTTCCAGGAACAGGGCAGCGCCCCGCGCGAACATCGTCGTCTGGCTGCGGCCCGACAGATGCATCGTGATGATCGCGTTGGGGGCCGACCATAAAGGGTGATCGCCGGGCAGCGGCTCGGGATTGGTCGGATCGAGGAATGCGCCAGCGATCGTTCCGTCCGTCAGGGCCGCGAGCAGCGCATCGTCGTCGATCATGTCGCCGCGGGCGATGTTGATCAGCCACGCCGACCGTTTCATCCGCGACAGCTCGAGCGCGCCGATCATCGCCTGGGTCGCATCGGTCGAGGGCGCCGCAAGGATCACCCAGTCGAACGCTCCGAGTTCCGCAGGCCAGTCCGCGGGCGAAAGCGTCCCGTCGCGGCCGCTGCGCGTGACGCCGGTCACCGCGACGCCGAACGCGCTCAGCCGATCGCCGATCATCCGGCCGATCGTGCCATAGCCGATCACCAGCGCGCTGCTGCCCGCCAGTTCGACCTTGCCCGGCGCATCCTTCAGCCATTCGTGCCTATCCTGCGCGCGCACCACGACATCGAACCTCTTGGCCGCCGCCAGAACGCCCATCACCGCATATTCAGCGACCGCGACCGCGTTGATGCCCGCACCATTGGTCAGCGTCACGCCCTTGGCCTGCAACATGTCGAGCGGAAACGCGTCGAGCCCTGCGTAGATCGTCGATACCCATTTCAGGTCGGGCCCGGCAGCGTGGAGCGTCTCGGCGACCAGCTGTGTCGGTTGCATGTCGACCCAGGCGATGTCCGCATCCGCGATCATCGCCTTGGCTTCCTCCGGCTTGGCGAACCAGGCGACCGTCAGGCCGGGTGGAAGATGCGCTTCAAGCAACGCGCGAGCGGCGGCGGGCAGGACGGCTTTCATCCGCGCACCATCGTCCGGCACGCGATGATGTCAAGCAAGCGCGCAACGCCGTCTGTACGAACGCGCTCGTGCGGGGCTGGATCGCCGCTACCCCTGCCGGACGCGTTGTTCCCATCGGATCGCCGAGTCCGCGGATCGAACCCGATCGCTACCCGTTGGCAGATCGAGGAGAATGAGTATGGCGGACGAAGCAAAGCAACCGATGCAGGCGGTACCGGACAAGGCAACGGACGGCGCGGCAGACGATGTCGAGACCGGTCGTACGGGCGGCGGCGAAAGCGGCGGCGGTGCCTATAAGGACAAGGATCAGGTCAAGGGCGATCCCGACAACAGCGGTTTTATGAAGCATGGCGGCCAATCGCACATCGACTATAGCGGGCCAATCGACGACGACGGCAAGCCTGCCAACCCGAACGCGACCGCAGGCAGCTGAGCCCCCCGGCGAACCGACGAATAAGGCTGAATAGAACAGCAAACACTGCTATTTATTCGGGCCGAGTCGGACGTATCGGAGAATAGCATGAGTTGGGTGGCGGCGATCGTGGCGACAGGCAGCATCGGCCTGTCCGCTACTGGCCTGCTCATCGTCCGTTCAAACAGGGCTGAGCGCCGGCGGGCGCAGCGACGGGAAAAGCGTCTGGCGCATGATGCAGAGGCGTTGCGGCATTGGCAGGCGCTGCAGCAGTCTCTGGATGCCGACGGCTTTCACTGATGATGACCAGTCCAGGCGCCGGTCTTGAATTCTTCGGAACCGATGCTTAATAAAACTCAGCCCTGCCTGATCACAGGGGCGGCGTTGCACTATACGAGCCCGTCACACGTATCGCGCGCTCGTCGCGACCGCCAAGGCGCTGGACGACGCGGTGGCCGATACGTACCATCGGCCGCTCGACGAGATGGTAGACGATCGCGGCGATGATTATCGTCATGACCGTCGCCAGCGCTGCAAAACGCAGCGCCGTGCCGGGATCGCTCGCAACCAGGATTGGCGCCAGCGCCATGATGACCGTGCCGTGGAACAGATAGACCGAATACGAGATCGCGCCGAACCATGTCGCTACATGATTGCCGCCCGAACGCCTTGCCGCCATCCCAACGAATAGCATCAACGCGCCGATATAGCCGAGCGTCGGCGCCAGTGTGAAGTCGTGGGCGCCGACTGGCGGCACCGTCACGAATTCGACGACGGGCACCGCTGCCAGGAAGAACCCGCTCATCATGCCCGCCAGTCGCACGGCGATCGCGTCACCTTCTAGCAAAGCAAGCCTCAGCAGCGTCCCGAGCAGCATGAGCCCGAGATGAAGTGGCAGGTCGGCCGGTAGCCGCCGCCCGAGCAGATGCGATGCCAGCGCCAGCAACAACGCCGCGCCGAACATCGCGACGATACCGCCCGCCAGCGCAAACGGCGCGCGCAACCAGCCGGCCGCGAGAAGGCACGCGGCAAGCACGTAGAACGCCAGTTCGGTCGCCAGCGTCCAATAGGCGACGACGATATCGGGTTGGCCAAGATACCGCTGGAACATCGTGACGTTCGCCGCGATCGCGGCCGGCGCCACGGCCTGTGCGCCGGTCATCCGCAGTACCAGCAGCGCAAATCCCAGCGACAGCCAATAGGCGGGATACAGGCGAAAAAGCCGGGTGATCGCAAATGCCCGCAGCGGCCGATCGGTGCGAAAGCTGAACGGAATGACGAACCCGCTGATCAGGAAGAACAAGGCGACGCCGAAGCGTCCGAAATTGAAGAGTCCGTCGAACAACAGGATGCTCGCCTGCTCGATCGAGGGTGGCAGCGCGTGGGCCGTGATGACCATCTCGGCGATATGCTGGAACACCACCAGCAGGGCGGCCATTCCCCGTAGCGCATCGAGCGTCGTGATACGGCCATGGTGCAGCGTGTCGGACGCACCGAACCGACCAGGCCCGCCACCAGCTGCTCCCATTGCCCCCTCCTTTATTATGCAGGATGGTAGGCAGTCCTAATTTCGCAAGCAATCTCCGTATCTTACAATAGTCCCGAAATGGATCAAACTCACGTCGCGCGCGGAGCGGGCGCGTGAGGTCGTTCCCGACACCCTCGTCCGACGGTGATTGGTGGAAGGGTGGCCGCGGTGGCTAGCCTGGCACTTTCGTCTTGCAGGCGCGTCGTGCTGGCGCGCGCACGGCGTGACGCCGTAGCGCCGGGTCAGCCGGGAATGCCCCAGTTCGCTTCCTCGTCGGCGGCCTTGGCGGTGCGGACGAGATGTTCGACATAGTTCTGGAAGATCGGGACCGTGAAGGTGACCAGGGTCGGTTCGCCCTTCGGTTCCTTGAACGTGAGCACGACGAAGCGCTGACCATCCTCGTCGAGGATCAGGCCCGCCTCCATCGCGCCGGGGCCGCTCGGGGTAATGACGGTCGCTGCCATGTCAAAGTCTCGCTATCGGATCCGCACCCGTCGTTATCGCCCGGGCCCCCATTGTTTAGCTTACGGATGATACGACGCAACGCGAGGGTCGGCATCAAAGAGCAAAGCCTAAGGACCCGGCTTCCCGCATCACAGAAGCTATATGTATGGAAAATGGTGGACGCACTTGGGCTCGAACCAAGGACCCGCTGATTAAGAGTCAGCTGCTCTACCAACTGAGCTATGCGTCCATTCCGGGGCGGTTTTCAGTGGCGCTCTGGTGTGGCGCCCCGCTGCTGGAGGCGCGCTGTTAGCAGACTCATCGGGACCCGCAACCCCCTTTTCGTCGATCCGAGTCCGTTTTCGTCAAATAGGCCGTCTTTTTGCGGATTAGGCCGCTTTTCCGACCTACCAGCCGACCGTCTTGCGGTTCTGGCGATCGATCGACATCAGGATGCCGAGGCACAGCAATACCGTCATCTGCGCCGAACTGCCGAAGCTCACCAGCGGCAGCGGGATGCCGACGACCGGCGCGAGGCCCATCACCATCATCAGGTTGATCGCGACGTAGAAGAAGATCGTCGTGGCAAGGCCCGCCGCGGTCAGCTTGGCGAAGCGACTGTTGGCGCGCTGGCCGACTTCGATCCCCCAGCGGATCACCAGCAGGAAGGCGAGGATCAGCAGGCAGCCGCCGACCAGCCCCCATTCCTCCGCCATCGTCGCGAAGACGAAGTCGGTATGGCCCTCGGGGAGGTAGTCGAGATGACTCTGCGTGCCCTGCAGGAAGCCCTTGCCCCAGATCCCGCCCGAGCCGATCGCGATCTTCGACTGGCTGATGTGATAGCCGGTGCCGAGCGGGTCGCTCTCGGGATCGAGGAAGATCAGGATGCGATTGCGTTGATAGTCATGCAGCGCGAAGTTGATCGCGAGCGGGATCGCGACGGCCGCCCCGATCGCGCCGCCGACGAACAGCCGCAGGGGAATGCCGGCGAGGAACATAACCGTCGCGCCGCCCGCGCAGATCATCAGCGCGGTGCCGAGATCGGGCTGGAGCATCACCAGCGCCGCGGGGACGCCGATCAGGACCGCGGCGGGCCAGACTGCCCCGAACCTGCGCGTCTCGCCGGGGGGCAGCATGTCGTAGAACTTGGCGCAGGCGAGCACGATCGCCGGTTTCATGAATTCGGAGGGTTGCAGGCGGATGACGCCGAGGTCGAGCCAACGTTGCGAGCCGCCGGATACCTTGCCGAGCAGTTCGACCGCGAGCAGCGACACGACGATGATTGCGTAGGCGGGCAGCGCGCCGCCTTTCCAGACGCTCTCGGGCACGTAGGAGAGCCCCACCGCGCCGGCTAGCAGCACGAAGAAGCGGATGCCCTGCGACAGCGCCCAGGGGTGCAACGAGCCGCCTGCCGCGGAATACAGCACGACCTGACCGAAACAGCCGATCGCGACCACCAGCAGGATCACGAACCAGGGGAGTTTGGCGAGGGGTTCGGGGACGATACGGTTCATCGCTGGCGCTCGGTACGGTTCACGGCTGGCGGTCCCTTGAATCATCCTCGGCCACGGTGGCACCGGGCGCGGTCAGCGCCTCCTGCGTAGCGTTGGCCATGTCGGTGGCGTTGGCGACCGCAGGGGCGTCGCTCGGCACGATCGCGTCGGTCTTGGTGGCGATCGCGGCGGGCGGTGCCGACTGCGCCTTGCGGTAGGTCTCCGCGGTCGCCGCCATGCGCGTGCGGATATCGCCGCCCCAGGTCGGTTCGACTTCGGCGAGCGACTTCAACGCACGCTCGCGGTCGAGCATGTAGGTCATGATGTCGCGGCCGATCATCGGCGTGTCGAGATTGCGCACGGTATGACCGTTATGCTCGAGCACGACCGCGAGCGCATACCGCGGATTGTCGGCGGGCGCGAAACCGATGAAGAGCGCGTGGTCGCGCATCTTGAACGGCAGCTGCCCGTTCTTGAGCACGCCCGAGCGCCGTTCGGCCATCGTGATGCGGCGGACCTGCGCGGTGCCGGTCTTGCCCGCAATCGCGACGCCGGGGATCAACAGTTTCGCCGCGCCGCCGGTGCCACCTTGGTTGATCACCCCGAACATCGCATCGCGGACGCGTGCGAGATGTTCGGAATCGATCGCGAGGGCAGGGGAGTCGCGGTGAACCTGGCTGGCGAGGATACTCGGCTGTAACGCACGCCCTGAGGCCAGCCGCGCCGCCATCACTGCGAGCTGCAACGGATTGGCGAGAACATAGCCCTGGCCGATCGACGCGTTGAGCGAGTCCGCGACGGTCCAGTCGTGCTTGTACTTCTTCAGCTTCCACGCCGGGTCGGGGACCGTTCCGTAGCGCTGCGTCGAGAAGGGCAGCTCGAACTTCTGCCCCATCCCCAGCGTCCGCGCGATCGGCGCGATCGCGTTGTAGCCGACCCGCCGCGCCATCTCGTAGAAATAGATGTCGCAGCTCTGCATGATCGCGTTCTTGAGATCGAGCGGACCGTGACCGCTCTTCTTGTGGCAATGGAACACGCTGGTCCCGAGCCGCATCGCGCCCGAACAGTTCACGCGGGTCAGCGGATCGACGCCGGCGTTCATCAGCGCGAGGCCGTTCATCGGCTTCACGGTCGAGCCGGGCGGATACAGCCCCTGCGTAACCTTGTTCATCAGCGGGACGTGATCGTCGTCGCTCAGCATCTGCCATTCGAGATGGCTGATCCCGTCCGAAAAGCTGTTCGGATCATAGGCCGGCATCGACACCATCGCGAGCATCTCGCCAGTGCGGGTGTCTAGCACGACGACCGATCCGGAGTTGGTGCCGAGCCGGCGTGCGGCATATTCCTGAAGCCCGACGTCGATCGTCAGCCGCGCGGTCTTGCCGGGGACGTCGGGCTTGGTGGCGAGTTCGGCGACCAGCTTGCCGCGCGCGGTGACCTCGACGCGCTTGGCACCGGCGACACCGCGCAGTTCGGGCTCGAGCATCTTCTCCAGCCCGTCCTTGCCGAGCTTGAAGCCGGGCGTGACGAGCAGCGGGTCGCGCGTCTTCTTGTACTGCTCGGCATTGGGCACGCCGACATAGCCGGTCAGGTGCGCGACCGCGGCGCCCGCCGGATAGCTGCGCGCAAAGCCGCGGGTCGGTGCGACGCCGGGCAGTTCGGGCAGGCGGACGCTGACCGCGGCGAACCGCTCCCAGTCGAGATTCTCCGCGACCTGGACCGGTTGGAACCCGGCGGCGTGTTCGAGGTCGATGGCGATCCGCTCGACTTCCTCGGGTGGCAATTGGAGGATGCGGCCGAGCAGCGGCAGCACGCGCTCCTTGTCGCGGAGGCGGTCGGGGATGATGTCGACGCGGAAATCGGTGCGGTTGTTGGCGATCGGCACGCCGTGGCGGTCGACGATCCAGCCGCGGCGCGGCGGCAACAGCGTCATGTTGACGCGGTTGCTCTCGGACATCGCCGTGTAGCGCTCGTTCTGCGCCACCGACAGCCACGCCATCCGCCCGGCGAGGAGCAGCCCGACGCCGCCCTGCGCCGCGCCCAGCATCCAGGCACGCCGCGAGAAGCTGTACGCCTGCGACATCTCGGTAACGATCCGCGGGGTATTTCTCATTCGGCGCCGCGCTTGTTCTGGATCGCTGCAACGATGCGGGCCGCGAGCGGGAAGGTGAGGATCGTGACCGCGATCTGCGCGATCAGGATCGTATCGACATGCGCGCCGACGGGGACCGCGATAAAGCGGCCGACGATGATGCACAGCGCGATCAGCCCGCTAGCGATCAGCCAGTCCTGCCAGTGGTCGCGGAACGCGAGGCGCTGTTCGATCATGTCGATCGCGACGAACGAGAGCGACCAGAGCAGCACCGAACTGCCTAGTGGCTGCCCGCTGACGAGATCGTCGAAGAAGCCGAGTGGGGCGGCGGCCCAGGGCCGGAACGCGAACCGCGCGAGCAGCCGCCACGCGAGCAGCACGACCAGCCCGAACGGCGGCAACAGCGGGATCGTCGCGATCACCGGGATGATCGTGACCAGCGATCCCGCGATCACCGTCAGCCACGGAATGATCCGGGCGCGGCTGGCGGGGAGCTTGGTCTCGAACGGCTTGTAATCGACGCTGTCGACGACGCGCGGGCGACTCATTGCTGCGCCACCGGTCGCGGTGGCGGCACGGGCATGAACATCCGCTCGACCAGCGCGAAGTCGAGCGTGTCGGGGTCGGCAAACGCGCGCGCCATCACCGAATCCGAGCCTGCCTTTGTGACGCGCGCGACCGGCACGCCCGGCGCATAGATGCCGCCGGTACCGGTCGTCACGAACAGGTCTCCCGCGTTAAAGCGGACGTTGGTCGCGTTGACCGAGCGGATGTCGATCATCCCGTCGCCGCGCCCTGCCGCGATCGCGGGCAGGCCGTCGCGGGTGCGGCGGACGGGGACGATGCTGTCGCCGTCGCTCAGCAACAGCACGCGCGCCGCGTTGGGGCCGGTCTCGACGACGCGACCGATCAGGCCATCGGGGCCGCGCACCGGCATGCCGGGCAGCACGCCGTTCCAGCGACCCGCGTTGAGGAGCGCATACCGCCGCCCGCTCGACGCACTCGAACTTACCAGCCGCGCAGTCACGACGGGATCCGGCGAGCGGTCGCGGATCGCGAGTAACGAACGAAGTCGTCGGTTGTCATAGGCGATCGTCCGCGCGCGCATCAGCAGCGCCCGCGTTCGCTCGCGATCGGCGCGCAGCGCGACGTTCTCCTGCTTCACGAAGAAGTAATTTCCGATAGCATCGGGGATACCCGAGACCGACGAGCCGACCGTGGCGAGGCCCGTCGAGACCGGCGTCGTCACCCCCGCGACGCCCATCCGCAGCGCCGAAAACGCGGGCGGATTGAAGATCGACGCGACGAGCAGCACCAGGCCCACCACCGCACCAGCGACGGCGAGCACATAGCCCATGAACACACCATATTGCCGACGCCGGGAAAACCCCGTGCGCCGGTCGCGGGCTGGCGCCATGCGCCTGTCCCCCTGTCTCGGGCGCCGCCGAATCGCGAGGGATGATCCCCCGCGACTCGGACGACGCGATTTCGTGTCCGCGTGTCTTAAAGCAAAAACAAACTCTTAGCCGCTCATCAGCACGCCGCGGAACAACGGATCCTCGAGCGCGCGACCGGTACCGAGCGCGACGCAGGTCAGCGGGTCCTCGGCGACCGTCACCGGGAGGCCGGTCTCGTCGCGCAGCACCTCGTCCAGACCCTGCAGCAACGCGCCGCCGCCGGTCAGCACGATGCCCTGGTCGACGATGTCGGCGGCCAGTTCGGGCGCGGTGTTCTCGAGCGCGACGCGGACGCCCTCGACGATCGTCGCGACCGGCTCGCTGAGCGCTTCGGCGATCTGGCCCTGGTTGATCTGGATCTCCTTGGGCACGCCGTTGACGAGATCGCGGCCCTTGATCTGGATGATCATGCCGATGCCGTCGACCGGCGGCTTGGCGATGCCGACCTCCTTCTTGATCCGCTCCGCGGTGGCTTCGCCGATCAGGAGGTTATGGTTGCGGCGGACGTAGGAGACGATCGCCTCGTCCATCTTGTCGCCGCCGACGCGCACCGAGGTGGTGTAGGCGAGCCCGCGCAACGACAGCACCGCGACTTCGGTCGTGCCGCCGCCGATATCGACGACCATCGAACCGATCGGCTCGGTCACCGGCATGTCCGCGCCGATCGCCGCCGCCATCGGCTCCTCGATCAGCCAGACCTGCGACGCGCCCGCGTTCGACGCGGCATCGCGGATCGCGCGGCGCTCGACCTTGGTCGAACCCGACGGCACGCAGATCACGATCTCGGGCCAGCGCGCGAACTTGCGCGGGCCGTGGACCTTCTGGATGAAATACTTGATCATCTGCTCGGCGACGTCGATGTCCGCGATCACGCCGTCGCGCAGGGGCCGGATCGCCTCGATGTTGCCCGGCGTCTTGCCCATCATCATCTTGGCGTCGTCGCCGACCGCCTTGACGCGCTTGATCCCGTTGATCGTCTCGACCGCGACCACCGACGGCTCGTTCAGGACGATGCCGCGGCCACGGACGTAGACGACGGTGTTCGCGGTGCCGAGGTCGATCGCCATGTCGTGCGACATGAACTTGAAGAAACGCGAGTAGAAGGCCATTCAATCAGGGTCCCGTAATCCTTGGCCGCCGGACGGGCAGCCCATCGCACAAAAATCTCGCGTGGCCCGCCGGTGTTTAACTCACCGGGTGCTTGCGTTTGCGGGTCGCGGGATGCCGTCGCTTGGTCTAGACGCAAACCCATGTCAATACGGCGTCTCCCCGAGCATCTGGTCAATCGCATCGCCGCCGGTGAAGTGGTGGAAAGACCCGCCAGCGCGTTGAAGGAGTTAGTCGAAAACGCCATCGACGCAGGGGCGGGGCGCGTCGCGATTCTCCTCGTTGAGGGCGGCACGTCGCGGATCGAAGTCGCCGACGACGGCTGCGGCATGACCCCCGCGGACATGGCCTTGGCACTCGAACGCCATGCCACCTCGAAGCTGCCCGACGAGTTTATCGAATCGGTCGTGACGCTCGGTTTTCGCGGCGAGGCGTTGCCCTCGATCGCGAGCGTCGCAAGGCTGACGATCGAAAGCCGAATTCGCGGCGCCGAAGGCTGGGCGCGGACCGTCGACAATGGCCGCGTCGACCGCGAAGGCCCCGCAGCCCTCCCGCCCGGCACCCGCGTCGTCGTCGAGGACCTGTTCGCCCGCGTCCCCGCCCGCCGCAAGTTCCTGCGCTCCCCGCGCGCCGAATACGCCGCCTGCCTCGACGTCGTCCGTCGGCTCGCAATGGCGCGGCCCGACATCGGCTTCACGCTGGAGCATGACGGCCGCCGCGCGTTGTCGGCGATGCAGGTCGAGGATCGGCCGGGCAGGGTGGCGACGCTCACCGACCGCGCGCTCGCCGACAATTCCGTCGCGATCGATCTGGAGCGGGAAGGTGTGGTAATGGGCGGGGTCGCGAGCCTGCCGACCTACAATCGCGGCATCGCCGACCACCAGTACCTGTTCGTCAACGGCCGCCCGGTAAAGGACCGCCTGCTGATGGGCGCGATCCGCGGCGCCTATGCCGAGATGCTCCCGCGCGACCGCCACGCGGTGGTGGCGCTGTTCCTCGACATTCCGACCGATCAGGTCGACGTCAACGTCCACCCCGCGAAAACCGAAGTCCGATTCCGTGACCCCGCGATGGTCCGAGGCCTGATCGTGTCCGGCCTCCGTCGCGCCCTCGACGCCGCCGGCCACCGCAGCCAGCGTGCGTCCGACTCCGCGTTAGCCATGTGGCAACCTGAAAACTCCTCTCCCCCCAGGGGAGAGGAAGGGGCCCGTCCGCAAAGCGGATGGGAAGGTGAGGGCACGCCCCAAAGGCTCCCGCTGGAAAACCGAAGCTACGGCGCGGTCAACGACTCCCGCCCAAATTTCTTCGCGTCGCCCCCGCAGGCAAGAGCCGAACCCGCCTGGACGCCCCCACCGCAGACCGCGGCCTTCCCGATGGGCGTAGCCAGAGGCCAGGTCGCAAAAACCTACATAGTCGCCGAAGCCGAAGACGGCCTCGTCCTGGTCGACCAGCACGCCGCCCACGAACGCCTCGTCCTCGAACGCATGCGCGCGGCGTTGATCGGCGGCACCATCGCCAGCCAGGCCCTCCTGATCCCCGAAGTCGTCGAACTTGACGAATCCGCCTGCGACCGCCTCGAATCCCGCGCCGAAGAACTCTCCGAATTCGGCCTAGACCTCGAACGCTTCGGCCCACACGCAATGCTCGTCCGGGCAACCCCAGCCTTGCTCGGCCAAAGCGACCCAAAGGGCCTAGTCACCGACCTAGCCGACGAACTCGCCGCGTTCGACGAAGCGCTCTCCCTAAAGGAGCGTCTAGACGCGGTCGCTGGCACAATGGCCTGCCACGGCTCCGTCCGCGCCGGCCGCATATTGTCCGTGACGGAAATGAACGCGCTGCTCCGAGAAATGGAAGTCACCCCGCACTCCGGCCAATGCAACCACGGCCGCCCCACCTGGGTGAAACTCGCCCACGGCGACATCGAGAAGCTGTTTGGGCGGAAGTAACCGGGCTTTATGCTGCCTTGCGGGGGCGTCCGCCCTTCGCGCCATTCGCCCGCGCCGCCGCTGCCTTGGCCGGCGACGTTGCCTGACCCGCGTGACGCGCCAATTCGCGCGTCATCCAGTCCCGCGTACCGAACAGGCCCGACACCAGCGCCGGCACGTAGAGGTCGGCGTCGAGCGCAGGCCAATGGAGATTGAACCCAAGGCCATCGACTTCGACGTCGGCAAGCTGATCGTCGGTCGCGCCGTTCAGATCCTGGACGAGCCGGGCGGGGAAGGCGTAGGCGCAGCCATTGGACAGATCGATCGTCACGCGCCCGGTCGTGCGATCATAACGGGCTTCTGCCGCCCGCACCGCGGTTGTCATCAAGTCCTGCCCGCGCGCTTCCGCCGCGTCGAACTGGGCTTCGAGCTGGGGGTCAGTCTTTTGAGCCATGTATCTTCTCCCATTACGCGAGAAAGTGCGCCTGATGCTCTGTTGCCTCCGACATCAGGCGGCGCATGTCGGCGCGCTTGATGCCGATGCTCTGGATCATCTCCGGCCTGCCATCCGCGCCGAGCAGATTGATCTTCGCCTGCCCTGCGCCGGTGATGTGAACATGCGCGGGTTCGTGATCCAGGGTGTAGATCACGAACCGAAAGCCAAGGGCACGGTGAACTACAACCATCACTTCAAATAACCCATCTGATGGGTTTACACAATGGGGCGGCGGCTAGAGGTGCTCGGGCAGTCGTACGTAGAGAGTGTGTGTGAGGAGTCACTATAAAGTCAGGCGTGGCGTTGGCATCATCGCCCCATTCCGGGCACAAGGCTGCGAATGGACCCCCTCTCTCTATTCGGCCTAGCCGCAGTATCCTTCACCCTGCTATGCTACGCCAAGGAAGCCGGCTCGCACTGGTGGACGCTCGGCTTCGCATTCGGCTGCGTGCTCGGCTCGATCTACGGCTTCCTCCAGGGCGCGTGGCCGTTCGGGGTGGTCGAGCTGATCTGGACGATCGTCTCGTTCCGCCGCTGGCTCAAGATGCGCCACGCTGCACCGTCCGCCACGGAACCGCTCGCTTGACAGCGCGTTTGCGCGCCCCTAGTTGAACTCTCCCCGACACGACGGTTCCGGCGGCGCTTGTTTGCGTTCGTCGCTATCGTGCGTTTCGGTTCATCGCTAAGAGATGGGGTCTGTGCAGCCATGCCGGACCTCGTGGAGCAGGAGAACCAAGTTCATGGCACGTATCGCGGGTGTTAATATCCCGACCAACAAGCGCGTGGTGATCGCGCTGACCTATATTCACGGCATCGGTTCGACCAAGGCCAAGGAAATCGTTGCGAAGCTCGGCATCGCCGACACCGCACGCGTCCAGGACCTGACCGACCAGGAAGTCCTGCACATCCGCGAGACGATCGACGCCGATCACACCGTCGAGGGCGATCTGCGCCGCCAGACCTCGATGAACATCAAGCGCCTGATGGATCTCGCCTGCTATCGCGGCCTGCGTCATCGCAAGGGCCTCCCGGTCCGCGGCCAGCGCACGCATACCAATGCGCGCACCCGTAAGGGCAAGGCCAAGCCGATCGCCGGCAAGAAGAAGTAATCCACTTTTTCAATGGATTACTCCGCCGGCGCTGGTCCCAACGGGCCGCCCGGCGTCACGCAGATACAGGTCAGGAAATACACCATGGCACGCGAACCTCAGCGCATTAAGCGGCGCGAGCGCAAGAACATCACCTCTGGCGTCGCTCACGTGAATGCCAGCTTCAACAACACCATGATCACGATCACCGATGCCCAGGGCAACGCGATCTCGTGGTCGTCGGCCGGCGCAATGGGCTTCAAGGGCTCGCGCAAGTCGACTCCGTACGCGGCCCAGGTCGCAGCGGAAGACGCCGGCAAGAAGGCCGCCGAGCACGGCGTCCGCACGATCGAAGTCGAGGTCAAGGGCCCCGGCTCGGGTCGCGAATCGGCCCTGCGCGCGCTTCAGGCAGTCGGTTTCCAGATCACGTCGATCCGCGACGTGACCTCGATCCCGCACAACGGCGTTCGCCCTTCGAAGCGTCGTCGCGTCTGATTCTCCGCCTCCCGTGCGCGGTTGATCGCGCCGCACGGGTGTATTTTATTGGTCGGCGGACACACCCGTTCGCCGGCCCCCAAATTAGGGGAAGCATGTGTCTGTCAACGCAAAGAACTGGCAGGAACTCAAGAAGCCCAGCGGCCTGGAGAAAAAGGCCGGTGGCGACACCAAGCGCAAGGCGACCTTCATCGCCGAGCCGCTCGAGCGTGGTTTCGGCCTGACGCTCGGCAACGCGCTGCGTCGCGTGTTGCTCTCGTCGCTGCAGGGCGCGGCCGTCACCTCGATCAAGATCGAGAACGTGCTGCATGAGTTCTCGTCTCTGGCCGGCGTCCGCGAGGACGTGACCGACATCGTCCTCAACGTGAAGCAGCTCGCGATCCGCATGCAGGGCGAGGGGCCCAAGCGCCTCCAGCTCTCGGCAACGGGTCCGGGTGAAGTCAAGGCCGGCGACATCGCCGTCTCGGGCGACATCGAGATCATGAACAAGGATCTCGTGATCTGCCACCTCGATGAGGGTGCGACGCTCAACATGGAGCTGACCGCCGACATCGGTAAGGGTTACGTGCCCGCGACCGCAAACCGCCCGGCCGATGCGCCGATCGGTCTGATCCCGGTCGATGCGCTGTACTCGCCGGTACGGCAGGTTTCGTACAAGGTCGACCCGACCCGCGTTGGGCAGGACCTGGATTACGACAAGCTGACGCTGACGATCGAAACCGACGGCACGATCACCCCGGAAGATGCAGTCGGCTATGCCGGTCGCATCCTCCAGGACCAGCTCGCGCTGTTCGTCCACTTCGACGATTCTTCGGTGACGCGTTCGTCGGCCCCGATCGGCCAGGCAGCACCCGCTGCCGGTGGTGCGGAGCCAGCGGGCGACACGCAGCAGATCAACCGTTACCTTCTCAAGAAGGTCGACGAGTTGGAGCTGTCGGTGCGTTCGGCGAACTGCCTCAAGAACGACAACATCATCTACATCGGCGATCTGGTCGGCAAGACCGAAGCAGAGATGCTGCGTACGCCTAACTTCGGCCGCAAGTCCCTGAACGAGATCAAGGAAGTGCTGTCGTCGATGGGTCTTCGCCTGGGTATGGAAATCCCCGGCTGGCCACCTGAGAACATCGAAGAGATGGCCAAGAAGCTCGAGCAGGAGATTATGGGTTGATTTCGCACCGAGGCAAGCAAGCTTGCCTCGGAGACGAAACAACCCGGCCGGCGGGTCGGTTTTGGCCGACCCGTTCGACGACACGGCTTTGCCGAGTCGCCATCCGGCTGGAGACGAAGGGAAGGGCAAAGGAAGCGTCCTAGGCGTGACCTTATCCTAACCTTTGAACGAAAGGCGATCGGTCGCGGCCTTAACGGCGACCAGCTCCTGGGTACCTCATACGGCCCCCGAACGAACGAAAAGGTATTAACATGCGCCATCGCGTAGGCGGCCGTAAGCTTCAGCGGACCTCGGCCCACCGTCTTGCTCTCTTCCGCAACATGAGCGCTGCGCTCATCAAGCACGAGCAGATCACCACCACCGTCGCCAAGGCGAAGGAACTGCGTCCCTACATCGAGAAGCTGATCACGCTTGCGAAGAAGGGTGGCCTGTCCAACCGTCGTCTCGCGCACGGCAAGCTGCTCGACGATGCGCAGCTGATCAAGCTGTTCGACACGCTCGCGACCCGTTATGCGGATCGCAACGGCGGCTACACCCGCGTCATCAAGGCCGGTATCCGCATGTCGGACGCCTCGCCGATGGCCGTCATCGAGTTCGTCGACCGCGACGTCTCGGCGAAGGGCCAGGATTCGGGTCCGGTGATGTCGGACGAGGATTACAACGAAGCGGCGTAAGACTGTTTTGCCGAAGCGCTGAGCTTCCAATCCTCCCCCGCAAGGGGGAGGTGGCAGGCACAGCCTGACGGAGGGGGGGGCGGCGACAACCTCGGTTGCGTGTCCTCCCCCTCCGTCACCTTCGGCGCCACCTCCCCCTGGCGGGGGAGGATCAGATTTTAGCCCGATCAGAGGTCGCGTTTCCCATACGGGAGGCGCGGCCTCTTTCGTTACGGGCCCCATCCGGCTATGCGCCCGACATGGAGCATCCAGACAGCATTCTCATCGTCGATTTCGGCAGCCAGGTAACCCAGCTGATCGCCCGCCGCGTGCGCGAAGCCGGCGTCTATAGCGAGATCGCCCCCTTCCAGTCCGCCGAGGCCGCGTTCGACCGGATGCAGCCCAAGGGCATCATCCTTTCGGGCGGCCCCGCCTCGGTCACCACCGAGAACTCCCCGCGCGTGCCGCAGCGCTTCTTCGAGGCGGGCATCCCGATCCTCGGCATCTGCTACGGCCAGCAGGTCATGTCCGCCCAGCTTGGCGGCAACGTCGTCGTGTCGGGCGATGGCGGCGAGTTCGGCAGCGCCTTCATCGAGGTCAAGTCCAACTGCGCGCTGTTCGACGGCCTGTGGGCCGAGGGCGAGCGCCATCAGGTCTGGATGAGCCACGGCGACAAGGTCGACGCGATCCCGCCCGGCTTTACCCCCGTCGCCACCTCGACCGGCGCGCCCTATGCGATCGTCGCCGACGAGGCGCGGCGCTTCTACGGCGTGCAGTTCCACCCCGAGGTCGTCCACACCCCCGATGGCGGCAAGCTGATCGCCAATTTCGCGCGCCACGTCTGCGGGCTCAGCGGCGACTGGACGATGGCCGAGTTCCGCGAGACCAAGATCGCCGAGATCCGCGCACAGGTCGGCAAGGGCCGCGTCATCTGCGGCCTGTCCGGCGGCGTCGACTCGGCCGTGGCCGCGGTGTTGATCCACGAGGCGATCGGCGAGCAGCTCACCTGTGTCTATGTCGATCACGGCCTGATGCGCGCCGGCGAGAGCGAGCAGGTCGTCAGCCTGTTCCGCGGCGCCTACAACATCCCGCTGATCCACGTGAACGTCGAGGAGCTGTTCCTCAGCGGCCTAGCCGGGATCACCGACCCCGAGCTTAAGCGCAAGTTCATCGGCAAGACCTTCATCGACGTGTTCGATACCGAGGCGAAGAAGCTCGGCGGCGCGGAGTTCCTCGCGCAGGGCACGCTGTACCCCGATGTGATCGAGAGCGTCAGCTTCACCGGCGGGCCTTCGGTGACGATCAAGAGCCACCACAATGTCGGCGGCCTGCCCGAGCGCATGAACATGAAGCTCGTCGAGCCGTTGCGCGAGTTGTTCAAGGACGAGGTCCGCGTGCTCGGGCGCGAACTCGGGCTCCCCGAGATCTTCGTCGGTCGTCACCCGTTCCCCGGACCCGGCCTCGCGATCCGCATCCCCGGCGAAGTCACCAAGGAACGCTGCGACATCCTGCGTAAAGCGGATGCGATCTACCTCGAGGAGATCCGCGCGGCGGGGCTCTACGACACGATCTGGCAGGCGTTCGCGGTCCTGCTCCCGGTCCGCAGTGTCGGCGTGATGGGCGACGGCCGCACCTACGACAACGTGCTTGCCCTGCGCGCGGTAACCTCGACGGACGGGATGACCGCGCAGGCGTTTCAGTTCCCCGGCGACTTCCTGCCGCGCGTAGCTACCCGGATCATCAACGAGGTGAAGGGCATCAACCGCGTGACGTACGACTATACCTCGAAGCCGCCCGGCACGATCGAGTGGGAATAAACTAGACGGGCACTACGCGATCCTCCCCCGCAAGGGGGAGGTGTCTGGCTCTTGCCAGACGGAGGGGGAGGACACGAAACAAATGGCATCGCATTCCGCCCCCTCCGTCAGGCTACGCCTGCCACCTCCCCCTGGCGGGGGAGGATCGTTAGGTCATCGCGCCAGATCCTTTGCCACGGCACTGGCGATCGCCGTTACCGCTCCACTACTCCTCGGCGCGGCCGATCCGCCTGCCTGGACGCGCCCTCAAGTTCCGTTCCCGATCGCCGGCCCGATCACCTATGTCGGCAGCGAAGGCATCGCCGCCTACCTCATCAAGACCAATGCAGGCGCCATCCTGATCGACGGTACACTCGCGCAGAATGCGGGCATGATCGAGCGCAACATCGCCGCCGCTGGCGTCCGCCTCCGCGACGTGAAGCTCATCCTCGTCACCCACGCCCATTTCGATCATGCCGCGGGTGTAGCCGCACTCAAGCGCGCAACCGGTGCCCGCGTCGTCGCCGGCATCCGCGACGTCCGCGCCCTCGAAACCGGTACGCCGCCCGGCGAGACCAACTACGGCGTCATCCGCTTCCCGCCCGTCCACGTCGACCGCGGCGTCCGCGATGGCGACACGGTGACCCTCGGCACCAGCACGCTTACCGCACGCGCCACACCCGGCCACACGCCCGGTTGCACGACCTGGACGATGCGGATCGCGGCGAAGCCCCGCCCGCTCGACGTTGTCTTCCCCTGCAGCGTCAGCGTCGCGGGCAACCGCCTGATCGGCAACCGCGCCTATCCGGGCATCGTCGCTGACTACCGCCGCAGTATTGCGATGCTCGGCAGCCTGCACGCGGACATCGTCCTGCCGTCGCACCCCGAACTCGCCGACGTGATCGCCCGAGGCAAACGCCGCGCAGGGGGCGACGCGACAGCGTTCGTCGACCCAACGCTGCTTCCGAAGATCGTCGGCAAGGCCAAGGTCGCATTCGCCGCCGATCTCGCCAAGCAGGCGCGCTAGACGGCATGCTGGTCCTTTGCGGCATCGCGGTGATCGTCGCGGGCTTCCTGCTCCGGTTCAATCCGCTGCTCGTCGTCGCGGTATCCGCGCTCGTAACCGGCCTCGCCGCTGGACTTGCGCCGCTCGCGATCCTCGCCGCGTTCGGCAAGGCGTTCAACGAGAACCGCTACGTCACGGTCGTCTACATCGTGCTGCCAGTGATCGGCATGCTCGAACGCCACGGCCTGCAGGAACGCGCCCGCCTTGCGATCACCAAGCTGAAGGGCGCGACCGTCGGACGCTTCCTCACCGGCTACCTCCTGTTCCGCCAGCTCACCGCGGCGCTCGGCCTGATCTCGATTGCAGGAGCAGCGCAGAGCGTCCGCCCGCTGGTCGCACCGATGGCCGAAGCCGCTGCCGAAGGGCAGGGCCTTCCGCCGGGCGGCGACCGCATCCCGGCGATGGCAGCGGCAACCGACAATATCGGGCTCTTCTTCGGCGAAGACATCTTCATCGCGATCGGATCGATCCTGCTGATGAAGGGCATCTTGGAGGGCTACGGCATCGTCATCCAGCCGCTCCACCTCTCGATGTGGGCGATCCCCACCGCGATCGCCGCGTTCGTGATCCACGGCTTCCGCCTCTGGCTGCTCGACCGCCGACTGGCGCGCGGTTGATGATCGGCATGATCGGCACCGGCTTCATCTACGGCGTTGCGGGCGTGATGTTCGCGGCGTTCGCGGGGCTGAGCGCGACCGACCGCGCCAACCCGAAGCGCTTTGGCAACGCGGCGTTCTACGCGGTGCTGGCGATCAGCTTCCTGCTCGGGGGGCGGCTTGGCGATATCGGTAACGGCGTGCTCGTCCTGGCGCTGGTCGCCATCGCCGGATCGGGCGCGATGGGGCGGGGCGGGCGTGCCACGACCACACTCGACGAGCGCCGCGCCGAAGCAGCAAGGCTCGGCAACCGGATATTCCTGCCCGCGCTAATCATCCCAGCCGCAGCCCTGGGCGGCACCGTCCTGTTCCGCGCCGTCCCCAGCCTCGTCGACCCCAAACAGGCGACGCTCGTCGCGCTGACCTGTGGCGTCCTGATCGCGCTCATCGCCATGCACCTCTGGTTCCGGCCCCGCATCGCCACGCCGCTCGCCGAAGGTGTCAGGCTGATGGACGCGATCGGCTGGGCCGCCGTCCTCCCCCAGATGCTGGCCAGCCTGGGAGCGGTCTTCGCGCTCGCCGGCGTAGGCGACGTCGTTGGCAAACTCGCCGGCCACGCGATCCCCGAGGGCAGCCTGATCGGCGCGGTGCTTGCCTACACGCTCGGCATGGCGCTGTTTACGATGATCATGGGCAATGCGTTCGCCGCGTTCCCGGTGATGGCCGCGGCGATCGGCATCCCGCTGCTTGTGCGCCACTATGGCGGCGACCCCGCGGTGGTCGCGGCGATCGGTATGCTCAGCGGGTTCTGCGGCACGCTGATGACGCCGATGGCGGCGAACTTCAATCTCGTCCCCGCCGCGCTGCTCGAGTTGAAGGACAAGAACGCCGTGATCCGCGCGCAGGTGCCGACCGCGCTGCCGTTGCTCGCGGTCAATATCGGTCTGCTCTACTGGCTCGGCTTCCGCTAAGCGGTCAGCCGAGCTTCCAGTCCCAGCCGAGCGGATCGCCGTCCATGACCTCGATACCCGCCGCCGCCAACTCGTCGCGAATCGCATCGGAGCGCGGGAAATCCTTCGCTGCGCGCGCCGCCCGCCGTTCCTCGAGCCGCGCGTCGATCGTAGCCTCGTCCAGTTTCGCATCGGCCGGGCGGACGCGCAGATCCTCGCGGCGGATCGTCGCCAAGTCGAGTCCCAGCACCGCATCGAAATCGATCAGCGCATCCAGCCGATCCGCCGGCGCAACCCGCTTGTCGCCGAGCATCTCGTCCAGGATCGGCAACGCGCGCGGCGTGGACAGATCGTCGGACACCGCTGCGTCGAGCCGGTCACGGTAGCCGAGGGCGCTCCCCGACGGTCCACCCGCCGGGCGCTGGCGCAAGGCGTCGACCGTTATCGCTAGCCGCTTCAGCCGCGTCTGGGCCGCCGCGAGGTTCTCCCAAGAGAACTCCAGTTCGCTGCGATACTGCGCCTGCAGGCACATCAGGCGGTAGGCGAGCGGGTGGAAACCGCGGTCGATTAGAGTCTGCAGCGTGGTGAATGCGCCACCCGATTTCGACATCTTGCCCGAGCGCTCGACCAGGAAGTTGTTGTGCATCCATATTGTCGCACCGGTATCGCCGCACTCGCAATGCGCCTGGTTCTGCGCGATCTCGTTCGGGTGGTGGATCTCGCGGTGATCGATCCCGCCGGTATGGATGTCGAACGTCGCACCGAGATATTTCTTGCTCATCACCGAGCATTCGAGATGCCAGCCGGGCGCGCCGCGACCCCAGGGCGAATCCCATTCCATCTGCCGGTTGTCGCCCGGTGCGGACGTGCGCCAGATCGCGAAATCCTGCAGGTTGCGCTTGCCCTCGACCGGATCGATCCGGCTTTCGCCCGCGTCATCCTGCGACCGTGCGAGGCGACCATAATCGGGCACCGTCGTCGTATCGAAATACAAGCCGTCGGCGAGCATGTAGCAATGCCGCTCGGCGATCGCCTCGGCAAACGCGATCATCTCGGCGATGTGATCCGTCGCGAGCGGGAATCTGCTAGGCGCGCGGATGTTGAGGTCGACGAGGTTCTGTTTGAAGGCGTCGGTGTAATGCTTGGCAATTGCCCAGATATCCTGGCCGCTCGCGCGCGCCGCCGCCTCCATCTTGTCGTCGCCGACGTCTGCGTCCGACGTCAAATGCCCGACATCGGTGATGTTGATGATGTGGGTGAGCGGATAGCCCTTCCACGTCAGCACGCGGCTGAGCGTATCGGTGAACACATACGCGCGCAGGTTACCGATATGCGCGTAATTGTAGACCGTCGGACCGCACGAATAGATGCCGACATCGGTCGGATCGATCGGTCGGAACGTCTCGAGCGTGCGCGTGAGACTATTGTATAGCGTGAGCGTGGAAGTCATAGGCGGCTCTTAGCGAGGCGCGCGCGTGTCGGCAAAGGGGGCGCGTGCAGCGTAGGGTCATTGGCGTCGAACGACGGTCTCGGCGCGACGCCCGGCGTTGCTCGGCTGGTTTGGCTTGAAACCGCAGCCACACGCTGATAGGGCCCCCCGTTCATACGGCGCGGACACGTTCGCGACGGCTAAATCTATTCGACCGGAGCTAAACGGGTTTATGCAGATCATCGTACGCGACAACAACGTCGACCAGGCCCTTCGCGCGCTCAAGAAGAAGCTGCAGCGCGAAGGCGTGTATCGCGAGATGAAGTTGCGCCGGCACTACGAGAAGCCGTCCGAGAAGCGCGCGCGCGAGCGCGCAGCAGCGATCCGTCGCTCGCGCAAGCTCGACCGCAAGCGCGCCGAGCGCGACGGCGCACGGTAAGACTACCCGATCCGGCGTTCGCGATCGAGCGCCGGATCCATTTGACCGGGGCCGTCGACCGACGGTCCCGTGCCGATTTATACGCTGATTCTCAACGGCACGCGCGGCGCTCCGGCGTGACCACATGACCGGGGCCTGATCCGATGTCGACCGTCACCGCAGTGCCGCTGCAGCCCACCAAGCGCAGCTACCTCGTCTATCTCTGGGTCGGCATCATGCTGGCGCTGGTCGCTGCGGTTGCGCTCGCGCGACAGGGCGACGATCCCCTCGCGCGCAACGCCCGCGCGCGGGGTGTGGTCGTGACGGCCTCGGGTCTGCAGTACAAGGTGCTGGCGCCGGGCAAGCCTGGCGCTGCCAAGCCGACCGATGCGGACGTCGCACTGGTGAACTACGAAGGTAAGCTGCTCAACGGCACGACCTTCGACAAGTCGCAGCAGCCGACGCCGATGCCGGTGACGGGCGTGGTTCCGGGCTTCTCTGAAGCGCTGAAGCTGATGCCCAAGGGTGCGAAGTATCGCTTCTGGCTGAAGCCGGCGCTCGGTTATGGCGACAAGGCAACGGGGCCGATCCCCGCCAATTCGACGCTCGTGTTCGACGTCGAGTTGCTCGACTTCCTGCCGCAGAGCGTCGTCCAGCAGATGCAGGCCCAGGCCCAGATGCAACGTGGCGGTCCCGCCGGTGCGCCGGGCGCGCCGGGCGCAGTTCCCGCCCAGCCTTGATCTTCCGGGCGGCCTATGTCGCCCCGTTCGGCGTCGGGGTCGAGCCACATGCCATTGCACCGACTCTGCTGCCTACCATTGGACTGAGCTGGCTCGACGCCGTGGGGTGAACTAGCCAGATCGCGCTATTTTGCCGATCCGACTAGTTCGCCCTCACGGCGTTGTGCCGGTCATTCGGTGGCGTGACGACTCTGCGTCGTCGGTCGCGGGTCGGCTAGCCGTAAGCGTACCCGAGACAACCCGACGGCGGGCGTCGAGCGTACCCCGACACCGTCCCATATCTTGGCCGTCGCTCGCTTCCCTATAAGCATTTCCGGTTGGAGCCTGCCTGTCGCGCGGCAGGGGAGTAGAGCATCTCAAGCCGCGTCCGGGCAGCGCATTCTCACCGTTCATTGCCTCATCAACGGTAGGCAAAAAAATAGCGGCCCGAGGGCCGCTATTTCCTCAACAAAGTCGTTAGACTTAGTTGCTGTCCGAATCGTCGTCGTTGTCAGCAACGATGACGATGCCCGCGACAACTGCAGCTGCTGCGAGAACCGCAACGATGATGCCGCCGCCAGCAAGCTCGTTCTTCTTTGCCGATGCCGAACCGGTGCGAACCGACTTCGAAACCGACAGGTTAGCTGCCGAATTAACCGGTGCTGCCATGGCCGGAGCAACTGCCATCGTGGCTGCTGCTGCGGTCAGGAGATACTTCCCAAGACGCATGATGAACTCCCTTTGTGCTCGTCAACTTATCACTGGCATGAAACCAGCCACAAGGCAACCGAGGTGTCTAAGCCAGTGCAGAAGCATTCTACACTGTTGCGGCAGTGCAACACACAGCTGCCGCCATGCTGTTATAGCGATGCACGCCGCGGCGAGAAGTGGCTGATTTGCGCGGCACCGTGAATTTTCACCGATACGTGCTAGGCAGGTTGCGCCGCCGCACCGCTGGTCTGGAGATTCCAGATTTCGGTTCCCTCCAGACCCAGGGCAGTGAGTCGCCCCGAAGCATATGCACCGGTGTCGATGCCGATCCGGTGACCGCGTTGCTCGATTTCTTCGCTCATCGTATGGCCGTGGACGATGGTCTTTTCGAGCTTGGTCCGGTGATCGAGGAACGGATCGCGAATCCAGCGCAGGTCGGCGGTGCGCTGCCGGTCGAGCGGCATGTCGGGACGTACGCCGGCATGGACGAACGCATAATCGCCGATCATGACCATGTCCTCGAACCCGTCGATGAAGCTGCGATGCTCGGCGGGGACCAGATCGGCCAGGCGGTGGACCAGCTCCTCATAGTCGAGCCGCTCATATTCGGACGCCTCCATCCCGTAGCTGAGGATGGTCTCACGCCCGCCGATTCGGCAGAACAGGCGAAGCGCCTTGGGTTCGCCGTCCAGCGCGCCGAGAAATATCTCCTCGTGATTGCCAAGCAGGAAGCGAACCGACGGGCGCGTCGCCGCCAGCTTGCGCAACCGCTCGACCACCGCCGCCGAACCGGGGCCACGATCGACGATATCGCCGAGGAAGATCAGTGTCGTCTGCGCAGGACCACGCGCGGCGTCGTCGGCGTCGATCAGCCCGATGAGGGAGTCGAGCAGATCGGCACAGCCATGGATGTCGCCGACGGCGTAGACGCGCTGTCCTTCGGGGATGGTGGCAAGGCTCGTCTTGGCGTTGCTACGTGACTTGAAAAGCTTGGAAATCATGATGCGATCGATGTGAAGGGGGCAGGATGAACCGGCCATGACGCGAGAGGCGGTCGCATACGGCGTAACGCGGTGGGTCGCAACGCGCGTACGCCGATATGATGGCGGTACGACGGTTGCCTGCATGACGCGCGCCCACGCCGCGGCTATCGTACCGCGATGACAATGATCCGACGCCTGCTGCCCCTGATCCTGCTGACCGCGGCGGCGCCCGCCAAGGACGCGCCACCCCCGCCTGCATTCTTCGAAGCTCTCCGCGCTGCCGATCTCAGGCTGGCGACGATCGCCTACCGATTGACGACCGGGAATGCCGCGCTTTGCGACCGACGCCAGCCGCAGATCGGGATGCCGATCCACGCCCTGACGCAATACGGTCCGGCCGCACGACCGGCGGCGTCGACGGCGTTCGGATTCGAATCGATGATCGGCGTCGAGGCGGTCGTTCCGGGTGCCCCCGCGGAGCGCGCCGGCATCCGGCCTAATGATTCGCTGGTCGCGATCGGCGATGTCGCCCAGCCTGGCTTGCCAAAGCCCGGCGCCGCCGAGGCCGCCTCGGACCGGGATGCGGCCGAGGCGACCATCGCCGGCTCCGCAGTCGGCAAACCGTTGCGACTGACCGTGCTGCGAGTCGGACGCCGCCTGCCGATCACCGTCCAGCCGGTCACGGGGTGCCGGTCGCGTTTCGAGATCCTGCTTGGCAGTGGTCTCGACGCCAGCGCCGACGGATCGGTCGTCCAGGTCGGCGAGCGGTTCTTCGAGACCTTCACCGACGCGGAGATCGCCGTCGTCGTGGCGCACGAACTGGCGCATAATGTGCTCCGCCACCGCGCCCGGCTCGATGCCGCACATGTCAGTCGGGGGATGCTGGCCGAACTCGGGCGCAACGGTCGGTTGATTCGCCAGACCGAGGACGACGCGGACCTGCTCGGCATCTACCTGCTGGCCAATGCCGGCTATGATCCGGAATCGGCGCCTGAATTCTGGCGCGAGAAGGGTGGCGAGATCGACGGCGGGCTGTTCCGCAGTCGCACGCACGCCTCGTCGAAAGCGCGCGCGGACGTGCTGGAGGCGGCGGCGAAGGCGATCGCCGCCACGCCAGCGCGCCCGATCGTCCCGCCGATCCTGGCGTCCCGCGACGTGCCGTTACGCTAGCCGGTTGTGCTGGCCGACCGCGCTAGCCGACCGCTGTGGGGCGCGGCTGATCCGGCCAGATCCCGCGCGTGTCGAGCACGGCCTTGTCGATGCGTTCCTCTAGCGGGATCGACTTGAACACGTCGTGGTCGACCAGCACGACCATGATCGGGCAGGTCTCGATTGCGGTATCGACGTCGACCAGCACCGCGCCGGTATCCGCCAGCACCGCGGGGAGGGCGTTGGCGTAGGGCTCGACGATCCGAACCCGGTCGCCGAACCGCCGCGCGACGGCTTCGGCGACTTTCAACGCGGGGCTCTCGCGGAAATCGTCGATGTTCGCCTTGAACGCGAGGCCCAGGCACGCGACCGGGGCGCCCGGCATCGACTCGACCAGCGCCGCGACCTGCGCGATGACGTGGTCGGTCTTGCCGTCGTTCACTTCGCGGGCAGTGCGGATCAGTGGGGTCTGATCGGGCGCGGCATGGACCAGGAACCACGGATCGACCGCGATGCAATGCCCGCCGACGCCGGGGCCGGGCTGGAGGATGTTCACGCGCGGATGGCGATTGGCGAGGCGGATCACCTCCCACACGTCGACGCCCATCGTATCGGCGATCAGCGACAGCTCGTTGGCGAACGCGATGTTGACGTCGCGAAACGCGTTCTCGGTCAGCTTGGTCATCTCAGCCGCGCGCGCGGTGGTGGTGACGCAGGCACCGCGGACAAAACGGCGGTAAAAAGTGAGGGCTTTCCGCGCGCACCGCGGGGTGATGCCGCCGATGACGCGGTCGTTGTCGATCAGTTCGACGAGGATGCGGCCGGGCAGGACTCGTTCCGGGCAATAGGCGATGGCGATGTCGGCCTGTTCACCCGCGCGGCCGGGCACCCGCAGATCCGGACGCAAGGTCGCCAGCAGATCGCGGACCTGCTCGGTGGTGCCGACCGGCGAGGTCGATTCGAGGATGATCGTGTCGCCGGTCTTGAGCACGGTTGCGATCGTCGTCGCGGCCTTCAGGACATAGCCGATATTGGGCGCATGATCGTCGTCGAACGGCGTCGGTACGGCGATGACGAACACGTCGGCCGGCTCGATTGTCGTCGACGCGCGCAGCGTGCCACGTGCCACCACGCCCGAGACGAGGCCGTCGAGGTCGACCTCCTCGATATGCACACGGCCCGAATTGACCGTCCCGACCACCGATTCGGTCACGTCGACCCCGAGCACGCGCGCGCCGGTACGCGCGATCACGGCAGCGGTGGGCAGGCCGATATAGCCGAGCCCCATGACGACGACGTTCAGTTCAGTATCAGACAGCATGCGCGACGAGTCCCTTCGCGATGATTTCGGCAATACGGCCCGCGGCGTGGCCGTCTCCGAACGGATTGTGCGCGCGGGCCATTGCCGCATAAGCAGACTTGTCATCCAGCAGCGTGAATATTTCGGAAACGATGCGGTCCTCGTCGGTTCCGATCAGCTTGGCGGTGCCGGCCTCGACGCCTTCGGGGCGCTCGGTCGTCTCGCGCATGACCAGTACCGGCTTGCCCAGCGCCGGCGCCTCCTCCTGCACGCCGCCCGAATCGGTGAGGACGATCTCGGCTAGGCCCAGCGCGCGGACGAAGTGCGGATAATCGAGAGGCTCGATCCGCGCGACGTTGTCTCGCGCGCCGAGGATGTCGTCCATGACTGCGACGACGTTGGGGTTGGGGTGCACGGGGAACAGCACCGCGACGTCGTCACGCTCCGCGATCCGCCCGATCGCGCGCGCGATCGAGGCCATGCCGTCGCCGAAATTCTCGCGGCGGTGCGTGGTGACCAGAATGATCTTTCGTCCGGCGAACCGCGCGGCGATGGCATCGAGCCCGGCGGCGAGCGACGGATCCGCGGCGACCCGGTCGACCGTCCAGTGCAGCGCGTCGATCACGGTGTTGCCGGTGACGTGGATCATGCCCGGCGCGATCGTCTCGCGGCGCAGCGCCTCCGCCGCGGTTTCGGTCGGGGCGAAGTGATACGCGGCGATCGGTGCGACGATTCGCCGGTTCACTTCCTCCGGCCAGGGTTGGTAGATGTCGCCGGAGCGCAAACCCGCCTCGACATGCGCGACCGGAATCTTGCGATAATACGCTGCAAGTGCGCCGGTCATTGCAGTGGCGGTGTCCCCCTGCACCATGACGATGTCCGGCTTTTCCGCATCCATGACCTCGCCGAGACCGGTCAGCAGCCGCGCGGTCAGCCGGTCGAGCGTCTGGCCGGGCTCCATCAGGTCGAGATCGATGTCCGGAGAAAGGTCCGCGATCGCAAGCACCTGATCCAGCAGTCCGCGATGCTGCGCGGTGACGCAGGTCCGCACGACGAGCCCGGGAACCGCGCCGAGCGCACGGATCACCGGAAAGAGCTTGATCGCTTCGGGCCGCGTACCGAAAATGACGAGAATTTTTTGCATGGAACTCATATGGAACTCATCTACCGCAACGCGCTTAATGACGCGCTAAAGAGGCGCGACCGATTTGCGCCTACGTTCGCGTACCGATAAACGGCGCGACACGATCACAGGGAGCTACCAATGACGATAAAGCCGCTGCGCAAGGCTGTGTTCCCCGTGGCAGGGCTCGGGACGCGGTTCCTCCCGGCTACCAAGGCGATGCCGAAGGAAATGCTGACGGTCGTCGACAAGCCGCTGATCCAGTACGCCGTCGAAGAGGCACTCGAGGCGGGGATCGAGCAGATCATCTTTGTAACCGGGCGTAACAAGGGGTCGCTCGAGGATCATTTCGATATCTCCTACGAGCTTGAGGATACCATGCGGTCGCGCGGCAAGTCGCTCGACGCGATCAGCCATATCCGCATGAAGCCGGGTTCGCCTGTCTATGTTCGCCAGCAGGAGCCTCTGGGTCTCGGTCACGCCGTTTGGTGCGCGCGCGAAATCGTCGGCGACGAGCCGTTTGCGGTGCTGTTGCCCGACGAGTTGATGGTCGGAGAGCCGGGGTTCCTGAAGCAGATGGTCGAAGCGTATAACACGGTCGGCGGCAACGTGATCGGTGCGCTCGAAGTGCCGGATTCGGAAACCGACAAATACGGCATCATCTCGCCTGGCGCGACCGACGGCAGACTGACCGAGGTTACGGCACTTGTCGAAAAGCCGAAGCGCGGCACCGCGCCATCGAACCTGATGATCCCGGGGCGCTATATCCTTCAGCCCGAAGTGATGCGCATCTTGGAAACTCAGGAAAAGGGCGCGGGCGGTGAAATCCAGCTGACCGACGCGATGGCGCAGTTGATCGGCAACCAGCCGTTCCACGGGTTCACCTTCGACGGTCAGCGCTATGACTGCGGCGACAAGGCCGGGTATATCCAGGCTAATCTGGCGATCGCACTGGCCCGCGACGATATCGGGCCGGTGGTTCGCGAATTCGCCAAGGGATTATTGGGAAACTGATTGGGGTATTGTCCGCACCGGAGCGCTAGAAAGCGTTCCGGTGCAGCAGAACGCGGAACGTCAGGACGATGATCTTGATGTCGCGCCAGATCGACCAGTTCTCGAGATATTCGAGATCGGCCTGAAGGCGGTTGCGCAGATCGTCCTCGAAAATCGTCGCACCTCGGTACCCGCGGATCTGCGCCAGTCCTGTCAAACCGGGCTTGGCGGCATGGCGATGCCAATAGCGCTGATCGACTTCCCAGAAGAGTTTGTCTGCAGCTCGCGAGCCGAGCGCATGCGGGCGGGGCCCAACGATGCTCATGTCGCCGCGGATTACGTTCAGCAATTGTGGCAATTCGTCGACGCTGGTGCTGCGGATGAACTTGCCGACCCTCGTGATCCGGTCGTCGTCGCGCGATGTAGATCGCTCACCCGCGCCATCGGATCCCTCGACGCGCATGCTGCGGAACTTCATCATCCGGAACATCTGGTTGCCACGACCGATCCGCACCTGGCGAAAGAAGATCGGGCCGTGAGAATCCAGTTTCACCATTACCGCGACGACGGCGAACATCGGTGCCAATATCACGAGCGCACCGCCAGCCAGAGCCATGTCGAACGCGCGCTTCACGAAACGATCGAACAGCATCAAGGGGCCATTGGCGATGATCACGGTCGGCGTCCGCGCGTGCGAACTGATGCCGAGCGGCGCGAGCGCGTCGAGCTCCGGCATGAAGATCTCGCTCTGAATATTCGCGCCCTTGAGTGCCTGGGCCCAGGCGAGGCGACGTTCGGGACAGCAGGCGACGATGACGCGGTCCGCGGTCGACAGCGATTGCGCCAGCCGATCGTACATCACCGGGTCATGATGATCGGGATTGAAATAGGCGTCCGACGCGATGACCACCGAGAACTCTCCGCTCGGGATCGGCTGGCCCGGATCATATAGGAGCACGATGCTGAACGGGTTGCCGCCGACGATGGCGTGCATGTGCTTGACGAGGACGTAGCGGCAGGCCGCCAGCAGGACGATGGCGAACACCGATCCCATCGCCACGACGAGCCGCGGAAACGTATTGCTCGCCTTCAAACAGAACGCGATGAAGATGACCCCGAGAATAGCGAGTGCATAAGCATGCACGCCCCGCGCGATCGCCCGAAACGGATCCTGAAGGTTGTTCGGGGCATAGCTGCCATTGTTCAGGGCGGTGATCAGGAAGGCCGGGATCAGTACGGCCAAGATCACGATCCAGTCGCTGTCGGTAAAGAACGTACCACGCAGACCAGCCGCGGCTAGATAGCTGACGAATATACAGCCGGCATCGAGTATCGTGATCCCAAAGAACAAACGCGTACGGAGGGTATGCGCGCTCGGCTGCCACGACCGCGCAGGCTTCTTGGCTGCGGCAGATGCCGAAGTCAGGCTATTCCGTCCGAACTGCATGTTCATCGATGTTTTGGACGCATGTAGAGTCCCCCTTGCGGGAATCTGTACCCCGAAATGGATCCATTCGGAAGAATAACTATTTACTAGCGATTGCCGATCGCTAGCGAGTTTTCGTTCCACTGCAGCCGCTACATCCTGGATCCTTGGGTAGGCGAATCGTACGAAAACGTAATGCTAGCAGGTCGACAAGCAACAATTTCCCCGCTTGATCATCACCAAACGGTGTGATCGCGCGCAACACTTCAAGCGCGGCCAAGCTACCGAGTACGCCGGTGACGGGGCCGAGCACGCCGTCCTCCGCGCAACTTGTTTCCGCGCGTTCGGGATCCTCGCCGACGAAACAGCGATAGCAAGGTTTGTCGACTTCCCAGCCACGATAGGTTGCGAGTTGGCCTTCGAACTGGCCAATTGCGGCCGAGACCAGCGGTAGCCGCAAGTTATGCGCTGCGTCGGCAACGCAGAACCGGGTCGCGAAATTGTCGCATCCGTCGAGCACCACATTGGCGTCGGCAAGCAGATCGGCGGCGTTGTTCGCGTCTACCCGCGTGCGATGGACCGTCACGTTCACGTGTGGGTTGATGCGCCGTACCGCTGCGGCGGCTGCATCGACCTTGCCGACGCCGGTGTCTGCCGTCGTAAAGATCGTCTGGCGCTGCAGGTTGGACGGCTCGACCAGATCGTCGTCGATCAGGATCAGCCGGCCAACCCCGGCGGCACCGAGATACTGGATCGCGGGCGAGCCGATCCCGCCGGCCCCGACGATCGCGACGGTCGCGGCCTTCAACCGCAGCTGACCCGCGCCGCCGACCTCCTTCAGAACGATGTGCCGCGCATACCGCGCCAGTTCGTCGTCGGAGAGCGTCATCCGCCCCACGCGAAGGTCAGGCTGGTCCGGTACCAGGTGTCGGTTTCAGCGTCAGGTACGTCGAGCGCCTGGCGCGCCGATCCCAGGATGACGCCCGCCGCATATTGCTCGACCGTCGGGCAATCGATCGCGCGCGGCGTGACCCGGCGCATGCGACCGTCTGGCGTGGTCAGCACGGCGAGGTCGACGGTCAGGCTCCAGCCCTGTGCGGTGCGGACCGCCTTGTCGCACCTTCCCGCCTGAACCTCGTCCCGGACATAGGCAGAGGTGGGCGCCGGCCTGCGGAGCGGCAGCGGGGCCAGGGTGCTCCAGTCCTGCGGTGGCAGCGAGACGCGAGCGGGCGCCGGTACCATGACGACCGGCGGCGTGACGGCCTGGAGCGCGAGTAGAAAGGCGGCGATCATCGGCCAGTCGACCCAAACCCGCCCGCGCCGCGTACGGTATCGTCGAGCATATCGACTTCAGCGAGCGCCGCACGCAGCACGACCGCGGGGACCAGTTGCGCGATGCGGTCGCCCCGCGCGATCTCGAACGGTTCGCGCCCCAGATTGGCAAGAATCACTTTCACTTCGCCGCGATAGTCGCTGTCGATCGTGCCCGGCGTGTTGAGGCAGGTGACGCCGTATTTGAACGCGAGGCCCGAGCGCGGACGAACCTGGACTTCGTGGCCGGCGGGAACCGCGATGGCGAAGCCGGTCGCGACGGCGGCCCGGTCGCCGGGCGCGAGCGTGAGTGCTTCGGCGGCGACGACATCCATACCGGCCGCGCCTTCCGATGCGTAGGCGGGCAACGGCAAGCCCTCGCCATGCGGCAAGCGTTTGAGTTCGATACGAATCATGGACGCCGTTCTAGCGCATCGGCGATGCGTTCCGCCAGTCGTGCCGCGACACCCGCCTTGGGCAGGCGTTCCCAACTCTCGACGCCGGCTTCGGTGACGAGGTGGACGCTATTGTTCGCGCCGCCCATGACGTCGCCGGACACGTCGTTGGCGACGATCCAGTCGACCTGTTTACGCAGGCGCTTGGCGGTGGCGTGCTCGATGACGCGCTCGGTCTCCGCGGCGAAGCCGACCAGCAGGCGCGGGCGGTGCGAACTGCGCGCGAGCGTCGCCAGGATATCGGGATTCTCGGACAGCGTCAGAGTCGGTGCGGCATCGCCCTTCTTGATCTTCTGCGGGGCGGCATCGACGTGCCAGTCGGCTACGGCCGCAACCATGACCGCGGCATCGGCGGGCAGCGCGTTCGCGACCGCGTCGGCCATCTCGCGTGCGGTTTCGACGTCGATGCGGTCGACTGCAGGGGGCGTGGGTAACGATACCGGACCGGCGACCAGCGTCACGCGGGCGCCCAACTTCGCCAACGCATCGGCGATCGCGAAACCCTGGATGCCGGACGAACGGTTGGCGATGTAGCGGACCGGGTCGATCGGCTCGTGCGTCGGGCCGGCGGTGACCAGTATATGGCGGCCCGTTAGTCGCCCCGGCGGGGCGGGGGTCAGCATCGCCTCGATCGCGACGAGGATCTCGCCTGGTTCGGGCAGGCGGCCGGGGCCGTATTCGCCGCACGCCATAGGCCCCTCGTCGGGCTGCATCACCGTTGTGCCGTCGGCACGGATCTGGGCGACGTTGCGGACGGTCGCGGGGTGGCTCCACATCCGGACGTTCATCGCAGGGACGACGAGGACCGGCTTGTCGGTAGCGAGCAGCAGCGTGGTCGCGAGATCGTTCGCGAGACCGCCGGCCATGCGCGCGAGGAGGTCGGCGGTGGCGGGCGCGACGACGATCAGGTCGGCCTGGCGGCTGAGCTGGATATGGCCCATCTCAGCCTCGTCCTTCAGGTCCCACAGGGTGGTATAGACCTTGTCCTCGCTGAGCGCGGCTAGCGTCATCGGCGTGACGAAATGGTGCGCCGCCTCGGTCATCACGCAGCGTACGGCGTGGCCGCGCTTCTTCAGCAAGCGGATGAGTTCGGCCGCCTTGTAGGCCGCGATACCGCCGCCGACGATCAGGAGAATGCGCTTCATGACGACATCTCTAGCGGATTACGCGCGTCACCGTAATGCGGCGCGTGTCGCGCGCGGCGGCGATCATGTCGCGCAGTCCATCGACGGCGAACACAATCCCAACGAGCAGCACCGGCGTGGTGATCAGCGCCCAGTAGAAATTGTCGCTGCGTGCGAGCAGCGAGATCAGCGCGGCATAGGCGGCGAACATGACGAGGGCGCGTGTCGCGGTGGTATCGCGCCAGGCGAGCCAACCGAACAGCGACGTACCGAGGACCAGCGACGCGAGCCACTGCGGCACGATATCTAGGCCGGACAAGATCGTCGCGAGCTTCACATAGAAGCCGAAGCCTTCGAGCCCGCTCCAGCCCTGGGAGACACGGTCGAGCGGGCCGGTCACCAAGGCAACGGCGTGCGCGTGGACCGCGAGGACGGCGGCGAAGACCAGGATCGCACCGAGCCAACCGAGAGTCTCGCGGCGTTCGCCCTCGATCCAGGCAAAGATCGCCATGATCGCCACGTATAGAAGCGCGGTCTCGCAGATCAACATCGCCGACAGCCCGAACGCGACCGCTGAGAGCCAGTGGCCGGGACGGCGCAGCGCCAGCGACAGCGCGATCAGCGGCCCCGCCCACACCTCATGGAACACGGCAAAACTCGGGTCCAGATGTACGTAGAGGCCGGCGATCGCCATCAATCCGGCGACGCCCAGCGGGATGAGGCCGGTGGTCACCCGACGAAGCCGGGTTACCCAGGCGATGATCGTGGCGACGCACAGGAGCAACAGTATAAAGTTCACGAGTAATGGCGGCAGCGCGGCCTGGATCACCGCGAGGGTCGGGAGGCGGACCGCGAAGAACGGTCGCAGCGGATAATGCCCCATCCGCTGCGTCTCGGCGGCGACGCTGTAATAAGGCGAACCGCTGCGCACTCCGGCGACGATCGTCTGGTACAGGATCAGGTCGGTTTGCCCGGGGGGCGCTGCGTCTGCTGCGGCGACGTTCGGCGCCGAACCCGATCCGGCGCTGGGGCGCGGGCCAGGCGAGCCAAGCACGGCCAGGCAGGCGGCGAGCAGCAACCCGAACAGCACGAGGCCGATCCTCGCCTGGGTGCTCGGCATCCCGGCGAACCGGGTCGGGCCGACCAGCCATATAGGAGCGCCCGGACGCGTCCTCATGCGATCAGCCGAAGACCAGTGTCGCCGCGATCCCCGCCGCCGCTGCGAGCACCGCGACCAGACCATAGCGCCAGCCGCCGCCGATCCGGATCACTTCGATCTCGCGCAGCGGCATCGTTGGCGGTGCACCACCGGGGGCGGGGTAATGCGCTTCGATCCGGCGGACGAGTTCCGGAAGCCTCGTCAGCGTCTGGAAGTCGGCGATCAGCCGGTCGGCGATCATCGCCTCGGGGCCGAGTTCGCCGCGGATCCAGTCGCGGACGAACGGTTCGGCGGCTTCCCACAGGTTGATGTCGGGGTTGAGGCTGGTCGCGACGCCCTCGACCATCACCATCGTCTTCTGGAGCAGCAGCAGGTGCGGCTGCGTCACCATGTCGAAATCGCGCGTGATCGAGAACAGGCTGTCGAGCATCATGCCGATCGACATGTCCTTGACCGGCAGCCCGCGCATCGGCTCGCCGACAGCGCGCAACGCGGTCGCGAACTCTGCGACGTCATGGTGCGCGGGGACATAGCCTGCCTCGAAGTGGATCTCGGCGACGCGCTTATAATTGCCGGTGATGAGACCATAGAGGATCTCGGCCAGCCAGACGCGCGCGCGACGGTCGATCCGGCCCATGATGCCGAAATCGATCGCCGCAATGCGGTTGCCGGGGAGCGCGAACAGGTTTCCCTGGTGCATGTCGGCATGGAAGAACCCGTCGGCGATCGCCTGGCGCAGGAACGCGCGGACGAGCGTGTTGGCGAGGCCGGGGAGGTCGTAGCCGGCGGCGACGAGCGCGGGGCGATCCGACAACTTGATGCCGTCGATCCACTCGATCGTCATAACCTTGGCGGTCGAGCGCGCCCAGTCGATCGCGGGGATGACGAAATCGGGCTCGGCGGTCATGCCTTCGGCGAGTTCGGAGGCCGACGCAGCTTCGCGGCGGAAGTTCAGTTCGCGCAGCGTCCAGCGCTTGAACGTCTCGATCGTCAGGCGTGGGCGCAGGCGCATCGCTTCGGGGCTGAGCGCCTCGAGTTGCGCGGCGGCCCAGCTGTACGTGTCGATCGCGCGCGCGAAATCGTCCTCGACGCCGGGGCGTAGCACTTTCACCGCGACCTGGCGGCCATCGGTGGTGACGGCGCGATGGACCTGCGCGATCGATGCTGCGCCGACCGGGACCTGCTCGATGCGCGAGAACAACGTCTCAAGCGGCTTGCCGAAGCTCGCCAGCATCGCCGCCTCGATCGTCGCATAGGGGACGGGGGAGAGCTGGTCCTGAAGCCTGAGCAGATCATGCGCGGCGTCCTCGCCGACGAGATCCGGACGGGTGGCAAGCGTCTGGCCGAGCTTGATCGCCGCGGGTCCGATCGCCTGGAACGCATCGGCGTAGCGCGGGACTGCCGGAACGCGTGCGCCGAACCGCGCGATTCGTGCGAGCCGGCGAACGGGGGCGGGCGTGTTCGGGTCGCGCTCGATGCCGCGCAATGCGCCGTGGCGAGCGAGGATGCGACCCCATTTGAGGAGGCGCCAGACGTGGGTGGTCGAGGCGGTCACTTGTGGTTGGTGCCGTAAGACAAGTTTGGTTCACGCGAAGGCGCGAAGGCGCGAAGAGAAGGTAGAAATGGTTCGCGCAGAGGCGCGGAGACGCGGAGGTGTTGCGTTTCGCCGCAGCTGCGGCTTTTCATCACTGGTGGTTCATGAAGTGAAAGCTGCCGCGCGCGCGCCATCTCTGCGTCCTCTGCGCCTCTGCGCGAAAACCCCTTCGCGCCTTCGCGCCTTCGCGTGATCACTAGATCTTCCAACCCGAGTGAATCGCGACCAAACCGCCGAGCAACGGCTCGACCTTTGTCTGCACGAAGCCCGCATCCGCGATCATGCCCTTGAACTTGGGCATGTCGGGGAAGCGGCGGATCGATTCGATCAAATAGCGATAACTGTCGGCATCCTGCGCGAGTAGCTGGCCGAGCTTCGGGACCATCTTGTGCGAATAGGCGTCGTACACCTCGGCGAACCCCGGCCAGACAGTGGTCGAGAATTCGAGGCAGTAGAACCGCCCGCCACGGCGCAGGACGCGGTGCGCCTCGCGGAGCGCCTTCGGGATATCCGTCACGTTCCGGATGCCGAACGCGATGGTGTACGCGTCGAAGAACTTGTCGGGGAAGGTCAGCGTCTCGGCGTTCGCTTCGGTCCAGACCAGGCCGTCGATCCCGCGCTTCTGGGCGCGCTGCATGCCGACTTCGAGCATCTGCGGGTTGATGTCGGCGACCGTGATCGAGGCGCCCGACGGCTCCATGCGGAAGGCGATGTCGCCGGTGCCGCCCGCCATGTCGAGGATCTGCTCGCCTTCGCGCGGCTTCACGCGGCGGACGAAGCGGTCCTTCCACAGCCGGTGCATGCCGCCCGACATCGCATCGTTCATCAGATCGTATTTCGATGCGACGTTCGAGAAGACGCCGCCGACGCGGGCGGTCTTCTCGGTGGCGGGGATGTCTTCGTAGCCGAAGGAGACGGTATCGGGCGTGAGTGCGGGCGCGGGCGCGATCAAGTCGTTCATATCCTGCGCTCTAGCCGCGCCTTGTGGCGCGAGCAAACGCAACCTAGCTGCAAAGCGTGCCAGAATTACCAGAAGTCGAAACCACCGTGCGCGGGCTCGAACCCGTGCTGAAGGGCCAGCGCCTGACCTCGGTCGAGCCGCGCCGTGCCGACTTGCGGAAAGCGATCCCGGTCGACCTGCGCCAGCGGATGACGGGGGCGACTGTGACGACGCTTGGACGGCGTGCGAAATACGGCCTGATCGATACCGATCGCGGCGACACGCTCGTCTTCCATCTCGGCATGTCGGGCCGCTGGCGAGTCGATCCGAGCGAACTCCTGCCGCACGATCACCTGCTGATCGGGACGGCGGCGGGGCGGACGGTCGCGCTCAACGATCCGCGACGATTCGGCTTTCTCGATCTTTGGGCGACCGACGATATCGCCAACTACCCGCCGTTTCTTAGCATGGGGCCGGAGCCGCTCGGGCCCGACCTGACCGCGGCGTATCTGCTGGAGGCGCTGGGAGGGCGGGGGGCGTCGATCAAGGCGATGCTGCTCGACCAGCGAATCGTCGCGGGTCTCGGCAACATCTATGTGTGCGAGGCGCTGCACATGGCGAAGATCGCGCCGTCACGCGCGGCGGGGCGGATCTCGCTGTTTCGACTCGAACGACTCGTCGAGGCGATTCGGACCGTTCTGACCGCGGCGATCCTGGCCGGTGGGTCTTCGCTGCGTGATTACGTGCGGCCGGACGGCGAGCTCGGCTATTTCTCCAAGCAATGGCGCGTCTATGGGCGCGAAGGCGAGGCGTGCGAATGCGGCGCTACCGTGAAGCGGCGGACGGAGGGTGGGCGCTCGACCTTCTGGTGTCCGAAGTGTCAACGCGGTTGACGATCTAACGCAAAGTGAGTAGGGCCGCGGCTTCGAGAGGGCGTAGGAGCAATCCGGCGCCCCTTTTTATTCATTCGAACATCCAGAGGGCTTCATGGCGAACACGCCGCAGGCGAAAAAGCGTATCCGTCGCAACGACCGTCGCGCGGAAGTGAACGGCAACCGCGTCGGCCGTATCCGTACCTTCATCAAGAAGGTCGAGGCCGCACTGGCTTCGGGCGACAAGGGCGCAGCGACCACCGCACTCGCGGCCGCACAGCCTGAGCTGCAGCGTGGCGTCGCCAAGGGCGTGCTTCACAAGAACACCGCGAGCCGCAAGTTCGCGCGTCTGACCAAGGCCGTGACCGGACTCGCATAAGCGATCCGCGATTGCCGAGTAGATCACCCGCCGGGCATTCCCGGCGGGTTTTTTGCGTCTGCGAAGGGAACCAACCAACGCGATCCGTAACCCACGGATTCCCCGCGATTCGAGTGGCCCGAAGTCAAGTCACCGAATGGCTTAATTCGCAAAAAATGCGTAAACACAGCAACTTATAAAAATATCGACGCATTTCCGCGGCTTGCTCAAGTCAAGCCGCTTTATTTCGAAAATGTGACGCGTCGGGGTCTTGCCCGGATCGTCGATCGCTTCATAACGGGGCTCACAGCGACGGTGGTTTCCACCGCTGCATCAAACATACAGGGCGAAGATGCCGGATGACCCTTGGGGTCGTCGGGGGGACCATTTTCTGTCGGGACTATATCACCAGCGCGATGCGTCGCGCGGGGTCGGAGAAGCGTGCGC
>NZ_JBYMUX010000002.1:0-358423 GCF_057815015.1 Sphingomonas sp. SL1004
ATGACTGATGATACCAACTCGATCGAACTCGCAACCGAGTTGACCATTGCCTGGCTGGCTAATCCAAATACGCGGACAACTGCTGACGATGTCCCCGCATTTCTGCAGTCGATGCATGCGGCTGTCTCGAAGCTCGCCGGTGAGCAGAGCGTCGATGCTCCGGAAGCGCCGGCTCAGGAGTACACGCCTGCTGTGACGGCACGGAAGTCGCTTGCCAGCAAGGAGCACATCATCAGCATGATCGATGGCAAGCCTTACAAGACGCTGCGTCGTCATCTCGCTACCAACGGTATGACCCCAGCCGAGTACCGCGAACGGTATAATCTCAAGGCGGATTATCCCATGGTTGCGGAAAGCTACAGCGAGAGCCGTCGTGCTATGGCGAAGAAGATCGGCCTGGGTCGTAAGCCCGGCCAGACGGTTCAAAAGGCTGCTGAACCTGCGGCTGCCAAGCCACGCCGTAACACGAAGCCTACGGTAACGGCTGCCGCTGAATAACCTGCTGTGAGGATCAGCGCGTGGCAGAATACCATGCGCTGAGACCTTCAGCGGTTTCACGTCCACGGGGTCAGAACACGAACGTGAGTTGCGTGTACGCTAGGAGCGAACGGCAACAGCGGGTGAGTGCGGTCCGTTCGCCTTGGGGAGGAAGGTAGGATAGATCCCGTATATGTAGATATCAGAGCCAAATGGCACGTCCCTGTCAGCGCTATTTGTCACCCGACGCATTCCTGCCGCTGGCGGGGAAATGGCGATAGAAGGTCGAAACCGACACGCCGACCGCTTCTGCCACGTCCTGCGGCCGATCGCCGGCAGCGAGTAGTTTAACAGCCATGTCCCTCTTTCGTGGCGTCATGACAGATTTACGACCTCCGCCCCCGCCGGCCTTTCGTCGCGCGGCCAACCCCGCCATCGTGCGTTCCCGGATAAGTTCGCGCTCCATCTCCGCAATCGATCCGAGAATATGGAATACCAGACGGCCCGTATGGGTCGCGGTATCGATCCCGTCCGTGAGCGAGCGCAACGCGATCCCGCGTACCGACAGTTCAGCCGCCAGATCGACCAGCCCTTTCATCGACCGCCCGAGACGATCAAGTTTCCAGATCACCAGCGTATCGCCCTTGCGGGCCTTACCAAGCGCTTCAGTCAGACCTGGGCGTACGACGCTTGCGCCACTGGCCTTGTCTGTCGCGATGTGTTCGCAGCCGGCCGCGTTGAGGGCATCGATCTGCAACGCCAGATTCTGATCCGCGGTGGACACCCGCGCATAGCCAATGAGCATGCCGCTCCCTTCTCATAACTCCGTCTAAAATACGTACCGTGAGAAAGTAGTTTTGGGAACGGTTTTTGGGAAAATGGAGAACGGCGGTTTTCTGGCGTTCACCGTGGACGCCTATTAAGGGGCGGTCATTCCTACGGGACGTTGCCGCCAGCGGGATAATCGATGTCGTAAATTTGGAGATCACGCCATGTCCGTTGCGATGCTCGCGCTGCTCAGCGTCCCTGCCCCCCCGGTACCGTTCGCCACACAGCGGACGGAGGTCGTGTCGTTCACCGCCAGCGATGTCACCTGTTCAGGGCAGTCGATAGTAGCCGATAGTATCGTTCGGCCTTTCACGGCGGTTGCGACGCGTTACGGTCCCGCTGTACCGATCGCCCCTCACCCACATATCGGTTCTCCTTCGTTTGCGGGAAAGCCTAATCAACCAGATAGCGTATGCTCGGCCGAGTGCGCTCGTGCACGTTCCGCAGGTGTTAGACAGGCGGCGGTCCGCCTTGTCCCCTTGGACGATCGACCCGCTTAGCGTCGGGCAGGAGGGCCGCGACCCGCTGCTCGCCCTGTAGGGCTGGAGGTCCCCCGGGCGGCCGTCCGCGTCTTCCATCCGGACCTCCCGGCATGTTCCCGAGTCCGCCCATGGGACCCGCCCTTGGTGGTCCCGGAGGCGGCCCCCCAGGACCACCGAAGTGGTTTTCCCGTGCGATAGAAGCGCGATCCACCCGAACGGCGAGGGTCACGAGGTAACGGCCCTTTGTCTCGCGCACGCTTCCTTCCACGGTGTCCCCTGCCTGGATGGCTATGCCGTCGTCGGAGTTGAGTGTGTCGCGCAGCTCGGCGCGCTGGTATGCCGTCACCTGGCTGTACAGGAACTCGCTCAGCGTGTCGGGCAGGAAGAACTGCGAGGTGAGGTTGGTACGGGCGCCATGGCGCACCTTGAAATGGATATGCGTGGTCCGGCCGTGATACCAGCCTGGATAGATGCTGTGAAAAAGCGCGCTGCCGTCCGCGTCGACCGGCTGCACACCCCGCAGGAACGTCCGACCCTTCATGTCGGTAACAGCCTGCCCACCAGGTTGCTCGAACCCGGAGTAGACCCCCTGAGCATCACAATGCCAGATATCGACCAGCGCCCCGGTGTAAGGCAGGCCGGCCTCATCGACGACCGTGAAGCGGATATCGACCGGGATACCGGACAGACCCTCGGTGATGTCGGCGCGCGTAAGGTTCAGCGGGAGGTAATAGGGCCCTTCTTCGGCTTGCGCCGTCATTGGTTCGCTGGAACGCGTCGGTTCGGCCGGTGTAGCTCGTGCTCCAGCAGAGAGCGCGACCATGCCGGTCCCCAGCACAGCCGAGGTGAGCAGGCGCCTGCGATCTAACGTCGGGGAAGACGGTTTTTTATCAGTCATAAGGCTGATTAGCATAAGAGGATGACTGACAGATTTCATATTGCGACGTGCGACCGTTGGGCACTTGTGCGAGCGCGTCGGATGCGATCGTAGCGGTAACACTCGCTCCGCTAATCCCGAAACACCATCCAGACCGTCCGAAAACGGTGGTTATGGATTCCGCTGCCTGCCGGGGCGGTGTAGCCTGCGGGCATGGCATACATCGAGGGTCACGCGCGCGACCAAGCGCTGCTGCTGCCGGCATCGGTCGAGGACTATGTGGGGGCGGACAACCCGGTACGGTTCATCGACGCGTTCGTGGATGACCTCGATCTGGGGCGCGCTGGCTTCGTACGGGCGCAACCGAAGGCGGCGGGGCGGCCCGGTTACGATCCGGCCGACATGCTCAAGCTGTACCTGTACGGCTACCTCAACCGGGTGCGGTCGAGCCGGCGCCTGGCGGCGGAAGCGGCCCGCAATCTCGAGTTGATCTGGCTGCTGCGCGGTGTGCGGCCGGACTTTCGGACTATCGCCGATTTCCGGCGCGACAACCGGTCCGCGTTCAAGGCGGTGTTCCGCGTGTTCGTGATCCTGTGCCGCAAGCTCGACTTGTTCGGGCGCGAACTGCTGGCAGTGGACGGCACGCGCCTGAAGGCAGTGAACAGCCGGTCGCGCAACTTCAGCCGCGAGCGGCTGGCAACGTATCTCGCCTAGACCGACGCGCGACTGGAGCGGTATCTGGCCGAACTGGACCAGATCGACCGGGGCGAAGATGGTGCCGGCACCGGCCGAGCCGACGCGTTGGCGACGAAGATAGCTGAACTGCGCGAGCAGCGTGAGGCCAGCTCGGCGCTGCCCGGTCAGCTGGAGGAAAGCGGCGACGGGCAGATTTCACTTACAGATCCTGATGCGCGCGCGATGGTCGCTCATGGCAAAGTGACCATCGGCTACAACGCGCAGGTGGCTGTCGATACAAAGCACAACCTGATCGTCGAGCAGCATGTCACCAACGCCTGCAACGACATGGGCCTGCTAGCGCCCACCGCCGGTGCGGCAAAGGAGTTGCTCGGCGTCGAGCGGATCGATGCGGTCGCCGACATGGGCTACCACAAGGGCGAGGATATCGAGGCGTGCGAGGCGGCCGGCATCACGCCGTACATTCCCCGCCCGCGCCGGGGCATCAACGTCAGCAACGGCCTCTTTCCCAAAGAGCGGTTTCGCTACGATCCAGCAGCCGACGCCTATCACTGCCCTGCCGGGAAGATACTCGACACCCGCTACAACTCGGTGACGCGCGGGCATGTAACGATCCAGTATTCTAATCCTGCCGCCTGCACCGGCTGCCAGATGAAGGCGTTGTGCACCAAGGGACGTTGGCGGCGCGTCAACCGCTGGGAGAAGGAAGAGATCATCGAGCGCATGACCGAGCGCCTCGAAAACCGCCCAGACCTCCACGTCATCCGCCGGTCCACGGTCGAACACCCGTTCGGCACGATAAAGCAGTCCATGAACCAGAGCGCGTTCCTGATGCGCGGGCTGGAGAAGGTCCGCGCCGAGTTCAGCCTGACGGCACTCGCCTACAATCTCAGGCGGGCGATCACCCTCATCGGTGTGCCGGGGCTGATCCGGGCGGTGCAGCCCCTGATCCGGCCCGCCACGCCTGCCGTCACGACGCCGAATATCGCCCTGCGACAGCCTATTTCGGCCTCATCAGAGCATAAAACCCGAGAAAGCTGGTCCTTCAGCCATTTCTCAGCAGGGTGATCGTACAGACCTCGATCACGGGCGAGTTTTCGGACGGTCTGCATCCAAATCGAGAACGTCGGATCGGCCGCTACCGCCCGAATAGCGGATTTTAAGCCGGTCGTGTAAGCGCGGCATATGGTCCGCATCCGCGCTTATTCCTTCGTGCTTTCAATCCTGATCCTGCTCGTGATGGCGAGCTTGATCTGGTCGCTGGTCGATACCGGCGGCGAAAAGGTAGGGCTGGCAGTACCTCTTCGATTAGCACGGCAAATCGGTGAGATGATTTGGAGCTAACATACTTATGAATAACTGGGCAAAGTCAGCGCATTAACAAATTACCAATGCCGAGATGCAATACGGAATTTATGACCTTCATTAGCACCCTGAGCGAAGCGGCCGAGACGGACCGACTTACCGCTCTGTGGAACATGGCCATCCTCGATACGCCTGCCCATCGGGACTTTGACGAGGTTACCCGGCTGGCGGCACTGGCACTGGGCGGCGAAAGTGCGGCGGTTAGCCTCGTTGACGATCGGCGGGCATGGTTCAAGTCACGCCTCTGTATGCCCGCTACAGAAGCGCCTCGCGAACATGCCTTTTGCACACTGGCGCTGGACTTGGTCGTGCCGATCGTAATCCTCGATACCCACGCGGACGTGCGCTGTGAGGGCAATCCGCTAACCCTTGGGCCGGACGGTTATCGCTTTTATGCCGGTGCGCCGATCGTCACCAGCGCCGGCCACTGTCTTGGCACGCTATGCGTCCTTGATCGCCAACCCCGGGGAAACGTGCCCCCTGAGCAGGTGCAGGCGCTGGCCGACCTCGCCGGGATCGTTGCCGGGCTGATAGAGGCAAGACGCTTCCGCCAGATCGGCGAAATCGCTACGCGGGTCGTGGATGTCACCTCGGACGCCATCCTTTGTGTCGATGGGGCCGGCGCAATCACTTTCTGGAACCGGGCCGCAGAGGCGATGTTCGGCCATTCTTCCGCGCAGGCTATAGGGCAAACGCTCGACATCATCCTGCCTGTGACTCATGCCGCAGCACACCACCGCGGTTTTGCCCGTGCTTCTGCAGGCGGCCGAACCACGCTCGTTGGCAAGTCGGTCGAACTGACCGCAAAACGCATCGACAGCAGCGAGTTCCCGATCGAGTTGTCGCTGGCGCGGTGGGGGTCGTTGGAGGGCGGGTATAATTTCGCCGGTATCATCCGCGACGCCACGGCGCGCCGGATGCTGGAACGTGAGCGAGAGCAGGCCAAGACGTTTCTCGACACCGTCGTCGATCACCTTCCCGCCATGCTGTTCGTCAAGGACGCTGAAACCAAGCGCTACCTGCTGGTCAATCGTGCCGGTGAGGAGCTGACCGGAAAGTCCAGGAACGACATGATCGGCAAGACCGATCCGGAGCTATGCGCCCAAGGTGCCGGCTACGAGCAGCGTGACAGGGCAGCCTTAGCAGCCGAGGGCGTGCATCTGTTCGAAAGCGAGTTCGAGCGCCCTGGCGGCGACAGCGTAACGCTACGGACGAAGCGGATCGTCATCGATGGGCCAAACCGTGAGCGCGAGTACATCGTCGGCATGTCGGAGGACGTGACCGAGACCCGCAAGGCGCAGGCGCAGGTCCAGCGCTTGGCGCATTATGACTCCCTGACAGGCCTGCGCAACCGAGGCTCGTTCGTCGACGAGATCGACAGGCTCATTGCCGCTGAAGCCCCTTTTGCCCTCATCAGTATCGACCTCGACCGATTCAAGGCAGTGAACGATCAGTTCGGTCACCTCGCTGGCGACGCAGCGCTCGCGCAGATCGGCGACCGCCTTCGCGCCGTGGCGATGGTAGCAACCACACTTGCGCGCGTCGGTGGCGATGAATTCGCGTTGATTGTCACAGGGCCAGCGCTGGCAGAGCGATCCCGCATCCTGGCTGCCACCATCGTCACCGCTCTGGCATCTCCAATCGTCACCCGCTGGGCGACGGTACAGCTGGGAAGCAGTGTGGGGATCGCCCTTGCACCTGACGACGGCGACACGACCGAAGAGTTGCGTCAGCACGCCGACCTCGCCCTTTACCGCGCCAAGCAGCAGGGGCGAGGCGTGGTATGCTTCTTCAGCGCCGAGATGGATCGGGCAACGCAGGACCGGCGCGGACTGGAACGCGATCTACGCGCTGCGCTTGATAGCGACGAAATCACGCTTGCCTATCAGCCGGTGGTTTCAACCAAGACGGAGCAGATCACGAGTGTGGAGGCACTGGCTCGCTGGTGCCACCCGATCAGGGGCCCCATCCCACCAGACCTGTTCATCTCGATCGCTGAGGAGAGCGGATTGATTACCCAGCTCGGGACTCGCATTCTCTGCATCGCATGTGAAGAGGCGATGGAATGGCCGGAGCACATCAAGGTTGCCGTCAACATCTCGCCGATGCAAATCCATGCCGGCGATCTGTCCGAGGTCGTCCGAAACGTCCTTACCGCCACCGGCCTTCCCTCACACCGCCTCCAGCTGGAAGTGACCGAAGGTCTATTCCTACGCGACGTCGATCTTACGTTCCGGGAGCTGGAGCAGCTGCGTTCGCTGGGAATCCAGATTCTGATGGATGATTTTGGAATTGGCTACTCATCGCTCAGCTATTTCGAGCGATTCCGGTTCGACAAGGTGAAGATCGACCAAAGTTTCGTGCGGCAGATGCTCACCTCGCAGGCTGCGTCGGCCATCATTCAAGCGGTCATTGGATTAGGGACAACGCTTGGAATGGGTGTGGTGGCAGAAGGCGTTGAAACGCCTGAGCAGATGGTGGGACTGGTTGAAGCGGGCTGCACCCATCTTCAGGGGTATCTGTTCAGCAAGCCCCTGCACCGTGAAGAGATCAGGGCATGCCTACTTACCAACGCCCGGTATGCCAGCGCCCCGGTAGCGACTGCCTTGTACACCGGGGTGGTTTAACCTGAGCCGACCTTAAAACATTCCCAATTCGTGCCAAACACGGATTTTGGGACGCCTTAGGTGTTCCCATTCAACCATCGATTCCGAGAACGGCACCGCGTTCTGGGCTGCTCTGACTTCGCAGGAAGCTACGCACAAAAATAGTTGGGACTGACGTTGCAAAGTCACTGCCGGCTTGTTCTCTTTCTGGGTAAGAGGAGGGGACGTTATGCATCCAGCAGGGCATCGCATCGAGATCGATCCAGACCGCGAGTTCATGAGGGTTACGCTGTGGGGCGACTGGGCCAATGCTCAGACTGACAATCTCTCTGTTGATCACGCCAAGGCGGTTTCGCAAATGAAGGCGGGGGGTGCCCGGCATGGCTATTTCCTGACGCTGGTCGACATGCGGGAAAAGCTCCTGACCGAGGCGGTCACGGTTGCCGAATTCCGGAAGTCGTTCGAGGCAAACTCTCCATCACGTCGCACGGCGATCATCGTATCGCCGCGATTGCCGACGTCGATGGCGGAGCGGATCGCACCGGCCGGGCGTGTCCTTATCGCATATACCGAGGAGGAGGCGCTGGCCTGGCTATTCGATGATGTATGACCATCTCGCATTTAGATCTAGAATGCTTGCCAATGCGCCAAGCGCCTGTGACTTGAAAATGGTCCATTCCGGATCCAACCGCGTAAGCCCCTAACATATTGAGAATCCGATGAACGACGAGATCAGCGCAGTCGAATTGGCAGCCGAACTGACGGCGGCATGGCTGGCAAATCCCAACACGCGCACTAACGCGGGTGACGTTCCAGCGTTTCTGGTTTCCATGCATGCCGCGGTCGTACAATTAACAGGGGCAGAGGTTCCGGCGCAAACAGACGAGCCCGTTCAGACATATGAGCCGGCCGTCACTGCCCGTAAGTCGCTTGCGTCGCCAGACCACATAATCTCCATGATTGATGGCAAGCCATACAAGACTTTACGCCGGCATCTTTCGACCAATGGGCTGAGCCCGGAGGACTACCGCGCGCGCTACAAGCTGAAGGCGGACTATCCCATGGTCGCCCCGACCTATTCGGAAGCGCGCCGCACCATGGCCAAGTCGATTGGTCTCGGGCGGAAGCCTGGTCAGGCCGTTGCAAAGGCTGGTGATGAAGCACCCAAGGCTGCGCGGAAGCCTCGTGCCGCCAAACCAGTCGAAGAGGCCTGATATATCAAACCGGGGGAGGCGACCCCTCCTCCCCTGGCAAGAGGAAGAGTAGGGACGTTCAAAAGCGGCGTAGCGTATCATGAGAGAAACACCCCGCCCGTTGTCCCGGCGGGCGGGGCGCGGGGACCATCCCCTAGCGCGAACCTGAAGCTGGCGCGTGACGCATATGTATGAGCGGCTTCTTAAATCGCGCTAAAGGCAGATGCATAACGGCACTCCTCGCTTGCGAGAGACTTGAGGTCCGCCGAGAGGTCCTGTTCGTGCCCGGTGAGGTGGAGAATGCGACGCTGGATACGTCATCTCGATCGAACAGGGGATCGTTGCCCCTGCCGTTGAACGTTGAACATCGTCGGCCTGATAGCGCGCCTTCACGAGATAAAGGCCTTGCCCGCTCGGTGAAATATTTTTCAATTTTCTCAGATGAATGGCTCCATTCACCCGATCGCTATCGCGCATAGGCAAGGCTTGCAGGCAGGACAGCTAGCCGTGGCTCCAATTCCAGAATGTCCGTGGCCGCTGCACGATTACGAAGCCTGTCTGGCGTGGTTTGCGGGGTATAGTATCAGCAGGCTGGTTCGGTCCCGCCACGATCTGATACCATCGGTACGCTGCTGCCCCGCTTCGGGGTAACGCGATCGCCACCTTTGCGACCAAGACGTGCCTGGCAGCGTATATCGATCAAGCTTGGAGCCACCGGTCCGCTAAACCGGTCGCGTCTCTAGATGCACGAGACCGTAACCATATCGGGTTTATTGATCCCTGTCGGCATACGCGTCCGGCGGCATGGGTGATACAGGCGACATGGTCGAAACGATAGGAACGACGCGCATTCCACGAACGCCCTCGCCCGAATATGACGTCATCGCTACCATCGCCGCGGATCGCTTCGACGTCCCCATCGCGCTCGTAAACCTCGAGGACGGCGACGACGTCTGGATGAAGGCCAAGGTTGGTCTCGACCTTTGCAGCGCGCCCAAACATATCGCATTTTGCGGTCACGTTCTTGAAACTGCGCAGCCGCTCGTCATTGAAGATTTGATGGCTGACCCGCGGTTTGCCGACCACCCGCTGGTGCTGGGCGAGATGGCCGCGCGGTTTTATGCAGGCGCGCCCCTGATCGGCCGTGACGGCATCGCCTTCGGCACGTTATGCATCATCGATCGTCGGCCACGAGAATTTGGTGAGCGCGAACTGCGCGCGTTGATGCTCATGGCAGGCCAGGTCATTGAGCGGATCGAACTTGGCGAGCTGCGTCAACGCGAGCGCGCGGCAGCGGTTATCGATGAAACCACAACGGATGCATTCATAACCTGCGATCGTGCCGGTAAAGTGAGCCACTGGAACGTGGCGGCCGAGGCCTTGCTAGGTTGGCCTCGTAACGAGGCCTTGGGACAGCCCATCACCTTCATCATTCCTGAAGCGATGCGGACGGCCCACACGGCGGGGTTTGAGCGGTTGGTCGCCTCACCCGTAGCTCAGCCCATGCGGGCCGTTGAGATACCGGCCCTTCGACGTGACGGCAGCGAGGTACATGTCGAACTCACCCTGGCCGTTCACCGCGAGGGCGATGCGGTGACAGTCGTGTCCATCCTGCGTGATGCGACGGTTCGCCGCGCCCTTCAGGCTGAACGGGAGGCAAGCCGCGCGCTCACCGATGCCATCGTCGACAACATGCCGGCCGCCATCTACGCGAAGAACTCGGCATCCGATCGCTACGTCTTCGTCAACCGCGCTTTTGAGCAACTGAGTGGGCGTACCAAGGCTGAGATCGTAGGCAGGACATGGGGGCTGTTATCTGCCTCGACCTGGACCGCTTCAAGATCGTCAACGACCTTTACGGCCACGCGGCTGGCGATGAAGTTCTGGTCGAAGCTGCCCAGCGTATTGTGACCACAGCACGCTGTCCCGTAGCCCGACTGGGCGGTGACGAATTCGCCATTCTCGTTGCTGACAGCGAGACGGCCGGACGTATCGCACGACGGACCATCGATACGCTGGCACGGCCCTTTGGCATCCGAGACCGCGGCGTGGGGATCGGCGCCTCTGCTGGCGTTGCCATGCATCCAGCGGGCGGTGCCGATGACGGCGATCTGGTGCTGCGCAATGCCGATCTCGCACTCTACCGCGCCAAGAACGACGGTCGCAATCAGTGGTGCTTCTTCGAGCCGGCGATGGACGACGCTGCACGCGAGCGCCGGCAGGTCGAGGCGGACTTGAGAAGCGCGCTCGAGCGCGGCGAAATCCATGTCGAGTATCAACCTCTCGCCGATGCCCAAACGGGACGGATCATCAGCTTTGAAGCCCTGGCCCGGTGGGATCATCCGCGTCTGGGCCGCATCGCACCGGCGATGTTTATCCCGATTGCAGAAGAGAGCGGCATCATGCCGGACCTCGGACGGCTCGTGCTTGAGATGGCTGCGAACGAAGCCGCGACATGGAGCCCGGAGTTGAAAGTCGCCGTCAATCTGTCGCCGGCGCAAATGGACGATGACAATATCGTCGCCGAGATAGGTGCCATCCTGAAACAATCGGGTCTTGCACCGACGCGGCTGGAAGTGGAGGTAACCGAGGGCATGCTGATCAAGGATACCGCTCGCGGTATCCACCTGCTTACCGAGTTGCGTCAGCTTGGCGTCTCGGTGGCAATGGATGATTTTGGTACCGGCTACTCATCGCTCAACTATTTCCGCACCTTCCCCTTCGACAAGGTGAAGATCGACCAGTCCTTCATTCGCGACATGGATGAAAACCCGCAATCCCTGGCCATCGTTCAGGCTGTGATTGGACTGGGCCGAGGACTTGGCATGCCTGTGGTGGCCGAGGGTGTTGAGACATCCGAACAACTTGACCGCTTACGCGCCGAGGGGTGTGATGTCGTGCAGGGCTATCACATCGGCCGGCCCGCGATTATCGACAGCTTCAAGAATGGCGCCGTACTAGACCACCCCAAGAGAACTGCAACCGGATGACGTTTCCCCTCTAGAAAAAGGCGTTTTCAGCGGTCGATGAGCGCGGAATAGGTCGTCGCGGTCCCGCGTTTGGTATGCTTGCCGTGATACAGCGCGATGTCTGCCTGACGCAGCAGATCCCGTTCGGTCATGCCCGCCGCCAGCCAGCTGACACCGATCGTGCCCGACACGCAAAGCTGTTTCCCGTCACCGATATCGACCGAATGACGAAGGTTTTTGAGTAGTTTCAGGACCAAGGCCGACACCGCATCCCGGTCTGTCCCGCGGACGATAACCGCAAATTCGTCGCCACCAAGCCGCGCGGTGACACATTCGGCGAGATACGAGGCGTGCAACGCTGTCGCGATCGTCCGCAGGACCTGGTCTCCCCTCAGATGGCCACAGCGGTCGTTCACCGCTTTGAAACCGTCCAGGTCGATCATTAGCAGCGCAAGTGGCGTCCCGTTCGTATGGCCGCCTGCAATGCCTGTGGATAGCGCCTGGTTGAAGCCGGCGCGGTTGGTCAGTCCGGTGAGCTCGTCGGTGTGGGCCGATCGCCGTAATGCCTGCTCCATCTCGTAACGACGGGTGACGTCCTGGAACACGCCGATGAGTGCGACGGGACGGCCGTCGTATAGCTCGACTTCCCCCATGCTGCGCACCCGCTTGGCCGCCCCGAATGCCGAAACGAAATCGACCTCTTCGTCAAAGGGGCGTCCTTGCTCGATCGCGAGATTGATCGCGTCGGTCAGAACAGCACGCGACCGTCCTGGGTAGAATTCCATCGCGCGCTCGATCTGTGGCGCGTCGCCGAGCGGAAGGTCGTGAATCGCATAGACCTGGTCTGACCATTCGATGGTTTTTTCGAGGAGATCGAAACGCCAGGACCCTATACCGGCAATCCGTTCTGCCTGATGCAGCTGCCTGTGCATACGCGCCACCCGGTGAAGGTCATCGGTACGCTCTGTCGCAAGCTCGACCAGTTCCAATGCCGCAAGGCGACTGCCGACAAGGGCCGCTGCAATATTTGCGAGCTTCTGCAGTGCGGCGATATCGTCATCACTAAAAAGGCGCGGTTGTCGGTAGATGACGCAGAGCGAGCCAACCGTAAGATCCGTGTCGTCTTCGCCCCGCGTTATCACGGGCACCCCGCAATAAGCGCCGATATGGGGTTCGCCTGTGACCATGGGATTATCGCGGTAAAGCGGATCGGCCTGTGTGTCGGGGATGATCACGGGCTCGTTCGCGTCGACCACGCGACCGCAAAAGCTATACTCACGAGGCGCCTTGTCGGTGCCTATTCCACACTTCGCCGTCAACCACTGCCAATCCTGGTCCAACACCGAGAACGCGCTGATATCGCTGCCGAGGAGTTGCTGCGCCATCTCGGCGACCGCATCGAGCTCTGGCCCAGGCAAGCACCGCGATAAACCGGCCCGATCGAGCAGATCGCCCCGTGACCGATAACGCATCATTGGCTGCGAGGGCGAGGAGATAGGGCTGTGGAACATGGTCGACGGATACCAGCTGGCGGTAAAGACTTTGTGATCAGATCCTAGTCTAAACTAGCCCTTTGGAGCGTCGCATGCCCGCGCGGTGGAGCTATCAGGTAAGCGCCCTCCTTTCCTGAGGTTGACCGCCAGCCGGCATTCTGTGCTCTTTCCATAGCAGCAGGGCTGTTAACTCAGACTGTAGTTTGAGAACCGATGCTACGTAATTTCTCCAATCGCTACATATCATTGCCGGCGTCCAATATACCACATGACTGCTATAGCTACGTCGAATGACGGTCAGTTTGTCGTTATAGGTCTTGATAAGAGGCGCGTAGTCCGAATGTGAATACGCGCTGCACGAGAGCTGGCGTGCCTCGTTTGCAACATGAGCACTGAACTTTTGCGAAAAAAGCACTCGTTCCCGCGACAATGCGGCATAGTTGGCCTGACTGCTCTTACGCATCAATTCGGCATATCGTCGCATTGCTTGCCGCAGTTCGTCATGCTCGGCGCGGCTCTGAGGCGTCATTCGTAGGCGTTCCTCTTACCTATGTTCACTACCGTCAAAGTCGCGTTTTCGTGACAAGGCGTCGTCATCGCAATACAAAAAAAGGTCTTACATTCTGATTTAAATTCAGGGGCCTACTCGCGATGTCGGTCGTTATGTACCGATCTTCAAAGGGTTTTCATGGCCAACCTCGATCAATCCCCCAAGCGCGCTGAGTCACACCGTCACCTGCGCACGGTGGGGGAAGCGCTCTCCAGAACATTTATACCCGACGAATCCCCGAGCTTTGACGATCTGTTGGCGGCGATCGACGAAGCCGACACTCGGCATACACAAGGGAAGCGGCCTTAGCCTTAAGCCTGTGGGGGGCCTCGGACGATATCAATAGCATGTTGGACATTGCAGGCTGCGAAGCCGGCGCCAGCCTTGTCCAGCAGAACAAGCGCCTCCAGCATCAGGCGCATGGCGCTATCCAAGGAGGGAGCACTTGTATTGGTAGGATGAAGCATTTTCGCAACCTTTCAGGTTCGAGGTGCACGATCGACCAACGTCCTTGATAACTAACCGATAGTTAACACTGTATGATTTTTAAAATCATCTCAATCACCCTTTTGCAAAAGCCACGTCCTGGCTTCATCGACATCGGTAAAGTATGCGACACCCTCTCGATTAGTAAGGCGCCGTGTCTGCATACGAGCTAGCGTCGATCCGGTCACAAAGGAGAGCTTGCGGGACCGAAAAACCGAATCTCCTACGATGTTAGAAAATACGCCGACCATATCTTGCGTTTGTATCTTCATTGCGCTGACATCGCACAACGTCACATGATCGTTGGGGCTGCACCCCAGTCTATACAAACGTTCGGTCAGCTCCCTCCGAAAACCTAACACATCTTCATTGTTGAAAAATCCACCCATTATGATATGTACCAGACACCGTTCCGGTTCTATTTCGATCGAGAAATGCGCGTCCATAGGTCGTCCACGAGTTGCTTGCCAGATCATGCTACCAAGGTACGCATGGTCTTGTCACTAATCTGTGCTACGTCCCGACGCAGAGGCTTTCTCGAACGCGAGTGGGGCAATGTACGAGATAGGCAGTGATCCGGCACGGCAGCTTTTGATTGTCCGGGTCAGTGGGTTCTGGACGCACGAGATCATGGCAACATACCGCGCAGAGGTCGGGCAGCAGGCATCGACTCTCCGGCAGGCTGGCGGGTGTAAGCGTATCCTGATCGATATGTCGCATTACCCGATCCAATCAGGTGACATTGCCGATGGCCATGCAGCCGCGCTGCGCTTTGCGCGCGAAACGCTCGGCGCGCGCGCTGCCATCGTAATGACAAGTGCCTTATCCAGGCTGCAAGCGACCCGCGTTGCAACGTCGTCGGGCCATCGGCTCTTCAACGATGACGTGGCGGCTATGACGTGGCTGATGAGCGACGCGGACTAGCAGACCGCCCACGGAGCCTTGCCGAACTAGCGAAGGCCGATAGCGCCGGTTTGGAGAGCGGTGGCGTAAAATGCTCGGGTTTCCAGCTGAACGCGGTCACACAGGCGACCCAGGATAGTGCGGGCATCGGCCGTGAAGCCGATCCGGTCATCCTGGATCGCTTCCGCATTCCAGGTTTTCAGAAATCGCGTCCAGTCCGACTTCAACCGCGCGAACGCGTCCGCCCCCTCACGCCATGCCTCGATCCAAGGGCCCGAGAGCTGCGTTTCGTCGAGGCCAGCGATGATCAGATCCTCGCGCTCGACATGGTCTTCGACGAGAACCGCTAGCGTATTCAGCTGGACCGCCAGATCCGCACTGCTGGCATAGCCCTTGTCAAGCCTCGCGAGCAGCGCGTTGGCGGCAGCCTCGATCGCGTCATGTTCGGTGATCAGCTGCTTGTAGCTCGTCTGCATACCGCGCCTCTTATTCGCTACGCGGCAATTAACTCATTCTGGTTCGAAATCGAGTCGTTTCAGTAGTTTGCGCGCCGCGTTCTGTCCCGGGCGGTAAGGCACTGCCAATATCGGGATTAAGCCAGGCTGATCGTCACTCCGATATTTCGTGACGACACGTAGCTTTGATCCGGCGAATTTTTAAGCGTACCACCCTGAGTGCAACGGCCTGAGGCGTACGTTCGAGTCCTTCAGCAATATCCAGGACCCGATCACCCGCCAGATACCGTGCAGTGGTAATGGCATCTTCGGCAGGTAACCAGCGTCGCCGAACATGACGTTCCGCAAGTAAAGACGGTGATTGGCCTGCGTAGCGCACCGCTTATCGCGCTAACGCGGTCGACGAGCCATCACGCATGCCAGGCGGCGTGGAGGACGGTTTACGGGCTGGCTTCTGTATACGCGTGAGGTCTCTTTCGTCGATCGGACGGTGGAACGATAGCCCGATCAGGCCACCCCTGGTCCACATCACGGTGGCGACGATCGCCGTTGTGTTGATCGACAGCACAACCTCCTCCCCTCTTGGTATTTGGGCATCTGCGACGTGGATCATGGCGCCGCGGATCGAGATGTTCTGAATGGCGGCGGAAACTGGTTTTTTGCCGTAGCTGCTGATCATGCCGTGCAGATCGACGCCGTGTCGAGGATCTGCCCTGTTGCCATGGCCACAGATCAGTTCGTCGAGCCTCGACGATATGAGCTTGGCTATCTGACCCAGCTGGCTACGGCTTGCGCTCGGAAAATTCCGGCGCGGTTGCGGATCGGCGATGCACAAAGCGCCAATATTGAACCCGGCCGTGGTTTTGAGCGGCGCACCTGCATAGAAGCGTATGAACGGGGCGGCCGTGACAAAAGGGTTTGCGCGAAAGCGCAGGTCCCTGGAGGCATCCAGTACGACCATGACCTCGCTCGATAGTATGGCATGCGAGCAAAATGAGTCAGACCGCTTGATGGTTGTTGCAGCAAGGCCGGCTGCTCCCTTTACGATCTGGATATCATCCTCGATGAAAGACAGCAGGCTGATCTTGGCCTGGAACAGATTGCAACATAGCTGGGTAACGGAATCGAAGACATCTTGGAGGTTTTCGTCACCGGTCGCGTATTTTCGCACTTCCAAAACGCGTGAGACCTCATTGTCGGGCATCGGATAGTCTCGAACGAGCAGCATATCGCTCACCTCTTATGGAATAGTGGTGCTGCTCCCGGGCGTTTAAAAATGTGTTAATCACCCAATTTGGGTTTAAAATATCGTGTCTGCACGACTTCGGCAGCCCGCAGGCGAGAAGAAATTCTGTTGAACCTTAGCGGGCGACTCTGGCATGACATGACCGGCATATATGCCCATAGGTATTAAGGTCATTTTGAGTATGTTGCGGTAGGCGAGTCGCAAATAGAGGACGCGATGAACGCCGTATATCATTCCCATTTCAACGAGGACACGATCGAGGTCCTACGTGAGGCCTTCGATCCGACTGGCACGCTCGAAACTGATTTGCTCGAGATGTGGCCAATCCTGCAGGCCGGCGTGGAGCAGGATGTCCGTAGTTTCTGGACCCCCTTTGCCGGCGACACTACGCCATACCGCCTGTGCAACACTGATATCGAAGACCTGATTGCACGGGACGTCCGCTATACCTGTGAGAAGTTCTCAGGCGGCCTCAACCAGAAACTCATCGGCAAAATGGTTCGTAGGGGGCGCGCCAGCAGCAAGGACCGAGCGACGGAAATCGCGTTCACAGCCGGTCTGCTGGCGAGCTACCATGCTCGCCATCTCAGGCTCTGCGCCGCGTTCGCAGGCGATCCTCCAAAACTCGCCCGGCTGACCCATTCGCTCTACGCGCTGTACGCCCTGGAAAATTCGGTGCTTCTCAATGGCGCGGCATTGGAGCGCGCCGATCAGGAGTTGCGCGACAGCGCCGAGCACAGAAGCAAGTTACAGGCGATCGACCGCTCTCAGTGCTGGCTCGAGATGACGGTCGATGGAATCATCATCACGGCAAACCAGAATTTCCTGTCGACCATGGGCTATTCCTTACGGGATATCACAGGCCGCCATCATGGCATGTTCTGCACCGAGGAAGACCGGACATCACCCGAATATGTCGCGTTGTGGCGTAGCCTTCGTGCCGGCAATTTCGCGCAGCAGGAGTATCGCCGGCGGACCCGCAGCGGCGCCGATGTTCACTTGCAGGCAACCTACAATCCTATCCTTGATCAGCACGGTCAGACCATCAAGATCGTCAAGTGCGCGACCGATGTGACGGCCATGCGCGTCGCGGAGCAGACCGAATCCAACCTCGCGCACAGCTTCCGTCTGGAGGCAGAAACCAGGCGTACCGCCCATGAAGATACGCTTGGCGAACTGTCCAAGATCGTCGACGACATCGGTACGGTAACACGGCAGACGTCGATGCTGGCCTTGAACGCCTCGATCGAAGCGGCGCGAGCCGGCGAGCGGGGAACGAGCTTTGCGATCGTTGCAAACGAAGTAAAATCGCTGTCAGGGCGAATAAAAGAGGCAACGGTCCGGGCATCGCACGTGCTCAACTCCGGGCAAAGATCTGTCCATGCATAAAGTCTAACTTGCCCAGAGAACCTATGGCTTTCATGCCTTGGCTCACCGGAGGAGATTGTCCTAGGTTTCTCACTCAAGAGTTTTGAGAAACCCCGAACATTTCCGTTTAATCATCATTGACGAAAATCTAACCGAACAGACGGCATGGCGGTCAGACCGAACGCGCCGGTCAGAGTTCCATACGTTAAATAGGAGGCGGACCGCCTGATCCCCTTGGACGATCAACTCGCTTAGCGTCAGGCAGCAACGCTGCAATCCGCTGCTCGCCTTCTAGGGGGTAAGCGCGGTCTGAGGGCCGCCTTGTAGGCGGAGCGTTCAACGGGTTGATGGCAGCTCTTTGAACGGGGCCGTGATGTCGGACGAGACTATCGAACCAGCTGCAGATGTAGCGAGTAGTCATACGACCGGTCGTATGAGTGGTCGTATCGAGATTGTCGGGCGGGTGTCGGGCCGGCGCCGCTGGACGGTCGAGGAGAAGCTGGCGATCCTGCGCGATGCGTTTGGGCCGGATGGGTCGGTCCGGGCGGCGGTCGAGCGTCACGAGGTCGGCAGCGGCGCGATCTACACCTGGCGGCGCCAGGCGATGTCGGGTGCACTGAGCGGAGTGCCGGTCCGGCCTCAGACCGCATTTGCCGAAGTCCAAATCAGCGAGCCGCCCATGATGCTGCCGGCGCCGCCCGTCGAGGCGCCAGCGGACGCCCGGACCGCGGGGCAGATCGGCATCGAGCTGCCTTCGGGTGTGCGACTGACCGTCGACGGCACGGTCGACGCCGAGGCGCTGTCGCGCGTGATCGGCGTGCTGACCCGATGATCCCGCAGCCGACATCGACGCGGATATTCCTGGCGTGCGGCGTCACCGACATGCGCAAGGGCTTCGATGGCCTGGCGGTATTGGTGCAGCAGGTGCTCCGGGAGAAACCTCATTCCGGTGCGCTGTTCGCGTTCCGTGGCAAGCGCGGCGACCTGATCAAATTGCTGTGGTTCGACGGTCAGGGACTCTGCCTGTTTTCGAAGCGGATGGACCGGGGGCGTTTCGTCTGGCCGGTGACCGCGACCGGCACAGTGGCGCTGACATCGGCGCAGGTGTCGATGCTTCTGGAGGGTATCGACTGGCGCCGCCCAGAGCGGACATGGGCACCAACATTGGCCGGCTGAAAACATAGCTTTTTCGCCATTTCTGCTCGTGTGAGAGTGCGCGAACTGCTATGAAAATGAGGTGTCGCAAGCATCTCTTGCCCCATCTGATGCCGAGGCGCGGATCGCCGTGCTGGAGGCCTCGCTCGCCCGAGCCAATGCAGCACTTGCCGCCCGCGACCTGCTCATCGAGACACTGCGTGGACAGATCGCTCGGCTGCGGCGGATGCAGTTTGGCGCATCCTCCGAGAAGTTGACGCGCGAGATCGCCCAGCTCGAACTCGCACTTGAGGAACTGGAAACCGAGAGCGCAGTCCCGGAGACCGGCGCGGTCTTGTCAGACACGCCCGTGCGGCCGGCACCAGTCCGTGCGTTGCCCGACCACCTGCCACGCGCGGAGGTCGTCCACGAACCCGCCTCCGGCGCCTGCACATGCCCGGACTGTGGCGGTGCGCTACGCCGTCTCGGGCAGGACGCCCATGAGATGCTCGACGTCCTGCCGGTGCACTGGCGCGTGGTGCGGAACGTCCGACCGAAATACAGCTGCCGGACGTGTGAGAAGATCGTCCAGGCAGCTGCCCCGGTGAAGGCAGTCGCACGCGGAAAGGCGACATTCGCAACGCTGGCCCATGTCGTCGTCTCGAAGTTCGAACATCACCTGCCGCTTTATCGGCAGTCCGAGATGATGGCGGCCCAAGGCTTGGACATCGACCGCTCGACGCTGGCGGGCTGGGTCGGTCATGCAGCCGCGCTGCTTGACCCCATCGTCAGTCGCATCCGCGAGGAAGTGCTGAAAGGCGACAAGATCCACGCGGACGACACGCCAGTCCCGGTGCTCGACCCAGGCCGCGGACGCACCGCGACCGGGCGACTATGGGTCTATGCAGTCGATGACCGCGCCTCCGGTAACACGGCTCCGCCAGCGACATGGTATCGCTTCACGACCGACCGTACCGGTGCACATCCGCAAGCCCATCTCGCCGGATTTCGAGGCTTCCTCCAGGCCGACGCCTATGCCGGTTACGACGGGCTCTATCGAAGCGGCGTCACAGAAGTCGCGTGCTGGGCCCATTTCAGGCGCAAGGTGTTCGACCTGCACGAGCGGGTTGCCACGCCGCTGACCACCGAGATACTTGAACGCATCGGTGCCTTGTACAGCATAGAGGCCGAGGTCCGCGGCAGGCCGCCTGACGTGCGGCTGGCGGCGCGGCAGAACCGGACGAAGCCGCTAGTCGATGCGCTGCGCGAGGCACTGGACGCAGCACTGCGCCGCCTGTCGCCAAAGTCCGACATGGCCAAGGCTATCGCCTATGGCACGAAGCGATGGCTCGCACTGTGTCGCTTCCTCGATGACGGGCGCCTGGAGATCGACAACAACATCGCCGAACGTGCGCTCCGCGGCGTTGCCGTCGGACGGCGAAACTGGCTGTTCGCTGGTTCGAAAACGGGCGGCGAGCGCGCCGCGGCGATCTACACCGTTATACAGACCTGCAAGGCCAACGGCGTCGACCCGCAGGCCTACATCGCCGACGTCACTGGGAAGATCGCAGCGGATTGGCCGGCCGCGCGATGGGACGAACTCATGCCCTGGAACTGGTCCGCGCAAACCGCAGAGCGAGTGGCGCAAGCCGCGTAATCTGCGGCCTGCCGGCCACGCTTACTCTAGGGGTGGCGCTTCCTGCGGCGGTCCGCGTCCTCCATCTGTACCCCCCGGCCTGTTTCCAGTGCCGCCCATGGGGCCCGCGCCTGGGGGGCCCGGAGGTCGTCCCCCTGGACCACCAAAATGGTTTTCTCGTGCGATGGCCGCACGATCTACGCGAACGGTCAGCGTCACAAGGTAGCGGCCCTTCGTCTCGCGAACGCTTCCTTCCGTAGTGTCGCCGGCCTGGATGGCGATGCCGTCATCGGAGTTGAGTGTGTCGCGTAGCTCCGCGCGCCGGTACGCCGTCACCTGACTATACAGGAACTCGCTGAGCGTATCGGGTAAGAAGAACTGCGAGGTTAGGTTGGTGCGGTTGCCATGCCGCACCTTAAAATGGATGTGGGTGGTTCGACCATGATACCAGCCCGGATAGATGCTATGAAACAGCGCGCTCCCGTCCGCATTGACCGGCTGTACACCTCGCAGGAATGTCCGACCTTTCATGTCGGTAACAACCTGTCCCGCAGGTTGCTCGAACCCGGAGTAAACCCCCTGAGCATCACAGTGCCAGATATCGATAAGCGCGCCCGTGTACGGCAAGCCAGTCTCGTCAACGACGGTAAAGCGGATATCTTTTACCTGCTTAGGGGGATGATATTGCCGCCGAATTTCATACCAACATGCTACCGCTGACGCTCCGGTGCACAACCTCGCGCGGTTTGCGGTCCAAACCCGATGAATCGACGGGGCATCTGACGGGGTCAGAGATGCTGCGTGGCGATTTACGCTGAATACCAGCTACCGCGGCCAACGCTGCCGGGTCTTGAACGCGAATAACCCCAGAGCTCCAATTTACGATACCGCGTTCCCGCAACTCGCGAAGCATGCGATTGACGTGCACCGACGTAAGCCCGGTAAGCTCAGCAATGTCGGGTTGCCGAAGTGGGACAGCTATGGTGTCATACTCCTCTCCTCCTGCGTTGACGTGCCGTTCAACCAGTTCACTAATAAGCGCTCCAACTCTCGCAATTGCATCGGTGCGTCCGATCGATACAAGCCTTTTCATCAGCGAGATTTGGTCTTGTTGCAATCTAACCATCAGATACTGGGCAAGCCGAGGGCGTTGTTCAAATACGTTACTTAATACTGAGTGTTTGACAATACTGACAACGGCATTGCTGATTGCGTGAATCTGATCGAAGGCTGTAGCACGATGGGCAGTTGAAAACCCAACAAGATCGCCAGGCGTATGAATGCTAACGATCTGACGTCCGCCGTCTATCACTGTAACACTGCAAGCGAGCCAACCTTCATGAACAAGGTAAACCTCTGGCGAAGGCGAACCCTGCATGCGAAGCACGCGCCCGCGCCGAAACGTTTGTGCTGCGCCTGCAAGTGAACGAAAAACGTCAACGTCGCTATCACCTAGAACGGCAGATAATGAAGAAGTTAAGGAGGCGATGGCGGCGGTATCCTTTTACTAGAACTTGTTGAGATATAGTTCACCGGTTCAGTTATTTGCGCACGAGGGAAAGATTCTATTTATGTATTCTAAATGCCTGATCGATTGCCATGCGGACGCCTGATGCCAAATCGGCATAGTTAAATGGTTTTGGCAGCAGCGCGACACCCTCTTCGAGGCGCGCATTGTGAGTGATAGCGTCTCGCGCATACCCAGACGTGTAAAGAATCGGGGTTTTTGGTCTCACAGAGTGGGCATGTAGTGCAACGTCTCGACCATTCATCGAACCGGTCAGCACCACGTCGGTAAATACAAGGTCAATCCGGTCCGCACTATCGAGAACCTCAACTGCGGCCGAACCGTCTGCCACGGCTATGAAGGCATAGCCTAATTCGGTCAGGACATCGCAGCTATGAGCGCGAACATCGGGATCGTCCTCAACTACGAGAATAGTTTCCCCAGGCTGAGCCAAAGCGGTTTCGCTTACGATGGACTGTTCTTCGGGCAGGGCTACGCCGGTAAATTTAGGCAGGTACAATGTGACGGTCGTGCCACGGCCAAGACTGCTTTCGATCCGAAGGTGTCCGCCTGATTGCTTCACGAAGCCATAGACCATGGAAAGTCCAAGGCCGGTGCCCTTGCCGACCTCCTTGGTCGTAAAAAAAGGCTCGAAGACGCGGGACATCGTCACTTCGGACATGCCCTCGCCGGTGTCGCAAACGGCGAGCGAAACATAATGGCCCGGGATGGCGTCTTCCTCTGCGTCAGCTTCGCCAATTATGCCATTGGCTGTCGAAATGGTTAGCGTGCCGCCCGGCAACATGGCGTCGCGCGCATTCACTGCCAGATTGAGAAGGGCATTCTCCAATTGGTTGGCGTCGGCTTCCACCTTCCACAGGTCGGGTGCGAGCCGGATATCGACCGAGACCGCTTCGCCCAAGGTTCGTCGCATAAGATCTGACATGCCATCGACGAGGTGGTTTGGATCAAGGGGTTTGGGGGCCAGTGGCTGGCGACGGGCAAACGCGAGCAGTCGCTGCGTCAACGTCGCTGCGCGCTGAGCCCCCGACATGGCATTGTCCGCGGCCCGCCGTAGTCGGACGTCGTCGGCGGGTAGCCGGCGCAAGAGCATTTCAAGGTTGCCGGTCACGACCTGAAGAAGGTTGTTGAAGTCATGAGCGATACCGCCAGTGAGTTGACCAACCGCTTCCATCTTTTGGCTTTGCCGCAAGGCGTCATTGGCTTGCTGACATTCCGAAACAGCCGCGGCGACACGTCCCTCTAACTGACCGTTCAATGTGGATAGCTGAGCAGCCTTTTCGTCCAGCTCCGCATAGAGAGCCACGACGCCGCGGTTTGTCTCTCCAAGCTCGATATTGAGCCGCTCGCTTTCATCCTGCTTCGCTTTGAGATCCGCCAGGGCCTGAAGCAATTCCTGATTCTGTGTGCGAGCTTCCGCGAGCGGATCGGAGGCACCGGTCGCTGCGAGGACCTTCCCAATCTCGGCGAGCTTGGCTCCGCCAACCGACGTGATGGTCCGGGGAAGCCGCTTGCCAAGGACAACAGTCGTACCGTTTCCGGGGCGACTGTCGAACTCGAAGCGATCCATCAGGCGCCGCGTCCCGGAAATGCCTACGCCCATGCCAGTGGTGCTCTTGAACCGGCCTTCAAGGATCGCATCAATGTCAGCAACACCGGGCCCTTTGTCCGAAACACGGATGACGAGGCTTGGTGTTTCCGTCTGCTCGATGCCGAACTTGATCTGGCCCCCTCCGCCATATGTGGTTGCATTACGTGCGATTTCGGACACAGCCGTGGCGATACGCGTCTGGTCCTGCGCCTCGAAGCCTAGCAAGCCCGCAATCTGACGCGCGCGCTGGCGAGCAGCGACAATATCCGCCTCTTCGATCAGCGCGACCGTCATAATCGGCGCGATAGTCATGCGGCGCTGGCTTCAATCTTGCCGACGAAAACCGTCACATCGTCGCGACCGCGGTTGAAATCGCGCCAAAGCACACCGGCGATCAGCGCGGGATGGCGGGCAGCAAGGCCGGGATACGCCCCGAGGTCCCAGTTCGTCGCCAAGCCATCGGAGGCCAGCACAACCAGGGTGGTGGTCGTGATCGGATAACTGAAATCTCGCATGTGTCGCGCGATATGCCCAATGGTGCCATTGTTGGAGATCATCCGCCTGACGCCATTGTCGGCGTCGATAAGTGTCGCCGCGATGTTGCCGACACCGGCAAAAATGACCTGCCCTCCGGCTTGGTCAAAGTATGCGATACCGATTGCGGCACCCCTGGTCGAACGCAAGGCGGCGTGCATCGCAACGAGCATCTCGCTCGGTAATTTGGAGCCAGACGAATGAAATGAGCGCGTCGCCGCGTGTGCCGCCTGCGCTGCCGACGGCCCATGACCGAGACCATCCGCTACCATGAAGGTCGTTCCACCCGCGCCATCTTTCCTGCACCATGCATCTCCGCATGCCTCCTCGCCTCGCATCGGCAGGCTGACTGCACCGTAGCTTGGATGGTCCACCTTTCGGATCGGGTCGGGACGGCCCTGTTGCAGTCGGGCCATGATCGCTGTGCCGCAGCCGGGTGCGGAATATATGTCGGTTACGTGCGATCCGCGAAAGACAGCGCCAAGGCCATTTCCAGCGGTTCCGACGGTTGAGTGGCCGTCGCGCATAGAAAGCGCAATGTCTGCCATGCCAGCCCCCTTGTCGAGCGCAAGGCATTCGATGCCGGCACCGGAGGCGTCTTCGAAGCTGTCGACGAGAAGAGATCCCCCATCCCCATGTTTGAGGATGTTGGTGGCAAGCTCCGTGGCGACGATCGCAACTCTGCCTGCGTCACTTTCGTTGAAGCCATGCGCGTCGGCGAGCGCCACCGCGACCCGCCGGGCTTCGGCAACCTGCGAGGTGTCTCGAACTTCGACTGCGTGCATCGCTACTTCCACCGCGCAATGGTGATGCGCGTTCCTTGACCGACAACCGAGTCAATCTCGAATTCGTTGCACAACCGCCGCGCGCCGCTCAGTCCCAAGCCAAGACCGCCCCCGGTCGTGTAACCGTCGGTCAGTGCGCGTTCGAGGTCTGGAATACCGGGGCCATTGTCCGCAAATGTCAGTCGCACGCCCCGCTCAGGGGATCCCGTGAACGTCTCGATCCGGGCCGTGCCACCCAAGCCATAATCCAGGGTATTGCGCGCCAATTCGCTGGCGGCCGTCACGATTTTGGTCTGATCAACAAGACCTAGCCCCGCAGCGACCGCTCGAACACGAACTGCCTGACGGACACGAACGACATCATCGGACTCCCTGATTGGCAGTACCTCATCCGTCGTTGCGCTCATCACCGCCCTCCGGGGCGTCGTCGCCATCGAATTCTTCATATTGGCCGCTGCCGATCAGTGCCATGCCCCGTTCGACGTTTAGAGCCGTCTTTACTCCTGTCAGCGACAGTCCGAGTTCGACTAGCGTGATCGCTACAGCCGGGCGCATGCCGACAACGACAGTGTCAGCATCGAGGAGGCGCGAGACCGCAGCGATATTGTCGAGCATTCGGCCCATGAATGAGTCGACGATTTCCAGCCCCGAAATGTCGATCATGACACCGCGAGCGCCAGTAGCGACGATCCGCTCGGAGAGATCCTCTTCCAGAGCCTTGGCAAGGCGGTCATGGATGTCGACCTGGATACTGACCAGGAGCGCCCGGCCGAGCTTGAGAATGGGAATACGATCCATGACGTTCAGCCCTTCGCGATCGCCTTACGGACGACCGTTCGTCCGGTACGCTGAAACGCGAGGGCTAAGGCGTCCGCCAGTGTAGCCTTGGATACGACGTCCAGCTCCACACCCAAATGCACCATCGTCTGCGCGATTTGAGGTCGGATACCCGATACAATGCAGTCAGCCCCCATGAGGCGGGCCGCTGCGATCGTCTTGAGAAGGTGCTGAGCGACAAGCGTATCGACCGTTGGCACCCCGGTAATGTCGATGATCGCGAGATCGGCGCTCTGGTCGACGATAGCTTGAAGAAGGTTTTCCATGACCACCTGGGTTCGGGCAGAATCCAGCGTGCCGATCAGGGGCAGTGCCAGGATGCCTTCCCAGAGCTTGACGACCGGTGTCGAAAGCTCGGCGATCTCATCCTGCTGGCGGCGTACTACATCCTCGCGACTGCGCTGGTAGACCTCCATGGTGTACAGTCCGAGCTGATCGAGGATCTGGGTCATTTCCCAGCCGATGCTTGCCACGCGAGCGGCATCATCCGGGTAGCTCGCCCGAACCTGCTCGAAGATCGGCTCTTTTAGCGAGAAGACAAACGTCGCTGTTTCGGTCGGTGTGAAACCTTGGTTTGCTCGCGAACGGGAGACCTCGCCAAGCAATTCGCGGGCCTTGGCAAAAGCAGGATCGGTTACAGACGTTGCACCTGCGCCAAGTCCGGCTACAAATGATGCCAGGAAATCCTGGCACTGCTTCTGGACCTCAGCGTCTTTGATCCGTCCCGAGCCGCCCGCCTCGGCGAGCAGCTGACGCCAACGTGCGACGATCGCACTTTCGCGCTCGCCAACGATCTTTGACAAAGTCGCGAAGCCGTCTTCCATACTCACATCCCCCACAAGGCGTTTCCGGCCTTTTAGAACGAGCTACGTGGTTTGTCTCTTGGCTTTCCTGATTGGGAATGGCGATCGAGAAGGCCGGGGCGTTCCCAAAAGGATGGTGTATTGGGAATGGAAACGACTTTTCAAAACCATGAATCATGAGGAGTGGGAAACACACTTGGTAGACGCAACCTCACGCTTTTTAGATTGCGATTAGTTGACGAGCGAGCTCCGGCAACGTCGATGCTTCCTTGTCGGGAGCGCGCATAGCCCGTGAGTAGGGGCGGTCGGCGGTCAGATAAGCAGTGACGAGGCCGGCCGCGGCCGCACCGTTGATATCCCACGGGTGTGCCGCCACCAACGCCAGCTCGGCAGGCTCGATACCGGCCTTGTCGGCCGCATAAATGTAGACTTCCGCTCTCGGCTTGGCGAGCTTGACCTCGTCGACCGACACGACCTCCTCTACCAAGTGGCTGAGTTCGGCGCGCTCCAGCAGTGCCTTGGTCGAGCTCTTCGCGCCGTTGGAGAGCGCCATGACGGGGATGCCGGCCTCAATCAGAAGTGCAAAGGCTTCGCGAGTTCCGTCACGAGCGCCGAGCGTCACCAGCTGCTTCACCAGCGCTTTGCGCTCAGAGGCTGGCGCTTCCAATCCTTGTTCGGCCAACACGCCGTCAAGCGCGGTCTCTAGAACCGTCGTGAACGGCTCGAAGTCACCCGCGGCGGCCATGGCGAAGGCGTCACGACATCCGGCGGCGAACCAACCGTCCAGGCCCGCCGGAGGCAACCCAAGCGTTACGATTGAGGAGCGGAGCGGTTCCAGAGGGAAGACCGTTCCGATAATGTCGAACGCCACCATCTTCGGCCGTTTGAGCCCACCTATACCGAACATCTACCGTTCCTTCTCGAAGCTTATGCGGCAGAAATCTTGCCTGCGAGGCCGCCACGTTCGTGGTCGTGGACGAGCTTGGACAGGGACGACTCGTCCATCTCGACAAGCACCTCCGAGAGCGTCTCGCCGGGCTGTGCTCCGGGCGCGAACGACGCGCCGTAGATCTTGCGCAGGGTGCTCACCAGCGTGTTGCCGTGCTTGCGGCTGATCTCGCCGTTCATGTCGCGATGACGTCCGTGCAGGCCTGGCTGTTGCATTGTCAAACTCCTCGGTGAAAAACGAACGTCCGGTCCTTGCTGACCGTTCCGCAATGATGGTCATGTTTGAGGCTGGTCGCCGGAACGGCCGACCTCGCCTTGTACCGAACCCGCCAGCTTTCCGGCCTTTTGCCAAGGCCAGCGTCCCTCGATCTCCACTTCCAGCGAAAAGCTGAGGAACGTGCGGATCAGGACAATGCCGGCGAGCACGATCAGGCTTTGTACGGTAGGCTCGACGGCAACGGTGTTGATGATGTCCGCTGCGACCAGGAACTCGAGCCCGAGCAGGATCGAACGGCCGAGATTGGAGCGAAACGCGGCAACCAGGGTGTCCCGCGGCGCGGCATTGGCCGCCATTCGCCACAGAAAGGCGGCAAGCGCACCGAAGGAGCCCACCACGATGATGGCAGTGCCGACGATCTCCACCACGCGGGTGACGAGGTGGATCCAGTCCGCTTCCGTGCTCATCGCCTGGACCGTGGCAGTCGCATCATGGTCGCGTCTCCGTATCGACCCGGTCTTGCTCGGCAGGCGTATCCCGCGCGTGGTCGCGGATACGCCGCTCGATTGGGGCGCCGACGAACAGAACGAACAAGGCGAGCGCCGCGCCGACGACGATCAGCGGCCAGATCGCGAGTGCTGCGGCCGAGCCCAGCGCAGCCGACACCCAGATGCTGGCTGCCGTTGCAAGGCCGTGGACCTGCTTGTAGCTTCCACCGTGGAGCACCGCGCCCGCGCCGATGAACCCGACGCCCGATAGTACGCCCTGTATGACGCGTCCGGCAGCGTCCGCATTCATCTGTGGCAGGCCGCTGTGGACGATCGCCTGGACGGCGATGCAACTCGCCAGCCCCACCAGGCTCAGCGTCCGAAAGCCCATGATCGCGCGGTCCTGCCGCGACCGCTCGAAGCCGAGCAGCGCTCCAGCCGCCGTCGCGACCAGGAGCCGAAAGGAGATGTCCAGCCAATCAGCCATAATGACTCGACATGGCGATTGCGAACAGGCCGGCGGTGCCGATGACGTAGAGGATCAATACTGCCAGCGAGTCTACGCCCATGCCGAGGATACGGCGCCTGGGACGGAAGATGAGGCCTGCCAGGTAGACGCTGGTCAGCAGGACCGCGAGTCCGGCCAGGTAGATGTCGGTGTCCTGCGCCTGCGGCAGCACCGCGCGTCCCGAGATCAGCGTTGCCAACAGGAAGAGCACCGGCAGGAAAGCGTTGCCTCCGAAAACGTCGCTGATCGCGAGCTGGTAGTCGCCGGCCTTGGTCGAGGTAAGCCCGGTGGACAGCTCCGGCAGCGAGGTCGCGGCCGCCAGCACGGTCGCGCCGAACAGCACGCCGCTCATGCCTATATGATCGGCGATGCCATCTCCTGCTCGCTCGAGCATTACGCCTGCGACCAGCGTCACGAGCGCCGCGATGACGAAAACAATGGCCGTGCGCGCGGTGCTCTTGCCCTTGGCTGTAGCCTGCTGCTCGGTTTTCACCTGCGAATGCCCTTTTGGCTGAGCTTGCGTATCCGGCGCGTTGCCGCTGCTGTCGTGCCAGGGCAGCCCCTTGTTCGCGCGGCCGATCAGCCACACGCCAAGGATCCAGACCAGCGCGATGGCGAGCGCGTCTGGCCCGACGCGCAGGTAGATCAGCGAGGCAGGAAGCTGCGTTCCCATGATCGCGATGATCAGCACCGCGACGACCAGCAGCCCCTCGATCACCAGCGTCAGGCTGGCCGCCTTGTAGGTCAACGGCACCTTTTCCCGCATGCCGAAAGCGTCGAGCGCCACCAGCACCAGCGTCTGGATGCCGATCCCGCCCAAGATGTTGCCGACCGCGACCCCGATGTTGTTCGATGCTGCCGCACTGGCGGTGATCGCGATTTCGGGCAGGTTGGTGGCGATCGCCAGCAGGATGACGCCGCCGAGCGCTTGGCCGAGGCCAAGCCGCTGCGACAGCACGCCGGTGGTATTGGAGAGCTGGATACCCGCCATCCAGATCGCCACAGCGGCAACCGCGAAGATGCCGAGCAGGGGTAGCAGGGAAAGAGATTGCAGCACCGACAGGCTTTCAGTTGTACGTTGGAACGACAGGCCCGCCGGACGCCATACGTGCTCGCCAGTCCAACCACATGTGCGGCACGGTCAATGCGCTGAGCAGCAGGAAGGCGGTACGGACGACGTTGTCCCCGGTCGGCGCTGCGGTTCCTGTGGTGAAGATGACGGCACCGAGTCCCAGCCCGAGTACCGTCAGGACAAGCGGCAGGACCAACTCTCCTGCTCGCATACCCCCCGCCGGCATGGCAGCAGTGAGCGCCCGCGGAGCATGGATCGCGGCAAAATACAGCGCGAACGCGATCAGCGGTGGAGCAACAGCGAACAACAGGGTGACTAGAATTAAGTCCGCTCCAACCGTCCAGTCATCGGCCCGCCCGCGTGCCGCGTAGGCGATAAGCGTGCAGATGACCGCCCCTAGCCACAACAGCGCCACCGGTTCGGCGAGAAGCATCGTGACGATATGCGCATGCCCCGGCACCAGCGCGGCGAGCAGCCGCTCGATCGCTTCGGGATGACAGACGGCTGAGACGATGATCGGAACGCCGCCATGCGCCACGATGCGGATGCTGCGGTGGGAAGCTTGGGCCGGGGCGTCCTGATCTCCGAAGTGAAGGATCGACAGAAGCAGGAAGATCGAAAGTGCCAGGACGGGAAGCGCCCACCAAATGAGCAGCATCGCGGCAGCGAGTGCGAGATAGCCCGCCAGGAACGGCCGCCACCATCCGGCGCCATGACCCCGCTCAAAGGCACGTCGGGCGACCTTATGATCGAACGCGCCGTGAGGCAGGCCGACAATGACCGCCAGGGCTAGAAAGCCGGCTGCCGGGACACGCCCCGGCAGCACGGCACCGATCGCGACGGCGAGAACGACTGGCACGATCCGCATCGCTGCCGATCGAATCGCGGTAAATGAAAAGGGGGCGGCGTGGTCCACCGCCCCAAATGCCAGCCTGACCGGCACGTCCTCGCTCAGCTGCGGTTCGGCTGAACGTGGTGCGTGGGTTCAACGCGCTCGGTGCGACCTGGCGCCTGGACCTCGTGGTAAGCGACCGGCGCGGGCCGCAGATCATGCTCGGGTACTTCACCGGCCGCGAGGTCGGCCGAGACCTTGGTGCGGGTCGCTGCCATCGAGAAAATGCCGTAGACTACCTTCGCGATCACGTCGAAGATCGTGTAGAGCGCCGCAGTCGCGGTCGCATCGATCGTCTTCGTGCCTTCCGAGCCGAGTAAGAAGATCACCGGATAGGCGAACCATACCAGCGACAGGATGGTGGCGTTGGTCTTGAACAGCTTGGCCGCGCGCGGACCCGACTTCTCGGACTCGACGCGCATCGGGCCCCAAAGGCCGATATAGATGAACAGGAACGCGCCTGAGCTGATCAGGTACCATGCCCACTTCGCCGACGATCCCGTGGGACTAAAGCCAGCGACAACGCCGGTCGCGATCATGTAAAAGTCGGTGAACACGAGACCCAGCAGCAGCGCCCAGCGGCGGAACGGCGAGTGGAGCGCAGTTAGGCATAGACCGGTTAGCAGCATCGGCGTCGTGATTGCCCAGTCCGCGTAGCGCGCGACGTAGAAATCGCGTCCATCGGCGAGAAGGATCGAACCCTGGCCCAGCGCCATAGCGAGGTAAGAGGCCGTCGCCGTCAGCGTGACGAACAGGTGCAGGAGGTAGTGGTTCTCCTCGTCACGCGTTCGCCGGTTCCACCCCATGACAAGGAGGATCGCCGATCCCAAGGCCATGGCGATGAAGCCGAACCATAGCCAGTCCGATGTGGTCATTGGGCAATCCTTGCTACTGCATGAACAGCCGTAACGATCATCGCTCGCAAAAGACCAGTTCTTCTAAAGTTTTCAGCCAATTACTGATTTAAGTTAGGTCGTGCAAAATCCTCGCACAGTTCGCGCCTGCCAGGCAGGCTTTCTCTCGGTGGGGCACGGCTGAGTACCAAGCCTGTCGGATGAACAATCCCTAACACCGGTCCACATGAACCTAATCATGCACAGCGCCGCACCGATGCCTGATCGTAACGGCCAACCGTGCCGCCACCATTTCCGGCGTGAGCCGGTTTCGTAATGCCGACGAGTTTGGTCCCCCCTACCTGGACCAGATCGAAAGCAGCACTGTGACCCCGCTTTAGCCGGCGGGTTCCCGCAAACGAACGACGATCGAGAACGCCGGGGCTTTCCCAAAAGGATGGTAAAATGGGAAAGCTGGGCGGCCGAGCGGTCAACGCCGTGGTGCAAGCGTATCAATAATCCGGCACTTGCCGATGGTCCCGCCCTTGCACGACGTCAGCAAGCCGGACAGCTCACCGCGCAGTGCCGTCAGGTCCGCAATTTTCCGATCTATTTCGTCGAGATGCTGCTGCGCCAGCACATCGACTTCTGCGCAGTCGCCCGCTTCGTCGCTCGCGAGCTGAAGAAGCGCGCGAACCTGATCGAGCGAAAAGCCGAGGTCTCGCGCGCGACGAATGAAGCTCAGCCGCGCCAGTGCCGCCTCGCCATAGGCACGGTAATTGCCCGACGTGCGGTCGGGCGGCGGGATCAATCCCTGCTTTTCATACCAGCGGATCGTCTCGACTCTGGTGTCGGTGGCGCGCGCGAGATCGCCGATGCGCAAATCATTCATCGCTTGACCCTGTAGTGGCTTCAGGGTGCATAGGAGCCTCCACTTCTCCGGTCGAGGATCGAAATGGACGACTGTTGTTCCCGTAAGGCCGAGACGCTGGACGTGCTGGCGCAAGGCGACCAGAGGCGTGTGCTCATCATCGTCATGGTCGTAAACATTGTCATGTTCACCACCGAGTTCGGTTTCGGCTTTGTCGCACGATCGAGCGCGATGATGGCGGATTCGGTCGACATGCTCGGCGACGCAATCGTCTATGGACTAAGCCTCTATGCGCTGGGGCAGGGCGAGCGGTGGCAGGCGGGTGCTGCACTCGCCAAGGGTGGGCTGATCCTCACTTTCGGGATCGGCATTCTGATCGAGACGGGATTCAAGATCGCCGAAGGCGTCACCCCGTCCAGCTCGATCATGCTCACGGTTACCGGTGTCGCGCTCATTGCGAACCTCGTCTGCCTGGCGCTGCTATGGCGTTTCCGGACCCTGAACGTGAACATGGCCAGCACCTTCGAATGTTCGCGCAATGACGTGATCGCCAATGTCGGCGTTCTCATTGCCGCGTTGCTGGTAGCGTGGACGAGCAAAGGATGGCCGGACGTTCTCGCCGGTTTGGTGATCGCACTCCTCTTCCTGCGCTCGGCCGCGCACGTGCTGCGCTCGGCGTGGCCGGTATGGCAGGGCAAAGGCGGCTCGGTGGCGCTCGACTGATGCGCCGCTTGGCTTTAGCGCTTCTGCTCACCACCACACCGGCCATCGCGCAGGTCCAGGGACCGCCCCTGACGCTCGATGCTGCGATAGAGATGGCGCGCCGGTCCAGCCCCTCGGCTGCGGCGGCGAGCGCGGGTGTGGATGCCGCTGCGGCGGGACGTCGTGTCGCCGGGTTGCGTCCGAACCCGACGGTCGCCGTCGACGTCGAGAACGTCGGTGGCTCCCGCGCCTTCAATATCGTGGAGGCGCCAAAACAGACGGTCAGTCTCGCCTATCCGCTGGAGCTGGGCGGCAAGCGGTCGGCCCGGATCGGGGTCGCTGACGCGCTCGGTGCGCGCGCCGCGGTCGACCGCGCAACGGTCGATGCCGAACTGCGGCTTGGTGTGACGCAAGCCTATACCGACGCGCTCGCGGCCGATCGCAGGTTTGCGACCGCAGGGGAACAGGCGCGGATCGCGGCCGATGGCTTTCGCGCCGCGCAGACACGAGTTCAGGCGGGACGCGCATCGCCGCTGGAGGAAAGCCGCGCCGGCGTCATCCGCACCAATGCCGATCTGGCGGTAGAGCAAGCGACCCGGCTTGCGACAGCGGCGCGCGCCAACCTGGCGTTGCGCATCGGCAATCCTGCCAGCGGCCCGCTCGACTCGGCCTGGTTCGACCGGATCGAGGATAGCGCGGCTCGGCCGGGATCGGGCGCACTGGCGGTCGCCGCTGCGCGCGGCGACGTCGCAACTGCCAGCGCACAGGAACGGCTCGCGCGCTCGCAGCGCATCCCGGACATAACGGTGAACGCCGGCGTGCGCCGGGTGCCGGTGGTTGGGTCGACCGCAGCGGTTCTTGGCCTGTCGGTGCCGCTGCCACTGTTTAACGGCGGCAGGGCGGCCATCGACCAGGCTAGCGCCGAACGCAGCAGGGCGGCGGCGTTGGCCCAAGCGGCCGAACTGGAAGCGAACGGCGCGATCATCAAGGCCGAAGCCGAGCGCGACAACGCTGCGAGCGCAGCCCGCGTCGCGAATGGCCCCGCGCTGGCCGGCGCCCAGGAAGCGGCGCGGATCGCCCGGATCGGTTACCGGGAAGGCAAGTTCGGCCAGCTCGATCTTCTCGAAGCCGAACGTGCGCTCGCCGAGACGCGCAGCGCCGCCATCGATGCGCTGGCTTCCTACCACGAGGCGCAGGCTCGGCTCGATCGGCTGACGACCCCCTATGACGGAGCGAAGAATTGAAGCGGCGTTGGTTGATCGCGGCGCTGCCGCTGGTGTTGGCGGGGACGCTCGGCGGATGCGGCAGGAAGGCCGCGGACGCTCCGAAGGCCGAAGCGAGTGAGGACAGTCCAAAGAAAGCGGACGGCACGGTTACGCTCACGCCAGCACAGATCACGGCAGCGGGGATCGAGCTGGTACGCCCGACGGTTGGAGATGGCGGCGGCACGATCGAGCTGCCAGCGACGATCGAGGGCGACCCGCAAGCGACGCAGGTCGTGTCTGCTGCGCTCGCCGGGCGCGTGGTGACGCTGACCCGGAACCTGGGCCAGTCCGTCGCGCGGGGAACGACGTTGGCGGTGATCGAGAGCCGCGAGGCGGCGCAGCTCAAGGGCGACGTCGAAGCGGCGCGCGCGCGTCTCGCGCTCGCCAACAGCAATCTTGCGCGTGAACAACGATTGTTCGACCAGCGCGTCTCGCCCGAACAGGATCTCGTCGCGGCACGGACAGCCGCAATCGAGGCGCGCATTGCTTACCGGCAAGCACAGGGGCAAGTCGCCGCGACCGGCGCAAGCGCGGGCGCGCTCAACCGCATTGCGGTGGTATCGCCGATCGCGGGCGAGGTCATCACGCGTAGCGCCGTCCTCGGGCAAACGGTCGCGGCGGATGCGGAACTCTACCGCGTCTCGCGTCTCGATCGGGTGTCGCTCTCCTTCGCCCTCTCGCCGGCAGATGCCGGGCGGGTGCGACCGGGTGGCCTCGTCACTGTGACGGCGCCGGGGCGGCAGCAGACCGCGCGCATCAGCTTTGTGTCGCCCGCGCTTGATCCCGATACCAAGCTCGTCTCCGCGCTCGCCACTCTCGACAATCGGGGCGGACGCTGGCGGGTGGGCGAGTCCGTCTCGGCCGCGGTGCAGTTAACAAGCGGTGCGGGGAAATCGTCGATCCGTGTGCCGTCGACCGCAGTGCAGACGGTCGATGGCAGAACGGTCGTGTTCGTGCGCACACCGCAAGGCTTCAAGGCCGTACCGGTCATGCTCGGCGCCCATGCCGGGGACGCTGTGATCGTGGCGAGCGGGCTGACGGGCCGCGAACAGGTCGCGGCGGACAACAGCTTTACCCTAAAGTCGGCGCTGGGCGCGGTCGCGGACGAGGATTGAGCGCATGATCGCCCGCATTGTTACCTGGGCGGTCGAGCGCCGCTGGCTCGTCCTCCTGTTCACCGCGATCGCCGCTATAGTTGGCGCGCTGTCGCTGCCTCGGCTTCCGATCGACGCGGTTCCCGACATTACGAACAACCAGGTCCAGGTGAACGTACGCGCACCCGCGCTGTCGCCGGAGCTGATCGAGAAACAAGTCGCCTTTCCGATCGAGACGGCACTGGCCGGCATCCCTGGCCTCGAAAGCACGCGCTCGCTGAGCCGCAACGGCTTCGCGCAGATCACCGCCGTGTTCTCCGACAAGACAGACATCTATTTCGCCCGCCAACAGGTTCAGGAGCGGCTGACTGGTGCGCAGGAGACGCTGCCGACTGGCGTCGTGCCGGCGATGGGGCCAATCGCGACGGGCCTCGGCGAGGTGTATGTCTGGACGCTGCGCTATGCCGAGCGGGCACACGAGCGGCATCGTCCGGGGGAACCCGGCCTGCAACCGGACGGGAGCTATATCACGCCCGAAGGCGACCGGCTCGTCAGCGAGGCAGATAAGGCGACCTACCTGCACACCGTGCAGGACTGGATCGTCGCGCCACAGGTCAAGGGCGTGGCCGGTGTCGCCGGCATCGACTCGCTGGGAGGATTTGAGCGCGAGTATCTGGTCGTTCCCGACGTCCAGAAGCTCGCCGCGCTTCACCTCTCGCTCGCCGATCTGTCGACCGCATTGGAACGCGCCAACGTCGCAGTCGGCGGGGGCACGGTCGATCGTAACGGCGAGGGATTGGCGGTCCGTGCCGATGCGCGGGTCGCCAGCCTTTCGCAGCTCAGGCAGGCGGTGATCACCACCCGTGAAGGCACGCCCATCCCTCTCTCCCAAGTCGCCGACGTGCGGTTGGGCCAGGGCGTTCGCATGGGATCGGCATCGGAAGGCGGGCACGAGGTCGTGACCGGCACCGCCATCATGCGCATCGGTGAGAACAGCCGCACTGTCTCGTCGGGGGTTGGTGCCAAGCTGAAGACGATCGAGCCGTCATTGCCGCCCGACGTCGTGATCGAGCCGGTGCTGGATCGCACCAAACTGGTCGACGCAACCATCGTCACCGTGGCCCGCAATCTCGCGGAAGGCGCGGCGCTGGTCATCGTCGTGCTGTTCGCGCTGCTCGGCAATTGGCGGGCGGCGCTGATCGCGGCGGCGGTGATCCCGATCGCGATGCTGCTGACGGCGTTCGGCATGGGGCGTCTCGGCGTCTCCGCCAACCTCATGAGCCTCGGCGCGCTCGACTTCGGCCTCATCGTCGACGGCGCGGTCATCATCGTCGAGAACGCGCTACGCCGGATCGCGACAAGGGAAAAAGAGGTCGGGCAGCTTGCCAAGCCGGAGCGGCTGGCGCTGGTTGCGGAAGCGGCACGCGAGATGATCCGCCCGTCTGTTTACGGACAGGCGATCGTGATGCTCGTCTACCTGCCGCTGCTTACCTTCTCAGGCGTAGAAGGCAAGACTTTCGAGCCGATGGCGCTGACCGTGCTGCTGGCGCTGGCCTTCGCCTTCGTGCTGTCGCTGACCTTCGTGCCCGCAGCAATCGCCACTTGGATCGCACGTTCGGGGCATACGGGTGAGAACCGCATCGTCGGCTGGTTGCATCGTCGCTACGAACCAGCTTTGAATCGCGCGCTACGTCGTCCGGCGCTGACGGTTGGCGTGGCGATCGGCGCGCTGGCGATCGGCGCGGTTACCTTCACAACGCTGGGGCAAGAGTTCCTGCCTCAGCTCGACGAGGGCGACGTCCTCGTCTCGGCATTCCGGGTGCCGGGAACGTCAGTCGAACAGAGCCAGCGGATGCAGTTCCAGATCGAACGGGCACTTGCGAACATGCCGGAGATCAAGACGGTGTTCTCGCGCACCGGCACGGCGGAAATCGCCTCCGACCCGATGCCGCCCAACGCCACGGACACCTTCATCATGATGAAGGACAAGCGCGAATGGCCCGACTCCTCCGAGAGCAAGGCCGATGTGGTCGAGCGCATCGAAAAGCGTCTCGCGAGCGTGCCCGGACATGCCTACGAGGTGACGCAGCCGATCCAGATGCGGTTCAACGAATTGATCGCCGGCGTGCGCTCGGACGTGGCGGTCAAGGTATTCGGCGACGACTTCGCGAGCATGAACGCAACCGCGGCGAAGATCGCCGCCAATCTGCGCCGCACGCCGGGTGCGGAGGATGTGAAGGTCGAGCAGACTGAAGGGCTGCCGATGCTCGACGTGTCGCTGAAGCGCGATGCAGCTTCACGGCTCGGCGTCACAGCACAAGACGTCGCCGACACGGTGTCCGCGGCCGTAGGCGGTCGGGAAAGCGGCCAAATCTATGAGGGCGACCGCCGCTTCCCGATCGTCGTTCGACTGTCGGATGCTGCCCGTGCCAACCTCGACACGCTCGGACAGACGCCGGTTTCCACGCCTCAGGGAACATCGGTCCCACTCGCCAGCGTCGCCGATATCGCCATCACAGACGGACCGAACCAGATCAGTCGCGAGAACGGCAAGCGACGCGTGGTCGTCCAGGCCAACGTGCGCGGTCGCGACGTGGCGAGCGTCGTCGAAGACGCGCAAGCATCGATCGCGCGCGACGTGCGGCTTCCCACCGGCGAGTATCTGGAATGGGGTGGGCAGTTCGAGAACCTGGCCTCGGCCCGGGCGCGCCTCATGCTGGTGGTGCCGGCATGCTTCGCGGTGATCTTGCTGCTGCTCTACGGCGCACTCGGCAGCGTGCGCGACGCGGCGCTGGTATTTACCGGCATTCCGCTCGCCTTGGTGGGCGGCGTATTGGCGCTGGCGCTGCGTGGCATGCCGTTCTCGATCTCGGCTGCGGTTGGGTTCATCGCGCTCTCGGGCATCGCGGTCCTCAATGGGCTTGTCATGTTAAGCGCGGTCCAGGAACTCGTGCGCAGCGGTCGGGACCGGCTGACAGCCGCGCGTGAAGGAGCGCTCCTGCGGCTGCGGCCGGTGGCGATGACCGCACTTGTCGCTAGCTTTGGGTTCGTGCCGATGGCGCTCGGGCATGGTGCAGGCGCGGAGGTGCAGAAGCCGCTTGCAACGGTTGTCATTGGTGGGCTGATCTCGGCAACCCTGCTGACGCTTTTGGTGTTGCCCGTCCTTTACGCCCGCTTCGGCGCGGAAGGCGTTAGTCTGCGCGGAAGATATCCGCTCGACACTGGGGAGGCATGATCCGTCATGCACATCCTGAGTGCCTCCTTGGCCTCAATTGGGAGCGGTCTCTCTCTTGGCCATCCTGACACGGCGGCGTCGGGCTGCTAGCTCTCTTCCATGCAATCGATCATCATCTATGCGGGTGCGGCCCTCGGGGAAATCGCGGGCTGCTTCGCGTTTTGGGCGTGGCTTCGTATGTCGAAGTCGCCCCTTTGGCTGATCCCCGGCTGCGCCTCGCTAATCGCCTTCGCCTACCTTCTCACCCGGGTCGACAGCGCCGATGCTGGCCGGACCTACGCCGCTTACGGCGGCATCTACATCACGTTCGCGGTGCTCTGGCTTTGGTTCGCGGAAGGCGTCCGACCGGATCGTTGGGACCTCGGAGGGACCGCACTGTGCCTTCTAGGCGCTGCCGTGATCTTCTATGGGCCTCATCGCGCGTAGCTGAATGCTAAGAACAAGCGGTGCGACGGCATCACGAGCCGTCGCACCGCTTCGGCGTCAGTAGCCGACGGTGAACCGCTGGCGGACATGGACGGGCTTCTCAAGCTCGTCCACGAGCGCGATGGCATAGTCCTCGAAGGAGATGCTGCTGCCGTCATCGTTTACGAGAAGCTGGTCGGTGCCGAGCCGAAACTTGCTGGTACGCTCGCCGGGCACGAACATTGCCGACGGCGACAGGAAGGTCCAGTCGAGGTCGTCAGTGCCACGCAGAGCGTCGAGGAAGACGCCGCCAGCGGTAGCCTCGGCCTTATACTCGGCCGGGAAGTCGGGCGTGTCCACGACCTTGAGGCCGGGTGCAACCTCCAGGCTGCCGGCGCCACCCACGACGAGATACCGCTTCACGCCCGATGCCTGGACGGCGCCGATCAGCGTGGCGGGATCACTGGCGATGAACATAACGGAACTGATGACGGCATCATGCCCCTTGAGCAGGTCGGCAAGCCCAGCCTGATCGTTGGCATCGCCCTTGGTGGCGGTCACGCCCGGAAGTGACGGCACCTGGTCGGGGTTGCGGACGATCGCCGTCACGCTGTGGCCCCGATTGGCGAGTTCGGCGAGGATGCGTGAGCCGGCGTTGCCGGTTGCACCGATAAGAGCGACGTTCATTTGGTAGGCCTCATGCTGGTTTCGATAAGAAACCAGATGCGCTAGTAGGCGCTAAGTTTAAAGAAGGCACTTTTGGCCTACTTGGTCACTTACAGGATACCACCATTGCCCAAATGGAACCCCTACGCTGCCGCCTGTCCGACCCGGCTGGTGCTCGACCGCATCGCCGACAAATGGGCGGTGCTGGTGCTCGGGCTGCTCGGCAACGAACCGCTCCGCTTCAACGAACTCCGACGCCGGATCGAAGGCCTGTCGCAGAAGATGCTCTCGCAGTGCCTCAAGAGCCTGGAACGTGACGGACTGGTGCATCGCCACGCCATCGCAACCGTTCCGGTCACGGTCGAATACAGCATCACCGATCTCGGCCGCACGCTCACGGACACCGTGGATGCGCTGCGTCTGTGGGCGGAGACACATATCGAAGAGGTGCTCACCGCGCAAAGCCGCTTCGACGGGCGCGCGCGACCCAACGCTGATTAGCTTCTCTGTTAGGGTCGAGTTTCGGAAATGGTCGAGCGGCAGCAGATCCGATTACAGCTGAACGCCTTTGGCCGTCCAAGCCGCCATCTCGCCATCGGCTATGGTCAGCGATACGCGCCAAGCGTCGGTGCGCCGGAGGATGTAGACATGCTCCCACTCGGCCACGGGAGCGTCGTCAGCCCCTATCATGCGGTAGGCCATGCGCGTCTGGGCAACGCTCGGGAACAGCTCGTCGGCGGACAGCAGGGTGCCTTCCGGCCGCACGACGCCTTGGGCTCGATAGAAGCCGAACAGCGTGGCGCAATGATCGCGGAACGCAGATCGCGGCATGGCGAAGTTACCGGTGGGGGTAGGGAACAGCCCAACCTCGTCCCACAGCTCGCTCAATACGTCGGCGTCCTCTCGCGCGAAGGCGTCGACGTAGCGGCCGAAGAACGCCGTGATTTCATCATGGAAGGGCATAGCAGTCCTAGTAGGTAGTGGAGATTATTAGCGGCGCTCGATCAGGCGGCGAGCGGCTGGACCAAACGGACGTTCGCTTCGGCGAGCTGCACCTTCACTATGTCATTGAAGGCCATGGTGGGATTGGCCTCGGCAAGCATCCCGATCTTCATCCAAAACTCGGCCTGGGCGTTGATCGACCGGCACATGACGGCGCTTGCGCGACGGGCTTCCTCGTGCAGCTCGTCATCGATCTTCACCAAACCCATCAGCCGATCCCCTACTCATCAATATACGTTTCGTTTATGGAGCGTATATTGATGGGTCAATAGCTGTTGTGGCCTGCTGTCACCCCGCCGGATCCCCGCTGTCCCGGAAACGAAGGGCGGCCGAGAAGGCCCCAGCGTTCTCACAACGATCGAGTTTCGAGAAACATCTGAGTGCGCTAACACCCTAACGTAAGGTCTACACTGAGCAGATACGCTTGCGGCGTTGCCAGGTAGCGGCCTTACGCAAAACGCGCGAAAGCTGGTCGATCGAGTAGGGCTTGTGCAGCAGTTCGAACCCGTAAGTGCCATTCTGCGCCAACACATGGCTGTAGCCGGAGGTGAGGACAACCGGCAGATCGGCGTGCTGCTTTCGGATTAGCTGCCCTAGCTCAATTCCGCTCATGCCGGGCATAACCACGTCTGAGAACACCACGTCGAACCGGCCGGCGTCCCTCGCGAGTTCAGCCAATGCTTCCTCGGCATTGCTCGCCAACACGGTAACATAGCCCAAGTCCGTCAGTGTCTGAACGGCGAACGTCCCCACGTCGGCGTTGTCCTCGACCACCAACACGCATGTGCCGTGCCCGGCTTCAAGCGGCTCGATCTCGGCCACATCCTGGTTTGCGGCGTCTCCACCGGCGACGCGAGGGAGGTAAAGTGTGAAGGTTGTTCCTTGCCCGACCTCGCTCTCGACCTTGATCTCACCGCCCGACTGTTTGGCAAAACCGAACACCTGTGAGAGCCCCAGGCCAGTGCCCTTGCCTAGCTCCTTGGTGGTGAAAAAGGGCTCGAATACCCGCTCCATTTTATCAGGTGCGATACCGCTGCCTGTGTCAGTGATCGATACCGCGACGAACGATCCCACCTGCGCCTCGTGATTGCGGATCGCCGGGATCGCTTCAACCGCGCTGACGGCGATCGTCAGCTTGCCGGCGCCGTCCATCGCGTCGCGGGCGTTGATCGCTATGTTGACGAGGGCGGTATCGAACTGACTCGGATCGGCGCAGATATGAACGATCTCCGGAGTGAGCTCGGTCACGATTTCGATGCGGGAGCCAGTGAGCGTGCCCATCATATCCGACAGCGCGAGGACGCTATCGCAGACGACAAACACCTCCGGCTTGAGCGACTGGCGGCGTGCAAAGGCAAGAAGCTGCGCGGTCAGCTTAGCCGCGCGATCGGCGGTATCCGCAATAGCTGCGATATACCGGGTACGGCGCTCATCCGAGAGCTGGCCTCGCTGGAGCATCTCGGTGGCTGACTTGATGACGGTGAGCAGATTGTTGAAGTCGTGCGCTACGCCGCCCGTGAGCTGGCCGATTGCATCCATCTTCTGCGAGTGACGCAGCGCTTCCTCAGCGCGCATCAGCTCCGCCGTCCGCTCCGTGACGCGCTGCTCCAATTCGGCATGGCGCGATCGTAGCGTCGCCGAGGATCGGTCTCGCTCCGCTTCCAGGCTACGCCGCTGATCCACGTCGATCAGAATGCCGGGAAAGCTTGTAGGCTCACCGTCCGGTCCGAACTCGACCCTGCCGTTGGCCTCGATCCAGTAGTAGTGGCCATCGGCACGCTGGACGCGATACATATGTGCATAGGGGCCACCCCGCGCGACGCTCTCGGCAATGGCGGTATCCAGGCCTGGTCGATCCTCAGGATGGACGGTCGCCAGTACCTGATCCAGCGTTAGGTCCTGGTAGGCGAGGGCGGGATCGGTGCCAAATGAACGAGCGAAATTCTCGTCGACGGTGAACGCATCCCTGATGGGGTGCCACGTCCACGTGCCGATGATGGCACCTGCTGACATGGCGGTTTGCAAACGCCGTTCGCGCTCGGCAGCAATTGCCTCCACAGCATCTGCACGTTCGCGCAGTTCAGAGTTTTCGGCCTGAAGACGTGCGACATCACTTATGTCGACGCTCATGCCTGCTCAGCCAAATCTGCCGAAGCACAATGCTGGCTGAAGCGGCGTTCCTGCTCGTCGAGTAGCCGGAGGGAGGCGCGGATCACCTCGCTGAAATTGCCGTACCGTCCTGATGTCAGCAACCGCTGGCCTACAGCGTGCAACTCAGGGCTGATGGAGACGGTGACGCATTTGCGAGTAGCCATAAATCGCAGCGTGGCGCGAATGAACAGGTATTACAATAGGTCCTTCCGTAGCGTGAGGGCTATTCCCTCGCCTGCGCTGCCCCACACGCTTCCAAATTTGAAACGGCGATCGAGAAGGCCGCTGCGTTCTCAATTGGGATCCTATTTCTGTAGATATCAGTGCTAATTGGCACGGTTCTGTCAGCGATAAATGGCACGTTGCGGAGCGATGGGGGTTTCTCGGAATCGATGGTGTTTTGAGACCGCCCGGGACTGACCAACTTTCGCTGTCCGTTAGGAAGGTGGCCGTAAAGAGCTGCCTCCCATAAAAGCTCCCGCTGACGCTCGACGTTCTGGCACTGCTACCCGCTTCGGAAAGGTTAAGCGCCAGAAAGCTGTTTGAGGCCATTGAAGTGTTTGGGCGCGACCGCCTCGATCAGCTCCAGAAGATAGGCGACGTTCTTCTGCGTCTCCGCCACGATTGCGGGATCAAACCCCTTTCCGGTTCGATGAGACAGGTCGTTGGTGAATTTGAAGATCGCAGCCTTCTTGTCCTCGTCGAAAGTGATAGCGCCAAGCTGCTCGTAGGGCGGGAGATTCGAAGGAACGTGGAACTCAAGGAAGGTTTCGAGTAATTTCCTCGCGACGTTTGGGATATGGTAGCAGCTCTGGATCGTCCCATCGGACTTGAAGGTATAAAGCGTCTTAAAAAGAAAGTGGTATTCGGTCGGATGCTTCTCGAGAAGACTGTCAAGTCGGCCGATTTTCGAAGCACGACCGATCTCGGTCTCAGCGCAAACCAGCATATAAAGTGTTTTGTCGTTGCGTCGGTGAAGCCAGTTCAGGAGCAGCTTCAGGAAATCGAAGTTGTGCGTCAATAGAACGACCTGCTTGGCATCCTTAACGGCATTCTTGAGAAAGGCGAATGCCTGATAGATCGCGGAAGAGTCGAGGCTCGAGACCGGATCGTCTATGACGATTATGCCTTCCGGCAGATTGAAGTCATTGTCGTGAAGGTGGACGATGAAATAGACGAACGCGATTGCGGACTTTTCGCCTTCGCTGAGCCGCTTTGCCGGCTTGCCACGCCGCAGCACCTTATAACCCTCTTCGTCCGACTCAAAGGTCAGGTCTGTCCGGCCCAGGAAGGTAGCCATCTTGCCGTTCAGTTCGGCGCTGCCGGCGTGGGCGCTGGAAACCTTCGTCTTCTTCCCGGCGATCGTGGCGCGAATCTCATCGAGGCTCCGCGTATCGCCGACGGCATCGGAGCCGGCCGTGAGGCCTTCTATGATGAACCCCTTTGCCTTGATCCCTTTCACGAGATCGTCGATCTGAACGAAGATGCTCGATAGATGGTGAGTTTCGATCGCGGTTCGGGCGGCTGCCTTTTCCTCCTCGAAGTCGGTCGCCTTGGCGTTATGACGCGCAGTAAGTGCAACCATCCGATCGATCGCTGCCAGAAGTTCAGTCGTGTCGATTACGCCCGCGGGCGCGAGGGCGACGGTCCGTTCGGTCAGCTTTCTGGTCAACAGGGACCGGAGCGCGGCGATCTGTTCCAGAACCTCGCGCTTGGCAGTCCGGAAAGCAGCTTCTTCTTGTGCCCATTCGTCCCGAAGCTCGCTGTAGAATGCGGTTTTTGCCGGAAGTGCAATTCCGTCAATGACGCTGGCCAAGGCATCGCCGGTCGCCCCGGCGTACTCAATTTCGCCTTTTAGCCTTTGATCTTCGACGCTGAAATGCTCGGCGAGCGCGTTCATCCGCTCGCCCGGCAGGGGCTGACTGCAAAATTCGCAGGACGTTGATCCATGTTCCCGGTGAATGTGCAGGCCGGCTTCCGCCCATACAGCAATATCGGGATAAGCGGTCAGGCGCTCGATCGCGGCTGACTGTGCGGTGCGCAGGGCGAGTTCGTGGACAATTGTCTGGAAAGCGGCTGCCGCCGCGTCGATTGGCTTCGGTTCAAGGCTGTCGCCGACCCGGATTTGAGGCGCGGCCATGACAGATATCGCGTCTTCCTGCCGCTGCTGCAACGTGGCGCGATGGCCTTCGAGCGTTGCGGCATCGAACGATTGAGGCGCGCTCAGTCGGGCGAACGCCTTTTCAGCATCCGGCTTCCTGAAGTTCCTGAGCGTGGTGCCACTGGTAGCTTCGCCGATCGTCCGGGCAATTGCGGAGAAGGCGCGGTCCTTCTCCTGATTCAGTTTTGCGATCGATTCGGTCTCGGCACGGATTTCAGCTTCCCGCCTGTCGAGAAGCGACAGATCTTGCCGGATTTCCTCGGCAAGTTCTTTGTTCTCTTGCCCCACGATGAGGATGGGGCGGATGGGACCGTCAAAGCGGCCGATGTTAGCCTGCACATAGTCCGCATTGAAAACCCGTATCCCTCTCGGACATTTCTGGCCCGGAGAAAGGTCGCCCGCGTCCGTCCCGACAAGGTAGTCCAGATCAGCATGTTCTGGATGACTGCCCTCAGTGAGCGCGGTGAACAGGTTCGACAGCGTGGTCTTGCCCGATCCGTTATCGCCATAGATTACGTTAACGCGCTTCATCTTAGGGAGATCAGCTGCTGCCGTGAAATCGCCGAAGACGCCCAATTGCTTTATTCTTTTTATCGAGCTTAACACCTCATGCACCCCACTGCTTGTCCGGGTTCCAGGCCTTGAGAATGAAGGGCTGCCCGTGGTCGATTTGAACGCTGACAGAGTCCTCGCCGTATTCTCCCGGCGGAGCGAACGCGAGGACGAGACGGGACGTCAGCCGACTTGACTCGTCGTCCGGCGGCAGATCGTCGCGCTCTGGCAGGGTACGGAAATGATTGGTCTGGTAGGTCCAGACGTCGTTCCCCCGGAGCAGAACCAGAAGCCGGCGGATGTTGACCTTCATCGCCAGCTCGTCGGCCTCGGTTAGCGGCTTCTGGGGCGAGGCATTCCACGTCAGGTTCGCTAACATGGCGGCCAGCTCGTCAACATAGCCATCGAGTTCATCATTGAGCGGCATCATCCGCTCGATCATAACGTCGTGGGAGGTCGAAGCCTCCTCGAACAGCTTGGCTTCGTCCATCGTGACGCGGGCGAAATCCTCATCGAAACGCGCAACGAACTGGTCCCGCGACCAGTCATTGGCCAATTTAGCTATCAGTTCGGGAGAAGGAAACACCAGTTTCGGGCCGTCCATGGAAAAGGCAACATGGTCCTTTGGCACGCTCAGATATGCGGCGATGCGATCAAGCTCTGCGAGGGTGACGGGTTTGTTGGCGTTCTCAATCGATCTGAGTGTGCGGATGCCTATACCGATCCGGTAGGCCATCTCCTTTTGCAACGCCCCTTCGGAAAGCTGGCAGCGAAGGTTTTTGATGATCTCGCCTTTTGTCGTGTATTTCTTCATTGCGGCCTCGCCCGATTGACAGGTCTGACGATATCACATTTGGAGAACTGCGAGTGTCCAGCGGGCGGCACGCGAGCGGCAAAATAGCAAAGGATTCCGCCGGACAAATGCGAAAACAGTCCGGTGCCGCAGAGCATCGTTACAGGAACGGCAGGATTTGGGATCGCGCGGGGAAGCCCGGAACGACCGCGATGGGGGGCAAAACTGTCATTCCTTCTTTCCCAAAAACGAACGTAGAGCGAGAAAGCCGGCCAGAATTATTCTCTTGATGCGCCCAGGGGTGCTACTTTCCCGAAATCTGTTCCCGATTTAATTTTCCCAAAACAGCCTATCGTACATGGGAAAGCGGGAATATTTCGGCACGGCAGATGGCCGGTTTGAAGACGCCGAGCCGAGTTACTGAACGGCAGAATTTTAGGCCGTTCCCGCCATTGAGCGTCAAACGATGGTGCGCCAGCCAGCGTCAAAATGTCCGGCAGTTCACCGTTTTGATGATTTACCGGGAACCGTGGTGGGTATCCGGTTTGGGGACACGTTCTGTGCTCGTCTAGCGCAAGCAAAACTCACTCTCGCGTCGTGACCCCTTTCAGGACGCGGCCGAGCACCGTCTCGGCATCAGTTGCCGGCACGAAGACACGGGTCCGGTAGGCGATGATCTCGGTAAAGCAGCCAAGCGATTTCAGCCAAGGCAGCTGCGAGGCGGGTGCGTCCACGATCTCCACTCTCGGGTTGCCGTTCACGATCGATCGCCGGAGCGTCATCGGGAACGGCCGCACGACGTCGACGCTGCGCCCTGAGAGAACGGAACGTGCGATGGCCTCGACCGGCAGATCGTCGGTCTTGGCAATCCCGAGCTTGGTGTAAAGCTGGACGACGTGCTGGTCGAATACGAGGCGGCCTAGCCACGAATTGCCTTGGGCGTCCGCAATCCGGTTCACCGCGAGATGGTCCGACGGCAGCGCCGACCAGATCGGCAACAGCAGGCCGGTTGCCAGACGGATCGTCTCGGTATCGACCTGACCCGCCGCCTCGGTGACCTCCGCGCTCCATTTGGCCTCGAAGGCCTCACGGTCGACGACGTCCCACGCCGTTTCGAGCAGGTCGGCCTCGCGTAGATACTCACGCCGGCAGGGACGCTGCAGTTCGATGCGCGCGATCGGCTGGCCATCGTCGTCCATCCACGACCGTGCCCGGGTCCGGAGGGCGACGCGCCCCGACCGGGCGTTGACCACGAACGCGACGTCGTCCTGCCATTTGGCGAGGTCGAGGATACGTTCGAGCGAGATGGGATTCTTGCGGCGCGCGATCTCGATCGTGAGAAGGTGCGAGGTCGCGCCCGACAGGGGATCGGTGCGCAGCAGCGTGTCGTCGAGGACCGTCGCGGTATCCGCGGTGATCGTCTCGACGCCGACATCGAGCGTGCCGGCTTCGCGCGCTGCGGCGACGCGGGTTTCGACGAGTGCCAGGAATTCGTCGAAGATCAGGTTCTGGAGCCCGATCGGCAGGGCCAGCAAACGGTTAAGCCAGCGCTGGATGGGCGGCAGCTCTTCCTTCAGGACGCCGTCATTGTCGTGCAGCTCGAGGCCGGTGCGCGAGCAGAAGTCGTCCATCGTCGTGCTGGTCAGCTTGCCGCCATCGAGGAGAGCGAACCATGTCAGGAGTGCATCCTTGGCATACTCGCTTTCGAGATTGTCGGCCGGGTCGAACAGGTTTTGCCCGCCGGTCTGGCGCTGGCCGCGCGTGAGGGCGCCAAGGCTGTCGAGGCGCCGCGCGATCGTCGAGGTGAAGCGTAGCTCGCCCTTGCAGTCGGTGGTCACCGGCCGGAACAGCGGTGTCGTCGCCTGATGGGTACGGTGCGTGCGACCAAGCCCCTGGATCGCGCGATCGGCACGCCAGCCAGGTTCGAGCAGGAAGTGGGCGCGCTGCTGCTGGTTCTTTGCATCGAGGCTGGCATGGTACGAACGCCCGGTGCCGCCAGCGTCGGAGAACACCAGCACCCGCTTGGTGCCGGCCATGAACGCCGCGGCCTCAACCTGGGAGGAGCGCCCTGAGCGGGTCTCGATCTTCTGGCGACCGTCCGACGTCGGTACGAGACGCCGGGAGCGCCCCGTCACCTCGGCCACCATGTCGGTGCCGAAATGCTCGATCAGCGCATCGAGTGCGGATTTGATCGGAGGCAGTGCACAGATGTGCTCGAGCATCTGGTCGCGAGCGGCAAGCGCGTCGGGGTTATGGACCGGATTGCCGAACTCATCGCTCATCGGCGCCGAGCGCGCGGTGCCTGTGTCATCGGTATAGGTCTGCATCTGCCGCGTCGGGAACGCCCGCATCAGATAGTCGGCGATGTATTCTGTTGGAGACAGGTCAATCGTCGGATCCGCACGCTCGTCGGCCGACATCTGGGCCAGGCGACGGTCGAGGATCGCCTCGGCGGTCGTGACCAGCTGCAACACCACCGACTGTTCAGCCTTCAGATGCTGTTCTACCGCGGCGATGACGGTCGGCAGCTTCATCGATAGGAGTACCTGGCCGAAGAAGCGTTGCTTGGTCGATTCCAGCCGCGAGCGTGCCGAGGCCTTGGCACCACTGTTGAGCGTCGTCTTCTTGAACCCGTCGACGACGCCAGTCAGTTCCAGCGCCTCTTCCATGTTTTGGTGAATGACGCTCCAGGCCTTGGCATAGGTGTCGTAGATCTCAATTTGCGCCGGCGTCAGTGCGTGCCGCAGCACGTCGTACTCGACGTCGGCGAAGCTCAGCGCCCGCGAGGTATAGAGACCGAGCGCCTTCAGGTCGCGCGCCACCAGTTCCATTGCCGCAATCCCGCCTTTACGGATCTCGGCAATGAACGCCTCACGGTCTGCGAACGCGGTGTCAGGTCCCCACAGGCCAAGCCGCACCGCATAGGCGAGATTGTTCACGTCGGATGCGCCGGTTGCCGAAGCGTAGAGGACCCGGGCACCGGGCAGATTGTTCTGAAGCAGCACGCCACAGATGCCCTGCTGGGATCCTTCCTTCTTGCCCATGGCACCCTCGCCACCGGCGACGCCACCCATCTCATGGGCCTCGTCGAAGGCGATCACCCCGTCGAAGTCGGTGCCCGCCCAATCGAGAATCTGCTGCAGGCGGCTATGGTCGGAACGCATCGAGCGCAGCGTCGGGTAGGTGACGAAGAGCACGCCCTCGTCCAGCCTGATCGGCTGGTCGATCTTCCAGTTTGAGACCGGCTGTACGTCCCCGGACATGCCACCGAGCGCGGTCCAGTCGCGACGCGCGTCTTCGAGCAGCGGTTCGTTCTTTGACACCCATATATGCCGGCGACGGCCCTGCAGCCAATTGTCCAGGATGCATGCCGCGACCTGCCTTCCTTTGCCGGCGCCGGTGCCATCGCCCAAAAAGAAGCCTTTCCGGTAACGGCTGCCCTCGGGATCGATGGTGAGCCCGACGCCTTCCTTGGCAGGCTCGAACGACCCGGGGAGCAGCTGACCCCAGGCATGGCCCGCGTAGACCACCGTCTCGAGCTGCGATGAGGACAGCATTCGCTCCGTCACGGTGCGCTCCGGAAGGTGGGCAATGTGCGTCGGAATCGGTGCGGGTATCGAGCCCATCGCCACCGATTCCACTAGCGCGGTCGGGTGGTCGCCGGCGACGTCGAACACGATCCGGCTTGGCCGGTAGGGCAGATAGCAACCGACCTGGTCGGCCAGCGGTGCGGCCGTAGCCAGGGTTCTGTAGCTGACCGGCAGTACGTTGTTGCGCACCGGTGCATGATAGGTGCGGGCAACATTAGCCTTGGCTTGCCGTGCCGCGCCGAACAGGCTGGGTTCGGGCACCGGCAGTGCCGCTATCCGGGTATCAGCCACCAGCGAGGCCCGCGGCGGGATGGTTACGGCGTCGAGGAAACCCGCGACCGAACTGCGCTGGATGACAGTGTGCGATGTGCCGCCTGCCACCTTGTCGATGACGTAGAGTCGCACCGCGATATCGGTGCCGTGCTTGCGGTAGCAATGCTCCAGCCGCAGCGAGGTCCGAACCGTGCAGCCGGTCAGCACCGCCTCATAGGCGGCCTTCAGTCGTACGCTCGGCGCGAACCAGTCGGGCATGATCGCGACTACCCGGCCGGCCTTTGCAACCCGCCGGATCGCTGCCTGGAGATGGCGAAGTGCTGCAAGATCGTCGGCGCCGCGACCGACGCTGCGCGAGAAGGGCGGATTCATCACCACCACGGTCGGCTTCGGCAATCGCGCGTGCAGACTGACCAGTGCCGCGCCGTCGTGACCAGTGACGATCGCGTCCGGGAAAATGCCGGCGAGGCGGTCGCGGCGTTTCGCGTCGATCTCGTTCAGCTGCAGGCTGGCGCACGCCGGTGCCTGGACGATCAGCAAGCCGTTACCGGCGCTGGGTTCGAGCACGATGTCGTGCGGACCGATCGCGGCCATCAGCACCGCGATCGCCGCGATATCGACCGGCGTCGAGAATTGCTGGAGGTCGATCTGTTCCTCGCTGCGCACCGTCTGGGTCGGCAGCATCGCCATGATCGCCGACGCCTGTGCCACGTCCGCCATGCCATTGAGCTGGTACGGCCGCGACGCGAGATGGAGCGCAATGCCATGTTCGAGCATCTCGAAGCTGTCGCGCTGCGTCCAATGGCCGTCGGCGTCCGAGCCGCCAAAGGCCGCTGTCATTGCCTCGTTCAGATCGCGGCGGGCGATCGGCGTGCCCGATGCCAGCAACCCGGCAATGCGTGCCGCTGCACTGTGATCGGTGACGGGCGGAAGATCGAGCAGGTCGAACATGGCAGGTTCCCTCAGGTTATGCTGCCAATCCGACAGCTTACCGTCTTCCTCCCTCTCCTCTCTCTGCCGCCTCGAGCGCCTCGGCCCAGTCCTTGTGGCCCACCGGGTAATCGACCTGGATGACACGACTGTCGGATACGAAGCGGGCAATGCTTCGCGCGACCGCACGGCGTCCAGGGAGGTCATTATCGCCCGCGAGGATCAGCTTTGTAACGCTGTCAGGGATCGTCACGAGATCGAGCCGGCGCGAGCCGAGCGTTGCCCAGCAAGGTAGTCCGCGGATCCGGGACCAGGCGCGCGCCGTCTCGAATCCTTCGGCCAGGCCGATGGTCGCACTAAGGCCACCGCCCCGCCATGCCCCGGTACCAAGCGTGCCGAGCGTCGCCTTCTGGGAATAGCCTCCATCGGGCTTCAGGAAGATGCGTTGAAAGGCGACCAGGCGCTGCGCTTCACGGACTCCGATCAGCAGTGCCGGCTTGAAGACAGTCACCGGTGTGGGACCCAGCGGGCAGCGCGGGTGGAAGCGGACGTCGGTTGGCACCGGCAACAGCCCCCTCGAGGCGAGGTAGCGCTCGGCCAGTTACCGGAGACACTGACCGCCTCGTTCCACAGCCGGTCGATGTTGGCCGTACCCTTTGCCTGGGCCGGAACGGGCGGTTCATATCGGCGCCCGATCGGTATCCGGTCCAGCTCACGCAGGATGTCGCCAGCGTCGCACCCGGCAAAGCAGGTCACCAGCAGGCCGCGGTCACCCTGCCTGATCGAGAGGCTTGGCGTACCGTCGGCATGCGCGGGGCACCGACACATCGCGCTGTTCCCGTGCCAGGTGCCGCCAAGCGCGCCGACCAGATCGACGAGGTGCTGGGATGGTCGATTGGCGATGATAGCCATGTCCCATACCCCTTAGTGCGCACCGGCAGGGGAGCCGGCGATCGCGTAGAAGGTTTTGTCACGATCGAAGTAGCTGGCGATCTCCTGGACAGCCGCTTCCGGGTCGGATGGCAGATCGCGCCCTGTCTTCTTCGTCACATAGGCGGCCAGAGCCTTTTTGGCGGACATCTCGCTCGGATGGAAATCCAGGACGTCCTTGGCGCCGTGGTCCCTTATGAAAAGGACGTACTTGGTCATGGCTACAGGCCTCGTGCTAAAGGCTGCCTTTACCGGCCGCCCTGGGGTGGAAGGTTAACGCCGCTTTCCGCGACCCTTTTCTTACCCTCCCTCTCCACTCCATTTTTTTGACGGACCAAGTGGCGCACCGTCTCATTTACCAGCCGCTAAAATTTCGCCGCTAAGCTGCTCTTGGAACTAGAATCATTCTGCGCCGGTTTGTCGACCGCGCCCTTTTTCATGCGAGGTGTCGATGAACCAGTTTTCTGAAGGCGAGATTGCCAACTGGATCGCCATTTATCTGGCAGCGGCTATGTGCTGCGCAATCGCTATGGCTATGTCAGTCTCCGTGACGGTCCACGGTTTGTACCGGGACAAGGCATGGGAAGATGTTCGTAGTGTTCGTGGCGCCGTGCTTTTCCTGCCAAAGGCGTGGTGGCGCTGGCAAAAGCTGTATCTACTGTCAACACCGGTAACGCTTGGAATTGTTAGTTATTTCGCTGCGACGATGACTTGGAGCTGATCGCTCAAATATCCAGAACCCGAAGCAGTTTGGTCGACGCAGAATCCTGATCCATTTCGGACCTATCTAGCGTTACGAGATCACCCAGGACCGCCATGCGAGGGTGCGTTACCGCTTTGGCAGCTTCGTACTCGTCGCTGTCAAATCCCATCGCCTCCACCACCACCGTCCGCAATTCCCCCGTCATGCGCGACCTCGCCTCCAGGATGAAGTCTGGCCGGCAGGGGCCGTTTGGTGTCATTGAATCGAAGAGCGGCTTGCTGATTGCCATGTCTACACCCCGGGCGTGCAACACGCGCTGGGTATCGAGGATCGCGCGTAGCGCCTTGCGATCGAAGTCGGACTCGACAGGCACGAACATACGTCCGTTGTAGATCGGCTGCGCATAGGCGCGCAGGGGCGCATAACCGCGCGCCTCGGGATATTCGCCAGCGACGACAAGGACGATGTACGGTCCGCTGATGTGGTTACCCCGGATCGAGGGCGACTGGACGCGCGTCGCGATGGTGACCGGTTCACCGTCAGGCACATGGATTTCATTGCCTTTGATCGCCTTTGCATAGAGCGCCACGAAGCCTTGCGGAGCATGCGTCTTGGGCCACTTCGGCGCCAGCGAGCGTAGCGTGCCATAGACCGTGTTCGTCTCGAGGGGACGCGCGTGTGTCCAGAATGCCCTGGCCAGCTCGACGCCCGGCGCGATCTCGATCTTGGCGGCCGCACGGCCGAGCGATGCGAACTCTTCTCTGATCGACCATTCGTAGCCCATACCCAACGGGGCAATCGTATTGCAGCCGGCGCTGTCGAGCAGGCGCCATAGGAGCCGCGCGAGCCGCGGGGTCGAGGCGTTGCGGGTCCGATCGTCGAGACTGTCGTCCTCAGGCCGCTGTGCGAGCTTCTCCGGCGCTGGTCGCAGAACCTCGAAAAAGCCTGACGGAGGATCGGTCGGGGTGTTGTGCGACCTGACTTCTGTGATGCGATTAGTGGCCTGGTCGCGGAAGAAGGGACAATCGCTGCGGTGTTCCGGCCGCTTGGTGCTGGTCAACCGGCGCAAATAGTAGGTTTCGGCCTCGGAGAGATATGCTGGCGTCAGGATGGGCGGGGCCATTCCCGGTCCCAGACATCCGCAGGCGATCCAGCGATGACCAATCCGGGCATTCTGAACGAGCGTGACGCCGGCCTGTTCGTCGTGGAACGAGCCTTCGCCGACATACCAGCGCACCAGCGCCTCATGGAGCGGTGCCGGTAGTGGGATCCGATCCCGGCTGTTTCCATCGGTATCGCGGTGAATCAACCACATGTTCGGGTGACCTCTAGGCGCTGATCTTGGTCAGTTTCGTCAGGCCTGATGGTCTTGACAAGCACAAACCGCTTGATCTCAACTCTTCGACATCAAGGCCATTTGGGGTTTTCCGTGCGTTATCCACTCGCTGCTGCTGGCCTCTGCGCCGCTCTAATCGTCGGTTCGCAAGCCGGTGCCGCTCCAAAGGCGTCGGCGTTCCGGAAGGTTCAGCTGATCTCGATGACGGGGAGCCTGCCGACCGAAGCAACGAGCTCTTTGCCCGGGATCCCAGCAGCAGCGGCAATAGTCGAGGCGTCGCCGCTGCCTGACGCCTTTCAGGTCCATGATCTTAGTCGCCGTTACGTCCAGTTCCGCATGCAGCAGGAGATGGCCGCAGCGGCGGTAACCCCGGTGGATGCTCCTATTTTGAGTGGCGAGCCCACGGGTGTTGCGGCGTTTTCATCTATCCAGGTTCCGGGCTGGCTACGCGGGGGGATCATCGTCCAGCCCGTCTCTTTCAAACCCGGTTGTGCTCCGCTGTCCTACCGTCCGTCAGGGTTTCTTGCACGGAGTGCGGAGGCGCGTCGCGCCGCCTACTATGGGATGATGAGCGCGGTGGCCTGCGAGCATGGTATCCCGACCGGTTTGTTCGATGCGATGATTATCCGCGAGAGCGGGTACAATCCGATCGCGACATCGACGGCGAACGCCTACGGCCTCGCGCAGCTAATGCCGGGGACGGCGGTAGGCCTCGGCGTCGATCGGTATGATCCGCTGCAGAACATGCGTGGTGGTGCCCGTTATCTTCGGCAGCAGCTTGATCGTTTCGGCCAAGTTCACTTGGCGCTGGCCGCCTATAACGCAGGTCCAGGTCGCGTGCACGGCGGCATGGTCCCGCGCATCACCGAAACACAGGCTTACGTCTCAGCCATTATCGCGAACTGGTCGCGGCTGACGTCGCCAGCTCGCTCGCCTTCCCCGATCTATAATCGGTCATCGGGCTATACCAAGGTCGCCGCGATGCAGCGCTTCTAAGCAGAAATTGACCTCTGCCTAGGCTTCATGCGAACCGACGTAGTGACGGATTTACGGCGACGACCAATCGAGTCTGTTCGTTCGCCGGATACGACCTCAATCAAGCTGACATCATACTCTGGTAGCCGGTTTTCTGCTTCAATGCTCTTGAGAAGCTGCTTTAGCCGTTTCATTGGACCCATAGAACCAATTTTGTGATGAAGCTCCTCAAGATTGATGTCGATTGGACCAGCTTCGCAGTAACAATGGGCAATTTCGTAAAGACGACGTTCGATTGCACCCAAACGAAAATAGTCATGGTGATAATGGTAGATCCGCTGATCACGTTTGATTGCGCGGTATAGCCAATTGCATGGGCGGACGCGCACATAGCGAAGGACTTCGTCCCCGTTCGCCATTTTCTCGTACTCGACCTGCGCCTCGGACAGCCACGAGAACCAGCCCCGGTCGATTTTTGATCCGGTCTCGATATTCGTCTTTATCTGAGTGCCTTGAAGGCGTTCCAGCGCTTCACCAAACCGCCGGTAATCGCGTACCGACGGTCGCTCGACTCCGGTGATGCGAAAGAAGTCATGAGCTGAAAAAGTCACGTCCTCATCTGAGATCTGGCCATCAGCTATCGCCTGCGCAACGAGGGAGGCAACATACAGAAGGATTTCCTTGTCCCACATTGTCGCAACACCGGTTGCGCTTGGCCGGATTTGAATGGTCACCTGGTCATGCTTGTACTCGATAGGCTCAAGGTGCGCATTCTTCGAAAGCACGAAGAACGGGTAGTCCATGATGCTCCGCTCGCCGCGGACTTTTCCGTGAAGCGGGCTGTCCATGTCGAACAGTGAAATCTGCCGCGCTATCGCTGGTGATTTCGCCATCATCGATCCCCTTTGCAATACACCCCCTTCTTATCATCCTATCCTCTAGAATCACCCCTAGTCGAACATAGGGTAACTGAAAGCACGAGCTTTGGCGGTTCAATCGGTCGCGATCGCCGGATCTCGTCAGGGTACAACGAAAGGAGACGCTAGGCCTCGTGCTTTCGGTTACCCTATCCTCACTCACAGCAATGCCGGCCCGACCCGACTTCCAGACCTCAGCGCCGTCGCCAAAAGCTGGCCTACGGATCGAAGGTCTGAGCTGCTCGATAGCGATCGGACTGGTTGCCTTTTGGCGTGGTCCTTCAGGCCATGAAAAGTCCGCCCCAAGTTCAGTTTTCCCGAGGCGGCGTTCTTATTCATGCCGCGAAGATATGCTCCGGGGCGGTCGACATCGCCTCGAACGTGCTTATGGGCCGTCGCGATAACCGAGGCTGCCGCGCCTTTCTGACCCATTAGTCGACAAGCCTCACGCCAAACATTGGCTGGGATTGCAGCTTGGGCAATGAGCCTCTCGGCGTCACCGATGATAATACCCCATGTCATTTGCTCGGGAGGATACGAAATGAACTCGGGAGCCACGGCGGCAATAAAGCTCGGATCAACGCCGTGATGGGCTAGGTCCGCCTCAACTTCACTTTGCGGCTCGTTGCTACGGACGTCGTAGCCTCGCTCACTACCGCTTCTCGCCAAGCCTCTACAGTATGTTGCTTTAGCAATGGGTGGTTGTTTTGTAGTTGTATAGTGGGTGTCGTTTAAGACGCCCGAGGGTGAATCTTTTACCGATTCCCGTTTCTCGTTATCCCTCGCCGAAACCGTCCTAATGCGCTCATCGAGCGCTGCCGCATGACCTTCCAGCTTTGAAACACACGCCTGGAGCAGACGTTCATCCCGAACCTTCCGCATCTGGTGAGTAGCCAACTGAGTGCTTTCGATGATGCCGGTTGCATCGACACCTCCGATCTCCTCGTCGATAATAAGCTGCACCAGGCTGCTGATGCGGCGGCGGGCTGCGGTAAGACGCTTTCGAAGAACATTTATGCGCAAGTCCGCCTCTGTCCCCTCGTCAGCTAGGCGGACGAATTCATCGTAGCGCACGCCAAGCGGGCTAAGATCTATCCCGTAAGCATAGATCAGCCGGCCGTCTTTTCCCCTTGCTCCGATACGCTTGCCATTGGCGCTGTCGCGGTGTGCAACCAGACCCCACCGCGTTGCACTATTCAGCAGCTTTTGAAGCTGCCGAATGCCAATTCCAAGCTTTTGACTGAGCGTTTCGTTAGAGGGAAAGACAATCGGGCGCTGTCCCTCACTCCAGTCTACCTCCCGCGACCAACTCATCAGTGTGTCAACCGCATGCACAAGGCGAGATGGTACACCAATATAGGGAGCCGCACGTTTAAAAGCTGTAAGAACATGCCGATGACTTACGCGTTCGGGAAGCCCGGAAAAGCCTTCAGCGATCCGTCCAGTCGATGCTGTGCGTTCGTCTACTCGCCGATGGCCAGCCCCTGGAGCGAAGGTAATAGCATTCATTCGGAGAACCCCCTTTGGATTTCCGTGCGGACGCAGAAGTCCGTGGCGCGCTAGGCACGCATTCCCGCTGCATCATCGTAATTTGGCTATGCCGCTGTTGTTACGCAGCACTTCCGAAATTCCGAAAGCTCCGACCTATTGCCGGGCTTTTCTTCTTTGCACGGCATTCCCTCAATTAGGTTTCGCGAGGCCAAGCGACCTCGAGATCGCCTCCCGTGATTCCGGACTCGGCGATAGCGACAGCCTAAACGGCAGCGGCATGGGAAGTCGCTCGCGTTGGCTCGTGCTTTCGGTTTCTTTGACGAGGAAATTCTCGTGCTTTCAGTTTCCGTATGTCGGACGCACCAAAAAAAGGGCTTCATTAGATAGAGTAACTGAAAGCACGAGAGGTACGTCGCCACGCGACGCGCCCCCCCCTCGCCGAGAGTAGCAGCTTAAAGTATCGCTCGTGCTTTCAGTTACCCTATCTCACTGAGTCCGCGAGAGGGGGAAAACGGTGCCATCCCGGCATAACCAAATGAGCCGTTCGGGACCCGTTATTCCTCCCCAAACTCGTCGAGCCGTTTGGACCGGCGCATACCGATTTTTTGGTATTCCACCTCTATGGCTCGTACTATTAGCTCTTGAGCAGCTTCGCCGTGCTCAGGTCGAACATCGTCAAACCCGAGACCGTCAACATGCCTTACAACGGTAATGATCTGCTCAGGAAGGCCGGTCACGACGCCGAGTACCATTGATATGACCTTCAGGAGGTCTCTTAGTTCGACTCCCGCCTCGTTTTTTTGGAGCAGATCCTGAGCATACATTGCTTCGATTTTGCTGATGCCCAATGCCTCGAGGATAGCTGCTATCTCAGGCATCTTAAGAGCGACACGCTTTTCGACCTTACGGTGAAGCCCGTCATGGAGACGGCTCCGACCGATTTTTGTCAATGTCGCCAGTTCCCTGACGCTTACCCGTGCAAGGTCCATCCTGGCTAGGATGTAATCCTCTAATTCGAAACTCGGAATTGCCCCCGCTGGGTTTTCCGCCCAACTTCGCGTCGCTTCGCCCATCGCCATTCTCCCGGCTGATGGCTTATGGGTAGACTCACCAAATCGTAAAAGGCAACCCTAAAGCTGGTTCGAAACAAGTGGTTATGGCCGTTTAGGTCGCAACGGGATGACGTTCGCAGCTTTCTTCTTTAGGGAAACGCGATAATTTTCGGCCTCAGAAGCGGAAAGCCCAAGCTTTGTGAGAACCTCCGTAGCATTCCGTTCAACAATGAGGTCAAAAAGTATCAGCGACACAGCGTCAGCTAAGAGAACCTTTTGCCCGAGTGCCTTACCAAGCGAGAGTGCAGCTGCCTCGATCGTGCTGGCGCTCGCCTCTAGGATAGAGAAGTCGATCTCGACCTCCCCCTCGCTCGAGATTATGCGAAGATGGTTTCGCATGTCCTCAGCGTCATAGCTATTTACCAAGTCGGAAGCACGCTCGGCGCGTTCGTCTATGACCATAGGCAAAGAATAATACGAACGATGCTTGTTCGACAGAAGTCTGACACCTTCAGTGGTCAGCCGGAAATAGTGATCCGAGACGGAAATATAAAACGCCTTTTCAGCCGTCACTTTGGTCAACCTCCAATCCCGGGTGCACTCCGGACCCTTGCATACTCACAAAAGGCGAAAACCGCATTCTGCAGCGTAACAGCTAAACCAGTTACGATCTGGGTGCCAAACTAGATGACCGGGTATCCCAAAACAGGCCGCCCGCGTTTTTCGGGCAGGTGCCCTGAAATTCCGGGCGGGCGCCCGGCCCAGTCGGGCAAGGTGATTCGCAAAAGGCAAGATTGGCTCGAAATGTTAAGAAATGCATAAGCGTTAGCAATGTTCCGACGATTTCCGTTTGCGACTGAAGATTGCTGCCGGCCAATCTCCTCTTGGGCGCGCTGAACAGCGCTCGATCGAAGGAGACTCCTTATCATGAAGACCACGTTCAAGATCGGCCGTCGCGCCGAGACGACCGCCCTGGCGGTCGTTGGTGCGGCAGCAGCAGCCGCTGTTCTCGCTTCGCCAGCATTCGCCGGTGCAGACGCTACGTTCAACACGGCACTCAATGCCTTCACCGGCTTCCTCGAAGGTTCGGGCGGCAAGATCATCACCGTCCTGTCGCTCGCTGGCGGCGTCGTCGGCCTAGCCTCGGGCCGCTTCTCGCTCGGCCAGGTCGCGATCCCGGTCGGTGTGGGCGTCGGCGCCGGTACCGGCATTCCGATCGTCACCTCGACCGTCACCGCCACCATCTGACCCGACCCGGTGCTGGCGTTGATAGCAGCTTCGCCGACACCGTCTTTGAAGGTGGCGTGATGTCAGCCGATAAGTACGTGATCCCATCGCACCTCGACGATCCTGAGCTGATCGGGTTCTGGACGCTCGACGAGTTCCTCGCGATGGTTATCCCCTTCACTTGGGGGATCCTGTCCCAACACATCGTCATCGGGATCGGCTTAGCCGTCCTAGGCTGGTGGGCCCTTAGGAGGGCAAAGGCGGGACGGGCAACGTCGTGGCTGATTCATCTGGCGTATTGGCATCTGCCAGGCGGCTTCCCGTCGCTGCGCGCCACGCCACCTTCCTACCTCCGACTAATGGTGGGCTGACATGGATTTTTCCTACCAGCACGCGCAAAGCCAGCGCGTCCTTCGCCAGCGTAATGTCCTCGGTATAGCCGCACTGGTTCTTGCCGGTTTTGTTGCGCTTCTGCTCCTGATGTCGGCGACACGTAGCCGCGAAATCGTGCTGCAGCCTGTTCTTGGCTCGCCGGTCACGCTGTCCACGTCGGGCGTCTCGCGCGAGTATCTGGAGCTTGTGACCCGCGACACGGCCGTGCTGACGCTTAACCGCACGCCGAGCAGCCTCGACTATTGGATGAAGTCGGTTCTCGCGATGGTCTCGCCCAAGTCGCAGGGCAAGATCAAAGCCGACCTCCTCAAGATCGTCGATGAGCAGCGCGGCTCCAGCATGTCGCAGTATTTTACGCTCGAGGGCATGGAGATCGACCCCAAGGCGCTTCAGTCCACCGTGTCGGGCAAGCTCAACACCGTCATCGGCCAGAAAATCGTGTCATCCGAGCAGCGGACCTTTGTCTACGACTGGGAATATGCCGGCATGACCCTGAAGCTCGTCGGCTTCAGCATGGTCCAACCCAAGACCCGTCCGGGAGCTGCGATGTGACCGCAATCTACGCTTTTGGCAGCGCTGCGCTCGGCACTGCCCTCTCCAGCCGCAACTTTTGCTGGCTGAGCCGCATCGCCGGTGCCGCTCTAATTGCCGTGGCGATCTTCGTCTTTGCGGCCCCCGCCTTCGCGGCTGGCGACCAGACGCTAATGGCCGACGACGGTGCGCAGGTATCCTGCAACGCGTCCGCCAAGGATCTCACCCGGATCAGCCTTGTCGGTGACGAGTTCGCTGGTGTGTCCAAGATCAATACCGGCAACCCCTCGGACGACTTCTCCGTCGTCAACGAGCCGATCCGGGGCGACATCTACCTGTCGGTCCCGGAGGGCTTCGGTCGCCAACTCCTGTCGTTCTTCGGCACCAGCAAGCGCGGCTACGTCTACAAGTTCCAGTGCCGGATCAGCGGCGACCAGGCGGTGCAGGTGTTCGTCTCGAACCCCGCGATTGCCAAGGCCGACGCTGCGGAAGCCGGTACGACCACCAAGGTTGCACAAACCTCTTCGCCGGAAGAGGCCGCTGTAACGCTGGTGCAGGCGATGTACGCCAACAAGACGGTGGACGGCTTCGAGATGCGTCGGCGCTCGCTCAAGCCAGTCTATGTCGGCGACCTCAAGGTTCAGATGATCGCTGAATATCGCGGCGACGCTCTCACCGGCCGCGTCCTGCGCATCGAAAACAAGGGCACCAAGGAAACGGTGCTGACCGAGGCCAGCGTGGCGCCATCGAGCGCGCTCGCGGTCTCGATCGCCGAACCCAAGCTCGCGCCCGGTCGGGTCACGACCGCTTACCTCGTCTCGCGGAACGGAAACTAAGCCATGGGCATCAAGGATATCTTCTCACGCGAGCGCAAGCCGCTCGACGCTCCCGAAGCCGGCGATATCGACGGTGTATCCCCGATCGCATCGGAACTGGATGGCAACGTTGAGACCCGCAAGAAGCAGCAGATGAAGCTCGCTGCCGGGTGCGGCGTGGTCCTAGTGGCCTCGTCCTTCTGGATCTTCGGCGGTGACGACGCGGTCAAGAAGATCAATCCCGATAGCGCGGACAAGAAGACGGTCTCGGTCAGCGACATGACCAACAAGACCAAGTCCGAGCAGGAGTGGATGGCGCAGTCCGAAAACCGCTTCCAGTCCAACGAAAATCAGCTGAAGGGTGTCGAGGGCACCAACGCTCGCGTCGCGCAGCTAGCCGAGCAGCTCGACGCGATGCGCGCGCAGAACCAGTCGATGTCGAGCGATGGCCAGCGCGTCGTATCCGCCTATCAGGCCGAGAACGATCAGTTGCGTCGGCAGGTCAACGAGCGTGCCGCAGCGCCTGCCCCGATGCCCGGGCCGCAGGCGATGTACGGCCCTGGCAGTGCCGCCCTCTACGGTCGCCCCAGCGCGGCAGGCGCTACTGCCGGTCCGGACCTTCCGCCCGCGCGCCTCAGCGAAGTTAAGATGGTCTCCTTTGGCTCCCCCGAGGCCGGTAATGCCTCGAAGGTTTCCAAGGGCAGCACGGTCTACACCGACAGTCCGAACTACCTTCCACCCAACAGCTTTGCGAGCGCCAAGGTGATCGTTGGTGTCGATGCCGCAGCCGGCACCAACAGCCAGACCGATCCTTTGCCCGTCGTCCTTCGCGTCACCGGCCCCGCGCGGTCGGTGCTGCAAAACGGTAAGCTGCTCACGACGAGGATCCAGGGCTGCCTCATCAACGGTGCGGCGCGCGCGGAGCTTTCGAGCGAGAAGGTCTACGTGAAGCTACAGAAGATGACCTGCCCTCAGCCGGGCGGGCGCTATGCCGTGTCCGAGGTGAAGGGTTTCATCGCGTTCGGTGGCAAGACCGGCGTTCGCGGACGTGTCGTCAGCCGTGAAGGGTCGCTTGTAAGCCAGGCCTTTATTGCAGGTCTTGTCGGTGGGATCGGCAAGGGTTTCGCAGCCAATTCGAACTCTTTCCTGCAGGGCAACAATGTTCAGGTCAACGGCAAACGCCCGCAGCTCGGCATGGGCGACATTGCGCAAGGCGGGATCGGAAATGGCGTCGGCGAGGCCGGCGACATGGTCTCGAAGTATCTGATCGAGCGTGCCGAACAGTACCAGCCGGTCATCGAAATGCCGACCGGCGTCGACGTCGAAATCGTCTTCCTGGAGGGTGTTTATGTTCGGAACTGATAGCAGCGCCGACAGGCACCTGACCGTTGGTCGGGTGCTGGTTCTTCTTGCGATCGTCGCGGCGTTCATCGCGGCCGCGATCGGCGCGAAAGCCGCCTATGCCGCGCTTCGTCCCGCCGACGCATCGGTGATCGCCCTTCTGAAGGCTCGCCTGCCCAAGACGCAGGTCAGCAAGGTCGATTGCGCGATCGTCGACGGCCTCTGCGAAGTGACGGCGGGCAACAACCTGTTCTACGTCGATCGCTCGGGACGCTACCTCGTCATCGGTCGTGTCTACGACATGGAGACGCGGCAGGATCTCACCGCAACCCGCCTCCTCGAGATCAATCCGGACACGCTGATTGGCGGTGCAGCCAAGGCCAACAACGCACCCGAGGGCGGCGAGCCTCCCATTGCCAAGGCTGTCGGCGCTTCTGCCCCGGCCGCACCTTCGCGCATTTCGCTCGATGGCCTCCCCAAGGACGGCGCAATCGTGTGGGGCAACCAGTCGGGCAAGACGGTAACGGTCTTCAGCGACTTCCGCTGCGGCTATTGCCGTGCGCTCTCGAACACGCTGCGGTCGATGAACGTGCGTGTCGTCGAACGTCCGATCTCCGTTCTCGGCAGCCGCGACCTCGCCAATCAGGTCTATTGCGCCAAGAACCGCGAGACCGCGCTCCACCAGGCCTATGCCGGCGAGCCGCTGCGCAACTCTGCCACCTGCGACACCTCCGGCCTCGATGCCAATGAGCGCTTCGCTCGCTCGCACGGTCTGAACGGCACACCCGTCATCGTCCGCGCCGATGGCGCAATGATCGAGGGCTATCGTCCCAAGGAGGCGCTCGCCTCCTTCATCGCTGGAGGCCGGTCGTGAATAAGGTTCATGTTTGTCTCGCTGTCGCCCTTGCCTCCGGCACCATGATGACCGGCTGCACGACAATGGGCGGCAACATCAAGGGCAGCTTCACCTGTGTCGCGCCCGACGGCATCTGCGCGCCCAGTTCGACGATCGATGATCGCGCTCTGGCGATGATCGCCGGAGAGGATGGCGATCGTATGATTACGCCCGCTGGTCCCTACAGCGCGCCGCAAAGTGCCGGCCGCGGTTTCGATACCGCTGCCGCTGCGCCTGCGCGTAGCCAGGAGCGCGTCCTTCGCATCGTCTTCCCGGCGCAGATCGATGGTGCCGGCCGCCTGCACGAACAGACCGCGGTCCATGCCGTCGTCGAGCGCGGCGAATGGCAGCGCGCGCTGGCGAGCAACGCTGTCGCGACGACGCCGGCACAGGTTCAGGCGGCAACGGGCGGCGACACGCTGCTTGCAGCTGTCGACCGTGCGGATCCTCCCTTCATGGAGGATTCCGCGACTGCTGATCCGGACATGCCAAGCGCAGCTGCGGTTGCTGCCGCTCGCGTTCAGGCTGATCCGGTTGGTGACATCAAGGATCAGGTCGCGCGTCGGCTATCAAAAGCGCCGCGGCGCCTTTCGGTGTCGCCATCGGCACTCCTCACCCAGTCCGCGGTGACCTATGGCTCGAAGTCAGCGTCCCCAACGCCAAACTTGCCGGTTGCGGTTGGCGTGACCACCGCCTCCAAGCCCCTTTCCTCACCCGCGCCTGTACGTCGGGCCGTTACGTCAACCTCGGCACTCACGGCGCCGAAGTATGTAACTCCGGCTGGTCGCACCGCGATCGCCGCAGTCGGCGCCAACCCTGCGATTCGTGCAGGTCTTGCTCGCGCCGAACCTGAAGCGCGTGAGGCGGCAAAGACGGCGAACCCGCTGCCAGTGCTGCGCGCGTCCTCCTTCCCCGGAGTTGTCCAGTGAGCATCTTCAAAGGCCTACTCTCCACGCTCCTCGGCGACTCCGCCAAGCCTGAAAACGGCCGTCCGGACTCGGTTGTCCCGCGGTTTGTCCATTGGCTGCCGTACCGCAGCTACGATCCGAAGACGCAGATCTACTACAACAGCGCCTCGCGCGGGTTCTTCCTCGAAGCCACGCCAATGATTGGCGCGACCGAGCAGAGCCACGAGATGCTGGCGCAGCTGCTGTCCGAAGGCATTCCTACGCCCGGCGCGCTACAGGTCCATGGCTGGATGAGCCCACGCATCAGCGAGAAGCTCTCGCAGTGGTACATGCCGCGTTATTCGGCGTCGGGCATCTACGAGCGCATGGCGCGGCACCGCACCGAGTATTTGATGGGCGGCGTCTGGAATTCGCTGTCGGCATCAGCTCCCTTTTGCCTGCGCAATCACCGCCTCGGCCTGTCCTACTCGACCCCGGAATCGAGCCGCGTCTCGAACGAGGAAATCACCTCGGTCATGGAGGGTCTGATCTCGGCGCTGGAGTCGCTCGGCGTTCACGCCCGTGCCGTCGACCCAAAGGGCCTCATCTCGTGGATCGATGACATCACCTCGCCCACGACGGCACCCGGTGACGACACGATCACCTACAATCCGTTCGACCCGATCGCCGACCAGGCCGTGCGTCACGACCTCGAAATGAAGATCGAGCCGGACCGCATTCTCCTACGCACCGAGCGCTTCCGTCCGACTGGCAAGACCGTCGACCATGCCCCGGAGATCGGCGAGATCTACCCGGACACGTTTGACGTGCGCTCCTTCTCGGTGCGCAACCTGCCGCAGCGCTGGGCGCCCTGGGACATGGCCAAGCTCATTGGCGACATGTTCGCCGACAAGCTGCGCATGCCCTGCCCGGTGTCGACCAACCTGTGCCTCGACTTCCCGGACGCCGAAGCCTCCGGGCAGCGCGCCGGCCGGAAGTTCATGCGCACGACCAGCCTCGCCGACAGCAAGTCCGCGCGCATGTTGCCACAGCTGAAAAACCAGTCCGAGGAGTGGCGTTTCGTGAAGGACGAGCTGCGCCAGGGCCGCAAGCTGGTGCAGGCTTTTTACTCGGTCACCTCGTTCAGCTCGAAGGGCAAGGGCGACGCCAACGAGCGTGTCTTGAAGTCGGTGTACCGCGCGGCAGGCTGGGACCTGCTCGATGATCGCTATCTACAGATCCAGGGCGTCCTCGCCGCAATGCCAATGACGATGGCCAATGGCCTGTCGTTCGACCTCAAGAACATGAAGCGGCTACGCACCGTCCTGACCACGACGGCGGCAAGTCTCATGCCGCTCCAAGGCGAATATCTGGGTGGCAACAATCCGCATTTGATGCTGATCGGCCGGCGCGGTCAGCCCTTCTTCTGGTCGCCATTCGAGAACACCGCCGGCAACCACAACGTCGCGGTTTTTGGCAAGTCGGGCTCGGGCAAGTCGGTGGCACTGCAGGAGCTGTGCGCCTCGATGGTCGGCGCCGGTGCCAAGGTCGTCGTGATCGACGACGGCCGGTCGTTCGAGCACTCCTGTAAGCTGCAGGGCGGCGCGTTCGTCGAGTTCACGATGTCGTCGGGCTTCTGCATCAACCCGTTCTCGATGATCGATCCGGTGCTGGCGGAGACCGATGAGGATTACCTCATGGACTGCTTCGCGATGCTGAAATCGATCGTGAACCAGATGGCCCGTCACATCGACAAGCTCGACGATACCGAGCGCGGCCTGATCGACGGCGCGATCAACAAGGTCTGGGCAGAGAAAGGCCGGCAGGGCTCGGTTAACGATGTCATCGCGGCCCTCGACGTAACCACAAACCCGCTCGCCATCAATCTCGCGATCGCGATGCGCCCCTTCTCGACCGACGGCACCTATGGCCGCTTCTTCGAGGGCGAGGTGTCCTTCCAGCTCAAGAACAACCTGACGGTGTTCGAGCTGTCGGACCTTTCGTCACGGGAGGAGCTTCGTAGCGTCGCGCTGACGGCGATCATGTTCATGGCGTCACAGGCGATGCGCCGCGAGGACCGCTCGGTTCCCAAGGCGCTGCTGCTCGATGAGGCGTGGCAGATGCTGAAGGGCGGCTCGATGGCCGACTTCATCGAAGCCTATGCGCGTACCTGCCGCAAATACGGCGCGTCGCTGGTGACCGCCACGCAGAGCCTAAACGACTATTACAAGTCGGACGGATCGAAGGCGGCGCTGGAGAACAGCGACTGGTTCGTCATCCTGCAGCAGAAGGCGGAGACGATCGCCGACTTCAAGAAGCACGATCGCTTCGAGATGGACGACTACACCGACGCGCTGCTCCGCTCATTGAAGCGGAACGGCTCCGAGTATTCCGACGTGATGATCAAGGGACCGGAGACGCTGGCGGTCGGTCGGCTCGTCCTCGATCCCTATTCGGCGACGGTCTACTCGTCGTCTCCGCGCACGTTTGCGGCGATCCACGACCTGCTCGCGCAAGGCCTGACGATGGAAGAGGCGATCGAGCGGATCGCCTACCCCGACAACCCTGAGAAATGGACCGAGACCGCAGCGGATGAAGGCTTCGGAATCGCAGCGGAGTGACAGCTATGGCAACCGTTCTTCAGCCTCTCCATACGACACACAAAGTCGACTACGGCTATTTTCTCTATTTCGGCCTGCACTTCGCCGGCTTCCTGGCCACGACGCTGCTGATGACGTGGGGCGTATTCGTCCTCTTCTTCTTGGCTATCGGCAGCTTCTCGCTCGATGGCATGATGAACCATCTGCAGAACCTGACCAGCCGCTACCTCGCGGCCGATGCCGACCGCGTGAACCAGTTCAAGATGATCGTCGGTATCGTTCATATGGTCATCACCGGCGCGATCATCTTCTTTCGCCGTCACGCCATTTTGCCGCGTGACGCTGCTCGCCGGGAGCATCGCGCATGACCGAGACGATAACCACACCCACGGCCGAACCCATGGCTTCGCCTGTCGCTGTGACGGTTCGGCGCAAGACGGTGTTCGCCGGCTACACCGCCGCGCAGTTGCTGATTGCTGCCGCCCTCGTCCTGGCGCTGGTCTGGGCCATGTGGGTCACCAAGGTTGTGACTGCTGAGAAGCCGCAGCACATCGTTAAGGCAGACCTGTCCCGTATCGTTGGCGAGTACGTCCAGGCGCAGGCCCGTAGCGCGACCCCGCCCGACCAGGTCCAGGCGCAGATGCGCACGTTCATGGCATCGCTCGATACTGAGTTGCAGCGTCGCGGTGCGGCTGGCCAGGTCATTCTCGTCGGCGAGGCTGTGCTGTCCAAGAGCGTGCCCGACATCACCGCCGACGTCGCGAGAGCCGTTTACGCGTCTGGCGTAAAGACACCGATGCCGGCGACGCCCGCGCAGATGGGGTCGATGATGCAGGGTCAGGTGCCTGCCGCGCCGGCGATCGCGCCTGTCGAAATGGCGCAAGTCGCACCCGTTCCCGCCGCGCCGAACCCCTTTGCCGCAGCGCCTGCCCCCGCCACTGCGCAGGACGTCGCACCGGTTGATCCGTCGGTTGCTGGCGCAATGGTCTCGAGCTTTGGCGGTCCCGGTGGCCAGTAAGGCAATTGCGGCGCCAGCAGTGGCCACGGGCTTCCGTCCCCGCAAACGCCTCTGGGCAGCGCTTGGCTTGTTCGTCGCCGGTGGGATCTCGCTGAACGCGATCGCCGAGTGGCGCGACACGCACGGGCTGCTCATCAACGCGTCGGAATCGCTGCCAAACTGGGCATTCGTGATTCACAAGACGGCAGTGCCCAAGCGTAGCGAGTACGTCTTTTTCGTGCCGCCTGCCGTGCCGCTCGTCATCAAGCATTTCGGTGCGAAGAAGCAGATGTTCGGCAAGATTGTCTACGGCATGCCGGGTGACACCGTCGTGCACCGCGGCGCGGATGTGTTCGTCGCCGGCAAGCTCGTCAGCCACATGAAGCCTGTCACCAAACTGGGCGAGCCTCTGGTTGCTGGCCCGACGGGCGTGATCCCGCAGGGCTGCTACTATGTCGGCAGCCCGCACAAGGACGGTTTCGACAGCCGCTATGCCGCGATCGGTTACGCCTGCTCGGACAAGATTGTCGGCGTTGGGCAGCCAATCCTGTGAAGCGAGCGATCGACTCCTTCGCAATCGTCGCCCTCCTATCGATTTCGCTGACCTCGGCAACGCGCGCGAGCGATCACGGCGTCATCGGCCAGGTCTTTCCGATCATCGAGCCAGATTTGCTGACGACGATCGAGGCCCGCCTGCAGCGTCTCCAAGCCGTCGGCGGGATCGACCGCATGAACGCGGAGTTCGCCAAGCGGTCCGAGGCGCGCGTGCGTCGGCCGAAGCCCGTCGCCGGTATCACCGCGGCAACGGAGCCACGCAGCTGGGCCTATGATCCGACGATCGTCATCGAGCGAGACGTGCAGGACCAGAAGGGCAATTACATCGCTCGTGCCGGCCAGACCGTGAACCCGCTCGATTTCGTGGCGGTCCATCAAGCGCTTGTTTTCGTCGACGGCGATGACGCCGCACAGATGGAATGGGCGACGTCGCAGTATAGCGACCTGAAAGCCAAGATCATCCTCGTGAACGGCTCGCCGATCGAGGAGATGACCAACCGCAAGCGGCGCTTCTACTTCGATCAGGAAGGTCGGCTCACCGGCAAACTCGGCATTCGGCACACCCCGGCCGTTGCCGTCCAGAATGGCCGCGTCCTGAAGCTCTCCGAAATCAAGCTGAAGGGAATAAGCTGATGCCTTTGTGGCTCGACCTCCTGCGCACGCCAATGGCGGCCCCTGAAACCGACGACCTGCGCACCATGCGCCGGACCTTCCAGGTGCTCTGCGTCCTGTCGGGTATCGGTGTGATCGCAATCTCGCCGCTCGTTGCCCTGTTCGGGCGGCCCGCCTCGTTCGTCGTGGCGGCGACCCTGGCAACGACGGCGTTACACACCGCGCTCTACGTCTTCCGGAAGAACCGCGCCGACAACGCCTTCCTCGACGCCGCACAGTCGTCGGAGGAGCACGCGTGAAGCTCTTGCGCTCTCTGACGCTGTTGCTGGTTGCGTTCGTGCTTTCGACGACACTTAGCCCTCGCGCGGAGGCGCAATCGAAGTGCTCGGGCAAATTCGTGAATCCGATCACCGACGTCTGCTGGTCGTGCCTCTTCCCGCTCTCGGTTGGCGGCCTCAAGATCTGGCCGAGCAATCGCGCCGACACGGAAAACCCGTCCCTCCCCGTCTGCGCGTGCGGCAGTCCGGTGCCGCGCATCGGCATTTCGGCCGGCTTCTGGGAACCCGTGCGTCTTGCCGACGTCACCACCAAGCCATGGTGCTTCGTCAATCTGGGCGGCACGAAGATCGCTCCCGGGTTCGACATCGGGCAGGGCCAGCTATCCGGCCCCTCGCAAACCGGCGGGAACGGTCAGAACACCTCCAAGTGGCACGTCCACTGGTACGTCTATCCGCTCCTCTACTGGATGGAGATCCTGACCGACTTCCTGTGCTTCGAGCAGGCATCGTTCGACATCGCCTACATGACCGAGGTCGATCCGCTCTGGCAGGATGACTCGCTGACCGCGCTTATCAATCCCGAAGCCGTGCTCTTCTCGTCGCCTATCGCGCAAGCCGCGTGCGCCGGCGACTGCATCGCTGCAACCGCCAAGCTGCCGCTCGACGCGACCTTTTGGTGCGCCGGCTGTCAGGGTCCGATGTATCCGGTCAACGGCAACATCGCCGCCTCGATCGGTCATGTGCAGGCGTCGCGCCTTGCACTGGCTCGCTTCGCCTTCAAGATCCACCGCGAAGGTCTCGCTTGGGGCACGATGGGCTCCAAGGGCCTGTGCAACAAGTACCCGATGCCGGTGCTGCGCAAGCAGCAATACCGCGTCCAGATGGTCAACCCGATCCCGATGGTCAGCGGCAAGATGGCCTGTTCGCCGCTCGGGGCCTCGACCATGCCACCACAGGCAGGCCGGTCCTTCCCCGTGAAGGGCGAGGACATGGGTTACCTCGTCTGGCGCAAACGCAACTGCTGCGTGCTCTGAGGAGAGACAATCATGCGCCGCATCACCATCGTTATCGCCGCAATCGCTGGGCTCGCCGGCATCCAGGCGATCGCCCAGACCGTCGATGGCCTCGATCTCGAGGCCATCAAGCGCAGCTCGGCCGCCATGCAGGGTGACGCCGACATCTTTGCCGAACACGTCCGTAATCGCGGCGATGCCTTCCGCGAAGAAGCCGTCGCCATTCAGGCAAAAAGCAGCGCCAACCTCACATCGCTCGCGAAGGCGGATCTGCCGGTGAACGGGGACGGTGCGTTCGATTTCGACGAGATCATCAAGGGGGCTAGCCAGAACGTCGCCGGCACCAAGGGCGACGCGCCGCAGTTCATCGCCTTTGCCAGCCTATCGATGCCGCCCGCGGCCCTTCGTCAGCTCATTGCCGACACGGCCAAGGCGGGCGGTGTGGTTGTCTTCCGGGGCTTCCCGAACAACTCGATGAAGGCCTTCAGCGCCATGCTGGGCAAGGTCGTCACCGACAAAGATCAGCTGTCCAATGTCGGCATCGACCCGCGGCTCTTTCGTGCATTCAACGTCGAGGCGGTTCCGACCTATGTTGCCGTCTCGACCGACTTCGATCTCTGCTCGGGCGTGAATTGCACCACCTCGGTGCCGACACACGACAAGATCACCGGCAACGTCTCGGTTCGCTATGTGCTCGACACCTTCGTCGCGGCGCACGGCCCCGGTGCCGGCGTGGCATCCGTCGCATTGCGTAACCTCAGCAAGGGCGTCTGAGTGAAGCGCGTCGCTTTCTCTTTGCTACTGAGCGTCCTGGCGGGCGCCACCAGCGGCGTCGTCGCACAGACGACGATCGAGGAAGCACGCAAGCAGGGCGCTGATCTTGGAAAGTCGATGCGTGCTGACGAAAGCCTTGGCCCGAACGATGCCAAGCTCGCGCAGCTGCCGGGATATGGCGGCACCGATCTGGCAGAGAAGGTCTATTTCGACGATCCCGACCGCCTGGTAGTCGACGGTGGCTCGAAAGCTGGCACCGACGAGGCGTTCGGCACGGTGACCGATCGCGCACGCACGCGGGCGACCTTCAGCAATGCCGAGATCCTAGCGGCGACCTCGCGCGGCACCGCGATCGAGAAGGACCCTGACACCTATCTGGGCGGTCAAAGCCTTGGCGGTGCGGAGGGAACATGCACGGCCCTTCCTCCTTCCGTCGGCTCAAAGGGCTATTACGAGGCTACCTGCAACAAGGGGTCGAAAGTTACGGACACGGTCGAGGCCTGCCGCGGAAACGTCGTGCCTACCGTCGTCAACACCGCGCGCTGGTTCTACTACGGCGTTCTCGACAAAAACGAGGGCTACGGGTTCGCCAAAAACAGCGTCATGCAGGCGAAGGTCAATGCAGGCGTTTGCCGGGCAGAACCGGTCTCCAAGCACATCTGCGACGCGCAGATCGATCTTGGCGGTGGCGCTAACGACGTCGAAGGCTACCGCAAATACTGCAAGAAGAATGTCAGCGGCACGGCGCAGCTGTATTCCTGCAATGCCGAATTGTCGGCCGCTGAGATCGCCAGCCACCACAACTTTGCGACTGGTACGGCCTATCTGAAGAAGGAAGGGACAGTCAGCGTTACCGTCGCCCGCAACGAAGGCACCTGCCCGGCGCTGGCGGCCGACACGACCTGCGTTCCGCAAGCGGCCGAAGTCTGCACCGAAGGCCCTGAAACCCGGATTATCGACGGTGTGTCGGTGACGCAGGCGTGCTGGGCGTGGTCGCGCTCCTTCACCTGTCAGCGCCTCACACCGGCCAGCGATTGCAGCGCGCTCGACGACAACAAGCTGTGCAAATTCCTTCGCGACGAGTGCCTCGACGATCCGCAGAGCGGCGCCTGCAAGGTGTCGCAGCGTGTCTATAGCTGCCCGCTGCCCGACGATAAGGCGCCTGCCGACAAGCAGTATGTCTGTGGCGGCGACGTCTATTGTCTGAATGGCAGCTGTGAGACGATCGAGCGCGAGGCGTCTACCGAGTTCAAGGACGCGCTGGTCGCGCTCCATTCGATCGGCGACGCCGGCAAGCAATTTGATCCGGACAACCTCACCGTCTTTTCCGGTGAGCGGGGCACCTGCAACAAGAAGATTTTTGGTGCTTCGAATTGCTGCTCGGGGAGCGGCGTTCCGCTGCTCACGCCGTGGCTGTGCAGTTCGGCCGAAAAGCAGCTCGACGAAAAGGACGATAAGGGGCTCTGCCACAAGGTGGGATCCTACTGTTCCGACAAGGTGCTTGGCATCTGCGTCACGTCGAAGGACGCCTATTGCTGCTTCGGTAGCAAGCTCTCTCGCATCCTCCAGGAGCAGGGCCGTCAGCAGATCGCCAAAGCTTGGGCCAAGCCCAAGGATGAAACCTGCAAGGGGTTCACGATCGAGGAGTTTCAGCGCCTCGACCTGAGCCAGATGGATTTTTCCGAAGTCTACGCGGAGTTCATGGATGCAGCAAAGCTGCCCAGCGAAGTCTCGGTGATGGCCGACATTCAAACCAGGATTCAGGGGTACTATGACCTTCACGGGAGCAAATGATGCAAGCAGTCCGGGGGGGCCATGTTCGATCGACATGTCGGTGCTCGATCTTGCCATTTTCCTCCGCATCCACCGGTCCGGTCGGGGCACCTCGGCCGGTGAGGTCGCACAGACCATCTCGCATTGGTTTCAGTGCGACATCGATCCGCACCAGGTCGAACAGGCCTTTCCGCGCATGGTGGACAAGGGTTGGCTGGTTCGCCGGGAAACCGGAATGCGTGCGACGATCATGGGGCGAAAGCACGGCCGGAGCCACCTTCGTGGCATCGTCCGGATGCTCGATCAGGGCACTAGGATGCTCGACGTGGCCGCGATGATGTCAGTTCTCAAACTCGCAATGATTGAGCTCGACGGGGAGCATGATGATGACGACGATCAAGACTAAGCGTGCCGGTCGGTTGACCGCTACCATCCTAATGCTGCTTGCGGCGACCGCTCCTGTCGGAACGCCCGCGCTCGCGCAGGCCGTCGATCTGCAGAGCGCGTCGATGGCTGAGGCTATCGATGACGACGATGCGCAGGCCACAAATGCTGTGGTCCAGCCAGAATTTGATCGGACGTCTGACGCCCCGGAGCAACAGCAGAGCGGCGACTTCTATTGCGGCGAGCGGAAACTCGGCCAGTGGTTCTACTGCGAGCGGCCCAAGGCCAAACCGACCGCTCCGCAGGCGTCCACGCAGCCGCAGCAGTCGTCGACGGTGCAGCTGAAGGCAATCACCAAGCAGCTCGACGAACTGAAGGCACGCGCCATCCTCGAGCCGAGCGAAGCGAATGTGATCGCCTATGTCCGCTACCAGCGCGAACAGCTCGATCGGGCGTCGACCTTCTCCGACACCTGGCAGCGGGCGCTCTGGCAGAACCCGGACATCGACTACACGCTGCAGCGGCCGGTCTCGACGGTCGGCAAGCGCGCTTGGACCGACAACCGCGCCGCGACGCGTGACCAGGTCCTGTCGCGCCTCGGTCAGCGCTACGGCATGTTCTATTTCTTCGCGCAGTCGTGTGCTGCCTGTGAGGTCTTCTCGCCGATCCTGCGCTCGGTTGCCGAAAGCCACCGCATTACCGTCATGGCCGTGTCGACGGATGGCGGTCCGAGCCGCCAGTTTCCCAACTATGTCGTCGACAGCGGGCAGCGTCAGCGCATGGGCGTGCCCTTGGCCACGCCAGCGCTCGTCCTGTTCGACACTGTGACGCGCAAGACGGTCCCCGTTGGCTTCGGTGTCATGTCGGCTGACGAAGTGATGGAGCGCATTTTCATGCTGACCAACTCCAAGCCCGGAGGTGACTTCTGATGGCGCACACTCCCTTTCCTCGCCCCTCACCTCTCCGCGCCTTCCTTCGCCGAACCGCGGCGGTCGCCCTGAGCCTCGGTGCTGCCAGCATGATCCCGGCTGGTATGGCCCGGGCCGACGTTGCCGGGCAGATGAATGACTTCTTCCAGGACGCAGGTGGAGCCGCCAACGTCACCGGCCCCAGCGCTTACCAGGGTCAGACCGCTGGCTATTACTCAATGGGCAACGTCTGGAGCCGATTCCCGCAGAAAAGCGTCCAGCCCTTCAATCTGCAGATGCCAAAGGTGTCGGCGGGTTGTGGCGGGATCGACCTGTTCACCGGTTCCTTCAGCTTCATCAATGGCGCCGAGATGGTCGCAATGCTGAAGGCGACTGCTAACAACGCGCTGGGCTTCGCCTTCCAGCTCGCGATCGACAGCGTCTCGCCCGAGATCGGCAAGGTCATGGATAGCATGGCCAACAAAGCGCAGCAGATGAACCAGATGAACATCTCGTCGTGTGAAGCAGCGCAAGGTCTGGTCGGATCGGTCTGGCCGAAAATGGCGGGCGCACGCTCGACGGTCTGCGCGGCAGTCGGCAATTCGCAAGGCAAGTTTTCCGATTGGGCACGCTCCCGGCAGGGTTGCGGCGCTGGCGGGGAGCAGGACGCCACGCTCGATGGGAACACCGATCCGACGATGGCCGACAAGATCCCGGGCGCGCCGCGTAATTACACCTGGGATGCGATCAAGAAATCGAACAAATTCGGCAGCGACAAGGAGTTTTCCGAGTTTCTGATGACGCTGGTCGGCACGATTGTCATCAACCCGAAGGCGGCGGAAGGAAAGATTGTTGGCTTTGTCGGTCCGGCTGAGGATGCCGTCGTAACCGCTCTCCTCGACGGTCCCGGCACCGGAACGCCGGTCAAGATCCTGCACTGCGACGACGACGAGAAGTGCCTGAATATGACCGAGCAGACGCTCCGTCCGGGGCCTGGTCTGCGCTCCAAGATCAAGACGATGATCGACTCTATCAACACCAAGATCCGTACCGATGCGGCATTGGATGCGCAGGAGCAGCAGCTCCTCAACATGACGACGCTGCCGCTTTACAAGATGCTCGCGGTGCAGGCGATGGCGCACCAGAGCTTCTCGCCCGGTGAGACCAACGCGCTTGCCGAGATCGTCTCGGTCAACCTCCTGTCCGCGATGATCGAGAACATGCTCGACCGGATCAGCCAGTCGACCGTGCAGGTGCAGCCCGCCGATGCCGAAATGGGTAAGATGTGGCGCGACCAGCTGAGCGAGGCGCGTAACCGCTATGCGCAGCGCAACGTCGAGTTGAAGGCTGTGCTCAACCAGACGCTCGCGCTCATCAACCAGTCGGTGATGGTGGAGTCGACCCTGCAAAACAGCATGTCGCCGGCGATGGCAGCCTCGCTCGATTTCTCGCGCGGCCTGAGCGCGCAGGGCCTCAACTAAGGACGATTGGCGATGCTCGAGGTCTTCACGATTGGCGGTGGCGAATACATCGTCAACACGTTCAACGCGGTAGCGGCATGGACTGGAGGCGGTGGCTACCGATCGCTTCTCCGTGTGGTGATGGTCCTCGGCTTGATTTACGCGTTGCTAGCTGTCGCCTTCACGATGAACGTGCGTGCATGGCTGAACTGGTTTCTCGGCTCGTCGTTGATCTACACCTGCCTGATGGTGCCAACCGTCACCGTGAAGGTTACCGACCGCGTAAATCCATCGCTTGCGCCTGCCGTCGTGGCAAACGTGCCCCTTGGGCTCGGCGTCATCGCCAGCTTCACCAGCCAGGTCGGTGACTGGCTGACGCGTACCGCGGAAACGGTGTTCACGATGCCAAGCCAGCTTAGCTACTCGACCAACGGCATGGTCTATGGCGCGCGGCTACTCGATGCGACACGCAACTTCCAGATCCGTGACGCCGAGTTTGCGACGAACCTGTCGGCGCACTTCAAGAACTGCGTCTTCGGCGACATCATGCTCGGCCAGAAGTCGATGACGGACCTCGCCTCGGCCAAGGATCTCTGGGCGGCTATGGGACCTGGGTCGGCTGCGCGCTCGCAACCTTGGGTCGATCGTTCGGGTGCCGCAACCACCAGCAGCATCATTCCGTGCCGGCAAGCCTACGGCATGCTCGATGGCCTTTGGCATACCATGATCGAGGCTCACACCTCGCTTTGGGCGAAGGAAACCTATCCTAAGCTGTCCACCTCGGTCGCCTCTGCCAAGCTTCGCAGCGAAGTGCCGATCGTCAATCAGGCGTTCACGGCTTCCAGCGCGAACTACGAGACGATCTTGCGCCAAAACACGGCTATTAATGCATTCATGCAGGCGCGTGACGGCATGGCCGGTGGTCCAGGCGCGGCGTCGATCGATACGTTCGCGACCACGCGCGCAGACATCCAGGCGCGCAATACGTACAATTCGATCGCACAACAGGCGATGAGCTGGGTCCCGATCCTCAACATCGTCCTTACCGTCGTGTTTTACGCGATGTTCCCCGTCATCTTTCCGCTGTTCCTGATGCCTCAGACCGGCGTCGGCGCCCTTAAGGGGTATCTGACCGGGTTCTTCTACCTCGCTGCATGGGGGCCGCTTTACGTCATCCTCCACATGATTTGCATGACGCGGGCGACTAGCGCAGCGCAGGGTGTCGCGGAGGGCGGCATGTCGCTTGGGACCTATGCCGGAATCGGGGCGGTCAACGCGGAGACCGCGACTATCGCGGGCTTCATGCTCATGTCGGTGCCTTTCCTTGCGGCAGGTCTCGCAAAGGGGGCCATGAGCATTTCCGGTCAGGCGACGTCGGTCCTTTCGCCGGCACAAAACGCTGCTGAAGCTGCCGCAGCGGAGCAGACGACCGGCAATTACAGCTACGGCAACACCAGCTTCGCTAATTCAACGTCCAACATGCGTCAGAGCAATCAGTGGTCGGACGCGCCGACATTTTCGTCGGGCGGCATGGCGTCTAGCTTCCGTCACGATAACGGTGCGACGACTAACTCGTTTGGTGATGGTCAGAATGTCTATGACAACTCGCGCGCCATGTCGAATATCGGGTTCAAGCCGCAACTTAGCCAAGGCTCTGTTGCCACTGAAAGCCGGCAGTCGACGATGGCAGCGCGCGTCGCTGACGGGTTCGAGCAGGCAAGCCGTCGCGAGGTCTCGCACCTTAATGCGCTTCGGAACGGCCATTCTTGGTCGAGCGAGAACTCGTCTGGTTTCGACGCAAGCTCCGGTGTTCGTAGCGGGAGTAACACCGAGGTCAGTGATCGGAATACGATCACCGGGACCGACGGCGTCCAAAACAGCCAGAGCGTTGGTAATGGAACGCGGCAGCAGTCGGAAACGGGCAAAGTAACTAACTGGTCGGATGTTGTTAGTGCTGGTGCGAAAGTCAGCGTAGGAAATGGCGGTGGTGGTAAGGGCGGAGGCGTTCTTGGTGCTGTGGCAAGTTCTGCCGGTCTTAAAGGCGAGGCCAGCGCTGGTTACAACAATAGCTATTCCCGCTCGGATACCAGCAATAAGAGTAACAGCTCGTCTAGCAACCGGGACAACTCTCTCTCTGTCACCGACGGTGTAAGTCGTGACCATGCGACCGGGACGACTGTCAGCACCAATGATGGGACCTTCAGTCAGTCCGGGCAGTTTTCACGCTCGCAGCAAAGCGAATCCCGAACTTAAAGCTATCGAGGAATCGCTCAGCCGCATCGAGTCCTACAACGAGCAGGCTCGTCACTATCGTGAACTATCACAGTCGCTGGAGCAGCATGCCAGTTTCGCCGAAAGTTCAGGATTTAACCTTACGCAGGATCTCAGCCAAGATCTTGCCCGGTATTATGACAAGGAGGTGGCAAATGCCCCTTCTGGCGTCCTGCCCGGCCTGTGGGAAACGAACCTCAGTTCGACGCAAGAGGGTATGCGCAACGCCGCTATCGGGAAGTGGGCCAATCAACGATCGGAAGCGATCGAGCGCGACATTCAGAGCGCCCTCAGCAATCCAGCGCTGAAAGGCATGGAATTGCCCGGCGTGGCCTCCGAGACGAGCATCGTCGGTCGCTATTCGGGTGGTAGCGGGCTTCGTTCGCCCCAGCCTGTTGCTAGCAGTAAACCCTCGACGGCACGGGAGGATGGGTTCGTTACTGCCGGGGCAGCCGATCTTCTGGGTGAAAAACATCGCCGTGACATGGATGCGCGTGTTTCGCTGGCGAATGGTCCTGCAGGGCCTGATCGGTGACGCTACCTAAGAAACATATCCAGCGCACCGAGGGTAATGCCGCCAACAATCATCGCAAAAACGATGCGTTGAGCGACCCTCGCGGTTGCTGTGTCAGCTCTAGGCGAATTCTCGTCATCCCATTCGCGGCCATGATCGAAATTGTTCTGCCAGTACCCGATGCCTCGGCCAGGAGCCGAATCAGTGTCGAAAATGATCGGTTGGCTAGGATCAATTTGCATGGTGCACCTCACCCATAAAGGTAGAGCGACTTGAACATCTTGGCAACGCGGGATCAGCGGCAATTTTCGGTCACGCAGTACCGCCCACAGGCGCTGAATGACAGTCTGCATCCGGTGAGGGGCATCTGGCGGGTGACGGTCTGAGCTGAGATGTTAGCCACAGTGCAAGCACCGTGGTTTGCACCGTGGCTAGAGACGTGGCGATGACCCAGATCACTGTACTGTCCGGCGTTGAGCGGCGTCGCCATTGGAGCGACGAGCGCAAGCTTGCCCTCGTGGAGGCAGCCATTGTGCCCGGCGCGTCGGTTGCCACTATCGCGCGCGAAGCCGACGTCTCGCCGTCGTCGATCTACCGTTGGCGACGCAAACTGTGCAGCAAGCTTGCGCAGCCGACCGGCTTTGCGGCCGTGGCCGTTCATGCGGATCCGCCCGAGATCGACCACGGTGCGTCCGACATGCTGGTCATCGAGCTCCGCGGTGTGACCATCCGTGCGGCTGGCGGCGTGTCTGCGAGCTTGCTGGTGGCGGCGTTGCGCGAGCTCAAAGCATGATCCCTGTTCCGGGCGGGGCCCGGGTCTGGATAGCCACCGGCAAGACGGACATGCGCAAGGGCATGTCGTCGCTGGCGATGCAGATCCAGCAGGGTTTCGGACGCAACCCGCATGCCGGCGACCTTTATGTTTTCAGAGGTCGCCGCGGCGATCTGCTGAAGATTCTGTGGCACGATGGCCTCGGAATGTCGCTTTACGCAAAACGGCTGGAGCGCGGTCGGTTCACCTGGCCAGCGACATCTGACGGCGTCATTTCGATCTCGGCGGGGCAACTCGGCTTCCTGCTGGAAGGCATCGACTGGCGAAATCCACAATACACGTTCAGGCCCGAACTGGCGGGCTGAAATGCCCGGTTTTCTTGGGCTTTCGGCATCAAGCGCCTCGACAAATCGGCGGTTTTCTGCTGTAAAAGAGCCTCGATGGATACCGGCGCCGAGGCCCTTCCCGATGATATCGAAGCGCTCAAAGCGCTGCTGATTGCCGAGCGCCACACCGTCCTCATTGCCCGCGTAGCTCTACTCGAGGCCGAGGCACTTACCGCCATCGCCCAGGCTCAGGTCGCCGATGCACACGCCATCATCGAAGATCTCAAGCTACGCATCGCCAAGGCCCGCCAGGACAAATGGGGGCAGTCGTCCGAGCGGAACAGGCAGTTGCTCGACCAGCTCGAAATGCAACTCGAGGACGTTGTTGCCACTGCGACCGAGGATGAGCTCGCCGCTGAGATAGCGGTCGCCAAAGCCAGTGCAGCCGGCGTTCCCGTGGTGCCGTTCGCTCGCAAGAAGCCGACCCGCGCTCCGCTATCTGCCGACCTTCCCCGCCACCGTATCGTCGTACCCGCCCCAGAGAGCTGCCCATGCTGCCACGGTGCGGAGCTGAGGAAGATTGGCGAGACCATAACGGAAAGCCGTGAGGTCGTTCCCCGCCAGTGGATCGTCGTGCAGACGGTCCGTGAGAAGTTCATCTGCAAGACCTGCGAAACCATCACGCAGCCGCCAGCGCCCTTCCACCCCATTCCGCGTGCATCGGCTGGCCCCAACCTGCTGGCGATGGTCCTGTTCAACAAGTTCGGCCTGCATCAGCCGCTCAACCGTCAGAGCGAGACCTATGCCGCCGAAGGCATGAGCATCAGCGTGTCGACGCTTGCCGACTATGTCGGCCACGGCACTGTCCTGCTGCGCGGCCTGGTCGATCTCATCGAGGCGCACATCCTCGCCGGCGAGCGCATCCATCATGACGATACGACCGTGCCAGTCATGGCGGCCGGCAAGACCATAACGGGCAGAATCTGGGCCACCGTCCGCGACGACCGCCCCTTTGGCGGGACCGACCCGCCCGCCGTCTGCTATTACTACACCCGCGACCGCACAGGCGCCCATCCGCAGCGGCAGCTTGCTCGGTATGCCGGCATCCTGCAGGCTGACGCCTATAGCGGCTATGACGCGCTCTACGCCGCGGGCCGCAAGCCAGGACCCATCCTGGAAGCAGCGTGCTGGGCACACGCCCGTCGCCCGTTCTTCAAGGAAGCTCGCCTGAGCCGGACGCCGCTTGCGGTCGACATCGTCACCCGCATGGATGCGATATTCGCTGCCGAACGCGTGATCTGGGGTCGGAACGCAAGCGAACGGCTCGCCGCGCGGCAGGTCTACGTCGCCCCGCTCGTCGCCGACCTCGAGCAGTTCCTGCGCCAGCAATATGGCCGCCTGTCGCGCAAGGGCGATCTGGCCAAGGCCATCAACTACATGTTGTCACGCTGGGCTAGCTTTGCCCGCTTCGTGTCTGACGGCAGGATCTGCATGACAAACAATGCGGCCGAGCGACGGGTGAGAACCGTCGCGGTCGGGCGCCGGAACTGGACCTTTTGCGGCTCGGACCGTGGCGGTGACCGTGCAGCCGCCATGTATACTCTGATCCAGACCTGCCGACTGAACGACGTCGACCCGCATGCCTGGCTCCGCGACGTCATCGCGCAGATCTCCGACCACCCGCAGACACGACTTCACGAGCTATTGCCGTGGGAATGGAAAGCGCGACAGCAGCGTCCCGAAGCCATCGCGCAAGCCGCCTAACCGTGCCTGCGACAAGCCGCGTCTACACCCTGCGACACGCTGCCAGACTGTTGGGCGAGACCGAGGACACCGTCTTCGACGCCTCGATCAGCATGTTTCCCGAGGATGGCGCCATCCAGATCATCGACGGCGATTTCGGCGACCAGGATTGGGCTCTGGCGTCCGCCTTCACTGATGAAGGTCTCGAGAACCTCCGCTACATCATCGACGAAACCAGGCTCCACGGCTCGTAGCACCATCTGCGCCAACCTCGAGGGCGCTCACCGAATGCATACGAATGACATGCCGGGAAGCCTTATCTTCAGTCTCTCGTGGCTGCATGTGATGGCGATCGGGCTAATGCCCCTGGCCGAGGCATCGTTGGCGCGTTCGCCATCAATCACGATGCCAACGACGATCGCATTCTTCGTTGCTGTTGGAAGCGCGATCCTCCTTCGCCGTCGCTATTCCCGGATGGACCTTGTGCTTCACATCTTCGGGCAGATCACCATCTGGCTATCGTTGTTCGTCATGTCCCTAGCGATCGTTCTGATAACGATCCCGCGCGGATGATCCCGAACTGTCTCATCATCGCCGATCGCGCCGCCTTGATAACGAGAGCGCATCATCTGACTAGCTATCTGCTGCACCGTACATTTCCGTGTCGGCGCTTCGACAGCTGTCACTCAGTGGCACTGATGGGCGACCCAGCCTGAATGCCGAAGCCAACTCAGGCAGTGAAATTATGCGTCGTCTGCAGGAAACGCTCGGCGGGCCAAGCGTTTTAGGATCAGAACGTATTGGAGACACGCAGTGGCAGACGACAAGAGCAAGACCGACGGCCGTGATCGCAGCCGTGTTTCGGGTAGCGAACCTTACGAGGTCGAGTATTTCGCCCAGAAGCATGGATTGAGTGCGCAGCAGGCGCGTGACCTGATTGCCGAGGTCGGGAACGACCGTGAGAAGCTCGACGCTGTTGCTGGCAAGGTAAACGGTCAGCGCGGTAGCGCCTGACCTCAGGCAAGGTGCAGCCGCGTCACGTCAAAATGAGCAGACGTCACCGGCGCCCCACAACAACCGGGGCGCGGTGCTCTAGATCACGCGGGACGGCGACCTGCGCCTGCAGGTCTCATCGGCGTTGGACGGGCTGCCAAGCCGGCGCATCATCGAAGTCCACAGTGTGACGATCGCGTGCGTCGGCTCGACAATCAGGTTGCGGAACGCTTCCGTCGGGTAGCCTTCAATTTTATCCATACCGGGGCATGGTCGCTGGACTTCTCCCAGCCCCTGACGTGATGATCGACCTGCGCATCCGCCAGCCGCGCGGAAGCGGGGGCGTTCAAAAGAAGATGATCGAGCCTAAGTCCGGCGTTGCGGCCATACGCGTCCCGGAAGTAATCCCAGAACGTGTAGATCGTTTCGTTGGGATGCTTTGCCCGTAGCGCATCCAGCCAACCCTGATCGATCAAACGAAAGAACGCGGCTCGTACCTCGGGCGCAAACAGTGCGTCTTTGATCCACCGTTCCGGCTTGTAGACGTCCATCTCGGTCGGCATCACATTGTAGTCGCCGGCCAGCACGACCGGCGCATCGGTGCCGAACAGCGTGGCCGCATGGGCAATCAAGCGTTCCATCCAGGCGAGCTTGTAGTCGAACTTCGGACCCGGCCTCGGATTGCCATTGGGCAGATAGAACCCCGCTATCAGGATGCCGCCCACAGCCGCTTCGAGATATCGGCTCTGCAAATCGTCCGGGTCCCCGGGCAAACCTCGCCGGGTCTCGACGGGCTCTGTGCCGCGAGCGAGGATGGCGACGCCATTCCAGCTCTTCTGGCCCTGCCAGATCGCACCATACCCGGCCGCCTCGATCGCGCTCAAAGGGAACTTCTCGTCGGGTGCCTTTAGTTCCTGCAGGCAGACGACGTCGGGTTGCGCTTCCTCCAGCCACCGTAGAAGCACCGGCAGGCGACCGTTGATGCCATTCACGTTGTAGGTTGCGATCTTCATCGGGGCACCAAGCGAACAGAGACGATCATAGGTCGGGCAAAATTTGGTCAGCGCGTCCCCAACCGACCAGGTCCTTTGACGCTGCGCGCTTCAGCAGCGCGCCTGCATCGCCGATGTGCCAGCCCGATGCGCGGTCGAGTTTAGCGAGCTCTTTCCACGTGATGGGTACGGCGACGGGCGCGCCTTCGCGAGCACGAGCACTATACGGCATGACAGCCGTCGCCCCGCGCTGATTGCGAAGATAGTCGATGAAGATGCGTCCTGTTCGCTTGGCCTTTGCAAGGGCTGCGGTAAATCGATCGGGTTCGGACTGGGCCAGGACAAGCGCCAAGCGGTGCGCGAAATCCTTCACAGCCGGCCACTCGGCTTTCGGTGTCAGCGGCGCGATGACGTGGACACCCTTTCCGCCCGTCACCATTGGAAAGGTCTCAAGGCCCATCTGGGCCAGCACGTCGCGGACATGAAGGGCCGCGGAAATGACATCCTTGAAATCGAGGCCTTCATCGGGATCGAGATCGAACACCAGCCGGTCGGCCTTCTCGACGTCTTCGATCCGCGCACCCCAGCCGTGGAACTCGATCGTCCCCATCTGAACGCAAGTGACGAGACCCTCGGCATCGTCAACGAACAAATAGGGTTCGTCATGTCCGTCCTTCTCGGCGATCCCGACATGGTGGACATGATCGCCGAAGCTGCCGGCGTCATGCTTTTGGAAAAAGCACTTCTTCCCCCTACCCTGCGGACACCGGACCAGGCTTATCGGCCGACTCCCGCACCAGGGAAGCATGATGCCGGACACGGCCTGGTAATAGTCGGCGAGCTGGCCTTTCGTGATCGCGGACTCGGGAAAGATCACCCGTTCCCGGTTCGTCACTCGGACGACGGAGGTCTCGGGTGCCTGGAGCTTGGCAACGGGCGCAGGCTTCTCGACGACAACCGCCTCGGGTTTCTTGTCCTGACGCAACCCCAGATAGCTGGAGTGGCGCAACACCCCGTCGCTCGTGACTTCCATGAACGCCACTTCGGCAACCAGCTGCGGCTTGATCCAGCGTGCGCCGCGTACGGCTGCGCGAGGTGCGTCGATGAGCGGCTTCGTGACGGCAAGCGGCGTCATCAGATCCATCAGCTTGCCGACCTCCTCGCCCGTATACCCTGTTCCGACCTTGCCGGCATAGCGGAGATGACCGTCCTCGTTGACCCCCAAGAGGAGCGACTTGAACCCTCGCTGCTTGTCGGACGGCAACCAGCCGACGATGACGAACTCCTGTCTCTGGATACACTTCGTCTTCAACCAACTGCCGGAGCGCGAGCCGACATAGCGCGCGTCCGCGCGCTTCGAGATGACACCCTCGAGACCTTCGGCGCAAAACGTGTCGAACAGCTCCTCGCCGCGGCCGACAATGTGGTCGGAGTAGCGGATCCGGTCGGTGCCGCCCGCGAGCAGCGACGCAAGCTTCGCCTTGCGCTCGGACAACGGCTGTCCGGTCAAATCCTCACCGTCGAGCGCTAACAGATCAAACGCGTAGTACAGGATCGCGTCCGGGTCTCCTTTGAGCGCAGCTTGCAACGCCTGGAAGTTGGTCTTGCCGTCGGCATCGACGACTACTGCCTCACCATCGATCAGGGCCGACGACGCGTTCAGATCCGCAGCGTCGGCGACGATGCCGGCGAACTTGTCCGTCCAGTCCAACCCGGATCGCGTATAGGCCCGGCCCGTCCCCCCACCGACGGCTACCAGCGTTCGATACCCGTCATATTTCATCTCGTGCAGCCAGGCGTTGCCGGCGGGCACATGATCGACAAGCGTCGCGAGCTGGACAGGTTGGAATGGCGGGGGCGAGCCTGCCTTCTTACGGCTTGTCGCTCGAGATTTTGCAGCTTTCGTCGCAGGCTTTGCGGCGGGCGTCGCCGGCGCACTCAACTTGCCTCGTTTGCCTGCGGCGATCTCTTCCATAGTCAGCCCGCTAACAACGCCGGTAAGGTATGTTCCGACAAGGTCCTCCGATCCGCCGATCTCGTCGTCGGTGACCTTGCGCAGGATCCAGTTCTCGCCCTTCTCTTTCCCACGGGGCTTTAGCCTGAAGAGCATCCATTCGCCTTTCAGGCGATGCCCATGAAGGAAGAAGTGGAGATGCCCTTCAGGCAGCGTCTTGCTGGGGTCCTTGCCGGCGAGCGGCTCCCACGTCCCCGTGTCCCACAGCATCATGGTCCCGCCGCCATATTCCGATTTCGGGATCGTACCTTCGAACGTGGCGTACTCGACCGGATGATCCTCCGTGCGGACTGCGAGCCGTTTGTCGTCGGGATTGATGCTCGGTCCTCGCGTAACGGCCCAGCTCTTGAGAACGCCGTCGAGTTCGAGCCGCAAGTCATAGTGCAGCCGAGATGCGGATGCTTCTGCACGACGAAGCGGTTGCCTCCCGCCTTGGCGATCTTGCCCTCAGGTTCGGCGGTCTTGGCAAAATCCCGCTTTTCCCGGTATTTCGCCAGGGTATCGCTGGAGGAGGAACGGGTCATGACATTATGCCCAATTCAGCGGGGCGGAGCTCATGCTCCAGCTGATCCCTCTTGCACGCCTCAGGTGCCTTGTCGGGACGCCAGCGCAGGATGCGCGTACCGTGCCGGAACCGATCAGCGGTCACCTGATCGTACAGGACTTCGACGACAAGCTCTGGCCGCAAGGGGACCCACTCGCTCTCACGACCGTCGTTCCAGCGACTGGGACCGCCAGGAGCTTTACCGGTGAAGCCCGGCGCTTCAATCAGTGGCTCGAGCTTCGCGGTAAGCGCCGCGCGGTCGGCCACGGCAATACCTGACGTGAAGCCGACATGGTTGAGCTTTCCGCTATCATCGTAAAGCCCGAGCAGGAGCGAGGCCACCTCGCTACCCTCCTTCACCCGTCTGAAGCCGCCTACGACGCAATCCGCGCTGCGATGTTGCTTCACCTTCAGCATGGCGCGTTCCCCGCCACGGTAAGGCTCGTCCAGCCGTTTTGCGACGACGCCGTCCAGCGCCCCGCCGCTCGTCGCCAGCCAATCTGTAGCGTCGTTGATATCGTCGCTACAGGGCGACAGCAGGAGACCATCGCGGGCATGTCGCGCATGGAACGTCTCCAACGCTTTTCGACGAGCTGAAAGCGGCGTACTGCTGAGGTCGGTATCCTCGACGCCCAGGCAATCGAATAGCATTAGCTGCGCAGGCGTCTCCTTCGCCAGACGGTCGATCCGACTTTGCGCCGGATGCAGCCGTGCCTGAAGTGCATCGAACGAGAGTATGTCCGCGATCGGCAAGATGATCTCGCCGTCGAGCACGAAACGTTCCTGCGGGACCGATGCGACAAGCGCGACGATCTCGGGAAAGTAGCGGCCGAGCGGCTTTCCTGATTTGGAAAGGATGTCGACCACCTCGCCATCACGGAAGACCATAGCCCTGAAACCATCCCATTTGGGCTCGTATTGCCAGCCCGGCTCGGCCGGCAGCGCGTCGACCAGCTTGGCTTCCATAGGCGAAGGCCTATCTGCGGACATCAGCTCGGGTTCGGGGCGCAGCAGGCACACTGCTTGGGAGCCAACCGTTTTGCCTTCGCAGCCTCGCGACGTCGTTCCTGCCGACTTGGCAGCGGAGCGATGCCAACCGAACTGGGCAGACCGTTTAACTCAATCGATTTGATCACGGCATCTTTGAGCATCAGGTCACTCCAGACGGCTTTCAGTTATAAAGCTCCCCGGTCGCCATCTGTTCCTGCTACTCCGACGCGGGGATCGGTGGTCCCGCTCAGAACAGCAAACCTGTGCCCCCTGCCCCGACAGGGGACCCAATCGCTGAGCTGGTAGGGGCGGTTTCAATGCTCGTTGGAGTGCCGGTCTTCGGCCGGCGTGTAGTAGCGCGCGATATCCGCTTCGGTGAGCGCATGACCGCTCGACTCTTTGACGAGCGCGGCGATTTCGCCATTGGTCCTGCCTGCGTCGCGCAGCTGCTCGATCTCGTCGCTTACCATGTTGATGAAGGCGGGCACCGGGAACCGCTCCTCGCCCAGGCCGAGCGCATCGCGCATGTGCTTTTGCGCACGCAAGGCTTCGGGAAGCGTGAATGCGGTATCATCGGCCATCGAACGTGCCTTTCATGAAAGCTGTAAAATGGTCAGGGGGCTTCGGCCCCCCGATACCGAAAACGCTTATGCGGTGACCGCTTCCGCCTTTGCGTTCACGCTCGACGTTGCCATCGCCGTCAGCTTATCGTCGGTCGCATATTCCTCGTCGAGCGTCTCTTTCAGGATCGCAGCGATATCGGCGCGGCCGAGCTGGTTGGCCCAAGCGATCAGCGTACCGTACCGCGTGATCTCGTAATGCTCGACTGCCTGTGCCGATGCGATCAGCGCGGCGTCGAGCACCGCCTTGTCCTCGATCTCGCCGGCGACTTCGTTGGCTTCCTTGATGATGCCGTCGATCGCCGGGCAGGTCACTGCCTTTGCCTTCTCGCCGAGCAGGTCGAAGATGCTCTCGAGGCGCGTGATCTGCCCTTCCGTCTCACGGAGATGTGTTTCAAAGCCCTGCTTCAGGGCTGGCGCCGTCGCCTTGTCGACCATCTTCGGCAACGCCTTGGTGATCTGGTTTTCTGCGTAATAAACGTCCTGCAACTGATGCAGGAAAAGGTCGTCGAACGTCACGATGTCTTTGGAAAACAAACCCATGATAGTGTCCTCGCTTAGCGGATAGCCGCGAACCAAACTGCTTCGGCAACGCCGTAACGCGCCGACTCAAGGGTAAGTTTCGTTCGGTTTAGCGTCGCCTCATCACGCTATAGATTTGCCTGCTCATCGACTGGTAGCTCAGCGTCGGGACCATAATAGAGCTTGGCGCAGTCGTCGCGAAGGCACCCTCCCTCGATGACGATGTCGTCACGGTAGGCGTCGCCGATGAACGCGAGCGTGTCGACGTGCTGCGCTTCGAAATACATCGCATGAACATCATCGCGGCCCGCCCCGTAAACGACGCGGCCGACCTTCGACCAGATCGACGCCATCGTGCACATGCCGCAGGGCTGCAGCGTGGAGTAGAGCGTCGCACCGCGCAGTTCCAATTCCCCCGTGCTTTCACACGCCCGTCGGATTGCCATCATCTCCGCATGCGCCGTCGCGTCCGGCAATTCCTTCGTCTGGTTGCGCTCGCCCGCGATAACCTTGCCATCGAGCACGATCACGCACCCCAGCGGCGACGTCGATGGATCGGATCCCTTCGATCGGGCGATCGCAATGGCTTCGCGCATCCAGCGTTCGTCATCCTGCGTCATCGTTTTGGCTCCCTGTTACGGTCGCACAACGCGCGATGCTCGAGCATGGATCACTCGGCAATGACATGGGTCGCATAGTCCGGCGACGCGGCGTGGCAGCAAGACTTGGCTGGAGGCCTTCGGGCTAGGTTAGCTGTGCGTGGCTTGCGGATATGGCTCCGAACGGATCGCCGCCTTTGGCCAAGGCGGACGAATGACGCGACGTTCGCCGAGCCCCCTTGCTTTGCGGTGTCATAGGAACGATCGGAAGAGTCCCCATCTAGTCCCTCATGACTAATACCATTCTTCATCTCGGGCTGATGGAAGACGGGGAGATCGAGCTTGATCTGGCCGCCCTGGAACTCGCAGGGCTTGATCATCCCGGTATCGATCTCGATGAATATCTCGACGAGCTCACGGACATGGAAATAGCCCTGCGCGCTGCTGACGGCGACGCCGTGAGCAGTGCCGCTCAGGCCCAGGCCCTGAGCAGCGTGATGGTTGAAGAGTTCGGGTTCTCCGGCGACCGCACGCACTACGACGATCCCCAGAATGCGGATCTGATCGCTGTCGTCGATCGACGGCTTGGCCTGCCGATCAGTCTCTCAATCCTCTATGTTGCAATGGCACGACGCCTTGGATGGTCGGCGATGCCGCTCAATACCCCCGGCCACGTCCTGGTCCGCCTCGGCGACGCATCGGATGCGCTGATCATCGATCCCTTCAATGATGGTCGCATCGTTGCCCCTGAACAGGTGCAAGCGTTGCTGGAGCAGATGACAGGCCAGGCACGGTTTTCCGACGGAATGCTTCCCCTGTCGAACCGATCAGCGCTCGTTCGACTGCTGCTCAACCAGGCGACCCGTGCCGAGCAGGCTGGCGACCCCGCGCGCGCGTTGGTCCTGTACGACCGCATGACGATCGTGGCGCCGACGCACGCCCATGGGTGGTGGGAGCGAGCCAGACTTCGGCTGGTCGCAGGAGATATTGCCGGCGCCCGCAGTAGCCTTAGCGCGATGCTGGAAATCACCCGCGACGAGGATCTGCGGCTGCAGGTATCGGCAGCACTCGATGCCCTTCCCCGGCCAACGCCGTCTTGAACGTCGCGGTGGACTGGCTTTCACTGTGATGGCTTATGCGAAGCGCGTCCACCGCCGCTCATGCCACGCCCGGGACTGAACGATCTCCCCGAACCGCCAGAACCGGGTTTCCCGCGTGTGGGGACCTGCACGAACGAGCGTCCAGCATTCGCTTGTTGGCAGCTCGACGATGCGGTGAATGTGCGCAGCGTCGACGTGGTAGGTTTCACCGGGAAGCCGGTGAACCAGTTCACTGTGCCAACCGCCGTTCAGATTCAGGTGAAACACCTCTTCGACATAGCCACCATCGAGGATATCGGTGTCGAAACTCCAGGGGTGGTCATGCGGCGCGGCGTGCGGCTCTTCCATCTTGAACCGGTGGAGTGCGCGTCCGTCATCAAGATGGTATTTGGTGAACGCCCGCGACATGCGCTCCGTGCTGACGATACGCGTGCCTTCCGGAACGCGAGCAACAGCCGCTCGCGGTAGTCTCATACTCACGGTTCAGACACCTCTTCATAACGGCCTGCGCGGCGTAGCTGGCGGACAATACCGTTGAACGCCGCGGTCACGCCCTGGGCGCGACCGATCTCGTTCGTCTGCGATCCAGAGTCCCAGTAGAGAGCGAGTGGCCATTTCTCGGGGCAATGCGGCAGCAGGCATCTGAGGGCCAGCCTGATCTCCGGAACATCGACGCGGGCTTCGGAACACCGAGACACACCACAGCGCAGAATGTGAACGGACAGCGCGATCACGACACGCTGATGCCTTGGCAGCGTGGACACGGGATCAATGGAAGTCATGCGACTTGAACCGCACGACCTCCTCCGGGTCCATGCCTTCCGCGTGCGGTGGCCAGTAGCTGTTGCGCGGCTCCGGCTTCCAGTCCTTGTCGCCGCGATCGGGCGAACCCGGATGCTGACCGGCATCGCCGCGGCCGGTACGGTGCGGGAACGACATGTCGCCCACCCGGTGGAGCAGGTCGCCGTGGTCGATGATCCGGTCGCAGATCACATGAATGATCTCGCCTTCCTTCTGGACCCGTCCCTTCATGCCGACCATCGAGGCGGACATGATCGTGCGCCGCTGTGCCTCGAAGCGGTCCGGCCAGAGGATGCCGTTGGCGATCCCGGTCTCGTCCTCGATCGTGATGAACAGCACGCCTTTCGCGGACCCAGGCTTCTGGCGGACCAGAACAATCCCGGCGACTTCGACGTGACGGCCGTCGCGAACGTTGGCGAGATCAGCGCATTTGGTGACGCCGCGTCGCATCAGCTCGTCACGCACGAACGTCAGCGGATGGGCGCGGAGCGACAGCTGCAGCGCACGGTAGTCCTCGATCACCTCACGACCATCGGTCAGCGGCCGCAGCGCCACGTCCGGCTCGATGCCTTCGGCGCTGAAGGTCTCGGCTACGCGGTCGGCTGCGGCGAACAGCGGTAGTGGTGCGTCACCAAGGCCCCTCACCTTCCACAGACCCTGCCGGCGATCGATGCTGAAGCTGTGAAACGCGTCGCCGTCAGCTAGCTTCTCGATCGCGGCGCGCGGCACCCCCGATCGTCTCCACACGTCGTCCACGCTCTCGAAAGCGGTCAACTCACGCGCGCCAACGATCTTCGCACCATCCGCGTTCGACAGGCCACGGATCTGACGCAGGCCAAGCCTAACAGCGAGATAGCGCCCGCCATACTGCTCCAGCGTGCAGTCCCAACGGCTGGCGTTGACGCAGGGCGGCCGCACCACGACGCCGTGCGTGCGCGCATCGCCGACGATCTGAGCCGGCGCGTAGAAGCCCATCGGCTGCGCGTTCATCAGGCTCGCACAGAACACGTCGGGGTGATGATGCTTCATCCACGACGACGCGTAGGAGATCTTGGCGAAGGAGGCGGCATGGCTCTCCGGAAAGCCGTAAGAGCCGAAGCCTTCAAGCTGGCGGAAGGTGCGCTCGGCAAAGTCACGGGGGTAGCCTCGCTCGACCATGCCCTCGATCAGCTTCTCGCTGAAATGCGAGACGCCACCCGTCACCTTGAAGGTCGCCATGGCACGGCGAAGCTGATCCGCCTCGGCGGGGGTGAAGCCGGCGCCGACGATCGCGACCTTCATCGCCTGTTCCTGGAAGAGCGGCACGCCGAGCGTCTTCTCCAGCACCGCCCGCAGCTCCGGTCGCGGATATTCCGGCTTCTCCAGCCCCTCGCGTCGGCGAAGATACGGGTGAACCATGTCGCCCTGGATCGGTCCCGGCCGCACGATAGCGACCTGGATGACGAGGTCGTAGAAGCGTCGCGGCTTCATGCGCGGCAGCATCGACATCTGCGCACGACTCTCGATCTGGAAGGTACCGAGTGTGTCGGCCTTAGAGATCATGGCGTAGACGTCGGGATCATCGTCCTGCAGGTCGGCAAGGCCAACGCGCAGTCCCTTGTCTGCCTCAAGCATGTTGAAGGCGCGGTTCATGCAGCCGAGCATGCCGAGGCCCAGCACGTCGACCTTCATGAACTTCAGCGCATCGATGTCATCCTTGTCCCATTCGATGATCTGCCGGTCCTCCATCGCGGCAGGCTCGATCGGGACCAGATCGTCGAGACGGTCATGGGTCAGGACGAACCCGCCCGGGTGCTGCGACATGTGGCGCGGTACGCCGATCAGCTTGCGGGCCAGCTCCAACGTCAGGCGCAACCGGCGATCGCCGATATCGAGATTAAGTTCTTCGACCTGCTTCTCACCAACGCCGTCGGCCGACCAGCCCCAGACTAGGCCCGCCAGCGATGACGTGAGATCCTCCGGCAAGCCAAGCGCCTTGCCGACATCGCGGACCGCGCCGCGGGCCCGGTAGCGTGTGACCACCGCGGTCAACGCCGAATGATTGCGGCCATAGGTCTCGTAAATCCACTGGATGATCTCTTCGCGGCGCTCATGCTCGAAGTCGACGTCGATATCGGGCGGCTCGCGGCGCTCACCCGAGACGAACCTCTCGAACAGCAGCTCATGCTTCACCGGATCGATCGAGGTGACGCCGAGCACGAAGCAGACGCAGGAATTGGCGGCTGAGCCCCGCCCTTGGCACAAGATTCTCCGCCTGCGCGCCTCGCGCACGATCGCGTAGACGGTCAGAAAGTAGGGCGCATAACCAAGCTCCCCGATCAGCCGCATCTCATGCGTGATCTGGTCAGTATATGCCTGCGGCACGTCGCCGTTGAACATCCGCTCGACCGCTTCAGTCGCCAGCTTCCGAAGCGCCTCCTGTGCGGTCAGCCCGTCGATCAGCTTCTCATGTGGGTATTGGTACTGAAGCTCCCCGAGATCGAACGTACAAATGCGTGAGATGTCGACGCTGGCCTGCAGCGCGTCGGGGTAGGCACGGAAACGCCGGACCATCTCGTCCGGTGATTTCAGCGCGCGATCGGCGTTGACCTCACGCCGGTAGCCAAGCTCGTCGACGGTGCATTTCTCCCGCACCGCGGTCACCACGTCCTGCAGCAGCCGTGCGTCAGGTGCATGGTAGAGCACGTCCCCAGTCACGACGGCGCGCACGCCGACACCGCCTGCTTGGCGCGCCAGCGCATCAATGCGGACCACGTCCCCTGGGCGACGACGCTGGAACAGCGCCATGTAGCCGCGACGCCCGTAGATCGCCTTCAGATCGGCCAAGGCAGCAAGGTTCTCCTCGTCCGCCTCATGTGGCAGCAGGATCGCGATGATCCCATCTGACCATGGCTCCAGGTCGTGCCAGTGCAGCAGACAACCACCCTTCCCTGCCCGCTTCTTGCCGACGGTCAGCATTCTCGTGATCCGCGACCAGGCCGGACGGTTGGTGGGATAGAGCAGCAGTCGCCGGCCGCACGACAGATCAACACGCGTGCCTGCGATCGAGCGGACGCCGGTCGCCTTCTGCGCCTCCCACGCCCGCACGACGCCGGCGACAGTGCCGATGTCGCTGACCCCGATCGCCGGATAGCCGAGCAGCGCCGCAGCCGCGAACAGCTCGTCCGGACTGGACGCACCGCGCAGGAGCGAGAAGTGCGTCAGCACCTGAAGCTCGACATAATGGGTCATCCAAAGACCCCGTGCATCCACCAGGAAAGATCGCCGGTATCGTCCCCGAAGCCGTCACCGCGGCGGAAGACCCAGTAACGACCACCCTCCTCGTCCTCGACCCGGTAATAGTCGCGGACCGCCCACACCTCGGCATCGCGTCGCCACCATTCGCCGTGGACCCGCTCTGGCCCATCGCCGGCGACGACCTTGTACGTCTTGCCCCTCCACTCAAACCGTCTCGGCGGTTGGTCGGGCATCAGTGCCATGACCCGGTGTAGTGGCTCTGGATGCGCAAAGAGACGGATCGGGCGTTGCCAACTCGGCCAGCTTCCCGGCACGAGGTTTGGGTCGGAGCGGACAACGGCCCGTTCAGGGACATGGCTTTCGACGGGCGCTATGCGGAAGACGGCGTTCCCCCCGATCCGTCCGGCGATGAGGTCGACCAGCCGCGACGGATCGCGCACCAATGTCTCCCCGGCGAGGACCGCACCAAGGTCGACCGCATCAAGCGGCTCGGTGTGTGGGGCCACCAGCCAGAATTGCTCAAGCCCCATGCCTGGGTCGATGCGCTCGATCCGCAGCTTCAGCAGCCGCAGGAGATGCGTCACTTCGCGTGTCGGCCGGGATGTGCCGACCGCGACGATCTGCTCACTACCGTCGACACACAGACCGGTCAGGCGCAGCGACCTGGCGCCAAGCCCCTTAGCCTGTAGCAGCTCAGCGAGGTCGCGCAGGAGGTCACCCATGACCTGCTCGATCGCCTCGGCGGTGCTGATCGGCTCCAGTAGCCGACGCTCGACGGCCGGCACCTCAGCATCCTCGCGCGGGGTGATCGGCTCCGCCATCCCGCCCAAGGCCTGATCGAGCCGCGTTATCGCCTGTAGGCCCAGCCGTCGCGCCAGCGGCCCGCGTGCGACCGGCAGGAGATCCGCAATCCGCTCGAAGCCGAATTTGCGCGCCGCAGTCAGCGCTGTGGGCGTCAGGCGGAGCGCGGCAATAGGCAATGGGCTGAGCGCCTCGACCGTGCCACGCGGTTCGACGCGCGTCAGATCGTCCCGGCCGAAGCGCGCCAGAGCGTACGCAGCGCCTGGTGTATCGGCGACCGCCACGCGGGCGGTGAAGCCTGCGCGACGGCAGAAGGCGAGCAGGCGACGGCAGAACCGCTCTTCCCCGCCATGCAGGTGATCGCAGCCGGCGAGATCGATCCAAAGGCCGTCGGCCGGCGTCACTGCCGCGATCGGCGACCAGCGCCGGACCGCCAACAGCGCAAGGCGATCGAGTAGTGCTTCATCGGCTTCAGGCTCGGCTGGACGGAAGTCGAGATCCGACACCAGCGCTCGTGCATGGGTGGCGGCCATGCCGGGGTGGATGCCGAGCGCTCGTGCACCGGTGCAGGCGTGCACAACCTCTTCGCGCCGGCCAACCTTGCTGACCAGCGCAAGCGGCGCGTGCTCAATTGGCGGCACTACAGGCGCGATGGCACGCATGGCAGGCGCCGAAGCCTTGTACGGGTGGCTCGCCGCCTCTGATCGCCGGCCAAGCTCGCGCATGGGCGGCTTTGCATGGATTGGCAGCGCGGCGATCTGCGCCTCAACATCCCCGCGGGATTGTGCACCCTCGCGTGCCCAGCGAGCGCCAGGACGCCAACCGCCGCCCCGCGGTACCGAACAGGCACCCGGATCGTCGTCGACCGGTAATTGCAAGGCTAGCCGTTCAGGCAGCCGCGTAGCGGGCCGTTCCAACCGTCTCAGCCGCTCGATGGCCAAGTTCGGCAGGAACAGCGAGACGACCCGTCTCATCGCTGCCCTCCACTATCAGGGAAAAGCCCTCACCACCGCGCTGCCGCGTCAGTTCGACCGACCATCTCGCTCGTCCTACACCCGCGATTTCCAACCGCGCCGAAGGCGCGGAGCCAATCCGCCAGCGCGTCCACGCAGCGGAAGGCTCAGAAAAAGGATCCTGGTCACGGCCACGTCGACGACGAAGGAGCAGTACCGGCATGTCGGCTTCAGCTGCCACCAGCTGCAGGCGGCGGGTTGCGACCATCGACACCTTGCTCGCTTCCGCGACGATCGCCGACGGGGTGCCATCGCGAACCGCGTCCTCGATGACGGCGAGCAACGCCGCGTCATCGTACGGCTGAGCGTAGATAACATCCGACGAGGATAGACCTGCTTGGGCCAAAGCCGGCGCGTAGAGGTCGGTGCGGCCCGTAGCCCACAAGACAGGACCGCCGGCATTGACGGCTTCACGCGCTGCAATGCCGGCGAGGAACAGCGTGGTTGCCGCATCGTCTACCGGTGACGCACTGCGCGCGATCGCCTCGTGAAGCGCGCCAGCACGCAAGCCCCCGGCCCCAAGCCTGCCGTCGATCGCGGCTACGCCGAACGGCATGATGCGGTAGTCGGCCACCGGCGTAGCGATCGTACGCAGATGCCCGATGCTTTGGGATGGGGACTCGTGGGCGACGGATGACATAGTGGCTAGACTCTACTCGTTCCCTTTATGTTCCGTTACCGCCCGGCGTTGGTCAACGAGTTTATATCGACGGTCCGGACTCTTTACGCTTGACCGCGGCTGAGCACCGCACGGAACGGGTGCGAAACGAACCGTAAACAGACCGGAACGAATTCGCTTTCGTTCTGGACGCGACTGACTCATAGAATCGTCATGCCGATCCGACCCGAGAACCGCTGGCTCTACCCGATCGACTGGCGGCAACTCTCGCAGACCGTCCGGTTCGATCGCGCCGGTGCCAAGTGCGAGGGATGCGGCCGGCCACATCTCCGCCGTGTAGTTCACTTGGGCGACGGACGCTGGTGGGATGCCGATGTCCGGTGCTGGCGGTCGGACCGCGGCAAGCGTATTTCCATGAAAACAGGGTTCGTGCTGGCGTCGATCCGGGTGACCTATGTCGTCCTGGCCTGCGCGCATCTCGATCACGATCCAGGCAACAGCGCGTCTTCGAACCTCAAGGCGCTATGTCAGCGCTGCCACATGATACACGATGCAGCCGAGCATCGCTGGCAGCGCTGGTGGAATGTCTTTCGGCTCCGGGCGATCCGCGATCTTTACGAGGATCCCCGCGTCACGCGCGAACGCATCGCTGGCCGCTAAATATCGATGTTTCGGGCGCGCATCGCCTCGGCCGCAAGGTCTGCGATCAGCCCCCGCCCTACGGTCGCCTCATAGACTTCGGCGACACTGTGATCCGCGAGCTTGCCCAGCATAAGACGGACCGCCGCAACGCTCGTGTCGTCCAGTACGGTCTTTGTCTCGTCGTTCGCCACGGCTAAGATCCCGCCGGTGTTTCCAATGGAGTACGAATAGCATGAACGTAAGTGAACTGGCCAAGGGCGTCGCGGAAGCGACCGGTTCGAACGAAACTGATGCGAAGAAGGCGATCACGGCCGTTTTCGACCAGATCGCTGCAGCGGCTGTGAAAGGCGAGGAGGTCTCGATTCCAGGGTTCGGCAAATTCTCGGTCAAGGATCGTCCAGAGCGAGCCGGCCGTAATCCATCGACTGGGGAAGCGATCAAGATTGCAGCTTCTAAGAAGGTTGCGTTCACGGCCGCCAAGGGGCTGAAGGACAAGATGTAAGACGTGTGCGCCGGCGAGCGGTCTCGTCGGCGCCAACCCGAGGAACAGACTCGTGTGCAACCGGTATCGTATGACCGCAGAAGAGGTCGACCTTGCAGTCACCTTCGGTATTCGACCTCCTTATGAAAAGGACGAGGAATACCCCGTCGGTGACATCTTCCCGACCGGCAAGAAGACCCCGTTCTACGGCAGGGTGATTGTGCAAAACGGTGACGAGCGAAAGCTCGAGCGGATGGAATGGGGCGTGCCAACGCAGGTGCCCAGCGCGCGTGATCCCTCGGTTAAGCTTACCAAGTACGTGACGAACGTGCGGAACCTAAACTCCAGCTTCTGGCGATCGATGCTGATGACGCCGGCGCGGCGCTGTCTCGTTCCGGTCACCGCCTTTTCGGAATATGGGTCGGCGCCCGGCGAAGACGGCAAGAAGCCGCTCCACTGGTTTGACGTGCCCAGTCGTCCAGTCTTTGCGTTTGCAGGGATCTGGCGTCCGACCGAGCGTGGCAACGCCTATGGTTTTCTGACGACCGAGCCGAACGCGATCGTGGCGCCCATCCACCCCAAGGCCATGCCCGTCATCCTACACGACGAAGATTATGATCGTTGGCTTACCGCCCCCTGGGACGATCTGAAGGACTTGGTCGCGCCCTACCCATCGCAGTTGATGCGCGTTGAGGGCATGGCATCGGCGGACGCAGAGGATGCCCGATCGCCTGTGCTATTCTAGGCATCAAACCCCGAAAGATGACTGACAATGACAGAAGCGACATGGGGCAAAAGCGCCAAGACCCCGGACATCAACTGGCGAATGAGCGCGTCGTTGGAGAACGTGCCCCACGGTGACACCGATATCGCCGAAGTGACGAACCTCGAGCGAGCCGTGCGGGATTGGGTCAGGCTGGACCCTGAACATCGAGAAGCGGCGACCTTGACCACGGATCATGCCGTTCAGATCAACGGGGTTTCCAGTACGACGTTCACTGGCGAAGCTATTGCAGCGCTCGCCGAGCACCTGCCACTCACTTTAACCGAAAAGGAGTAATTACTATGGTGAAATCCAGCGTCCGTTTCGAGCGCGGTGACGGATATTGGGTGGCCGAGCGTGACAGCATCGGCTTCACCGGCGCGACCGACTTTGGCCCCGTTGAGTTTCTGATCACCAGCGAAGCGTTGGCCGAGATGCTGAACCCAGAGCTAGAAGGAATTGACCCGGAAACTGCGATCGAGGTCTTCATCGAGTTTGAAAGCGACATTCATCGCATCGCCCAGCGCGAATTTGTTAAACGCCTCGGTGGTGAGCCACCAATCCTGCTGACGACTTCAGATGTAGCTCTGTAGCGCCAAAGCGCGTTTGAAATTCAAGTAGGCCAATCGCCCGGAACGCGTTACGATCCGGGCTCACCTCGTCCACATGCCTCTTTCAGTATAAGCCGCCCTCTTCTCGCTCCTCGGCTCCTTCCTTCTGCGCTTCCTCCAGATCGTCTGGCTTCTGTTCGTCAGCGATTGGTTTATCCTCGAGCGTATCTTCCGGCCCGTTATTGCCGTCCGAAAGTTCGTTGACGTCGGTTTCAAAACCGGGTTCTTCGTCTTGCGGGGTGGTCATCATGGTCGCTCTCCTTCGTCAAGTGAAACGATCCAGCAAACCGCTCGGTTGCGAACCGGCGGACGATATCTAACACCTGCCGGCGAGCGTTCGCGTTACCGTTCCTTGTGAATCTGATCGTGGTGCACCTTTAGAAGACCGATAGCCGAATGACCCACAAGCAGACAGTCGCGGACTACTTAATGCTTCCCAACTTCGGCCGCTCGTTCATCTCGGTCAGAATGCTGATGTGGGATACAGCTGCCTAGCCCCCACCGACGGCCGTCTCAATGAGAGAACGTCAGGTGCTCTTGTCATCCTTGAACCAGCGTATCGATAAGGTGGTCTTCGGCGGGTAGTTGCCCATCGAGCATCAGCATGGCGAGACCATGAACGAGCGACCAGGATCTGAGCGCGTCTGTCTCCACTTGATCCGAACCGGCGTCAGTCGGCGATGCCGCTGCCGCATTGGCGCGTAACATCCGCAATGCCTCAATTTCTCCTGTAGCCTGCAACTGCGCCGACGACGTGAAGATCAGCCGGAAGATTGCCGGGTTAGCGAGTGCAAACCGGACATAGGCCCGGCCGGTCGCCGCAAACGCAGCGGCGCCGTCCTTGCCGCTCGCGGCGTCTCGCTGGGCGATGGCGAGCCGGTCCAACCCCTCTAGGGCAAGTGCACGCATCAGCGCCGCCTTGTCGGGAAAATGCCGGTAGACCGAGGTCGCGCTGACCCCGACCTCTCGCGCCATCTCGCGCAGCGACACGCCTTCCACGTCACGTTCCGCCAGCAGCCGCAGCCCTACCTCGATCAGCGCCGCATGCAGATCGCCATGATGGTATCGCTTTTCCATGTTGACACTGTTACCTTCTCGCCTATGATCACGGTGTAAACATTGGAGGCGGGCATGGCTAGCGTTCTGACGCGGATTAATGAGGGGACCGGGGAAGCCAAGCAGGCGGCGCACCCTTTCCTGTGGGGCATTCACCGGCCGATGGAGGACGAACTGACGCTTACCGAGTTGGAGGTCCGTGGCGCCATCCCGCAGGCACTACGCGGTCGCTACCTGCGAACCGGGCCGAACCCGGTCGCCGCCGATTCCGCCTCGTACCACTGGTTCACTGGTGACGGCATGGTGCATGGCCTGGCGATCCGCGATGGCAAGGCATTGTGGTATCGTAATCGCTGGATCGGATCGCACAGCAACGCGGCTGCCCGTGGAACAGCGCCGGCACCGGGGCCGCGGCACGGCTCCAGCGACACCGTGAACACCAACGTCGTCGATCTGGGCGGGCGCGCCTTTGCGGTCGTGGAAGGCGGCAGCTACCCCGTCGAACTGTCCGAGACGCTCGACGAGCAGCGCTACGATAATTTCGGTGGATCGCTTGTCGGCTCGTTCACCGCGCATCCCCACCGCGATCCGCTGAACGGCGAGCATCATGGCATCTGCTACGAAGGGCGATGCCCCAACGAGATCCGTCACGTCGTCCTCGATGTCACGGGCAGAGTGGTGCGCGAGGCGCCGATCGCGGTCGAACATGGCCCGATGATCCACGATTGCGCGATCACCGCGCGTTACGTCGTCATCCTTGACCTTCCTGTGACCTTCTCGCTGGCGGCCCATCTTTCCGGTCAGCCGCTACCCTATGCCTGGAACCCCGCGCATCGTGCCCGTGTCGGGCTGATGCCGCGCGACGGCGATCAGCACGCCATCATCTGGTGTGACGTCGATCCGGCGTATGTCTTCCACGTCGCCAACGCCTTCGACCTGCCTGATGGTCGAGTGGTGCTGGACGTGTGTGCCTATCCGACGATGTTCGCCGGAGCGCCCGGTGGGCCCGATGCGACCTCGCGCGGGCTGGAGCGCTGGACGCTCGATCCTGCTGCCCGCACAACCACGATCCGGACCATCGATGGCGCGCCACAGGAGTTTCCCCGCATGAACGAGCGCCGGTTCGGCCAGGCCTACCGCTACGCCTATGTCGTGGCCACGCAATCGGACCGTCGGCTCCAGAGCGCGAGCCGCCTTTACAAACACGATCTCGTCGAGGGCGGACGGGAGGTGCACCACTTCGGTGCCGGCCACCATCCCGGCGAATTCGTGTTCGTGCCCGCGCACGAGAATGCGGGTGAAGACGAGGGATGGCTGATCGGCTTCGTCATCGACGAGCCGGGCGACACTACCGAGCTGGTGATCCTCGACGCGCGCAAGTTCGAGAGCGGTCCGGTCGCCACGATACGCCTGCCGCACCGCATTCCGCCGGGCTTTCACGGCAACTGGATCAACGGAGGAGACGCACAATGAACACGATCGTCACGACCATTAAGGACAGCATTGAAATGAACCGCCAGACCGGCAGTCGCATCGGCCTCATCGCCATCGAAGCGGGCATCAATTTCGGATTGCCGCTGCTGATCTACGATCGCGTGGCGCCGCAATCGGGCGACGTGGTCGCGTTGATGGCGTCCTCGCTTCCACCACTGATCTGGTCGCTCGTCGAGTTCGCCCGCCGTCGTCGCGTCGATGCGCTGTCGATCCTGGTCCTGGCAGGCATCGCTCTGTCGTTGCTCGCCATGCTCGGGGGCGGGTCCGTCCGCTTTCTCCAGTTGCGCGAGAACCTCGTCTCGGCACTGATCGGCCTGGTGTTCCTCGGCTCGGCCGCGATTGGTCGCCCGCTAATCTATCAGCTTGCCCGTGCCGGACTTGCGCGGAAATCGCCGGACGAGGTCGCCGCGTTCGAGGCCAAGCGGGACACGCCGCGCTTCCGCCGCGTCATGACGATCATGACGTTGGTCTGGGGCATCGGCCTCCTCGCATCGTCGGCACTCGCCTGCGTGCTCGTCTTCGTGCTCAGCATCCACGATTACATGCTGGTCAGCCCGTTCGTCGGCTATGGCGCCATGGGCGCGCTCGCGCTTTGGACGGTATGGTACAGACGGCTTGCCCAACGTCGCGCAGCGCGTTGAGACACCGAAGTACTCTTTTAGACGAACCAGATACGTACTTTCCGAGCACCCTACGCGTCGGCCGACTTCCGCCATTCGTTCATATCGGGCTCGCCACCGTCAAGAGCGATTACTCGAACCTGTCGTATGTTACGAGCTTCTTCGATGTCACAATGGTACCGCGGACTACGCAACGACACGAAGGCGGTTTCGTCCGGAACGTTTGGCATCGTACATGGCAAGATCAGCCTGCCGCAGGACCTCTTCGGGATCTACCGATTTGATCAACGACGCCAGACCCAAACTGGCAGTCACCCGAACCACGTCCCCGGCTTCGGTAGTGATCCGAAGCTTTTCGATACTGTACCGCAACCGATCGGCCGCAACCTCCGCGAGATCGCCGCGTAGATTCCAGAAAATTACCGCAAACTCCTCTCCCCCAATACGCGCTACGCAGTCCTGTGATCGGACTAAGCCGCTGGCTGCATCGGCAACGGCTTTCAGTACAAGATCACCTACGGCATGTCCGTAGGTGTCATTGACCAACTTGAAATGATCCAGATCGAATATGGCCAGGCTACCCTCGCCTTCATTGGCAGATACCTGTCGGCACCGCCTGCTCAAATCCGCCATAAACCGCCGTCGATTGGCGAGACGGGTCAAAGGATCGAGCGACGCTTCCTCCTCCAGTTCGAACTCCCGCGCCTTGCGATCGGAAATATCCCTCACCGAAGCGACCAAGCCGTCCATTCTGTTCTCGGCGACGATCGTACGGACCGACGCCTCGAGCCATTTGGGCGGTAACCCGGTTCGCTCAGGGCCACGAAACTGAACGAGGTGTACGCGCCCTGGGGCGGCAACAGCTTGCAGATACACAGAGGTGACATGCGCCCGATCCGCGTCGAGCACGAAATTCTGGGCCAACGTACCCGTTAGAGCGGTACCGGGAAGCCCGAACAATGTTTCGAAGGAGGGAGAGGCATAACGGATGACTCCGTCGCTCGAAATGTCCAGGACGGCATCACCAAGACTATCCGCGATCGCGCGATATCTAGCTTCACTAAGTTGCCAACGTTCGGTCAAGAATTTCTGCTGCGTCAGCAGGGCCGCAATCGGCAAAACCACCAAAGCCGCTGCTGCAATATAGGCCTGCAAGAAAAGAGCCTTGGCGCCGTGCGAAGCGTGGATGAGCTGGATCGGACCGTAGCCCCGCGCAGTCCACAACCCGCCTATCACGCCCAATATCACGATACTGAGAATTGCTGCCATCCGGCCACCTCGCATGGTTGCGTAGACCATGGGTAGCAAGGGAACGAAGAGAAGCGGCAACGTCGTCTGTGTAAAGACAATGCTCGCGATCAATGCCCCGACTCCAAGCAGAAGCGCCGTCTCGATTACCGTTTTTCTGTCCATATCGGCCACGCGCGCATGCAGATTGCCGCCGATCAGACCCGATGCGATCGGTGTAGCCACGACCGCACCCAGAGCATGCGCAGCATACCAGTGGATGAAATTCAGATGCCGGGGTACGGTCGAGAATGGCGCAACTGCCAATGCACCAATTATCCCAGAAAATACCGGTGCCACGATGGCTGCAGCGATCAGGAACCAGGCCATGCCACGCAGGCTTTGCGTGTCGATACCGGAACCGCCAAAGCGTCGCAGGATATAGGCCGCCAGGAGGGGCTCGAGCAGCAGTGCGGGTACAAGCATGGGGACAGCCTGCCAGCCCATCCCGAACAGAGCGACTTCCACCATTAAGGCACCGCCACATAGTGCGGTAACCAGCGGCCATCTTAGGTATGGAGCCTGTGCGAGATAGGCGAGGAGTATGCCCGACGCGCCCCAGATATACGCGACACCCCCGTCGAACCGGGCGAACTGCACCGACAGAATCGCCGAAGCCAAAAACGCCAAAGTCAGGAACGTCAAACTTTTCAAATCACTAAACCACCCGCGAGATCTTGCCGATACTCCCAAGTCGTCAACAAACCGTGATAAAACTGAAACCGAGGTCGTCCTTGGCCGACATCGGTTCCCGTCTCCGTAATCAACGGGCGGGAAGCCGTTCCACATCGCCATGTCTTTAGGGTTTTCATTGGGCATCAAGATTACACCGTGCTCAGCGTATGATCTGTTCCGACATCGATTTCCAATCAGCCAGCCCCCATGATGCCGGATCCTCTTCCCCCATGATCTGGTCGTGACTGAGCGTGTCGCCGATCGGAACGTCCTCGTGCGGAATGACACATCGCTCTCGCGTGGAATAGAAAGCGCGAACCATGACGCGGGAAGCACGTCTGCCGTTCGGCATCACGACACCCAATCGGTTCGAGCGAAGGAGCACAAGCAGGCCAGCGGGAAAAACACTCACCGTCTTCATGAACTGAAACAACAGGCCGGGGTCAAAATGCCCGGTCCATTCATGCATGCGAGAGATTGCTTCCTGCGGCGTCCACGCGGACTTGTAGGCGCGATCGGAGGTCAGCGCATCGTATACGTCACAGATCGCGCCGATCCGCGCATGGAGGCTGAGGACGTCTCCGGTCAGCTTGAATGGATAGCCCGTTCCATCCATCCGTTCGTGATGATGCCGGCAAACATCCAGAACGATCGGCGGGATACCCGGGGCAATGCTGAGCAACCGGTAGCCTTGCTCAGGATGCGTGCGCACGAGTGCGAACTCTTCGGCGGTCAAAGACTCTGGTTTACTGAGAATATGGGTCGGAACAACGATTTTGCCGACATCATGCAAAAGGCCCGCCATCCCAAGATCGAAGATCACCTGGGGGGACAGATCAAGCGTGCGCCCTAGCGATACCATGAGCGCGCTGACCGCGATAGAATGAACATACGTATATTCATCGCGCGACTTCAGTCGGGTCAGCCGTATAAGCGCAAAGGTATTACGCGTGAGAGACGCTGAGATTCCTGCCACCAGCGGCGCAACGTCGTCGGTTTGGATAGCGTGACCTAAGCGAATATCCGCGAAAATTCGTCGCATCTCCAGCGTCGACTGCTTGATAAGCTTGGTCGCGGACGCGCGCTCCTCGGCGAAGCTGCAAACGCGGTCGGAGGCGCTGGCGGTCTTACGTAATGCGTTCGGACGGGCCTGCTCTGCGACGAGAAAAAGGGGCTTCGGAGACCGCGCGCGATCGCCCGCGATCGCCATGCATTCCGCTTTTGCGGCGCGTCCCCGGCTTTCATCGATGACGAGCGTCTGCAGATCCGATGTTAATATTTTATCCCGATCCTGCGGCGCCTTGAGCAGAAACCGGGGCAGCCAGAACGGATGTTGCAGCCACGGACCATCGAAGGCATGAATGAACATTCCGACAGTGACTTGGTCCCGTGAGATTCGTTTCAGCACCGACGCCTCCTAAGCCACTCTTTAAAGACATTTTATTAAATATCCGTTTGGGTACATTGGCGAGGGCACGACCGTCTGCATCTACCTTTCGCAGCACGTCGGCGATGCGGATGAAGTCGTCGACCTTGCCGAGGTGGAAATGGCCATTCAAGGCAAGGGCGAAACCATCCTCGTGGTCGACGACGAAGCCACCATCCGCCACTCGGTGGATGAAGTGCTCGACGACGTCGGATACACCGTCATCGGAGCGGCCGACGGCGCGGCAGGTCTCAAAGTCCTGCAATCAGGGGCGCGGATCGATCTCCTCATCACCGACGTCGGGCTGCCCAATGGCTTGAACGGCCGGCAGGTGGCGGATGCCGCTCGATCGCTGCTGCCCGGTTTGTAAGTGCTCTTCATCACAGGATATGCCGAGAATGCCGCGGTCGGAAACGGTCACATGGAAGCGGGTATGGAGTTGTTGACCAGCCGTTTGCCATGGCTGACCTTACGCGCAAGGTGCAGGATATCCTCTCGTCCTGACGGGAACGACGATTGGCCATTTCCCGTTCGAATGAGGCCCTTTATCGGCATGGCGTCCGTCGGACGAGCAGGCCGGGGACGGCAAGGGCAGTGTCAGTCGCTTTGGCGCTGCCGTTTGTGTAATCGCGACATCGCCGCTCGACGGGTCATGCATCGGTCCGTCCGCATCCCCATTTGAAAGTTCACCCACGGCCGTTACCCCGAACGAACGCGCAGCCGTGCTGGCGCGAACCCGCGACCTCAAGATGGCGCGCTCGGTCCATGCCGATGTTCGCGGCAACACGGCGCAACTCTACGAATGGCTCGAAGCGTCGCCAGTGGCCGCCAGCATTCCAGAAGGCCCGGCGGTATGGATCTGCGGCGATTGCCACCTCGGCAATCTGGGGCCCGTGGCGGACGCCGATCGTCATGTTGATATTCAGATCCGCGATCTCGATCAGACCGTGATCGCCAATCCCGCGTACGACCTCATTCGCCTTGGCTTGTCGCTCGAAACCGCAGCGCGCAGCTCGGACCTGCCGGGTGTCACGACCGCGCGGATGATCGAAGCGATGATCGATAAATATAGTCGTGCGCTGACCCCGACCGTCGACGAAGATCCGCGCGAACCTGATGTCATACGGTCGGTGAGACGGCAGGCGATCGGCAGGCGGTGGCGGCATCTTGCGAAAGATCGGTCGGAGGATGTCAAACCCACGATCCCGCACAACAAGCGCTTCTGGAAGCTTGCGAGCCCGGAAGAGAACGCATCGTCGCGTCGTTCGCCGAAAAGAAGGTCCGAGCGCGCAGCTTGGAGCTGGCCGGCTTGGCAGGCGACGGACGTGTTCGGGTGGTCGATGCTGCGTACTGGCGCAAAGGGTGCAGTTCGCTCGGGCGCCTCCGCTTTGCGGTGCTGATCTGCGTCTCAGATGGGAAGGCAAAGAATAACCGTCTCGCGCTGGTCGACATCAAGGAGGCTGTTACGTCTGTGGTGCCAACAAGGAACAGGGCGCCAACGCAGCGGGACCCGGCCGAGCGCGTACTCGCGGGCGCCAAGGCCCTGTCGCCTAACCTAGGAAATCGCATGATTGCGGCACAGCTTCTCGACAAGCCGGTCGTCCTCCGCGAACCGGCGCCGCAGGATCTCAAGATTAAGGTCGATCAGTTCAGCCGCAAAGAAGCAATTGCTGCGGCTTCCTATCTGTCGCTCGTCGTAGGCGAGGCACATGCCCGACAATTGAGCGACAGCGCCAGGCTGGCATGGCACGACACGCTCACGGCGCGCGACGGCAAGCTCGACGCGGCGTCGTGGCTACGGCAATCTATCGTTGCGATGGCTGGAGCTCATGACGTTGGCTATCTGGAACATTGCCGCCGCTTCGCGTTGAACAAGTGATTAGGTCCTGCGAAATTTTGGAAGTCGAAGTTACCAGATGTCCCCTTCCGTATTTGACTCCATACCCGACACTCGCGAGCTCATCGCCGCTCCCCGGAAGCGGTCATCTGTTCATCTCGGCAACGGGCCGTAGAGCAGTGAGCGAAGCGGGCTGTGAAGGGCTGAAATGGGGTGGGTTCAACGGGTGGTCGCAACGCATCATTCTCATGATGAGAAGGAGTGTTGTGATGAAGCCGCGTCGTCGGATAGCCGAGAGGCAGGTTTAAGATCCGATGGAGAGCACTGCTGGAGTTCAAACGCTCGGTCGTATGGCATCTACGCCTTTCCCCAGCCGTTCTCGGACCTCCATGAGTTCCCCCAACAAGTTTACCGGCGTATCGGATGCGACGATCCTGCTCAGTCGATATCAACATCTCGAGTTCGCGACGGAAATGCCGCAGCGGCCCGTTCAACGGGTACTTGGGGCTAGGTCCGTTGTTACACCGCACTATTGACCGTGTCCCTCTCCGATGCGACCTCTTGCAGGATGATCCTGACAGCAGCAGCTTCCGCGGTAGGCGGCTTCCTCGTCGAGAAGTTCGCGGACAAGGCGATCGACGAGGGCGGCAAGGGCCTCTGGAAGCGTATCACTGACAAGTCCGCGCGCCAGGCATTGGCCGTGGCGTGCGCCGTCGCCATTGAGGCCGCTGCGGCGAAGGCTCCAGCTCTGGCGGAGGATCTGCGTTCGCAAAGCTTCTGCGATGGCGTGATCGTGCCGCTGGTGCGTGGCTTGCTGGAGCGCTCGTCTGCCCTCATCGATGCCGAAACGCTGGCGTCGGAGTACGTCGCGATGTTTGTCGAGCGCTTTGCGGCCGACGAGGGCTCCGATGCGACCCTTATCCGCCTATTTCAGACCGACCGCGCACAATTGGTCTCCGCGTTCGAGGCTTTCTTGGCGAAGTTGAAGGACGAGCTCTATGCGACTGAGCACTGGCGCGAGGCGCAGCACTACCACACAGCTGAGGTCACCTCATCTCAAGTTGGTCGCATACTGACACTGCTCGAGGAGGACCGTGAGGATGCGCGAGCGAGGTTGGTGGACGTCGACCGGGCGCTGGCGGAAGCGGCGGTAGCCTCGGCCGAGATGCGTGCCTGGCCGAGCGACATCCACGGGCTGCGCCTGGAGACACCAGCACTCGGCCGGCTACTTGCGCGGATTAGGGACGAACCCGCGGGCCGCACGCTGCTCGTCGGCGAGGCGGGAAGCGGCAAGTCAGCTCTGCTCGCGCATCTCGCTCCGGCGCTCGAGGACCAAGGGGTCATTGTCTTTGCCATCAAGGCAGACCAGCTGCCGGCATCGCTCGCCAGTCTCGCCGATCTCGCGCGGGCGCTTGGTGGGACGGGGGGCTAGAAGACCGCATCGCGGCGCTCGCCGCCGAGCGGCCTGTCGCCCTGCTGCTCGACCAGCTTGACGCGGTCAGCGACATCATGGACCGCCAGTCGCACCGGATGCAGCTGCTGTTGCAGCTTATCCACCGACTGGGAGCCCGTGCGCGTGCCGGCGACAAGCCGCTGTCGATCCACGTGGTCGTCTCGTCACGCCCCTTCGAGGCCGCCCATGACGCCCGCTTCCAACAGCTCAGGGCCGAGATGCTCCAGCTCGATTTGTTGGCGGAGGATCAGGTCGCGACGATGCTCGCGCATCTTCAGATATCGGGGGACAAGGTTGATGCGGCGCTGCGCCGGACGCTCCGCCGCCCTTTTGCCCTCAAGCTCTACGCCGACATCGTGATCCGCAGCGGCGACGCGGACGGACTCACTCCCGCTGGCTTGCTCGATGCTTGGCTCGCAACGGCCAACCTCGGCGTTGGCGCCGAGCGCCGGGAGACCAGCGACTTCCTGCTAGCGCTCGCCGAGGAGATGGTCGGCACAGAGACCCTCTGGCGACCGGCCGACGCTTTCGACCTCGGGCACGGCGCGGCCGTGCGGCGGGCCGCCGCTGCTGGGCTGGTGGTGCGCTCGGGCGACAAACTCGGTTTCTCGCACCAGTCTTGGCTCGACGACTTCCAGGCGAAGACTTTCCGTACCGGCCGAGATCTCGCCGAGTATGCCTGGGACCGGCAGGACAGTCTTTTCATCCGTGCCAGTGTCCTGCGGGGACTTGAACGCCTCCGCGTGCGCGACGTGCGCGGCTACGGGGCCGCGCTCGAGACCCTGCTAATGTCCAGCCGAACCCGTCGCCATCTGCTTCACCTGATCGCGGATATTATCGCAACGGCCGCGGACCCGCTGCCGTTTGAGATCGCGTGGGTCGCGCACTGGATTCACAATGACGCGCCGCTCGCATCACGTGCCATCCGGCAGATCGGCCCACGCTGGGAGCGCTGGCGCGACGGCCTGCGCGGCGAGTTCCCGACGCTGATGACCAACGAGGCTTTCCATTGGCATGCTGCGAGACTGCTTGCGGAGGAGGTGCGTATCGACGCCGCGCACGTGGCGCGCCTCATCGATCGCTACTGGGACGATCCCGCCCGCGATCGGCTCGTCTTCCAGATCCTCGAGTTGTCCGACTTCGTCGGGTTGGAGGTCAAGGGCCGGCTCCGGACGATCTTCGGGCGCACGCCCATCGAGGATCACTCCATCTCCCACATGGTGCGCACGTTGCGCGCTGAGCAGCGCTTCGAAGACGCGGCGGTGGTGACGGTAATCTGGCTGGAGGCTCAGAACGCCGGACGTAGCGACCATCCCAGCATATACGAGCTCGAGCGCCTCGCTGACGCCGCGCCCCTGACGCTTGCGCGCGAGCTTCTCCCGTGGTTCATCGGATTAGCCACCCAGGACGTCCGCGCCGAACATACCACATTCGCCCAATACCCCCGTTCGAACTCGCTCCCTTACTCCTGGCACCAACGGCGTGAGCAGGGCAGCCCCTTTGAGGCGCTGAACCGATCGCTCTCGCTTTTGGGCAAGCAGGACCCCTCCGCGCTTTGGTATCTGCTGGCGCCTTACGCCCCAACCGAGATCGACGAGGTCCAGGAGCTCATCGCGGTTGGCTTGGCAGCGGCCGGCCAAGCCCTCGCGAAGGAAGCGTTCGCCTATCTGCTCGCCGACACTCGCCGCCTGCAGATCTCGCACATCATCGCCGCCCGCGACGGAATGATCACATCTGTCGACGGCTGGCACTCCCATCAGCTCGTCCGCGCGATCATGCCCGGGCTCGATGACACGCAACTGGCGACCTTGCGCGACATGATCGAGGGATGGTCGTGCTACACCGCGGAGGCCATCGTTACCGACGATCCGGATCTCATTGCCCGTCGCCTGCTTTGGTGCGATCAGGCACGCTTCCCGCTGCTGGAGGCTTTGCCGCCGCGGCTGCTCACGCCGGCGAGACTCGACGCGATCGCCCAGTGGCGCGCGGAAAATCCCGCGCTCGGTCCAGCGGAGGATGACGCCATGGGCGGCTGGGTCGGTCCACCCGTCACTCACGACGAGATGGCCGGGATCAGTGACGACGAGCTCCTCGCGCAGCTGGACGAGTTCCACGACGATTCTGGCGAGCACCGTTGGGATCGTCCGATAAGCCGGTCCGGCGGTTTCCGCGAGCTGGCGCGCGCGTTCGCTGAGTTTGGCAAGGCCAACCCGCAGCGTGCCTTCGTGCTAGCGGAGAGGCTCGCCAGCGAGCGGCACCAGCGCGCCGCGGGAGACCTGGTCCGCGAGATTGCTGGCGAGGAGGGCATCGACCAGCAGGCGGTGCTGAACTTGATCCTCGACTTCGATCGGCGAGGGTTTGCTTCCGAGGAGTTCAGGCACGACGCGGCGGGCGCCCTGCAGAAGCTGGCGATCGGCAGCAAGGGCCTCGGCGATGATATCGTCAGCATGCTGGAGAGCTGGATTCAAATCGATCACGAGGCGATCGCTGCACAGGTTACGCGGCGCCTGGAATTCGAGGCGCAGAACAGGCAGAGCCTGAGCTAGGCCGATGAGCGCGAGCCCATGCTGTTCGGTCATGGGTTCGGTATGCAGGTTCTGCCGCAGGACAACTTCACGATCCTGTCGGCGATATCGAATGCGCTGCTATGTCGCAAGGAGCCGGACTGCCAAGCCTGGACCAACGTCCTCGAGCGCCACCTCGCCTTCCCCGAGGATCCCGCGGTCTGGACGGGCATCCTCTTGTGGCGGGGCGACTATCTCCGCTTCGCCGATGCCGAGCAGGTCACGCGAATCTTCGATCGGCTTTGGGACAAATTTCCCGAGGCTTGGCTCGATGTCCGGGTCCTCCGCTTCTGGTGGCAGCTGCGTGCAAGAATATCGGATGACGTGAAGATCAAGGGCATGGCGATTTGGATAGCGGCGGGAGGCGAGCGCGAGAGATAGGCCGCAGGGGAGCTGCTGGCCGCGGCGCACCTAGTCGACCCCGACTCCGAGCTATATCGCCTCCTGTTCAAGCAACTGGACCGCAGCGATGCGTCCACCGAGACCGGAGTGATGTTCAGCGCCTCTGCGGCTTGGCGGGACAGCGACCCCGCGATCCATACGGCCGCGCACGAGCTTGTCATGGCGGCGCTGCCCACTGCTGAGGGCATGCCGGCGCGCGCTTTGGCGCGTGCGGTGAACCGGCGGTCGACCTTCTCGCATGACGCCCGAACCAAGGAGTTCCTGACGGCGCTGATAGGGAACGAGGCTGTGTTCCGAGAGGCGCTCGAGCATCGTTTTTCAAACGCGCTGCAGGACCTGCTGCTCTATCCTGGCTTCGACGAAATCGTGCTGGCTATCGTCGAGAAGGCGGCCGAACTGATTACTGATGGCGGCCCGCGATGGGGGGTGGGCGAGGAACTCGTCCGCGTCGCGATCGCACTTCAACGCAGCGATGGCGCGACGCGATCGCGGGCGATGGATGTGTATGAGCGGCTGCTCGACGCGGCGATCTATGGCGCAGAGGAGGCGGCACAGGCGTCGTTGTCGCGGTGAGGTATCGACGTAGCTAAGCCCGCAGTAATGCTTGAGCAACGCTGAAGAAGACCATTGGCCATCATAAAAAACGGGAGTGCTATTGGCGCGGCTTTTCGGACCTCTGCGTGGTCGGAAATACCGAAGCAAGCAATACGTTGCGACCGCCCCGGCTCTACCCTAATCCGGCGGTGAACAAGTGGGCGCGACCGAAGCCCCGCGAACGGATTGGGCGATGGCGCAAACACCAGGAGCAGGCGAGCGCGCCGCGCGCGGTGGGTTTCGATACCAAGACCGGGCCTCGGCGGTTATCGCCTACCGAGCCATCATGGACGGAAGCCTCACGTTCGTGGCGCTGGCTGACGATCACGCTGGTATGTTCGACGACTTCGTCATCGGCATTGCGGGCAAGGTTGTCGGGCACCAGTACAAGTCATCGGGCAAGCCCAAGGCCGTTGGCATACGAGGCCTGCTCCTCGGCACCGACGCAGTCATATTGGACTGCGCCAAGTCCTTCACGACGCTCGAGCAGCAGTTTCCGGAGGGACGCGTCCTACTCAGATACGTCTCCGTCCACTACGCCGCGACCGGTGACAGGGGAAAGCTCGGGGCGCCCGGCAAGGACTCGGCCGACTTTTTCGAGGAGAAGAGGCGCCATCCCGACCGGTCGCTCGCCGAGTGGCGGGCTGGCTCCTGGAAAACGGTGGTCGAAGAACTGCTGCAGGCTTCTGGCCTTTCCGAGTGCGACTTCGAACGCTTCTTCAACCGCTTCGAGATTGTGCTCGGCGCATCCGCCAACATTGAGGCCAACCACGGCGTCGATGCCGCCGCGCGGACGCAGATCGAAGCCTTGGCGCTCACGCTGGGCGACCTCGTCGGGCGCGGCAACGGCAAGACGCGCTGGACCCGCCGCGAACTGCTCGACGAGCTCGGCTGGGCGGACCGGTTCCACCTCCGTTTCGACCACCGCTTCCCGCTCGGCGCCCACGTCCAGAGCAACGAGGTGAGCGAAGCCGAGCTCGAGACGGCCCTCGCGACCCACGCTTCGGGCTACATCAGCCTGCTCGGGTCGCCCGGCGCTGGCAAGTCGACACTGCTCGAGCGCTTCGTGCGGTCCGGACCGGACCGTGACGTGGCGCGCTACCTCGCCTTCGTTCCCGGCGAAGCGCAGGGACAGGGCCGCGGCGTCGAAGCGAACTTCCTCGACGATGTGAACAGCCAGCTTGCCAGCCTCGGGCACCAGCCGGGACGCGCCAAGGACGACACGGTCGAACAGAAGCGCGAGACGTTCGAGCGGCTCCTGAGCCAGGCCGGGCAACAGCATGCTAACTCGGCCAAGCTGACCGTGATCGTGATCGACGGGCTGGACCACGTCCCGCGCGAGGAGAAGCCGGCCGACAGCTTCCTGCGCGGGCTGCCGCTGCCGCAGAGCCTGCCCGACGGTGTAATCATCCTGCTCGGCAGCCAGCGGGTCGACCTTGCCGACATTCCTCCTGAGGTGCGCGACCAGGCGTCGCAGGACGGACGCAGGATCACAATCGCGCCGCTGAGCGAGCGAGCCGTCGCCGACATGGCCGCGTCGGTTGGCCTCGATGCGCGGCAGACCGACCCCGCGCGGGTCTTCGCGGTGAGCCAGGGCCATCCGCTGGTGACCCGATACCTCCTCGGCAAACTGCTGAAGGTCACGCCGGAGCAAGCCGGTGCGCTGCTTGCCGGGGGGTTCGAATACGACGGCGATTTGGAGAAGGTCTACCGTCAGGCCTGGCGCGAAGCGCGGGACGCCGGCGATGAGATCGCGAGGGTCCTGTACGCGCTCAGCTTCGCCGACGGGCGGATCGAGCCGGAGCTGCTGGCGCAGTGGCTGTCCAGCGGCGCTGTCGACAAAGCATTCAGGCTCGCCCACCACCTAATCGACCACGATGGTCAGTCCTGGCGAATCTTCCACAACAGCTTTCGGCTGTTCTTGCGCCAGCAGGGCGTCACGCTCTACGGCCGGCCGGATCCCAACTTCAGCGACGCGGCGATCTACCGGAGGCTGGCCGGACTGGCGCGGGTCGCGCCCCGCGCAAGCGCGCAGCGGTTTCTCGAATTCCGCTACCTCTTCCTGGCCGGCGACCACCGCGAGGCGGCCGCACTTGCAAGCCGGCGCCACTTCATCGACCAGTTCATCGACGGGCGGCGCAACCACGACGTCGGCAACGACATCGGCGACGCCGTCGCCTGCCTCGGCCCAGACCCCGCCCCAGACGCGCTGCTCGACCTGATGCTGGCGACGGACGAGGTCTGGCGTCGCCAGGACGTCCTCTCGACTTCCGATCGGCTGGTCCCCGCCCAGATCGCGGTCGGCGAGCTAGACACGGCCGTGGCGCAGCTCGAATCTAGCCACTTCGTCGGCGACGAGTGGCTGGTGATCGGCGCTTTGCTGGATAGCGGTCAGTATGACCGCGCCCGCCACCTCCTCGACGGCGAGAACCCGTGGAAGTGGTTCGAGGACGGCCACTCTTATGACACCGGCGAGGCGATGGAGAGTTGGGCGAACCTCGCGGTCGTGCTTCTCGACGACGAGCAGATCGAACGACGCATCCGCATTCCGACGGGCAGGCGGGGAGACGACCAAGACGCGTTCTCCGGCAAGACGCGCGACCAGCACGTCGCCGAGTTGCGTCAGCTACTGGCTCGCGCGATCCTCCGCGACGATGCGGACAAGGAAGTAGCGGAAGTTGCGGCGCGCCACGGCATCAGCCCCGATCGCGTCGCCATCCTCCACCTTGAAGCCGCGGAGGCCAGCCTCGATGCATCGCAGCAAGGGGCAGCGGTCCAGCGCGTGGCCGACTACGAGGCCGCCGCCCGAAACGCGAGGCTGCACGACTCCTGGGACGTCCACGCCGCGCGGATCGCCATCGCCGCGAAGGACATGGCACTTGCACACCGGCTCTTTGCTAAGGTGGCGGTGCCGGATCTGGCTGGTCTCGAACACAGCTCAACGGAGGTCGAGGAGGCGACCAGCACTCTCCTTCGCTTCGCCTCAACCGCCGCCCACCTCGGGCTGGAGCCGATTAAACCCGCCTCCCCCAAGGAAACGCTGTTCAGGGGCGCACAAAGCCATGCGGTCAGGCTCGGCGGCCTGATCGGAACGACCCGGGCGGGACGCCCAATCCCGGTCACAGAGGTGTCCGGCCAGATCAAGTCGTCGCTGAACTTCCTCGCGGGTGCGGTCGCCGACCGGCGCGACGACGCGCTACTCGCCTACCGCATCCGGCACGTCGACAAGCCGATCTTCGGCGCGCTCTGCGAATTGGTCCGGCTGGTGCCCAACGCCGCGCCCGGCTTTGCGACCGCGTTCGAGGCGTGCCTGCTGGCACCGGTCTGCAGCTTCGGCGACAACGCGCACCTACATCGCCGGTTCGCGGAGACAATGTTCGCGTTTGACGGCGACGCCGCGCAGGCCGTCGACCGGCTTGAGCGCATGCATTCATGGCTGAACGGGGTCCGCTCGCCCCAAGAGGCCGTCGACCTGCTGGCCGAGATCGCGATAGCCTTCGCCAACGTCGGCCTTCCTGAGCGGGGCGTTGCGCTGCTCCGCGAGATGCGCTCGCGGACGCTGGGCGCGTACCTGCCGGCCAAGAAGGACGGGCAGTACCAGCTCTGGGAGGGTCTGCTAGCCGCAGCCAACCGGTTGGATCCGGAAAAGACGGCGGAACGCGCCTTCAAGATGCTCCGGTTCACCGCCGGCGTCGAAAACAGCGACGCCCATGACCAGGGCCGGCGGATGTCGAAGTCCGTGCTGGTCGAGGCGATGGCCGGCGGGCCGGCATCGGCCTGGGCAGCCTACGGCTGGGCGAAGTCGTCGGGCGTGTGGCACTGGGACGCCCTTGTCGACGCGGTCGCCCGGGGCATGCTCAGGCGCCGCCCAGACTTGGCACTGCCACTCGCTATGACTTGGGGGGCGCTCTGCGCGCCTTATTACGAGGAGACCTACCACAGCCTCACTGACGAAGGGCAATTCCTCTGCGATCTCGCGGCGGAGGCGGAACCGGACCAGCTTCCCTGGATCGAGCGCGCGGTGGTCACCGTGCTCGAGCGCGACGCGAAGCCCTCGATGCGGTCGAAGCTGCTCAGGACGTTTCGCGACGGGCTTGCCGACCGGGGCCGCGACTCCCCACTCGTCAACGCGGCCGTGCGGCGCTGGAATGACGAGAACGCGCACAACGGCAAGTTCGCATATGACGACGAGCCGCTGGCGGACTACTACCAGCTGCACAGCTTCGCCGAGGTGGAGAGCGCCGTCACCGCCGTCCGCGAATGGCGGGAGGCGCAGACCAGTACCGGCTACGGCGACTTCGTGAATCGGACGCTCGGCAAGCGGATCGGCCGGATCATCGCTGGCAGCCCCTGGGACGAGGTCCAAGCCTTCGCCGCGCGGAATCCGAAGGTCGTCCGGGACCAGCCGGTCAGGAACGCCCTCGCGAAAGCCGCGCTGGCCGCGGGCGACCGCGCCTATGCTGAGGCGCTGTTCCCGAAGAGCAACGGTGAGCAACAGGGCTGGGGCGGCTGGGCCGACAGCAACCTGCTGAACCACCATCGGGCGCGACACCTGCTCGGCGACGCCGCCGCCCACCGGAACGCCAGGCGGGACTTCCTGCGCGACCTCGCCGCTGGGGGCCATGGCACCGGTTCGGCGCTCGCGGGCGCGGATGACATCTTCCCGTTGCTGTTCGAGGAGGTGGACTGGCCCACCCTCTGGTCGCGACTCAAGGAGCAGATAGTAGAATACCACGACTACCGAAAGGAGGCCCCCGTCCCGCACGACGAAGCCGACGGCGGCGACGACTTCGACCTGATCGCCCGCCTCTTCGTCGACGCCGCGCAGCTGGGCATCTCTGATTCCCGCGCCCAGGCCGGCGAAGGCCTGGCCGCGCTAGCGCAGTCGGGCGCAGCCGAGATCTTTCAGCGGGCATGCCAGGATCTGCTCGCCGACCCGTCGACCACTTTGTTCGGCCTCAGACTGCTCTTCGAGGCTAGGGAACGCGATGGCGTCGCCGCCGCCTTGGGCCAAGACGTGATCCGGCTCTTGGACCACCCTGATGGTGGCATCGCGGTGCTCGCGCAGATGCTCAGCCGCGCATGGGGCGTCGCCGCCCCGATCCCGGAAGTGGACCTCTCACCGATCTACTCGCTGCGGCTGCCGCCTCTCGACACGACGACGCGCGGGACGTTGCGCGACGCCGAGTCGCTCGGCCCCGTAATCGACGATCCGGGCGCCTGGACCGAGGGCTTCGAGAGCTGGCTTGAGATGGCCGAAGGCTTCTCCGGCGTGTCCATCCAGAACCTTCGCCGTCGCGTCGCCCAGCTGATCAACGACTGGGGCGGCGCCGAACACTTCGGCGCGAAAGCGACCGAAGAACTACGACGGCGCATCGATCCGCTCGGCCTGCTCATTCCTTTTGTGCGTCCGCACATCGGTGCCTGCATCCGAGCGCTGCGCGTGATCGTTGGCGACCTCTTGCGAGCGGAAAGACTTTCGCGGATGGAATTCGACCTGTTGTTACACCAGCTGGACGGGAGTCCGCTTCTCCCGACCGCGACCCCCGCCAGCGCGCGCCCAGCCGACAGCGACTGGCCATCGCCGCCTGAAGAAAGTTGGAACGTCCGCGCCGACGACTGGCTCCAGGCGCAGAACCTGAAGCGCCCGCACGGCTCGGATCGCGTGGTCGGAGAGTGGGCGAGCTTCTCGCGCGTCGAGTCCCGTTCGCTGTTCCGCGAGCATTCGCTCCTCGCGCGAGGTACGGCGATCGGCGAAGCGGCCAATCTCGACGCCGCGATCGGGCAGCTGCCGAAGGCCTTCTGGACCTGCGGAAACATGATGCTGGATGACGCCAATCCACAGGCGACGATCCGGGTCCTCCGCGTGTCGCTCATCGGGGAGCGCTCAGAAATACTAACGTTCGATCCTGTGCTGGCGCAAGAACTCGGGTGGCGGCCATCGGGCGACGGGAAGTTCACGTTCGTCGACGGCGGCGGGTCGCCAATGGTGACGACCATGTTTTGGCGTGACGGCTGGGAGCAGGAAATGCGCAGCGGCGACGAAGTGCGCTGGGCGGAGGGGCAGCGTGTCGAACTGACCGAAGCGGGACGCGCGCAGATGCTACGGCGCGGCCCCCTGCCTGAAGTCCAACACCTGCGCTGGCGGCAGCTCGACACCCGGCATCCGGAGAAACGCAGCAGTTCCAGCTGGAGGAGCGACGCGACGACGTAGATTGGGCGACGTGATCTGCCCGCTAGACTTTAACGGTGCGGCGGTGCTTCAGAGCCGACCAGCTTCGCGCACTTCATGGCAAACCGAAAAACTGACCTTAAGTCACGGCAGCAGGCGCTACGACGAGCTACACCGCCCTCCGGTACCTCCTCGAATCCGGTGCGCGTCGCCGAACGGAAGTCATGTGCCGTGCGCGACAGAAAGCCGCACGTCTGCTGATCGTATCGCGCGCACATCGCCGCTTGGCTTGATGATAGAGCGGCCGCTAACGGCTCTACAATCCCGAAAGCGGCCGGGCCGCGCTCAACTCGAACCGTCCAGGTTATTCACACGGCGCAATAACTGAACGAACGTCCGCTAACGCCGATCGCTGCCCGAAAACGGACCGGCGGCTTTCCTGAAGAGTTTCGGATGCCGGCAGGCGTACGAAAGTCTTGGAAGCCCGAACCCGCGGGCCGCAGGCGCTGCGCTATGGGGTTTTCGGTTTCCGGCCGTTTTTGGTGGCCCGCGCCATGGCGGATGTGGGCGCGAGCCTGGGAGCAGACTGTCCGGATTCCGGTGGGCATGATGGGTTCGCGAGCGCTGACAGCGCGGCATTGCTCGATGTTGCCGCCCCTCTGATGGCTATTGGTGCAGGTAACATCGTCTCCGCAAGCACGAGCCCTGCGAGATAGATAACTCCTTGGCCGTGCCGGGTCACGACGCCTGTATCCCGGATAACGGCGCAGGAATCGGTGGAGCGCGGGCCTGGCGGTGGCGAAGGAAGGTCTCGATGACTACCATACGCCCGCCGCAACACGGGCATGGCGGCCGGATGTCGTCCGTTTCGACCGGTGCATCGGCCGCGGCGGGCGGCGCTACCTCGAGCAGTTCACGGGCGCGTTTGAGATGCCCCTTGCGGGTGGCACCGGCGAGCAGGCCGTAGTGGCGGATGCGGTGGAAGCCCTTCGGCAGGACGTGGAGCAGAAAGCGGCGGATGAACTCGTCGGCGGTCAGCGTCATAACCTGCTGGCGGTCGGCGCCACCCCGGCGATAATCTTTATAGCGGAAGGTAACGCCGGTCTGGTCGAAGCGCAGGATCCGGCTGTTCGAAATCGCAACGCGGTGCGTGTAGCGCGACAGATAGGCGAGCACCGTCTCGGGGCCGGCAAACGGCGGCTTAGCGTAGACGACCCAGCGCTTCTTCCTGACCGGGGACAGGTGCCGCAGGAATGCACGCCGGTCGGCGAGGTGCGCGAGCCTGCCGTAAAACGCGAGGCGCCCAGTTTCGTGCAGCGACATCAGCCGGGTCAGGAACAGGCGACGAAACAGCTTACCCAGGACGCGTACCGGCAGGAGGAACGCGGGTCGTGATGACACCCAGCGACTACCGTCGGGCGAAAGTCCGCCGCCTGGGACAATCATGTGGATGTGCGGATGGTGGGTCATTGCCGAACCCCAGGTGTGGAGCACCGCGGTAATGCCGATGCGCGCACCCAGATGCTTCGGGTCGGCGGCGATGGTCGTCATCGTCTCTGACGCCGCCTGGAACAGCAGGCCGTAGACCGCCGCTTTGTTCTGCCACGCGACATCGGCAACCTCGGCGGGCAGCGTGAAGACGACATGGAAGTAGCCGACCGGCAGAAGGTCGGCCTCGCGCTCGGCGAGCCACGTGCGTGCCGCGGCGCCTTGGCATCGCGGGCAGTGCCGGTTCCGGCAGGAGTTGTAGGCAACCCGCCAGTGCCCGCAGTCGGTGCAGGCTTCGACGTGACCGCCCATGACCGCGGTGCGGCAGGTCTCTATCGCCGACATGACCTTGAGCTGGTCGAAGCTCAGGTGTCCGGCGCGGGCGGCCCGGTACGCAGAACCAGCGGTGCGAAAGATGTCGGCGACCTCGACGGAGGCACGCATCCTCGCTCAGCCGCTGGGCGCTCTTGCTTCCATAGCGGTCATCGCCAGCCTGTCGAACGGACTGGTCACGTTGCGCAGCACCCGGGTGGCGACCTGCGTGTAATAGGCGGTGGTCTCCAGCTTGGCGTGCCCTAGCAGCGTCTGAATGATGCGAACGTCGATTCCGTCCTCGAGCAGGTGCGTGGCGAAACAGTGTCGCAGCGTGTGCGGTCCGACCCGCTTGTCGATGCCCGCTGCTTGCCCCGCCTCGACCACCACCCGGTAGATCTGCCGCGTGCTGAGCGGCTTGAGATAGTGCTGACCGGGAAACAGCCACCCGTCGACGTGCAATACGCCCTCACGCCGACCCACTCGCCACCACTCCCGCAGCAACGCCAACAGCCCGACCGGGAGCATGGCGTTGCGATATCGCCCGCCCTTGCCGCGCTCGACCCGCAGCAGCATGCGCTCGCTGTCGACGTCGCGCACTTTGAGGGCGGCGACCTCGGCCGCACGCAGTCCGGCGCCATAGGCGACCGACAGCGCCGCCTGATGTTTGAGGCATGTGGTTGCCGCCAACAGCCGCGCCACCTCGTCCTGGCTCAGGACCACCGGCAACTTGCGCACGTGCCGCATGCGGACCAGCTTACGGGCAAGATCCGGCCGGTCGAGCGTCTGGATGAAGAAGAACCGCAGTGCCGATACGATAGCATTCATGGTCGGCGCAGGCACGCCCAGGTCACACTGCTCGATCTGGAAGCGCCGAACCTCCTCCGCCGTTGCTGTGTCGGGCGAGCGCCCGAGGAACGTCGCGAACCGCCCGACGTCGCGAATGTAGTTCCGACGCGTCTCAGGACCGAAGCGGCGTATGTCCATCTCGTCAATGAGACGTTGGCGTAACGGGCTGACGGCAACAACGGGTATGAGGATAGTCATGGCAGGGCTCCTTTCGTGGAACCCCGATGCTCTGCCTGCTTCTCGTAGCGCTCAACCGATGCGCTACACCCGCGATATCAATTCAACCGCGCCCCGCACGACCCTCCCGCGCAGCGGGTTCGTGCTTCCACCAGTTTTACCGTAAAGGCGGACGGTCCGCATGCACCGTGATGGCGCTGCTCAATCTTTGAAACTGTGCGTTCCTTCCGCTTTGGGATCTGCTGCCACAACGCGGTGCGGTTTTCCATTAGAGAAGCCTCTTCCGCCTGCTGTTAGCGGACATTTTGGCCGAATGATCTCAGCCAACCGGCCGTAAATGCCCCTGCCACCCCCGCGACGTTTATGATAGAAGGCGGCATGCTCAAGACAAGAATGAAGCGGGTCGCCGATCGCGGCGATCACGCCGTGCGGCGCCTTGCCGAGATCGAAGCCTCGATCGCGAACCTTTCCAACGAGGATCTGCTCGATTTGGCTGACATCTTTAAAGCCAAGCCCCGCCCGCCAATCGGGGATATGGCGTTCGCGGAAATGGCGCGTCGGAATATCAGTCTCTGAGCGCCCGTCGGGAACGGAGTAGCAGAATCCTGTGTCCCACCGAGGCACATCGGTTACGCGAAGGATCTCCCGCAACTTTACACGATCATAATAAGGCGACGACGCGGCGATGGTAGCGATTGGCACCCGGATCAATGAGATAGGCACTCTGGTCCGCGATGGCGGGGCCTTCTATCTGCGCCGCGATGTCGGTGGCCGCTACGAGCTGGAATTGCATCGAACCCCCGTAGATCTAGTAGAGAAGCGCGTCCGGCTCATCGGCACATTGGTTGGCCCGGATCTGGTGAACGCTGACGGCGTTGCGCCAGCTTAGTTGGCTGGACATTTGTCCCGTTCAGTCGTCAGCCACTGGCCGCGATTCTGATTCAACCTGACTCATTGGTGTTGCACACAAACCACGAGCGGGCATCATCCATGCCATGGAACAGCGGATCATTCATGCCTGCGGCCATGAGCAGGCTCATCATCTCACCGGCTTTGAAAGCCAGCAGGAACGTAAGGCCAAGTGGTTAAAGACGACTACCTGTCGTGACTGCTTCGTTGCGGCGAAGCGGGCTGAGGAGGTCGCAGCGGCAGCGTTAAGCAGCGCCGCTGTCTCACACCTTGTTCTTCCGCCGCTGACTGGGACCGATCGGCAAATTAGCTGGGCTTCGACGATCAGGACCAAGCGGCTCGCAGCGCTGACAAGTTCCAACAGCGACGCCGACCGTTACGCTTGCCTCCACGTCACCGACGCCAAATGGTGGATCGATTACCGCGATCTGACGGACGTCGATCTGATGGCGGCAGCGACGAAGACATCGGACATCCAAAACGCCACGGCAGTGACGGCCTCGATCACCGGCATCCCTCGGACGGCATGATCATCTAGCTGACGCCGTCGCACGACCAGCCTTATAGAAACGGTGTCATTGATAGCACGAACTTCAACGGGATACCGCGCGCCCACCCCACTGCCCGATATCTAAGCCGGTGCGAAACGTCCGTCTGCAGTACAGTGCTTTTAGGGTATGACCTTAGCTCACCGCTTCAGGCTGGTCTATTTTACGTTAAAAAACGGCGTATCAAGTTTTAGTCAATTTACTCGCCTAGTCCGGCTGAAGCCCTAACCAAAGAAGACCATACGGCACCCATTCAAACAGCACCGCTGACGCTTCGTTCGGAGGGCAGTACCTTGAACAGACTCAGATACGCTAAGCGCCGGCAGGTTCACTGAGGCGTCGCAAAACACCTGTTTGTCGTACACTGGCTGACAATCGACCTTGTCGGCGTTGCAGCGGGTCTCAGCGGACGGGTAAGGCGGGGCCAGCCTTCTCGACAGCGATCATCACCGCAACAAGCGATTTAACGTGGGGCGGTGATGCCGTATGCCGGGGCCTTACGCGCTAAGTAAGGTTTCCGCTCTCTCAGTTTGCGCCGTGAGAGGCATTCTGAAACTGAAACACGTTTCTTTCGTCGTCGACACTACTGACAGACTACCGCTGTGCGCCTTTGCGATCTCGGCGGCGATGTAGAGGCCCAAACCAAGCCCTTCGCGATCGGCGCTCTCGTTTCCTCGAACGAAAGGTTGGAAAAGTCGGTCCATGGCGCCGGAAGGAATCGGCTGTCCGCCGTTACTCACTTGCAGGCTGAACATTCCGTCCTGCGCCGCACATCGGACTCTTACGGGTTCAGAAGATGCACCATGCGTAAGCGCGTTGCCAAGTAGATTGGATAGCAACTGCGCGAGACGATCGGGATCGCATTCGATCGTCTCGTTCGTCGTGCATTCGGCTGTGATTGTGTGATCCGGATGCGTGCTCGCGAGTTCGGCCACAACATGATTGATGACCGGCTCGATATGAACGGGCTCGCGCTTCAACGTTATGCCATCGCCTAGCCGTCCACGCGCCAAGTCGAGAACGTCGGCAATCAACGCCGCCATCCGATCCCCGCTGCTACGCATTTGCCCAAGCAACAAGGCAGCTAGTTCGGGGGATGGCTGCTTTTCGAGCAAGGTAATGCCCGCCTGGATCGCCGCCAGCGGGTTGCGCAAATCATGGCCCATGACGGCGATGAACTGCTCACGAAGCTGTGCTGCCTCGTCGTGGGCAGCAACGTTGGCCTGGCTCTCATTCAGCTTGCGCGACTGATCCAGCGTGAAGCCGATCAGCTTGGCGAACATCGTGAACATGCCCTGGATTTCGGGTCTGCCGAGGTCGTGCGGATGAGGATCGATCGCGCACAACGTGCCGAAAAAGTCGCCGTCCGGAAGGAAGATCGGGAAAGAGATGTAGCTGCGAAATCCATAGCGTTCAGGCGTGTGGTGATTACCGAAGATCGGATCACACGGCACATCGGGGATGATCACAGGTACGCCGGATTGCCGAATTTCGTGGCAGATCGTCGATTTTAGATCGAGTTCACCACCCGGCTCAAGGCCGAAATTGATCGTGTCACGGACGCCGCAGGCGACCCAACGCTCCTCGGTCACGCGTGCGATGGCGGCGAAGCCCATGCCTGTCGCCTGGCACACGGTATCGAGTATGGTTGGGATGATGTCGATGCGGCTTACAAGCTCAACGTCCGCTGTATGAAAATCCACGTCCGACACTAAGCCACCTTCCGCCATGCTGTGTTCTTGCGGACAGCTACCACCGGCGATCATAGACCGGTTCGTAGCTTTACGGAAACGTCCATCACAGCTTGGTTGCAAGCTCTATATTTAGCGCAAATTTCACTTGATGAGAATTGTCCGACGGTACGATCCATCGATAGGCCGAGGGCGCAAGGACGTTGGGACATACCGGATAGAATGATCGACATGGATCGCTATTGCGGGCTCGTCGGTTGAGGACCTGATGACATCGGGCAGAGCAGTGATTTCGTTGTGAAATCGATTGCCGCAGCTCTAGCAGCGGACGCCCGTTTTGAACGACATACACGCCCTACAGAACCGCATTCTCGAACTCGCGATCGAAGATCGGCCTCTCCCGGAAATTCTGGATGTCCTCGTCCATACCGTGGAGGCGCAGTCGCCAAGCGGCATGATCGGTTCGATCCTGCTCGTCGATGCAGACGGAAAACACCTTCGTCACGGCGCAGGACCAAGTTTGCCCATTCCCTACAATCAGGCTGTCGATGGCATCCCGGTTGGAACGGGTGTCGGGTCATGCGGCACCGCTGTTGCGGAAGGACGGCCGGTGTATGTAACCGACATCGCCAATGATCCCTTGTGGGCGGATTTCCGCGAACTGGCACTGTCGCATGGGCTTCAAGCATGCTGGTCGACGCCGTTTCGCGACAGCAGCGGGAACATTCTCGGCACGTTTGCCATGTATTATCACGAGCCGCGCGAGCCTCAGCCCGCGGATCTCGAACTGGTCGATCTTGTCACGCGATCGGCCGCGCTGATCGTCAATCGTTCTCGTGCCGTCAGCGAACTGGCAGCCAAAGAGGCTCGGCTGCGGCTTGCGATTGAAGCTGGTAGCATCGGTGAATGGGAGCTCGATCTCGTCACCGACACCGCAGTCCGTGCACGTCGACACGATCAGATTTTCGGGTATTCCGACCTGCTCCCAGAATGGGGCATCGAGAAGATGCTCAGTCATGTCGTGCCGGAAGATCGGCCCGCGGTAGCGAATGCCTTCAAGGAAGCAGCGGATACCGGGAAAGGCTGGAATTTTTCCTGTCGCATCAAGCGCGCCAGCGACGATCAGATTCGCTGGATATGTGCCCATAGCGCACCGCAGCTCGATGCCACTGGAAAAGCTGTGAAGATGTTCGGGATGGTCCAGGACATCACGCCACAAAAAGAGGCTGAAGATCGCCTCCGCATTCTCAATGAAACGTTGGAAATCCAGGTTGCCGAGCGAACCGCATCGCTACTGCTTCATGAAACGATCGTTCAATCGCACAGCTCGCCGTTTTGCGCCTTCGATACCGACTATCGCCTCATAGCCTTCAATCAGGCTCACAGCGACGAGTTCTTCCGCATCACAGGGCACCGCGTACAACTTGGCGAGGTGTTTCCAGAGTTATTACCGGTCGACCAACGCGAAACGATGCGTGGGCTTATGGCGCGAGCGCTGACTGGCGAAAGCTACACCGTGACCGAAAAGTTCGGCGACGAGGATCTGGCCAAACCGGTTTGGGAAATCTCGTACTACCCATTGCGGAATGCCGGAGGCGAGATTTTCGGTGCTTTTCATCATGCAAATGACATTTCAGCCAGCATCAAGGCTCAGTTAGACCTCGAAGTCGCGCAAGATGGACTTCGCCAGGCCCAGAAGATGGAGGCTGTCGGTCAGTTGACTGGCGGGCTCGCCCACGATTTCAATAACCTTTTGACCGGCGTAATGGGCAATCTGGAACTGCTTCAGATGCGGATCGGCCAAGGCAAGTTCGACAATGTCGACCGGTTCGTAAACGCGGCACAAGGTGCAGGCCGTCGAGCCGCTGCCCTCACGCAGCGGCTGCTCGCCTTCTCACGGCGTCAAACGCTCGATCCGAAGCCTACTGACGTGAACCGCCTTGTCGCGGGCATGGAAGACTTGTTGCGCCGGACAGTTGGCACAATGATCGAGATCGAAGTCGTCGGCGCAGCGGGCCTATGGCCTGCTTTGATCGATGCCGGCCAGCTCGAGAATGCGCTGCTCAACCTATGTATCAATGGTCGCGACGCGATGCCCGATGGAGGACGGTTGACGATCGAAACCGCCAACAAGTGGATAGATGAGCGGGCCGCTGTTGAACGTGAGGTGCCACCGGGCCAGTATCTCAGTCTCTGCGTCACAGACACTGGCACCGGAATGAGTGCGGCAATAATCGCCCGCGCCTTCGACCCGTTCTTTACCACCAAGCCGATCGGTGAAGGCACGGGGCTTGGCCTGTCGATGATCTACGGCTTCGCACGCCAGTCAGGCGGACAGGTTCGTATCTATTCCGAGGTTGGGCAAGGAACGACGGTCTGCATCTATCTGCCACGCCATCACGGCGATGCAGACGACATCATAGCGGTCCCTACCGTTACGTCACCGGGCGATGGCCACGGTGAGACCGTTCTGGTCGTGGATGATGAGCCAACGATCCGCCACCTGATCGACGAAGTGCTGAACGAGATGGGATATACCGTGCTGGTCGCAGCGGATGGGCCTGCGGGCATGAAGGTGTTGCAATCTGGCGCCCGTATCGATCTGCTGATTACCGATGTCGGCTTGCCCAAGGGTATGAACGGTCGCCAGGTCGCGGATGCAGCTCGCGTGCTGCGGCCCGCGCTCAAGGTCTTGTTTATCACGGGCTATGCGGAGAACGCCGCGGTCGGCAACGGGCATATGGAACCTGGAATGGAATTGCTCACGAAGCCGTTCGCAATGGATGATCTGCGAAAGCGCGTGAAGGACATCATCGACCAGACGGCTTGGGGACCGAACGCGGATGGGCCCCGGCAAGCCCTTGAGGGTCAGCATCGGCCCTAAACTGCTGACGACAAACCCGATTTCTACGCCCTGAGTACAGGCAGCGGCATCGCAAACCGCTCTCTGGCGGAGGCGAGTTTACTGCTCAAGGGAGGCTTGCAGGACCATCTGGCTCAACTGTATTCAACAATGATGGTTGAAAATTCGATGGCCCCCCGCGGTCACCTTAGGGGTTCAGATGAGCTCACCGCGCTGACAAAGGCCTATGACTGGTCATTGACGCCCGTTGGCGACCGATCCGGTTGGCCGCAATCGTTGACGACTGTGGTCGACACGATGCTCGCGTCCCGTTTCCCCATGTGCGTCGGTTGGGGTACCGATGTGACCCTATTTTACAATGACGCCTACATTCCTTTTCTGGGCCTGAAGCATCCTGTTGCCCTGGGCTTACCAATGGCGACCGTCTGGAGCGATGTCTGGGCTGATATCGAGCCTTTTATAGTCCAGGCAATGTCCGGCCAAACGGTCGCCTTTGACGACCTGCCGCTGACGATGGATCGTCATGGGTATCCCGAAGAAACCTGGTGGACCTTCTGTTACAGTCCGTTACGCGATGATGAGGGCAATATCGCGGGTTTCCTGAACGTCGCTTCCGAAACGACGTCAAAGCAGCAGTTGCGATCGTTGAATGCTACGCTGGAGGAGCGCGTCGCAGAACGTTCTGAGGCTTTGCTGCTCTATCAGGACGTATTCCAGTCCGATCCGAACCCCGCCTGTGCCTTCGACGCGGACCAGATCATCGTCGCCTTCAACCAGGCGTTCAGCGACGAATTCTTTCGCGTGTACGAGCACCGGGCTCAGATCGGTGAAACGTTCCCAGCTCTTTTCCTGCCGGATCAGGGCAATGTGATCCGTGGCTATATAGATCGAGCCCTCGCTGGCGAGGCATTCACCATTACTGAACGGTTCGGACACCCCGATCTTGCATGTCCGATGTGGGAGATCTTCTACAATCCGCTCCGCGCGGCGGACGGCCGGATCATCGGCGCCGTCCAGCACGGGGTCGACGTAACCGAACAGGCAGACGCGGAGGAACAGCTTGCGATTGCTCGCGACGCGCTTCGACAGGCGCAAAAGATGGAGGCAGTGGGGCAGCTTACGGGCGGCCTGGCACACGACTTCAACAATCTGCTGACCGGCATGATGGGCAATCTTGAACTGCTCCAGGGGCGAATTGCGCGTGGACGGCTCGACGACATCGACCGCTTTATCAACGCCGCACAGGGGGCGGGCCGGCGAGCGGCGTCGCTTACCCAGCGGTTGCTGGCGTTCTCCAGACGGCAGACACTTGATCCAAAACCAACCGACGTAAACCGGCTGATCCTCGGCATGGAAGACCTGCTGCGCAGGACCGTCGGGGGCACGGCCCAGATCGAAGTCGTCGGTGCGGCCGGTTTGTGGGTAGCCAACATTGATGCCGGCCAGCTTGAAAACGCGCTGTTGAACCTGTGCATCAACGCGCGGGACGCCATGCCCGATGGCGGCCGGATCACAATCGAAACGGCAAACAAATGGTTGGACGATCGAACGGCACGCGAGCGAGATCTACCACCTGGCCAGTACCTCTCGATCTGTGTCACCGATACAGGCTGCGGTATGTCTGCGGAGACGATCGAGCGGGCGTTCGAACCCTTCTACACGACCAAACCCATTGGGCAGGGAACGGGGCTTGGCCTGTCGATGATCTACGGCTTTGCCCGGCAGTCCGGGGGTCAGGTTCGCATTTATTCCGAAATCGCTGAAGGTACGACGGTGTGCGTGTATCTCCCGCGCCATGTCGGCGAAGCTGGCGAAATCGAGAATGAGTTGGTTAAACCCATCGTCGGGAGCGCGAGCGGGCAGACCGTGCTTATCGTGGACGACGAGGCTACGATCCGTCATCTGGTCGATGAGGTGCTGGATGAAGCAGGCTACACTGTCATCGGGGCAGCGGATGGGGCGGCTGGGCTCAAAGTGTTGCAGTCCGGTGCGCGCGTCGAGTTGTTAATTACCGATGTAGGTCTCCCGAACGGCATGAACGGGCGTCAGGTTGCTGACGCCGCGCGCTCTCTCCGGCCAAGCCTGAAAGTACTGTTCATCACCGGCTACGCCGAAAACGCAGCTGTCGGAAACGGTCATCTTGAGTCCGGCATGGAGCTTCTTACCAAACCGTTCTCGATGGAAGCGCTGGTTGTGAAGGTCGGAGATATGATGAAACCCTCTGCGCCGCTTCCATAGAACGATCGGTCGACCAATGCGTTGTAATCGGTACGAATTTTGAACTGGAGACGCATCGATGACCTACCTGCGCTACGCCCCCGATATCGAGACGCCTGAACAAGACGAGCAAGCGTCGATCGACGGCATTATCAAGGGGATGACGCAGGAAAGTGAAGTAGTCGAAAAGCGTGAAGGCCATGCCGTCCGCGCCAGCCACGCTAAAAGCACTGCTTGTGTGATCGGCGAACTGATCGTTGCCGACGATCTGCCGCCCGAACTGGCGCAGGGTCTTTTCGCTAGTGGTGGCACATTCCAGGTCGCGGTCCGCTTTGCGCAGGGGCCGGGTGAGAACCTCGGTGACCGCGTGTCGACGCATCGTGGCATGGCGATCAAGGTATTTGGTGTTGAGGGCGAAAAGCTGCCAGGCCACGACGCGCCGACGCAGGATTTCGTGTTCGCCAGCGGTCCGACCTTCCCGGCCGGCACAGCGGCGGGTTTCCTTAGCCAGGCGGGGAAGATCGGCGCTTTGACGCCGATGCCGGAAGGCGTGAAAAGCGCAGCTTCTTCGATCGCACGTAACATCAACAAAGTTCTGAACGCGGTCACGGGTGGGCCAAGCCCGACGATGGACTTTTATGGCCATCCTTTCAGCCATCCGCTGGACGATTACTATTTCAGTCAGTGCCCCGTCCGCTACGGCGATTATGTTGCCAAGCTAGGCACGTTTCCGGTCGCGCCGGATCAACTCGCGCTCAACGACTGGCAACTCGACCCGCATCAGGACGAAGACGGCTTTCGCCATGCGGCTATCGCCTACTTCAATGAGCACGATGCGGTCTTCGAACTGCGCGCACAGCTCTGGGCGAATGCCGAAACCCAGCCGATCGAGGACACGTCGGTCGAGTGGCCTGCGCAAGATAGTCAGTACCGTACGGTCGCCACAATCCGCTTGCCTCGCCAGGATGCCTACAGCGCTGAACGAGTGCGATATTTCGATGAGGTCATGACCTTCCGGCCGGCGCACAGTCTGACCGAACATCGACCACTTGGCGGGGTGATGCGGGCCCGGCTTCAGGTCTACAAGGCTCTGAGCGATTTTCGCCACCGTGAGAACGGCGTCACCGCTGCCAATACGTCCAGCATCGAAGCCATTCCCGCGTAACGACAAAGGCGTTCGGGTAATCAGCCGAAGGTCGAATTGTAAAGCGGTCGGGCGCCTCGCAGCGCCCGACCTGATTGTCAGCCGATCTGCTGGGTCTCGGCACCGCTGTCGGGGCGGGCCGCGCCCAGTACCGGCGTATCGCCAAGCGGCTCGTTCTGGAACACAGTGAATTCGCCCTTCCCGTCAATCGACGGTCCGCTCGTCCAACGCCCTTCGGGCACGGACTTGTCCATCGCCGTCGCGTAGAAGTTGTAATTGTTCTGCTGGTCTTCCTGGCTTTGTGGGAAAGAGTTAGGGATCGGCAGCGTACCTGCATCGCCACCCAGTTCCTCGATCACTGCCAGCCATTGCTGCTGATGCATCGTATCGCGGGCGATCATGTAATGGAGCATCTTCTTCATGCCGTCATCGTCGGTCGCGTTGAACAGGCGTACGGCCAGCACACGGCCCGTGCTCTCAGCAGCAACATTACAGTACATGTCGGCCGCGATGTTCCCGCTAGCATAGATATGGCTCATGTTAAACGGCACGCCATCGGAGTCCATCGGCATTGCCGCCAGACCTGCCGACAGGAGGTTCTTGTGGATCATACCCTCGATCGCACCCTTGCCCGAGCCGCCGCCCATAATTGCTCCAACGACGCCGTCCGATGCGCCCTCTTCCTGGAGCGAGGTCGGCGCCTTATCGAGGTTGAGCGCCACGGCGGTCGCCAGCATCTCGATGTGGCCGATCTCCTCAGTCGCGGTATGGAGCAACATATCGCGGTATTTGGAAGTGGGCGCGCGGTTACCCCATGCCTGGAAGAAATACTGCATACAGACACGGATCTCACCCTCAACGCCGCCAATTGCCTGCTGGAGCAGCGTCGCAAAAGCGGGGTTCGGCTTGTCGACGGTAACGGGATATTGGAGGCGGCTGTCATGATAATACATCGGAGTCTCCATAGTGTGCAGGCCATCCGCGGCCAGCCACCGTTAAACGAAAGACCCGGACTTAAGTTTGTTGTGCAGGCGTTTCGATGCGACCGTATACGTCAGCCAGATTGCCCAGCCGAGATCGCGAACAGTCCGCCAACGCCGATCGCATAGAGGATGAGCACCGCGAGCGAATCCACGCCCATGCGCAGGATCTGTCGCTTTGGCCGAAATATCAGCCCAGCTGCATAGACGCATGTCAGGAGTACGCCGAGACCGGCTAGATAGATGTCGCTTGCCTTCGCCTGCGGAAGCACGGCTTTCCCGGAGATGATAACGGCGAGGAGGAACAGCACTGGCAGAAAGGCATTGCCGCCAAAGATATCGCTGATCGCGAGTTGATAGTCCTTCATCCGTACAGACGTTATCCCTGTTGAAAGCTCAGGCAGCGAGGTGGCGGCAGCAAGCACGGTTGCGCCGAACAGCACGCCGCTCAACCCGATGTGGCCGGCGATGGCATCACCGCTACGCTCGAGCAGTACGCCAGCAGCGAGCGTCGCAAGCGCAGCGCCCCCGAAGACGACCGCCAGGCGTATCGTGCTTTCTCCCCGTTCGGTTGATTTCGCGTCTTTCTTGCCTTGTGAATGACCCTTTGGCTCGCCTTGCGTATCCGGTGCATCCCCGGCGCTGTCGTGCCAGGGTAAGCCCTTGCTGGCGCGGCTCGAGAGCCACAGCCCCCCTAGCCATAACACTGCGATCATAACTGCACCGGGCGTCAACCGCGCAGCGATCAGGCTGCCCGGCAACTGGGTCGCCATGATCGAGACGATCAGGACAGCGACCACCAATACTGCTTCGATCACCAGCGTCAGGCTGGCGGCACGGTAGGTTAACGGCACGTCTTCCTTCATCGCAACATCCATCGCGACCAGCACCAGTGTCTGGATGGCAATGCCGCCAAGGATATTGCCGACGGCTACGCCGAGATCCCCTGAGAGAGCCGCACTGACGGTGATCGCGAGTTCGGGAAGATTGGTAGCTACCGCCAAGACGACGATCCCGCCAAGTGCCTTCCCGAGGTGCAGACGCGATGAAAGGATGTCCGTCGTATCTGCGAGCTTCACGCCGGCAACCCAGATCACGCCTGCACAGGCCGCAAAGATAGCGAGCAACACAGGAAGAGTTAATCCGTCGAGCATCGAGCCTCACTGAACAAAGGTCGGCCGAGCGGATCGTCGGTCCGATAGGACGCTCGTAGGCACTCGTTGCTAAATTTCCAAATGAATGCGCCATTAACCCTGATCGCGCGTTCCCGCGAAGTGTCGTAGGAGATTATGCAATGTCGACGTCGGAGTGGTTATGGTTCGGGTTCATCGCCATGGCGGTGGGATCGGCAATCCTGCTGGAACCGGCGAACCCGTGATGAGGAGAACCACTACCTTCTCCACCTGTTCGTGACGCTAACCGCAACGGCATCCTATCTCGCTATGGCGCTTGGCCAAGGATCGCTGATCCTCGCGGATGGGCGTGACTTCTACGTTGCCCGCTACGTCGATTGGGCGATGACCACGCCCATGCTCCTTGCCGGCCTCTGTCTGACCGCGATGCATTCGCCTTTCCGCCGATGGGCGCTGATGCTCGGCCTGCTGTTTGCTGATTTTTACATGATCGCGACAGGCGTGGTGGCCGGGTTCAGTCCAACGGGGTCGTCGGCCAAGTGGATGTGGTTTCTGATCAGCTCGGGTGCCTTTGCGTTCATCTACATCGGTCTATGGGGGCCGCTCCGCCTCGAAGCAGAGAAGTCCGGTCCCCGCGCCTCGAAGCTCTACAGAACCAACGCTACGATCCTGTCGATGACCTGGCTCGCCTACCCGATCATCTTCTTGCTCGGCTCGGAAGGGATCAAGGCGATCGATCCAGTTGCGACCGCCGCCCTGTACACCTGTTTCGATGTATTCGCGAAGGTCGTCTATGGCATCTGGTCAATGGCTGGCACCAAGGCAAAGGTCACAGCAGACCTAGCTGCAGGGGAAGTGCCCGATCATGATCTGCGTCCAGCGCCCGTGGCGTACCATCACGTGGAGGCGCCAGGCCGTACTGAGCTGGCCGAGCCGTCAGGATACGCCGCTCTCAATCGTCGCTGATTGATCATGCCGGCGACAACGGTTCGGCGACTGGGCGGATTGTTTGCGATCTGCCCATCCTCGTGTTGGCGGATATCGCCTGCAAACGTTTGGACAATGCTCGTTGTCGGAGCCGCAGCGCTTACTGGGCATGTCGCAACGTCGATCGTACTCATTCTCGCTGTCGTCGCCGGCCTGCCTCATGGTGCAACGGACGCTGTAGTAGGTCGGCACGTTTTCCGATTTTTCGGTTCAACCTGGTGGGTACCGTTTCTCGCGGCCTATGTCGGCTTGGCCGCTTTGGTCCTCGGCATGTGGGCTGCGCGGCCAACCTTCATGCTCGCTACATTCCTAGTTCTGTCAGTGATACATTTTGGAATGCAGGACGGTGAGAGCGAGCGAGCATCCGGGTCATGGTTCGACGTGGTCGCCCATGGTGGGGCGCCAATTGTGGTGCCTGCGCTTTTTCACACGGTGGAGGTAGAGCGGCTCTTTACCATACTTGCCAAGCAAGGCGGTTCTACCGTCCTGTGGCTGATCGCTGGTCCAGCCGTTGGCATATGGGTAGTCGCCGTCGCTGTAGTGGTTTATCGGGCCTCAGAAGCGGGTAAGCCAATAGCCTCGTTGCTCGACCTGGGGCTGACCAGCACGCTTTTTGCCGTTGCACAGCCGCTGGTGGCGTTCGGTTTTTACTTCGCGTTGCTGCATACTCCACGTGCGTTTGTATCACAGCATCGCCGAGGCTCGCTGCCAGCCATGCGCCAGAGTTTGACGCTGACGGCGATGGCATTCTTTCTGGGCATCTGCATCTACTACACCGGGCAAAAAATCGATTTCGATGCAAATGTCGTTCGCACGAGCTTTATGTTGTTGAGCGCGTTGACCGTGCCGCACATGGCACTCGAGTATGGCGCGAGGAAACTTCCCACTCGAACGGCAATCTCGTAGGAGCGGTCGTTAAACACAATCGTTGCGTGTGCGAAATCGCCTTGAGTGAGGTCCGTACCCACGACAACAGGAAAGAGGATAGCGTCAGCCATCGTCACGCCTGATCGCTACGTAACAACAAATAACGGCACGGTTTCATGAGCTCGCTTTTTCCTGATGCGCAGTGGCAGCGCCCAAGCCATGAAGATTTAGCCAGTGAACTTAAGACGCATGTTGGAGCAGCCGATTTTCCTTGTGTCGGTGCCAAGGCCGCTCAGGCGAAGGGAACGCTCGCGGTCTTCACCTGTCGCGATTTGACCAGTTCATGGGACGATCTACGCATCCATGATCGCCTGCTGGGCTGGACCGCCGATTACCTTCGTGATCCTGGGCTGTTCCGCAGCCTAGCCGTCGTTTTTGAAGGTCCGCTGGACCTAACAGAACCAGAGTTCGAGCATGCGATGTGGACACGGATTCAGTCGCTCTCTGACAAGGATGTGTGGCGAGGACAGCCGTACGATGCGACTGTCAGCGAGGATCCAGACAGTCCGCACTTTTCGCTGAGCTTCGGCGGAGCGGCCTTCTTCGTCGTTGGCCTGCATCCTCATGCGAGCAGACCAGCGCGGCGGTTCGTGACGCCGACGATGGTGTTCAACCTACACGATCAATTCGTGCAACTTCGTGATGCTGGTCGGTACGAAAGCATGCGCGAGAAGATCATGGTGCGCGACGAGGCACTGGCCGGCTCGCGTAACCCAATGCTGGCCCGTCACGGCGAAAATAGCGAAGCACGTCAGTATAGTGGCCGGGCTGTAGATGGCATGTGGGAGTGCCCGTTTCGGTATACCGGAGGTGACGGTTCTGCGGAATGAGACCACTAAACAGGCAAGGTGACGGTCAACCCGACCGTCACCTCTATAATTCCCGACCCGGCTTAGCTACGCCGTTACAGCCATCAGGCTTCTTCTTCGGCTTTCACATTGACCGCTGCATCAGCGATTTGCGACGCCATTTTGTCGCCGCTCTGGATTTCCTTAGTGGCATCCTTGAGCTTCTTGGTATCGTCTTTCAGCCCGAGCGCCTTGGCATAAGCTGCTGCGGTTCCGAACCCGGCAATGCCGTAATGCGTCATGCGCTGATATTGAGCGATAATAATCGTGTCGAGAACCGGGCCCTTATCGGGACCTTCCTCAAGGATATGCTTCGTCGCTTCGGCTACCAAGCCTTCCATACCCTTGCAATGTTCTTTCGAAACTTTCTCGTCCTGACCTTCGATGAGTTCTTTCAGAAGGTCGGTATGCTTGGTGATCCCGTCCTGTGAGGTGGTCAGCATTTCCTTCAGGCTTGAATCAGTCGCTTTCGACGCGATCTTCTTCAACAGCTTTTTCATTTGATCATTGGCTGACCAGAGGTCTTTCAGCTCATCAGCGTATACATCTTCGAGAGTTTCAGGCGTCGACATCGCAATCTCCTGCCGACTGTGAGGGGCATCGGCACGGATGAAGCGGTTGAAGCCGAGATCAAGTTCCCAGCGACCGAGCACCTTACCGGTGCATCATTTTTCGCCTATGGAACCACGCCCGCTTGTAAGAACAAATCTTAGCGGGCACTGCGTATTTATGTCTGCTCGCCGCACCGTGACCGTCTCGATCACCCCTGAACAGGACGCGCTCCTTCACAAGCTCCTTGCCTCGGGCCGCTACCGCAGCATTAGCGAGGTTTTGCGCTGCGCACTGCGCTTGCTCGAGCGTGATGAAGCGTCAACCCTGGCGGCGTTCAGGAACTCGGCTACGAAAAGCACGATCAACTCGACCGAGAACGACGGTCGCGCAACATGAACGAAACGTTTGGGCAGCAAGTTATTGACGCCACGGTGAACCTTGCCCGTGCATGGCAAATTTCCCAAGAGCTGTTAGCGGTTGCTTTGCCTGACGGAACGATCGAGGCCGTCAACCCAATGTGGACCGAGGTTCTGGGTTGGGAGCCACATGAGGTGATCGGCCAGCGGTTCGTAGCTCTCACCCATCCTGACGATTTGGATGCAACGCTTGTCGCCTTTGCCAGCATCTTCGAACAGCGGCTGGTGGTGCCGTACGAATACCGCTTGCGCCACAAGGATGGATCGTATCGTTGCTTCGGTTGGACCGGCGCTTTCGAAAACGGCATGGTCTATGCGAGCGGTCGTGATGTTACGCGCGACCATGAGCGTGAGGCGATCCTTCGTGACGCACAGGACTTCGCGCGCCTCGCTTTGTCCGCAGTTGGCGGCGTAGGGGCATGGACCTACGAAGTGGCGACCGACCTGTTCTTCTATGACGCCGATATTGCAGATCTCTACGCCATCGATCCCGTACGAGGACCTAGCGGCATTCCCCGTGGCGAGTTTCTCACCAACGTGCATCCGGACGATCAGGTGAGCCTGAAGAGCACGATGGCTGGCGGACTGTCGGTCTCAGGTGACCTCGAACTGGAGTACCGGATTCAACACCCCGACGGCTCCATCCGCTGGGTGCTCTCACGCGGCCATACCTACCATGATGAGCAAGGCAAACCCGTCCGGCGCACCGGCGTGGGCGTTGAAATGACGCGCCAGCGGCAGACCGAAGAGGCGCTTCGCCAATCGCAGAAGATGGAAGCAGTGGGCCAGCTTACTGGCGGACTGGCGCACGACTTCAATAATCTGCTTGCTGGCATGATGGGCAATCTTGAACTGCTCCAGATGCGGGTCGCGCGTGGGCGTCTCGATGATCTCGACCGCTTCATCAACGCTGCTCAGGGGGCTGGTCGTCGCGCCGCCACGCTGACGCAGCGCCTGCTCGCCTTTTCGCGTCGGCAAACGCTTGATCCCAAGCCGACTGACGTCAACCGCATTTTAGTCGGGTTGCACGAACTGCTCAATCGGACGGTAGGCGCGACCGTAGCTATCGAAGTCGTACAAGCTGCCGAGCTTTGGACGACGCAGATTGACGGACCACAGTTGGAAAACGCAATTATAAACCTGTGCGTGAACGGTCGCGACGCCATGCCAGGGGGTGGCAAGCTAACGATTGAAACGGCCAACACGTGGATCGACGATCATACCGGGCAAGAGCGTGACCTGCCACCAGGTAAGTACGTTTGTGTGTGTGTCACCGACACCGGCACAGGTATGTCGGCCGAGACAATCCGCCGTGCGTTCGAACCGTTCTTCACGACCAAACCTATTGGTCAAGGCACCGGCTTGGGATTGTCCATGATCTATGGTTTCGCCCGACAATCGGGCGGTCAGGTCCGCATCCACTCCGAGATGGATCAGGGCACGACCGTCTCCATCTTTTTACCGCGTTATGATGGCCCTGCGCAAATCGACGATCACGATGGTGAAGCGACATTGACCGAAAGTACCGACGGACAAACGGTTCTGGTAATCGACGATGAAGCTACCATACGCCATCTCATCGATGAGGTGCTGGACGATCTCGGCTATACCGTGGTCGGTGCGGCCGATGGTGCAGCGGGGATCGAGGTGCTGCAATCGAGTGCCAGGATCGAGTTGCTTATCACCGATGTCGGTCTGCCAAACGGAATGAACGGTCGTCAGGTCGCAGACGAGGCGCGCAGGCTCCGGCCGGGCATAAAGGTGCTATTTATCACCGGATTCGCCGAAAACGCCGCAGTGGGAAACGGCCATTTGGAGCCGGGCATGGAACTCCTTACAAAGCCTTTCACGCTCGAAGCGTTGTCAACCAAGGTTGCGGATATGCTGAAGAAGGCGTCCACGACTAGATAGTGCTGAGTGACAATCGTCGTCTCTCCCAGACGAACGCCGGTAGCGACGGCAGCGCTGTTCCAATTGGAAAATGTTTCAAAACTCGCCAGTTCTTTGCCTATCGGCGTCGCCACTAAGTATTGCGCATCAAGGCAGCTGCCTTTTTCCATTGAATTCATTGAGAAAAATCGTCATTCGCACCCAATGCAAGAAAGCCTTCATCTAACTGCGATAGCTCACATGCAAGGGATACAAGCCGCGAAAGCGGGCGCGACACCATTGGGTTGCCCGTGGCTACCCTCGAATTACGAGGCATCTCAAGCATGGTTCGCAGGTTACAGTCTAGCGGTTATAGCGGCGCAAACCTCTCGCATTCGTGATGCAAAATTGTAGATTTGGATAGGATGCATCGCTTGATAGTTAATGCAAGTAATTAAAGTATAATATCTAATATATCTCCAAATGGAACGACGTGAAGAATGTCTCCTTGATCATCGGTAATTTCAATCCAATGGCTTTTATATATCGACTGGCTGGAAGTAATGCGGGTGGCAATTAGATCCCGCGCACCAGCAACCGCTTCTTTTTTAGTCTCTTCCAGATCTACACGATCAACGCCTTCAACGTCGATCGCATCAATGTCATTGTACGAATTCATGTGGATTTTCGGCAAGACGATATACTTCAGTTATTTTGCAGGGTGGATCGACACTGAAGATAGAACCCCGGTAAGGTTTCGATAGACCATCGGTTTACCATGATGATAACAATAGACGGGGGTCTTGATCTATGCTGATCCGGCCCCTCCAAATTTACGATTTTCAGAACATTTCAGCTAGTTGTCTCCCCCGCAGCGGGGCACGTTTCAACGCCTATCCAAATTCCAGCACCTTGATCCAAACGGTCGCCCCCGTCTTCTCTCCGCCGCTCTCGCTCGTTTTAACAGTCACCGCTATTTAGCATCTGCGTGTCGGAAAAACTGAAGCCGGCTAGGAGGAGTTGGAAGCCAAGCTGGCGCAGGTGAAGGAGCGCCTAATCCGGTCGCATCAGTCCCGACCTGTCAATCGGCGTCCAAAAAGGACCCCCTATCGGCGTCCAAAAGAGACCCCTTCGTTGGGCGGCGTGACGGTAACGGACGCGCCGTTCGCGCTGGTTGCGGCGTAGGGCGGGCGTAGCCCGCCCGGAGGCGTAACCAGCGCGAAGCGTTCCTCTGTCGGGTTCCCGAGGGCTAGCTGCGGTGCTTGAAGCGCCAGCTGCCGTTGCCGGTTTCGACGATGTCGCAGTGGTGCGTAATGCGGTCGAGCAGCGCGGTGGTCATCTTGGGGTCGCCGAAGACAGTCGGCCATTCGCCAAAGGCAAGGTTCGTAGTGACGATGACCGAGGTCCGCTCGTAGAGCTTGCTGACCAGGTGGAAGAGCAGCTGGCCGCCCGAGCGGGCGAACGGCAGATAACCAAGCTCGTCGAGCACCACGACCTCAAGGCGTGACAGCTGAGCTGCAAGCGCGCCGGCCTTGCCGAGGCGAGTTTCCTCCTCAAGCCGGTTCACCAGGTCGACCGTGTTGAAGTAGCGGCCGCGGGCGCCGTTTCGCACGACGTTGGCGGTAATGGCGCTGGCGAGGTGCGTCTTGCCGGTGCCCGTACCACCGACGAGCACGATGTTGCGCTGGCCGGCCAAGAAGGAGCCGCTGTGCAGCGAGCGCACCAGGCCTTCGTTGATGGGCGTGCCGTCAAATACGAAGGCGTCGAGGTCCTTCACCGCCGGCAGCTTGGCGGCTGACATCCGGTAGCGGACCGACGCTGCATGGCGATGGGCCGTCTCTGCCCGCAGCAGGTCGGTCAGGATTTCCATCGTCATACGCTTGCGCTGCAGGCCGGTGGTGACCGCTTCGTCGAAGGCACCAGCCATGCCCTTGAGCCCTAACTCGGCCATGGCCGTCATCATCTCATGCCGCTGCATGGAAACCTCGCAGGCTGTCGTAGCGACCGCAGTCGGCACGAGGTGGATGGCGCAGCGCCAGGTCCTCGGGTGTGGCGATGGCCAACGGTCGTGGCGGCTCGCGCCGACGGGCGAGGATGTTGAGAATGACGTCGTCGCTGGTGATACCGGCCAGCAATGCTTCACGGACGGCCGCCTCGACGAGATCGAGCCCGTCGTCGAGCACCGCTGCAAGCACGCGCACGAACCGCCGGTCTGCATCATCGCCAGCGCCGAGCTTGCGCCGCAGTCGTGACAGCGCAGGCGGCAACTCCCAGTCCTGGAATGGCGCGCCGTTACGTAAGGCGCCGGGCTTGGTCACGAGCACCGGCAGATAGTGCCACGGGTCGTAGATGGTGCGGTCGCGACCAAAGAACCGAGGATGGTCGGCGAGTACCTCATCGCCGAGGCGCACGACGATGCGGGTAGCATAGGCACGCACCTGGACCGTGCGCCGCACTGCTTTGGCCGAGACGGAATAGCGGTTGCGGTCGAAGCTTATCAGGCACGTGCCGCTCACCGCATGCTCGCTCTCGTAGAACCCGTCGAAGGGCGCGGCGACCGGCTGGAGCACACCGCGCTCGGCAGCCCACGCCTGGGCAACCGTCAGTTCCTTCTGCTCAGGGTGCTGGTGCAGGTCGGCCCAGCGGCAACATTCCGCCTCCAGCCAGCCGTTCAGCTCCTGGAGGCTGACAAAGCGCAGGCGCGGTTGGAAGAACCGACCGCGTGCCGTCTGGACCTGGTTTTCGACCTGGCCTTTCTCCCAGCCGGCTGCCGGCGAGCATGCGGTCGGCTCGACCATGTAGTGGTTCGCCATGACCAGAAAACGCCGGTTGAAAACCCGTTCCTTGCCTGTGAACACGCTCGTCACGGCAGTCTTCATGTTGTCGTAGATGCCCCGCGTCGGCACGCCACCGAAGAAGGCGAATGCCCGCGCATGGGCGTCGAACAGCATCTCCTGCGTCTCGCGCGGATAGGCTCGCACGTACATCACCCGCGATGCGCACAGCCGCACATGCGCAACCTTCACCCGCATCGGCTTGCCCGCGATCTCGACGTCTTCGTGGCTCCAGTCGAACTGGTAGGCCTCGCCCGGCCGGAACAGCAGCGGGATGAACGCTGGCGCGTCCATTACGTCGCGACGCCGAGCCTGCCGCCAGCGGGTAGCGTAGCGGCGCACCGCGTCGTACGAGCCGTCGAACCCCTCACGCAGCAGCAGATCGTGGATACGCGTGATGCGCAGCTTCTCGCGCCGGGGCCGCGCCTCATCCTCTTCCAACAGCGCATCGAGCCGCATCTGAAACGGCCCCAATTTTGGCAACGGCTGTACTTCTCGCCGGTACTTGGTGTCCGCCTCCGGCGCCCGGATCGCCCTGCGCACGACACCGCGTGACAAATGCAGGTCTCGCATTATCGCCTTGATGGCTTTGCCCGACGCGTGCTCGCGCCGGATCCTCAATACCGTCTCCAATACCAACATCCCGATCTCGCCGCCTGACATCTGCCAAGCGGACAGCCTTAGACCAACGGAATGAGGGGTCCTTTTTCGACGCCGATCACCCCGCTACCGGGGTCCTTTTTCCACGCCGATCCACAGTCCCGACCTATGCCAATCAACAGGCCAGTTTGTGATCCGTCTACGCACTTATCCTATGGCGTGCAGATAGCCTGAATCAAACCCGGCCGCTTTTTGAAGCTTGGGAAAGTCCGTAATCTCGACAGTGCGGTTCTTGATGGACATCATCCCCGCCTCGCGCAGGTGGCGCACGACGCGGTTGACGTGGACAGGGGTTAAGCCAAGGGCATCGCCCAACTCCTCCTGCGTGAGCGGAAGATCGAAGCCATCGGGCCGAGTGTTTCCAGCAATGCCAAGGCGGACGAAAAGTTCGCATATCAGGTGGGCAACTCTCCCGGCCGCGTCGCGCTTTCCCAAGCTGATCATCCAGGCTCGTAACGCACTTTCATCCACCAAGCCCGCCAGCCATAAGGCGCGGGCGATCAGCGGCCGAGCGAGAAGTTCGTCCATGTCCGAAGGGGCAATAAAAGCAACTTTAGCTGGCGTAAGAGTGCTGATCCCATGATCCATTTGTCGCAGCAGAGTGGCGCGAGAATTACAGAGATCGCCTGGCAGCAGGAAGGCGGTAATCTGGCGAGCACCGCTCACGACGATGTTGTATCGACAGCACCATCCGGAAACCAGAAGATGGACGTGAGTAGGCCTATCGCCTTCTCGTAAGATATCTTTGCGGGCGCCAATCAATCGAATGTCATTCAAAACGGTTTTGATTAGTGATTTGTCGGCCGCGGGCAACTCGCCCAGGGTTTGTAGTTTGTCGATTATGGCATCCATGCGACGCCGTAACATGAGTTAAATATCTGCGATATACTCAGTATCCGGTCACGCCGATCGCCTCCTTGAAAGGGAGCTTCAGCACCTGATGCCCTTCAACATCGAAAACCTCGATGTGACAGCTCAGACATAGCTGCCCAACCCGAACCTCCGCCGCCATAATGTCTCTTGCCGCTTGAATAGCCGATAGACGAACCGATCCAATATCGTCGTGATTCACACCATCATCGTCAAAAGTAATATGGCCGCATTCATGTAAGTTGAAGAAGTAGCGCATAACAAAATTCGTTTATATGAAGGCCGGGAGCTTTTTCTCTTACAGAAAATGTCTGTATAAACACATGGAGTTGCCGTAGATTCACGCTGATTTAGATTAGTTGGCTTGCGGCCAATCCCGGCAACGGACAAAGATTGTGGAAGGGCCCGTCCCTTTGGATGGGTGCTCCTTGATCCATGCGACCGAAAAATCAAGCCAGGGCATACCGCCTACAATGGTCAAGATACCCGGCCTCGTGACTGCCGGCTAAGGATACGATGCTCTCCCATAGCCATGTAGGCGCGTCGATGGCGCCGCGGCGGTCGGCATTGAGAATATCGGCCCAATCACGCCGCGTCGTGTCATCCATCTGGCGGGCGTGTGCCTTGCCGACGACAAAGGCGAGATAATTTGAGGCCTTGACCGCTTCACCATTGCTGAATTGATCGACCTCCAGCTTCAGATCCTGCGGCGACAGCTCACGAATAAATAGCGACCGGCCGAATGCCCTGGTCGCAACCATGCGTTCGCCGAGATGCGGCGATAAGGCGCGCGCTGCTGCCACCACCCTCTCCGCTGGATCGGCTGGCATGATCGCTCCGGGTGATGCAGGCGCGATCGGAGCGATCGCTTCCTTGAGGTCGAGCAGTGCATAATCCGATCGGCCCTTCGCGTTCTTCAGGCCGACCAGGGCGGCAAAGCGCAGCAGGCCAAGCGAACTGCATCCCTTCATCCAATAGGCGGCATCGACCATCCTGACGCTGCGGTTCCGGTCTTTGTGATCGAGCGACAAAATCAGGTTCGAGACATCGGGCGCGCCGAGCATGTCGCGAAGGGTGACGCGCTCATCATCCTCCAAAGCCCAGAACTTGTCGCCGACCGGGATGACGGGATCGGGGCTTTCCAGCCGCTCCTTCGCGAGATGCTTCCATTTGCGGCCCAGCGCGCGGCGTTTTACGCTGCGTACCACGTCCGGTTCTGGGCCGGCGTCCCCGCTGATCGGATCGGCCATGGCCTTGGCATAGCCATCGACCATCGCCTCCATCATCCGCGCAGTCGTGACACCGGGGAGATCCGAGCCGCGCGCGGCTGTTGCCAGCGACAGGCCAAGCCGGATGAGGTCGTGGGCCGGATTGCCGATCACTGCTTGGTCGAGGTCGCGGATTTGTACCTCAATGCGGCCGTTGCCATCGTCGATCGGGCCTAAGTTGCCGAGGTGGCAGTCGCCACAAATCCAGATTGCCGGTCCGCGCGGAACACGTTTCGCCGCTGGCGAGCCTTCTAACCATTCGTAGAATTTGGCGGTATTGCCTCGTACATAGGCATGGGTCGAACGGGCCATTTTTAGTGCGCGTTTGGATACAAGAAGCGCATGACGTTCATCGCGGGTCGGGCTGGCCATGAGGTTCCTTGTGATGTTCCAAGCCAAGAGCGTTCGGGCGCATCCTACGTTCCAGCTCCATAGTTCAGCGCGCTTAACACGAGATGCGGTGCCAGCAGCAGAAGCGCCAGATACATGAGGCGTTGGGAGCAGCAGCTGACGCGCATAACTGCGATTGCGTTTTCCCGAATAGTCCAGATCGATGAACAAATGAGACAATCTTAGGTGTCGGAAAACACATGATTTCCGATGGCACCCCCGTGGCCACTGACCTAGCCATTAATTGAGGATCAGCCTGGGCGACAAACCGTGTCGCTTTGCCAGAGTAGGCGAAAACCCGATCTTGGAGGTTTTCCGTCACTATCGATCGTTAGCGGGTAGCTGGCTCCGTTCTGTGCGCCGACCCCTGTCTCCGACAACGAGATCAATCTTATTTTGCACGACGAAACAACCGGCGACACGAAGGTCGTTCAGCGGGCCGCGGCATCGACTGGGACGGCGATACCTGATTCTCGAATCGTCGAGTTTAACCCGGACGTATTTTAGGATGACGAAGCGGTGAGCAGCGGGAGTGTCGTCGAAAGCACGAACTTTGGTGTCCCTCGCATTCGTTCTCACCGCTCCACGGCTGACGCAATCACAAAAACCCTTCGCCCGCATGTTCCCGAAAGCGCTCGTGATCGCGGACATACTCGGCGACCATGTCGATCGAGGCATGGCGGCTATGCTCACGCATCTTGAACAGATTGGCATTCTGCCGCCCTGCTTCGGTAAGAAACCCAGCTCGCAGTGAGTGCCCGGAGAATAAGGCCTCCGGATAGCCCGCGGATCGAGCGGCAGCTTTCACAACAAGCGCCACACCTTGCGCGCTCATCGGCTGTGCGGTCAGCCGCCCTTGTGGTGTCAGCTTGCGAAACACAGACCCACTCTCGATCCCGGCCTTCGCCAGCCAGGCGCGATAATGGCGCACCGGCTCGAGGCGCCGGCCATCGGGAATGGCGACGCTATGCCCCCTGCCCTCCTGGTCGGTCTTCGACGTCGGTACGCGGATCAGCAGCCCGCGCGTATCGTCCGACACCCGGCCCACGGTAATCGCCACCAACTCGGAGCGACGAAACGCCCCGGCCATCCCGATCGCCAACAAGGCTCGGTCACGGAACGACCGAAGATCCCCGCCATCGATCGTCCGCAACATATCACGCAACACGTCGCCGTCTGCGGGGCGCTTCTTTCCCGACGGATCGTCGCGCTTGTCGCGGCGGATGGCACGCATGGCTTTTTCCAGCCGCGCGCCGTCTGGCTGTTGCGTCGGCGGATCGAACCCCGCTGCACGGTGCGCAAAGACGATTGCCGATAGCCGTCGACCGATCGTTGAACGCCCGAGCGGCTTCGCCAAAGCCTCGCGCCCTCCACGAGCCCGATGCGGCGTCCGTGGCGCAAACCCGCGCTCAGCCAGTAAGGTCAGGAAGGCGGCAACGATCGCCGGCATCGCGGGCAGCGATTGATATCCGCTTTCCTCGCACCAGGCGCAAAAGAGCCGCCAGTCGGATTGGTAGGCGCGCAGCGTCGCTTCCGCCGACGCGCGAGCGACATAGCCATCGACCCGCTCGCGATCATCCGGTGCGAGATCGGGTAGGTATGCGGCGAGCGCGCTGACTTGATCGGCCAAGACGAGGCCAGTGGCCCGGCTCATGTCAGTTTCGGCATCGTGTGACACGTCGGTTCGCTCGATCATCGAAATAGCCCAGAGGCCACGTTTTGCGGCACTGGTTGGGTACGCGAATGGCCAATTTCACGCCAGCATCTTCTAGCAGGAATGAGGTTTATCGCTAGAATGATTTGCCGAATATTTCGCGTTCTCCACTTCATTCCTTCTTCGCCTTTTCGACGGGCTCTCCAAGCTTGACGTGTCTTGACGTTTATCCCTGTTTTCCCTATTTCATCGATATCGGCTTTAAGCCGGTCGTGCTTTTACCACGATCCGCGAGTGCAGGCTGAACCCGCACGCGCGACCGAGCCCCTCGCGTACAGGCAGCAGCCGGCATGCGATCGAGATCCCGCCGCGCAAGGCAGCAGCCTGCAACGCATCCAGCACAGGAACACCCGCTCATGGCGACGAGCATGGAAATCGTACCCTCGGGCGAATTGCAAAAGCAGTTCGGCCGCTATTCCGACGAGGCAATGATCCGCCCGGTCGGCGTTAGCCGGAACGGCCGCGTGCGCTTCGTCATGGTCCCCGTCGATGAATATGAGCGTCTGCGCCGTCGTGAACGGATCGCCGGCCGCGTGGAGGATCTTGATGACGAAACCCTCGAAGCCATCCGCGGCGTCGAACCCGGCCGCGGCGCCCAAGACGCCGAAAAAAGGCTCAACGCTGCCGCAACCGGGTGAAGTCCTTAACTACAGCTACCTGTGGGAATATGAGTACGTTAAAGGCCGCGATGAAGGTATAAAGGACCGGCCCGTCGCCGTTGTTCTGGTGACCCGTCAGAAGGATGGGATCGATCAGGTGCACGTCGTGCCGCTCACCACCAAGGCCCCTACCCGCGATCAGTTAGCGATCGAAGTGCCGGAAGCCGTTCGCCGCGACTTGGGTCTGTCGAGCGATCGGTCGTGGATCATCATCACTGAGTGGAACCGGTTTGCCTGGCCCGGCTACGATATTCGCCCTGTGCCCGGCCGCGAGCCCTCTGTCAGCTATGGCTATCTGCCCGCAAGCTTCTTTCGGCGCGTCCGCGACGCGATCGTCGCAGCTGGTATCGGGCGTCCTGTTGACCGCGATGAATGAGAGCGCTTGGCGAACGGCGGCTTCGCGCGGAAGCGGACCATGTAGGATGATGCTCTTTAACCAGCGGATGGGTAGGTTTGCGTCGTTGGCAGCCTAGTCTCTCCAACGCGGACGGTAGGCAAAGCGTTTTAAACGCGGGCGTAGCCGGTATCCTACCTGTACAGCGTCTCAGGATCAGCTGTCGCATTCATGCCGTTGAGCACCATACGGAAACGTGTAGTCTTCTCCCGATCAACGGGGGGGTCATTTTGCCGATCAAAGACGCTTTGCTTACCGTTCCCCAACGTGAGGAGGGAGGGCGGACAGCATATGACCGTTTCGACTACCAGACGGCATGGGGCCTATCTCGCCTGCTTGAGCTGCACGAAGCCGGGGAAAACTATGCCGTCGCATTCGAATTCCATGATGATATCGTTTCTTTGGACGACGCTGATAAACCAAGTAGCGCCACATTCTATCAAGTAAAAACCAAAGAGACCGGCAACTGGTCGTTTGCCAAGATCACGATGCGAACTTCTTCAAAGACTGGCAAGAAGCCATCGTTTGCTGGTAGGATGTTCGAAAATTTTTCGCGGTTTGGGGCGACTGTCGTGAAGCTCGCCTTTGTCAGCAACCAGCCTCTGCCAGAAGTAATCGCGGTGCACGGCGAGAAGGGATTTTCGACTTCGGAGCAGGCGAAGCTGCAGAAGTTCGTCACGGCGCTGTCAGCTGAATCACCCGAGTTTAAGTACACCGAGCACACCAGCCTGTTCTTTTTCGTGTTCTCTCATCTCAATCTAACAAGCTACGAGAATACGGTCATCGGACAGATTGCTGAATTCCTCGATTCGGAGCTTGGCTCCCACATTCCAACCAAGCCGTTTGCGCTCGCATTGAATGATCACTGCCGCAAGCGTTCTAAGAAGCTCGCGGACGTTTCCGACTTCGAGCAGCTTAAGTCATCTAAGTTCGTCACCAGGGCCGATATGGTCAAGTGGCTGTCTCAGGCTCGGGATCAGCATGACAGTCGGCCCGAATGGGCGCCGGTCGCGGCCGAGCTTAAAGGGGCGTTCGCTGACAAAGTGAAGATCGAACGCGCTTGGCGCGAATACGAGGTGCTGCTCCATTCGCGTGCTAACGCCGCGACGATCGCCTTCACGGAGAAGGTGCGTTCGATCATAGATCCAGCACTGGAGGACGCCGAGGACTACGCCAGCCTCATCGAGGCTGTCGCTACGACTGTCGGCCCGATCGTTAGAGCCTGGCGACCGGGCGCAGATACCCACTTCATCAGCGCTGTAATTCTCTACGAGCTGAAACGATGAGCGACAATCGATATCGCCGATACTCGCTACTTGTCAGAAATCTTCGAAAGAAAAATGATGAAAGTACTGCGCTTCGAGTCCTTGGAGTTGTTGTCTCTTCGCGAACGCAAGGGCCGCAAGATCGACTTTCACCCTCTGATGACGGTGATAACGGGGACGAATGACGTTGGAAAGTCGTCAGTCATCAAGAGCCTCTATTGGGCTTTCGGAGCATCGCCGGCCATAACCCATCCGACGTGGTCGGCAGCCAATGTGAAGGCGATGGTCACCTTCACGGTCAACAACACCCGCTACCGGATCGTACGCGATCACAATTCGATCGGCGTATTCGACGAGGGCGGACGGATGCTGCTCGTCACAGGTCAGATCACCAAGGAGCTTGCGCCGTACCTCGCAGATCTGCTCGACTTCCATTTGGTTCTAACGAACCGACAGGGCGCACCGGAGATCCCGCCACCGGCTTACGCGTTCCTGCCGTTCTATATCGATCAGGATAGCGGCTGGACGAAACCGTTAGATTCCTTCGACAGCCTTGGCCAGTACGCCGACTTCCGCAAGCCGCTGCTAGAGTTTCACACCGGCATCCTTCCGAATGAATATTATCGGCTGGAGGCAGAGAAGCGTCGACTGCAGCTCGATCAGCGCACTCTCGAGGCGGATCGTAGGGTTATTCAAAAAGCTGTCGAGCGCTTCAAGCTGGAGGTTCAGTTCGATGGATTAGAGCTTTCCATCGAAGGGCACGAGCTGGCCATCGAACAACTCCTCGGCCGTATCCAATCTGTCCGGACTGTGCGTCAGGAACGGGCGAAGCAATTGGCAGCCGCTCAGGACGAGAGGATGCTAATCGAGCAGCAGCTCCAGATCGTAAGGGCGTCGATAGTCGAACTAGAGAAGGATGCGACTTTCGCTGCCGAACTTCCCGAGGAAGTGTTCTGCCCTACGTGCGGTACGAACCATCAAAACGACTTCGCTAACCGCTATGGCATCGTTCAGGATCGCGAGTCCTGTTTCGAGTTTTTCTCAGAGGCAAGAAGCCGGGTAACTGAGCTCACTTCGAAGGCAGTGAAGGCGGAGGCCGAAGTGCGCCTCGCGGATCGGGCCATCGTGGAGATCCAGACGTCCATCGAGTCAAAGAAGGGGGACATAAGCCTGTTTGAGGTAATCGAAAGTCGAGGGCGCAGGATAGCATCTGACATGTTCGACGAACAGATCAACGATCTGAATTCGCAGATCGGGAAAATTGTCGGCGACATCAAAGACATCGCCACAGGTCTTGAAAAACTCAAAGACAAGGCTCGGCGCGATACAATCGTGAGGTTCTACTCAGAGTTAATGTTGCGATATCTCAGGCGTCTGGACGTGACGAATTTTAGTGCAGACGAGGTGATCAAGATCCCCGCCAGGATCCGCGAAACCGGCAGCGATCTACCGCGAGCTGTCCTTTCATATTTTCTTGCGATAATCCAGACGATCTCGAAGTACTCCTCTTCAGTTTTTGGGCCGATCGTCGTCGATAGCCCCAATCAGCAAGACCAGGACGACACGAACGTCGCCAAGATGATCGACCTCATCATTTCCGAACGACCCGAACAGGCCCAAGTCGTGCTCGGGACAGTATCACTACATGGCCGGAAGGTGGAGAACGGAAAAGTGATAGACTTGACCGAGAAAAAGTCGGTCCTCAGGACCTTGGAGTTTGAAGCTGTATCGGCGTCGCTCCGCCCATACCTGAACCAAATGACCGCTTAAGAGGCTGGAATACGGAGCGTCGCGGTCAGTGGTTTACTGAGTGCAAACGAAGAATCGTGGAATAGCTGGTGTCTTTGAGTCAACCCGGCTCTTTCTATGCGGGCTTTTCTCGAAATCTGTTCCCGAGAAAATTTTTCGAAATGGCCTTATGGAGATAAAGTAAAGGGAAAGGTGCCCAACGATAACGTTAAGGTTGTGAGCGCGATGCTCACCGACAGGGCCACTTCCACCTCCGCCGTGCCTCATTAAATCTTAATGCCGGTGAGACGCCCAACGAGCGGGGTAGCCCCGGCCAAACCTCTCATAGTCCGTTTCCGCAGGGGAATGGATGGCGAGTATCAGCTCGGGCGGAATCGGCTCGACCACAACGATATCCGATCCACCGCCCCAGGCCCCCTGACAGTCGAGCGCAAACGAATATGTGTCGACGACATCCTTGGCAGCACTCTCGATCCTCGTGGTGATCCGCAACGGCAACGCAAACTCGATGACGCGGGGTCGTCCGATCGATCCCAGCAGGTCGGCAATTGGCCCCTCTTGATGGGCAAAGTTGAGAGATTCTCCACCCCAACCGTTGACCAGCCCGGTCACCATGCTGTCGTCCATCTCGAACGGTTGCGATGACAGCCAAATCTTGCCGTTCCGATTGCCGTCGATCTGCTCGTGGTAGGGGCTAGCTGCGAACAAGTTGTCGCCGACCGTGGACGAAAGCTCACCGGCCTCGATCATCGCGTCGAGCCTTCGTCGTATCAAATTAAGCGACATCGGGTGCATGCCCTTCGCTTTGATCATCGCAGCCTCACCATCGGTCAGCCGGGTGTAGTGCCAGGCGCGGATAGTGCGCTCGGCCATCATGACGGTAACGTCGGCGTATAGGGCGCTGTGCGGAGGCCCGAACACGTTCTGCTCATGAAAGCCCCGAACCGTCTGCTTCTCCCGTTCCTCGAACAAGCGCCGCGACTCCGCCCAGAAGTTGCGGATCAACTCGGCATGCTGTTCCAGAAACGAACGAAGCTCGGCGTCGAACGTCTCGATGTCCCAGACGTCGATCACGAAGAGTGCCTTTCGGCTGCGAGAGCCGCAATCCGCTTCGCGGCCAGCGTAATTAGAGTTTCGGTTTCTCCCGGCGCCCAATCAGCGACACTGTGGCCGAGCTTGAACCAAGGAAGCCGCTCACAACGACGGCGGAACATATGTGGTAGGGGGATATCCGCCCAAGGGTTCTCAAATAGGACCAGACCCTTCTCGAAACAGATGATAGCTGCAGCAAGGTGGCTCTTCTTAGTGCCTGTGAGACGGAAGCGGCCTTCGTGGCCCATCTCGATACGCTTACGATTTCCCTCTTCGAGGATCGGCGCCCCCTTCCATCCATAAAAAGCGTGCCAGATCGCACCGGAAGTCAGACCAACGTGGCCCGAAACCAGCGGGATCGTTTGCTCGAGCAGCGTGTGCGTCATCGCTCCGAAACGGCTGAGGTCAAGCCACAGAACTGAGGGCACGCCCTCCCGACGCTGAGCCTCTTTATCCTTGGCCCGGCATAGCCTGCTGATCACGTTTGCCTGAATCGAGTCAAACGGATTGTTCGGATCGGGCTTGCCGCCCGGATACAACGCCGTCGTAGTGAAAGTGACTGTGTGATCTCCGACCTTCTCTGATCGGCGATCGACGCCGGGTAGCTCTTTGCCATTCGCGACAGCTTGGCGAAACGTCGTCTGCTGTCCCGCCTCGTGCCGCGCATGCACTTCAACTGTAACTTCTCCGTCGCCGGCATTGACTACGAAATCGGGGGTTGCACCGCGTTTACCGCCGGCAGTAATCGGCTGGACACTAAACCCCGCCTCCAGCATCGCGCCAAACGCACGCAATTCAGCCAATGCGGCCGCTGCGTCTGGAATGTTCTCAGTACCCGCCGCCCTTTCGATGACGTTGAGCATCGCTTCGCGCTGGTCAGGCAGGCAAGCAAGGGCATCGGCCGCTTTCCGCGTCAGGAAATCCGTCGCGCTGGCCTGCTGTTGGAACAGCGCGCTCCATGTCGGATGCCGATCGCCCGCAAAAAGCGGCGCTGCATCGATCGCCTTTATCTGGTCGGACGTAAAGATGGTGTGAAGAAACGACATCGTCGTATTAGGTAAGGTCGGCGAGCAGGGATCGCCATGCTATGGCGGTCGTCATGAACGATTTCGGATCAAGCTTTTCGGACCGGCACGGCTACCACGGTGACGAGCGCGAAATCACCATTCGCGAAGATGCGCCGGAGGAAATCCGAGCGGGGGTCCTCATGCTCGGCTACGCGGGCGGCATGGGTCCATCAGGACTTCGAGCCATGATCTGCGAAGTGCTGCTCAAGCGGCCAGACCCCGGCAACTGGTCGCCTGGGAATGTGGAGGGCGAGGTTTCGCGTCTGATCGGTGAGGCTCCCTGGTACAATGTCTATGACATCGCTGAGCGCCTCCATGGCGAAATACGGAAAGACGATTATTCTGGTACCAAGCAGGTCGAATTCGAGCGACGGCTGAACCAGTTGTTCCGCGAGCATGGCGTCGGCTGGCAAATGGAGAACGGCTCCATCATCGCGCGAGGCTCGGAAGCTTTTACAATCGCGTCGAAGGAGGCGGTTTCAACCATGCGCAACGCGGGCAAAGTGACGGCCGCGACGGAGATCCACGAAGCGCTGATCGACATCTCGCGCCGTCCCAATGCCGACGTTACAGGCGCAATCCAACATGCGATGGCGGCGCTCGAATGTGTCGCCCGGGAGATCGACAGCAGCAAGGATACGCTCGGGAAGATCATCCCCAGATTGACGCTTCCTGCTCCCCTGGACGGCGCTCTGCACCGGCTGTGGGGTTTCGCGTCTGAACAGGGACGCCACATCCAGGAGGGTCGTGAGCCACGCTTCGAAGAGGCCGAACTTGTCGTGACAGTCGCCTCTGCCGTCAGCGTCTACCTTCTCCGCAGTGCCGCGTTGGCCGAACGGCGATGACCGCCCCAGGAATAGATCCCTGTTCGCTGGTCCCGCTTTATGTCGAGCCACATTTTCGTGAGACACAGCTCAGCCAAGCAACCGCGTTTTTATGGTTGAGGTACGACGGCAAGCTTGCCCTGGTGACGAATTGGCACGTGGTGGCAGGGCGAAACCCCGAGACGAACGAGTGCCTATCTCAAATGGGCGGTATTCCTGATCACCTCCGGCTTCACATGCCGTATTTAGATCGTGCGATCCCGCCCCTTATCATCGACATCCCCACTGTGGCCAGCGATGGCGAACCGTTATGGAGTGAGCACCAGCGACACGGGCGTACGGTAGATGTCGTCGCGCTGCCGATATCATTGCCGCGGCCCGACGTCATCGCCACGATGCCAATGAACGCTATCCGTACCGTTCCCCTCAAGCAGCGTGTCGGATTTCCGCTTTTCATCCTCGGCTTCCCGTTCGGCCGGCAAGGTTTAGGTCTGCCGGTCTGGAAGCAGGGGAGCTTCGCAAGCGAGCCTTATTTCACGGGCCACGATGCGCAACGCTATTTGATCGTTGATACAGCATCGCGGCCAGGAATGTCGGGATCACCAGTGATTCAGCGCGCCCACGGCGAGATCGAGCTTGAAGACGCCCACGGTCGAATGGCTGCCGGCGACGGTGGGTGCCGCTTCGTCGGTATCTACTCCGGTCGGTTTCATACCAACGACGTTGGCGACGCGCAGCTTGGGCGGGTGTGGCCCGCCACACTCGTCGAAGAAATCGTAAATTCAGCCCGGCTCTAAGCAAACTCCCGATATCCGTCCATAGGCCGCGAAGCCAAGCCGGCGGGCTACTCGCGTTTGGCGGTATGATCACTAGTTCAAAAGTTGGCAGCATTGGAACGATCGTCGATACCGGACGGTATAAGTTCAATACCGTCACTTAACGAGGCGTATCCGCCCCTCCCCTGTTGGCAATACGGTCGTTTCGCTGACGAGGCGGCGACGCTAGGAAGGTGGCATGTTCACAGTCCATCCCAACGAGATCAAAGACTTCACTGGCGATGAGCTTGTCGAGCTACTGCGTCGCCTCCTGTACGCCGAGGCTCGCAAGGCGGGCGTTCCGATGCGTGGGGTTCATGTTCCTCTCCAAATCACTGTTGCTGATGGCGGGCAGGACGCCAGCATTATCTGGACCGGAGGCGAGGCCTCGACCGATTACTTCCCCGGTCGCGATATCGTCTTTCAATGCAAGGCGAAGGACACCGGCAACGTACAGTGGGAACAGGAGGTCTGGACCAAACCGACTCAAAAGAAGACTGTCCCGGTCAAGATCCTCAATGATGCAGTGCGCGACGTGCTCGCGCGCGGCGGCAGCTACGTTGGCATCACTGCCAAGGCGCTTGTCGGCGACAAACCGGCTGACCGGGTAACCGCGATCAAGAAGGGCATAACGACCGCTGGTGGCAACCCCGCCGATCTTGCCACGGTAGATATCTATGAGGGGAACAAGCTTGCGGCTTGGGCCAGCGTACACCCCGGCGTAGCCGTCTGGATCAAGCAGCGGCACGCCGCGATTGACCTCGCCGGCTTTTCGACGCTCGATCATTGGGGAAAACGCACTGACGTTGCCGCGCCCCCGTTCGTTGACAGCCCCGACCGCAAATTCTCGCTCGGCCGCAATGAGGCCGACGCGATCGAGTTTTCCCAGCTAGCCGCACGCCTTTCGGCGGAGCTGGACGAGCCCGGCGCTTCCGTTCGCATTTGGGGCGCCTCGGGGATAGGCAAGACCCGCGCGCTCTATCATGCACTCAGCACGAGCACCGATCTCCTTGGAGGAGTTACCTCCGCCAACTTCATCTTCTGCGATTTCGGCCAGGTCAGGGACCGCCTTTGGGATGTCGCAAATCAGATTGTAAAGGAAGGAGCGGCCGCAGTTCTCGTTGTTGACGGATGCCCACTCGACAAGGCTCGCAGGCTGAACGCGCTTGCCCGTACAGAAGATAGCCAGCTTCGCGTGATCACGGTCGGCGCCGAAGGTGTCGACCATGATGATCATTGCGTCATGATCCGGCCCACCAAAGCCGATCGGGCGACAATTAGGGGGATATTAAAAGCGAAGCTCACCAAGGCCAAGGGCGACGAACTCGACTACATTGCAGAACTTTGCGACGGCTTCCCTCGAATTGCCGTGCTCGCGACAGCGAGCTATGAGAAGAACGCGATCCTGAAGTCTGTTGACGACGTCGCGCAGCAGATTCTGGATGCGGCCGGCGCCGAGCGTGAGACTGTCCGGGCTCTCGAATGCCTTTCGCTCTTCGACTGTCTCTCGCCGGATGACACTCCGGCCGCCTTCGATGACCTTGCCGAAACGTTAGTCCATATGAAGGGTGAGCTAGTGTACGAGAACCTCGTCATCGCCGGCCGGCAGCACCTCGTGGAACGCAATCGTGGCACGATGACGGCGCAGCCCCGTCCGATTGCCGACTTCCTCGCGTTGCGCCGCCTCGATTATCTACGCCCCTCAACCCTCATCTCATTTCTTGTCAGCGCGCAACCATTGCACCGAAACGCCATGCTCGCGCGCTGGCGCTTCCTTGCGCGTTCCCGGACACTTAGCGAAGTGATCGTTTTGCTGCTGCGCGACTCGTTTGCTGGTATGAACATCGTGCATTCCGACGTAGCATCTTATCTCTCGGCTTTCGTTCATGTCGAACCGGACCGGACGGGATCAGCCCTCTACTGGGCGATCGTCCGTGCCCCGCTTGCCGATGTCGAGGCCATCGCGGTTACTGACGAACTCGTCGACGCGCTGCGTCTCCTCGCCTCGCGTCAGGACAGCTTCCGCCCTGCCGCGCAGATCGTGTTGCGGCTCGCTGCTGTTGCACCGACGGAGCCTTTACAACCAATCATGCGGCTGTTGCGCCAGCTCTTCCAAGTAGCGCTTGCCGGTACACAGGCCGACGATCGCAGTCGGCGTGCCGCACTGAAGGAGGCACTCGAAGAGGACGATCCGCGCATCCGCCGCGTCGGTGTCGAAGCACTCGGGGCGATGATTCAGACCCATATTTCTCGGTCAGAAGAGTTCGAGCAGATTGGTGCCGAAGCCTATCATCCGGAATGGGCGCCCGACGATCACGGCACGATCAACGCCTATTTCGACTGGGCGCTTGAGCGCCTGCTCGGTCTTTGGCGTAAGGACATCGAACTGCGACCGGTAATTGAGGAGCATGTCGCAGGCGGAATTCGCAATCTCATCTCGCCCGAACTGCTACCCACCCTCGAAATTTTCGTCAAAGATGTGGTCGCTGCTTCGGGTCATTGGTTCGCCGCGACTCATGGCATCGGCGACTGGCTCTATTTTGACCGGCCCGAAAAGCCGACTAACTTCTCCCTCGCCGTGCGTGCGCTGTTCGACACGACCCTGCCGACCGACCCGGTCGATCTGGTCCGTCTCCATAGCCGATATTGGATGTCGGACCTACGCGATCCCGACAAACGCTACGCGCAGGATCAGGAGAATCCCGACTACGAATATTCGACACGCCGAGTGCAAGCGCTTGTGCCCGAGATCGCAGGAAACCCGGATCAGCTTGCACGCGCCATCCGGCTGATGGCGAGCGAAGAAATGAACGCGCCGCAGGTATTCGCGCACGCTTTGGCATCGGAACTGCTCGATCCGCTCCACACCTTTGCGCAGGCAGTGGCCGCGCTGGACGCGAGTGGCACGCGCGCCGGCGCGACCTTCGTTGCTTCACTCCTGTCGGCTCTCGATCGCCAGCTTCAGGACCGGCCCGACGACGTCGGCACGCTTGAGACCATCGCGAAGACATCGGACGTGCTCGCTGCCAACCCGATGCACATCGTGACCTCGCTCCGTGTCACCGATGATCGCCTGGACGCTTTCACGAACGATGTCCGCGATGGCCGCGTTACACCGGCTCAAAGCGTCTCAATTTCCTATGGACGCGGCCTCGAGGAGGTAGGCTACGCCGCGCTCGCGGGGTTCATCATCGCGCTCATCGATCGCCGCGACGATGGTGGCGCATGGGCCGCGCTCGAGATTCTTTCGATGGTGACCCATGGCCAGAAGGCCATTGCGCCAGAGATCGTCGACCTTGCGAAGCTGGCAATTCTCTCCCCATCGATCGCCGACGATGCCGAGGGCAGCGCTTCCAACTCCGACTATACCTACGATCGGATGCTCCGCCTGATCGACACCGCAGGCGGGATCGACGCCGATTTCGTTCACCACTTTGCCCTGCAGGTTGTGCAGGCCTGCCGCACAACTGGTCCGCGGCGAGGCCGCCCTTCGGACGTACTACGCGGTGCGCTCGCGATAATCACCCAGCGAGCGCCAGCAGAACTCTGGCCCATACTCGCCAGTTTCTATGAGATCGCGACACGGATCGAGCGCGAGCGGCTCAACGCGATCACTTCTGCGACCAAGCTTTTTGCCTATGATGTCTCGCGCATCGGCGCTGGGGCCCTATTCGAAACGCCGCTCAAGCTCATGCTCGACTGGGTTGCCATCGATCCCGATGGCCGCATTGCGTTCCTCCTCACCTTCTTCCCGATCCTCGAACAGAAGGACGATGAATGGACTTGGCATCCCGCACTCCAGAAGCTCGCCACGCTATATGGTAGTAGCAAGCGGTTTGGCGAGGCGCTGCGCCTGCGTATCTACCCCAGCTCCTGGGGCGGCTCGCTCAACCCACACCTAACGAGCTTCAAGGCCCCGCTTGCTTCGTGGATCAATGATCCAGCCCTTGGCGATTGGGCAGGAACGATGCTCGAAAATGTGAATCGGTCTCTAGAGCGCAATCACAACGAAAACTGATCAGGTCACGCGCCATCGGCTGGGTTTGGATCGGCGCAAAGTCGATTGGCGCGTAGCAGCCAACCACGAGTGATTGGCCGCAATCGCGCAGGACGGGTAAGTCGCAGGAAACCACGGCTGCTTAACCGGTCTTCGTTTTCATCTTTCGGATAAAGGAGGCGGACATATCGATCTTGTGAAGTTGCCGACGCAGCGGACCGCAATCGGGGTACGCACCGGCGAGCTTTACGCGCAGGTCGTCGAGGATACCGAGCAAGCCTGTCCGGGACCTCGAGGCGTCGGCATAGGTCGCGTCGTCATCTTCCTCGTGATAGTAGACGTCGAAGAATTCGGGGCCCTCGAGTTGGCCGCGCCCGATCTCGAGCGCCAACCAATCCTCGAGCGTCGAGCGCAAAGAGTTCATGCGCTTATAAACGCCGTACGGCCGCTGCGACGACCGAAGCACCGCCTTGATCATCCGCCCGAATTCGATGTGCGCTTCGACCCCCGGCCCACCTGCTGGGCGCCGCTCCGCGCTGCCAAACATCATGCGATAGGGGATGGTGGTGGCGCTCGGCTCGGGGAAGATCGTGCCTCGTGAACGCGCCCGGCGTCGGTCCTGTGGGGTCTTGGCTGCGGGGCTGACGAAGACGTCCAGCGAGGGAGCGGATACTCCCGACCAATCGTCTGTGACCAGCGGGGCGGGGAGAGCATCGATCTTTGCGATCAGCCCCTCAAGATCATAGCCGTGTCGATCATCGGTCGCGACATACAGGTCGCAACAATAAGGGTTATACATACCAGGCGATGCCGTCTTCGCCACGCGCCAGCCATAGCGCGCTGCCCAGGCGGCGCGCTTCGCCTCGTCTGGCACGCCTTGATATGGCTCGTCGATGACTATGAACTGGCTCGTCGCCGAATCGACCCATTCCGTTGCGTGATCATTGCCAGGCAGTTGGGTGTCGGCCGTACCGCCCGCATAGGCCTTGCGGTAATCACGCGAAGGGCGAAGCCCGGTATACTCGACGAAGCGCAGCGAGCGCACTGCTTTGCAGATCCGGTCGCGGGCACCGTCCTGGTCCCGGGCGAGTTCGTCGGCGACGAAATGGTCTGGAGCGACCATGCGCATGTTGCCGAAGCCGCGTAGGCGTTTGAGCTGTGCCTTGCTACAGATATCGAGGATCGGTTTCGAAAGCGCGACCTCGAACGTCTCGCGGCCACCGCCCCAGCCCTTTTCCTCGACCCAATAAACGGTCAGCAGAACATAGGGCTGGGCGATTGGCTTATCTCGCCCAGGCAGAATGCGTTGCGCGTGTCGAAAATTGGCGCATTGGGCAGCCTGAGCGGCCAGATCGAGCGCCTCAACATGTCTAATGTCGCGCGCTTTACGGTACTGAGTTGCGAGGCGCTTGACGCCTTCAATCGTCGAGGGTCGGACGTCACCATTCAACATAGCAGGTCTCCTGGCTTGAATACGGTGCGTCACTCGCCAACCGCCCTCTCAAGCTCGGATGCTTGCTGAAAGGGTGCACAGTCTTATCGCGGCAGTGCTGTCAACAGCTTCGGAACGGCGAGTGCCATGCTCCTGCCAGGAACACTTCTAATGTAGTATAGATACAAAGACGCTGCAAGTTCGACCCGAGAAGCCGCTATCCCACCGGCGCCACTCTGGCGCCGCCATCGCCGGCACTGCCGCTGACTCTATTGAACTACCGGCCCTGTCAGCCTCGCCGACTTCGTGCTTTCGACGACATTAGGCGTGCTCGGATGTTGCGAACGGGAAATAAACGGCTTGTACTTCGTGAGCGCCTCTTCTGCCTTGCATCTGGCAGCGGTTAAGAGAACCGCCTGGTCCTTCTTGGGTATGCCTTTCGAAGACCTCTCAATAGCTGGTACTTTAATCCCGTCCTGATGGCGTAAAAAGGACTAGACTAATAAGCACCACATATAGCAGACTACGGGATGTTCATCCGAGCCTATCTACGCGCTTCTACCTCCGAACAGGATGCGTCGCGCGCCAAGAGCGCCCTCGACATGTTTGCGGTCGAGCACGGGCTTCGGATTGCGGCCCGCTATGTCGAAAACGAAAGTGGAGCCAAGCTTCACCGGCCAGAGCTGTTCCGCCTGCTGTCGGATTGCGAGCCGGGAGACGTGCTTCTGGTCGAGCAGGTTGATCGGCTTTCCCGCCTCACCTCACCAGACTGGATCAAGCTGCGCAATCTAATCGACGCCAAGCAGGTCCGGGTTGTTGCACTCGACCTGCCGACGTCGTGGATCCTGACGGCACCGACGGATGATTTCACCGGCCGAATGTTCGCAGCGGTCAACGCCATGATGTTGGACGTACTCGCCGCGGTTGCCCGTAAGGACTATGAGGATCGCCGTCGTCGACAAGCCGAAGGCACTGCAAAAGCCAAGGCAGCGGGCCTTTATAAGGGCCGTCCCGAGAACAAGACCCGCAACGCTGCTATCTCGAGCCTTCTTCGCGATGGCCGAAGCTGGCGCGATATAATGGATGCGACTGGGTGCAGTCGAACGCTCCTCGCCAAGATTGCTCGTGATCGCCGTCGACAGGCAGAGGCTGACGCAGCAATGTCAGACGCGCACCCCTAATGTGTTCAGGCAGACTCTAGACCCTCATAATGAGGTGTACGATTTCTCTGCTACCGACCCTGTTTGAACGGGTTTTGTGTACCAAAGCCCATGCCCACTCAGGGTATACCCAGAATGACGTGTTAGCATCCTTAGGCATCGTCCCGTTTGCGATTCGCCAGTCGGTCGGCATGCGCGGCTCGAGGCTGGCAGAATTACCGGAAGCCATCGCTCGGCTATCGACTGCTCTAGTACTCCAGCTTCCACCGGAATTCAGTTCAGCACGCCGTCTTCAGCTAGCCTTACTATCAGCGATGGCCCTCGATCGTGCAGTCGAACCTCACCGTCCGGGTTTTCGGCCATGGTTGCGATCATCGTTGGCACGCTTTCCATTGGCGCATGTGCCGCACCAATCCGCGGCAATACCGATACGAATAGATCGTGCATGACGCCGCACACAGCGTTAAGCACTGGATCCGCTAAGGGGTTGCCTCGGTGCTTCGCGACAAGCTCGTCGTAACCGCTGCAGTTCACGGACAGCCACGCTGGCGAGATCCTGACGATGTCATTGACGCCATTCGGCTCCATGCCGCTTTCGATGAATTCGTCAGCTAGTTGGGTATCGAACTCGCCCATCCCAAGACCTCGCCAAACAGCGTGAAGTTCACGCTCTACCAATTTCGCCCACTTTATCGTGTCGAACATTGCCATCGCGAAGACATCCCAGTCGCAAGCTCCCAGCAAAGGGCCGCTTTTTCTTATCCAGCGCTCGCTTGGCTCGTCCAGCTCTCCCTTGTGGAATCCCTCGATAAGCGAACCCACACGATCAAAACAAGCAGTGCCGCTCCCGCCCGAGTAGCCAATCTTTCCGAGATATAGCTGCCCCCTAGTGGCCGCCCACCGGTTGGCGGTTCTGCTGAACCCGAAGTAGACATATGGCACATTGTATCGTGAAAGAGCGGCTACTTTTTCTGGCATTCTGTCGCTCCGCGTCCCAAATCTCATATTCTTTCCTCCGTAATATCTGGGTCTCAAATTGCAGCATAAATTTATAGGTCACCTACGTTGTGCAATTTGGACAATTGCCTACCGATTATGGAACCACTGAATCATGAATAATCTGACAACTAAAACGCTTTGGAAAGTCACTGTTAGAAGCCTACTTCCGAACGATTATTGGGTAGAGAAAGTTTATGAGGACTATCATTTTGGCGCAGGCGCGGCACATCGACGCGATCCTCGTCACCGAACTCAGCCGCTGAGGGCGCTCGACGCAGGACCTGCTTGATACTCTCAACCAGCTGTCGGGTTGGCGCGTGTCGGTAGTTGCGATGAGCGGCATGACGTTCGAGGTCGATACACCTCGCGGACGGATGATGGCGACCATGCTGGGGACCAAAATAAACGAACTGGATGGAGCGGCATTAACTGTGCGCTGACATTCTCCCTGCTAGGGCGGGATGCGGCGGGGCGCAGCATGCTAGTGATCGGTGACGTTACGACACAAAGACGCAATTCCGGGATTGACCTTTTTAGGGGACTGCTTGTCTTGGCCGTCATCCTCGGTCATTTTTCCGAATTGACGCAACGGCAAAGTTTCCTGACCTGGGTGGGTGCAGGGCTTCGCATGCCCCTTTTCATCGGCCTCACCGGGTACTTATTCAATCTGGAACGCGCGCGGGCTATTCCGCTGTTGCATCTGCGCAAATATCAGCGCCGCCTCGTTCTACCCTGGTTAGTAGCGTGCATCGTCTACCTAACGGTCACTGAGCAGCTCGACATTCTCACCCCTTTTTCGATTTTCGTCCAACCACCGTTCCATCTCTGGTTCGTACCAGTCATGATGGCGTTCATTGTCGCCGCCACCGTTGTCCCTCGCCCGCCGCTGGTTTTGTTGGGCATCGCCATACCGATCAGCATCTCGGCCATGTATTTGTTCGGTGTAGGGCACTCGGTTGCGCAGATGCCGCCTTGGATGCCTGATAGGCGCTTCTTCATCTACCCAATCTACTTCTTTTACGGCTTATGGGTCGCCTGCCGCGAACCCGACCCTTGGAAAGAACGTGCCGCATTGGTGCTCGCGTTGATCAGCTTTGCGTGGTGGTGCGCGTTATATCAGGCGCCTAGCCTTACCGCCGAGGTGGCGGCCGAACTGACCTCGTGCTTGCCGCTGATCTGCCTGCTGCCCTGGGTACGAAGGTTGTCGCTTTCGGTGGCTCCGATCGCCGCTGTCGGACGCGACAGTCTGTTCTTCTATCTGTGGCATCCTATGGCGTTCGGTCTGTGGGCAGCCTGCGGCGTTCATGGTTTGCAGATGCTGATGTTCTCGTTGCTGACACTTATGGCTGCACGGGTTCTATTAGGCAGCCTACCACGCGCCGCCCAGATATTCGGGCTTTCACCACGTCCGCAGCCGGTGACGATCACTACCGCATCACCCTTTATGACTCCATTGCACGAGCCCGTTCAATGACGACGATCTGGCAATTGCTCCGGACGGGCACACTAACCTGTGCCTGGTTACTCATCCTCCCATGTTTTATCTTGCTGATGTCGGCGATCGTGCCGGTCATACCCTGGGTTCGGATCTACGCGATCGACGTTGTTCCCAACCGAGCATCTTGGTTTCTTTTGTTCTCGCTGGCATCGCTCGCCGCCGGCCTTATCGCGCAAATCCGCCGGGCGACCCCTGCTGCACAGGGATTGATCGCAACGGCATCGTTTACAGCGTTGCTGGCCAGTGGGGTGCTCGCCCATTTCCTCTACATAGCTCACAGCAATGGGGCACGTATCAACTTGGTCGATACGCTCTCGACGCGTAACACCAGTGAGAATGCAGCCCCTGACGAAAGTCGTGTCTATTCTGCACCGCGCGGCGAACCACTATGGCTCGACATCTATCGTCCTCGTCAGAGACTGCCACATCGACCAAGCCCAGTTATAATGTTTGTTCACGGTGGTGGCTTTGTTGAGGGTTCGCGCAAGATGGGTGCAGCTAATAGACGCAGTTACGCTGACGCCGGCTGGACGGTAATCAGTATTGATTACCGCTTAGCGCGTCCTAATCGGCCAACCTGGGATCTAGCGACTCACGATGTACGGTGCGCGTTGGCCTGGACAGCAGCCCATGCTGCCGAACTCGACATAGATATTTCCAGACTAACTCTCAGTGGCGCTTCCGCGGGGGGGAGCCTCGCAATCGCGGCAGCCTATTCAGCCGACCACCGCGTTCAAGATGCGAGTTGCGGGCCGCGTGTGCCTCGTGTGGCAGCCGTCGTAGCCAAAGCCCCACTCATTGATGCGCTAGGATCGTGGGAGCATCCAGGGGAGTTAAGAGATTTGCAGCGATCGTACATGTCAAATTATCTTGGAGGGTCGCCGCAGCGCTATCCCACACGTTATGCCGCGGTGGACGTGCGCCGCTACATCGGATCAACGAACCCGCCTACCTTGCTCCTAGCCGGTGCCAACGATCCGCTGTTACCGGCTACGGCAATCGAAGACTTTGCGCGTCGGTTAGCCGACAAAGGCAGCGAAGCCCGCCTAGTGATGTTCCCTTACTCAGGACATGAGTTCAACACGACGTTCGACAGCATCACGAACCAGACCGTAATCCAAGTCGTCGCCCGTTTCCTGACCGATAATAACGTAGGCCCGGATTCTCGCATCGCGCTGCCGTCGGAAACGATTGCTAGTCGTTACCTACGCGAATCTCACGGATTTCTTAGAAGTCCACGAATGGTAAAAAATATGCATCCGCCAATGCAAAAGTCCGATGCATTCGACGCGCGCATTCCATGGCAGGTTTCCTGAGTAAGCCCCCTGAAGACACAAAGTCCGCTTCTCTCCCTATCTCTCTCTCTCTCTCTCTATTCCGCCCATTCATGAACGCCCGGCCGAATTAGGCCGGGCGCATTTTCCGATCAGATCTATCGAGCCCCCGCAACTTCGTTGCCGAAAGCGATAAGCCCGTTGATAGTGTCGAAGCCTTTGTCGTTGGCGATATCGTTAATCATTCCTGCACCAAACGGGCGGAATGCCGCCGTTGCCTGCACTAGACGACTTGCTGCAGCAGCCGCATCGCTAACACCGGACGGTGCCCCCCCCCACTGGAATGACATAACGGTGTCGCCAAAGGTCTCATTCGATCCATCGGTCCAGGCGGAAATCCCGCTGTTAAGATGGCTGCCGCCATTTTGATCAATGGGCCCTGACATCTCGTAATCCGCCTCGCGTGCCGATGCAGTGTTTTCTGAGTCAAACGACATAGCGTTATAGGTACCCTCGGCAACCGAAGGCGCGCTGCGGTCATCCTCACCCGAGAGAGAGCGTCCATTGCGGGCCGAAGACGAAAGCGTGTTGTTTCTCGTCGACCCGATTACCCCGGTGTTTGCGAGGATGGCGGCGCGATCCCACGTCTCGCCGTCGGCAAACTCAATCCGTTCGACACCATATGTGGCGTCTGAGTAGAACTGGTCGTCGATCCGAGTTTCCTGTCCAGTCGTGAGATCGCTGACGTAGAGATGCGAGTCAGCACGCCTTAGTGTGATGTCCGCAGGGTTCAGGTCCGTCAACTTCAGGGTATCGGTATCGATCGCGGTCCCGCGATCTTGGATCCGCCCGCCTCCGTCACCAGCGGTGTAACGATAGGTGTCGCTTCCGTTGCCACCTGCCATGTAGTCACCGCCGCCATTGCCTTCGAACGTGTCCGCCTGATCCGAACCATAAAGCTCGTTGTAGCTGCCGTTGCCCCGGAACCACGCCGCCTGCTGGATCGCAGTCCGGTCCCACATGGTACCGTCGGCGAACTTGATCTGCTCTACTCCGTAAGTGGCATCGGAATAGAACTGGTCATCGATCCGCGTTTCCTGTCCGGTGGCAATATGACGCAGGTAGAGGTGAGACCCATCTCGCCGCAGCGAAACGTCCGCCGCGTTGATATCCGTCAGTTTCAGAACGTCGCTTTCTGAGGGCAAACCCCGATCTTGAATGCGTCCACCCCCGTCGCCGGCAGTGTAGCGATACGTGTCGCTGCCATTGCCGCCAGCCATGTAGTCACCGCCGCCATTGCCTTCGAACGTGTCAGCCTGATCCGAACCATAAAGTTCGTTGTAGCTGCTGTTGCCCCGAATCCACGCCGCCTGTTGTATCGCCGAGCGGTTCCAAGTGGTGCCGTCAGCGAACTGTATCTGCTCCACGCCATATACCGAGTCTGAGTAGAACTGGTTGTCTATCCGCGACTCTTGGCCGGTGGCGATTTCGCGCATGTAGAGGTGCGACCCGTCCCTGCGGAACGAGACGTCAGAAACATTCAGGTCGGTCAACTTCAGTATGTCGGTGTCGTTCGCGCTGCCCGCCTCGTTGACCCGTACCCCGCCGTCTCCCGAGGTATAGCGGTAGACGTCGCTTCCGTTGCCACCCGCCATGTAGTCGCCGCCGCCGTTGGCTTCGAACGTCTCCGCAAGATCGGAACCGTACAACTCGTTGTAGTTCGAGCTGCCGCGAATCCACGCCGCCTGTTGTATCGCCGAGCGGTTCCAAGTGGTGCCGTCAGCGAACTGGATCTGCTCCACGCCATAGGTGGCGTCGGAGTAGAACTGGTTGTCTATCCGCGACTCTTGGCCGGTGGCGATCTCCCGCATGTAGAGGTGCGATCCGTCCCTGCGGAACGAGATGTCGGCCGCATTCAGGTCGGTTAGCTTCAGTATGTCGGTGTCGTTCGCGCTGCCCGCCTCGTTGACCCGTACGCCGCCGTCGCCGGAGGAGTAGCGGTACACGTCGCTTCCGTTGCCACCCGCCATGTAGTCGCCGCCGCCATTAGCTTCGAACGTCTCCGCCAGATCGGAACCGTACAACTCGTTGTAGTTCGAGCTGCCCCGAATCCACGCCGCCTGTTGTATCGCCGAGCGGTTCCAAGTGGTGCCGTCGGCGAACTGGATCTGCTCCACGCCGTAGGTGGTGTCGGAGTAGAACTGGTTGTCTATCCGCGACTCTTGGCCGGTGGAGATCTCCCGCATGTAGAGGTGCGACCCGTCCCTGCGGAACGAGACGTCAGAAGCGTTCAGGTCGGTCAGCTTAAGTATGTCGGTGTCGTTCGCGCTGCCCGCCTCGTTGACCCGTACGCCGCCGTCGCCGGAGGAGTAGCGGTACAGGTCGCTTCCGTTGCCACCCGCCATGTAGTCGCCGCCGCCATTGGCTTCGAACGTCTCCGCCAGATCGGAACCGTACAACTCGTTGTAGCCGCCGTTGCCCCGGATCCATGCCGCTTGCTGGATTCCGACGCGATCCAATGCGGTGCCGTCGGCGAACTGGATCTGTTCCACGCCGTAGGTGGCGTCGGAGTAGAACTGGTTATCTATCCGGGACTCCTCGCCGGTGGCGATCTCACGCATGTAGAGATGCGATCCATCCCTACGGAACGAGACGTCGGCCGCATTTAGGTCGGTCAGCTTGAGTATGTCGGTGTCGTTCGTACTCCCGACGTCGTTGATGCGATCACCGCCGTCTCCCGACGCATGGACGTACACGTCACTTCCCTGACGCCCTTCGAGATAGTCGCCTTGGCCTTTGCCATCGATGAGGTCATTGTCAGCCGTGCCGTACAATTCGTTGTAATTGCCGTCGCCAACGATCTGCGTGCGCGTTACCACGTTCACACTTTCCGTGGACTCGCTGCGTCGTGCGAGTTCCGCCTGGTCCCATATAGTACCGTCTGCGAAACGCACCTGCTCGACATGGTTGTAGTCGCGCCAGTTGGTCTCGCCCAACGTGATGCTGTCGGCCGTTCCGGCTATGGTAAGGATAAGGTCCTTGCCGCCGTTGCCTCGCCTGACCGCAACATCCGACGCTGCGACGCCAGCTTTGAACTCCACGGTATCGAAACCGCCGGAGCCCCCCTGACCCGACCATTCGTAGATCACGTCCTGACCGTCGCCGCGGCCGAAACGATATACGTCGTCGCCAGCGTCTCCGCCAAGAACGTCGTTCCCCTCGCCTCCGTCGATCACATCGTTACCGCCACGCCCGAAGAGTGCGTCGTTGCCGGCGTCGCCTCTGATGTCATCGTCGCCGCCTTGAGCGTAGATCGTATCATCACCACCGCCGCCACGAAGTGCATCGATACCGTCGGTTCCCGTGATTACGTCGTTGCCGTTCGAATACGGTAGGGTTGCTCCCGACAGGTGATCCCGCGTCCAGACCACGCCGTTCGCGAACCTGACCTCTTCGATCCAGAAGTTCTGCGATGCGGATGCGCCGTTGGTGATGGTGATGGCGTCGCCGGTCGTGCCGATCGTCAGCACGAAATCCCGACCGTCGTTTGTGGTAGTGACTTCCACGTCTTCGGGATCGATGCCTTCACCGAAGTGAACGCAATCGAACCCGCCCCCCGCCTGCCGGTCACTCTGATCGCTGATCGTATCTCGGCCGTCGCCGATGTTGAAGACGTAGACGTCATCACCCTGCCCGCCAAACGAAACGTCGTTTCCGGTTCCGCCTATGATCGTGTCCGCACCGCTTGACCCACGAAGAACGTCATTGCCCGCGCCGAGATCGATGGATGCGATACCGGTCAACGCGACTTCAGTCAGATCGATGCTGTCGTCCGTTTGCGTAAACCGGACGGAAACGTTCGCAAACCCACCCGCATCGATGCGCTCGACGCGTGCCAGTCCACGAAGGCCAACCACCGTATCGGTCGCGGTCGCCTGGATCCGATCGGTTCCACCACGCCCATCTACCTCGTCGACTCCGTCAACGGTCCCTCCCACCAGGAACACGTCATCGCCTTCGCTTCCGCGCAAAGTATCGTCGCCCTGTCCGCCCGCAATGCCGGTGATGCCCGTCATCGTCACGCTGGCAAGATCCAGGATGTCATCACCATCGGTGAGCGCAACGGTCACATCGTTGTGCCCCCCGGACGTGATCGCTTCGATGCCCATAATGGACCTGATGCCTATCCGCGTCCCGTCCTCGGTCGCAGTCAGTCGGTCGTATCCGGCTCCTCCGTCCACGCTGTCGCGTCCGGTATCTGTCCCACCGTATTCAAACACGTCGTCGCCGCCCAAGCCGCGTAACGCGTCGTCGCCAGCACCACCCCGCACGGTGTCGGCGTCGTTCGAACCTACGAAGCCGTCGTCGCCTCCGAGGAGATCGTATCTGGTGATGCCGTTGAAGGCCGCCGTTGCAAGGTCAGTTACTTCTGCAGCATCGGTCCGTGCCAGAACGACGCCCGCAAAGCCGGCACCGGAGATCGTCTCGATCCCGGTATAGCCTGCCAGACGTATGACGGCATCGTCCTCGCGGGCTTCGATGCGATCGACGCCTTGCCCGCCGTCAATCGTATCGGCGCCACCAGCCGCAGCGCCGAAACGGACGATGTCATTGCCGTCGCCTAAGTCGAATGCATCGTCGGCCGTCGATGACACGACCAGATCGTCGCCCGCACCTAGTAAGACGCGGGTGATACCAATTAATTGGACGCTACTTAGATCGAGTACGTCGTCTTCATCAGTTCCAGCAATGGTGACGCCGACATGGCCGGCAGCCGATATGCGCTCGACGCTCGTAAGGCTGGCGATGCCGATCTGGGTTTCGTCGGATAGAGCCTCGATACGGTCGAAGCCGGTGCCTCCATCGATCGTATCGACACCATCGTCCGTCCCATCCACCAGGAACAGGTCATCGCCGGCCCCGCCAGCGACTTTGTCGTCGCCTGCGCCGCCACGGATCGTGTTCGCGGCTGCGCTGCCCACGATAGTATCGCCGCCCAGACCGCCCGTTGCGGCTTCGAAGTTCGCGATGGTTTCAACGGCAGACTGTGGGCTACCGATGATCGCGGCTGTTCCCGTCGAAAGATCGATCGACCAGCGATCGAGCGAGAACCCATAATCGACTGTGTCGAACCCGGCACCGCCGTCCATGGTATCCGAACCTTCGTCGCCTGAAATGACGTCGTCGCCATCGCCACCCGCGATCGTATCGGCACCGACACCGCCGTAGAGATGATCATCTCCCGCCCCTCCGATCAGAACGTCGGCTCCAGCTCCGCCATAGACGGTGTCTGCCCCAGCCAGGCCATCCATCGTGTCTGCAACGTCGCTGCCCACCAGAAAGTCGTCGCCCGCAGTCGCCGGTTGAGCCACCATGCGTTCGATGATCTTTGAACGATCCCACATTGTACCATCGGCGAAGGTGATCTGCTGAATTCCGGCAGATCCGGCACCGAACTGGTCGCGGATGACCACTTGGTCCGTCCCGTTAGCGAAAAGCAGGACGAGGTCGGCCGGATTGTCCGCTCGGCGCGTCAATCGAAGGTCATCGGTTCCAATGCCGGCGGCGAAGGCGAGCACGTTCAGCCCGCCTGATCCAGCCTCGATTATGATGTCGCTGCCGTCGCCCAACGCGAATGTGTAGGTATCGGAGCCGGCTCCGCCTTCGAGCGTGTCGTTACCACGCCCACCGCGCATTATGTCATTCAACGCGAAGCCGATGACCCTGTCGTCCCCGTCCGTAACGGTTCGCGAGATGGCTGCCGTTCGCAATGCCGAGAAAGCAACCGATGTTCCATCGGCGAACGCGAGCGTCTCTACGCCGCCGGTTCCGCCTGCCTCCTGTCCCTTCAACCGGATCGACCCTGATTGCCCGGCGATAGTGAGCAGCAGGTCTCCGTCCGCTGCGGAAGCCAGCCTGAGATCGGAGAAGGAGATGCCTGAGCCGAACAGGATGCGATCGCCGTCGTTCGTCTCGGCACCGGTCTTGACAACTATTCCGGTCGACTCGTCGATGACGTCGTTGCCGTCCCCGATCGAGTACCGGTAGGTGTCGCCGCCGCCGCGGCCATCGAGAAGATCATCACCAAGACCACCCGTCAAGGTATCGGCGAAGTTGGTACCGAGCAGCTTATCCGCCCCGGCGGTCGCCCCTCCCGCAGTCGCCAACGCTTGCAGATGCGATCGAGTCCATACGACGCCGTCGGCGAACTGAACCTCCTCGATACCGGACCCGCCGCCGGCCACCTGCTGATCGAGATAGACGACGTTGCCATCGTCCACATAGAGAACGATATCGTCTTGATCCGTAGGAGAAACGAACGCGGTGACGGAGGTGCTATCGATGCCTTCTAGAATCAGTCGATCGTTGGCGTCTGCGTCCTTCGCGTCATAGATCGTGTCGTATCCGTCGCCGCGCCGGAACAAGTATGTATCGGAGCCCATGCCGCCCCGCAGAACGTCGTCGCCTTTCATCCCACGAAGCGTATCGGCTTCGTTTGATCCGTTGATCGTGTCGTCGCCCATCGTAACCGTCACGAAGCTGCCGCCAATGACGGTACCCTGCAGAAGCTGGCGGACGACATCCGGTGTCCAGACCTCGCCGGTTGCGAAGACGACCTTTTCGAGATCGAGTTCCGCCCCATAGTCGCGATTATCCCAGCCAAGTACCGAAACCGAGTCCGTGGTTCCGGTAATCGAGAAGACCACGCTGTTGGCGTCCACGCCGGCAAGGCGACGCTCGACCCTGATGTCCGCCTCGGTGATTCCGAGGCCGAACGAAAGGATGTCACTACCGCCCCCGTTGTCCGAAACCACGTCGCGTCCATCGCCGCGGCCGAAGATGTAAGTATCGTCCCCGTCCCCGCCTTCGACCCGGTCGTTTCCGGCACCGCCTTCGAGCGTATCGTTGCCGCCGTTCCCATACAGGAGGTCGTCCCCTCCTAGGCCCGAGAGGACGTCCCCACCGAAGCCCGATGCGGAGATCACATCGTCACCGCCCGTTGCGGCCTGGGCGAGCATCCGGGTGCGAATGTCGGCGTCGGTCCAGATTGTGCCATCCGCGAACTCGATGCGTTCGATGTCCTGGTCGGCACCGTAATGCGGGTAGTCCGCACCTACGATGTAGATCTCGTCGCCGGTCCCGCGGATCGACAGGACGGTTCCATATGTGTCGCCGTCGCCATTGCGACGCGTGACGACGATGTCGTCCACGCCGATGCCGGCACCCAACTTCAGTACGTCTTCCCCGCCATCCTCACGGACGACGTCACGCCCGTCGCCTCGAGCAAAGATGTAAGTATCGTTACCTGTACCACCCTCGAGGAGGTCCTGCCCGGTTCCACCATTCAAGGTATCATTGCCGTCGAACGCGGTCAGCTGGTCGTCGCCCGCTCCACCGGAAAGCATGTCACCACTGAACGTGGACCCAAGAATGTAGTCGTCACCCGCGGTCATCGCGTCGGCGGCCAGTCGAGCCCGGACGTCGGCATCGGTCCAGACCGTCCCATCCGCGAACGCCACGTGTTCGATGGTCTGGTTGGCGCCGTAGCTGTTGTAGTTCGCGCCGATCACGTAGACCGAGTCCCGCTGACCGCCAGCTCCGGCGATCACGAACACGATGCCCATGTTGTCGCCTGCTGCACGACGTTCGACCCGGATGTCGGACGTGGAGATTCCCGCGCCGAACCGTAGAGTATCGTTGCCGCCGCGATCGCTGATCGTATCCATGCCATCGCCACGCGCGAACAAGTACGTTTCGTTTCCGCCCCCGCCGTCGATACGGTCGTTACCCTTCCCGCCGATCAGCGTGTTGACGCCGTTGCTGCCGGTGATCCGATCATCCCCCGACCCGCCGTCTATGACATCGTTGCCGTAGCTCGTGGCGGCCAGAACGTCATCGCCATCCGTCGCCTTGGCGAGCAGGCGCGACGCTACGTCGGCAAAGGTCCACACCGTCCCGTCGGCGAACTCGACACGCTCGACGTCACGATCGGCACCGTAGTCTCGATAATCGAAGTTCTGAAAATATATCTCATCCGTAGTGCCTGCGATGCTGAATACGACACCATAACCGTCGCCGTCGAGCCGCCGACGGCTGACTACCACATCCTCCGCGGTGATCGTCGCGCCGAACCTCAAGACGTCAATGCCACCACTCTCGTCATATGCGGAGTCCGAACCGTCCCCCCGATTGAAGATGTACACGTCGTCGCCGGATCCACCCTCGAGCCGGTCATTGCCCGCACCGCCCGTCAGGATGTCGTTCCCGCCGTTCCCTCTTACGAGATCGCCGCCGGCAGTGCCGGTGAGGACATCCGCCTGCTCGCCGCCATTTACCGCGTTCAGCGATCCGCCTGCCGTTGCCTGCGTTATGGACGAACGATCCCAGATGGTCCCATCGGCGAACTGTATGCGGTCGATCCCGGCGTTGCCGTCATTGAACTGGTCGTCGATCATGATCGACCCGGAGACGTTGCCGAATTGGATGATCAGGTTGCGGCTGTCTGCCGTATCTCGCGTGAGCAGCAGATCGCCAGCGCTGATTCCGGCGCCCAGCACCAGCGTATCGTTCGGCGTGGAAGCGTTGTAGTCGCCCAGATCGAATATCCGGTCGTTGCCATCGCCGGCATTGTAAACATAGGTGTCAGCGCCCTGACCACCTTCCAGGTTGTCGTCGCCGCCGCCGCCGGTGATGACATCGTCTCCGCTCCAACCGTAGACGTAGTCGTCGCCAGCCCCGGCCGCGATCGTGTCACCTACGTTCGAACCTTCTACCCAATCCGCTAATTCGGACACCGACTGCGAGATTGTCTGGGCGATGATCTGCGCGGTGCCCCAAACTGTGCCGTCTGCGAATTCGAACGTCTCAACCCCGCCGTTTGCATTGACGAACTGACGTTCGAGCAGGATCGAGCCGCCCGCGGTGCTGAACCGAACACGGAGATTGTTTCCATCCGCGTGATCGCGCTCGAGAACGATATCACCGACGGCGATCCCGGCGCCGAACACAAGGCGATCGCCCGCGGTATCCGCATTGTAGTCCCCGAGATCGAAGATGCGGTCATTCCCGTCGCCCAGTGCATAGACGTACGTGTCCGCGCCTTGACCACCCTGTATATCGTCGTCGCCAGCCCCGCCCCGGATGATGTCGTCACCAGCCCAAGCCGCGATCCGGTCGTCACCCGCGCCGCCATCGATGACGTCGTTCCCGTGATAGCCGACGATCCGATCGCCCAGTTGAGTGCTGTTCTGAGCCAGGACGGCCGCAGCCATTGCGCTGTGATCCCAGACCGTTCCGTCATCGAATACGAAGCTATCGATTCCAGCGTACGTAGAATCGAACTCGTCGTCGATCAGGATCGAATTGCCGGCCGGCCCGATGCTGATCTTAAGGTTTCGCGCATCGATCCATTCGCGCTCGAGCCCGAGCATTTCGGTTGTGATGCCGGGGCCGAACACCAGGAGATCGCCAGCGGTCGGCGATCCGTAGTCACCGAGATCATAGATCCGGTCCGCACCGTCGCCTTGCGAATAGGAATAGGTATCCGATCCAGCCCCGCCCTCGAGGTTGTCGTTTCCTCGCCCGCCGATCAGTGTGTCGTCGCCGCTCCAGGCCGCGATACGGTCGTCGCCACCGCCGCCGTTTATGACGTTTGCGCCGTTGTCGGCATCGATGACGTCGTTCCCATCGGAGATCGTGTCAGCGAGGATCTTCGCGATAATCGCGGCGCGATCAAACGTCGTTCCATCAGCCAGGACTATCGTCTCGACTCCGTGGTTGTCGTTACCGGCGAACTGCGACTCGATCACGACCGAGCCGGGCACGCCAGCAAAGGTTATGCGCAGCGCATTGCCATCGGCGCGATCGTGTTCGAACCGAACGTTGCTCTTTGTTATCCCGGCACCGAAGACCAGCCGATCTCCGGCCGTAGGGCTGCCGTAATGTCCGAGGTCGTAGATCCGATCGTCGCCCCCTCCCAGACTGTAGCGATAGGTGTCCGCGCCCGCCTGCCCTTCGAGATTGTCGTTTCCTAGACCCCCGTCGAGTACGTCATCGCCGTCTCCGCCATAGAGGAAATCGCTGCGGTCAAGGCCAAGCAACGTGTCGTTGCCGTCCGTCGTGCGACCCGACATTCCCAAATTGACGATGTCACGAAGCGTAAGGCTTGTGCCATCTGCGAAGCGGAACTCCTCGATTGAAGCGCTTCCATCCGAGACCCGACTATGCGGCAGAAAAAGGGTGTCACCCCCCGCTCCGACGCGGATCACCAATGCGTCGGCCGAGAAAGCATCACGCTCCACGCGGATGTCCGCTGCGGAAATTCCGGGACCGAAAGCAATCGCGTCCAGATCCGAATCCAGTCCCGTATCGTCGATCGTGACAGAGCCGTCGCCAAGACCGAACAGATATGTATCCGATCCCCGACCACCCGCGATCACATCCGTGCCGCCACCGCCCGTTAGCGTGTCGTCGGATACCGTTCCCTTCAACGTTTGATTGCGGGCGGTTCCGACGATGACTGAACCACCGGTTTTGCCGAGAACAGCGCGTGACGTAATATCTCCGCGGCTCCAAACGGCGTCGACGAAGTTGATTTCCTCTATTCCGATATCTCGTGAGAAAGCGGCTCCGCGAAGTTCGACAGTATCGTTGGCATTCTTGCCGATGGCCAAGGCGAGCCTCCCGCCTCCGGAGCTAGCCAATGCCGTAACGTCGCCGGAGCGAATATCTTTGCCGAATTCCAACACGTCGTGATCAGCTGCGGACAATTGACCGCTGTCGTTCAGAAGGTCGTGTCCATCACCTGTCCTGTAGATGTAGGTATCACCGCCCTCGCCCCCATCCAGACGATCGTTTCCTGCGCCACCTTCGAGGTAGTCGTCACCACCCTGTCCGATGAGTCGGTCCTCACCGTCGCCGCCTGCAAGCCAATCGGAGCCGCTATTAAATACGTCCGCAGAAACGCCCGACGCACCGATTAACACGTCGTCGCCGCTTCCTCCCGAGAGCACGTTGCCGCTGCCCCCGCCCGCAACGATAAGATCGTTCCCGTCGCCACCAAAAATCCAGTCGTCGAGCGCGCCGCCGATCAGCCGATCATCGCCTTCCTCCCCAAAGATATCGTCTCCGCTATTCCCGCCCGTTATCCGATCGTTCCCGTTGCCGCCGTGAAACACGTTTGCGATATGCTTGGGGTCGTTCAGCGCGAGTCCGCTACGGACCCCGCCGATCGACGCATCCAAGATATCGTCAGAACGGTCTCCTTCAATTATTGTCTTGGCATCGCTATCCACAGTGTCCCGAAGCAGGGTCCCATCGAGATACATTGCTCGTTTGCCATTTCTGGGGTCTGCGAGCGTCTCGAAACGGAATTGCACATCACGTGCTGCAGTATCTCCCTTCGACAGAAGATATGAGAACCCACCGTCCCAGTCATGACTACTCCGCTTTAGCAGACCGAGTTCGCTGGCCTGGGCGAGAGCCAATATCCAATCAGCGGTAAACACGGAGTTTGGCTCCGCTGCTATCAATGCGTTGATCGCAGTCGAAGACCTAAGGTAGACCTGCAGCCTTTCCGCAACCGTTAGGTTCCCGAGCAGTACGCCCAATCCACCCTTCTCAGGAAGCTCCGATGACAGCGTATTATTGAATGCGCGCTTTGCGAATACGTCGCCGCCAACGATCTTCATGTCGCGGGCCGCCAGCAACACCCCATATTCGACCAGACCCTGAGGGTCGTCCAATGAAACACGGTTGTCGCTACTCGTATCGTCCTTCCAGTACGTAAACGATTTGCCTCGCAATCCGTAGGAACCAGCGTCGACGGATCCGCCGTTCAATAGATCGCCCCCGACTGCTGAAAGTATACCGTTTAGGCTATTTGCTGCACTTTCGCCGAGCTGACGGGCCGCGGTTTTATTACCTCCGTCTTTCTTCCAAACGGAAGCGACCGCAAAACGGTCTGCATTAGCATCATACCCAACTATTGCACCGGACTCTGGCTTGCCCGTGAACAGGCCACCAATGAAACCGCCAATCAAGTTGCCCAAAAAAGCACCTACCGCGGTACCTAAACCGGGCAAAAGGGCCGTACCTACCGATGCGCCAAGTGCTCCCCCAACCGAAGCCCCTAGCTGCTCCCCGACTTCGTCCCAGTTGGCTATCGCAGATGCCAATTGATTGCCGATGAAGCTCGCCGCCAGGTTCGTCAGACTTGTTATATCAGTGACGCCATTAAATATCGCTTGAGCCGTCGTCGCTCCATGAACGACGTTCGTTAGGATCGTATTAAGCGCAAATCCCGCTGCCGAGTTCAGCGCTTGACCAGCTAGTCCATCTACTCCCAGAGTTCCAATCAACTGAGCGGTCAGGAAAGAGCTTACCGCTCCAATTCCCGCGTTTTCGAGATTGGTGAGGAACTCTGTATCGATACCATCAAACGCCTTACTTATGTTTGATGTTATCTGCTCATCACTTCCGAATACGACGCTATTCAGCACATCTCCTAAATTAGATCCAATAGTTGTCAGCGCCGCGGTCGCGACTACATCTGTGAGTACATTATTACCGGCGAGGTAATGTCCAAATACGCTGCCGATCGCTTCACCTGCATCGACAAAGTCGATCCCAGTCTGCGGCCGAGTTGCAAGTCGAATAGTCGTGGGCTCGCCGGGCTTCGCAAAAATTTCAATCTGGCCGTTGCCATTTCGCTTTCCTCCGGTCGGGCTGAGGGTTTTGCCGTCGAATATCGCATCTACCGAAACCGTATCGCCATTTGCATCCACACCGGCATCGATGCTGACAAGCGCCACACCCGACCTCGGATCGGCTGCGATCTGCCGAGCTCTTCTACCGTTGATCACAACCGAACCGTCGGGGTTCTGAACGAAGTTGACTGTTGGAAGAACGCGCGACTGTCCTGCGTCTATTGTCGGACTAACTCCGCCAGACCCGGTACCATCCGTACTTCCGCTCGCATAGCTCCCTGTACTTTTCCCTGAGTACGGCGCGGTCGACGCTCCACCAGAGCTGCCATTGAACTCGATAGGGCCGGCGCGTAGCAATTCTTCGAATGCACGAGAAAATTCCGCCGCCAACTCGTCAGTGAAAGTCAATCGGGCGCCATTAGGACCCACATTGCTTTGAAGTATGATCGTAGTAGCCTTCAGGTTTCTGTCGGCGACGACGATGATATCGGATTCCGATTGCGTATTGTCCGTAAGTTTGATCTGGCCGCCCGGCAGTTGGGTAACCTGCTGAATGTACAAGCTATCAGATTTAGCCTGAACGATCGCGGTGTACGGCGAGCCTGTTTCGTCGCTTCCCCATATCAACCCGTTGAGGCCGTCGTATGCAAATTTAAGAGCCGAGCTCACACCATCGTAAGTAATTCGTCCTGCCACAGTATCAGCGCGAACGAACCACTCATGCAGCCGCTGATTCAAATCACCGATCGGATAGATAGTCGAAACGTCAAAGCCATATAGAATAGAACCAAGGGGTCCCCCAGCCCATGAAGACGGATTTAAATGAAGACCTCGGACCGCAGAATTAACGTCAACCTGAAAAATATCATCTTTGCTTATAACCTCGTTATTCTGAAGATCTTTGATGTACGAGTCAAAGACTACCCTAGCCAGATCGTTTGACGCGGCCTGATTTTCCTCCCAGGAGATATGCCGCCCATCCTCCCAAACAGCCGCCTCATCATTCATACCGAAGACGAACTGCTTCATGAATGGCCTACCAGGGCCATTGATTTCGGAGGCTACCTGAAGCCAATTTACAATTTCATAATCCCAAGCCGGATCGTTCTGTATTTGCCACCGGATATATTCGTATCCGTCAGCCAGGCTCGAGGCGCTTTGGTTGCCTTCATTCTGCCGGAGCAGGTCCTGAAGAAACTTAATCTGCTCGTCTTTGCTCTGCTTTGGTAAGCTTCCGTAATCAGGCATGAAAATCCCCCCAAAAATGAAGAAACTGCGTCTGTAGCTCGTGAAACCTCATCAGCATTTACTGGAGGACTATCAAATATCAGCACGACATATTTGCCATTAACAATCGAACTTATAGCAGTGCATAAAATCTGCTGTTGGGTGTATGCATAGCAACCTAAATCTTCCTAATTGCTTTACTTTGCCATTTCCATAACCCGTTGGCACCACCGACATAAAGTCAGGTTCAGTATGAATCTGAAGTCTTGAATCCAAGCCAGTCAAACGTGCCAAAAAAATCGCAAAGTTTCCGCTCCGTTTTGTAAGATACTACCCGATTTGGTCTCATCTTTATGTCAAAGCCATCGACCTTTGCGGTAAAGACATTAACCTCTTTATTCGCTGAGCAGGATGCCAATTAGTAAACTGGAGAGTAGGGCGACGGTTTTACTCCTGGACACAAACTTAGCTCAGCCCAAAAGGGATAATAAAAACCTTTTGTTAGTTATGTTTGGACTTGTGATGTCCGCAGCTTGAATATCTTAATAACTCAAGCCACTCTTTCGCCTCAATCAATCCTGGAAGTCTCAAGCGACCCAAGTCGAATAATTCTCCCGTTTTTGAGCACCGACAGGCGCAGTATAAGAAAAGGATTTGGCTCTTGGAACGAGTCACGAGCAGCACGTCCATACCAATGTTTTGCGATCGCCGCACATTGCTCGCCACGCTCATTGCGCCGAGTTCAAATGCTGCGTGCTTATCTCCCTCGATTTGCAGCAGTCTTCCCGGCCTTTTGCGCCTGCGGTGCTAAGTATCGTCGACAAAGCAAGCGCTAGAACAACATACGGCAGCCCATTTTTTTGCGTATAACACGAGCCCGACCTGGGCACGCAGAAATTGAATCCGTTAACGGATGCTCAAGCTGCAGATGCTGCACAAGCTTCCGTATCCGCAGCGATTGCGCTAAGCTTCCGTTCTCCCGATATTGGATCGACCGTCATCATCTTGAACGGCTTGTTTCGAAACACGCCAGTCAACAGATCGGCGAACATCAACTCGGCCTGCTTGTTTTCGGCGTTCGAGAATGGGGCGATCAACTCGACAAGCCAACAACGGTCTCCTGAACTCCACTCCTCGTCGCCTGCGGCGCCGTAGCGGAATGTCCCGTTCATGATTTTTTCCTCCCCAGCAGCATCAGTCATCGCCCACAGTGCCGCCCCGATCGGCTTTTCCCCGCTGTAGAAGAGATGAAACTGTTTGAGCACTATGGCAGGCATGACTAACCAATTGAGCTCCACGACCTTAAGGTCGCTATGCTTTAATGAATTGCTCAGCAACCAGGTGATCTCGCCAAGCACTTGGCTGATTGTCGCAGGGTTTCTTTTTTCTTGGCTGCTGGTCACGATATAGTCCCATCAAAAGAAATCTTATTTTTTGTCGCGAAAATCATCGCTCGCGTGCCGCTTCCAATCTGGTCTGCGTCACGGGGCTCATCAGGTAGCTACCAATCGTCCGACGACCGATACGAATGTCAGCTGTGGCCGACATCCCAGGCGTCAATGGGGACTGCTCGCCATCTCGATCAATCGTCGAGCGCGACAGTTCTACGCGTGCCGTATACACAAGCCCTAACTTGTCGTCGTCCACAGCGTCCGATCCTACGCTGATCATCCGACCGGGTACTGTTCCATAGCGGGTAAAGGGGAAAGCCTCGATTTTCACAGCCACCGACTGCCCTATTCGAACGAAGCCAACGTCCTTGTTCAGAACCTTGACTTCAGCGACTACGGCACCGCTGCTCGGTACTATCATCATAACCGGCTTCGCAGCCTCTACGACGCCGCCCACCGTGTGGATCGCCAACTGGGCGACGGTTCCGTCAACAGGACTAACCAGCAATTGCAGACTTGACCGTTGCTTCGCCTTGGTCAGCTCTTCTCGGCGAAGACGAACGTCAGCGTCTGCCTTGGTTAGATCGATCAGGACCTTGGAGCGCGCCTCCGCTCGCGATTGCGCCATTCCACTGCCTGCTGCAGCCATCTGAGCGCTAGCCTTGCTGGACGTTTCGATTGCAATGTCACGATCTCGGGCCGCCGAAAGCCTTTGGCGTCGCATTTCAATCACTTTCAATTTCGAAACAAAACCCTTGGCGAGCAGCTGTTCGTTGGCAGCTATCTGTTCGTCCAAGAGGGGCAGCGTCTCTGACAGTTTGGCAGCTTGGACATTTGCCTCTCCTCGGGCAGCGATCGCGGCCTGTCGATCCGCAACATGGGTCGCAGCGGTCGCCAAGATATCGTCCAGTTGTGCTCGAGCGAGCGCCGCTTGGTTCGCCGCTATCTCGGGAGCGATGTTCGGAGGTGCGACGAACGAAAGTGCTCCGCCGTTCAAGGTCGATAGGATCGCTCGCGCTCGGGCTGCGTCCAGTTCCGCAGTTTCTAGCGCACGTTCCGCTTGAACGGACTCGGCCCCCGAAACAGTGGGATCGAGTTCGACGAGTGGCTGCCCTTTGCGAACCCGCTGACCGTCTCGAACTAGGATTGCACGAACTACGCCCGGTTCGGCGGGCTGAATAACCTTAACGTTGTCGACGGGTATTAAGCGGCCCTGTGCCGACGCGACGACATCGACACGCCCAAGCGTCAGCCAAACAATGGTAAACGCTAGAAGAACGAGAAGCGCCCAGGTCGTTACCCGTGCCGTAGGTGAGACCGGTTGCTCGATGATCTCCATCGCAGCCGGGAGGAATGACACTTCTTCTGCACGAACCAAACCTTTGGCGCGAGCCTTCTCGTCAGCAAGCGCCGCACGGATCGACCCCCAGTGATATGCTATCGTGCTCATGCGGTTCCTCCGCTAGAACCCATCTGGCGGCGATGCAGACTAGCATAGCGGCCATCGAGACGAAGCAACTCATCGTGGCTACCTACCTCGACGATCCGCCCCTTCTCCAGGGTCATGATCCGATCACACTGTCTGATCGCCGAAAGGCGGTGAGCGATGATCAGCACGGTGCGGCCCCGAGCCATGGCTTTGAGGTTGGCCTGAATAATCTCTTCGCTCTCGGCGTCCAGTGCCGAAGTCGCCTCGTCGAGGATCAGGATGCGCGGCTGGGTGACGAGAGCGCGCGCGATGGCGATCCGCTGCCGCTGCCCGCCCGAAAGGTTGACGCCTCGCTCCTCGATCACGGTGTCGTAACCTTGGGACAATGTCAGAATGAAGTCGTGCGCGCCGGAAAGCTTGGCTGCGGCCATGACGTTTTCCAGCGGCATCGCGGGATTGGCGAGGGCGATGTTCTCGCGGATCGAGCGGTTGAAGAGTAGGTTCTCCTGCAGCACCACGCCGATCTGTCGGCGCAACCATGCGGGGTCGATCTGCGCCACATCGACGCCATCGATGAATATGCGCCCGCCGGCGGGGGTATAGAGCCTTTGCAACAACTTGGTCAGCGTCGATTTGCCGGACCCCGACGAACCCGCGATTCCGAGCGTGCCGCCCGGTGGCAGGTCGAACGTGATGTCGTCGAGCGTCCAAGGCCCATCGAGCGCGTATCGGAACTTCACCGCGTCGAAACGGATCTCGCCCTTGACTGCCGGCAACGCGACACGTGATCCGGCGCCTGGTTCAACGGGGGTGTTGAGCACATCACCGAGCCGATCGATCGACAGGCGTACCTGCTGGAAATCCTGCCAGAGCTGAGCCATGCGTATGACCGGGCCAGATACGCGCTGTGCGAACATGTTGAACGCGACGAGACCGCCTACGGTAAGCGCCCCGGCTATGACCTCTCGCGCACCGAAGAACAGGATCGCGGCGAGGCTGATCTTGGATATCAGCTGGACGGCCTGGCTGCCGGTGTTTCCGAGATTTATCACACGCTGGTTCGCAGCACTGTAACCGGCCAACTGCCGCTCCCACCGATCCTGCCACTGCGGCTCGACTGCGGCAGCCTTGATCGTCTGCATGCCTGATACGCTCTCTACGAGCAGCGCGTTGTTTGCGGAGCCGCGCTCGAACTTCTCGTCGAGCCGACGACGCAGCGGTCCGGTGACCAGGAGCGAGACGACTATGTAGGCCGGGATGGTGGCGGCGACTATCCAGAACAGAGTGGACGAGTAGATCCACATGGCGATCAGGAATACGACCGTGAAGGCAGGGTCGACGAGTACTGACAACGAGGCGTTCGTGAGGAACTCGCGGATCGATTCCAGCTGCCGCACACGCGTTACCGTGTCACCTACACGACGCCCCTCGAAGTACGAGAGCGGCAACGCCAGCATGTGTCGGAAAAGCTTCGCGCCCAGTTCCACGTCTAGCTTCTGACTGGTCTCCGAGTACAACCTCGTACGAAGCCATCCGAAGATGGTCTCCCAAAGCGACACCGCCAGAAAGCCGATCGACAGCACCTGCAACGTGGCAAGCGTGTTGTGAACGAGGACCTTGTCTATGACGTTCTGGAAGAACAGCGGTGCGGCGAGACCCAGGAGGTTCAGCGCCAGCGTGATCATCAGCACTTCGCCGATCAGGCGGCGATACCGGACGATCTGGGGGATGAACCAGCTGACGTCGAAGCGTCCAGACGAGCCGGCCACGCCCTCCCGCGTCGTGATCAAGACGATCTGCCCGGACCAGATCTCCCCGAGCGCGTCGACGCCGAGCTTTTCGATCGGATGCCCGGGACGCTGGATCAGCGCTTCACCCCCGGCAATGCGTCCGATCACGAACCAACCCGATGGACCATCCGCCATGACGGGTAAGGGGAGGCGGCTCAATCTCGCAAAATCGGTCTGAATGACCTTCGCGCGGACGCCGGCCTGTCGCTTCGCCAATCGCAAGATGTCGTCGGCGATCAACGGGCGTTCGTGACCAAGCTCGTGCCGGAGCTGCTCGGGGTCGACGGCAATTTTGTGCATCGCCAGGACAGTCGCAAAAGCGACTAATCCAGTCTCCGAATTGCCCGCGAACCTAGCCTGCACGCTGCCCAAGCGTATTTTCCCCCGCACCGAAGTCCAACTGGGGTGCAACTCGACCATATCGCACGACTAGCGCCGGTCAAACACTTTGTAAGGAAACTACCGTTTCGGACTCAATTCTTTTATTGGGGGGGCAGAAGGGCGAACGAGCAAATTCCGTCAACATCTCAGAGCATAGTCGTAAGACCACATTTTGAGGCCGTTTTATGCAACTCCTTCAAATGGTTATCTTGAACAGTCTTGAATTGTCATATACCAATATAATACCTATATTCCGCTTTGGAAATGGAGTCCCTTTATGTCTGATACCATCCTCGATCAAAGCCCTGTCGAGCTCGCAACGGAATTGACGATTGCCTGGTTGGCAAACCCCAACACGCGTACCGACGCTGACGACGTTCCGGCCTTCCTGAACAAAATGTACGAAACTGTTTCGGTGCTGGTCGGTGGAACCGCTGCAGCTGCTGAACCTGAGGCACCTGCTCAAGAATACACCCCGGCCGTGACGGCGCGTAAGTCGCTTGCCAGCCCTGATCACATCATCAGCATGATCGATGGCAAGCCGTACAAGACGCTGCGTCGCCACCTTGCCACTAACGGCATGACGCCAGTGGAGTATCGTGAGCGTTATGGCCTGAAGGCTGATTACCCCATGGTCGCTCCGACCTATTCGGAAGCACGTCGCACGATGGCGAAAAGCATTGGCCTGGGTCGCAAGCCCGGTCAAACAAATGCAGCCAAGGCGGACGCCAAGCCCACCCCGGCTCCGCGCAAGCGCAAGACCGAAGAAGCGGCAGCCGAATAAGCCATGGCCTGGCTTCCTGGAGAACGGGAAGCCGGGCCGCTGTGGAATGCCGTCTATGTCGCCTGCAGGCGGCTGCTCAGGGCGTCCAGGGTCGTCAGACGGCGATCATGGCCGTCAAAGGGCGCGATGTGTAGGTAGCGGGTTTTCACGATGCCGGCTCGCCGCCACCCGCCGGAAAATGCCTGTAAAAGGGTGCGACCGAGACGCCGATCGCCTCGGCCACGTCTCGCGGACGATCGCCCGCAGCGAGCAGCTTCATAGCCGTGACCCTTTTTTTTGGTGTCAGGACCGACTTGCACCCCCTGCCCGGCCCGTTCGTGCGACGGGCTGCCAGTAGCCCGGCCATTGTTCGTTCGCGGATCAGCTCACGTTCCATTTCCGCGGTCGACGCCAGAATGTGAAAGAGCAACCGACCGGTCGGCGTCGCTGTGTCGATCCCGTCGGTCAGGGACCGTAACTCGATACCGCGGGTAGCAAGGTCAGCCGCCAGTTCGACAAGGCCCTTCATCGAACGGCCAAGGCGGTCGAGCTTCCAGACGACGAGCGTGTCGCCCCGGCGAGCGACGTTCAACGCTTCCGACAAACCCGGACGGTCGACTTTCGCGCCACTCGCCGTGCCACTGCAGATCCGTTCGCATCCCGCAGCGGTCAAAGCGTCCGTTTGCAACGTCAAATTCTGGTCCGATGTCGAGACCCGGGCATATCCAATGAGCATCAGCGGGGATCCGCCATGTCAGCGCGCCTGCTTCAGGAACGCGGTGAAGCGATCTGCGCTCTCACGCAGCGCTTCGCCGTCGGGGCCGTCGAAGGCGGGCGGTGGTACGCGAAGGTTCAGCCGGCCGAGACCATCCAGGACCTGAGCATAATCCAGCCCGGTGCGGTCCTTCGTCTCCTTGGCCGAGCTGTGTCCTGAGGCATAGGCGCGCAGCGCGTCGTCGATCGTCATGGTTCGACCCTTCTCAGTTAGCCAACGAAGCTGGCGTTCAATGAGAATGAACAATGAGAACATATTTTGAGAAAGTGGAAATACAGGCCAGCTATGAGCTCTGCTCGCCGAGGATCATTCATTGGTGAGATCGCTAGGCACGTTGCCGCCAGCGGGATAACCGATGTCGTAAATTTGGAGATCACGCCATGCCTGTTGCGATGCTCGCGCTGCTCAGTGTCCCTGCCCCCCCGTTACCGTTCGCCACACAGCGGACGGAGGTCGTGTCGTTCACCGCAAGCGATCTTACCTGTTCAGGGCAGCCGATAGTAGCCGCTAACATCGTTCGGCCTTTCACAGCCGTTGCAACGCGTTACGGTCCCGCTGTTACCGAAAGCCCCTCACCCACATATCGGTTCTCCTTCGTAATCGACGCGCAGGGGCGTGCCCGCACGATCCGCCGTGATATGACGGAATCGCCGGGTTGGTATGTCGACACAAGCGATCTTCCCCTGCGCTGGCGGCTTCGAGCTTTCCAACCGGAATGCCGCAAGCGAAATGCAGCGTGTCCTTCAAAGTATCGGTCACGCCGATCGAGAAGGCGTCGATGCCGGATTTGTACGAGCTGGCGAGCCGTCCGGATTCCACAGGGTTCGCGCCTGCCCTGTTTGAACGAGTTCGCCCTGCAGGTTCAAATTGCCCCCGCGAGCCAGGCCAGTACCGGCGTCTTAACCTGCCGGCCTTCGAAAAACTGTCGCAACCGGCACGCCGACCAGCCTGGGTGTTTCTGGCATTCGACGTTAACGCCGCGGGTAAGCCTGGCAACGTCCAGGCATTGGGGACGTCCGGCGATACGGAGCTCGATCGCGCCGGCCAAGAAGCTTTGCTCGCCAATCGCTACGAGCCGGGAGCGGGGTTTCACGGATGCACCTATCACTTTTACCATAACGGACGCGCCAACCTTGCGGCACCCGTACCGGTGCCAGACACGCCTCTGGATACTGGAGACCAGCCCGGTTGCATCGTGGATCCCAAGTCAATCCCGGGCCTTCTCGACGGCAGCGCTTATCCCAGGGCGTTCTCGCGCCGCGGAATCGAAGGGGCGGCCGTAATTGGTTACGATACAGCGCCATGGGGAGCGGTAGGCAACGTAAGGGTTCTCGGTTCTGAACCGGACGAAGCGTTCGGCGATACCGCGCGCAATGCGCTTTCCAATGCCCGGGTAGTAGAAAGCGATTCAGGCCGTCGAGGCTGTGTTCAGCGGGTCAAGTTCAAGCTTCCGCCGAAGAGCACCCGGTAACGAGCACTGCCTGGCTGGCGTTCCTGATTGGGAACGCCAGAGGCTTCTCAATTGGCGTTCGTTTTTGGGAAGGGCGATTGGCTACGCGATGCATATGGACGGTCCTTGAGTCATGACCGACGAGCAGACCAGCAACCCCACTGGGTCGGTAGCCCTGCTCGACGACCCCCGGAAGGTGCAGTGGTTGCTCGGTTATCGCGGCTATGCTAGCGACTAATCAGGAGTGCGCTGAAGCCAGGGCCATCCCGGATCGGAATCCCGCAACGAACCGGTCAGATATGACAGCGACGGTACAGGGGCCGCGGCCGCATCAAAATCATATTCGGCCACCCGAGGGACTAGCGCCGCGTCGCTATTCTCTTTGATCGATGCCCAACAGTCTTCTTCTCCGCCATCAGCTTGGCCGCTACCTCTATATTCTGGCTATGAACTATAACACTTGAACCCTAGGCAATCGTAAATCATCGAGATTCAGTATTCAACAAACCGGCCCTTTGGTCTATATTGTCTTCGGCGGAAGCGCCTTGAGCATATCCTTGCTGCCGGATTTGTGCGGCTGTCTCGGTGTCATTTTCGGCCTCTCGACGAAGACTCGCCGCAGATTTCAGGTCTGTTATATTCGCGGCGGATCGTAATTCCTCAGCTTTCTCATCGAGATGGTCGGCACGGTCATTGTCGGCATCTGTGATGGCCTGATCGGCGTCCATCGCGTTTTCAACGACCGCCTGATCGTTGGTTGCTACAAGTTGGCTGCAGGAAGAAAGAGCTAGCAGCACGCTTACGGGCAGGGCGCACCGCACCAGAACCCTGACTAGGCATTTCATAGTCCTCAATCTCCGTCTTCGGCAGTTTGAACGATGAAACTGGTGAAGTACGCGCCTTCAACCGCACCCTTGAAGCCATCTGTTCGCAGCTGCTGGTTAATTGCCGCCTTTGCGCGGGATAGGAGCTGTTCCTTACCCTCATCGGTCATCGCGGTGGTCGGATCGGCATCGGCGAGAGCGGTTAGAATAGTCGAACGCAGCGCTGGGTCATCGTTTTTCAGCGCATCATTCACAGCGGCATAGTGGGTGCTGACGGAAATGCCTGCCTGAAGGATCCCTCCCGTGTCCTTCATATTTACCGAAATGGGCGGATCAAATGCATAATAAATGGGCTGGTCCTGGCGAACGAGATCCTGCGGTGCCGCTTCGGCATCCGAGGCGATCGCGCCGGCGTCCTCGTCGACACGGGCCACGAGTCCGTCTCGCGACAGCCAAACGCCGAGCGCTACTGCACCCGAAATCAGCAGTATCACGGCCACCGCCGCCAAAATCTTGATCTTTCGTGTCATTCCAACTCGACTGCTAATGGCTCGGACTTCATATTCTATATTGGTGGGAAGCCTTACGGTGCTCGACCTCTGACATTTTCAGCATCGCCGTAACGCGTTCAGCGTCTATAGCTTTGCTAAATAGATACCCTTGACCCTGATCGCAGCCCTGCGCTTCGAGCAGAACGCGCTGTGCCTGGGTTTCGACACCCTCAGCCGTGACCTTCGCTCCAAGTCCTGAACCGAGACCGATCAAAGCCTTGACGATCGCAGCATTGTCGACATCATGCTCCATGCCATCCACAAAACTGCGGTCGATCTTGATCTTGTCTGGCTTGAACGCGCGTAGATGGTACAAACTGGAATAGCCCGTACCGAAATCATCAAGCGCAATACGAACACCGATGCCCCGTACGATATCCAGTGCGGTACGGGCCGCCTCAAGATCCCTTACCAAGGCGCTTTCGGTAATCTCCAACTCTAGCCGCTGCGCCGGAAACCCTGTTTCTGTCAGGATTTTCATGATGCCCAACCCAAAAAGAGGGTCCTGCAGGGCGGCACCAGATACATTGAACGCTAAAGTGATATTTGGTGGCCAACCCACTGCATCCGTGCACGCTTCTCTCAGCAACAGGACGGTTAAATCGCGAATAAGTCCTGCATCTTCGGCGACTGCGATAAACCGTTCGGGCGGCACTTCCCCCAGTTGCGGCGACGTCCAACGGGCCAGCGCTTCGAACCCGACGATGCCGCTACCATCCAGGGCGATCAAGGGCTGGTAGAAGGGGTGGATACACTCGTCCCTGATTGCTTGCCGTAACTCACGCTCGAGCTGATCTCGTTCTTCCGCCTGCGCATCCATTGCCGTTTCGAAAAAGCGCACAGCAGAAAGTGAACGCTGCTTTTCCTCCTTTGCACGGTAGAGAGCGACATCGGCTTTACGCAGTAGCGTATCCGCGGAATCACCGTCGTCGGGAATTAGAGCGACGCCAATCGCAATGCCTACGTCGTGACGACTTTCTCCTGTCGAGATTGGCTGCGATACTGCGTCCATAATACGCGTTGATAGACCGGTCGCTGATTCCACCCCGGAGGTGTGCAGCGCCAGTACGGCAAACTCATCGCCGCCTAAACGCGCCACCAGATCGCCGTCGCGGACAGCGCGACCAAGCCGCCCCCCGACTTGTACCAGCACTTCGTCACCAACCTGGTGGCCGTAAAGGTCGTTTATCCTTTTGAAACCGTTCAGGTCCATCAACAAGAGCACATGGCTTCCACCCGATCGCGCAGGCGATGCAATGGCAACTTGCAATGCCTCATCGAAGTTACGCCTGTTCGGCAAACCGGTAAGGGCGTCATGAAGCGCTAGTGTTCGCGCTTCGCGCTCAGCTGCAATACGGCGGTTCGTCTCCCGCCTTGCCTCCTTCAGGCGCCGCATGGCGAAGATCGTCGATCCGCCGCAGAAGATGGCCGCAATGATCATCACTTCCTCGAGCGTGATGGTCTTGACTGCGAACGCTGCCTCGTCCGAAGCGAACACATCCACTTCGAAGCAGTAGAATCCCGCAAGGCAGGTGAACAAGATTACAGCCGATCCGTCTAGCATCTTCAGCCTGTGCCGTACCAGCCGAGCCCACAACGTAGCAGTGTATATTGCCATGGCCATCCACTCTTTCATGCGCAACAGGTACTAGAACATGATTACTGATCCTATAAGATTTCGACCTTGAAGCCCTGACACATACCGTTTTATGTTCGCCCAACATCGCTGTGAGAGATGCGTCACGCTATTCCCGTCGACGCGCATTCATCAACACCTAGCGAGTCCGAGATTTGAGTGCGATCACGGGTTCTCACCAGCCCCAGGTTCCGAGGACAGGTCTGCTTTCTCGAAATTCGATCCCTCGCGAGAAAGCCGGATCGGACACGAACGCCCAATCCCGGTCATTCCGCCGGTCCTACTGCGCACCCGATTGCGGACATTCGTAAAGTCTGAGAAGATAGCCGGATGAAGGTTTTGCCCCTCGCCGCATTACTGGCCGCACTCGCGGGTTCATCGGCGTTTGCTTCACAGCAAGTGGAGCGTATTCCCGTTACGATACGTCTTGTCGGTGACGACGGGCTTACCCAGAAGCTGACCGTAGGGCTTCGGAACGAATTACAACGAAATCCCGTCCTGCGGCCAGCGACATTTGGAGACCGAGACGCTATATCGATCGAAAGTGACAGCAATGCTGATTGGGATGAATTGAGCGGTCGAACCGTGTTGATTTACACTGTTTATGTTTTTCGGGGCGAGAGCCGCGGCGCGGCGCACACTGGCGTTTGTTACGAGAAGAGCATCTCAAAATGCGTTAATGCGATTACACGCTTGGTGCGGATTAGGGCAGAACTACCATAGTTGTTGGTTTAAAGCGGACGGGCAGCTTCCCTGCCCAAAGCGGCCATTCCGCTTCCGCCCAAAGTCGAACGTTAGCGAATGATCAGACTCCACACCGCTGGCAACGCAACGAAAGCCACCGCCGCCTTGTGCTTCCATGTGGGTGCCCCTGACTTCCAGAAGGCTCGGGCAAGCGCGAAAGCCAACCCAGCGAAAAGGAGACTACCAGCGAAGATCAAGTTGTCGTCTTCGCCTGTGCTGAGTGTGCGATAGACCACCGCAGCGGCAAGAAACTGGAACCCGCTGAGAAACAGCAAGCCCACGATAATGATGCGGGTCGTGCGTTCCCCAAAGACTATCGATGTGTAGCTATCGTTCTGCCGCATCGTGACCTCCAGTTACCTTGTATAAGCGTCGACCTCAGCGTCCACTATCCTCCCCATACCGGCCATTCCGCTTCCGCCCAGAGTCGGCCGTTCCGGCTGGCAACTCGCAGTTTCGAAAGCGGACATCCGTTCATCACGATGATGCCAGCTCGGCCGTGACGTGGTGCAAAAATCAAAAGTTTTACATCAAATCAGTAGGGCAAAACCGCCGGTGTGCTGACCCCACTTGCAGGCATTCAATAGCCCTTGCATGACGATCAAATGCTGATTTTACCGTTCGTCATCGTTGGCATCATTTTGGGTGTTGCCCTGATTGCGGGCGCAGTAGCCGCTGTTTGCCGTCTGCTCACTAAGAGCAATGCGTTGTCTCTGACATTAGGGACTCTCAGTATGCCAGTTCTAATCGGCGCCTCATTTGTTGATTGGATAATGACGATGGAAGCGGACGACACCGCGCCCGGTAATGTCATGATCGGGAGCTTGGTCGCGCTTGTGGTAGTCACGCCTATCGCGCTGATTGCCAGTCGCCTCACGATCAGATTTCTGTCTAAACGCGCTTCGCGGAACGGCAGCTAACCACTCGCTCTCCCGCAGGCGTGATGCGAAACTCACGGGATTTGCATCGCGCCGAAGATGGCCAACCTGCGAGGGTCTGCGATGTACGTCTCAAAAGTTTTGCATCTGCGTAGCGAGACAAACGGTGGGTCAGCTTACGCCGCTAGCGAAAATTACAGGCTAGTGGTTAAAGGGCTGATGGCTGAACCTCGTTCATTTTCTAACATTGTTGTCTCCACGGCAAAGCAGAAGTTGGCTGCGGCTCGCGGAAGACAAAGCCCAGATGCCACGGCAGAGAAGCCGCGAGAAGCGATCCTTGACGGCCTCAAAATCGTAGGTGAAGCTATTGCCGAAGATGGCTACCTTTTTTTGCCTTCGGGTCCAAAGTTTGTGCGAAAGCACGGCGATTTTACCTTCCAAATTAGCATTCAATCTGATCGTAATAACGTGGCAGCTCAGAGGGCAGCGGTATGGGTTCACGCGGCAGTCTATTCTCGGGTGTTCACAAATTGGAGCAAGAAGCATAGCAGTAGCTGGATACGACCTAACGCACCTTTCCCCTTGCCTGTTTTTGCCACTCAGCTTGGCTACCTTTCCGAGCCCGCAGCATGGATGGAATGGGATTTTGCAAACACCTCCCGAAGGATACTCGTAGCGGAGGATTTAGTAACCTCAATTCGGGCAGGCGCTTACTCGCTGTTTTCGATGTTTGAAGCAGGAACCGACGATATCGCACGGCTAGTGGATCGAGATTGGCTGTCTCTCGAAAGCGTTTTGACCTACTTCCTATCGACCGGCGATTTGATTCTGGCAGGTGAGACCCTTCGAAGCGTTCTCAACCAACGACACGACCTGCGGGGGGAGTTCGAGCGGCTTAGTCGGGAATTCATAAAACACGGAGTTCCAAACTACCGGACAGGCGGAGCACATGACCTTGCTGCCTTCGCAGTCGCTACTGGTTACCCATGGAGGGCCTAGCCATTCGTTAGACGCCATGCGCCTTACGCCCAATTGTGGGCGTGCGGATAATGGCTATCATCAGACGATGTACCGCAAAGATGCCGATCGCATGATCGCATGATCGCATGATCGCATGATCGTACGAGACGTTCGAGCTAGGCTTCCTGAGCTTAAGATGCGTAACGGTTGGGCAAGTTGGCAGTTTGCATTAAGTGCTTCAATCGCCGAGCATCCGGACTGGTACCGGCATTACCAACCATCCATCGCGCAGCAGGTTGAGCCGCTTCTCCGTGCGGCTGGCATCGACATGGCAGAACCTGAACTGCCGGGTAAATTCATCGGGAACGTGCTTCTCGACTAGCGTGGAGCCATGTCCGCCTTCCACCACTTATTGCAGTTTAGGCCGTCCCTCATATTCTCTAAATAGCTAGCAAGAGATGATTTTTGGGAAACCGCTGGCGTTCTCGATATGCGATCGAATTTCGAGAACGCCTGTGCCATGTCGCGCTGTGACATTTACCGCTGACAGAGGGTGCCAATTAGCGCTGACATCTACACGCCAGTTTGCCAAAACCAGTCCACAGGCTACGTCTCTTTAACCCGGTCCGTCTACGCCTGCCGAACACGTTTTAGGGACGATCAGAGCCTGCCTGTGAGCAGGTTCGTGTAATGATCCACGAACACACAGCGCCTGGAGTTCGTCGTTCGTCGGCTACCGTAAGTGGGCCATCGGCATTGACATCGGTATCCCCGGCCGGCCGCATCTGCTCTTTGAGGGGTCTCGAACCCGCCGCGGCTAGTTTGGCGTCCCTGTCCCGACGAATTTCGTCGGAGCTTACTTCTTATTGGTAGGAGCTCGGCTGAACAATCCAGACCGCATCTCCCGCTCGATCTCGCTCGCACGCCGGACAGCAGGCGGAACCGGTGACGCCACCGCGCGAGCGAACCTGTCGAGAAATTCGCCTTCAGCGATCTCGCGCGTCAACGTGCTAAGGATCAGATCCGCGAACCCTTCGTCAGGGTGTTGGAGGCGATGCTGATTGACGGTCAGAAAGGCGTCAGCGACCAACAGGGCTACCCGCTTGTTACCCTGGGCAAACGGGTGATTGCGAGCCACGGATAGCAATAAGTGCGCCCCTAGGTATGGAACGCGATGCTCGCCATGGTGCCAATGGTTTTTCGGGCTATCCATCGCACTTTCGAGCAAGCCGCGATCGCGTACCTGGAATGGTTCGCCGGTCGCCTCTACCGCCCGTTCGTTAAAGCGAATCGCGTGGTCAGCAGTCAGCCAACGCGGCTCACTCGGCAAGGCGGGCCATCGTCTTGGGAAAGCGCTTCATCGTGTCATCGAACAGGGCATCTACGTCGATGGGAGGCTCTGCACCTGAGAAATAAGCCGCTGGCATGCGAACGGGCGAGGTCGCGAGCGCCATCACCGCCCGAAGCGGGCCACGCTCAGAGGCGCGCTTGCGTACTGTCATCGTCACCTCCGTTACCTATTGACCGTCCCGTCAATATAGGACCGCCGGTCAACTTTCAATGAACGGTTCGCCTACGCGCGTTCCAGCATCGCGGTCGTCAAGTCAGGATCGCTCAGGTCCGATAGCTGCTTGTGCACGTGCTCGGTCAATTCGCCGAACAAGGTCTTGGATGCGACACCCAGCTTTGCGGCCAGCAGGGGCGAAACGCGCGACGGCGAATTTAGCCAGGCATCACGCGAAGTCCGAGCGGCTTCAAAGAATAGGCTTTCCGCGCGTTCCATTTCGATGAGGTCGCCATCGGCGTGGAGGTTCTTTCGTTCCGCGGCGACCGCTTGCGCGCGGGCAAGCCGCCCATGCTCGAGCACAAGGTTTGGCGCGTCGGGATCGCCGGCGCATCGCCCAGCTGCGACCTCGCGAAGATGGCGGATATAGGCAACGCGGCAATCCACAATGCTTAGCGTTTCGCCCAGCTTGCGCGGCACAAGGACGCCGGAAAGCAGCAGCTTCGATACGGCTTGCTACGACAGATCGAGGTGCTTCGCAATTTCGGCCTGAGATGCCATTTCGGTCTATCCAATTATGAACGGATTTGTTGAAGTCGCAGTTTCGTGCGGGTTTGAGCGGTCCTACGTCACACCCCCCCAGGGGTGTTTTCATAGCTATAGAACACACACGCCTTTGCCCCCCGTATTCCCCAGGATGCCGGGAAGGACCCAAGGGGTCTGAAGGCCGAGAGCGCTGGCGGTCATACGGTGGGCATGGCGCAGACGAGACATCGTGGTAATGATGCCGCCGCTTCCCTCGGAGACCTAAATGACCAGACCCTTGGCATCCGGTGAAAGTGAAACCGCTAAGACATACGTCAAAGTTGCGGAAGGTTTCGCCAGCGACGCCGACTTCCTCTTCAAGGTCGCGCAACGGGTAATCATTGTCTCCGGTATCCAGTACGCAACTACGCGCGCAGTACCCGGATCGACCGTTGAGACTACTCTAACCTTTATTGGCGCCGCACTCCGGCTTTTGCTTACGCTTTGGCTTTCGACGTCGGCTACTGCCAAAGTTTACCCCGTGATTAGGTGGGGCTTAGAACGTGTGCATGTCGAGAGGAAATGGCAACGATTAGCAGCTTTTGGCTTTCTAGTGATTGTCTGTGCTTTGGGATTTTGGTACATCGATGGATTCGTTGTTAGAACTATTCATACCTTAATCGATGGCATTGCGAACAAGCCTAAGTAATTATGGTAGGTCCCCGTGGATATTCTTGCGGACGCCGACGCCCGCCACGTCGATGGCTAGCGTCATGTGCTCGATCGCCTTCTCCGCCCCGTGGCGCTGCTGGAGAATCGTCATCGTCCCAGCCATTAGCGGCGACACGGCCTTAGTGGAGTGGCCGGTAACAATCGTGCCCGATGATCAGGTTCGGTTTCGGTTGCCGTTTGGACCCAATGACATGACACTCGGCGGATCACGAATCAGGGGAGCAACGAACGTGCTTACAATACCAACAGCCAGCCCTCAGGTTCTGCTTAACGCGATGAAGGCCGATGTTGCCGCGGGCCACGTAGAAACTTGGAAGGTCGATAGCGACGGCGATTTTAAGCACACGTCCAATCAGATGGTCGGTAAGGCGGTTTGGTTCAGACCTATTGTTGGAAGCGCCACACTCAGCTTTCGAATACTTCTAGGCACGACGTGGACGGATAAAGCAGAACGTCGGTTCGCGTATTCGTACTACCATGGGCATATGACACTGCTGATATGCAATCGCTACTCGGCAAGGGTTACGGCCGGTGTCGCAGTTGCATCATCTGCGACACCTACCGGAGCAGACTCCTCAATCTAGTAGGGGTCACTACACCAAAGTGAGTTTTCCGTACGCCAGGAGCGACCAGAACGTGTCCGAAAACCTGTCTCCCGCTCTTATTATCCGGCAACCCGTCAAAATCGAGCGCTGTCGGACGCTGCCAGCACCGCAAGTGCCTTGATCGTCTCGGCCTGTGTCGGTGGTCTGCTGTCATCCTCGGCGAAATGGATCGCGTCTCGCACGGCATCGTCGGCGAAATCGAAGTCGTCGCTCATGATTAGGCAATCTGCGACATAGTTCGCGAGTTCAAAGGACAATCGTTCTTCAGCGATAGCGGCGAGCAGCCGTCTCGCTCCCTCTCTCGTCACTTCGTAAGATGGTCCATCCGTGATGATGATGTAGCCACTTCCACCTGCTTGGCAGGCGGCGTTGCAGGCCGCTACTTCGGTAGCGATTTCACCTGCCAGCACCTCTGTCGACAGGGTCCCGGATAAATATCCTACGAGGGTTGCGTGCTCCATGTAGGCACAGTGCATCCCTGAACGACCGTCTGCAATCGGGAAGCCGGGGACTGGCTTTGAAAGGCCTACTTTGGGCGTTCGCCATGCCTGCCATTCCCGAAATTCGATGCTATTTCGAGAATGGCCGCTGACGGAAAGGCACCCATGTTCGGCCATTTCAAACCGAGCATCGTGGAGGTATTCAGTAGCGAACGGATGCAGGGGGACATGATGGAAGTTGAAGCGATCGGCACCTTTGACGTGAATCTCACGCCGGTCGGCTCCGGTGAAAGCCCGATCGGCAGCATGTCGATCGACAAGACCTTCCACGGCGACCTGCAAGGCACCAGCATCGGCCAGATGTTGGCCTTCCGTAGCGGTGTCGAAGGGTCCGCCGGCTACGTCGCAATGGAACGCGTCACCGGCACCCTGGGCGGCCGGGAAGGCTCATTCACCCTCCAGCATAGCGGACTGATGGACAAGGGCGCGCCATCGCTAACGGTCGTCGTTGTGCCGGACTCTGCCATCGGCGGGCTGGCGGGACTGACGGGGACGATGAACATCGTCGTCACACCGGGCCGGCACGATTACCAGTTCCGCTATACGCTACCGGATTAAGCGACCGCTCCGGTCATCTCGGCGAGCTTCGCCAAGGTGTTCATGTTGCGAGCCGTCCCGTGCTTTTCGCTGGGAATGCGAAGGCGGGTGTTCGCCATACCCTCCGGGTAGAAAACGAACAGCTCCCGCTCCCCGAGACGGACTTCTTCGTTCTTGATTCCGGTCACGCCATCGAGAGGACCGGCGGGAAGCGCCCGGTCCACGAACAACGCCATGACGCGGTTGCCCGGCGCGTCTGCGAAAGGGTTACGGACAAGCGCATCGGCAATCTCGGACGCGGTTCTGACGATCACGCCGACGCTCTTGCCAGCGTAAGCGTGTAGCTGATTCTCAAGGGCGGATCGCACCTGATCCTCCGACCTGTCGCTTCGGAAGACGACGTTGCCGCTGGCAATATAGGTCTTCACCTTCTCGAACCCGACCGTTTCGCACATTTGCGCCAGCGTCGTCATCGGCAGCTTGCCGGTGCCACCGACGTTCACAGCGCGAAGCAGGGCTACATATCCGGTCAACTTCGCACCCCCTTATCCTTGGATCGTCATCACGATACTGTAGATGTCAGAGCTAATTGGCATGGTTCTGTCAGCGATAAATGGCACGTTGCGCCGGTTCGTTAGATCTTGGCCTGCGCGGTCCAACCGATCCGCCCAAGCGTGCCGAGCAAAGTCGAGCGCGGCACCTTGAAGGTTCGGCAGACAGATGCCTTGCTGGCCCCTCCCTCCAGCGCGGCGGTAATCCGTTCAAGCGTTTCGGCGTCGATCATCGGCGGTCGGCCACCCTGGCGTCCCCGGCGTTTGGCCGAGGCCAGTCCTGCCATCACCCGTTCGCGGGTCAGCGCACGCTCATATTGTGCCAATGCGCCAAATAGAGAGAACAGCAATTCGCCGTGCGGCGTAGTCGTATCCATTTGCTCGGTCAGCGACCGGAACGCGATGCCCCGCGCCTTCAGGTCTATAACGATCGTCAGCAGGTGCGGCAGCGAGCGTCCAAGCCGGTCGAGCTTCCACACGATCAGTGTGTCGCCCGCATTCAGATAGTCGAGGCAGGCTTTCAGGCCTGGTCGGTCGTCGCGCGCGCCAGATGCCTTGTCGGTATGGAGATGCCGATGATCGACCCCGGCTGCGACCAGCGCGTCCCGCTGGAGATCGACCGTTTGGCGATCATCGGCCGATGACACCCGCATATATCCGACCAGCATGTACGACAAACCCTCAAAAGCATGTTCTCGAACATCCTATCAAAGCGACAGGGTTTGTCGACCGTTATGGACTGAGGTGAGTATGGTTCATCAAAAGCGCAGGTCGGGGGTGTCGCCAATCATGTGATTGTGTTGAAGAAGTCGGCCTCGGCGCCGGCTGGCACCGGCTTAAAATCAAGGCAAGCCTACCTGCCTTTTCAGGCGGGTGCCATCTGCGCCGGCATCGGAACGAGCTTGGCCATCTTGCGGAGGTTCTGGGCGGTGGCGGCGAGTAGGAACTCGTCCTTGGCGCCGTTTGGACCCCGCAGGCGCAAGCGGTCCAGCTTCAGGATGCGTTTGAGGTGCGCGAACAGCATTTCTACTTTCTTGCGCTGTCGACGAGACGTCACATAGGCGTCCGTAGTGGCGATATCGCGGGCCAGATCGCGGGCGCCCTCATGGACGGAACGCAGGATCTTCCGGTGCGGCCCATTCGGGCAACACCGCGGCCGCAGGTCGCAGGCGTCGCATAGGGCCTTGCGAGTGCGGTATCTGTAAAGTCCATCGACTGGCGGCTGCTCCTTTGCGGCGCGGCCCTCATGCCAGTAACGCCGCAGCTCTTCTCCCGCCGGGCAGGTGTAGAGATCGCGCTCGATGTCATAGCTGAAGTCGGCGCGCTCGAACGTGCCGTCACGGCGGACCGACTTATCGAACACGGGGATGTGAGGCTGGATGTCGCGCTCGTGGACGAGCCACGCCAGCATCTCGGCCGAGCCATAACCAGTGTCGGCCGCCAGCCGTTCGGGCCAGACGCCGAAGCGGTCCTGCACGCGCTCGATCATCCGCTTGCACGCGGTCACCTCGGCCTGCCGGATCGCGGTGCTCGCCTCCACGTCCATGATGACGGCATGATCGAGATCGATGAGGTAGTTGGTCGAGTAGGCGTAATAGGCCTGCCCCCCGTGCGCACAGGTCCAGCGCGACGCAGGATCCGCCGGCGCCAGGTACTTCGGCACCACCGGCGTGGCCGCCCCGAATGCGGCATCGTCGAGGACGGCAAGATACTCGCGAACGGCACGCGTGTCGGCGTCGGGCGGCAGGCCCTCGCTACCCGGGCCGCCAGTCTGACGATTGGCATCGGCCCGGATGAGGCTGGCATCGACAGCGAAGCCTTCGCCACCGACCAGCCCCTCGGCCATGCATCGCTCGACCGTCGTTTCGAACAGCCGGCGCAGCAGGTCGCTGTCGCGGAAACGGCCATGGCGGTTCTTCGAGAAGGTAGAATGGTCGGGCACGTCGCCCTCCAGCCCGAGCCGGCAGAACCAGCGATAGGCCAGGTTCAGATGCACCTCGTCGCACAACCGGCGCTCGGAACGGATCCCCATGCAGTAGCCGATGATGAGCATGCGGATCATCAGCTCGGGGTCGATCGATGGCCGTCCCATCTCGCTGTAGAACGGCTTCAGATGTTCGCGAATGCCGGACAGGTCCACGAACCGGTCGATCGACCGCAGCATGTGGTCCGCCGGCACGTGCCGCTCCAGGCTGAAGCTGTAAAACAGCGCTTCCTGCGCTACCGTCCGATCGCCCATCATCGGCCCGTCTCCGCTCACCTTGCGAAGATTGAATCAGACCGCCGACACCACTGCAAGGCCGACTTTTTCAACACAATCATGTGTTTTCCGACAGTGGTGGTGGGCGCTTAGCATTACTAAGGAGCCAAGACTTGCAGCCGCTACCCTCCAAGAACTTGAGCTAGGCGTACATCCATCCGCAAGCCTAATACGATTGCGGACGAAATGTCAGTTTTACGGTTCGGTGCAAATATTGGATCTGGGTTGATGACGTATTGAATATTCGGCAATATTCTGACGCCAGGCATGGCTGCAAATCCATAGTTGATCTCACCGATAATCTCGTTCGATTTTGGCGAACCTGTTCCGCCAGCCTTCGTACGCAAATCGCGAAGATAATTTATCTGCTGGTTGCTAAAATGCGTGTTGCTGACCAGGAAACCGATCGTGTCAGCGTTGCGGTTTTTGAACGTGCCTGTCTTAACGAAACCGGCAGAGGCAAACCAATCGAGTTGGGCGACGTTGCCGACATTGTAGAAGACCCGCCCGAATAGCGCGAGGTTGCGGGTGCTCTCGCCGGCCCCACGTTGTATCGTTTGGTCTGCCATCGCATACAGACCAACGCGGTTGCCACCTTGTGCAACACGTGCGAGCCCGGACACCGCTGCCGACCCGCCGTTGCGATCGTAATACGGGCTCTGGCCTCCATCGGTGTTGATATAGGCACCGGCCTTGTAGCGGCGCGGCAACCGTTCGTCTGCGAACGTCGTTTGATACCCCACTTCGTTGGCGATAAGCACGCCCGTGCCCTTACCGAGCGAGAAATCGAGGCCGCCCTTCCCCTTGAGGTTAAGGTCGTTGTCGTACTCGAACACGCCGGTCTGAACATACCAGCGCTTGTCGATCGCGTACCGCACCTTGGCGGTCCACGACGAGTTGGGAAACGCGGTGATGCCGATGTCGCTGATCCCGCCATACGCCGTAAGGCAACTCGTGTTGCTCATGAATACGCAGTTGAGCGGCGAATTGTTGAAGTAGCTGTTAACGGCTGCGCGGCCGACAAGAACGTTGAGCTTACCGAAGTCATGCTCGATGTTAAACTGGGTCAGCCGTGGTCCGGCCACCGGGCGCCAAGTCTGCTGAAAACTGATCGAGTTGCCGATTGAATCGCGACCCAGGCTGTCTCCGCTGAACCAAGCGCCTTGAATATGAACCTTTGTGTTCGATAGCCCAATCAGCTTTTCGAGATCGATGTCAGCCGCGGTCGATACCCAATGTGACTCCGCACTGCCTTGACGAATACCGCCGACTGGGTTGGCTGCAACGTTGCCAACGAGATCAAGAACTAAGTCTACGCCCGCGGTCTTCAGTGCGCGAAGTTCTTTGCCGATCGGATTATTGCGCTGGAAACGCGCGATGCCGGAGAGCGCTGGCTGGTCCGCAGTACCCTGCTTGGTATTGGGGTAAAAAACTGGGAGGTGACGGTCGTCGGGCTTGCCTTGCGCTACGCCTTGGTCCGTTTCTGTCGTCGGGATGGCCGCGTCAGTAGGTGCGGTGATTGCCCGAGACGGTTGAGCTTGGGACGGCTCAGATTGTACCGCTGCGGTCAGCGCGATGGCAATAGCGATGGACATGACGGTCTCCTGCCCGGCCGCAAACTAGCTAAGCCGGCTGTTATCGTAGGACGGTGATTGTGGCGGCGATCACGCTTGGTGATCGCCGCGCGGCTTCAGGCGGCTACCGGATACTTCGCCCGCAGCCGGCCATTCCCGATCATCGCTGCGAGCGTGCGCTCGTCGAGCTTGCCTTCCCACTTGGCGATCACGACGGTGGCGAGGGCATTGCCGATCAGGTTCACGAACGTCAGGCCCTCGGCGAGGATACGGTGGATGCCGAGAATGAGCGCGATGCTGGCAACCGGGATAGTACCCGTCGTGTTGAGCGTCGCTGCAAGGACCACGAACGCCGCACCGGCAACGCCCGCGGCACCCTTGGACGTCAACAGCAGTACCGCGATCAGCCCGAGTTCGTGCCACAGCGTCAAGTGCGTGTTCGTCGCCTGCGCCAGGAACACGGCGACGGTCGTCAGGTACAGGCAGGTGCCGTCGAGGTTGAAGGAATATCCTGCCGGGATGACGAAGCCCACGACGCTCTCCTCGCAACCGACCTTTCGCATCTTCTGGATGAGCCGCGGCAGGACCGTCTCGGTCGAGGTAGTGGCCGCGACAATCACGATCTCGTCCCACAGATAGCCAAGCAGGCGCCACAGGCTGACCCCGCACCAATGCGCGATCCCGCCCAGCACGACCGCGGTGAACAGGCCGCAGACGACGAAGAACTCGATGATCAGTTCGCCCAGCGACCAGAGCGACGCCGTGCCGAACTGGCCGACCGTGAAGGCAATCGCGCCGAACGCCCCGAGCGGCGCGAAGTACATGATGTAGCCGATGATCCGGAAGAACCCTTGCGAGGCGCTGTCGATCAGCGTGTAGACCGGCTTGCCGCGCTCGCCGATCGCCGCGATCGCTATGCCGAACAACACCGAGACGAACAGCACCTGGAGGACATGGCCTTCGGTCAGCGCGCTGGCGAAGGTGTCGGGGATGATCCCCATGAAATAGCCGGTGATCGACTGGTCGTGCGCCGTCGCGACATAGGTCTTGATCGAGGCAGTATCGATCGCGGCGACGTCGATGTTCATGCCCGCGCCCGGCTGCCACAGATCGACCATCACCAACCCGAAGATCAGCGCCAGGATCGTCACCGCCTCGAAATACAGGATCGATTTCAGCGCGACGCGACCGACGCTCTTCATGTCGTTCATCCCGGCGATCCCGTGGACGACGGTGACGAAGATCACCGGCCCGATCATCATCCGGATCAGCTTGATGAAGGCGTCGCCGAACGGCTTCATCGCCACGCCGGTCGCGGGCGCAAAGTGACCGAGCAGGATGCCAAGCACCGTCCCCGCCAACACCTGGAACCAGAGCTGGCCGAAGACGCCGAAGCGGCTCACCTTGCTGGTAGTCTCTCCTAGGTCCGTCATCGTTTTTCTTTCGTTGTGACGCCTCGGCGGTCTCAGCCGAACAGAATGCCGTCGAACAGCTTGCGGGCGGTGCGGAGCATGGCCGCGCCGACGACGTTGCCGTTCTCGTCGAGGTCGATCACGCAACCAGTCGCGCCGCTGGGATGCTCGACGTCGAGCGATTTCGCCTGGCCTTCCGGCACGACCGCGAGGCGATGCGCAGGCGACCCTTCGATCAGACAGGCAGTGGCGACGCTCACCGCGCCCAGCACGCCGATCGAGGCGTGGCAGCGATGCGGAATGAACGAACGCACACTAATCGCACCGCCGTTGCGCGGCGCGGCGACCAGCATCAGTTTGGGCACCGATTGATCGTTGACGTCGCCAAGGTTCATCAAGGGCCCGGCCTTGAGCCGGATCGCCTCGATCCGCGCCTTCAAGAAATCGTCGGCATCGAGCATCGCGCGGTCTTCGTACCCGTTGATACCGACATCGGCCGCGCGCAGAACGACGCAGGGCATGCCATTGTCGATCAGCGTCGTGTCGACGCCATCGATAACATCCACGGCGTTGCCCGTCGGCAGCAACGCCCCGCAACTCGAACCGGCGATGTCGGCGAAGGCGAGCGGGACAGGTGCGCCCGTGCCCGGAACCCCGTCGATCCGCGCGTCACCCTCATAGGTGACGACGCCACATGGGGTCTGCACCTTCGCGGTGGCGAGCTTGCCCGTGTTGACCATGAAGATCGAAACCTTCGTCTTCTCGTCCTTGGCCTCGACCAGGCCGCGTTCGATCGCGAACGGTCCGACCCCGGCCAGCATGTTCCCGCAATTCTGGGCATCGCTGACGATCGCCTCGTCGACGAAGACCTGCAGGAACAGATAGTCGACATCGGCGCCCTCCCGCGTCGAGCGCGAGACGACCGCGACTTTCGAGGTCAGCGGATCGGCGCCGCCCATCCCGTCGATCTGCCGCGGGTCGGGTGAACCGAATGCCCGCAGGAGGAACGCATCCCGCCTTGCCGGATCCCGCGGAAGATCGTCCGCGAGGAAGAACCCACCTTTGGAAGTGCCCCCGCGCATCCACATCGCGCGGACGCCATCGGCATTCGGTTGATCAGACATATTTCAGTCCCTTGGCAGCAAGCCGCTCGCGCATCGCATAGATATCGAGCCCGAGTTCGCCGTTGGCCATTCGATCACGCTTCTCCGTCTCCCGCGCTTCGCGAGCCTGTGCCTCCGCAAGCACGGCGGCCGCGTCCGCGCGGCGGACGACGCAGACGCCGTCGTCGTCGGCGACGATGACGTCACCCGGCTCGATCCGTTCGCCCGCACAGACCAGGGAGACGTTGACCGACCCCAACGTCTCCTTGACGGTGCCTTGCGCGAAGATCGCCTTCGACCAGACCGGGAACTGCATCTCGGTCAGGTCGCGCACGTCGCGAACGCCGGCGTCGATGATAAGTCCGCGGCAACCACGCGATATCGCCGACGTCGCGAGCAGATCGCCAAAATAGCCGTCTTCACACGGTGACGTGGGCGCGACCACGAGGATGTCGCCGTCCTTCACTTGTTCAATGGCAACGTGCATCATCCAGTTGTCGCCCGGCGGAACGGAGACGGTAACCGCCGAGCCGGCAATACGCGCGCCCGCATAGATCGGACGAAGGCGGCTGCCGAGCAGCCCGATCCGGCCCTGCGCCTCATGCACGGTGGCGACGCCGACCTTGGCGAGGCCGTCGATGACCGACGGTTCGGCGCGTTCGATATGAGTGACGACGCTGGGCATCTCTGATCCTCGATCCTTTTTTCGTTATCCTCCCTAGGAACCGCCGATAGCCCAAAGGCAAAACGGATTTGCGCACAAGGCATAAGCTGTGCTGAAGTCCCCGCCATGCCAAGTCTTCGCGAACTCAACCTGCGCCATCTCGATGCGGTCGCCACCGCCGCTCGCCTGGGAAGCATCAGCGCAGCCTCGCACGCGATGAACCTGTCGCAGCCCGCGCTGACGCAGGCCGTTGCCAAGGTCGAGGCCTTGCTCGGCCACCGGCTTCTGGACCGGCAACCGGGCGGCGTGGTCGTGACCGAGGCTGGACGACTGATGACCGGCCGGATCGAGTATGCCCTGACGTACGTCGCGCAGGGTGGACGCAGCGTACGGCGCGGGGCACGCTTGCCGCCTTTGCCCAACGTCGAGCGCCGCATCACGCTTGGCCAGTTGCTTGCCCTGATGGCGGTCGACCGTGCGGGTAGCTTTGCACTGGCGGCCAGACACACCGGATTGTCCGAGCCCGCCGTTCACCGTGCAGCGCGCGATCTCGAACAGGTGCTCGAGGTGCCACTCCTGGCCCGGCAGGGACGAACGGTCCAGCCGACGGCGGCCGCGGCGCGGCTGCTGAGATTTGCCCGACTGGCACAAGCCGAACTCGAGTCGGGCTTCGACGAACTGGCGGCGCTGCATTCCGAAGGCGCAGGACGTATAACAGTGGGCGTCATGCCATTGGCGCGGGCGATCCTGCTGCCGCAGGCGCTCGCGCGTTTCGCTGGCGCCTACCCGGCAGCCTCCGTCAATGTCGTCGAAGGGCCCTATATCGAAGTGCTCTCCGCGCTGCGCGAAGGCGCGATCGACGTGGTGGTCGGGGCGATGCGCGACCCCTTGCCCGTCGCCGACGTCGTGCAGGAACCCTTGTTCGACGATGATCCCGTCATCGTGGGACGCAAGGGGCACCCTCTGCTCGGCGAGGCGGGCTTCGTATTTGCACGCCTATTGGATTTTCCTTGGGTAATCGCCGCGCCCGGGGCTCCCGTACGACGGCGCTGGGAACAGATGTTCACGGAACACGGGCTCGAACCGCCAGGGCCGCGGATCGAGTGTGGGTCCGTGATGGTGGTGCGAGGGCTCATGCTGGAGGACGATTGGCTGACGCTCATGTCACGCGACCAGTTCCTTCTCGAAGACCGCGCAGGGCTGCTGAGCGAGGTGGCCGGCGCCGGGTCGTCGCTACGCCGGCAGATCGGGATGACGACGCGCGCGGATTGGCGCCCCACCCACCTTCAGCACGAATTCCTGCGCATCTTCCGATTCACTTGCTCCGAGTGGACTTCAGGAAAAGCAATGGACCGACAGCCGTTTCGATACGCCTGATGGGCCACGGGCGGTTAAATACCGCGCATCACATCGCCGGTAAGGCGCACGCCAGCCCTCGTCATCCCGGGAACGCAGCCATGATCATCGACTGCCACGGCCACTATACGACCGCTCCTGCCAGCCACAATGCATGGCGGGACGCGCAGGTCGCAGCGATCGGAACGGGCGGCGACATAGACCCGGCCTACCCCGCCATATCCGACGACGAGATCCGCGAGACGATCGAAGCGAACCAGTTGCGCCTGCTGCGTGAGCGCGGCGCCGACATGACGATCTTCTCACCCCGCGCCTCGGCGATGGCGCCGCATGTCGGGAACGAAGCGGTCGCGCATATCTGGGCACGGCGCTCGAACGACCTGATCAAACGGGTCATCGATCTGTACCCCGAGACCTTCGCAGGCGTATGCCAATTGCCGCAATCGCCCGGCATCTCGATCGCGCATTCGATCGGCGAGCTCGAACGCTGCGTGACGGAGCTCGACTTCATCGGCTGCAACCTCAATCCCGACCCGTCGGGCGGCAAGTTCGATTCCCCGCCGCTGACCGATCGGGCGTGGTATCCGTTCTTCGAGAAAATGGTCGAGCTCGACGTCCCCGCGATGATCCACGTCTCCAGCAGCTGCAACCCGGCGATGCATGCGACAGGCGCGTACTACATCGCGGCGGATACGATCGCGTTCATGCAGTTTCTCGAAGGCGACCTATTCCGGGATTTTCCGGACCTGCGCTTCATCATTCCCCATGGCGGCGGCGCGGTGCCCTATCATTGGGGACGCTATCGCGGGCTTGCCGACATGCTGAAGCGCCCGCCCCTTGCCGAGCACGTCATGAAGAACGTATTCTTCGATACCTGCGTCTATCATCAGCCGGGCATCGATCTCCTGTTCGAGGTGATCGACGTCGACAACATCCTGTTCGGGTCCGAGATGGTCGGCGCGGTGCGCGGTATCGATCCCGAGACCGGCCAGTATTTCGACGATACCAAGCGCTATGTCGACGCGCTAAACATCTCCGATGCCGACAAGCGCAAGGTGTTCGAGGGCAACGCCCGCCGCGTCTACCCACGCCTCGACGCGCAACTTGCGGCGCGGGGACTCTGATGTCCGCGTTCCCGATGGATCCCGCCTGGATCTGCTACCACCCCGCCCCCAGCAAACCCGCCTTCACCGTGCCCGCGGGCGCGGTCGATGCGCATTGCCACGTGTTCGGGCCAGGCGATGTGTTCCCTTACGCGCCGGAACGGAAATACACACCGTGCGATGCCGGCAAGGACGAGCTGTTCGCGCTACGAGACCATCTGGGCTTTGCCCGCAACGTTATCGTCCAGGCGACCTGTCACGGTGCGGACAACCGCGCGTTGGTCGATGCCCTGCGGACCGCTGGCGACCGCGCTCGCGGCGTCGCGACCGTTCGCGATACGGTGAGCGATGCAGAACTCGCCGACCTTCACGCGGCCGGCGTGCGCGGCGTACGCTTCAACTTCGTCCGTCGTCTCGTCGATCCAAAGCCCGACGCGTATTACCGCGCGATCATCGACCGGATCGCTTCGCTCGGCTGGCACGTCGTGATCTATTTCGAAGCCGCGGATCTCGAAGAGCGTTGGGACTTCTTCACGTCGTTGCCGACGATCGTCGTGGTGGACCACATGGGTCGCCCCGACGTGACGCAGCCCGTCGACGGCCCCGAATTCGGCCGGTTCATCCGCCTGATGGCCGAGCACGACAACGTCTGGACCAAGGTGAGCTGCCCCGAACGCCTGTCAAAGGTCGGTCCGCCTGGCTATGACGACGTCGTGCCCTTCGCACGCACGCTCGTCGAACGTTTTCCCGACCGCGTCCTGTGGGGTACCGACTGGCCCCACCCCAACATGACGACGCACGCACCGGACGATGGCGCGCTGGTCGACATCATACCGCGGATCGCCACCAATGCCGCGCTTCAGCACAAGCTGTTGGTCGATAATCCAATGCGCCTCTACTGGACTTAGCCGGCTGGCAGGATCAGCTCACACTTGATGATGTGGTTCGGCATGAGACGCTTCTGGACCTCCGATACCCGCATCACCTGATCCTCCCGCGCCCATCCCGCCACCGCCACCGCCACCACCACTTGCTTTGGCGCCTTCGCTTCTTCCGCTAGCGTTCTTAGCCCCTCCTCCCGATGACGCCGGCCGTGTCGGGCCCTGCATCGGTATCGCGAGGTCTCTCGGGATGGGATCGAGGTCGAGGGCCTCGCGAACGAAATTGCGGAGCGACACTACGAGATCGTGGGTGTGCACCGGATGCCCGGCTACCAGTTCTCGAACGGCTTTGTCGGCAAGCCTGACATGATCTTCCGTACCCAGAAGAATGATGTCGGAAAGTGCGGCTTCGACCGCGTCGCGTATTCGCCGCGTGCGGTCCGATTTCGACGCTGTCTCGGCGCTGAGGTCGAGCTGTGCCATCGGCTCGGCAGGTGCAGGAGGATCGAAGCTTCTGAGGTCCCGTTTGTGCGTCGGATCGACGGTGAGATCGCCCGTGAATGATCCGCCCAACACTTTGTACGCCGCGATCAAGGTGCGCAAACGCTCGTTGATCTGCCGATTCATTCGCTCGCGACGCTGCTGGAACGTCATCTGCGTCAGCAGACGGATGCCGACACCGAGTAGCGTGACCAGGACGATGCCAAACAGCGTGGCCAGAAGGCTCTGCCAGGAACTGAAGTCCAGACTGCGCAAAACGTTGACTCCTTCTGTGCCATGGCGGCCGTTCCAATTTACCAAAACCGGGATGGAGTTCTTAAGAGCGACACGATGAAAGCGCGCCGGTGTCGCAAGTCAAGATATACGAGACGTCCGAAACTCAGAACTTCTGCGACGCGACCGTTTGTCAAACGGTTATCATCAAGCCAAGGCGCCCCCCCGCGACAGCGCCGCTCCCAGACGTTGTAACGGCGACGAACAACGTCACTCAATATTTCAATTAAGTCTTTGATTATCAAGCTGTAAACCATTCTGGGGCATACGCGTCGAGTCCGCTTTTACGTGTCGGATAAGAAAAAAGCTGTACGTAAATGTCAGGAGTAAAGAGCATGACGATGGCAGATCGCCTTGAATCCGCGTCGACGATAACGGTCACAGCCTCCGCCCTACTGATAGCTCTCAATCTGCAAATCGTTGACATCATCTATCCCGCAATCGGCATGGGGCCGGTCTATGTTTTATTGCTGGGCTTGGTTTCGTGGCGGCTAAGTCGCCGTACAGCGGTTTTTGCCACGGTAATTGCGATCGTGTTGAATACGCGCGCCACCATTCAAACGGGTATCCCAACGACGACCACGATAACGTTGTTTAGGGTAGGCCTTCGCTGCGCAGTGCTGGCGTTTGTCGTGGCGACGATGTGGGCTTTACGGCGCGCTTATGACCGTGAACGTGCGTCTGCACGGCTCGATGGTATGACAGGCTTGCTCAACAGATCGAGTTTTGAAGCCGCGATGGTCAAGATGCTGTCGTCGACGACAATGCCGGTAATGGTCGGTGTTATGGATCTCGACAATTTCAAGTCTATCAATGACCATCATGGTCATGCCGTCGGTGACGATACAATACGAACAGCTTCGCGCGCCGCTGTACGCGGTCTGGGGAGCTATGGATTTGTCGGTCGTATGGGGGGCGATGAGTTCGCGTTTATCGCAGCGCTCCCAGATGTAGGCAGCGGTGAGCAGTTCGCGATCGGCTTCCATCGCACCATCAACGAGACGCTGATCAGCCTGCCTGCGCCGACAACGATCAGCATGGGCGCTGTCATAGCCCCGCCAGGTCACCGCCTCAATTACGATGCACTGCTGCTCCGCGCCGACGGGCTACTTTATGCGGCAAAGCGTAACGTGAAGGCATCTGTTGTCGTGGCCGATGTAGGGGCGCCCACGGTGTCACCGAGTGCGATTCGGCTCATCAGACGAGCTGATCCAGCGCCTTTGCGCAATCCGCAAACCCACTTGGTACCTGTTAAGGTATAGCCGAAACCAAGCCGATGTTGCCGCCCTCAGCTTCCAGCATCGCTGCAAGCGCGGTCGGTTCGAGCGGACGGCTGATGTGATATCCTTGAATCGTGCCGCATCCTTCTGCGACCGAGAAATCGAATTGCTCCAACGTCTCGACGCCCTCTACGGTGGTGGACATCCCCAGGCATGTGCCCATCGTAATGATGGCACGCACAATGGCGGCACTTTCGGGATCCTGGGGTATCTGGCGAACAAATGACTGATCGATCTTGATCTTGTCGAACGGAAATTTGCGCAGGTAACTCAACGACGAATAGCCAGTCCCGAAATCGTCCATCGATATCCGCACGCCAGACGCCTTCAGCTCGTTCAACGTTGCGAACGTTCGTTCCTCGTCGATGAGCAAAACACCTTCTGTGATCTCAAGCTCGAGTCTGTGGGGAGACAGGTTGGCAGCTGCCAGTGCCGCAGATACATTGGCCAGCAGCGAGCGTTCGCGAAACTGAACCGGTGACAGATTCACGGCAACGCTGATGTCATTCGGCCAGGTCGCTGCTTCGAGGCAGGCCGTGCGCAGTACCCAGTCGCCAAGTGGTAAAATCAGGCCGGTTTCCTCTGCCAGGCCGATAAACTCGATTGGTGGAATCATGCCGCGTTCGGGATGGTTCCAGCGAACCAAAGCCTCAGCTGACGTGATGTGTCCTGACCGCGCGTCCATCAGGGGCTGGTAGTGGAGCTCAAGCTGCCCCTCGATCAACGCGCGTCGCAGGCCAGCCTCAAGCGTCCGCCGCTCTTGAACCTTGTCGTCGAGCGACACGTCATACCGGCGCCACACCCCCTTGCCGTCCGCTTTGGCGGCATACAATGCGAGATCCGCATTACGCATGAGCTCTGCTGGATCGTCACCGTCATTTGGCGCGATGGCGATGCCGACGCTGGCGCCGAGATAGAGGTACTGACCATCGAGCATGAACGGAGACGCTTCAATCGCCCGGATGATGCGCGTCGCGAGCGCTGCAGCCGCCTCCGGGTCGCCAACAGTAAGTAGCAGAACCGCAAACTCGTCGCCGCCCAGGCGTGCCACGACGTCACCTTCGCGTAACGTTGTGCTCAGACGATCACCAACCATCGCCAGTATCAGGTCGCCAGCTGGGTGACCCAATGTATCATTGATCAACTTGAACCGATCGAGATCGAGCATGAGCACGGCAAATCCCTGATCGCGTTCGCGGCGCGATGCTGCGTGGACTGCAAGGAGATCGAAAAAGCGTGTTCGGTTGGGAAGCCCTGTCAAGGGATCGCTAAAGGCAAGCGTACGGATCTGCGCTTCAGTTCTGAGGCGCTCGCGTTGATCGCGAACGGCGATTACGGTCTGAACTTTATGCCCTAGCGCAACTTCTTGACGCAGTACACGCACCGGTAGCGCCTGCCCCGCGGCATCGATCAGCTGAACTTCACGTTCCTCGCGCTCGGGCAGGCTTGCGATATCCAGCCCGGGTAAAAGCGAACTAACGAAGCTACCTGTTAACAGTCCTGGCTCATATCCCGAGAGGCGCTCTACACTGGTATTGGCCGTCACGATCCTATCGCCCTGACAGATCAGCAGCCCTTCCAGGGCAACGTCAGCGAGTTCGCGGAGTCGGCGACGATCGCGGCGAAGACGCACTTTGGCCGCGATATCGAAGCGCCAGCCGAGAACGGCCAGCAGGATGAGCGCAAACGATACTCCGGCCACCACCGGTGTGATCGCTTGGGGTGACACCGCGTCGGCAGGGAAGCGTGCGGCAGGATCGAAATGCAGCGTCATGGCCGCCATGCCGCAAAAGTGGAGGAGCGCGATCGAGAAGAGCAGCAGCGGCGCGGCGCAAGCGCGGATACGACGGTTGCGACTGGCAGCTGCCACCATAGCCAACCCCGAGATCGGCAAGCTGGCAACGATGGAGGGTAGTACCAGGCCGAGGTCCCAAGAGACGCTACCTTTGACGAGATAGGCGGCTTGCCCGATATAGTGGAGCGTTGCGACACCGATGCCGACAACCAAACCGGCAACGAACTGTCTAACGGTTCCGCGTGCGCGTATCGCAATAGATACGCCCGTTCCGATGCCGATGATCGCACACGACAGCGATATGAACGTCAATACCGGGTCGAATGCCGCTGGCATGCCGGGCTTGAAGGCCAGCAGTACGATAAAGTGCGTTGCCCACGCGGTACAGCCGCTGGCGATGACGCTGACCAAGCCCCAATAGGTCCGCACCCGCCCCTCGTGCCGCGCCGCGTGATAGGCGAGCGCGAACGAAGCATAGATGCCGATAGCGCAGACCACGCCAGCCACAACCATAAGGCGGGCGTGGTGCGCGTGACGAATGCACGCAAACACAGATGACAAGGAACCGATCATCCCGCCATAATGCATTGGCTAGATTAACAAATTTCTCGCCTTGCGGTACGCATGACCGCCAATGGTAACGTTAGTTACTATTCCAATGTATAAGCGATTTAGATGATCGGGTACGCAGCGCCGATGCTGGTGCAATCCAGTTACTGGCACGGGACAACGCACCCGGCATCACCATGCGGACGTTCTAGTGTCGGAACAAGCGATTGGAGCGACAATGACGACCTACCCACTGAGCGAGCTGGCTACGATCTACTTTGTGGAAGGAGATGGCGACGTCCAGTCAGATGTGGTGGGACAAGGCACATTGGAAGACTGCGCAGATATCGTTGCTAATCTGGCACCGGACGAGAGGAAGGCGATATCTATTCAAATGGACGACCTTGATCTTTAGGTTTGGGCCAGAAGAAGTTGGCGAGCTGTTGCGGTTCCTGCTCGAGGAAAGTTCGGTCCTTTCGAACGCCAAGATTGCATAAATAAAAGTTTCCGACGCCTGATCTCTTGCGCCCAATCTCAGCAAAATCGATTGAGCGGGTCCTTCGTTGTGTTAAACCCTGTTCTCCAGTTGACCCTTAGTGCAGATATCAGGCAGGGGCGCAACCGCGGTAAAAATCACGCCAGTCATTTGATAGTCAAGCTCGACCGTGCCGGCGATTTCGCTGACCAGAACTCGCTTGATCAGCTTCATGCGTATTTTCTAAAAGCAATGTGTTGCATGAGTGGGGGCATTCGAAACGTTCGAAACTTAGGATGTGTAGGACGGTCTCTTCTAACTTAGTCAGCGTGGCTGACGCGACGCTTGAACTGTAAGCATGAGTTTCGAGATGACCGCGGCTCAGATAGGCCGCCCTTCCCTCGCCTGCTCATCGTCCAAGGTTTATGGGCCACGTAGATCGCCGTCTTTCTGTCATAGGCTAAAGGGCGGGGAGTGCCCACGAAGTCAGCTGCATCAAGCAGGGAGAGCTTGGGCTTTAACGTATTGTTTGCTTGTAGCCGGTACTGCCTCGGGCAGTTCCCGGAGCACTTCGATCGATGTTTCAAAACCTAATGCAGAACTCCGAGATTGCATCGGCCTCCTCCGCGCGGATACTGGAATCGCTCCAGCATCCTGTCCTGGTCGTCGATGCCAACAGTGAAATAACTTATGCCAACGCGACCGCCGCAGCCAGCTTTGGTGGCTGGATCGTCGGGCTGACGCTACCCGATATTTTCGCCGATTATCTGCGACCGGTGTCGATCGGCGACGGCCCGTCGAGCATGAGGCTGATGACGCGGCAATCCGAAGCATATGAAGCGCTGTTAAATCCGATTGGCGGCGGTAACATCTGCATCAGCCTCTGGCCGGTTGCCATTGCCACCGCCGAAAAGGCGCAGCCTCGGACAGACGATCTGACAGGGCTCGCCTTGCGCAACACCTTCATGGCTACACTTGAGCGCGCACTGCCCGGGACCGCCGAGGGTGGCGAGCCAGTCGCGTTGCTCTGCCTCGATCTTGATCGCTTCAAGATGATCAACGACACGCTGGGGCACGGCATCGGCGATCAGCTGCTCAAGAAGGTGGCGGACAGACTGCGTAAGGCTTCACGCAAGGATGATCTCGTTGCGAGGCTTGGGGGCGACGAATTTGTTATCCTCCAGCGCGGCATTCGTTCGCCTCGCGATGCAGAGCTTTTAGCCGAACGCCTGGTCGACCTGATCGGGCGGACCTATGTGCTAGGCGGGCATACGGTGAACATCGGCATCAGCGTCGGCGTGGCGCTGGGGTCAGGCTCGATGCAGCCTCGCGATGTTCTCCGCAATGCAGATCTGGCGCTTTACGAAGCAAAGCGTGCGGGCCGCGGACGCTACCGCTTTTTCGAGCACGGTATGGACACGCTGCTGCATGAGCGCCGCGAGCTGGAGATCGACCTGCGCCGAGCACTGGCGCTCAAACAGTTCGAACTCCACTACCAGCCCTTTCTCGATCTCTCGACCGATACGGTGATGGGCTTTGAGGCCCTGTTGCGTTGGCAGCATCCTGTCCGCGGCAATGTGCCTCCGCTCGACTTCATTGCCGTCGCCGAGGAAAACGGACTGATCGTCAAGATAGGCGAATGGGTACTGCTGGCCGCATGTATGGAGGCGGCGGCGTGGCCAGGGGACCTCGTTGTGGCGGTGAATGTCTCGCCGCTACAGTTCAAGGCGGACACGCTGCTCGCGTCTGTGTCGTTGGCGCTTGAGCGATCGGGGCTCAATCCGGAACGCCTCGAGGTCGAGATCACCGAAGGCGCTCTTCTCGCTGATACGGACAACGTTCTGGCGACGCTACACGCCCTGCGCGCCTTGGGCGTCAAGATCTCAATGGATGATTTCGGCACTGGGTACTCGTCGCTGAGCTATCTGCAGAAATTCCCGTTCAACAAGATCAAGATCGATCGATCGTTCGTCGCCAGCGACGATCCGGATAGTGAAGCGATCCTGAAAGCCGTATCAAGCCTTGGCACCAGCCTCGGCATGGCGATTACCGCCGAGGGCGTCGAGACGGCTGAACAGCTCAAGCGCATACGCGATCAAAATTGTACCCACGTTCAAGGGTACCTCACCGGACGACCGATGGCGCAGGCCAGCGTGCAGTCCTTCCTTGGCAGGAAAATTGAAGGAGACAGTGATGTCCGCTGAGACCTATCGTTTGGTGTATTACAGCCATAATTTGACGACCTGTGACGCTGACACGTTCGCAGCAGAAGTGAACAATATCCTCGCGACGAGCCGCGCCAACAATGAACGCGACGGCATCACTGGCGCGCTGATGTTTAACGCGGGTTGTTTTGCTCAGGTGCTCGAAGGCCCTCTCGACGTGGTGGAACTCGCATTTGAGCGTATCCAACAGGATGACCGCCATAGCGAAGTCTCCCTCCTTGCAATGGAGCCGATCGAGGCGCGGAGTTTCCCGAACTGGGCGATGGGGTTCGTCGGCATGTCAGACGATAATGCAGCCCGTTTTGCCGATGTGGCAACGGCGAGCAACTTCGATCCGTCTCGTTTCAGCGGCGATAAGCTGCATTCGATCCTGCGGGATCTGGCGGTAGAGGAGGAGCGCGGGGCTGCCTGATTGGCCACGCATGCACGATCGCACGGCATGACGGTATCCCAGGCTCATCCAGCAGCTACTAGAAGCGGCAATAGGTAAGCGCTGATAACTCACCTGTACGGATCATAGGCCTATTCCGCGTTCCACCATCAACAGGAAGGGGTTGGCAGCGCTTCCGTCGCCGGTCTCGCCAAGTGATAGCCCTGGCACAAGCGGATGCCGAGCTGGCTAACGGTAGCAAGCTCATCCGCGGTCTCGATCCCCTCGGCGATACATGTCACGCCGAGCTGCCTGGCCATATCGACCACACTTGCCACGATTGTCTGCCGCGATGTGGAGGTGTCGATCCCGCGTATCAGCGCCATGTCGAGCTTCAACAGGTCCGGTCGCAGGTCGGCGAGCAGCCCAAGCCCGGCATAACCTGCACCGAAATCGTCGATCGCGGTCGTAAAGCCTTGGGCGCGGTAGGATTCCACGATGCGTCGAACATGCGCGATATCGCGCATCGGCTCGTTCTCAGTGAACTCGAACATCAATCGGCCAGGGTCGAAACCGACACGACGTGCAGCGGCGAGAGAAGCGCGAATGCAGGCTTTAGGTTCGTACACCGCGTTGGGCATAAAATTGATCGACAGGCGGGTTTCGGCCGCCGGATCGAACAGCCGCCCGGCAAGCTCGATCGCCTTCACACGGCAAGCCTGATCGAACTTGTAGATCATGTTCGGTTCGATCTGGCCGAGCACCTCGCCCGCGGATTGTCCATCGGTGCCACGGACGAGCGCCTCATAGGCAAAAACGCGGCCGGTCGTGAGATCGACAATGGGCTGAAACGCCATTGTGAACGGTTGCGGCAGCGGCGCGGAGGTTCGACAACCCGCACACATGACATTCATCAGGGGCGTGGCACCGGCGGTCGAGATAGAAACATGTTTCATGACTAATCCGTTGGGTTTCTAGGCGACCAGGCTGACTTCGCCGGCCTTCGGCGCGGAGCGGGCCATAATGGATCGCACATAATGCGGGTCAGCAAGCTCCCGAGATGGGCGGCCGATCAAATATCCCTGGATCGCCGAGCAGCCCTCACGTTCGATGATGCGAAGCTGACCCGGTTGCTCGATGCCCTCGGCGAGCACGGGAATGTGTAACGTCGTCCCAAGGGCCACGACCGAGCGCAGGATCGCTACCGCCTGCTCATCATCTTCGATCTCGTCTACGAACGACTTATCGAGCTTGATTCGATCAAACGCGAAGGACCGCAACACGTCCAGCGACGAGTAGCCAACGCCGAAATCGTCGAGCGCCAACCCCACCCCCATGGCCTTGAGGCTGCGAAGCTGTTCGAGTGCATAGTGACGGTCCCGTATGATCGCGCTCTCGGTCAGTTCCATCGTGAGCCGCTCCGGCGGCAAACCACTGTCGGCGAGCGCCCGGCGGACCGTGTCCACAAGCCCTGGATAGGAGAGATGCAGCGGGGAGAGATTTACTGCAATGGGGTGCCGGTTCGGCCACAAAGCGGCTTCGAAGCAGGCCTGCGCGATGATCCAGTTGCTGAGCGGAATGATCTCGCCGATCTCCTCGGCCAGCGGAATGAATGTTACCGGAGGAATAAGTCCGCGGGAAGCGTGCCGCCAGCGGACCAGAACCTCATAGCCACTGATCTCGCCGGTCGCGACCGAGGCCTGCACCTGATAGTGCAGCTCGAACGAGCCTTTGGCGACCGCGTCGCGGAGTTCGCTTGCAAGCTCGCGGCGATCACGAGCGGCCTCATCCATTGCGGCATCGTAGAAGCACGGAACGGCTGAATGCTCGCTCTTGGCACGATACATGGCGAGGTCAGCGCGGGCGAGCAGCATATCGGCTTCGGTGCCGTCCTGAGGCGCCAGAGCAATGCCGATGTTGGCGTTGATAGAAGCCGAGAACCGCTCGAATGCGAACGGATCGTCGAACACCGACCCAAGCCGCGTCAGAAACGCATCGAGTTCAGTGCGATCAGTATAGGATACCAGGGCGGCAAACTCGTCACCGCCAAGCCGAGAGATGCACTCGCCAGGCATCAGGGCTCTGGTCATTCGGGCGGCCAAGGCCATCAGCAGCTGGTCGCCAGCTTGATGCCCGTAGGTGTCGTTGACGTTTTTGAAGCGCGACAGGTCGACCATGACCACCGCCATGTGCGGTGTGCCGCCCTTGCGCTCGCGGCGGAGAGCCAACTCTTCGTTGAAGCACAGGCGGTTCGGGAGATCGGTCAGCCCGTCGTGCAGCGCCATGCGTCGCATACGCCGGTAGGCATCGTTCTGTGTCTCTCCGTCGATCAGTGCGCTGATCGCAGCGCAGCCGATGAACAGCAGCCCCGCGCAGGCGGTCCCCAGCGCAAGCTGGGTCATCGCGGTGTCCCTAAGCCCCTGCTCTGGGTGTAAGGACAAGGCGGCGACTTTGATCGCGGCCATGCCAGTGAAATGCAGTGCCGCGACCGCGAGGCCAAGCAGCAGACCGCCCGCTATGCGTCGCCGTGGGCGCTCGCTTCGGAACGTCCGAAACGCGGCAGCCGAGAGCGCTGAGGAGAGCAGGATCGACGCGACGACGTAGGACCAGCGCCACTCGACGAAGCCATCGATGCGATAGGCAACCATCCCGGTATAATGCATCGCCGAAATGGCGATACCGACGATGGCGCCTCCTGGCACCGCAAGGCTGCGCCTGCGCGCAGCAGCGAGCACCAGCCCGGGTGCTGCGAACAGGATCGCAATGCCCAGCGAGCCGAGCGTGAGTACGGGATCGAGCATGACCGGTACGCCGGCCTTGAACCCCATCATCGCCACGAAATGTGTGCACCACACCATCGTGCCGGTTCCCACCGACGATAGTGCGATCCACCCTGCCCTACTCTTGCCCCGAGCGGTCAGAATGCGGGAGAACAGCTGCACGGTCGCGGCCGAGCCGATCAGGGCGACGATGATGGCCACCGCGACAAGCCTGAGGTCGTGTTCCTGCACAATACAGGTTGCGACTTCCATCATGCTGCCAGGCTGCCCTTGATATGAGCACGCTGCTCCAGCGCCTGCGTGGCCTGGCGCGCAAGGCCGATCAGGTAGGCGCGTTGATCGCGTGATGCCGGCTGGCGCGGTTGCGTATCGAGGACGCACAGCGCTCCGACATCAATGCCGTTCATCAGCGTCAATGGCGCGCCGAGATAGTACCGGACGTACGGCGGCCCAGTAACAGAGGAAAACTCTTTGAAGCGCGGATCCACTCGTGCATCGCAAACTTCGAGCGGTTCACCAAGGTCGACGGCATAGCTGCAAAAGCCGTTCTCACGCGGCACGCATCGCAGATCGAAACCAAGGGCGGCTTTCACCCATAGCGTGTCATCATGGATCAAGGTGAGAAGAGAGATGGGTGCGGCGAAGGCGTCAGCGGCATGTTGAACGAAACGCTCGAACCCCGGCTCGGCTGGGTTGCCTACGATATCGAGCTGTTTGACAGCACGTACGCGCGAGCGTTCCCGTAACATTTTCCAGAACATCGGCGTCCACTATACAGCTTCGGTGCACCCTCCATATCCTGCAAAGGGTTAGCGAGTTCTTATCTCCTTGGCAGACGCAGACTGCCGGATCGCCTGACGTGGTTTCACTGTATGCCTGGCCGCACCGGTGGTGGTATGGAACTAAGGACATTTGGATCGGCGTCGAAAGCTGGCCCCCCGTTTTAAGCGGGCCAACACCCTGTTACCTCTCGGGAAGTATGGGTAATGAAAGGGGTCGCGATCGGCGCCGATCGGGACCCCTGCTACGTCAAGCTTCGACGCGAATACAACAGCTTAAGTAAAACTTTCTAGGGTCCTGCTTTCGGTGCCGATCCACACCGCGGACGCATGGAAGCCGCGAAGATCGAGCCTGATCACGTGGTTTGCACGATCGCACGGAACCGCGCGATCGACTGGCGGCGCGCGCAAGGTACGCCGAGGCGACGAGCCCAGTTCAGATGAGCCGAACCGACAAAGCATGTAGCCCGTAGTAGAGTGCCATCAGCGTCGTCAGCACGACGATATATGCGAGACCAACCCTCCACCCAGAGACGAGGATGCCCGGTTGGATCCCCCGTGAAAGGGCCTGCAATGGCGTCTCGCCGGTAATCAGCGCGACCAATAGGATCAAAAGGACGGGAATATGGCCGACGACGTCAAGCATGCCGAACTCCGGCATCGCGGCGACGAACACGATTCCCAGCAACACTGCTCCAACCCGGCCGAGTATCTCCCGTCCAGCCAGCAGATAGAACGCTAGGGAGAACTCGACGAAGCCTGCAATGGTAGCGACGGTGGGGAATGGTTGCCCGGCGGTGACGCCGGGATGAAGCAGCAATACGGCAATCGTCCATTGTGGAAACAGGAACTTCTCGACTGCCGTCCACATCAGGCTGAAGCTGAGCGAACCGATGAGGATGGAGACACGGAAATGATGGACGGAGAACCGGCCGAGCCGCGGATCGCTCAATGCGATGTAGGCGGCAAGCCCGAGAAAGAAGAGATAGTCGATCATGTAGAACGGGCCGAACTTAGCGACGCCCACCGCGTATAGACCGACGAGCACCGCTGCCGCGACTATCGACAGGCGCGGGATTAGAACCGATGCCGCCATTGACAGCTGCAGGTAGCCGACCATGCGATTGGTCCCGTACAGGTCCGGCGTCAGGACCGATCCGCTCGATGGATCTGCCCACATGACGACGGCAAGATTACCCCACAGGCACAAGCCGTAAAGTGCGACGCCAATCCGAACGAGCGGATCGCTCAGCATTGCGGCACGATCGATGGGGACGATCGGTGTTCGGGCAAAGCGCGCGATCATGGCATCGAGCATTGCACCAACCATGACGAGGCCGAGGAACACGGCGAGCAACTCAAGGAAGAACGGCGTCACGACCTGAGCAAAGGGTTGTGGTGGTGCCGAGCCGTCGATGGGCCCGCAAAACCATTTCACGTGCGCCTCTGCCACACCGGGCGCGCAGACCAGTGCTGCGAGCAGTGCGCCCGTAAATCGCGTCGGAAGTCTGCCGTTCATCGCCGCACCCTTCGCGCTACACGCAAGGTACGAAGCTCAGCCCCAACAAGATGCTTTTACCGAGTGAGTGCGCGGATTGCGTAAATGAGGCAGCGAGGTCTGCGGCCTGAACCGGACACCCCTCCAGGAATCTCCTGCGGTTGGCAGGTGGTGGTCGAATTAAAGGCGAGCTACGGTTGCTTCATGCCCTTGCGGTATTGGGTTGGGGGCTTAGCCAGATAATCGGCTTTGCCAAACAGTCCGGCGGGGACATTCGGGTCGAGAGCGAACCGGACAAGGGTACGACGTTCACCCTGTACCTGCCTCGTGCGAATCCGGAGGGCCGGCGATCGAACTGGACGAGGCTAAGCCCGCCGTTGGAGGCGATGGCCCATGTGTGCTCGTGGTCGAGGACAATGTCAGCGTCGGCGAGTTCGCCACCGAGGCCTTGAAGGAGCTGGGCTATGCCAGTGTGCTGGCGCTCGATGCCGAGCAGGCGTTCTCCGAACTGGATACGGATTGCGGCAGGTTCCACATCGTCTTCTCGGATGTGGTAATGCCCGGCATGAGTGGCCTGGAGCTCGGCGCCCGCATCAGGATGGATCATCCAACCGTGCCGGTGGTCCTGACAAGCGGCTATAGTCATGTGCCCGCGCAGAACGACAAGCACGGCTTTGAGCTGCTTCATAAACCCTATTCAGTAGAGCAACTTTCGCGCGTTCTTCGAAAGGCAGCCACGTGGCAAAGCAGAAAGGCCTAATCGGACTTTAATCAATTTTGGCTAAGCAGCCTGGATTATGCCTCGTCGTCTACGCTCTCTCATTTCAGCGCTCGGCAGCGATGTCGACGCGCATGCCAGCAAGGCAGAGGCAATCGCTGCGCAGACCAACCTGCTGGCGCTAAACGCCGCCATCGAGGCGGCTCGCGCCGGCGAGGCGGGGCGCGGCTTTGGAGTTGTCGCGACAGAAGTAAAATCGCTTGCCGGCAGCGCTCGGCAGGCATCCGTCGCTTTCCGGGCCGGCGTCATGGACAGGCTGCAACTCGGCGCCGCGATCGCCAATGAGTTGCTTGAGGAGTTCGAGGGCGGCCGCTTGCGCGAACTCGCCCAATCCATCGCCGACAGCCTTTCTCGCACGCTATACGATCGCTCGATCGACCTCCGCATGCTGGCGGCGGATCGTTCCATTCAGGACGCGCTGGTAATGCAGGGTGCGGGGGGGCGCTATCAAGCGGAGGCGTTGGAACGGCTCCGATCCTTGCTCCGTCTGTCTCCGTATTTCCTCAATGCATTTCTCGTCGACGCCGACGGATCGGTGACCGTCTGTGCACATGAGAACGCCTCAGTCCGATCGGTCGACTTCAAGGGACAGGCGCAGTTCGAGCGCGCCCGCCACCTTGACCAGCGGGATGGTTGGCTGACGGACGAGGTCTGGGACAATCCCTGGTCCAACCACCGCAAGGTGCTCGTCTACGTCGCGCCTGTCATCGTCAATGGCATGATCGTCGGCGTCTGCTACCTCGAATACGACTTCGAGGGGCAAGTCGAGCGGATCATGGACGTATCACGCCGTGAGGGTGATTGCTCGACTATCTCCATTGTCGATCAAGCGGGGCGCGTGGTCGCTTCGACGGGCAACTACGCCTTCCACGCCCACCACCCGCACGCCATCGTGTCGACAAAACCTGAGCTCGCCACCCATGATGGTTTGATCATCGCGCAGGCCAAGGTCCCGTCGGACCTCGGTATGCCGGGTCTCGCATACCGGTGCGTTATCGAGGATCGTGTTGCCACGGAGGACGAAATAGCCACAGCACTGACGGCGAGGTAACCAGCCTCGTAACACATCGCCGCTGAGGCTGGCAGAAGGCGGACGGTTGAGTTATGTTACGGCTGAGGCGTGCGTTCTCGGACAAGACACGGCACTCTCCAATATAGGTCGGAAGTGTTCGCATTTCATACTGTTCCCGTGAAATAGGCGGGGCTACGGCCCTCTTTTCGACATTCCTGTCGCAAGAGCGATATTTTCGCGACGTTCGAAACACAGGACATATGCGACAGGGCTGCCAGCCTAAACGTGGAGCAACCCACCCATTGGCCGCTCGCCAGTTACCTGCGTGAACAGGCCGCGTCTGACCCGTTCTGGGTCGAGCATAAGGCTCTCTGCAACAGCGCCGGCGATCAGCGCGTCAAGCGCGCTAGTTGGACGCAGGTCTCGCTGTTCATAAAGACTGGACGCGGTCAGGCCCGGCCAGTCAGCGATCACGCGACCACCCTTAACCGCCCCGCCCACTAGCATCGCGACCGAGCCCGTCCCATGATCGGTGCCACCGGTGCCGTTCACCGAGGCGGTCCGGCCGAACTCCGTCGCGACGAGCACCGTGGTGGTTGCCCAAGCAGTGCCAAGCCCGTCACGAAGTGCCGCCACCAGCGCATCAAGGTTCTTCAGCTGGTTGCTCAGGCGCCTGGCCTGCGCGCTGTGCGTGTCCCAGCCGAGCGTTTCAAGCATGGCAATCCGCGGACCGTTCGGCTTGGTCAGGAAGCTTGCTGTCAGCCGCCCAAGGCTAGCCGGATCTTGCCTAGCGCCGAGATCGCCACCAAGGCCCCGGGTCTCGAGCGCAGCGGCCCATGGCGCGTGGAGCTGCGGATCGGCATCGTAGAGCGCGGTCACCCGCGTCATCAGGTCGTCGGCGACGTGCGGCAACGCGGACGGTGCGAACGACGCCACTTGAATGGCCCCACGCAGCGCGGTCGGCACCGTCGAGGCAATGGCGATCGCTTCGTCTGTAGTGCGCGGCAACATCGCGACGAGGCGATTCATCCACCCATCGCGGACCACGTAGGGCTGCATGCCGCCTGTCTCGAGAACGTTCTGCCCGTCGAAATGCGACCGGTCTCGGTACGGCGAGGCGACAGCATGGACAAATAGTGCTTGTCCCGTCCCGTACATCCTGCCGATCTGGTCGAGCGCCGGATGCAGCGTGAACATGGCGTCAAGCTTGGTGCCGGGTACGCCACTACCGACCAGTTGGCTACGTAAGCCAGCGAAGGCAGGATCCCCGACCGGGCGGAGGATATCCAGGCCGTCGGCCGCGCCGCGCTGGATGATGAATACAAAACGGCGCTCGGTCGGCACCGTGGCGAGCGCAAGACCAGGCGCGACGAACAGCGCGCCGACACCACATGCGGCGGTTGAGAGGAACTGGCGACGGGCGATCATCGGATCATCTCCTGAGGAAATCGGGGGAGACCAGCATCAGCGCGACGGCGCCTGCCGGGCTTTCGGAGCGGGCAATCTGGTCGGCCGTTGAAGGCGAAAGCGACGCTGGCATGATCCTGGGGGCGAGGATCCGCGCATCCACCGTCTCGCCAAGCGGCGCCACCAAACGCTGAGCGATCTCGACCCGGCGGAGCAGTGCGTCCGAGCCTGCCCAACTTGCCGCGACATCATCCCAGCCGGCAGGCGCCCCGGGCTTCCACACGCGCTGGCCGAGCTGCGTTTGGAGCGCAGCGATCTGCATTTTGCCGACACTCCTCCAACCAATCCCGCGCAGCGCCGAGACAGTCCACTCCCACGGGGTCTTAAACTTGGTCGGCGCCGCCACCCACGCCTCGGGCGACGCGGCAAGCGTGCGGTACAGCGATGGCAGATCGCCCTTGGTGGCCGTGAAGGTTGCCGCCAACCGTGCGATCAGCGCGGGTGGAGGCTCGTCCCCGGCAAAATGTCGCGCAATCTTGGTGGCAACATGCGTCGCGGTTACGGGCGCCAACGCAAACTCCGATAGCGCGGCCTTCGCTTGATCCTCGCCACCATCGGCGTAACGCTTGCCCATGATGGTGCGGACGCCGGGTTGATGCTGTGCAGGACGGAAGACGAAGTAATTCGTACCGCCTCGTCCGCCCCGGCTACCAAGGCCATCGATCGACCAGCCGGTCAACGCGCGCGCAAACTCGGTCACGTCGACCTGAGTGTATCCGGATCTGACGCCGAGCGTGTGCAGCTCCATAATTTCGCGCGCTAAATTCTCGTTCAGCCCGCGCTTTCGCATCGGCGTGCGTGCAGCGGCCACACTGTCTGGCCCGACCGACTGAACCTGATTGAGATAGAGAAGCATCGCCGGATGCCGCTCGACCGCGAGCAGCATGTCGGCGAAGCATCCCAGAACGTGTGGCCTGATGGCATCGCGCTCGAATGCGGCGGCAAAAGCTGTAACGCGAGGGTTGTCGGCCGACACGCAGAAGTGGTTTGACCAGAAATGCACCATTCGCTCGACAAAAGGCGCCTCGGTTGCGAGTGCTGCATCGGCGCGCGCCTGTACGCCATCGCCGTAGAGCGCTTGCACGTCCTGCCGGAAGTCCTGGCGCCCAGCCCTCAGTGTCGCCTTGATGTCCGTCGCAACAGCACCGTTTGCCATGCGCCGGTTCGCTTGTTGCTGCTCGCGATAGCGAGCGACGATCTGTCCGGCATCATCAAGAACGGCAAAGCGGGCGGGCCGGACCTCGAAACGACTGAACTGGTCAATCACCCAGCGTTGTGGATTGGCAGGTGGTGGATCGCTGGGCCGCGCACCAAGCCCGAAACGATTGAGCGCAATGGCAGCGGTCGACAGCTTGGTAATCTGATTGAGCACTGGTATTCCTTACGGCGTCTGTACTCAGTTGAACGCCGCACCCGCCGCTTTCCGTCGCACTATCATTCTGCGCCAGGCATGCGGCGTTTCGCCCGGCGTTCCATTGCATCGGCAAGTTTGGCCCGGTCGCTGGTGGGAAGATTGGCAGTAAACGCCACGGCGCGTCGCTCTACCGCAGCCCGGACGATCATGTCGGCGACGCGGGCACGGTCGAGCTCGGCCACCACCGCTGATTGGTTCACCGTAGCTTCTCGCAGAAGTGCAGCCGCACGTATTTTGGCTATTCTCGAGGCGACAATGCTCGAACGCTGCGTTTGCCGGGCTTGGCGAAGCGCCTGGCGAAAAGAACGCTGCTCGCTCGCCGGCAGCTCGGCGCCGGCGATGCGGAGCGACCCCGCATTCAGCATTCGTTTGCCGGTACGGAGCGACGCGTAACCAGCAATCAGCGCGCCTGCGAGGAACAGGTTGAGGACGACTGAGGCGACAAGCCTGAAATGAAGCTTCGACATGGTCTAGCCGTCCGTGCCGGCGACGTCACCGAACGAGGTGCTGCTGCTGACATCAACAGGCGCGACCATCGCAACCGCAGCCGTGCCCGCAACGGCTCCCGCCAAAGCAGCGGCGAACCCCAGCCCCGAACACCACCAACGTAGCTGGACTCTCACACTACCAGCTATCGCCGGGGCCCCTGCCACGATACGCGCCGCTAATTCAGTCGATGGCCTCGGTAATCGCCATGCATCCAGCTGCGTATCCAGTGCCGATGCTCGTGCCAGCACCGCCGCACCTTCAAGCGTGGCACCGAAGCGGGCGGCACCTTCGCGCTCACGCTCAGGCCAGCGCGCCACGACGCCACCATAGGCGTCGGCCAACGCAAGGAAGCGTGCGGGGTCAAACGGTTCGGTCATCGGTCTCTCCTTCCTGCATGGACGATAGCCGGACGCGCAGTGCGCGCCGTCCTCTGGCAAGTAGTGACTCCAGTGCTTCGACGCTTACGTCCAGCATTGCGGCGGCATCCGCTCCCGACATATCCTGATAATGAACCAGCAGGATCGCATGGCGCTGTCGCTGGGGCAGACTTGCAATGGCAGCGGCCACGTCGCGGCCGTGCTCGGCCTCGATCAGTACCGCCTCTGCGTTCGGTGCCGGGTCCGTCATCTCCGGCACCGGTTCGCCCGTCAGGGCGCGCTGGCGGCGCAATCGGTCGCGGCATAGATTGAGGACGACCGTGTGCAGCCAGGTGTCGAACCGTGCAACGCCGGGCTGCCACCGACCAGCGGTTCGCCAAATCCGGACGAAGGCCTCCTGCGCGACGTCTTCCGCTGCAACCGGATCGCGCAGTACCCGCGTGGCCAGTCCAAGGATGCGGGGCAACTTGGCCGCGACCAGCAGCCGGGTCGCGACCGGGTCGCCCTGTCCAATCCGCTTGACTAGTCCGGTATCCGGATCGTGCCCGCTCAAACCTGAAATATCCTACCAACATCATCCGCTACAAATTCAGCTTTCTGGATCATTCCCGTTCTTGGTTGTCTTGGCTGCGGCCCGCTCTGCCGGGGTCACCACGCCATCGCCGTTCGTATCCAATCGACTGAAACGGCGCGCCATCGCCGATGTGATCTCCTGCTTGTCGAGCCAACCGTCGGCGTTACGATCGAGCCGGCCAAAGCGCCGGGCGGGATCGCCTTTGCCGGAGTTTCTGGAAGCCAGAAACTCCGCCTTGCTCACCTTGCCGTCGCCATCGGTATCAGCAGAGAGTATCCGTTGCTCGCGCCTGGCGGTAAAGTCCGTCACCGTCATGCCCGCTGTCGATTTTGCGACTGCCGCCTTCATACTGCCAGATAGCTGTCGGCTCTGGCCGCACGCTGCTGCGGGTAGCAGCAGCAGTAGACCAACCAAAGTCCCCAGCTGGGGCGCTTTTGATATGATCATGAATTCGGTCCTTTCGCGATTGCTGCCGCAATACTCCAGCGACGATCATTGAACGTCGTCGTCGCTGATATCCGTCGCTCGCTCTGACAATATCTGGCGAGACGGAGCTCCGCTGTACCGACTTCCCACCCAAGCGAAAAAATGCCGACGGTACGACGGAAGCGGCGATCCCGTGCGTGTAAGTCGCGAGGATATGTCCGATCAAGCGCGATCGGACTTCTCAGAATAGGAGATCAGCCATGAAGTTCATCCTTGCCGCACTGGCCGTACTGACGATGGCAGGCACAGCTGACGCACAGAGTGTAAATCAGCGTCAGGATCGTCAGCAGGACCGCATCGCCAATGGCGTAAACAGCGGTCGACTGACCCCTGGCGAAGCGGCACATGCCGAACGTCAGCAGGGCCGGATCGCCCGCACCGAAGACCGTATGCGTGACCGTAACGGTGGTCGCTTGTCGCACACGCAAAAATCACGGCTGCAATCGCGGCAGGATCGGGCGAGTGGCCGCATCTATCGGAACAAGCATGATCGTCGCGGCTACTGAGATCAACCTTCGAGCTGTAGCGTCGAAGCTGTTCTGACACGGGATCTGGCGCACTCGTCACATATGCGACGACCGCCCTAACGAAGCCGCGGACGGAATTGCCCATCCAGGCTGACGAGGATCAGATCGACAGTACAGAATATAATAAAAAGGAAAAAGACATGAGAGGCATCATTCTCGCAACCCTCGCTGCAGGTGCGGCGCTGACGATCAGCGTGCCGGCAGAAGCCCGCCAAGGCTGCGGCGTCGGCGCCCATCGCGGTCCCGGCGGCTACTGCCGGCCTAACCGTGGGCGTTTTGTTGGTGGCCCTGCCCTGCGGATCGGAGTTTTCTATCCCGGTCGAGGGTACTGGGGTGGGCGGCGCTATTATGCCAACCGCTACCGGTGGCACGGAGGTTGGCGTTATCGGTGATCATCCAGAAAGTGAGGCGCATAGCCTCACTCATTCTCAAAAATGAGCAGAGGCTAAAGCATGACACGAATTGCCACTTTGATTGCGCTGGGTGCTATCGCTACGGTTACCTCGGCATGCACAACACGCGGCGACGTGCTAAATGCTCGTCAGGATCTGCGAGGAGCGCGCCAGGATGTTCGCGATGCCAACCGGTACGGTGACGGGTACGATCAACAAGCTGCTCGCGAAAACCGGCAGGATGCCAAGCGTGACCTTCGTAGAACGCGGCGTGACTACCAAGAAGATCATCAGTGCGGTCCGCGATATGGGCGCCCTTGCTGAAATGAAAAGCCAAAGATTCTAGTAGCGGCACATTGCCGATGGTGCAGCAACATACCTCCGTCTAATGTATCAGCCTCAGGCGTTCGGTGGGGCTCTATACCCGAGTTTCCGTTTCTATCGGCTTACTTCATCGGTCAAAATAGATCTTATCAGTCTGAAATTTATGCGCGGCATCGCGTTAGCCTAGAGCCAGACGACTAGCGCCATGTGCATCAGGTCCGGAAGAACAATGTCTCGTCCTCCATCAGGCTGCGAGCGGTTCGAACACCAGCGACTGATGGAGCGAGACGCCTGCAGTTACGCCATCGGCAGCCGCCCAGCTGGCATTGTGCGGCGCGCGCGCGGCATAGACGCCGGGTACCGTCGTCAGCTTGGCTGCATCGGTGCGGATCACCGGTCCGAATGGGCCATCATCCAGCGCACAACCCAGCTGTTCGGCAATGGGGCTGTTAAGCCGGGAACGCGGAGCGAGATACAGTGCATCAATCAGCACCTCCCGTCCGTCGCCAAGGATGAGTGATGACAAGGCGATGCCCTTGCCGTGAAGCGCCGTGATTTGCGCAGGTTCGATAGTTACATCACGACGCGCCAGCTTCGCCCGGACCTCGGCATCCGGCACCTCGCCGCCGTTGAGGTACAAAGTCGTCGGCCCCCAGTCAGCGATGAGCAACGCCTGATGCGCCGACATTGGCATCGTTTGGAGGACGCCCAGTCGCTGACCGCCATATTCGAAGCCATGGCAGTAAGGACAATGCAGCACGCTCTTGCCCCAACGTTCTGCCAAACCGGGCACGTCGGGCAGTATGTCGGAGATGCCAAACGCCAGCACCAGCTTGGTCGCAGTCAACGTCTCACCGTTAGCAAGCTTCACCTCGAACCCGTCGCCGATGGCTGATGCGCCGATCGCTTCGCCTGTCACGGCCCGCACGGAAGGGTAGCGCTGAAGCTGCGCTAACGCTCCGGCGATCATGGCATGCGGCTCTGCGCCATCTTGGCTGAAAAAGCCGTGCGAGGCGTCGGCAAAGCGGTTGCGCGGGGACCCGGCGTCGATGACGCAGACGGACCGGCGTGCGCGAGCGATGTGAATGGCGGCGGACAGGCCAGCATAGCTGCCGCCAATGACGATAGCGTCATGCTGCATGAACAATCTCCAGATCAATGGATTTGCCGCTCGCGATCATGCTGGCGTGGAAGTCGGCGCTGAGCTCAGCGAGCGTCACTGCACCAAAGCGTTCAAGGAGCAGTGCTTCGGCGTCCTGAAAAGCTTCGTTCAGCGCAGCATTGACCGCCTGTTCAACGAGGCAGCCGGGCGCGTCCGTGCGGTTGCTGAGCGCGAACAACTCGGGACTGCCAAGCGCAGCATAGACATCGCGTAACGTGATCGAGGTAAGATCGCGGGCGATCGTCCACCCGCCCCCATGCCCCTTCGCCGAACGGACGAAGCCAGCATCGCGCAGGCCCGCCATGATTCGGCGTATGACCACCGGGTTGGTGTTCATCGCCTTTGCCATAGTTTCCGATGTGACCGGCCTTGCTGCCTCAGTCATGTGGAGGAGGACGTGCAGCACGCCCGACAATTTGCTATCACGTTTCATGCAACATCATATATTGCGTGACCTGAAAGAATCAATCCGCTGGCAGGTCGATGTTGCAAAAGTGACGATATTCGTGACATCCGAAACTCAGCAGTTTCGCGACAGGGGCACCGTAATCAGATTGGCGACGTCACCAGGGAGTCTTCCCCTCGGGTTCGAACCATTGGCCGGACTCGTCGCCGCCGAGCGCATAGCGAACCGGAAGCCGTGCCCCTTCCTCACCCGGCGCACCGCGGCGAGCGACGCCGTGCCGGGTGGACCATCGGCGGTGTCGAAGATGCCGGCATTGTTGACCAAGATGTCGAGCTCGCCATGCTCTTGAGCGATGGTTGCCGCCGCGTTCGTGATGCTGTCCTCGTCGTCGAGGTCGACCCGTACGGAATGCGCGACCAGCCCCTGTGAGGCCAGATCGTCCACGGCCGCGCGTGCGCGGCCATCGTCGCGTCCCCCGATGAGGACGCGAACGCCAGCCTGGGCGAGCTGACGGGCAATCTCCAGCCCGATCCCTTTGTTGGCCCCGGTAACGAGGGCGACACGAATATTGTCGGTCATGAGCAATCCTTCCGATCCTGTTTTCACAAGACCTAAGATATGAAGGATCGTTCGGTTTGAGGATTCGCATATGGGATCGGTTGCGCCTGCCCATCTAAACCCACGCAAAAGGCCGCGTCAGGCACGTGCGGCAGCGACGTTGGACGCCATCTTCGAGGCGACCATTCAGCTTTTAGTGGCCGATGGTCCCCAGCGTCTGACCACGACGCGCGTGGCGAAGCGCGCGGGCGTGTCGGTTGGTACGATGTACCAGTATTTCCTCCATAAGCAGGCGCTGATCTACGCACTTAACCAGCGTTACCTGGAGGCATTGGCGCTAAAGATCGAGGCCACATGCCGTGCTCATCAAGGCACGAAGATCGACGAAATGGTCGAGGCGCTGATCGACACCTACTGGCAGGCCAAGACTGAGCGAGCTGACGTGACCCGTGCGCTCTACCGCTCCGTCGTGGAGCTCGACAATGCGGCGCTGATCGAGGCGTTCGCAGGGCGCGTCGATGCGTCGACCGCCGCCATGCTGGCCAGCGCGGCCGACGCATCGTTCGCCGACATTCAGAGCGTAAACCTAACTTTTGTCACCGTCATCTTTGGTGCCGTGCGCAACGCCTTTGAGCGGAACCTGGCTGCGGCTGCGAATGATGCCTTGCAGGTCCAGCTGCTGCTGATGTGCCGCTCATATCTGAGGGAAGCAGCAGCCTGAGGAAGCGATCTGTCGCAGAAGGTTGGGACATACGCGACGTCCGGAAGTCAGGAGATACGCGACTGAAGCAGGGCAGCGATCGCTCAACGAAGGACGGTCAGGTTCGAAACTGGGCGTCGTTCCGTGTCGCCAAAACCGGTCAGCTAAGGATTCCCGTTTTCCTCTGTCGTTTAGGCCATTTCGGGTAAATCGATTTGGGAACAGTTTCGAGAAAACGGCATCCAACACCAGTGCTTTTCAGGGCGTTAAGCTGGGTTTCCCCTCTCGACTTTCGTTTATGGGATAGTTTAATCGTGACTGCTGCTTGCTCTTTTGAGATGTGACGGTCACCTCTGCTGCTTCGGCCGGAAGGTGTCCGCCAATCAGTTCCGTGTGAAAAAACGGTTCATGCCGGGCACGTCGGACAGGAACGTCTCTATCTCCCCAATCCGCCCATCGCGCAGGCGGCAGACAGTGGCAAGCTTCTCGTCCAGCCGCACGCCGTCCCGTTCGGCGGTGTTGTGCAAGCCAAGCGCCATGTTGTCACGGCTCAGCAGAATGTTCTCCAACCTGAACGACAGCTCGTAACTTGCGATCAGCTGTGCCCGCTTCACAACCGCATCGCCACCAACAGCGGTGCCCGAGATCGTGTTGTCGCCCGGCAGCGTCCACGTGGCGTCATCGTGAAATAGAGCACGCATCGCTGACCAGTCGCGGTTTACCAGCGTCGCGTGGAAGGCCTTGGCAATATCTTCGGGCGTGAACATGAACGATCTCCTCGACAACGTCGCCCAAAGGTATGTCGCGCTACGTCAATCGCCTATACTGATCCGTCGAATACATGTTATCCGCAATTCGGATGGATGATGCGCTGTTACCCCTTTTGCCCTCGTTGGTTGCGCTTGTTGAGGACGGCGGTGTCGGACGTGCAGCGAAGCGGCTCTGCATCAGCCAGCCTCGCATGTCCGCGCGCCTCGCGACCTTGCGTAAGACCTTAAACGATCCGGTGTTGGTGTCAGCAAGCGGAAAGCGCGGCCTGATTGCAACCGATAGGGCAAGAAGTATCGCAGAGGCAGCGCGCCAGATGCTGACCGATTTGGACACGACCATCGCCGGGCGCGTCTTTGATTCCGCGAACGCCACGCGGACCTTCTCGATCATGGCGAATGATAACGCCGCAGCGATAGTCGGCCTGCCACTCGTCGAGGCCGTGCGGGCCGGATCGGGGCCGAACATCCGCAGCGCCCTTCATCAGTTCGATACAGCGCGGCTGGGCGATCTAGAGACTGGCCAGATCGACCTGGCGCTTGGCGCCCCGACGCAGTTCAACCGCATGCCCGCGCTGATTGCGCGCACCATTGTACGCGATCACTTCGTGTCGGCGGTGCGAGCCGACGGACCGTGCGTTAGCGATCTCGACGATTATTGCGCACGCGACCACGTCCTCGTTTCTGGAAACGGAGGGGGTTTCGAGGGCCTTGTGGACCGTGCGCTTGCCGCCCAGGGCCGCGCGCGACGGGTTGCGCTTTCAGTTCAGAACTATCTTCTCGCGATCGAGGCGGTTGCGACGAGCGACATGGTGGCAACGCTACCGCATACCTTGTTGACCGCAAGGAGACACGATCTAAGCCTGTTCGAACCGCCCTTGTCGCTGCCGTCTTTTACCTTGGCCGCAGCATGGCATGCCAGGGTGGACGCAGATCCGGCACATCGATGGCTACGCGAGCGGCTTAGCGCCATCCATCGTCAATAAGTTGCCACGGTGCTGAATTCCCAAAACACCCTCGGATTTCAGGAAAGGCGGCGTCATGCAACATCATATGTTGCGTAATCAAACAGTGTCAACCCACTGGGAGGCTTGTGTTGCGAAACGGACGTCGCTCTAACTGGCCAGATGTCAGAATATACGCGGCGGGTAGTGTTCACCATCTCCGTCGCGAAATCGCAATCAAGCGGGTTTTGCGAAGGCGGGGCCCAGAAGAGCCATTGAGGCGACGTGCCCTCCTCGGCAATGCCGCTCCACCTTGCTTATGGCGACGGTGGTCGGGCTGCTGAACTTTGGTTCAAGGCTTTCATTTCGATGCCGAGTTGCCTCAGAAAGGTGAGATCGTCGTATTGGACCCATTCCTCTGCCAGACGACCATCGTCGTCGTACCTAAACAAGTTGAGCAGTTCGCGCCGCACGGGCTTGCCATTCGGCTCGATCGTACCGGCAGCCGTCCCCTGCAATGGTCCGGTAAATACGCCTGTCATAACCGTGCGTGCCCCAATCATTTGGCCTTGCTCCACAAGCAGGAGCCGCTCGCACGCGAAGTTGCGGAATGCTGAGCGCATCATCGCGAAGAACGCCTTGGCGCTCGTCACGTCGGCATCACCACTCGGCCCGTGCAGTACGTAGTTGTCTGAAAAATAGCGACTCAGAGCCGCGTCGTCTGGTTTTGCTATCGCTTCCCTGCCGATCCGAACAAGGCCGCGAGCACGCTCGCTGAACTGATGATCATCCGGACTGATGTACGTATCCATGGGTTTGTCTCCTGATGGAAGACATGTGCTATCAAAGGCTGGCGGGCACTATGGCACGCGGACCGTATAGCCTGTTCGAGGAACGCCATCGGTGGACTGGAACCCTCAAGAACTGCGCCTTCTGGCAGCCGTGGCGAAGTTGGGAAGCTTCAGAAGCGCGGCAGGCTCGCTCGGCTTGGCCCCATCGTCGGCCAGCCATGTCATTCGGCGCCTGGAAGAGCGCATCGGCGTCCGCCTTCTGCACCGGACAACCCGTAGCGTCGCTCTTACGGTAGCGGGTGAACGTCTGCTCGAGCAGGCGACTGCTGGATTGAACGTCATTGACGCGGCGTTAGTGGCAGCGGCGGAGGCCGGTGATCATGTCAGTGGCGCCCTTAGGATCAGTGCGCCGACAACGGCCGTTCGCCTGCTCTTGCAAGAGGTGATCCCCCTATTTCAGGAACGCTATCCCGACGTGAACCTGGAATTGCGCGCCGAAGACCGGACCGTGGATATCGTCGCGGACGGGTGCGACGCGGGCATTAGGCTACGCCATGCCGTGCCGATCGACATGATCGTAGTGCCGCTCGGTCCGCCCATTCGTTTCATCGTTGTGGCCACCCCTGATTACCTTGGGAGCGCGGGTGTTCCGCAGACCCCCGATGATCTGGCGCGGCACAGGTGCGTCCGCATCAGGCTGCCTTCCGGTGCGCTGTATGGCTGGCAGTTCGAGCGGGCTGGCGAGGAGCGGACGGTGCATGTGCCCGGACGGCTGACGTTGGACCGAGCAGAGTTGATGGTCTATGCCGCGTTGGCTGGAGCGGGCCTCGCCTACGTTATGGAAAGCCTCGTAGGGCGGGCGCTGGCTGAGAAGCGGCTGGTGTCAGTGTTAGACGATTGGTGTCCGCCCGAGCCTGGCTTAAGTCTTTACTACCCCGGACACCGCCAGCCCCCGCCTGCGCTACGCGCGCTCATAGAGCTAGCGCGCAACGGGCTCGTTGCTGCGTGAGGCGGCTAGTCTATTCTCACTTCGCCCGAACCGTAGCTTTTGAGAATGCCGCTACATTCCCGATCAACCATCCTCGGTGAGAATGCGAGCGGGCAGTCGATTGGGTTGGACCAACGCTAGATGTTTGATCCCACGGTTTGATGGTGCGATCCTTTCGTTGGAATGGAAGGAAGCCATATGGGACAGGTACGTCACGGGAGCGCCACGACCACGCACGCCGTCAGAGCAGCAATACAGCGATCGCAAGCTTCGCTCGCGACGTTGAGCCAGGAACTGGGGATCAACCCCAAGACGGTCGCGAAGTGGCGTAAGCGGGCGACGGTCGAGGATCTGAAGACCGGGCCGAAGGCCCCTCACTCCACGACCCTAACCGAAGCCGAGGAGGCAGCGGTCGTCGCATTCCGGCGTCACACGTTGCTGCCGCTGGACGACTGCCTCTACGCATTGCAGCCGTCGATCCCTCATCTGACCCGATCGGCGCTGCATCGATGCCTGCAGCGGCACGGTATATCCCGTCTGCCGGACATTGAGGGCGACAAGCCGAAGCGACAGCGCTTCAAGCGCTACCCGATCGGCTTCTTCCACATGGATATCGCCGAGGTTCAGACAGCCGAAGGCAAACTCTACCTGTTCGTCGGCATCGACCGCACGAGTAAATTCGCGGTCACCCAGCTCGTCGACAAGGCTGACAGGCGAACGGCGTGGGAGTTCCTTGAGCACCTGCTGAAAGCGGTGCCGTACCGGATCCACACGATCCTGACCGACAATGGCATCCAGTTCGCCGACCAGCCGCGCAACCGTAACACCGCCTGGTCGCGTCAGATGCGCTTCGACATGATCTGCGAGGCAAACGACATTGAGCACCGCCTCACGAAGCCGAACCATCCGTGGACCAACGGACAGGTCGAACGGATGAACCGCACCATCAAGGAGGCGACCGTCAAACGCTTCCACTACGAAAACCACGAACAGCTACGGACGCACCTCGCTGACTTTATGGCTGCCTACAACTTCGCCCGTCGGCTCAAAACGCTCAGCGGCCTCACGCCTTACGAATACATCGCCAAAATCTGGACTTCAGAGCCTGAGCGGTTCATCGTCAATCCGATCCACCAGATGCCGGGACTAAACAACTAATTCTTTTGGGCATCGACATGTCGTGATCGCCAGCCTTTGAGCCCGAAGCTGTCCTCGATGCCTTCCGCCGGGTATTCCAACGGTGCTACGCATCACTGGAACTTTGTCGGCTCCGCCAGCGATGCCCTTCCACGCCAACAATGGTTTTTATGGTCGTGTCGGCAGACATCATGTCTTGAAGAAGGCGAGTTCGCCGCCGGCCGGAGCGGCCGTTTTCAGCAGCCTGTTAGGCGTCGCTCATAGTAGCAGCACGCGGTGATCGGCAGCATCAGGTGGATTGGCGATCACGGACATGCTGCTTAGTCCTTGGGGCCAAGCGGCGTACGTTGGCCGCTACGCCTTGGCGTTCGTCTCGACCGTACGCACTATCGGCCGCTGCCACAGTTCGGACAGGAACTCCTGAAACTGCGCACGACGGTCCGTCGACAACTCACCGAAGAAATTGGCGTCATGCTCATCCATTCGTTTCCGCGCCTCCGCCGCCAGCTTCCCTCCTGCAGATGTGAGCGTTAGCGGGTGTATGCGTCCGACCCGATCGCCCCGCCCGATAATCTCGCGTGCCACGAGCCCGGCGATTAGCGGCGCCATATTGGCGCGCTTGATGGCGAGACGGCGACCGATCTCGCTCTGCGAGATGCCAGCCTCCTCATGGAGCACCACGAGGATCGAGGCCTCGGTGGTCGTGAGGCCGATCCGGGAAAGGCGCTCGGCGAGATCGGCCATCATAACGCTCGAGGCCCGGCGCAGGTGGTAACCGATCAGCGCCTCGAGTTCATGCGGTCGCGACATGCTATGCGCTGTAGCAAGACGCCGTTGCTTGGTCCATTGTTGCGCCAAAGATAGGAGGCGACCAATGCAGGCCAACCGACGATTGTTTCTCGACGAAGCGGTGAAGCTGGAACGGTTGATGGCCGACCTGACGACCATCCGCACCCGGCACGACGCCGAACGGGGCAAGGCGCTGGTGTCGTTGCGTCGCCAAATGTCGGCGGAGGTAAGCGCGATCGCCGGCATCGTGCGGCCGATGCTGGACAAGAGGGACTATGCGGCGCAGTCGACGTTCAGCGGGCTGTATTCGACATTGCTGACACGACTGGCGTTGCACCAGGCGAACTGGTCGGCGGTGAGGCTTGCTGCGGCCGATGCAACGGAAGATGATGACTACCAACGCTCGGCGTTTACCGTCGACGAGGCCAATCTGGCGCTGATCCGCTGGCTACGCGAAGCAGCGAGCAATTACTGAAGACACGCTTTGTCCGTCCGAACGGTGTATCATTTACTCCCGGTTCAGAAGCGTGTCTCTCGTCAGGCGCGCTCAAGCAACAGCGCAATCCCTTGCCCGACGCCGATGCACATGCACGCCAGCGCATAATGGCCGCCGGTGACCGCAAGCTGCTCTACCGCGGTCATGGCGATCCGCGCGCCTGACATGCCGAGCGGATGGCCCAGCGCGATGGCGCCGCCGTTGGGATTGACGCGCGGGTCGGCGGGATCGACCCCCAGCCCGCGCAGCACCGCGATCGCCTGCGCCGCGAACGCCTCGTTCAACTCGATTACGTCCAGCTGGTCGGTGCCGATCCCGCCGAGCGCCAGCACCTTGCGCACCGCCTCGATCGGACCGACCCCCATCACCCGTGGCGCGACGCCCGCCGAGGCCATGGCAACGATCCGCGCGCGTGGCGTCAGCCCGTGGCGGATCGCGGCGTCGTGCGACGCGACCAGCATCGCGGCGGCACCGTCATTGAGGCCCGAGGCGTTGCCAGCGGTGACGGTGCCGTCGTGGCGGACCACCGGCTTCAGCTTTGCCAGTGCCTCAAGGCTGGTGGCGCGCGGATGCTCGTCGGTGTCGAAGACGATCGGGTCGCCCTTGCGCTGCGGGATCGTCACCGCGACGATCTCACGCGCGAACCGGCCGCTCGCCTGCGCGGCGGCGGCCTTCTGCTGGCTGGCGAGGGCGAAGGCATCCTGTTCCTCGCGCCCGACCTGCCATTTGGCGGCGACGTTCTCGGCAGTCTCGGGCATCGAATCGACGCCGTACGCATGGCGCATCGCCGGGTTGACGAAGCGCCAGCCGAGCGTCGTATCCTCGATCTTCTGCGCGCGGTCGAACGGCGTCGCCGCCTTGCCGAGCACATAGGGAGCCCGAGTCATCTGCTCGACGCCGCCGGCGATCATCAGCGCCGCATCGCCGCTGCGGATCGCCTGCGCCGCGATGCCGACCGCGTTGAGCCCCGACCCGCACAGCCGGTTGACGGTGGCGCCCGGCACCTCAATCGGCAGCCCGGCGAGCAGCGTCGCCATCCGCGCGACGTTGCGATTGTCCTCGCCCGCCTGGTTCGCGCAGCCGAGCAGGCAATCCTCCACCGCGCCCCAGTCCACGCCCGGATTGCGATCGACCAGCGCCCTGATCGGCAGCGCAGCGAGATCGTCGGCGCGGATCGTCGATAGCGCGCCGTTCAGCTTGCCCACGGGCGTGCGGATCGCATCGCAGATGAAGGCGTCGGCCATCACGCAGCGCCCCCGGCGGGGCCGTCAAGCGCGGCGATGATCCGCCCCGCCTCGGCGAAGGCGGTGTTGGCGGCGGGGACGCCGGCGTAGATCGCGGTCTGCATCAATACCTCCTTGAGATCGTCGCGGGTGAAGCCGTCGCGCGCCAGGCCGGTGCGGACGTGCAGCCCGAATTCCTCCCACCGGCCGAGGCTGGCGGTGATTGCCACGACCAGCAGCCGGCGGGTGCGGTCGTCGAGGCCGGGGCGGCCCCAGATTTCGTGCCAGGCGATGCGGGTGATCATCGCCTGGAAATCGGCATTGAAGGGAGTGCGCGCCGCCAGCGACCGGTCGACCCAGGCATCGCCGAGCACACGGCGGCGGTTGGCCAGCCCGGCATCGAACAGCGCCGCGGCGGCGTCATCGGTGGCGGCGTCGGCGCAGAGGAAGCCGACCAGCAGCGCCGCCAGCGCATCGGGCGCCTCGACGGGGGCGAGGTGTGCGGCGGCGAGATGCGCGACCTGCGCCTGGGGAATCGCGGCGGCGATGCGATCGCCATGGCCCGCGAACGGCGTCGAGGTGTCGCGGTCGCCCGCCACCACCAGCACCGGCCCCGGCAGCGTCAGTCCGGGCAACCGGTCGATTACCGCCATGTCGCGGATCGCCGCACCGGCGCCGACATAACCCTGGTCCGCCATGTCGATCAGCCCGCGGCGGATCGAGGCGGCGACGCCGGGCTGCGCGCGGACGAAACCCGGCGACAGGAAGCGGCCCATGGCGAGATCGGCGATCGCCCCAGTGCCGCGCGCGCGCACGGTCGCGATCCGGTCCGCCCAGGCGGCGGCGTCCATCGTCGCCGAGGTGCAGACCAGCGCTAGCGCCGCGACCCGATTGGCGTGATCGAGCGCCATCTGCATCGCAATCATGCCGCCGAGCGAAACCCCGGCCACCGCGGCGCGCGCGATCCCTGCCGCATCCATCGCCGCGACCACGTCGGCGGCGAGCATCGGCAGGTCGTAATCGCCTGGCGGCGCATCGGAGGCGCCATGGCCGCGGGTGTCGATCCGCAACAGGCGGAACCGGCGGCGCAGCACGGGCAGGCATGCGTCCCACAGCGCCATGTCGGTGCCGATCGAGTTAAGCAGCACCAGCGGCGGCGCATCCCCGTCGCCCTCCAGCTTCCAGTAGAGCCGCACGGCGTCGCGCGTGACAAAGGGCATGGTTTAGTCTTCCCGTGGTGCGAGCAGCGCGGCGACCAGCGCCACGCTGTCGCCGATATCGTCGCCCTGCCCCGCCGCGGCGAGATTGCGCGCGATTCCGGCGGCGTCGACCTCCAGCCCCCCGGCGACCGCCGCCATCGCCTCGGCGGCGCCGGAGGCGAGTAGGAACAGATCGGTGAGCATCGGCCCCTCCGCCTGCCAGCCGCCGACGCCGCGCTCCTCCTCGGCGGGGAGCGCGGAGAGGATGCCGGCGACGAGGCCCGGCGCGCGGGTGGCGGCCGACAGCGCGACTTGACAGCCGGTGGGGTTTCGCTTGTGCGCCATCGCCGACGATCCGCCGCGCCCGGCGACGGCGGGCTCGCGCGCCTCGCCGACCGCATTCTGCGCGAGCAGCGCGACGTCACGCGCCATTTTGGCGAGTGCGCCGATCAGGATGCCGAGCGCGGCGGCGATCCCCGCCAGCCCCTCGCGGCGGGCGTGCCAGGGCGGCGCGTCGGCGAGGTCGAGCGCCGTCGCCAGCCGCGCCGCGACCGCCGCCGCCTTGCCCTGCTGGTCGGGGCGCGTGCCTGCCGCCCCGCCCCATTGCAGCGCCGCGCCGGTCGCGACTTCCCGGCTCAGCCGAGCGGCGGCGACGGCGACCCCCGCCTGCCACTGGGAGATCCGCAGGCCGAAGCCGATCGGCTGCGCGTCCTGGAGCAGCGTCCGCCCGATCGCCGGGGTCGCCGCATGGTCGCGCGCCAGCCCGGCGAGCGCGCCGGAGACCCGCGCCACGTCGGCGAGCAGCAATGCCGCGGCCGCCCGGACCTGACGCATCAGCACGGTGTCGGCGATGTCCTGGCTGGTCGCGCCGCTATGCAGCGCCGCCGCGGCCTCGCCCGTCAGCGCCGCGCGTAGTTGCTTGACCAGCGGGATGGCGAGTGTGCCGGCCAGTGCTGCGTCCTCGGCGAGCGCTCCGGGATCGATCACGATCGCCTCGACCGCTGCGGCGATCGCCCGTGCGCTGTCGGCGTCGATCACCCCTTCGGCCGCCTGTGCGTCGGCCAGCGCGGTCTCAAACGCTAGCGCGTGTGCGATCGTCTGCGCATCGTCGAACACCGCGATCATCGCGGGCGTCGCAACGGGCCGGGTGCGGAGCAGGCTCACAGGTCGAAGAACACCGTCTCACCCGCGCCGCCCAGCCGCAGGTCAAGCCACCAAGCGTCGTCATCGCCGCGCTCGGCGATCAGCGTCGCGCGGCGATCGTGGGGGACGCAGGCGAGCACAGGATCGGTCTCCAGCCCCTCGCCGTCGGCGAAATAGAGCCGGGTTGGCAGCCGCTTGATCACCCCGCGCCCGAACACCGACAGCGCGATGTGCGGCGCCTGGAGGCTGTGGCCGGGCCCCGGCACGCGGCCGGGACGGATGGTGCGGAACCGGTACACACCCCCGGCGTCGGTCGAGGCGCGACCGAAGCCGACGAAATGCGGGTCGATCGCGACATCGTCGCGAGGATCGTCGGCGCTGCGATAGCGGCCGGCGGCATTGGCCTGCCAGACTTCGATCATCGCATCGATCACTGGCGCGCCCTCGGCATCGAGCACGCGGCCGGCGATCTCGATCGTCTCGCCCGCGGGCGTGCCGGTGGGCGACGACAGGTTGAGCACCCAATGCGCCTCGTCGAACAGCTCCGGCCGCGCCCCCATGTCGGACTTGCCGACCAGGTCCGCGCCGCCCTTCCACGGCAGGCCGTAGTGGAAGAACGGCCCCACCGTCTGGCTGGGCGTCTGACCGAACAGGGCAGGATCGAGATTGTCCTGGCGCGGCGCCGTCTCGAGCGACTCGAGGTCAGTCATGGTGGTCGTCCTCGAATGGGGTCTGTTCGCGGCCCTTCAGCACCACGTCGAACAGATAGCCGAGCGCCCAGTTGGGCTCGGTGGTGTGGATGTCGAACCGGCTGACGAGCCGCTGGCGGTAGGGCATCGGCACGGCATTGGCGATCGGATCGATCTCGATCAGCGGATCGTCGGGGAAATAAAGTTGCGTCACCAGCCGGGTCGCGAAGGCAGGGCCTAGCAGCGACAGGTGGATGTGCGCCGGCCGCCAGGCGTTGCGGTGGTTGCCCCAAGGGTAAGCGCCGGGCCGCACCGTGACGAAGCGATAGCGCCCCTCGGCATCGGTCACCACGCGCCCCGCGCCGGTGAAATTGGGATCAAGCGGCGCGTCCCATTGATCGCGGACATGGACGTAGCGGCCGGCGGCATTGGCCTGCCAGATCTCCATCACCGTGTCGGGCACCGGGCGGCCCTGTTCGTCGAGCACCCGGCCCGAGACGACGATCCGCTGGCCGATCGGCGTGCCCCGGTGCTGGATGGTGAGATCGGCGAGCGCGGGCCCCATCAGCCGCTCCCACATCCCGCCAGGACCGGTCGTCTCGGTCAGCGTCTGCGGCGCGCGCACCGGCGGCTGGCCCGGCGCGCGCAGCACGGTGGAGCGATAGTCGCCGAACAGCGACGGCGGCGCGGCGGCGTCGTCGCGGAGATAGGGCGTCACCTCGGTCATGCCGCCACGCCCTCGGCCGCGAACGGCGCGCCGGTCTTCGCCCGCACCTCGTCCAGCGCCACGCCGGGGGCGAGCTCCACCAGCCGCAGCCCAGGCTTGTCGCACGCCAGCACGCACAGATCGGTGATGATCAGGTCGACACAGCCCCTGCCGGTCAACGGCAGGCTGCAATGCTCCAGGATCTTGGGCTCGCCGGCCTTGTTGGCGTGATCCATCACCACCACGACGCGCTTGACGCCGGCGACGAGGTCCATCGCCCCGCCCATCCCCTTCACCATCTTGCCGGGGATCGTCCAATTGGCGATGTCGCCGGCCACGCTCACCTCCATCGCGCCGAGCACGGTGAGATCGATATGGCCACCGCGGATCATCGCGAAACTGTCCGCGCTCGAGAAGAAGCTCGAGGTCGGCAGCGCGGTGATGGTCTGCTTGCCGGCATTGATCAGGTCGGGATCGGCCTCGCCCTCGTACGGGAACGGTCCCATCCCGAGCATGCCGTTCTCCGACTGCAAGGTGACGTCGACGCCGGCGGGGATGTAATTGGCGACCAGCGTCGGGATGCCGATGCCGAGGTTGACGTAGAAGCCGTCCTGCAGCTCGCGCGCCGCGCGCTGCGCCATCTGCTCGCGGGTCCAGCTCATCACACAGTCTCCCGCTGGCGGACGGTCAGCTTCTCGATCCGCTTCTCGTTGACGGTGCAGAGCACGACGCGGTCGACGTAGATGCCGGGGGTGTGGATGCAATCGGGGTTAAAGCTGCCCGCCTCGACGATCTCCTCCACCTCAACCACCGTCACCTTGCCCGCGGTCGCCATCACCGGATTGAAGTTGCGCGCGGTCTTGCGGAACATCAGGTTGCCGGCAGGATCGGCGCGCCACGCCTTGATGATCGAGAGGTCGGCGCGAAGCCAGCTTTCCCGGACATACTCCTCGCCGTCGAAGGTCTCGACCGGCTTGCCCTCGGCGACGACGGTGCCGACGCCCGTCTTGGTGAAGAACGCCGGGATGCCCGCGCCGCCCGCCCGGATCCGCTCGGCGAGCGTGCCCTGCGGCGTCAGCTCCAGCGCGAGGTCGCCCGACAGATACTGCTGCTCGAACAGCTTGTTCTCGCCGACATAGGACGAGATCATTTTGGCGATCTGGCCGCTTTTCAGCAGCATCCACAGGCCGAAGCCGTCGGCCCCGGCATTGTTGGAGATCACCGTCAAATTGCCGACGCCGGCGGCGCGAATCTCGGGGATCAGGCTTTCGGGATTGCCCGACAGGCCGAACCCGCCCGACATGATCGTCATGCCATCGAACAGCACACCGTCTAGCGCGGTGGCGGGGCTGTCGTAGATCTTGCTCTTCATGCTGCCTCCAGCGGAAGTCCGACGTAATTCTCCGCCAGCGTGCGCTGCGCGGCCTCTGATCCCCGGATATAATCGAGTTCGGCCATCTGGATACGCCTGTCGAAGCCATCCATCGTGGGAAAGCGGTGGGTGACCGAGGTGAACCACCACGAGAAGCGCTCCGCCTTCCACACCCGCGCCAGCGCGCGCGCCGAATAGCCGTCGATCCCGGCATTCGATCGCTCTGCATAATGTTCGGCGAGTGCCTCGCCCAGCATGGTGACGTCCGACACCGCGAGGTTCATGCCCTTGGCGCCGGTCGGCGGCACGATGTGCGCGGCGTCGCCGGCGAGGAACAACCGGCCCCAGCGCATCGGCTCGGCGACGAACGAGCGCAGCGGCGCGATGCTCTTGTCGAACGAGGGCCCGCGCGTCACCTTCGCCGCGGCATCGGGGCCGAGGCGCAGGCACAGTTCGTCCCAGAAGCGGTCGTCGGACCAGTCGGCGATATCCTCGTCGGCGCCGCACTGGATGTAATAGCGGCTGCGCGTTGGCGAGCGCATCGAGGCGAGCGCGAAGCCGCGTTCGTGGTTGGCGTAGATCAGTTCGTGGTCGGCGGGCGGCACGTCGGCGAGGATGCCAAGCCAGCCGAACGGATAGACCCGCTCGAACGTCCGCAGCACCGATGCCGGGAGCGCCCCGCGGCTGACCCCGTGATAGCCGTCGCAGCCGACCACGAAATCGCAGTCCAGCGTCTGCGCGACGCCGTTTTCGCGCCAACCGACGCTCGGCCGATCGCCGTCCAGCCCCGCCAGTGCGACCTCCTCGGCGTTCCAAACGATCCGCAAGTCGCGCGCCTCGGCGGCGTCGAACAGGTCGCGCATCACCTCCTGCTGGCCATAGACCGTCACCGTCGATCCGCCGGTCAGCGCCGCCATATTGATGCGGAACAGCCGCCCGTCGAGCGCGATGTTGGTGCCGCGGTGGACCAGCCCCTCGCGGTCCAGCCGCGCGTCGAGCCCCAGCCGCCGCATCAGATCGACCGTCACCTGTTCCAGCACGCCGGCGCGGACCCGGCCTTCGACATAGTCGCGGTCGCGGCGTTCGATGACCACCGCGTCGATCCCGTCGCGGCGCAAAAGATGCGCCAGAAACATGCCCGCGGGGCCCGCCCCGATAATCGCCACTTGAGTGCGCACCGTCCGTCATCCTCCCGTCGGCGGTACGTCCGCCTGCGATTCGAAGGTGCGCGGAGGCAGGCGGACGCGCCATGCCGATCCCATCCGAACACTTGGACGATCCGACCGGGTCGGCTATGCAGGTAGCGTGACGATCGACGCCGTTCCCCGCTTCTATCTCTATGGGGAGCCTCACCAAGCGGTCGCCGAGGGGTTCATCCACCTCGAGCAGCTGGACGATCGGTCGCGCCCCAGCGAATGGACGATCCGCCCGCACGCCCATGCCGATCTGGTGCAGCTGTTCGTGATTGACACCGGCGGCGGGGCGATGCAGGTCGAGGACAAGACGCTGCTCTTCGACGCGCCGGCGCTGTTGCTGGTGCCCGCCGGGGTGGTCCACGGTTTCGCGTGGACCAGCGAATCGACCGGCGCGGTGCTGACGCTGGCGCGATCGTATCTGGACGAGATCGTCGGCCGCCACCCCGACTTGGCGGTGGTGTTCGCGCGATCGCTAGCGGTGCACCCGGACGAGGCTACCGTCGCCGCGGTGGCGCAGGCGAGTGAGACGCTGCGCCGCGAGCTTGGCTGGTCGACGCGTGGGCACCATGTCGCGGTGGAGGCGGCGTTGCTGGTGATGCTGGTTGCCGCGCTGCGGGCGCTGCCCGCCGACAGCGCCGACGCCGCGCCCGCCCCCGGCCAGCACGCCGCGCTGGTCGCGCGATTCCGCGCGCGCATCGAACAGCGCTTTCGCCTGCGCGAAGGTATCGCCAGCCACGCCGCCGCGCTTGGCACCAGCTCCACCAGCCTGCGCGTCGCCTGCGCGCGGATCGCTGCGCTGTCGCCCGCAGCGATGCTCGACCAGCGCGCGATGCTGGAGGCGCGGCGCGCGCTGCTCTATTCGAACCTGTCGGTGGCGGAGATCGGCTATGCGGTGGGGTTCGCCGACCCCGCCTATTTCACCCGCTTCTTCTCGCGCCACGCCGGCGTCTCGCCGCGGCGCTATCGGCGGGAGCGGTCGCAGGCCGAGCCGTCCGCCGATCGCCCACCCATCGCGAGCGAGAACGACCGCGACGGTGAGGCGCGGAGGCCGGACCCTCAGTCCTTGAGCGCGGCGATGGTCGCCATCCGCGCGACCGCCGCCCCCAGCAGCGCGCCATAGAGCGGCTTGTACGCCAGCACCGCGGCGAACCGCCAGTGCGCGGGGCCGAGCGGCAGCAGCAGCGCATTTGCCGCCACCCCCAGCACCGCGACGGTCACCGCGATCACGAGCGCCCGCACCAGCGCATGACGCGGCAGCCAGTTCGTGCCCGGCAGCGGCGCCACCGCCCCCGCCCGCACCCGCCGGCGGGTGAGCAGCGTGGGCACCAGGCTGCTCATCAGCGCGATCACCGCGCTCTGCGGCACCGCATCCATTACCAGCCCGCCGCGCCCCGCGACCGGGATCGTCACCGGCAGGCCGAACACCAGCAGCAGGAAGACGATGCTGAGCACCGCGCTGATTACCGCGGCGACGGCCATTTCGGTGGCGACATAGCCCCGGTGCGGCGCGGCTATCACGTCAGTGCTTCACGGGGCCGAGCAGGCCGTTGGTCTCCAGCCACAGCCGGAATTCGTCCATCACCAGCGTCGTGGTGGTGCCGGGCCGTCCGATGCCGAAGCCGTGGTCGCCGCGCTGATAGGCGTGGAGCTCGACCGGCACGCCCGCCTTCTTCCACGCCTCGACGATGCCGAAGCCCTGCTTGCCGAACAGCGGATCGTCCATCGCCAGAGCCGCGAACATCGGCGGCGCGCCCGCGGCCACCTTCACCGCGACCATCGGCCCGTAGATATAACCCATGAACGCCGGCCGCGCCGTGCCCTCGCCGGTCAGCACCGCCTGCAGCTCGGTCATCGCGCCCGCGGAAAAGCCCATCATGCCGACGCGCGCAGGATCGACCTTCCACCTTGCGGCGCCGTCGCGGACCAGCTTCAGCGCCTGGAGCGCGTCCTTGGCCGCATACGGCGCGGTGAGATCGGGCACTTTGTCCGAACTGGCGGCGGCGCCCATCGTCCGGCCGACCAGCGCCATGAACTCGCCCGTGTCGGCGGGCGTGGGGTTCAGCCGGTATTTCAGCACGAACGCGGCGATGCCGTGATCCGCCAGCCAGCGCGCGATCTGGAACCCTTCGGAATCCATCGATAGCGACAGGAATGCGCCGCCCGGCGCGATCACCACCGCCGCGCCCGTCGCCTTGGCAGGATCGGGCAGTACCGGTGTCATCGTCGGGACCGCGACGTTGCGCGCGGTGCGCGCGTCCATATGCGTACCATCCGGGAAATCGGCAGTCAGCCGCGCCCAGCTTTCGGGCACCGGCATCTTGGGCAGGTTGGCACCGGGATAGAGCGCGATCGCATCGGGCTGTGCCGGCACGGGAATAGGCTTCATGTCGAAACGCGGCCCCGGCCCGGGTCCTTGCGCAACAGCCAGCGTCGGCAGCGTCAGCGCGGCGGCGAGCAGCGCGTATCGGACGGTCTTAATCACAGGGCATTCCTCCGGGCGATCGCGCCGAGCACGGCGGCGCTAGGTTTGGGTGTCCGTTTGAAACTGGTGCGATCGACCGCGACGAGGCCGAGCTTGCCCTCATAGCCGCTGACGAACTCCCAATTGTCGAGCAGCGACCAGTGGATATAGCCCTTGATCGGCACGCCTTCGTCGATCGCGCGAAGCAGTTCGGGCAGCGCCTGGCGGATCAGCGTCGCGCGGACGGCGTCGTCCTCGGTCGACACCCCGTGTTCGCTGACCAGGATCGGCACCTTCGCGCGCGAATAGGCATAACGGCAGGCGTTCGCGAGCGACGGGCCGTACACTTCCGCGCCACTCTGGTTGAGAACCGCACCCTTGGGCGGGGGCAGCCGCCCTTCCGGCCCCCACAGCACGCGCTCGTAATTCTGCACGCCCATGAAATCGTCGTCGCGCGCGGCGTCGAGCCACATGCCGTAGAGCCGCGCGCGCGCAGCATCGCGGCCGGCGGGATCGCCCACCGCCTCGTCATCGAACATCGACAGCGAGAAGCCGACCGGCAGATCGGGCCGCACCGCCTTGATCGCCTTCCGCGCGGCGCGATGCGACGCCAGCAGGGCTGCCGACAGCGCGGGGATATCCTGCGTCTTCGTGGCGTTGGACACCGCCAGCCGATCGGTGCCGAGCGCCTTCGCCGCGCTGTCGAGCATCGCTGCGATGCCGAACGCAGCCTGGGGCGGCAGCACGACGCCCAGTACGCTCATGATGTTGGGCTCGTTCAGCGTGATTGCATGGTCGATCCCCGCGCCGAAATGCCGCGTCGCGCGCTCGCAGAATCGCGCGAACAGCGCCGGCGCGTCGGGGCTCAGCCAGCCGCCCTTCGCCGCCAGCCAGCGTGGCGCGGCATAATGGCTGTAGGTGACGACCGGCGCGATCCCGCGCTTGCGGCAGCCATCGACCATCGCCTTGTAGTGATCGAGCATCGCGACCGAGAATTCGCCCTCGGCGGGCTCGATCCGCGACCATTCGATCGAGAAACGATAGGTGTTCAGCCCCATCGCCTTTACCAGATCGAGATCGGCTGGCCAGAGTTCCAGGCTGTTGTCGGCATCGCCCGACTTCACCGCGAACACACTCGGTCTGGTATGTTCGAGCAGCCACAGGTCGCTGTTGACCATGTTGCCCTCGGTCTGGATGCCCGAGGTCGCGGCACCCCAGCGGAAGCCCGTGGGGAAGCGCTTGCGCGCCTGCGCGAAGGCCGGCGCGGCGAGGAGCGCACCGCCCGTGGCAAGCCCCCCCGCGATCAGGGTACGACGGTCGACGGTCATGCAGGCTCCTTGGAAGACAGGTCGGCGACGAAGCCGAGGATCTGGTCGGTCAGCCGGGTATCGGCGGTGCCGATATGGCTGGCGAGGCTGAAATGATTGTGGCCGGCGACGATCTGCGCGGCCGGCAGCGCGCCGTGGCGTTCGAGCCGCGCGGCCAGCAACCCGATCGTCTCCGCCTGGAACCGCGGCGGATCATATTCGGCACAGGCGATGAACAGCGGCAGCGTCGTCTCGATCACCGCCTCGCGCGGCCAGCGCGTCGGATAGGCGTCGGCCTCGCCGTAATAGACGCCGTCGCGATCGTCGAGCGGGGTTAACCCGTAGAGCCCCGACATCAGCACCGCGCCCGCGACCCCCGCTTCGCTGCCGCGCAGCCGCAGATGCGTCGCGACATGCACCGCGCCCGCCGACGTGCCGGCGACGACGATCCGCGCGCGATCACCGCCATGTTCCGCCGCATGCTCGGCAAGCCAGTCGACCGCCGCACCGACATCCACGCCCCCCGCGGGCCAGCGATGGTCGGGCGCGAGACGATAGTTCATCACTGCACCCAGCATGCCGTGCCGCGCCGCCCAGCGCCCGACATTGGCGGCATAGGGATGGTCCGCGCTGCGCTTCTCGCCGCGCACGAACCCGCCGCCATGCACCCAGAGCAATATCGGCGCGGGGCCGTTGCCGTCGGGCCGGTACAGGTCGAGCGTCTGCCGCGGATCGTCGCCATAGCCGAGGTCCGCCGCGGAGACCGGCTGGCGCGCGGCCAGCCGGTCCTGCTCCTCGCGGTACAGGTCGTACACCGCCGCCAGCATCGCCGGGCCCAGCACGCGGCCCATCGCCGCGATGGCAATATGCTCGGGCACCGGCGCGTCGATCATCGCGGCGGGGCCGACAGCCGGACGAGATCGGCATCGTGGCCGATCCGCGCTTCGCTCTTCGTATCGAACACCAGCGTCGCGGGCTGCGCGGCGGTGTAGCGCGGCCAGCGCGGCACGCCGCGCGCATTGGGGTCGCCGGTGCGCGCGAACGCGATCCACGCGCTGCTCATCTCATCCGCCAGCCGACCGACCACGGGACCGCCGCCCAATGCCTGTTCCTCCTCGTCCGGATTGGCGAACACCAGCCCGATCTCCGACGAATGGCCCGCCGCCCATGTATAGTCGAGCACCGGCGATCGCCACGCGAACAGATAGGTATAGACCGGATCGCCCTGCGCCGCCTTCGCCGCCGCGGTCCGCAGCACGGCACCGCGCAGCCCCGTGTCGATCGTCGGCCAGACGCCCGGCGCAAGTGTCGGATAGGCCTTGCGATACGCCGCCGCCGACGCGTCCGCCTGGGGGCCGCGCGTCTTGCGCAGCCAGGCGAGCGCGTCCGCCTCGGTCCACCGCTCGTGCCCCGCGATCATCGGGTTCGGGACGTTGCCGAATTCGGACAGCGTGCTGCCGACCATCAGCGGCACGCCCTTCGACGCGGCGGGCGCGCCGGCGGCGAACGGCGCTTCGGTCAGGAAGCCGCCATCGACGACCGGCGACCAGTTGACGGTCGGAAAGCCGAGCGGCGCGCCGCCCTTGTTCTGCTCGGCGCTGACTTGGCGCAGCGCCTTGTCCGACGCCGCGACCAGCGCGTCGTACGGCAGCGTCGCGAGCTTGCCGACGTCGCGCGCCGACAGCCCGGCATTGGCGAGCGTCAGCGCCGCGACCCGCCGCGCGGTCGCCTGGTCGAGCGCCGCGGGGCCGAAGCCGCCCGGTGCGCCGCTCTGGATCACCGCCTTGCCGAACAGCCCCTTGGCAAGCGGCGAGGCGAGCAGCGCCGTCACCTTCGCGCCGCCCCCCGACTGGCCGAAGATCGTGACGTTCGCCGGATCGCCACCGAACCGCGCGATGTTGTCGCGCACCCATTGCAGCCCTGCGACGATATCGAGCATGCCGACGTTCGCCGATCCGGCATAATCCGGTCCATAGGCGGACAGGTCCATGAAGCCGAGCGCGTTCAGCCGGTGGTTGAGCGACACAACGACGACGTCGCCCTTGGCCGCGAGATTGGTGCCGTCATAGACGCCAAGTTCGTTCGATGATCCGCTGAAGAACCCGCCGCCGTGCAGCCACACCATCACCGGGCGTTTCTTCCCGTCCGCGGCGGGCGACCAGATATTGAGGTTCTGGCACGCTTCCGACGCGGGCCAGAAATGCGTGTCGGAGATGAACGTCTGCGGTTCGCGCAGCTCTGGGTTCACCGGCTGCGGGCAGATATTGCCGTAGGACAAGGCCGGGCGCACGCCCTGCCACGGCGCGGGCGCGTGCGGCGGCAGGAAGCGCTCGGCGCGGGCATAGGGGATTCCACGCCACGTCGATACGCCGCGCCGCACGAAGCCCTGCACCTGACCCGACGCCGTCGACACGACCGCCACATCCGCCGACGCCACCAGGCTCGGCCTGCTGTCGGGCGCGGCGGTACCGGCCGCCGCCCCCAGCAGTGCCGCGGCCACGCTCATCATGCCAACTGCCACGCGCATCAGAACCGCACCTCGCCCTGCAGACCGACCTGCCGGAACGACTGGGTGGTCAGGATCTGCCCGACGCCCGCGGTGCCGTCGGGGAAGTTGAGGAAGCGGATCGCGGGTTCGTGGTTGTTGGTCAGGTTGCGGACGAACACGCCCAGCGACCAGGCACCATCCGAATCGCGGATGCCGACGCGGCCACCGACCGTCGCGTGATCGCCATAGATCGCCGCCGCGTTGGTCGATGCCGCCAGCCGCAGCTTGGACTTGTAGACCGCATCCGCCGCGACGAACGCCTCCAGCCCGCCGATCGGCTGGGTGAACTCGCTGGTCGCGGTCACCTTCCATTCGGGTGCGTTGGCCAGCTGCTGGCCGCCGAGCTGCGAGCCGTCCTGCCCGGCGAACCCGCCGGGATAGGTCACCTTGTTCCATATCCCGCCGAGGTTGAGCGACAGCTGGCGCGTCGGCCGACCGAACAGGTTCATCTCGACGCCGCGCGAATGCACGCCCGAGATGTTCTGCGGCAGGCAGTTGATGCCGCCGGCAGCGGCAGGCACGCATTGCTGACCCTGATAGTCCTTCAGCGTCGTGTAGAATCCGCTGAGGTCCGCGCCGAGCCTGCCGCCGAACGTGCTGGCCTTCAGTCCCGCTTCGTAGGCGGTCGGGATCTCGGGCCGGATGATCACCGGCACGGCATTGACGTCGGTCGGATCGCCAAGCGCGATCTGCCCGCCCTTGTAGCCGCGCGACACCGTCGCATAGGCGGTCAGGTCGTGCGAGAATTCATACTGCGCGCCGCCCTTCCACGACACGTTGGTGGTGTTCAGCTTGGGCCGCCGCGAGGGTGCCAGCGCGCCCAGCGTCGTCACCTCGACGCCCAGCCGCTCGGCGGTGAAGCGTCCGCCCGCGATCAGGTTGAAGCGCGGCGCGACATGGATCGTCGCCTGCCCGAACATCGCCATCGAATCGTCGGAGATGTCGCTGTTGTTGCCCGGCGTGATCGACTGGATCGGCGGCGCGAACGGGATCGGGATCGTCACCAGCACCCGCTCCGGATCATTATGCTGCCGGTAGCGCGAATAGAACAGGCCGCCGGTATATTCGACCGTGCTGCCGGTCGGCGAAGCGACGCGCAACTCCTGCGTGAGGAGCGAGCTCTGGAACGGCTTGGGTCCGTCGAGGATCTGGCCGGGACCGGGATTGGGGACCAGCCCCAGGCTCGGAACCGTCGTGACGCCGATGCGGCTGAGCAGCGGATCGAGCCGGAAGATGTTGAGCAGTCCCGAGCTATCCTGATGGCGATAGGACGAGATCGACGTGACCGTGAACGGTGCCGCCTCGTAATCGACCTGCAACGAAGTGCCCCAGGTCGTCGACCGGGTGAATCCGGGATTGGCGCTGCAATAGTCGCGGTTGCCCGCACCCGGCGTCACCCCACAGCTTGCCGCGGCGGCGTTGACGCTGACCGTGCCGGGCGGGAAGATCGGGTTGCCCGGCGCGATCGCCTGCGTGTCGCCGCGGTACAGCACGAAGAAGTCGACGCCCTTGTCGCGCACGCGGCTGATATCGCCGATCAGGTTCACGCTGACCTTGTCGGTCGGCTCCCAGCGCAGCCGCGCACGGCCGTTATAGGTGTGGTGCGGATCATAGTCGCCGGTCAGCGTGTTGCGATCGACGCCCTGCGTCAGATTGACGTTGCCCGACACGCGCAGCGCGGCGTTGGCGGCGATCGGCACGTTGACGACGGCCTGCACCAGCTGGCGGCCGAAATCCGATCCCGCCTTGCCGGCGTCCGACAATTCGGTGCGCGCACGGACTGACCACACGCCGAACTCGGGCGGCGTGGTCGAGATGTTGATCACACCCGCCGAGGTGGTCAGCCCGAACAGCGTGCCCTGCGGCCCCTTCAGCACTTCAACGCGGTTGATGTCGAATAGATCGCCGATGTTGGTGTTGCCCTGGCTGACGCCGTCGACGACGATGCCGACCGCACCGACCGCGCCCTGCTGGAACGACTGCGTGCCGATACCGCGGATCTGACCGCCGCCGCCGACGCCCTGCCCCGGCGCGCCCGAGATTTCCAGCGAGGGCGCGACGCGCGCCAGGTCGGACACGGTGTTGACCTGCTGGCGTTCGAGCTCGGCACCGGTCTGCACGGTGACCGACTGCGGCACGTCCTGCAGGCGCTGCGCGCGGCGCTGCGCGGTGACGATGATATCGCCACCCTGGTTGTCGGGCGCAGCGGCGACCTCGGCGGTCGGCCCGGGCGCGGCGGCATCGGGCGTCGGCGCGGTCTGCGCGGCCGCGGGCATCGCGAGCGCGGCAATGCTGGCGGTGGCCAGCAGCGGCATCATCGAAATCATCTTCATAATCCTCTCCCTTCGGTTGTCGGCGGCACTCTGCGGCGGCGCCCTCGTTGTTCAGTCCCCGGCGGCGATGATGTTGGTCAGCGTTCCCACAGGCCCGATATCCACGGTCACGGTGTCGCCCGCCTTCATCCACAGCGGCGGGGTGCGCTTGGCGCCGACGCCGCCCGGCGTGCCGGTGGCGATCACGTCGCCCGGCGACAGCGGCGTGAAGGCGGAGACGTAGGCGATGATCTTCGCGATAGAAAAGATCATGTCGCGGATCGGCTGATCCTGGACGATCTCGCCGTTGAGCCGGGTCGTGACATGCACGTCGCTCAGGTCGCCCGCCTCGGCGGCGGTGACGAGCTTCGGCCCGAACCCGCCGGTACCGGGGAAGTTCTTGCCCGGGATGAACTGCGTCGTATGCCACTGCCAGTCGCGGATGCTGGCGTCGTTGAAGCACGCATAGCCGGCAATGTGGTCCAGCGCGTCGGCCTCTTTGATATGACGCCCGCCGCGACCGATCACGATCGCGAGCTCGCCTTCGAAATCGAGATTGCCCGACACCTTGGGCAGCAGGATAGGCGCGCCATCGGCGACCAACGTGTCGGCGAAGCGCGTGAAGATCGACGGATGCTCCACCTTCGCCCGGCCGGTCTCCTGCCGATGGCTCTCGTAATTATGGCCGACGCACAGGATCTTGGCGGGATCGGCGATCACCGGCAGCAGCGTGACGTCGGCGAGCGCGACGGTGTCGCCGCCCTCAAGCGCGTCGAGGTCCCCCGCGACGATCGCCGCCTTCAGGCTGGCCGCCGCGTGCCCCAGGTCCAGGATGCGGTCGCCGTCGAGGCGGCCGAAGCTCGCCGTGCCGTCCGCGCGGCGGAAGCTGACATACGCCATGTTACTGAGTTCCTTCTGGTGATTGGGTCATGCCGCCATCTCCGCCAGCGGGGCGAGGGCAAGCGCATTGCGCGCCGCGTCGATCAGCGCGGCGGCGTCGCCCGGTGCGGTGCCGAACGCATAGGAATCGGGGCGCACCAGCACCGCGGTCGCGGCGCGTTCCGCCAGCCAGCGCGCGAGCGTGCCGTCGTCGGCGATATCGGCCACGTCGACTACCGACACCGCGATCGGCGCGAGCCGTGCGGCGGCGGTGTGCGCGGCGGCGACATTGCCCTGCACGAACAGCCGCCAGCCGCCGCCGACGACATCGTCGAGCAATCGCCCGTCGACCCAGGGCTGGACGAACCGCTCGCCCGCGCCCGGCGTGCCGGCGGCGATCACGCCGTCGCGATAGGCCGGGATCAGGTCCGCCGCGGTGCCGGTCGCGCCGGACCGCGCGCGCTCGCGCATCGCCTCGTCGCGTGCAGCGGCGAGGCCGGGATCGAGTTCGCAGATATAGCGCCCGGCATCGACCGCGGCGGTGACGACGCTGCGCACATGCGGATCGCGTTCTGGCTGATAGCTGTTGAGCAGCGCCGGATCGGCCAGCCCGCGCACGACCAGGTCGAGCTTCCACACCAGGTTCGCGGCATCGCGCATGCCGTGGCACATGCCCTGCCCGAAGAAGGGCGGGGTCTGGTGCGCGGCGTCGCCCGCCAGGAACACCCGGCCCTCGCGCCAGCGCTCGGCGATCAGCCCGTGGAAGCGATAGGTCGTCGCGCGGACGATGCGGTGCGGCACGCCGCCCAGATACGGCTCGATCAGCGCGGCGACGCGGTCGGCACGCATCATCGCGGCATCGTCCTCGCCGGGCAGCAGCATGAATTCCCAGCGGCGGATGTTGCCACGCCCCGGCACGATCGTCGCCGGCCGCTTCGGATCGCACATCATCACCGACAGCTGCTGGATGTCCGCCGCCTCTGGCACGCCCCACAGATCGGGGAAGCGCACCGGCCCGTCGACCTCGGCATCGACCACCAGCCACGGCTCCTCGAAATCGAGATCGTCGAGCGCGATGCCGAGCAGCTTGCGCACCTGACTGCGCGCGCCGTCGGCGGCGATCACCCAGCGCGCGCGCATCTGTGCCGGGCCATCGACGCCGCTCAGATGCAGCGTGACGCCGTCGGCATCCTGGTCGAACGCGGCGAGTTCGACGCCCATCGCCTGCGTGACGTTCGGAAAGCGCGCCAGCCCCTCGCGCAGTCGCTGTTCGAGTTCGGGCTGATAGAAGAAATAGTCGTTGGCCCAGCCGAACGGTTTCGGCCGTCCCGCGGTGCCCATATAGCGGATCACGCCGTGATCGGCACCGACGTGCAGATGGCCCTGCGTCTCGCGCATGCCCGGTGCGATCGCCTTGGCAAGGCCCGCCGCCTGGAACAACCGCATCATCTCATGGTCGAGGTGCACCGCGCGCGGCAGCGGATGCGCGGTCGCGTCGCGGTCGATCACCAGCACCGACAGCCCGGCCTTCGCGGCGAGGTTGGCGGCCAGCGCACCGACCGGCCCGCAGCCAATGATCGCCAGATCGAACAGGGACGCGTCGCTCACCGGCTATGGCCAAGGCGCATGCAGCGCTTCGCAATGTGATGGTCGAACGACATCGAAACCCCTCCAGATCCGCTCTTCCCGGCGGTGGAGCCTGTGTGATCCGGCATAGCAATAATGTAAAATACTGGTTTTTAGCACGGCCATAGGATCAGGCTATGTCAGTCGGCGACGATCGCTGCCACGAACTGGCTGCCGAGTTCCGACAATTGCCGCCCCGCCAGCGTGCGGATGCCGATCGTCCGCGTGATCGGCACGTCGGCGATCGGGATCGCACGGAGCAGGCCCATCGACAGCTCCGCCTCCACCACGCCGCGCGGCAGCACGGTCACGCGCTTGCCGCGACGGACGATCGCCTTCGACGTCAGCAGCGAATCGCAGCGAATCACGTCGGCGGGCAAGGTCGTCTCCGCGGCGAGGAACAACGCGTCGATCTGGCGGTGGAATGCGCCCGCCGCCTGCGGCAACACCCAGCCGAGCGACGCCACTTCCTTAAGCGATACGACCGGCCCCAGATGCGCATGCGCCCGCCCGACGATCAGCGAGAAGGGATCGCGCGCGATCGAGCGCTCGATCATATCGGACGGCGGCGGCTCCAGCCCCGTGGTCACCACCGCGACCTCGATCTCGCCGCGGCGGAGGAGGTCGGTCAGCTGCGCATCGGCCTGTTCGATCACCGTCAGCGCCATGTGATCGGCGCGCTCCATCCGCGCGATCGCGGAGGGCACCAGGCTGACCAGCGCGCCGGGCGTGCCGCCGATCCTGAGCGGTCCGCGAATGCCGGTGCGCGCCAATGCCACCGCCTCCTCGGCATCGGCGAGCAGCACCTCCATCATCTCCGCGCGCCTGAGCAGCGCCTCGCCCGCCGGCGTCAGCGAGATGCCCTGTCGCCCGCGCTCGAACAGCCCGCCACCCAGGCTCCGCTCGAGCTGCGCGATCGCGACCGACACCGATGGCTGCGAAATGTTGAGCCACCGCGCCGCTCCACTGATCGATCCCTCGCGACATACCGCCAGGAACGTGCGCAGGATCCGCGGATCGATCATCATGCTCTCCTGAAGGCATAGGCAATTCCTATGCTTCCCTACGAATCGCGTATTTGCCAGATATGGCCGCGGCACGCCATACCGTGCCCGCGCCGCAGACGACGGCGAGGATGAGAGGATTTGAAATGGCCAAGTTTCCGGTCGCGGGCTTGCGCAGCGTCGATGTGATGGTGCCCGATCTCGCCGCCGCAGCCGCATTCTACACCGATGTCTGGGGCCTGACCGTCGCTGACCGCACCAGGACGAGCGTCTGGCTGCGCGGCACCGGCGGCGACGCGCAGATCTTCGCGCTGCATGCGGGTGATGAGAGCGCAATCCGGTCGATGACCTTCCGTGCCGCGCTGGAAACCGATCCGCACGTGCTCGTCGCCGCGATGGTCGCCCGCGGTGCAGAGCGGCTCGATGCTGGTAAAACAGCCGATGAGCCGGGTGCCGGCACGATCCTGGCGGTGCGCGACGCACAGGGCCGCACGATCCGCATCGTCCATGACGACATTCTAGCCGTACCGCTCGCACCCGACCCGGATCGCCCTGAGCGGCTGGCGCACGTCAACATCAACAGCGACGACGTGATGCGCGATGCCGACTTCTATACCGGGGCGCTGGGCTTCACGCTAACCGACCGTTCGAAGATGATGGCGTTTGTGCGCACCAACAGTGACCATCATTCGGTCGTGATCGCCGACGCGCCGGTTAACACGCTCAACCACATCGCGTTCCAACTTCCCGACTGGGAGGGCGTGATGCGCGCCGCCGGACGAATGGTCGGCCATCACTTCCCGATCGGCTGGGGCCCCGGCCGCCACGGCCCCGGCAACAACGTGTTCGCCTATTTCGTCGACCCGTTCGGCTTCGTTGTCGAATATACCGCAGACGTGCTGCAGGTCGATGACGGCTATCGCGCGGGAGGACCGGACGACTGGACCTGGCCCGCCGGCCGCACCGACCAATGGGGCATCGCCCCGCCCAAGACGGTGGAATGTAAGGCGGCGCAGCTCGCCATCCCGTTCGCCCGACCCGAAGGAGAGAGACAATGACCGACACCACCACCCTACCCGGCACTATCCCTTATGTTCTGCGCGCCGGCGAAGGCCTGTCGCATCTCGTCGCCGGACAGGTGATCCGCACGCTCGCCGGGGTCGATCAGACCGCCGGCGGGTTCGGCGCGGTCGTGGCCGAATGCCCGCTCGATCGCGGCCCCATCCCGATGCACTGGCATGAACGCGAGCACGACACCTGGTTCGTCACCCGCGGCCGCCTGCAGGTATGGGGCGACGGCGAATCGCGCGTCCTCGCGCCCGGCGACTTCGCCTATGTCCCGCCGCGCGTACACCACAGCTATCGCAGCGTCGCGCCGCGCACGCAGTTCTTCGGCATCGTGGCACCCGGCGGCTGGGAACAGTTCTTTGCGGATGCGGGCGAAGTCTGGGGCATGACCGGCCTGCCGCCTGAGGGCCATCCGTTCGATTTCTCTCGCATGGGCCCGGCGATGGGCAAGCACCGCATCATGCGCGTCGAGGACGCCGTCTATGCCGAGGCGACACCGATCGGCGCGGGTGACCAGCGGCTGCCCGAGGGCCCGTCGCCCTATTTCCTCGAGGCCGGATTCGGCTCGCGGCACAGTCTGCTCGGTCATCTGTCGACCGCGATCCTGACGGGGGCGCAGAGCGACGGCAAGGTTGACATGCGCGTAATCGAGGGGGGGCGCGGTGCCGCGCTGCCGACGCTCAGACATAGCTCGACCCATGTCTTCGTCTACGTGCTGGAGGGGCGGCTGAGCGTCACGTTGGACGGCCTTACGCATGACCTTTCGGGCGGCGATGCGGTCAACATCCCTGCGGGGACGGCTTACGCCACCGAGGTGCTGGGCGGTACCGCGCGCTGGCTGGCGACGAGCAGCGGCGGCAATGGCGGCACCTTCTGGACCGCGGGCGCCGAGAGCCGCGCGTTCAGCTTCGCGCTCGATGGCGACCTTGCCGCCGATCGCGATCGGCTAGCGGGGCTCGACGGCATCGACGTGACGGCCGGCTGACGGCCATGGCGACGCTCTCGATCGGCACCACATTCTCCGACCGGGTCGAGGCATTGCTCGACGGCCGCGTCGCCATCGAAGGCCACGCGGCCGAGATCCGCATCGTCGAGGCGCAGACGCTGTTCCGCCAGGTGATGCGCGAGGCGGCGTACGACGTCGCCGAGCTGTCGATGGGATCGCACATCGCGCGCGTGGCGGCGGGCAAGCGCGATTACGTCGCCGTGCCGGTGTTCCTGTCGCGCAGCTTCCGCCACGCCAACCTCTACGTCCGCACCGATCGCGGCATCGACCGGCCGGAGGATCTCGCCGGCCGCCGCATCGGCACCGTCGATTACCAGCAGACCGCGGGGCTGTGGCTGCGCGGGATGCTCGCCGACGATCACGGCGTCACCCGCGGATCGATCGACTGGGTCGCGGCGGGGCTCCACGCGCCGGTGCTCGAGAACCGTGCGGCGATGATGCTGCCAGACGGTATCCGGGTCGAGCGCTCGGCCGGGACGCTCGACGCGCTGCTCGCGGAGGGCGCAATCGACGCGGTGATGAGCCCCGGCGCGCCGCGCTGCTTCCTCCAAGGCACCGCGCCGGTCGCACGGATGTGGCCCGAGCCGCGCATCGCCGAACTCGGTTACTGGCGGCGCACGCGGCTGTTCCCGATCATGCACGTCCTGGTCGTGCGGCGCGCGCTGGTGGACGCGCATCCCGACCTGCCGCACGCGCTCCACGCCGCGTTCGAGGAGGCGCGCCGCCTCGCCGCCGCCGATCTGATCGCGCGCGATTTCCCCAAGGTCGCGCTGCCCTGGCTGTCCGATCACGCCAATGCGGCGCGTGCCGCGCTCGGCGGCGATCCCTGGACCTATGGGCTGGAGGCGAACCGCGCGACGCTGGCGACGATGCTGCGCTATGCCGAGGCCGACGGGCTGACGCCGCGGCGGCTAACCCCGGACGCGCTGTTCGCCTGACCGCGGCAGCATAAGCAGCGCGGCGAACGCGACCAGCGATCCCGCCGCCATCGCCACCGCCACCGCCTGCAAGCTCCAGCCCGCCTGGAACATCGCGCCTGCCGCGATCGGCCCCAGCGCCGCGCCGCCGCGCCCCAGCCCGATGACGAAGCCGGTGCCGCCGCCGCGCACCGCCGCCGGAAATCCCTGCGCCACCAGCGCATACAGCCCGACCATGCAGGCATTGGTGCAGAACCCCGTGATCCCCGCGACCAGCGCCAGCGTCGCCAGGTCGCCGTAACCCCGCCCGAACACCGCCACCATCGCCGCGGAGGCAAGCAGGCTCACCGCCATCAACGGCCTCACCCCGGCCTTCACCGTCGCCAGCCCGAACGCGACGCCGCCCGCCAACCCGCCGATATTCGCCCAAACCAGCACGCCCCCGGCGCGCGCCGCGCTGAACCCCATGTCGACGACGATCTTCGGGATCCATTTGAGCATGAAATAGAATGTCATCAGCTGCGCGAAATAGGCGATCGTCAGCAGGATCGTGGTGCGCGCGAGTACGGGCGTGAACAGCTCCGCGACCGGCACCCCGCCCGTCCCCGTCGCGACCGGTAGCGCCTCGACCCGCGCATGCCGCATCCGCGCCAGCACCGCATTGACCCGCGCCAGCGCATCGGCCCGCCTGCGCTGCACCAGGAAGCCGATCGATTCGGGCAGCAGCCACAGCGCCAGCGGCAGGCACACCGCCGTCATCCCCGCGCCCAGCGCGAACACGCTGCGCCAGCCACCTGCGTCGTCGCCGCCATGCCCAGCGCCATGACGATCAGGCAGCCGAGGATCGTCGGTCGCCGCCCCGCGCGATCGGCGACCGCGCCCAGCGCCACCGATCCGACCGCCATGCCGATCAGTTCCATCGACAGCACGACGCCCAAGGCCGCGCGGTCGATGCCCCATTCCGCTGCGATCCCCGGCGAGGCGAAGCTGATCGCCAGCACGTCGAACCCGTCGAGCGCGTTGAGCAGCACGCACAGGCCGATCGCGACGATCTGCGGCGCCGTCATCGGCGCTTCGTCGAGCAGGCGGCGCGGATCGGTCATGGCGGGCTCCTTCAGGCCGGATCGACCAGCATCAGCGCATCGAGCGCGACCGCGCCCTGCCCCTGCGGATAGAGGATCACGGGGTTGAGGTCGATTTCGCGCACGTCTGCATTGGCCTGCATCACCGCGGCCAGCCGCTCGACCAGCGCGGCAAGCGCATCGACGTCGAGCCTCGGGCCGCCCCGCCAGCCGTCGAGCAGCGCGCCGCTGCGCAAGCCCCGGATCGCCGCGACGATCTTTTCGCGCGTCGTTCCCGGCGCGACCAGCGTCACATCCTTCAGGATTTCGGCCTGCACCCCGCCGAAGCCGACCAGCACCGCCGCGCCCCAATCGGGGTCGCGCCGCGCGCCGACGATCATCTCCAGCCCACGCGCACCCATCGCCTCGACCAGGATGCCGTCCAGCGCGACGCCGGGCAGATACGCGCCGACGTCCGCGGTCATCCGCTCCCATGCCGCCGCCAGCGCCCCCACATCGGCGATCCCCACCGCGACGCCGCCGGCATCGCTCTTGTGGCTGAGTTGAGGCGACTGCGCCTTGAGCACCACCGGATAGCCGATCGCCGCGGCGGCGGCCTGCGCGCCGGCCATATCGGTCGCCAGTTGCGCCACCGGAAACACGAACGCCGCCTTGGCCAGCAGCGCCTTGCCGCAATATTCGGGCACCACGCCCCCCGCCATCGGCAGGTCGAGCATCGGCCCCGCCGCGTCGTCCGTCATAACCGGCGCGGTCCGCGCCACCAGCCGTGCGACGGCGCGCAGCGCGCGTTCGGGCGACGGGAAATACGGCACCGACAGCGCGCGCAACGCGGCGACGTCGGCGGCCGGGATCGGCGCGCCCTCGTCGAGTCCGGCGAAGATCACCGCCTTGCCGGCTCCCTCACCCAGCGCGCGAAGCAGCGGCGGCACCTTGATCCCCGTCGTCACCGGATCGGTCTGGATGATCCCCATCACCACGGTCCCGATACGCGCGTCGCCGAGCAGAGCCGTCAGCGTCCGCGCGTACAGGTCCGGCTCGACCAGCCCCTGCGCGGTCATGTCGAGCGGGTTCGACACCCCTACGAAGTCAGGCAACGCCGCGCGCAGCGCCGGCGAATCCGCATCGCCCAGCGCCGGCAGCGACAAGGCGAGGTTCTCGGCCAGATCGAGCATCAGCGCCTTGAACGCCCCCGATTCGCCCAGCACCGCGACCCCCGCCTCGGGCAGCATCGGGCATCGCGCGGCGATCTCGGCGATGTCGGCGAGTTCCTCCAGCGTCTCCGCGAACACCACGCCCGCGCCCGCGACCAGCAATCGCATGAGGTCGTAATCGCCTGCCATCGCGCCGGTATGCGTCGCCGCACTCTCGCGCGCCGCGCCCGATCGGCCGGGATGGAGCAGCACGATCGTCTTGCCCGCCGCATGCGCCGCGCGCGCCGCCGCCAGGAAGCGCGCGGGCTTGCGGAACTGCTCGACGATCATCGCGATCACCTGCGTCCCGGGCTCCTCGACGAGCCATTCGACATAGTCCTCGACGCCGCTCGCCGCCTCGTTGCCGGTCGATACCGATACCGTCAGCCCCAGGTCGCGTGCCTGGAACACCGTGCCCAGGACCGCCGCCATCGCCCCCGATTGCGAGACGATGCCGATCCCGCGCTGCCCCGGTGCCGGCGGCGACACGCGCGTCTCGACGAAGGTCAGCGGCGCGCCAGACAGATGGTTGACCAGCCCCAGGCAGTTCGGCCCCTCGATCACCATCCCCGCCTCGGCAGCGATCGCGGCGATCTCCTGTTGCTCGGCCAGCCCCGCCTCGCCCCCTTCGGCAAAGCCCGCGGAGAAGATCACCGCCGCGCCCACGCCCCGCGCCGCGAGCTCGCGCACCGCGGGCAGCACGCCCGCGCGGGGAATCGCCAGCACCGCGACGTCGACGCCGTCGGGTAATTCGGCGATGTGCGGGAGGCACGGGCGCCCCGCGATCGTCTCTCGGTTCGGGTTGATCGGATAGACCTCGCCCGCAAAGCCGTTGCGGTCGAGATTGGCGATCACCGACGCGCCGAGCGCACCCGGCTTGTCCGACGCCCCCACCACCGCGACCGATCGCGGCCGCAGCAACCGCTCGATCCCGACCCGCGCTCCAACCCACTCCTCGACCGCCCCCGTCACGCTCAGGCCTGCTGCTTAGACTTGTCGTACGCGCCGAGCCCCGGCTTGAACGTCTTGTCGTCGATGAACTGCCGGATGCCCTCCTTGCGGCCCTCATTGTCGTAGCTGTTGGCGGCCTCCTGTGCGCGGATCAGGAAATCCTCGGCATTGTCATAGGTCATTTCGCGCACGCGGCGGATCGCATCCTTGGTCGCCTTCAGCGCCACCGGGTTCTTGCCGAGCAGCACGTTCGCGACCGCGGTCACGCGCGCCTTCAGTCCGTCCAGCGGCACCGCCTCGTTGACCAGGCCCCATTCGGCCGCGGTCTTGCCGTCGACATTCTCGCCCATCATCGCGTGGTACATCGCCTTGCGGAACGGCAGCAATTCCACCGCCACCTTCGATGCGCCGCCGCCGGGCAGGATGCCCCAGTTGATCTCACTGAGCCCGAACTGCGCCTCGTCCGCGGCGAACGCCAGGTCGCACGCGAACAGCGGGCCATAGCCGCCGCCGAAGCACCAGCCATTGACCATCGCGATCGTCGGCTTCTGATACCAGCGCAGCCGCCGCCACCAGCCATAGCTCTCGCGCTGCGCCTGCCGCGACGCGCCGAGCCCTTGCGCCTCGGTCTCGCGGAAATATTCCTTCAGGTCCATGCCCGCGGACCACGCGCTGCCCTCGCCCGTCAGCACCAGCACGCCGACATCGTCGCGATATTCCAGCAAGTCGAGCACGCGCATCATCTGCCGGTTGAGCCTGGGGCTCATGCAATTGCGCTTTTCGGGGCGGTTGAAGCTGACCCAGGCGATGCCGTCCTCGATCATGTAGGCGACGGTGTCTTCTTCAATACGGTCGGTCATGTAGGGTAAGGCTCCGCGGAAAATCAGATGGGGAAATGGCCGGGCTGCGTCTCGATCGTGATCCAGCGCAGCTCGGTAAAGGCGTCGATCCCGGCGCGGCCGCCGAAGCGGCCATAGCCCGACGCGCCGACCCCGCCGAACGGCATCTGCGCCTCGTCATGCACGGTCGGCCCGTTGACGTGGCAGATGCCCGACTTGATCTGGCGCGCGATGCGCAGCCCCCGGGCGGTGTCGCGCGTGAACACCGCGGCGGACAGGCCATAGTCGGTGTCGTTGGCGAGTTCGATGGCGTGCGCCTCGTCGCGCGCGCGGGCGATGCCGACGACCGGGCCGAAGCTTTCGTCGCGGAACAGCTTCATGGCGGGCGTGACGCCGTCGATCACCTGCGCCGCCATCACCACGCCATCCGCGTCGCCGCCGGTCAGTCGCGTCGCCCCCTGCGCCAGCGCGTCCTCGACCAGCGACGCGACGGTCTCCACCGTCTTGCGGTCGATCACCGCGCCCGCCGCCATCGTGACGACCTTCGCCGCGAACTTCTGCGCGAAGGCATCGGCGACGCTGTCGACGACAATGATCCGCTCTGTGGACATGCAGATCTGCCCCGAGTTCATGAACGCGCCGAACGCCGCCGCCTTCACTGCCTCGTCGAGATCGGCATCCTCTAGAATCAGCAAGGGCGCCTTGCCGCCAAGTTCGAGCAACGCCGGCTTCAGATTGTCGGCACAGCGCCGCGCGACGATCCGCCCGACATGCGTCGATCCGGTGAAGTTGACCCGGCGCACCGCCTTGTGGTCGATCAGCACGCCGACGACGTCGCCAGCATCGGCAGGCGCGTTGGTGACGAGCTGGATCGTGCCTGGCGGCAACGCCTCGGCGAACGCCTCGACGATCAGCGTGTGCGTCTGCGGGCACAGTTCGGAGGCCTTGAGCACAACGGTATTGCCGCACGCCAGCGGCACCGCGATAGCACGGACGCCGAGGATGATCGGCGCGTTCCACGGCGCGATGCCGAGCACCACGCCTGCGGGCTCGCGCAGCGCCATCGCGATGCAGCCGGGCTTGTCCGACGGGATCACTTCGCCGCCGATTTGGGTCGTCAGCGCCGCGGCCTCGCGCACCAAGCCGGCCGCCAACATCAGGTTGAAACGTGCCCAACCCTCGGTCGCGCCGGTTTCGCCCATCATCGCGGCGATGAACGCGTCGGCACGCGCTTCCAGCGCTTCGGCGGCTTTGCCCAGCATCGCCCGGTGCGCATTGGGACCGAGCGCCGACCATCCGGAAAGCGCGACGGCCGCCGCGTCGCAAGCGGCGCTCGCCTCGGCCGGGGTCATCGCACATGCCTGTGTCGCGATCGCCCCGCTCACGGGATTGCGCCGCGCGAACATGGCGTCCTGATGATCCGCTTCGGCCATAGACACTCCTCCATTATTGCTATGTATAATAGCATGTTGTATTCGGCTGCAAGCGGCTTTCGAGTGTATAAACGCGCCGCAACCAGGGGGGACGGGAATGAACAGACGCGATATTTTGGCGGCCGGTGCAACCGGCATCGGCCTCGCAAGCGGAGCAGCGACCACGGCGGCGATCCCGTCCGACTATCCCGAACCACGCCTCACTTTCGCCTTCCAGGCCGATGTGCTGCTCGGCCCGATCCAAGAACTGGGTACGATCGACGGCGTGCGGCGGCGGATCGTGCCGATTGTCGGTGGCGCCGTCGCAGGGCCGCGGTTAAGCGCAATCGTACTGCCCGGGGGTGCGGACTGGCAGGGGATCCGGCCGGGCGACGGGCTGACACGGGTGTGGGCGCGCTACTGGATACAGGCCGACGACGGCGCCGTGATCGGGATCGAGAATGCCGGCATCCGCCGCGCGCCCGCCGCGGTGATGCAGCGGCTGATGGCCGGCGAGCCGGTGTCGGCCAAGGACTATTATTTCCGGACCAGTCCGCAGTTCGAGGTCGGCGACGGCCCGCACCGCTGGCTGAACGAGACGGTGTTCGTCGGCGTTGGCGCGCGGCTGCCCGACCGGGCGATCATCCGCGTCTTCGCGGTGTCCTGATCGCGGCGCGCGTCAGCCGCCGTCCGACGCGCGTTCGTTTAGATCGAGGCGCGGCTGGAGCGGATCGGCGGCCTGGCCGATATGGCCGGCGTCGATCGCCTGCACTAGGCCCTTGGCTGCGTCGTACCGCGGCCAAGCGGTGTCTTCGACCGGACGCCCGGTCGTGGCGAACGAGACCCAGTAGCGGTGCATCGCGGTAGCGATCGGCCGATCGGACGCGGCGAACGGTGGCTGCCGCCGCACGTCGACGGTATCGAACGCGTACGGGATCTCGCTTGCATGCGACGCGCCCGCCACCTCGGTCCGCAGCGCCGGGGTTACGTAGCCGAAGCGGTAGAGATAGACCGGCTGCGTGGCGCTCGCGACGCGCGCGATCGCGCGGGCGGGTTCGATCATGTTGCAATCGGCCCAGGTCGCGATGCCGAGTTGCAGCCCGGACACGGCGCCCCCGGAATCGTAGAGCACGCGCGCTTCGTCGGCGAGCTTGCCGTAGGACGCGAAGATCGCCGCCTTGTCGGTGACGAAGGGACTGCCGTCCGCGCTGTTCGCGCCGACGATCAGCAGCACGCGGGCATAGTCGCCCGCAAGGTAGCTGGCGAACGGCGTGCGCCATATCGTCTTGCCGTCGATCATCGGGTCGGAAAAGGTCGGACTCATCATCGTCGTCATGCTAAGCCCGGCGACGACCTGATCGGCCGGCAGTGCGCGGAGCGCGGCGGCGGTTCTGCCCGGCAGGAAGGCCTGCCCCGCCTGCGCCGCCACCGCGAGCGGCCGCATCGGCAGCGCGCCGTCACGCCCGGCGCCGGATTCAATGATCGCCTTAGCGAACAGCCCGCGTGCGCCCGGCGCGGTCATCGCGACATTGACGGACATGCCGCCCGCGCTCTCGCCGATCAGCGTGACGTTGTTGGGGTCGCCACCGAACGCCGCGATGTTTGCCTGCACCCATTTCAGCGCAGCGATCTGGTCCATGAACCCGAAATTTCCCCCGCCGCCCTCGGCCGCAAGCGCAGGATGCGCGAAGAAGCCGAACCGGCCGAGCCGATAGTTGAAGCTGACGAAGACGACGCCATCGCGCGCGAACCGCTCGCCCGAATAGATCGCGGGCGAACTGCCGCCGTTGACGAAGCCGCCGCCATGAATCCACACCATCACCGGCCGCTTCCGCCCCGTGGCAGGGCCACGCGGTGTCCAGACGTTCAGGTACAGGCAGTTCTCGGCCGGCTGCGTCCGGATCGGGGCGGCAGCCTGCGGAAACGGCGCCTGCGCGCAGTCGGCGCCGTAATGGTCCGCGATGCGCACGCCCGACCAGCGCGCGGCCGGCTGCGGGGCGCGCCACCGGTCCGCGCCGACCGGCGGCGCAGCATAGGGGATGCCCTCGAACGCGACGGCATCTCCCGCTGCGAAACCCTGAAGCGCACCCGCGGGTGCATTCACGCGGGTCGCGTCCTGCGCGATCGCGACGCCCGGCTGGAGGCAGAGGGCTTTGTTGCAAAACTGACGCTTGGGATTCCCTGAGAGCCCAACCGAAAATTGAGTTGAGCGATTTCAGTAGCTTGTGATTCACCGGGGGGTGCGAAGACCACGAGGATCACATGAGCTGGACTGAAACCGCTCGGCGCGAGCATGACAGAAGCAGGCTGCGCTATGCAAGCGACTGCACCGATGAAGAATGGGCTGTCGTCCGCCCGTTGTTGAGGCGGACCTCTAGGGTGGGACGGCCGCGCAAGCACAAGGCGCGGACCTTGTGGGATGCGATCCAGTATATCGCGGCGACCGGGTGCCAGTGGGCGCAACTGCCCAAGGACTTTCCGCCCTTCACAACGGTGCAGTACCATTTCTACCGGATGCGCGACAACGGCCTGCTCGATTTCATCAACGCAGTGCTGGTGGCATGGGTGCGGGTATCGGAAGGTCGCACGCCGGCGCCGACCGCAGGCGTCATTGATAGCCAGTCGGTCAAGACCACCGAGGCGGGTGGGCCGTGCGGCTACGACGCGGGCAAGAAGATCAAGGGGCGTAAACGCCACATCGTGACCGACACGCTCGGCAACATGCTCGAAGGCGTGGTGCATGGCGCCGATGTGCAGGACCGCGACGGGGCGCCCGGTCTGATCGAGCGATCCTGCGACGCGTATCCCGCGCTCACCAGACTGTTCGCCGATGGCGGTTATGCCGGCCAGAAGCTTGAAGCAGCGGTCGCGCACATTGATCGGCTGACAATCGAAATCATCAGACGTTCCGACCTGACGGGCTTTGTCATTCTGCCCCGGCGCTGGGTCGTTGAACGCACCCTGGCGTGGCTCAACCGGTGCCGTCGTCTCGCCAAGGACTGGGAAACCTCCATTGCCTCGTCCGAGGCCTGAATGGTCGTCTCATCCATCAGGCGAATGACACTCCGTATCGCTAAACTCGAATTATGAGTCGGGCTCTTAGCTACCCACTTACTGCGAACGCCATGGTCGGCGATGCTTATTCCTTTAAAATATTGGAACCGGAGGGCGGTACATGAGTTTGGGTAGCTCCCTTACATGACAGCAGACTCCCATTATGACCGACTCTGCCGACCCATATACGCATTTGGGCAGCGTGCTCTCATTCGCCGTGTTTCGCGCAAATGGTGCCATGATCGCTTATGGCGATGAGCTCGTGCGTCCGCTCGGCCTGACAAGTGCGCGTTGGCAAGTGTTGGGCGCGATTCAGGAGGCGAACGGTTCCTTACCGGTAGCCGGGATCGCGCGAAATATGGGGCTTGTACGTCAATCTGTGCAGCGCCTGGCCGATGAACTCACCGCCGAAGGTTTTACGGAGTTTACCGACAATCCTCACCATCGCCGCGCCAAACTTGTACAACTAACGTCCACCGGACGCACTGTGCTAAACGAGGCAAATCGACAATGGTTGTCGACCGCGAACGAGTTGCTCGCTGAATTTTCCGCAGAGGCTATCGAGGTGACGAGCCGTCTTCTGGCCGGCGTGCGCGATCGTCTAGAAGCGCGCCGGTGCGAAATGGCCGAACTCGCTTGTCCCAATGACTCGAACTCAGATCTTTCCCTGGCGCTAGCCCACAGCGGAAGAACGAAATACTCCACAATGTCTAAGGAAGCCCGATGAGTCCGAACGAAAAGTTCGACGCTAATGTTATCGTTGTGGGGGCTGGACCGATTGGGCTGACCACCGGATGTGCGTTACGCCATCATGGCGTTGATTGCATTGTTTTGGAACAACGTGACGGCCCCAAGGCTAACTCCCGCGCAAACAATGTATGGGCGAGACCGCAGGAGCTTTTGCATAGCATCGGCTTGCGTGACGCTATCGTCGAGAAATCCTATGTCGTCGATAAGATCAGCACGTTTGTGTTCGATAGACCCGACAAGCCCATGCCAGTCGAAGAACAGTCGAGTCCATTTGGTCACGTGATCTACAGTGGTCAGGATGTCATCGAGACGACCCTTAACGACACGTATGTCGCGCGAGGTGGTCGATTAACGCGTGGCGTGAAGGTCCTTGCTGTAGACCAGGATGAGACCGGGGTATGGGTTCATATCACTGATGATCTTGATAGCGACCAGCCCAACCAGAAGCTGCGATGTCGTTATCTTGTTGGGGCGGACGGCAATGAAGGCACGATCCGCCGCTCGATTGACGCTGAGCACGAGACTACAGCGTTCGAGGGACGGATGAACCGCCAAGCCGACGCCAAACTGTCGTGGCGACGTCCGACGGATCCCGATCAGCTCTGGTTTTTCTACTATAAGGAAGGCTTCTGCGGCGTGATGCCCGTATGGGGCGGCTATCACAGGCTGTTCTTTCTCGAGAATGACGAGGGCGTGCCGGACCGCGATCCAACGATCGGGGAGATACAGGACCTTGCCCGTAAGGTAACCGGCGACAATACCGTGACCCTCACCGATCCGATCTGGCTAACTCACAGCAGGTTCAAACACGGTGTCGCACCCAAGTATGCCGAGGGCCGCGTTTTCCTGGTGGGAGATGCTGGGCATTTCACCTTGCCCATAGGAGGGCAAGGTATGAACGCCGGGTTCCACGATGCCGTGGAGATCGCCTGGAGGCTGGCAATGGAGATCAACGGCTCCTCCGCAAAGACTGTACTGGAATCCTACGGGGGGGAACGCCAGAACGAGCACGCCCGCCTCGACAAACAGCAGGCCCAGGGCTTCCGGCAAATCATGTATCGCGGCGCGATAGGCGATGCGGCGCTTCGCGCATCATCGCATATCGTCCCGTACATGGGTACTTTCATTCAAGGGACTACTGATCCTCAACAGATCAACGTGAGCTATCCAGACAGTCCGTTGAGCATTGATCGAATGGGATTTTTGGACAAGGTATTGCACCGGAACGAACCAAGGTCGGGCGACCGTGCGCCTGACGCTCAAGTAACCCAGCAGGATGGCGCAGTGGTTTCGTTGTTCGAGCACATATACAACCCGGACGGCCGCAGTTGGGGTTGGTCGTTGCTTGTCTTCGACGGTCGGCAGGAAGAGCGGTCTGCGCAGCCTCGGATCCTTGTCAATCAAGTAGGGCCATGGCCGTTTGTGCGTCCAAAGCTGGTGATGGGATATGGCAAGGGCATCCCAGAGCCGGGCGTCGAGACACTTTTCGACCTAGACGGACAGGCACATCGGGCATTTGGCTTGGATGGTCGACCGGCCTACGTTTTGATCCGGCCGGACGGACACATAGCGTTTCGAGCCCCGCTTGATCAGCCTGATGCACTAGTCGAGTACTGCAGACGCGTTTTCCACAGCACCTCTGAGCCCGACGCGTGAGCGTCTCCGATCACAGTCCGTTGTTCAAGGGGACGGCAGCGTAATGACATACGTTCACTACAGGCACGACATCGAGACGATTTCTGCAGACGAGGCAGAGACGATCAATCAAATCCGTGAAATGATGCTGCAACTTGCGGAGCGGGTTCGTCAGAAGCATGGTATGGCGATGAAGGGGACGCACGCGAAGGCGGTCGGGCTCGTCAAAGCCTTTCTAACCGTTGATCCGGATCTGCCGGAGGAACTGGCTCAAGGTCTGTTCGCCCGCCCGCACACCTTTGAAGCACTGGTTCGCTACGCACCGGGCCCGCCTGAGAAGCTTTCTGACAAAGCATCAGGGCAACGCGGCATGTCCATCAAAGTCCTGAACGTCGCGGGACATCGTTTACCGGAAAGCGACGAAACGACTACTCAGGACTTCGTGCTTGCAGTCGATCCCGCATTCAATGCGTCGACCGCGAAAAGCTTTCTTAAAGCCTTTCGGCTGACTGGCGCGCAGGCTCCCCGCGTTCCTGAGCGCGGCATCATTGCGCTATCGCACGTCGCACGCGGTGCAGAGGCTTTGCTGGAAGCGGTAGGTTTGGAGAGTTCGAACCTGAAGTTCATTGGCCGGCCACCGCGCCACCCGGTGAGCGATCCGTATTATAGTCAAGCACCTATCCGGTTCGGGGATTATGTGGCGAAAGTCGCGGTCTTTCCATCTGAAGAAACTCTGGAGAACGTCGGCGAACAAGACGTAGACGTTTCCGATGACAATGTATTTCGGCACGTTACCGAGGCCTACTACCAAACTCACGAAGCCATGTACGACGTGAAGGTTCAGCTATGTACTGATCTTGATGCAATGCCTATCGAGAATGCAAGTGTTACGTGGCCCGAAACCGAAAGCCCATACCGGACGGTTGGAAGGCTGGTTATTCCTCGGCAAGTGGCTTTCAGTGCCGCCCGCGAGCAGTACTTCGACGATCGGCTGTCATTCAATCCAGCGAATGCGCTTGATGAACACCGCCCGTTGGGGTCGATAATGCGCGCACGGATGGAGGTATATAAACATACGACTGCGTTCCGTAGATTCGAGAACGGCGCTGCCCCAGCAGAGCCTCGTTCCTTGGACGAGGTGCCTTCTTAGAGCCCGACCGAAAATTGAGTTGAGCGATTTCAGTAGCTTGTGATTCACCGGGGGGTGCGAAGACCACGAGGATCACATGAGCTGGACTGAAACCGCTCGGCGCGAGCATGACAGAAGCAGGCTGCGCTATGCAAGCGACTGCACCGATGAAGAATGGGCTGTCGTCCGCCCGTTGTTGAGGCGGACCTCTAGGGTGGGACGGCCGCGCAAGCACAAGGCGCGGACCTTGTGGGATGCGATCCAGTATATCGCGGCGACCGGGTGCCAGTGGGCGCAACTGCCCAAGGACTTTCCGCCCTTCACAACGGTGCAGTACCATTTCTACCGGATGCGCGACAACGGCCTGCTCGATTTCATCAACGCAGTGCTGGTGGCATGGGTGCGGGTATCGGAAGGTCGCACGCCGGCGCCGACCGCAGGCGTCATTGATAGCCAGTCGGTCAAGACCACCGAGGCGGGTGGGCCGTGCGGCTACGACGCGGGCAAGAAGATCAAGGGGCGTAAACGCCACATCGTGACCGACACGCTCGGCAACATGCTCGAAGGCGTGGTGCATGGCGCCGATGTGCAGGACCGCGACGGGGCGCCCGGTCTGATCGAGCGATCCTGCGACGCGTATCCCGCGCTCACCAGACTGTTCGCCGATGGCGGTTATGCCGGCCAGAAGCTTGAAGCAGCGGTCGCGCACATTGATCGGCTGACAATCGAAATCATCAGACGTTCCGACCTGACGGGCTTTGTCATTCTGCCCCGGCGCTGGGTCGTCGAACGCACCCTGGCGTGGCTCAGCCGATGCCGGCGTCTCGCCAAGGACTGGGGAGCCTCCATCGCCTCGTCCGAAGCCTGGATGGTCGTCTCATCCATCCGGCGAATGACGCGCCGTATAGCTAAACTCGAATTATGAGTCGGGCTCTTAGACTGCTGGCTTAACCGTCCTCAATTTAGCGAGCTGGACTAGCGTTCGGAGGCGTCGCAGCTACGCTCCCCTGCGCTGCCTGAGCTGGCAGCGTCTGACTACCACGCGGTGGTCCATTCGGCTGCTTCTGAAAGCCACGCGCGGCGAGCCAGCATATCGTGACGACGAGTGCCACGATCATCACGAAGGTGGCAATTGCCACAGGACCGGCTCGCTTGTTTCCTCGTCTCCGCATCACATGCGCTCCCCAGTCATGCCATCGATGTTATCACCGTGCCGTAGCCACGTGGCGACGAGATGATCGTGGACCTCAAGTCCACCGGTTTGATCGGGCAAGACGGTCTTACGTCCGGACGTCTCTATCGCCGCTCGCCGAAGACCGAACCAAGAATACCCCCGAGGCCACCGCCAAGACCGCCCCCGGGCGCAGCGCCTGCGACTCCAGCGCCACCCAGGCTGCCCAGTACAGATCCAAGGATTCCGCCAAGGCCACCTTGCTGCCCGCCCGAGCGCCCTGTCAGATGGCCGGCCACCAGCATGACCAGGATCGGCAGCATCTGCTTGAGAAGCTCAGGCGCCAGGCCGCTGCTCTGCGCCGCGTTGTCGGCGACCTCCCGACTGCCGTCCTTCGATCCGAAGATACCGCCGAGGATCTGATTACCGCGATCGATCTGCGTCGGCTCGTTGCCCAACACGTTCGAAGCAAGGTCTGCGCCGCCAAGCGTGTTCACATGGGCGTCTAACTGCGTCGTGTTATTCCCCATGCCGCCCAGAACTGACGGCAGCAGCGCCTCTGCGCCGCGCTGAGCTTGCTCGCGCGGTATGCCTAGTTGGGCGGCGAGTGCATCGATGCCACCATCTGGGAGGAGGTCATTGAGGTTCATGTCAGCTCCCTTGTTGCGACGGGTACCAACAGATGCTGCGACCTATAGGTCCGGTCCCCTTCAATCGCGCTTGGACCTTGGATCGGCAGGCATGCGCTGTCTGCGCAATGTTAGTCAGGGAGCTCGGGCGTACGGGCGCCAAAACGTCTTATCCGTCGGTAGATCTTGACGCGATGGTGCCGAGACACCGGAACCCTCCCCCATCCTCTCGCGCTTGAGCCATGAAGGAGAGACGGCATGGACGACCAGCGCGTGTGGGAATTCGAAGGCAGCCTATGGGATGCCAGCGACGAGCATTACCAGGACCGGATCGACGAGGAGATCGTCATGGTCTTGCCCCGGCCGCCTTATGTCTTCCAGGGGCAGGAAGCGAAGGATGCGGTCAAGGCTACGCCCGATTGGGATACGATCGACCTATCGGATCGACGAGTGTCACGCCCTCAAGAGGGCCTCATCGTCGTTGCGTACACCGCGCGATGCGCGAGCGGCGACGAGAAGTACGAGGCGCATTGCACCTCGACCTTGCGGATGCGGGGACACGACGATTGGCTGGTCGTCCAACATCAGCAGACACCACCCTTGACCGCCAGCGTCGAAGCCTGACCGCGGGCTTGCCGTTGCGCCTGATACATACCTGTAACAGGCGCAACGGTACTAAACCGGGAAGTCGGCTCCCCCATTGCGGGTGTGATCCCGACAGCCTCAACTGCGACCAGTTATCGCGACCAATGGATCGCCCAGGCGACCGTCTGCTAGTAGGGAAGCCGTGGCATCGCGGAACCCTGCCGTCTCCAAATAGAGGCGGACAAGCGAGGCGTGGCCCTGCGTATCGAGAGCGCGCCAGACCGCCACGGCCTTGGTCGGGAAGCAGCGGTTTGAGAAGCTTATGATGACGCGGCCTCCCGGCTTCAGCACACGACGAACCTCGCGCAGTACCGCCAGGGGGTGTTGCAGATATTGAACCCCGACACAGATCAGTACGGCATCGTAGCGCGCGTCCCCTTCGGACAAGTCAGGCACATCGTTAAGGTCTTGGACGAACCAGCGATCGAAGCGCGGATTGGCGGCGAGTTCCTCTGCGTTCATGCCGTGGCCGACGACCTCGCCATAGGCGACGTCGTCCGGCAGGTGGCTGACCCAGCTCGACATGAGGTCGAGCACCCGCCCGCCAGCGGGGATCGCCTCGCGGTACAGGCTGGTCAGTGCATCTACTGCTGCCTCGTCAATGTGCGTGACCAAACGCGGGGGCGCGTAGAAGCCAAGGTCGTCGCCATCATCCTGTCGGTCGAAGGCCTGCGCCGGCAGTCCCAACTCGATCGCTTCGGTCACGCGGTGAACCCCTGCCAAGTAAACCAGCCGGTATTTGCAACCGCAGCGTCCGTTCGTACCCGTATGCCCGAGCGCAACGCGAGGTAGCGATCGTCCTCAATCACCGACGACGGCCGAGCCATACACTGACCCCCGCAAGGCCAAGAACCGCCATACCGCCCGCCGCGGCTGCCACCTTGCGCCCCCGGTGTGGATCGCGCCGGCCACCATCTGGACCGGCGGGGACGCCAGGTTCGAACAACACCCCATCGTTGTCGTTGCCGTCGGCCGCGCGGGCCGACCAGGTGTCGAGGAAGCCACTCATGATCGCCGCCAGCAGGTTCGGCGCCGCGAACTCGCCGAGTTTGAATGCGATTGCCGGCGCGCCGACGGCGGTAAGGTTACGAGGGTGCGTGGCAAGCCGCACGACTGCCTTCGCCACCGTCTCCGGTGCGAGCGAACCGGGGGGAAGCGAAAGCCGGGCACCGGTATAGTTGCCAGCATGGTCCACGCCGGGCGTATCGACGAAGGTCGGGCAGACGTCGCATATGTGAATGTGCAGGCGCTTCGACACCTCACCGCGTAAAGCCGCGCTGAACCCGCGCAACCCGAACTTACTCGCCGAATACGCCGCAGCATACTGCGTGGCGACAAAACCGCCCGCCGAAATCATGTTTACCCAAGTGCCGTGATCCTGCGCGAGAAAGATCGGCAGTACTGCATGGACGTCGTTCATGTGGGCGACGAGGTTCACATCGACGACACGGGCATGATCCGCGATCGGGACGTCTTCGTACCGGCCAAGCACACCGACGCCTTCGCAGCTGAACCACAGGTCAATGCCGCCGAGCAGATCGCGCGCCTGAGCGGCGAATATGGCCACTGCGCCTGCGTCGGTGCAATCTACCTGTCGGACGATTGCGCTACCGCCAGCTTCGACGCAGCGCTGCGCGACGTCGTCCAGCCCTTCCTTGCCGCGAGACCCCAGGACAAGTCGTGCTCCCGCTTTTGCGAAAGCCACCGCCGTTGCCGCGCCGATGCCGCTCGATGCACCGGTAATTACCACGCGGCGCCCGGCCAGATTACGATTAGCGCTCATCGGACAATGCTCAAGGCGGCTGCCTCTACACCTACGGGAAGACAACGCGGTCGCATTAGACGAACTGTCCTATCATCATGCATAGGCACTCAACGTCTCGGAGGCGCCGGGGTGTCCCCCGAGACCGCGCGATGTTCCTTAAAAGAGATCCCCGGATGATCAGTTCGGATTGGTGTGCGGCTCCTTGGGGCCATCGTTCAAAGATCTGAGCTGCGCTTCGCGAGTTGGGTCACCACCACCGCCATGGGGAACTGGCACATCGATAGCGCTGTTCGGCGTCGCACCACCGCTGAGCTTTCCCCATCCGCTCAACACATCCGCGGCATCGGCACCGCCCAGCCCCCCACCACCAGGCGTTTTGGTCAACTGCGCATCGTCTAAAACAGTCGCAGCGCTATCCGCGTCGTTCGGCTCCGGCTTCTCTTCGTCAGGTGCAATTTTCGGCTGTTCAATTGCCATGTCGATCTCCTCTGCTCGCTCTAAAACCCTTCAACCGGATATAGTCTCCCCGATCTTCAACGAGTTCTCCGATTTCATCGTGGAAATAGCCGATCTCAGAATCAGCGCCTTTCGGCGTGAGATCAGTAGGTTGTCGGGAACGGATCCGTACTGAAAATGGTTACCGCTCTGATTGTTTGCGACTGTGGTAGGCGTCCACACGCGTCGCCTTCCTCTCGCATTGAGATCTGGGAGGCATAGCTTGGCATATCTGCGGTATAGCGACGACATCGAGACGATCCAGCCGGACGAGCAAGAGTCAATCGACGGCATCATCAAGGGCATGACCCAGCAGACCGAGACGGTCGAGAAGCGAGAACGCCATGCCGTTCGCGCGAGCCACGCGAAAAGCTCTGCATGCGTTACCGGCGAACTGACGATCGCGAACGACCTGCCCCCCGAACTTGCACAAGGCCTGTTCGCCAAGCCCGGCACGCATCCGGTCGCTATCCGGCTCGCGCAGGGCCCCGGCGAGACGTTGGGCGACCGCGTGTCCACCCACCGCGGGATGGCGATCAAGGTGTTCGGCGTGGATGGAGAGAAGCTGCTTGGCCACGACGCCAATACGCAGGACTTTGTGTTTGCGACCGGACCAACCTTTCCATCGGGTACCGCTCAAGGCTTCCTGCGCGACGCAAAGCAGATCGGTGCCGCGACGCCGCTGCCGGAAGGGTTCAAGAGTGTGGTCTCCAGCCTCGCGCGCAACATGAACAAGGTGCTGACGAAGGTGGCGACGCCAAGCCCCAAGGCGGACTTCTTCGGGCATCCTTACAGTCACCCGCTGTTCGACAGCTATTTCAGCCAGGCACCTGTCCGCTACGGTGATTACGTGGCCAAGCTCGCGGCGTTCCCGGCTTCGGTCTATCAGGATCAATTGAAGGACTGGCTGCTGGATCCGCACGAGGACGAGGATGGCTTTCGTCATGCCACCGTCCGGTATTTCAGCGAGCACGAAGCGGTATTTGAGGTCCGCGTACAGCTCTGGGCGAACGCGGAAAGCCAGCCGATCGAAGATACGTCGGTCGAATGGCCGGCAAACGACAGCCAGTATCGCACCGTCGCGACGATCCGTATTCCGCGCCAGGAAGCATACAGCGCCAAGCGCGTCCGTTATTTCGACGAGGTGATGACCTTTCGCCCGGCGCATAGCCTCGCGGCGCACCGTCCGCTGGGCTCGGTGATGCGAGCGCGGCTGCAGGTCTACAATGCCCTGTCCGACTTCCGTCACCGCGAGAACGGCGTCGCTGCACAGAACACTGCCGATATCAGCCAAATTCCAGCCTGAGGATCCGTCATGGCCACCATTGCTCCCCCACGCCCGTCTCATCAGGATGCCGCCAAACCTATAGGCACCCTCCCGATCACGCTTACAATCAACGGCGAAGAGCGTGCTCTGCAGGTCGAACCCTGGACAACTTTGCTCGACCTGCTTCGCGACAAGCTTGATCTGACCGGTACGAAGAAAGGCTGCGATCACGGCCAGTGCGGCGCTTGCACCGTCCTTATCGACGGCAAGCGGATCAACTCGTGCCTAACGCTCGCGGTAGTGCGCGACGGTGCCGAGATCACCACGATCGAGGGGATGGCAACAGGCGGCGAACTCCACCCGCTGCAAGCCGCATTCGTGGAGCGTGACGCATTCCAATGCGGCTATTGCACGCCCGGGCAGATCTGCTCCGCCCAAGGCCTCATCAACGAAGGCCGCGCCAAATCGCGCGAGGATGTTCGCGAACTCATGAGCGGCAATCTATGCCGCTGCGGTGCGTACACGAACATCACCGACGCAGTGATGGACGTGCTCGAAACGGAGGCAGCGCGATGAACCGCTTCGATTATGCCCGCGCCGGGGACGTTGCCGAGGCAGTCCGTGAAGGATCGGGGGATCATGTCCGTTACCTGGCTGGTGGCACTAACCTGATCGATCTGATGAAGGAGAATGTCGAACGCCCTTCCCGCATCGTCGACATCAACCGGCTTGATCTTCACAGGATTACCGAGCGTGACGATGGCGGACTGCGTCTCGGCGCGCTCGCGACCAATGCAGATACCGCGTACGACGCGCGGGTCGAGCAGCGCTATCCACTGCTTGCATCCGCGATCCTCGCAGGGGCAAGCCCGCAGCTACGCAATGCCGCGACCAATGGTGGCAACCTTAATCAGCGTACCCGCTGCTACTATTTCTACGACACTGCAGCACCGTGCAACAAGCGCGAGCCGGGATCAGGCTGCGGTGCGATCGGAGGCGTGAACCGTATCCACGCAATCCTCGGCGCAAGCTCGTCCTGCATCGCTACGCACCCGTCTGACATGTGCGTCGCCCTCGCAGCGCTACAGGCGCAGGTGCAGGTCACGGGGCCCGAAGGTGACCGGACGATCGCATTCGAGGACTACCATCGCCTCCCGGACGACGAGCCTTGGCGCGACAACACCTTGAAACCCGGTGAGCTTGTCACCGCGATCGACCTGCCATCCGAGGACTTCAGCACCAACTACACCTATCTGAAGCTTCGCGACCGGCTGTCCTATGCCTTCGCACTTGTCTCGGTCGCGGTAGCGATGAAACTGGAGAACGGCCGCATCGCCGACGTCCGCATCGCGCTTGGCGGCGTGGCGCACAAACCGTGGCGCCGCAGCCAAGTCGAAGAGGCGATCAAGAACGAAGCCCCCACGGTCCAGGCGTTCGAGACGGCAGCAAGCGCTCTGCTTGCAGGTGCCGTCGGCCAGGGTGAGAACGACTTCAAGGTCGCGCTTGCCCGCAAGGCGATCGTCCGTGCGCTCGAACAGGCCGCTGCAGGCACCCCGCAATCCCAGATCGACAAGCGCGTCGCGTAAGGAACCCGACATGGCAACTCAAATGAAAGTCGGTATCGGCACCCCGCTTAGCCGCGTCGACGGCCGTGATAAAGTCACCGGCGCCGCCAAATATGCCGCTGAATATGCCGTCCCGGACATGCTCTACGGCGTGATCGTCTCTAGCGCGATCGCGAAGGGCGAGATCACCGGCTTTGATGACGCTGCAGCGCGCAGTGTGCCCGGCGTCGTCGAGATCCTGTCGCATGAGAACCGTCCGAAGGAGGCATGGTTCGACCATAGCTACAAGGACGAACTCAATATCCCAGGTGAGCCGTTCAAGGCGCTGCATGACGAGACGATCATGTTCAGCGGCCAACCTGTCGCTCTGGTTCTCGCCGAGACGTTCGAGGCTGCCCGCTATGCGGCCAGCCTGCTCGGTGTGCAGTACGAGAACGAGGCGCACAATATCGACTTCGAGGCATCGCTCGAAGAGAAGTTTCTGCCCAAGAAGAAGCGCAACACCTACCATCCGCCAAAAACCCGGGGCGAGCCCAATGCGGCCTTCGAAGCCTCGGCCCTGCAGCTGAGCGAGACTTATCATTTAGCGCCCGAGCATCACAATCCGATGGAGATGCATGCGTCCACCGTCGAATGGCACGGCGATGGCAAGATTACCGTCTATGACAAGACGCAGGGGTCGCAGGGCGTCCAGGCCTATATCGCCAGCGCGTTCGGCTTCTCGAAGAAAGACGTCCGCGTCGTCAACGCCTATGTGGGGGGCGGTTTTGGCTCGGGGCTGCGGCCGCAATATCAGGTGCAGCTCGCGGTACTCGCCGCCAAGAAGCTCGAGCGCTCGGTGCGGGTCGTAATGACGCGCCAGCAGATGTTTACGCACGCTCACAGGCCGGAATGTACCTACGGTATCAAGCTTGGCGCCGAGACGACCGGCATGTTCACCTCGATCTACGGCGACGCAACAACGTCGACGTCACGGTTCGAGAACAACATGGAGGATATCGTTACCTGGGGCATTATGAACTATGCCAGTCCCAACGCAGGCGGCGAATACACGATCGCGCCGCGCGATACCTACACGTCGGCGGATATGCGCGCTCCGGGTGCGGCGACCGGCATGGCCCTGTTCGAAATCGCGGTCGACGAGATGGCGTATAAGGCGAAGGTCGATCCGCTTGAGTTCCGGATGATCAACTATTCGGAAATCGACGCAATGAACGAGTTGCCCTTCACGTCAAAGGCGCTGCGCGAGGCATACCGAGAAGGTGCGGACAAGTTCGGCTGGTCGAAGCGCACCTCCGAACCGCGATCAATGACCGAGGGCAAGGAACTGATCGGCTGGGGCGTCGCCACCGGCATGTGGGACGCACAATTCAGCAAAACTGCCGCCAGCGCGAAGCTGACTGCAAACGGCCATCTTGAGGTGGCGACGGCAGCATCTGACATCGGCACGGGCACGTACACCGTGCTGACGCAGGTAGCTGCTGACACGCTTGGCCTGCCGGTGGATCAGATCACGGCAAAGCTCGGCGACAGCGACCTGCCAACTTCTCCTGTCGAGGGCGGATCGTGGGGCGCGGCGTCGGGCGGCGCAGCGGTCCAGCTCGCCTGCCAAGCGGTTGCCAAGAAGCTGCTGAAAGCGGCTGACAAGGTCGAGAACCGGCCATTGTGGGGCGCCAAGTCGATCGAGGACATTGAGTTTGCCGACGGTCATATGTCGCTCAAGTCCGACGTCACCAAGCGCGTGTCGATCACCGACGTGATGCGTGCTGCGGATCTGACCGTAATTGAAGAGGAGGAGACCGCTTCTCCTGGAATCTCCGGCATGATCAGCATGATGCAGAAGGCGCGCAACACGCACAGCGCCGTCTTTGTCGAAGTGAAGGTCGACGAAGAGCTGGACGTCGTCCGTGTGACCCGGGTGGTCAACGCGGTCGCAGCCGGCCGGATCATCAACCCCAAGACCGCCCGGAGTCAGATCCTAGGCGGCGTCGTCATGGGGATTGGCATGGCACTACATGAGGAGACGTTTGCCGACGTGAAGATGGGCCGGTGGATCAACCACAATTATGCCGAATATCACGTGCCTGCGAACGCCGACATTCAAGATATCGAGGTCATCTTCGTCGACGAACCGGATCTCGAAGTCACCCCGCTTGGCGTCAAGGGACTAGGCGAGATCGGCATCGTCGGCACGGCTGCAGCGGTCGCCAACGCAATCTATCACGCGACCGGCAAGCGTGTTCGCAGCCTACCCATTACAATCGACAAGCTGCTCAAAACGGAGGTCTCGGCATGACCGTCTCGCTAAAATCCCTCGCGGACCAGATCGTCGTGATCACCGGTGCCAGTTCGGGCATTGGGCTGGTCACGGCAAAGCTGGCAGCCGGTCGGGGGGCCAAGGTCGTACTCGTTGCGCGCAACGAAGCAGCACTTGAGAAAGCCGTCGAGGACATTCGGGCCGAGGGTGGTGACGCGAGCTTCGCGGTCGCAGACGTTGGTGTTATTGAGGAGGTCCAAGCGGCCGCAAAGGTCGCCATCGCTCGCTATGGCCGCATCGATACCTGGGTGAATAACGCAGGTACCGCGATCTACGCCAAGCTCATCGACACGCCGCTCGACGAACATCGGCGACTGTTTCAGACCAATTACTTCGGTGCCGTCCACGGCAGTCTGACGGCGATCGAGCATCTGCGTAACAAGGGCGGCGCGATCATCACGATCGGGTCGATCGCATCGGACCTCCCTTCTCCAGTCCTCAGCGCCTATTCGGCCTCGAAGCACGCGGTGAAGGGCTTCGTCGATGCGCTGCGGATGGAGATCACCGCCGACAAACTGCCGATCGCGATCACGCTTATCAAGCCAGCTGGCATTGACACACCCATCGCCCAGCACGCGGCGAACCATGTCGACGGTGAAGCGCTGATCCCACCGCCCGTCTACGATCCAACGCTAGTGGCGGAAGCAATCCTGGACGCCGCGCAGCACGTTCGCCGCGATATCACGGTAGGCGGTATGGGACGGCTCCAAGTCCTGCTTGGCACGCACTTTCCAGCGATCCTCGACAAACTCTCCGGTATCCTCACACCTGCCATGTCGGATCCCACAGCCAAGAAAACGACGGAGACGTCGATCTTCGAGCCGAACCAGCTCGGCCAGGAACGGTCTGGGGTCCAGCCTGGACGACGTACGAGCCTCTATACTGCTGCGGAGCGCCATCCGGTTGCGATAGGCGCCATTGCCTTGTTTGGTCTGGGTGCCATCCTCGCCACGTTAGGCTCGAAGCGCGAATGATTACCTTAGCAGGGTCGTGATTTGTCCTGTGCCGCCATGAGTTGAGACTTGAGCGGCACGAGATTTATCTCCTGCGGCAGATCATGACAGTTTGTCGAGGATCCCCGATGACTGGAAGGTTTCCACGATCTCGGTCGGATCATCGAATTCCTTCTCGTAGCTGTGCGGTACGTCGAGCTTTGCCCAAGGCATCGCACTTCGGACGAAAATCTGAGCAACTGGTTTGACCCACTCTGCGTCGTCAAGGGTCGAGGGACGCACCACGATTGTGTCCGGAGTTCCGTCCGTTATCGTGTGCGTCCACACTGCGCACATGGGGCACCGATATGCGCGGCTCTCGTTTCCGCTTTCGGCCGTCTTGGTGATGACAACTGGTTCACCCGTGTGCGAAAAGCCGTCCTTATCTACAGGCATGCCCAGCGAGAAGGCACTCGACGTCTGCTCCTGGCAGTCTGTGCAGTGGCAGGCCATAACGAATAGCGGCGCCTTCGTGATGCGGTATCGGATGCCCCCGCAGCGGCAACCGCCCGTGATTGCGTAAGTCCCGTCAGCGTCGCGCATTGATAGATCTCCTTGACCTTCCAACCGCTTGAGAAGCCAAATCGTTCACCAAGGCATGAGCAGAGCGACCATCACTCCAGCTTGCCTGCCAGCGGGGCCAAATGCCTATGGTATCGTAGGTTCTTCGATCCTGATGCCATTCGCTTGCCCACGATATTCTCGCGCTGCGGCGTAGGCTGGTCTCCGAGCACGCATGATCGATCCCAGCGGCCGATGCGCGGCCAAACCGATCCAGGGGTTGAACGCTAATCCGCTTTCGACCTCGGCCCACAGCTCTTCTGACCATGACTGCTGCGGGTTGGCAGTAACGCGGGCTACAGCGACGTAAGGACTTTCGTCCTCGGGCCATTCGGTAGAGGAGTCTTCGACGGGCATCGTCTTGATGTCCGTCGCCAACTGAACCCTTAACTCCCATACTGCTGGAAGCGTGGCAAAGTAGCGCTGAATCGACTCTCGGATTGCGTCGGGATGGCCGGAAACTTCAAGCGACTTGCCAGATAGTGCGACCAACTCGGTCGCCACGGGTGCAAGAACCACCTTTGCAAAATAATCGCCGTGGAGGATTGCTGCCTGCGAATAGAAACTGTCACCAAGCAATTCGGTGGTCGCTTGGCCGGCCAGGGTGGTCAATGTTGCCGACTTCAGGCCGACCTTCTCCAAGCCAGCATTTGTCGTACGTGAGATAACAGAGAGTGCTTCCTTGACCGGCTCGGCATGCCCCGTCGTGGCAGCCAACACCTTCAATTGCTTTAGAAAGCCGGCAGCAGTTGCCACTTGAAACGATGGCGAATTGCCGAGAACGTAGTTCTGCGTCGTATCGCTTTCGCTTCCGGGCAAACGTGCGCCGCTTACCCCTAACACCTTCAGTGCCACACCGCGCGGGGTCGAAACATTGTCGTCGAGCACGTCGCCTGGTGTGATCGTGTCCCACCGCGTGGTGTAGCTTCAGCGGCGTAGCCGCTTTGATCTCCGGACATGGCCGGGTCGATCACGCCGCCATGGACGACAACGTGACGGTGGGATCATCGCTCAATTGCGTCACGCTTTCCAGTGTCATGTAGCGCCCCCGCTGGACCGCCCACTCGTCATTCTGTTCTAGCAGAATGGCCCCGACCAGCCGGGTGATGGCATCCTCGTTGGGGAAGATGCCGACGACATTGGTGCGCCGCTTGATCTCGCCGTTGAGGCGTTCGAGCGGATTGGTCGAATGTAGTTTGGTGCGATGCTGTGGCGGGAACGACATGTACGCGAGCACGTCCTCCTCGGCAGTGTCCATGAGCTTCGCGAGCTTGGGGACATTGGGCCTGAGCTGATCGGCGACCTTGCGCCACTGACCCTTGGCGGCTTCGGGCGTCTCCTGTGCGTACGCGGTGGCGATGAAGGCCGAGACGACGCGCCGCCCGCTCTTGCCGGCATGGGCCGTAGCGTTGCGCGCGAAATGTACGCGGCACCGCTGCCACGTGGCGCTGAACACGCGTGAGACGGCAGCTTTGATGCCCTCGTGGGCATCCGAGATGATGAGTTTCACGCCGCGTAGGCCCCGCCGCGCGAGGCCGCGGAGGAAGTCTGTCCAGAACGTCTCGGCCTCCGACGCACCGATTGCCATGCCGAGCACCTCGCGCCTGCCGTCACTGTTCACGCCGACCGCAATGGTGACCGCGACCGAGACGATCCGACCAGCCTGACGCACTTTCAGGTACGTCGCGTCGATCCACACGTACGGCCAGTCGCCCTCGATAGGCCGGTCGAGAAACGCCTTCACGCGGACGTCGATCTCCTCGCACAGCCGGCTCACCTGGCTTTTCGAGATGCCCGACATTCCCATCGCTTTCACCAGGTCGTCGACCGACCGGGTCGAGATCCCCTGGATGTATGCCTCCTGGACAACCGCGGTCAGCGCCTTCTCCGAAAGGCGCCGAGGCTCCAGGAAGGCGGGAAAGTAGCTGCCGGTTCTCAGCTTGGGGATCCGCAGCTCAACGGTGCCAGCCCGCGTTTCCCAGTCCCGCTCGCGGTAGCCGTTGCGCTGGGCGAGCCGGTCACTGCTCTTCTCGCCATAGCCAGCGCCGGTCAGACTGCCGACCTCCAGATCCATCAGCCGCTGCGCGGCAAAGCCAATCATCTCACGTAGAAATTCCGCATCCGCGCTCTTTCCCACAAGCGCCTGCAGGTTCATTGTATCGTCGGTCATCGAAGGTCTCCGTTGGTTGAGTCTTGCAACCCAATCCTATCCGAAGATCTTCGATGGCCACCCGTGAACCTGACCGGCCGCTACGGCGCTGGATGATAGCGCGCGGCCGGTCAGCTTCACTACCGCTGAGCTACACCACCAGCGGGGACACGACCCCTGGTGTCGTGCTGAAACGCAGAATGGTATTGTATGTAGCAGGGCTCCCGAACAGTCCCTGCGCAAGAGATGTCGGAAGATCGGGCAGGACCTCGAACTTGGCTTTGAGATAGCCGTGAGCTTTGGCGTGTACCGCCCGGTGAGCATAACCTGTATCTGCGTGCGTCTTGCGCTGGATCGCCAGCATCGCCTCGGTAAGGCCGCGCTGCGTCTCCACCTCGTCATCCGGCACGTTTTCGAAACTAGGGTCGAAGCGAAGCGGAAATTGGGTTTTGCTCATTCACTTGAAACGTTCTGGGATCGTCCATGGACGCATAAACTCCCTCATCCAACGGTGTTTTTTGTGCTTCCGCTGGCTCGCGACATTCATGGCGTGGGTGCGAACCGTTCCTACATGGTGAGGTACAGTAACAGGAGAAGATAAGTGGCCGGTGGATGGAGCCGCGACGGCGCGGTGCAGGACCAGATTGATGATACCATTACCGATGCCGTTCTGGCGGCCCGCGCGCAGATGCCGGCGGGTGAAAGCCGGCTGACCTGCACCTTGTGCGGGGACGATATTCCCGAAGGGCGCCGACGCGCGCTACCGGGCGTACACACCTGCGTAGCCTGTCAGAGCGGCCGGGACCGCCCCGTGGCGACCGGCATGAACCGACGTGGGAGCAAGGACAGCCAACTGAAATAGTTTAGGCACACCGCAGGGTTGTACCCTTCTCACAACTGCGCCGCGTATCGACAAGGTCAGACTCCTCTGAGAATGTAAGCGAAGCTTCCGGAGCTGGCCCCCTTAGCTGGCACGCGTCGATGGTAGCGACGGCTGCACGACCCATCTGAGCGCTTTGGCTAACCATCTGTTTAGGCTACGAATGCCCGGCGAGGCAGGCGCCCGTCCGGAGAGATGTAGATGGCTGATATGGATCATTTGCTGGGAGTGCCGCTGACGCGGCGCACCGCACTGGGTGGCACTGCAGTGCTTACAGCATCTACGCTTATTTCCGAGGGCAATGCTGCAGTCGCTCCGCGTGCAGCCAAGCCTGTGGGCGTCCGATTGGCGATCCGGACGACGGTCAACGGCAAGGCGGTACCGGTAGAGATCGATGTGCGGACATCGCTGCTCGATCTCCTGCGTGAGCAACTGCATCTGACTGGCGCCAAGAAGGGCTGCGACCATGGCCAGTGCGGCGCATGTACCGTTCACGTCGATGGTCGGCGCGTAGCGTCCTGCCTCACGCTAGCAGCCAAGGTCGACGGACGTGCGGTGACGACGATCGAAGGGCTTGCCGATGGCGAGACGCTGCATCCGATGCAGCAGGCCTTCATCGATCACGATGCGCTGCAATGCGGCTATTGCACACCGGGGCAGATCATGGCGGCAGTCGCGTGCGTGCGCGAAGGCAACGCCACATCGAAGGACCGCATTCGCGAATATATGAGCGGCAACATCTGCCGCTGCGGGGCCTATGTCGGCATCGTCGCGGCGATCGAGCAGTTTGCGGGAAGGGAGAAAGCCTGATGCGCCCCTTCACCTATGCACGACCCGAAAGCGCCGTAGCGGCAGTCCAGGCCTTCACAGCCGCGGGAGCCGGTGCGCGCTACATCGCAGGCGGCACCTCGCTCTATGACCTGATGAAGCTCGACATCGAGAAGCCTCAGCACCTCATCGACGTCACCGCGATCCGAGGGCTCGATGGAATTGAGACGAACGGCAAGCGGCTACGCTTCGAGGCACTCGCACCAATGAGCGCGGTCGCCACCGACAAGGTCGTTCTACGCGATTACCCCGTCCTTGCCGAGGCGTTGTGGAAGGCTGCCTCGCAGCAGTTGCGCAACATGGCGACGGTCGGCGGTAACCTGCTCCAGCGGACCCGCTGTCTCTATTTCCGAAACGGTGCGGGCGGAACGTCGGTCGGCAACACCTACCCCTGCAACAAGCGGGAGCCAGGCTCGGGTTGCGCGGCAATCGGTGGACTCGACCGCGGCCAGGCCGTGCTAGGCCAGAGTTCGTCATGCACCGCCGTCTCGCCTGGCGACTGGCCCGTCGCGCTCGTCGCGCTCGACGCCTATGTCGAAGTGCTGGGCGCCAGTGGTAGCCGCGCGATCCCGATTGCCGAACTCTATCGTCTACCGGGCAGCACGCCGAACCTGGAGTTCGCGCTGCAGCCAGGCGAGATGATCACGGCGATCGTCGTGCCAAAGACGAAGGCAGGCCGGCATTCGACGTATCACAAGATCCGTGACCGGGAGAGCTACGCCTTCGCGCTCGCCTCGGCAGCGGTCGCGTTGGACATGGATGGTGACACAGTGACGCGCGCCCGGATCGCACTTGGCGGCGTGGCGACCAAACCATGGCGGGCGACCGCGGCAGAGGCGCTGCTGGCTGGCAAGTCCCTGACCCCGGCGACTGCCCTGGCTGCAGGCCACGCCGCGCTTGCCGATGCCAAAGCTGGCAAGCAGAACGGCTTCAAGATCGAACTCGGCGCGCGGACCGTTGCCGATGCCCTGACTATCGCCGCAGCGAGGAACCGGTCATGACCGCCCCCTTCCCCAACCGTCCCCGTGCCGATGCCCGTGAGAAGGTGACGGGCGCTGCGCGCTATGGAGCCGACCATCAGGTCGCTGGGCTGCTGTACGCAATGCAGGTCCCGGCAACCATTGCGAAGGGGCGGATTGCCGCGCTGTCGGTCGATGCAGCGATGCAGGTGCCGGGCGTTATTCGCGTGCTGACCGCGACCGACTTTCTGCCGCCCCCTCCTGCGACCCCTGGCGCACCGCCCCCGCCTGCGACGCTCACGGCCGACATTGCCTATCGTGGCCAGCCGGTCGCACTTGTCGTTGCCGAGACGCTCGAGGCCGCGATCGAGGGCGCCGAGGCCATTCGTCCGACCTACACAACAGCGCCCGCGTTCACCTCGCTCGTCGAGCAGCCGGGGATGGTGCGCGAAGCCGTCAAACCGGTGACAGCGGGCGATGCGACGCAGGCGATGGCGCGGGCGGTAACACGGCACAAGGCGGACTATGTCTCCCCGCCACAGCACCATAACCCGATCGAGATGCTGTCGACGACCGCCGTATGGGAGAATGGGCAACTCACCATCTACGAAAGCACGCAGAGCAGCAGCAACACTAAGGGTGCCGTAATGCGCAACATGCGCCTTACGCCCGAGCAGGTGACGGTAAAGAGCCCACAAATCGGCGGGGGCTTCGGCCAGCGTGGCGGGGCACAGCGCCAGACCGCCCTTGTCGCCCGCGCCGCGATGCTGCTCGGCCGACCGGTCAAACTTGTCCTGCCGCGCGGGCAGATTTTCCATAACGCGACCTTCCGGCCAAAGAACCGTCACCGGATCGAGATCGGTGCGGATGCCAGCGGCAAAATGATCGCGGTGCGCTACGATGCCGATCAGCAGCAATCACGCGAAGGCCAGTTTCCGCCTGACTACCATGAGTCCGTGCCCATGCTGTACGGTATCGAGAATTATCACGGGACCGCCGCCAATCTGCGGATCGATACGCAGGCGCCAGGCTATATGCGGTCGCCGACGCCGCACCCGTCGTGCTTCGCCTTCGAAAGCGCGGTGGACGAACTTGCCCTCAAGCTCGGCGTCGATCCGGTCGCCTTCCGACTGCGCCACCGCGCCACGACCGATCCGATCCACGGCCATAAACTCTCTTCCTGCTATCTGTCGGACTGCCTGACAGAGGGGGCACGCCGGTTCGGTTGGGAACGGCGCAGTCTCCAGCCGGGATCGATGACGCTGCCCGACGGCACGCAGGTCGGCTGGGGCGTAGCATCAGGCGCCTATCCGGGCTCCGCACATCCCAACATCGTGACGCTACGCGTGAACGCAGACGGCACGACCCGGTTTGCGGCTGCGGGGCATGAGATGGGCCAGGGCATCCGCTCGACCATCGAACAGGTTCTCGTACGCGAACTGGCGATCGATCCTTTGAAACTGGAGATCGCGATCGGCGACACCAGTGTAGCGCCTCAGCACACGACGGCGGGATCCTGGGGTACCGCGAGTGTCGTGCCGGCAGCGGCAGAGGCGGCTGCCAAGTTGAACGCTACGATGGCCGAGCTGTTGGCGGGGCGTCAGGTGGCGGGCAATCTTCACCGACAGCTTGCGACTGTACGGCGTCCCTCGCTTCAGGTTGAGGTCGAGCATGTTGCTGTCGACCAGGGTCCGAAGGATCTGGCGACGCTGCGCAAGGGCGGCATGGCGCTGGTCGGGCCGGATTATTCGACCTTTACGACCTACAGCTACATTGCCCACTTCGTTGAAGTGCATGTCGAGCCCGGTACGCGGCGGGTCCGCGTGCCACGCGTCGTCAGCATTGCCGATTGTGGACGGGTGATCTCGCCGCGCACGGCCGAGAGTCAGGTTCGGGGTGGCGTGATCTGGGGCATTGGTGCGGCGCTCCGCGAAGCGACCGAAGTTGATCCGCGCTATGGCGGGTGGCTGAACAACGATCTTGCCGACTATGTCGTGCCTGTGAATGCCGACATCGGGTCGATAGACGTCGGCTTTATCGATCGACCAGATCCTCTCATCAATGCCCTTGGCGCAAAAGGGCTTGGCGAAGTTGCAATGACGGGCTGTGCAGGCGCCATTGCCAATGCCATTCATCATGCGACGGGCAAGCGGCTGCGCGAGATGCCGTTCAGGATCGAAGATCTTCTGTAATCGAACCGAGGCGAAAGACCGCGGCTGAGACGGGAAATCACATGCCTCCGACGTGCCGAGCTACATCAAAAGCCCCTTAAAGCATCGGATTGTGTTGGATGTACGTACTTCCTCTCGCTGCGGCAGCAGCCTTGATGCAATCGCCGGTTGCCACCACCGCAGTCAGGCCCGGCACGATAGCGATCGTCGCTGCTGATAGTTCGACTTCGTCTCCCGCTATCACGAGAACGTTCACCGACGCCGTTCAACGAACCCTCCTTCGAACACCTTTCCTGCCCCTGCCCGACCCGAACCACAGTCTTTACGTCGCCAAGGTTGAGGTATCGCAGACACAGCGCGGCGTTGTCCGGTCTGGCAACGATCGATCAGACCGACCGGGCATGGCAGCGGGCCTTGGAGGCCTGTCGCTGACTTTGCCTTCGGGGAAGGATCAATTGCGCGGACTGATCGTAACCCGTCTCGCGGTGACGGTATCGCTGCGCCGCGACAATCACGTTGTGTGGACGGGGCAGGCGACCACGGTGCGCGCTAGCGGCACACGAACGGGCGATCCCTCCGTTGTCGCTACGGCGCTGTCGGACGCCCTCCTGACGTGGTTCCCTCGGCAGTTGCCGGGACCGCTGTCCGTGCCATAACACCCACTGGGTAAGCCGATTATCAGCCTCTGATCTTCGACAACACGCGTGCTGCAACATTGCTCCTGGCTGCAAGCTTGCGTCCGTAGCGCAGCGCGGTCGACGGAGAGGACCAGCGCAGCGCCTGAGCAATCCCGACCCCATCCTCCCCGGCCGCAAACAGATCCTGGGTGAGGCCCACGCGCAGCGAGTGGCTCGACAGCGCCCGCGCGGCCTCCTCAACCGTTGCGATCGGCATCTCGACCAGCCCCTGATCGAAGGCGCTCAGTGCCACACGCCGATAGATCCCGTTGACGCCCTGACGACTAAGTGAGGCGGTGCCGACGGTATAGACGGTGCGTGCGGGCTCCGCCTCTCGCTGACAGGGACACCTTCAGCCGGCAGTGCAAGACCCAGCAACCGGGTAACGCGGACATCGATCGGCTCGACAATCCCACGCCGCGCTCGAACCGGCAGCCCCCCCCCGTCGGTACGATGGACGATGATTTCACTCACGCGACGCCTGCCCGCTGGTCCGATTTACCCTGCATTCCGGCTTCGTAGCACATCGCTATAGTTACTATAATGTCCGAGAATGGCGCTGATCAGACGTAGAAGCGGTTGCGACAGATGAGTCTGTACTGCGGGTCTACTCTCATCGACACGGCTTTGTGTTCGGGATGTCAGACCCGCTCAAGCAACAAGCCGATCCCCTGCCCGACACCGATACACATGAACGCCATCGCGTAGCGACCACCCGTACGATGAAGTTCCTCGACTGCGCTCATCGTGATCCGCGCGCCGGACATGCCGAGAGGGTGACCAAGCGCGATTGCACCACCGTTACGGTTCACGCGCGGGTCGTCGAACGGATCTATGTCGAGGTCGCGCAACGTTGCGATCGCCTGACTAGCGAACGCCTCGTTCAGTTCGATCACGTCGAGTTGCTCGATCGAGATGCCACCCAGCGTCATCAGCTTGCGCGCCGCCTCTATCGGCCCCACGCCCATGATCCGGGGAGCAACGCCCGCCGCTGCCATGGCGACGATCCGCGCGCGCGGGGTCAGCCCGTGTCGCACCGCTGCGTCTTCTGACGCGATGAGCGTCGCGGCCGCGCCGTCGTTGAGGCCGGACGCGTTGCCGGCTGTCACGGTGCCATCCGCCCGCACGACCGGCTTCAGCTTTGCGAGCGCCTCAAGGCTGGTTGCCCGCAGATGTTCGTCGGCGGAGAAGACGATCGGATCGCCCTTCTTCTGCGGGATCGTGACAGGCACGATCTCAGCGGTAAACCGTCCGCTCGCCTGCGCAGCAGCGGCCTTTTCCTGGCTGGCAAAGCCGAAGCGATCCTGGTCTTCGCGACTAACATGCCATTGATCAGCAACGTTCTCGCCCGTCTCCGGCATCGAGTCGACGCCATAAGCATGCCGCATCGCCGGGTTGACGAAACGCCAGCCCAGCGTCGTATCTTCCAGCTTCTGCGCCCGATCGAATGGGCTATGTGCCTTGCCCATGACATACGGCGCACGCGTCATGCTCTCGACGCCACCCGCAATCATGAACTCGGCATCGCCGCTGCGGATCGCCCGTGCTGCCGACCCGATCGCGTCGAGACCCGAACCACACAGCCGGTTGATCGTCGATCCCGACACGCCCTCGGGCAATCCGGCAAGCAGCACGGCCATGCGCGCAACGTTGCGATTGTCCTCGCCCGCCTGGTTCGCGCAGCCCAAAATCGTGTCGTCGACAGCGCCCCATTCAACGCCGGGATTGCGATTCATCAACGCCTTGATCGGGATGGCGGCTAGGTCGTCGGCGCGGATGCCGGCGAGCGACCCGTTCAGTCGGCCGATGGGCGTGCGGATCGCGTCGCAGAGGAAAGCGTGAGTGATGAGTTTAATCCTTGTCGCTGCCGGAGTCGATCTCGGCGATGATCTTGCCTGCTTCGGCAAAGGCGGTGTTGGCGGCGGGCACGCCCGCGTAGATGGCCGATTGCATCAGCACTTCCTTGAGCTCCTCGCGCGTGAAGCCGTCGCGCATCAACCCGGTACGCACATGGAGCGCGAACTCCTCCCAGCAGCCGAGTGCCACGGTGATGGCGAGCACAATGAACCGACGGCTGCGATCATCAAGACCCGGCCGACCCCAGACTTCGTTCCACGCGATCCGCGTGATCATCGCCTGAAAATCGGCGGTGAAGTCCGTCCTCTTGGCGAGCGACGCATCGACCCACGCATCGCCCAGCACGCGACGCCGGTTGAGCAGCCCTACCTCGAACAGTGTATTTGCGGCATCTTGAGTATCGGTCGGTACCAGAAAATCGCGAAGCGTCGCCGCCAGCGCTACGGGCGTCTCGATCGGCGCGAGATGCGCGGCGTCGAGATGCACCACGCGCGCGCCGGGCACCGCCGCCGCGATGTGTTCGCCATGCCCCGCAAACGGCGTCGAGGTGTCGCGATCGCCCGCGACGATGAGCGTGGGAATACCGATCGCCGGTAACCGGTCGACCAGTGCCATGTCACGGATCGCGGCACCGCAACCCGCATAGCCCGCATCGGCCATAGCAATCAGGCCCTGACGCAAGCTTGCGGCCGCGCCGCCATGCGTCGCCACAAAGCGCGGCGACAGGAACCGCCCCATGACCATGTCGGCGATCGCCCGCGTACCCCTTGAGCGTACCACCTCGATCCGATCACGCCATGCGCCAGCATCCATAGTCGCCGACGTGCAGACGAGCGCTAGCGCAATAATCCGTGTCGGATGCGTCAGCGCCAGCTCCATTGCGATCATCCCGCCGAGCGACACACCGGCGACCGCTGCAGTCTGCACTCCTGCGACATCCATGACCGCTACGACATCGTCGGCCAGCATCGCCAAGCTATAGTCACCATCCGGCGTATCCGACGCGCCGTGCCCGCGCGTGTCGACCCGCAGGAGACGGAAGGCGGGCAGCAAGTGTGGAACGCTCGTATCCCACAGCCCCATGTCCGTACCGATAGAATTTAGCAGGACGAGCACGGGAAGGTCGGGCGCGCCGTCAAGCTTCCAATAGAGACGCACGTCGTCACGGATCGCAAATGGCATAGAGTTATCCTTCGCGTCTGGCGACAAGCGCGCGGACGATGGCAGCGCTTTCGCCGATATCCATACCAATGCTGGCATCACTCAAGTTGCGCGCGATCGCGCCTTCGTCGATCTCGAGCCCCTCCGCGACACCCGCCATCGCTTCCGCCGCACCGGCCGCGAGCAGGAACAGGTCGGCCAATACGGGACCCTCCGCTTGCCAACCACCTAGCCCGCGCTCTTCTTCCTGCGGCAGGCCTGCGAGAATTGTCGCCGCTAGCCCAGGTGCGCGCAGCGCTGCCGACAGCGCGATCTGGCACCCGGTCGGGTTGCGCTTATGCGCCATCGCGGAGGACCCGCCCCGCCCCGCGATCGCCGGCTCACGTGCCTCAGCAACCGTGTTCTGCGACAGGAGCGCTACGTCGCGCGCCATCTTCCCAACGGCGCCGATCGCGATAGCCAGACTGGTGCCGATCGAGGCGATGCCGATCCGGCGCGCGTGCCATGGTTCGCTGGCCGCAAGACCAAGCTCGCTTGCCATCCGCGATGCAATTGCCAGTCCTGCGCCGTCGAGCCCAGTTCTCGCGCCCGCCGCGCCCCCAAGCTGGATCCGGGCATGGTCTGCTACTTCGCCGCGCAGTCGCTGGGCGGCATCGGCGATGCCGGCCATCCAGTGCGCGATGCGAAGACCGAACGCGACGGGCAACGCATCCTGCAACAATGTGCGCCCGACCGCAGGTGTCTCGGCGTGGCGTATCGCAAGGTGGCTAAGGGCTTCGACGATACGGTCGAGGTCCCTAAGTACCAGCTCGGCTGCCGCCTGCGTTTGCATCATCAATACGGTGTCGGCCACGTCCTGACTGGTCACGCCCTTGTGTACCGCCTTCTTAGCATCGCCACTTAGTGAGGCACGCAAGCGGGCGACGAGAGGTATGGCCAACGTGCCTGCCAGCGCTGCTTCCTCGGCCAGTTCACCAGAATCGATCGCCGTCGTTATGCATGCATCGACAATCGCAAGCGCAAGCTCCTCGGAAATCACCCCCTCTGCCGCCTGTGCTCGCGCCAAGGCGCCTTCGAATGCAAGCGCATGGGCAATGGTGGCGTCGTCGTCGAAGACGGCCAGCATGGCGGGCGTCGTGGCAGGGCGGGTACGGAGGAGATCAGTCATTCGGGATCATACCGCAAAGAAAACCGTCTCAGCATCGCCGTGCAGCCGGATGTCGAACCACCAGCACCGGTCGGCTCGCTGGTGGGCGATAAGCGTCGTGCGACGCTCTTCCGGAACGGCGCTCAAGACCGGATCGTCGTCATTGCCTTCGCCATCGGCGAAATACAGCCGCGTCGCGAGGCGTTTCAGTATACCACGCCCGAACACCGACACCGCAAGATGTGGCGCCTGAAGCGTGTTGCCGGGCCCCGGCACACGCCCCGGCCGAATGGTGCGGAACCGGTAGATACCGTCGCTGTCGACCGAAGCGCGACCGAAGCCGATGAAATGCGGATCGATCGGCACCGTCTCACGCGCATCGTCGATGCTCGCATAGCGACCGACCGCGTTAGCCTGCCAGATCTCTATCATCGCATCGAGGATCGGCACCCCCTTCGCATCGAACACCTGCCCCGCGATCTCGATCACCTCGCCCTCAGGCGTGCCGCTCGGCGATGACAGATTGAGGACATAATGCTCCTCGCCGAACAGGTCGGTGCGGGCGCCCATGTCGGACTTGCCGACAAGATCGGCGCCGCCCTTCCATGGCAGGCCGTAGTGGAAGAAGGGCCCGACCGTCTGCCACGGGGTCTGCCCGAAAATCGTTGGATCCTGATTGTCGATCCGCGGTGCAGTCTCGCGGTCCTCGACTACGATCTCAATGGTCATGGTCGTGATCCTCGAAGGGCGTCTCGTCGCGCCCTTTCAGGACGATGTCGAACAGATAGCCGAGCGCCCAGGCAGGCTTCGTGCTCTTGATGTCGAAGCGGCCAACCATCCGCTGGCGAGCGGGCATCGGTATGGCATTGGCGATCGGGTCGATCTCGATCAGCGGATCGTCGGGGAAATACATCTGCGTCACGAGCCGCGTCGCAAACGCAGGGCCGAGCAGCGACAGATGGATATGCCCCGGCCGCCAGGCGTTTTTGTGGTTACCCCAAGGGTAGGCGCCCGGCCGTATCGTGACATAGCTGTACCGCCCTTCGTCATCGGTGACGACCCGCCCGGCTCCGGTAAAATTCGGGTCGAGCGGCGCGTCCCAATTGTCCGCCGAATGGATGTAGCGCCCTGCAGCATTGGCCTGCCAGATCTCGATAACGGTGTTGCCCACTGGGCGTGCGCGATCGTCGAGCACGCGCCCGGAGACGATGATGCGCTGACCCTGCGGCACGCCCGGATGTTGCGCGGTCAGGTCGATCCCCGAGGGTCCCACCATCAGGCGGTCCCACGCGCTGGGACCGGTCGTCTCGGTCAGCGTCGGCGGGATCGCGATCAAAGGCTGGCGCGGACTGCGGTCGACCGTCGAGCGATAGTCGGGATGCAGCGAAGGCGACAGTCCCGCCTCCTCCGCCGAATAAGCGATCACGTCGGTCATGCCGCATTCTCCTGCTCGAGGGCGCGCGCGTCGAACGCCGCACCGGTCTTCGTCCGGACCTCATCCAGCGACACGCCCGGCGCAAGTTCGACCAGCGTCAGCCCGCCCGCCTTCTTGTCGCAGGCGAGAACGCACAGATCGGTGACGATCAGGTCGACCACGCCCTTGCCGGTCAGCGGCAGCGTACACGTTTCAAGAATCTTGGGTTCGCCCGCCTTGTTCGCGTGATCCATCACGACCACGACTTTACGCACGCCGGCGACCAAATCCATCGCGCCGCCCATCCCCTTCACCATCTTGCCGGGAATCGTCCAGTTGGCGATGTCGCCGTTGGCGGCGACTTCCATCGCACCGAGCACCGCCATGTCGATATGCCCGCCGCGGATCATCGCGAAGCTGTCCGCGCTGGAGAAGAAGCTGGAGGTCGGCAGCGCGGTGATGGTCTGCTTGCCCGCGTTGATCAGGTCGGGATCGGCCTCGCCCTCATACGGGAATGGCCCCATCCCGAGCATGCCGTTTTCCGACTGTAGCGTGACGTTCACGCCGTCCGGGATATAGTTCGCGACAAGCGTCGGAATGCCGATGCCAAGATTGACGTAATAGCCGTCCTGCAACTCGCGCGCCGCACGTGCCGCCATCTGCTCCCTCGTCCAGCCTTTGGTCTGATGGGCCATCATGCCGTCTCCCGCTGGCGCACGGTCAGCTTCTCAATGCGCTTCTCGTCGATCGTCGACAGGACGATGCGGTCGACATAGATGCCGGGCACATGGATGCAGTCGGGGTCGAACGCGCCCGCCTCGACGATCTCCTCGACCTCGACGACCGTCACCTTGCCTGCGGTCGCCATGTTGGGATTGAAATTGCGCGCGGTCTTGCGGAACATCAAATTGCCCGCCGGGTCGGCGCGCCATGCCTTGATGATCGACAGGTCCGCCTTCAACCACGTCTCGCGAACATACTCCTCGCCGTCGAACGTCTTGACCGGCTTGCCCTCGGCTACAACGGTACCGACGCCGGTCTTCGTGTAGAACGCCGGTATGCCCGCGCCGCCCGCGCGGATGCGCTCGGCAAGCGTCCCCTGCGGGGTCAGTTCCAGTTCCAGTTCACCGCTTAGATATTGCTGCTCGAACAGCTTGTTCTCACCGACATAGGACGAAATCATCTTCGCTATCTGCCGACTTTCCAAAAGCATCCACAGGCCGAACCCGTCCGCGCCCGCATTGTTGGAGATGACGGTCAATCCCGTGACACCTGCCGCGCGAATTTCCGGGATCAAGCTTTCGGGGTTGCCCGATAGCCCGAAGCCGCCCGACATGATGGTCATGCCGTCGAACAAAATTCCCCGCAAGGCCGAGGAAGGGGAGACAAAAATCTTGTTGGTCATGCCTTCTCCTGCGGATCACACGAGTTCGAAAAGAACGTTTTACGTACAGTAGCTGCCCTTGTTCTCATCCGCCGGCTCCCTTGTCGACGATGACCTGTACATCCGCAGGATGTTCGTTGACGAAGTACATCGCGATCATTCCCAGCAAAGGGCCGACCGCGAGGACGGCCAGCGCGACAATGAACGAGTTGCTTGACCATGCAAACGCCGCGCCTACTGCGAGTGGAACCAGCGTGCTGCCAAGTTGCCAGAACGCATTAGTAACGCCCGCTGCCACGCCCAGGTGGGCGCTGCCTACGAGCCGAGGAACGAGCGCAACGATCATCGGCAGGTAGCAGTACGCAGATAGACCGAGCAGCGGCGCAGCGATGATGAACGCGATCGGCGTATGGAGCACGCCAAACACCAGCAGCATCACGGAGAAGAGGCCGAGCATGGCCATGGCAGGCACCCGCCGCGCGCCGTTCATCCGATCCGATAGCCAGCCAATGAGGGGCTTGCCCAAGATGCCCGTGACCGCGAAGATGGCGACGATGGTCCCTGCCGTACGGTGATCGAGTCCTCGCCCCTTAATCATGAGGGCATTCGACCAAATTACGAAGCCGTACGTACCCCAAAACCCTCCAAAGCCAGACAGGGCAACCAAGAGGAGATTACGGTTGCGCAACAGCGCGCGTATCGGGCTCTCGCCCGCTTCAGCGAGTGCTTTTGCACGGACCGGACCGGGCTGGACCGCGAAGAAGCACAGGACGCCGATGCCAATCGAGATCGTGCCAAATGCGTGATATGCGGCGGTCCAGTTGTACGCGTCGATGAGCCGTGGGACGATCGTGTTGGCGATGAACACGCCTAATGCAGTAGCGGAGGTGTACACTCCCATGACCTTGCCGAGCTCCTTAGGACGGAACCAGCTCGCAAGCAGCTTGATGCCCGCGCTGTATTCGGCCCCGGCGAACAGTCCGACCACGCCCTGCACGGCGATGCCAAGCACCGCCGAACGGGTCGATCCGAAGACGAACATGAATACGCCCGCTCCTATTAGCGAAGTTGCGATTATGGTGCGCCCGCCCATTCGATCCGTGAAGTAGCCGCCCGCCACGTTCGAGAGCACATATCCCGCGTAGTAGGCGGTCGCAAAGACACCAAGGCTTGCGAGTGGTACGCCTAGCGCCTCGCCGACGAACAGCGATGATGGTCCCCATGCCGATCTATCTGCGGAGGTGAGCGTGAATGCCAACCAACATATTACGAGGAGGAACCAACGATAGCCGTTGCGCTCTCGTAGGACATGGTCGGTTTGGCCCTCATTCGATGTCGTCAACGTCGCTCTCCTTGTTTCCCGGCGACCGGGCTTATTGTTGATGGTGGCGCACTCTCCGCGCTGCAGAGATCAGAACCGAAATTGGATCTCCGATCCGAAGTACGTGCTGCTGCTGAGCCCAGCACGCTTCAGAACATCGCCTGCGAACAGGAAGTCGGTCTTTATCCCAGCGCTAAGGTGAGGATTTACCTGCCAGAGCACATCAGCCTTGATCAGGCGCCCGATGTCGTGACCGCGTACGTTCTGGGTGCCAGTGAAGGGCGTTCCCAAGAAGGTATATACGGCGTCGGTCTCACTCGGCCGGCGCAACAGCGACGCTTCCGCGGTCACCGACACTCGGGAAAGCGGCGTCACTCGCATGTTGACGGAAACGTCCGCCAAGTTGGTCGGCCCGACGAGGTTGCCCCAGGAAAAATACGGAATGGAGCCGTAAAAGAACTGGAAGCTTTTCAGCTTGCCCGAGCCATACGCCCCTCCCCCACTCGTATAGTCGACATGGGCACCGATCCGCGGATGCAGCGGGCCATCGCTCAATAAGTACCCACCATTGGCGAACACGCCCCAAGCGGAAATGTCGCGGCTGGCGAAGGAGCCGTCCTGCCGGATTACTGACAGATCCAACGTCGCATCGCCCGCAGTTCCCCACAGCCTCGCCCCATAGAAGTTGCGATCGTCTCGGCCGACAGCCGAACCCCAGCGGCGCTCGTCCTGACGGTGGTTCCACAGAAACGGATCAAAGAACAGCTTCGCGTCAGCGCTTCCGATCTTGAACGCGGGCAGAACGAAGCTCGTGCTCACGCCGCGGAACCGCTCCCCGTCGTTGGTTGGATCATCGAACGCCTTGCGTCCGAGAGCTACAGTCTTGAAGGAAAAGAGGCTTGCCCGCGCCCTGCTGCTGGCAACATTCAGCCGAACTCCGTCCATCGAGGTGTATACGTCTGGCGCCGGTCGGATGTGCAGGACGTTAGGTGGACCGTCCATAAACTCCTGACGCCCGATCCGCAGGCCTAGTGCGATGTCAGATACTACTGCGTCGACTTCGGCGAAAAGCTGCTGCACCAGCAGATCGTTGCGCTGCATCGGCGAGGCATCAACGCCTGGAGCGCCGAAGGCGTTGCTGTTGTTTAGTTCCCCGAATGCCCGGAAGTGAGAACCCACGTGCAGATCAGCGCCGACGACGTTGCGTACTAGCCATTGGTCCTGCGCCTTGACGTCGCGCAGCCCTGGGTTCGTAGTATAATTTAGACGCGAACGGTGTTCGCCGCTAAGAGTTAGATACACGTCCCCACCGTCAGCAATCGGTATGAACTTGAGCGGGTCGAACAAATCACGTTTCCCACTGCCTGCATCGCGCAGGCTGGACCAATCCTCCGCGTAGCGGACGTACATGAAGGGTCCCGCTCGGGGTCCGTCTCCGCGCGCGGCAGCAGGAAAGGGATTCGGAAAAATTGGAACTGGCCTGTCGCGCAGCAAAAAACGCGTCGGCGCAGCCTTCCGATTTTGCGTGAGTTGCTCCTGAGATGATGCCTCGCCGCTCCCCGTCGGAGTGTAGGTCTTACGCCTCGGGCGCTGAACTGTACCCGCGCTCGGGGAGGTACTGTTCGCCTCAAGCTTCTCTTTTTCACCCGCCGCAGATGATGTGGCCACCTGCGGCGACACGGCAGCCGATCCGGCCAGAAGCCACGCTCCCGCTATTCCGCACACCATAATAAGCGATGTCATCGATCTCTCCTAGAAATCGGCGCTCCCATTGAAGTCGCCGCTCAACTGGCCGGTACTATTGCTCGGTCGGTATCTCGACGATCAGCCCCGCAAGCTCTGGTTGGACTTCGATCTGGCATGACAGCCTGCTGTTCGGCCGCCGTTCGGCGGCGGTGGCCTCCAGCATGTCCTCCTCGTCAGCCCCCGGAGGACCCACTTGGCCTAACCATTCGGGGTCGACATAGACGTGGCAGGTCGCGCATGAGAGGACGCCGCCACATTCGCCAACGATGCCGCCTACGCCCTGCTGAACGGCGGTGAACATCACGCTGTCGCCGTCATTAGCGTCCAGCGACGTATCCTTGCCGTCGCGGCGATAGGTAATCGTCGTCATTTTACTCTCCGTGACATCAAAAGTCGTTGATCAGGAAATCGTCGGTGAACTCGCCATAGGAAACCTTGACGGGGATGTTCGCGGTGCCGGCGACCTCCAGGATCATCGAGCCCGCGGGATCCTCCGACACGAGCATCTCGTCGATCATGTCGGCGAAAGCTTCCGCAATGGCGCCGTCCAACACCCAGGCAAAATCGCCCGGCGACGCTCCCTGTACCAATCCGTCGACCGACGATGACGCCGATCGAAGTTCGAGCGTAACGTTCCGCTCGTCATCGGCGGCCGCGTCGTGCTCGATCGTGATGGTCGCGGAATCCGCGGCAAACCGCCTGAGGGTTCCTGCCAGTACAGCGACGTCGTCGCGCTCGCCGAGGATCAGGAACTGGGGATGGAAATCGCTGGGCAAGAAGCCGTACCGAAGCATGATTTACTCCTTTTGCCGTACAAAGGGCATTCGTGGACACCGCGAACGGGCGTCCCTAGGAAGAACGACATGAGCGAAACAGAAATCGAGGCGGAAGCCGGTGCCGGAAACGTTAGGTCCGTGTTCCGTGCGGTCGATATCCTGAAGAGTTTCGTCGACGCCTCCGGCCCTTTGACGGTCGCGGACATTAAGCGAAGCGTCCCGCTCAGCCGACCGACGCTGTACCGCCTGCTCGACACGCTGGTCGCCGCCGAAATGCTGCATGTGGAGGGTAGCCCGCAACGCTTCCGGCTCGGCCGGATGGTCGCCAGATTGGGCCGCTCCTGGGCGGACCAGTTGACGATTGATGTCGTCGCACAGCCGATCATGCAGGCGTTGCGCGACGCCACCGGCGAGACTTGCGCCCTGTTCGAAGTGCGCGACGGACGGCAATTCTGCGTGCTCGAATCCAAGAGCCGCCACGCGCTTTCGATGTCGCGCGGCATCGGCGAACTGACCGATGGCTTCCATGGAGCAAGCGGGATCGCGATCCTCGCCTGGATGGATCGCGACGAGGCGCTGGCGCTGGCGAAGCAGACGACGCCGGAGGATAAACCGCGGATCACCGCCGCCGAACTCGTCGCCGCTCAGGCCGCAGGTTATGCGATCAGCCACGGCGCAATCTACCGGGGCGCGGCCTCGATCGCCGCGCCGGTCTTCGATCATAACCGCAAGGTGTTCGGATCGCTTGCATTGTTCGGTCCCGAGGCACGGATCGGCGACGACGGACTGGACATGCGGATCGCACAGTTGCGCGATGCGGCGCGCCGGCTCTCGGCGGATCTGGGAGGGCCGCCGACTGCCTGACAGCCGATTGCCCGACGGGGCGTGCCGCACGCCCTGCGCGTGAACCGGTCCGGAAGGCGAGACCTTAAGCCTCATCGAACGCCACGACGTCGGACGCATGGCAAAGCTCTTCCTCGCCGATAAGCGCCTCGTCGCGCGCGGCGAGGTAGCGGATCATCAGCCACTGGCCGTCGTTCATATTCTCGACGACCTCGGCAAGCGCGCCGTTGGCGAGCTTCAGTTTCGTGCCGCCGGTAATAGGCATGACATCGATCATGATAATTCCTTAGAAAAACGCCGTGAGGTTCTTTGCGAGAAGAACATTCTGATCAAGAATGATCTCACGCCTGGCGATCTGCCAGCTATCGCCAGTCCGCCGCAGTTCATCCGTTCGCCTGCCGATGAACGTATAATTCTCGCGCTCGACCCTGTTCTGGTAGACCAGGAAGCGACACTGTACGGTGACGGCATCGGGCCTTACCGGATCGCCCTGCGTATCGATGACACGCACGTTCGACACCATGTGGCAGATACGCGACAGCGGCTCTTCTGCGTAATGCACTCCAGTCAGTATCTGCTCAACACGCTTCGTCAGGGTCCACTTGTCCTCGTCAAACCAGCTGATGCCTTCGCCAAGTCGGGTGTTCTCACGTTCATCGTGCTGGCCGAATTTCACGTTCTGCCGCAGCGGCATGAAATAGGTGATGTCTTCCGCCAGCAGGTCCAGCCATTCCGTGAACCGGCGACGGTCGAGCAGATCGGCCTCTCGGTACAGGAATTCCTCGACCTCGGCCTTCAACAATAGGCGTGCCAGGCTGGACGCCTGGGGCGTATCCGGAAGAGTCTCGCTCATGCGTTCGATCCTTGCTGGGCTGGTCGGCGCGGTACCGGTCCACCCTGATGGGAAAAGCAGCCGACATCGATCACGGTGCCGGAGATCGCTGCGGCGTCGTCTGACAGGAGAAAGGCGACCGCAGCAGCAAGATCGCTGCCTGTCGCAACGCGTCCGGCTGCAGTGCCGGGGACATCGATCGAGAGGTTGCGCGGATCGCCGCCGACCCGGCCAACGCTCATGCCGCTGACGATGCCGCCGCCGCCTGGAATTACGGTATTCACGCGGATATGATCGTGGAAATGATCATAGGCCATGGCTTGGGCCAGCGTCGCGAGTGCGCCCTTCGATGCGGCATAGGCTGCCATGTTGGGCTTGCCCCAGGCCGCACCGGAGCCGACGATCACGATCGATCCGCCGCCCTGATCGCGCATGGCGGGGATGACCGAACGGGAGGACAGATATGTGCCGCGGACGTTGACCGCAAAGATGCGGTCCCACAGCGCCGGCGGCGTGTCGATTACCGTGCCGAGCGGTCCGATCGCCGCGTTGGCGACCAGCGCATCGATCCGGCCGAAGCTGTCGAGCGCCCGACTGGCGACGGCGGCGACGGCGGCTTCGTCGGAGACGTCGGCGTCGAGCAGGATGGCGTCGAGCCCTTCCGCCTCGAGCAACGCGCGCGTACCCGCGATACCACCGGCGGCGGTGCTCGAGACCTGTTGCGCCTCAAGCCCGAACGCAACGACGCCGTAGCCGCGCCGCGCCAGATTCACGGTGATATCGCGACCAAGGCCAAACGTGCCGCCGCTGACGATGGCAACGGGACGCGTCAAACCGCGGCCTCCACCACACCGTCTTTCAGCGCATCTGGCGCGGCCGACGTGTTGCTTGCGCCTAGCAGGGTATTCCAGTCCGCGCCTTCCAGATACGTTGCCCAGCGCTGATAATAATTGCGCGCGTTCTGCTCGGTAATCTGGAAACTCACATCGCCCGCGACCGGCCCGTTCCTAGTGAACTTGTCGATAGATTGTGCATAATTGAACGGGTGACGCCGCGCGATCGTGCCCGTGCTCGCACGCGTTGCGTAGAGCCAGTTCTCCATGTCGTCCTGCTCGGTCATGCCGGCCGGTCCGGAATAGCGCATGTAATAGTGGCGCAGGTAATCCTTCACCTTCGCCGGTGCATCCGCATCGACCAGGAAGAAGCGCCATGCCTCGGTTTCGGTCGGGCTCTGCGGATGCCATACGCACAGCCCGCGTGGCTGGCGTCCGTGATAGGATGTGTTCGGGAAAAGCGTTCCGGTAAACGGCAGAAGCCGCGCGCCCTCGCCCAGCCTCTCCTTGCGCTGCTCATGCGCGTCGCGGAAGTACTCGTCGATCTCGGGGTCGCTCGTGTACGAACTGGAATATTCGTTCTGCTCGCCGGCCATGGCGCTGTGAACGCCATGTCCTTGTGGGAAGCTGACCCAGACGTGCTGCGCCTTTTCGAGCTCGGCATCGTTGCGACGTCCGGCTGCGCCACCCTTTGAACCCGGCCCGATGCCGATCAGGTCGACCGAGCGGTGGCTTGGATTGTGATAGGTGTCGCCGAGGAAATTCTCGGATGCGAACTTCCAGTTCGCGGGAACCATCCATTTGTGAACGCCGATAACCTCGGATCCACCGGGGCGGCCATCGCGGCAATCAAGCACCTGATCGAGATGGATCAGCGCATCGCCCATGTATGTCTCGAAGTCCGGCGCGTCCTTGTCCCAGCTCGCCCAGACCGTACCCTTGTAAACCTTCAGCCGGGCAACCTCGATCAGCGAGAAATCTTCGCGGTTCAGCGATCCCTCGTAGAGCGTGCGGTACTGCGGCACACCCTGCAGCTTGCCCTCCGTCGTGTAGCTCCAGCTATGATACGGGCAGGTAAAGAGCGAGGTATTACCCTTGTCGTAGCGACACACCTTCATGCCGCGGTGACGGCATGAATTCAGAAAGACATGAACCTCACCCTTCTTGTCGCGACACAGGATCACGGACTCCTCGCCCATTCGCGAGGTATAGAAATCGCCGGCATTCGGGATCTGGCTCTCGTGTCCGATGAACAGCCAAGCCCGCGCAAAAACCGTTTCAAGTTCGCGACGATAGATGTCTGCGTCGACGAAGATTTCGCGACTGATGGCACCGTTACGGACATCCACCATGATCTGCGTATCGCTCATGCGCAAAAACTCCTTTCACTTGATTGTCCGTACAGCGGACATATGTCTCATTTACAAAATGACTTTTATTTGGTTTTATGTCAATCGCCTGCGGGCCGGCTTGTTCGCCGACGATGCAATCCGCGCCCGGTCGACCAGCGACCGGGACGAACCGAGAAGGTGGAAAATATGCCTATTCATCAGGATGTGCTGATCGTCGGCTCGGGTCATGCGGGCGCGCAGGTCGCGATTGCGCTGCGCCAACGCGGTTTCCCCGGGACGATCGGCCTCACGGGCGAGGATCCCAATCCTCCGTATGAGCGCCCGCCGCTCAGCAAAGATTACCTATCGGGCACGCGCCCGTTCGAGCGCATGCTGCTGCGCCCCCCCTCGTTCTGGACCGATCGGGATATCGCGGTCAGCGCGGGCATGCGCGCGGTACGGGTCGATCCGGATGCACGAGCGGTCGTCTTCGACGATGCGACGACGATGGACTATGGAACGCTGGTCTGGGCGACGGGCGGCAGCGCGCGCCGCCTCGACTGTGCCGGTCATGATCTGGTCGGCGTCCATTCGGTACGCACGCGCGCCGACGTCGACCGGTTGCTTGCCGAACTGCCCGAGGTGCGGACCGTGGTCATCGTCGGCGGCGGCTTCATCGGGATGGAAGCGGCCGCCGTGCTTAGCAAGTTTGGCAAGGCGGTGACCCTGCTGGAGGCGCAGGACCGGCTGCTCGCACGCGTCTGCGGCAACGAGATCGCGACCTTCTACGCAGCAGAGCATCGCGCGCACGGCATCGACATCCGTACCGGAGCCTCGGTCACGCGGCTGGTTGCGACGGGCAATCACGTGTCCGCCGTCGAACTCGAGGACGGCGAGACGATCGCGGCCGACATGGTCATCGTCGGTATCGGCATCGTGCCGTCGGTCGGCCCTTTGCGCGACGCGGGCGCATCGTGCGACGCCGCCGCGATCGTCGACGGGATGGGCCGCACGTCGTTGCCGGACATCTACGCGATCGGCGACTGCGCCACGCGGGCCAGCGCGTATGCGAGGATCGAAAGGATGCGCATCGAGTCGGTGCAGAACGCCAGCGTGATGGCCCAGGCGACCGCCGCCGATATCATGGGCGTCACGCCGGATGCCGAACCCGTGCCGTGGTTCTGGTCGAACCAGTTCGATCTGAAGTTGCAGACCGCCGGGATCAACATCGGCTATGATCGCACGCTGGTATCGGGCGATCCGGCAAGCCGCAGCTTTGCCGTGGCGTATCTGGACGGCGAACAGCTTCTCGCAGTCGATTGCGTCAACGCACCGAAGTCGTTCGTCCAGGCCAAGAAGATACTGGCCGAAGGCGGTACGATCGACCCGACGCAACACGGTTATCGATTTCCGGCCTAGCCGGGAACAGGGCGTCGCGAGGTGACGGAATCACGTCGCCTTTGTTCTAGGACCAATAGCCATGCGCTCCACCGCCGTTGGGTCCAGCGGCGTACGAGCGACGTCATTGAAAGCGTCCACCAGTTTGCGCAGGAGTGCGAGAAGCTGCTCGGCGTCGGCGGCCGAAAGCGGCGAGACGAGTTTCTCCTGAGCCCGGCGCACCCGGTCCGCAAGCGTGCCGAGCACATCGCTCCCGCGGACGGTCAACGCGAGTTCGCGCCGGCGACGATCGGATGGATTTGCGCGGCGTTCGACCAGTCCGTCCAGTACGAGTTTATCGAGCACGAAGGCGGTCGTCGAGCGATCTTGCCCTAGCAGTTTCGCTACGCCAATCTGATCCACGCCCGGACACACCGAAAGAATACGCATGATCCCGTACTGGGTGGGCGTGACGCCTAAATCGCCCATTTCTTCCAGGAACAACGCCTGCGCAAGTTGATGCGCTCGGCGGATTAGAAATCCGGGACGCCCCCACAGTGCCTCCAGGTCGACAGGGGAGCCTATCGTCTCATTCGTCATCGCGGACGAACTGCCAAGATCAAACGCAAGCGTCTCGCTTCCCCAGGATCTACCCGAGTTTGAATGACGACGACAACTTTCCGCATTGATGGTGACCCCGAGACAAACGCCGCATGTTTACGAAATTTTTCGGTCCATCGCTATCACCCAGGCTGATGTCTGGCGATCCGCTCAACTTGACAGCCTGTCGCCCACATCGATAATAGGCAGACGTCTGTCTAATTAGGTGAATCAGATGCGAACCGATACTGAGGTGGTTATCGCGGGCGGTGGCCCGGTAGGAATGGGTCTCGCCATCGAGCTGGGACAACGCGGCGTGCGAACGGTCGTAATCGAGCGCTACCCAACCCCGCAGCCGATACCCAAGGGCCAGAATCTCACGCAGCGGACCATGGAGCACATGCATGCCTGGGGAGCCGAAAACGCACTGCGCGCCGCGCGCACGATTCCAGCGACGGCGGGCGGCGGCGGGCTGACGGCGTATGGCACCTTGCTGAGCGGACATCATTACGAATGGCTCAAGCGAGCGCTGGTCAGCGGTTTCTACAGCCGGGCCAATGAAAGGCTGCCGCAATATGCGACCGAGGCCGTGCTGCGCTCACGTGCCGCGCAGTTGCCTTCCGTCGAGATCATCTACGGAAGCACGGTGACGGACGCCGTTGCCGACAGCGGTGCGGTGCGGGTCACCGCGACGGACCGTGCAGGCCAGGCGAGCGACGTGACTGCTCGCTATGTCGTAGGCTGCGACGGCAGTCGCTCCGTTGTCCGGAAGGCGGCGGGCATCGAACAGACGTTGTCCGACCATGATCGACTGATGGCGCTGCTCGTTTTCCGGTCCTCCGAATTGACGCGTTTGCTGGCGCGGTTCGACGACAAACTCTACTTCAACGTCCTGCAACCGGCGCAAAAAGGCTATTGGCTGTTTCTTGGTCGGGTCGACCTCGAGGATCGATGGTTCTTCCATGCCCCAGTGCCGCACTCGGCACGCGATGGCGACTTTGACTTCATCGCCATGCTCCACGACACCGTTGGCGCCACATTCGACGTCGAAATGGAGCATGTCGGTTTCTGGGACCTGCGTTTTGCGACGGCGGACGCATATGGTCGGAACGGCATGTTCGTTGCGGGCGACGCGGCGCATAGTCACCCGCCCTATGGTGGATACGGCATCAATACCGGGTTCGAAGACGCAAGGAACCTAGGCTGGAAGCTTGCGGCGACGCTGCAAGGATGGGCCGGGTCGGCATTGCTCGATAGCTATCACGCGGAACGCCACGCAGTCTTCGTGTCGACAGCGAACGATTTTATCGAAAGGTCGATCAATACCGACCGTCAGTTCCTGGACACCTTCGATCCGGCTGTCGATCCGGCACGCTTTGCCTCGGAATGGATGAAACGCGGATTTGCTGCCGTCGATGAGGTTGACCGTTTCGAGCCACATTATTTCGGTTCGCCTGTCGTTTTTGGCGATGCAGCGACACCGAGCAGCGCCGTTGGCCACCACCAGTTCAAGGCCGTGGCGGGGCATCATCTCGCGCCCGGCGCTCTTGCGTTCGGCGGCTCCGTACATGATGCACTTGGCGACGATTTCACGCTGCTGTCGTTGAATGCCGACGCAACGACCGAGGATGGGTTCCGCCGCGCCGCGATCGACCAAAATATTCCCCTGACCATTTTCTCAACGGATGATCGGGATCTTGCCCAACATTACAGGAGCAGCCTGATATTGGTACGACCCGATGGCTTTGTAAGTTGGACCGGAGATGCGGCATTAAGCGATTACTTCAATATACTCTGTCGGTGCGTCGGATATTCCTAGGCTGAGGTCTTTTGTGGTTGCCGCTCGTGATGCACGAGGTTCTGACAGTGAGGTTCTGTCAACGCGGCTGCATCAACTCGTCAGCGAACCGCGGGACGAATGGACGAGGCACAGAAAGATCGAAGCACTGAATGGAAAATTCGCTGCACTCGCGCGTAATGATCCCACCACGCGACGGTGGAACTCAATCCTTGGCATCGGGTTCAAAATGTAATTGCTTTGGTCGCGGCCGTGGGAATGCGAGCAGCTTGGCCAAAGCCCGCGATCTGGCGCGGGGCTCGGTCTTGTTCCCCTACAGCACACCACTGCCGGCAAGGCTCGGCTACTCGGAATATCCAAGCCGGCAAATCCTATCTGCGTACCTTGCTCATCTACGCTGCGCGGGCACTGAACCGCCCTGGGTTTATCGGAGGCACCAACTTCTGAGAAGGCGGAGCCATGGCGAGTAAGACTACGAACAAGTTTGTGCTCGAGGTGTTACTCAGCTTCTGATTCGTGACAAAACCCGCGCAGCGACGTTGCTGCGGGCAGCAAGTTTCCGCCCGTAGCGCAACGCTGTCGATGGTGATGACCACCGCAGCGCCTGCGCGATCCCGACACCATCTTCGCCGGCCGCAAACAAATCCTGTGTGAGACCTACGCGCAGCGAGTGGCTCGACAGGGCACGCGCCGCCTCCTCGACCTTCGCGATCGGCATCTCGACCAGCCCCTGATCGAACGCGTTCAGCGCCACGCGCCGATAGATGCCGTTGACCCCTTGGCGGCTAAGCGAGGCCGTGCCGACGGTGTAGACCGTACGCGCGGGCTCCGCCTTCTTGCCACGGAGCTTCTCCTGCCAGTGCCGCGTGTGCCCGGGGATCGCCTCGTACGCCATCGGCGGAACCGCCGCGCGTACGCGACGCCGATCGACCCCGACGCGGCGGAAGACCGGCCCGTCTGTGATGGCGCTCGCGACCAGCCAGGCGCCAACGCGGCGCATCGTATCGGCCGACAGCCACCCCCAGGCCCCCTGCCCTTCCTGATCGGTTTTCGACGACGGAATGAACAGCAGCGCCGACCCATCGCTGTGCGGATCGATATGCGCGACGGTGACCGCCACAAGCTCGCTGACGCGCAGTCCCGCGTCATAGCCGAGCGACAGCAGCGCTGCGTCGCGCAAGCCCTGCAGATCGCCGCCACAGGCGCCGAGCAAGGCAGTAAGCGTGAACCCCTTGGTATGGGGATCTAGCGAGGCCCCGAAGCGCAACGGAGCCGCCTGGCGCTGGGCAGCGCCACGCCGTCGGCGCAGGCCCTTGAGGGCGGCGCGGACCATGACGTCGCTGGTGGGCGCATGTCCCCTCTCCTGCAGACCTGACAGGCCGTGTGCCGTGGCGAGACTGGCAACCCGCCGGGCGATCGTCGCGGGCTTGGCGCCGCGCGCCTCGAGCATGGCGATGTAGCGGACCAGGTTTTCGGGCTCTGCGGGCAGCGGGGCGACACGGATGTTCTCACACCAACGCAGATAGCAGGCCAGGTCCGACGCCAGCGCCGCCTTGCTCGCCGCTGCCATAGCGCCGAGCTGCGCCGCAAAACCGATCTCGCTGACCGGGACACCTTCAGCCGGCAGCGCAAGACCCAGCAACCGGGTAACGCGGACATCGATCGGCTCGACGATCCCGCGCCGCGCGCGGACCGGCAGCCCCTCCCCGTCGGTGCGATGGACGACGATTTCGCTCATGCGGAACCTGCCCGCTGGTCCGATTTACCCTGCATTCCGCCTTCGTAGCACATCGCTGTAGTTACCATAATGTCCGATTATGGCAAGTTCGTATACATGATACATAGAGCTGCCTAGCGATCGCGCGATTGCTAGCATATGGTGGGCGCAATGACGTTCATTGATCATACTTCTCTGGGCTACGCGCTCGGTCGACTGGCGGGTGCAATTCGCTTTGCCTCCCCGGAAATCCGTAAGGTTGCGAGCCTCGCCACCGTGGCTGACGCGTGGCGCGCGTATCGACGCGATGCCGGCATTGGCAACGTCGGCCCTGCCCACCAGCCTTCTACTGACGCCCTCTCGATCCTCCTGACCGACGACCCCCGCCGCGACGCCGTCGTGCTCTGGCTTGCTGCACACGGGGTGCCACCGATTGCCGACGCTGCAACGATGGTCGTTCGCATGGTCAACGCGACGCGCGGGTTCGAGGTCGATGCGCTGGCATTGCTCAACGCCGCCCAGGACGCCTTGGCGCAGGCGGCTGCTCGTGGCCCCCTCACCGGTGCCTGCGGACTGGCAGAAGCCGGTCCGGATCATCCGCTCCATGGGCTGGCGCGCGCTGCGGTCGCGGTCGACGTTTTGATCCGCGCGCCGGACTTCGCCGAAAGCTCTGGGCACGAGGCGCTACTCCCCCTGCCCTCCCGATCGATGCGGCATTACATTGCGTCCGAGCCGGCCGGATGCTGGGCCCTGAACCTTGTGCTTGTTGCACGCGGCATCGTCCCACAGGTTACCGGGATAGTCCCGCGCACGGTCTTTCGCCTCGATGTCACGGATGCCCAGCGGGCTGCCGCGCTCGTCGACCATAGCACGCATGAAGCGTTGGCCGCGTTCACGAACTTGGAGCGCATAGAGTCGGTGTTGGGTAGCGGTCGTGAGGCCCTCGCCGGCTTATCCCGCAACGCCCGTGCGTTTGAGGCTTGGACGCTTTTGGCGGCGCTCGGTCCGACCACGCGCAAGCAGCTCATGCGCGCACTTAGCTTGTCGCGCGCCGGTGCCGATATCCAGGCGCGCGCGCTTGCTGCTGCGAGACTCGTTGGGCTCGAAACGGGAGGTTTGGTATCCCCTGCCCTCCCCGGTTCGTCTCCGTTGCCGTCTGCATCCCTCGATCACGGTCCGCTTTGTACAGCGGCTGCGGATCTTGATATCGCAATGGCAGAGATTGACCGCCTCCTCGCACGGGGTCTCGATAAACGAAACTAGCCAGTGCGATTTTTGGATACCCAGGAAGATTATTAGCCCGTTCGCTTGCCTTACTTGCAGGAGGCTCGGTGCCTAGAAGATCCTAACCCTTTGCGGTAAGTGCCCTCAGTTCCTCAAGTGCCTGCCAATAAGAACGGTGACCACGCTGGTTGGTAAATTCAACGAACCAGTCGAGTGTTTCTTGTGGACCCTTAATAAAGAGATTTCCCTGAGCGACGGTTTCCCGCCGACGTCGGCTAGGTCGAGCTGAGACACTCTCGCCCTCCCCCTGGGCGCGATCGACGAACCCCATTGCAGCGCCACGCGCAACTGCCTCCTCTTCTCTCACACGATCGATACGAAGGGGCGCTTTCGAGAGGCCGGAAAGATTGAGTTTGTCGGCGACTTCGTCAGCCGATGCCGCATTAGGCTTCTTGAACCCATAACCGCTCATCGGTCAGTCTCCTCACGCACAGCCTCTACGACTGCGTACGCAACTTCGAATGCGTTTCGTTTGGCTGCCGCAAGTCCTGAAGTCTTTTCATCGGTCAGTTCTTCCAATGTTGATGCAAAATCGAATACGTCACGGTAAGCCGCTCGTTCTACCAGTCCCTTGCTGAGCAAGGGTAGATCAGCGTCCTTGATTGCTGAGGTAATTCGTTTCGCAGATTTCGTCTCAATCGCCGCGTTGTCACGACTCCGGACGAGGCGGTACGGAATAACGCGGCCTAAGGCTTCCGCCTCCTCGTGTATCAAACCAACGGCATTAGCTGCTAATTCTGCGTCAATCGGCGAGAGATTGAACGGAATCAGTACCAAGTGAGAGCGGGCAAGTGCTCGTGATGTCATTCGCGAAGCAGTCCCCTCAAGATCGATTAAAACAAACTCGTTCTTCTCTGTGAGGGCGTCGAGCACTTTTACTAGCTCTGACTCTTTAGGGCTTGCTACGATCTCAAACGGAAGTGCCCTCCCCTCAGCGGTACGCCTGGCGCCCCACTTCGCTATGATCGCGTTTGGATCAGCATCGACGACGACAACCGACGCGCCGCTGCGAGCCAACTCCCCAGCGAGAATGAACGTAAGGGTCGTTTTGCCGGCACCCCCTTTCGGGTTTGCTACTGATATCGCTGGCATGCCTGCGTTTCCTCATTAACATTTTACTAGGCTACTAATTGCCTATTGCGATCGATTGGCCATGCATAGGCTGCTGGTTGCGTATCGAAACCCTATCAATAGCGCAATACATATACGATGGATATCCTTTTGGTAGCCTTTGAATCGCCTACCGATATGGTTGCCTATCGATATGTTGGCCTATGGATATGGTAGCCTATGCCTATGATAGCATATGGCTATGGTGGCATATGGATATGGTGTCCAATAGACGATCGCCACCCAAAGAATATTGACTGGATATCCTTATGGTGGCCAAATCAAACGGATATCCTGCGGATATCCACCCTCCTCGCTGGCCTACGTTGTGGCCTGCTGGAGTTAGACGACCACCGCCGCGGCCAGGATCGTTGTCGGAATAGAGCAGCTTTGCATGCAATATGTAATCTGCCGCCTTCAGCGCAGCCTGATTGTTTGCGCCAGCGACCGATCCACCCGCAGCAAGCTGCCGCTCGCGCTGAAGGCCATCTAAACCCTCTCCGCAGGCGACAAGCAGGGGATCGCCCGACTATGACACCAACAGCTTCAGCAAAGGGGGAGGGGGGGCCAACACCCGGGCATTCACCGCTCTGAGCGTCAGCCACCCAAATTAGAGCCACCATAACGGCAAAGAGCCCGTCGGCAGGGTTCACCGCGTACGCTTCTAGCTTAGCGCGATTGTCCCTAGCGATCGGTCGCCGCAAGGCACCTCCATGTCGCCATCAATGCCGCTGCCGCCCTCAACGAGCTTTTGCGCCGTCGCGAGGGGAGGGGAGGGCGATCGCAAGCATCCCAAAGATTGCGAGTGTCCGATTCATTTGTGTTCCCCTTGTTCAGTTGAGCGGTTTTGGGTTCGTAAAGTTGATGCTGGTGTGCAGGTTGCCGGCCGGCGACCGATGTAAGTCGATCATCCGACTGGTTCGCCGTGTGAAGACCATCGGTCGCACCACAGTCTCATAGGTGGTCGATGTACCGAACCACGTCGTCAGGCCATGCCACTTGTCCCCCTCGATGATCTTCATCCGGTAAGTGCCGGGTGGCACACGTACGGATACGTCCTCGTTTCGGTTCACATAGACAGAAATGACGTGCAGATCGGTCTCGCGATCGAACAGCTGTACGACTGCATTTGCCTGCGCCGCATTCACCTTGATCTGTGAAGTTGCCATTTTTGGGTCGACGCTATCATTGACCGTGACGGTCCCGGACGCGGGGAAGGGCAGCTCCGCGGCGCGGTCTGGAATCCAGCCGGAGCGTTTTGCCTCACGATACGCGGGGATCAGGATCGGTATCGCCCATAGCAGGAATATCCATTTTTGCGCTGGGTGCGTCCGACTGTGGCGCCTAGGTCGATACCGGTTCTTCTGATGGTCGAAACCACGATTTGCGGCATCGAACCAGCCACAACCAACTCCGGTGCCGCTGCCTCCTCCGCCAATCCAGCTAGCGCTTCCAAGCGGCACCGCCGTTCGGTCTTCATGAAGCTCCCGTCGGCCCTTGCGGTCATTCCACCATGTCGTTCTAGCGGCGAGTCCTTGGCGCTGGCGATAGCGCTCGCGCATGTAGTCGCGGTCATCAATGCCCATTTGCGCCACTCTTGGCGTCCTGGGCTCGCCGGTTGACTGCGCGGCGGTGCAGGACACCGAGCTGCTGCGCGAAATCGACGATCACGTAGGAGAATTGGTCCGCGACATCCTGCTCGGCATCACATGTCGGCGCGATCGAGGCGGCTGCGAGGACAAGATGAGCAGCGGCGATGGGATGCGCTTGCATCAGGTGGAATGACTGAGTCCGGAAGCTGTCCGCCAAGTCCGTGTCGGACAGCGCATCGGGTGTCAGGAGCTCGGCCGAGGACGGTTCACTTGGTCGTGTCCCCGCTGGTGGTGTAGCTCAGCGGTAGTGAAGCTGACCGGCCGCGCGCTATCATCCAGCGCTGTAGCGGCCGGTCAGGTTCACGGGTGGCCATCGAAGATCTTCGGATAGGTTTGGGTTGCAAGACTCAACCAACGGAGACCTTCGATGACCGACGATACGATGAACCTGCAGGCGCTGGTGGGAAAGAGCGCGGATGCAGATTTCCTACGCGAAATGATTGGCTTTGCCGCGCAGCGGCTGATGGACCTGGAGGTCGGCAACCTGACCGGCGCGGGTTATGGCGAGAAGAGCAGTGACCGCCTCGCGCAACGTAACGGTTACCGCGAGCGGGACTGGAAGACGCGGGCCGGCACCGTTGAACTGCGTATCCCCAAGCTGAGGACGGGCAGCTACTTTCCCGCCTTCTTGGAGCCCCGGCGCCTTTCCGAGAAAGCGCTAACCGCGGTCGTCCAGGAGGCATACATCCAAGGCATCTCGACCCGTTCGGTCGACGACCTGGTGAAGGCCATGGGTATGAGCGGCATCTCGAAAAGCCAGGTAAGCCGCCTTTGCGAGGAGATCGACGTCCGCGTGAAGGCGTTTCTCGACCGGCCTATCGAGGGCGACTGGCCGTACGTGTGGATCGACGCGACGTACCTGAAAGTGCGTCAGGCTGGTCGGATCGTCTCGGTCGCGGTCACCATTGCGGTCGGCGTGAACAGTGACGGCAGGCGCGAGGTGCTCGGCATGGCGATCGGTGCGTCGGAGGCCGAGACGTTCTGGACAGACTTCCTCCGCGGCCTCGCGCGGCGAGGCCTACGCGGCGTGAAACTCATCATCTCGGATGCCCACGAGGGCATCAAAGCTGCCGTCTCACGCGTGTTCAGCGCCACGTGGCAGCGGTGCCGCGTACATTTCGCGCGCAACGCTACGGCCCATGCCGGCAAGAGCGGGCGGCGCGTCGTCTCGGCCTTCATCGCCACCGCGTACGCACAGGAGACGCCCGAGGCCGCCAAGGGTCAGTGGCGCAAGGTCGCCGATCAGCTCAGGCCCAATGTCCCCAAGCTCGCGAAGCTCATGGACACTGCCGAGGAGGACGTGCTCGCGTACATGTCGTTCCCGCCACAGCATCGCACCAAACTACATTCGACCAATCCGCTCGAACGCCTCAACGGCGAGATCAAGCGACGCACCAATGTCGTCGGCATCTTCCCCAACGAGGATGCCATCACCCGGCTGGTCGGGGCCATTCTGCTAGAACAGAATGACGAGTGGGCGGTCCAGCGGGGCCGTTACATGACACTGGAAAGCGTGACGCAATTGAGCGATGATCCCACCGTCACGTTGTCGTCCATGGCGGCGTGATCGACCCGGCCATGTCCGGAGATCAAAGCGGCTACGCCGCTGAAGCTACACCACGCGGTGGGACACGATCGTTCACTTTCGGCGTGCTGCATCATTACCCTCCTCGGTATGTGAATCGCTTTGCGTAGTGTGCGGCGTGAAGGTGGTGCCTTGGCCGTGCCATTGCGCTCCGATCATCGCGCAGGCGATCGCCCACAGGGCCGTGAAGACGGCAGTTCCGCCCGCGAACCAGAATGCCAGCCCCATCAGGCGGCGATGGCGGTGTCGCGGGCTGGCTGCAGGCCGAGAATTGACCGTTGCCTCCCAGATGACACCGTCGGTCGGCGCGGCATCGAGACGGGTTGTACGGCCACGTTGCCTGGGTGGCGCTCGCATATAGTCGCGGTCAGCCAGCCCCATGTCTCACCTCCCGCTGTTCCCGATGTGTCGTTGAGCACACTGCTCTGATGGTGACCAAGCGTAGTCTCGAGGCCATCCAATTGTACTCGAAAGCACGAAGTACGCTAACGACGGCAATGCTCATGACGAAGCGTTCCCTTGAATGGCGTGAGCCTGAAAAAATGGCGCGATTGCGACCCGAACCTCGTGGACCCGGGGCTGGACAGCGCGGCCGATGCGAATTGTGCGGTAGCCGGCATGGGACGTCATTGCGTCGCGCCGGCTGTCTCGCTGAGCATTGTGGCTCGCGTCATCGACCTCGATCAGCGCGACGATCGCGCCGGTCACTCGTGTGGATCGGCGTGGAAAAAGGACCCCGGTAGCGGGGTGATCGGCGTCGAAAAAGGACCCCTCATTCCGTTGGTCTAAGGCTGTCCGCTTGGCAGATGTCAGGCGGCGAGATCGGGATGTTGGTATTGGAGACGGTATTGAGGATCCGGCGCGAGCACGCGTCGGGCAAAGCCATCAAGGCGATAATGCGAGACCTGCATTTGTCACGCGGTGTCGTGCGCAGGGCGATCCGGGCGCCGGAGGCGGACACCAAGTACCGGCGAGAAGTACAGCCGTTGCCAAAATTGGGGCCGTTTCAGATGCGGCTCGATGTGCTGTTGGAAGAGGATGAGGCACGACCGCGGCGCGAGAAGGTGCGCATTACGCGTGTCCACGATCTGCTGCTGCGCGAGGGGTTCGATGGCTCGTACGATGCGGTGCGCCGCTACGCTACCCGCTGGCGGCAGGCTCGGCGTCGCGACGTAATGGACGCGCCAGCGTTCATCCCGCTGCTGTTCCGGCCGGGCGAGGCCTACCAGTTCGACTGGAGCCACGAAGACGTCGAGATCGCGGGCAAGCCGATGCGGGTGAAGGTTGCGCATGTGCGGCTGTGCGCATCGCGGGTGATGTACGTGCGAGCCTATCCGCGCGAGACGCAGGAGATGCTGTTCGACGCCCATGCGCGGGCATTCGCCTTCTTCGATGGCGTGCCGACGCGGGGCATCTACGACAACATGAAGACCGCCGTGACGAGCGTGTTCACAGGCAAGGAACGGGTTTTCAACCGGCGCTTTCTGGTCATGGCGAACCACTACATGGTCGAGCCGACCGCATGCTCGCCGGCAGCCGGCTGGGAGAAAGGCCAGGTCGAAAACCAGGTCCAGACGGCACGCGGTCGGTTCTTCCAACCGCGCCTGCGCTTTGTCAGCCTCCAGGAGCTGAACGGCTGGCTGGAGGCGGAATGTTGCCGCTGGGCCGACCTGCACCAGCACCCTGAGCAGAAGGAACTGACGGTCGCCCAGGCATGGGCTGCCGAGCGCGGTGTGCTCCAGCCGGTCGCCGCGCCCTTCGACGGGTTCTACGAGAGCGAGCATGCGGTGAGCGGCACGTGCCTGATAAGCTTCGACCGCAACCGCTATTCCGTCTCGGCCAAAGCCGTGCGGCGCACGGTTCAGGTGCGTGCCTATGCTACGCGCATCGTCGTGCGCCTCGGCGGTGAGGTACTCGCCGACCATCCTCGGTTCTTTGGTCGCGACCGCACCATCTACGACCCGTGGCACTATCTGCCGGTGCTCGTGACCAAACCCGGCGCCTTGCGTAACGGCGCGCCATTCCAGGACTGGGAGTTGCCGCCTGCGCTGTCACGACTGCGGCGTAAGCTCGGCGCTGGCGATGATGCAGACCGGCGGTTCGTGCGCGTGCTTGCAGCGGTGCTCGACGACGGGCTCGATCTCGTCGAGGCGGCCGTCCGTGAAGCATTGCTGGCCGGTATCACCAGCGACGACGTCATTCTCAACATCCTTGCCCGTCGGCGCGAGCCGCCACGACCGTTGGCCATCGCCACACCCGAGGACCTGGCGCTGCGCCATCCGCCTCGTGCTGACTGCGGCCGCTACGACAGCCTGCGAGGTTTCCATGCAGCGGCATGAGATGATGACGGCCATGGCCGAGTTGGGGCTCAAAGGCATGGCTGGTGCCTTCGACGAGGCGGTCACCACCGGCCTGCAGCGCAAGCGTATGACAATGGAAATCCTGACGGACCTGCTGCGGGCAGAGACGGCCCATCGCCATGCAGCGTCGGTCCGCTACCGGATGTCAGCCGCCAAGCTGCCGGCGGTGAAGGACCTCGACGCCTTCGTATTTGACGGCACACCCATCAACGAAGGCCTGGTGCGCTCGCTGCACAGCGGCTCCTTCCTGGCCGGCCAGCGCAACATCGTGCTCGTCGGTGGTACGGGCACCGGCAAGACGCACCTCGCCAGCGCCATTACCGCCAACGTCGTGCGAAACGGCGCCCGCGGCCGCTACTTCAACACGGTCGACCTGGTGAACCGGCTCGAGGAGGAAACCCGCCTTGGCAAGGCCGGCGCGCTTGCAGCTCAGCTGTCACGCCTCGAGGTCGTGGTGCTCGACGAGCTTGGTTATCTGCCGTTCGCCCGCTCGGGCGGGCAGCTGCTCTTCCACCTGGTCAGCAAGCTCTACGAGCGGACCTCGGTCATCGTCACGACGAACCTTGCCTTTGGCGAATGGCCGACCGTTTTTGGCGACCCCAAGATGACCACCGCGCTGCTCGACCGCATTACGCACCACTGCGACATCGTCGAAACCGGCAACGACAGCTGGCGCTTCAAGCACCGCAGCTAGCCCTCGGGAACCCGACAGAGGAACGCTTCGCGCTGGTTACGCCTCCGGACGGGCTACGCCCGCCCTACGCCGCAACCAGCGCGAACGGCGCGTCCGTTACCGTCACGCCGCCCAACGAAGGGGGTCTCTTTTGGACGCCGATAGGGGGTCCTTTTTGGACGCCGATTGACAGGTCACTCGATCCTGCGCCACGAAATCAATGATCTTTTGAGAGAAGGCATTGCGATCAGCAGGATGGCTTTTGCCGATCAGTCGGGGAGGGGCCTTCAGCAACGCACCCATCGCGACCTGCGCGTGAAAGCGGTATTCGGGCAGGCAGTCAAGGATATCGAGCATTGCCAGCTCGCGAGGGGTCATGAACCGCTTGGCCAGCGGTCGCCTGCTCCCGATGCTAGCGCCAGCGCCACTTAGCGCCTTCAAAATCATGAACACGCCGAGCAAGGCGATCACAGCCGCGATATTTTTGTCCATGGTCAGAGGGCCTTTGTAGAGAGAGAGGATAGCTTTCCATCGTCATGTCTGCGCTCACATATCCAAGCTGAGGTTTTTCTCTGGAAGCCCGCGGATCTGATCATTTGATTTCAGCATCGCAGGAAGGGCGCTGAGGTCGTCCATGTCGAGCGGACGCATGCCGAGCTCGTCGTCCTTCCGATCGGCGCGAGCATCACGCCGATCAGCGTCCTGGCCGTCCTTGATCGACGGCATTTCCCCATCGAGGTTTTTGAGGTCGGAATAGCCTGTGGTCGACGTTCCCATTGGTGGAAGGTCCGTCATGTCGAGGCTGGCGGGATCGATCAGGATCTTCTCGCTGCTGGCCTCGTCGAGACTTTCCATCGCCTTCGTCAGCGCATCGTCGGCAGCCTTGGTCTGTACGGCAGCGCCATCGATATCGAGGCGGCCGAGGCTTTCCAGCGATGAGGTTTTGTCGCCAGGGTTTTTATCCAGCTGCATCTCGAGCTTCTGCTGGTTGTCGACGACCATGGTCAGGTCGAGCCGAATACGGGTGACACCGACGTTGAAGAGCCGCTGGTTCGACAGATTGCGCTCGAAGCTCTGCATCACCGTGATGGCTTTGTTGACGGTGATGCCCTGCGCCATGTGCATGTTGAGCGCGTAGGCGAGGTCCATCCGCTGCATCATCGGGTCGTTCTTCTCGAGCGTGACTTGGTCCTTGTTCGCCAGTTCGACGGTGACCTTGCCGTTCTCAATGCCGGCGATCGTGGCCAGCGAGGCATTGTAGATGCCGCGCTCCTTGTCGTTATCAGTCCACCGAATCCGGTCGCCTTGCGGGCATTCTCCTCGCCGTAGACCTGCGTGAGCTTGTCGAACGAGTGCAACCCGAGCACCATCGCACCACCGAAGTTACGGGCGGTCTGGAGGCCGTCTTCGATAGCCGGAAGGCGGTGGAGTGCGCCCAGTTCGTCGAACACGAACCAGGTGCGCAGGTTGCGGGTTTTCTTCATCGTCATCAGCGCGTGGATGGCGAGGTTCGACCAGAGCGTGAGCAGTGCCCGGTTCATCTCCAGGTCTGTGTAGTTTGAGGTGATGAATAGGATCGAGCCAGGCTTCTTCTCGGACGTCATCCAGTCCTTGATCGAGTATTGCGGACCGTCGTCGGGCAGGAAGCGCAGGACCTGCGCGTTCGTATTGAAAACCGCGCGGATCGACTCTGCCATCTTGGCCGCTTCGGGCGCCGTAATGGGGTCCGCGATGGTGTTGGCAAGATGCTTGTGAACCAGCTTCAGGTCGGCGGTCATGAGGTTATCGGCAAGCGCCTGGTTGGACGTCAGCCCCTTCTCGATGAGCTTCATGCACATCTCGATGAAAAGGGTACGCGCAGCGAGTGCCCAGAACGGATCAGCCGCCCCGCCGTCGGAGGGGATCAGGGCTCCAGCGGCTGCGGTAAATTCGCTATAGGTTCGGCAGTCATTGAAGATCGTCCAGGCCGGGCAGCGTGCGTCGGCGGGGTTGAGAATGGTGTCACGTGTCGGGTCGTAGAACGCCTCAACGTAGGCCCCGGTCAGGTCGAACACGACGGCGGTATCTTCGCGTTCGCGCATCTCCCGAAGGAGTTTACGGAACACGGTCGTTTTACCGGAACCGGTGGTGCCGAGCGTCATGAAATGTGACTGCTCGAGACGGTGCGGAAACGGGATGCCGGCAACGGTGTAGGGGTGGTGGATCCCGCCCATCTTGCGGGCCTTGAACTTCAGCTTCAGGACCTGTTCCGGCGTCTTGTCCGGGAAGAGTTTTGCGGCCTCCTTCACGAACTCGATTCTGTTGTGCTGGGCGATCTCGGAATAGAGCAGATCGCGCTCGACCAGCATGGCGCCGCGCTCATGGCGCTCCTGGATCATCGCCTTGCCGCGACGGGCGGAGAAATCGACGTACCAGATCGACAGCGGGATGGTGATGCACGAGGCAATCGCGACCGAGCCCATGAACCCCTTCGCGGCCTTGTGCCATGCAAGGATGACCTCTGGCACGTAAGGGACGTAGCCCATGTAGGTGTGGCGCACGCTGTTGTCGGGCAGACGCAGGTTGATGCGCTTCATTTCGTCGAACGAGATCCAGTCCCACAGCCCCGACAGGATGCGCATCGAGATGAGCTGGACGTTGTTCTCGTCGAGGGTGAGCGAGAGGATCGTCGAGTACGCGATAACGAAAATGCCAAGCCACATGTAGATCGGCATTTTGGCACCCTGTAGCCACATCAGGACCTGGGTATTGAGAAGCTGGCTGCCACGGGTGAAGTTGCCTGAATTGCGAGGCGCTTCACCACGCGCGCTATGGTGTTTCTGCGGGATCGGACGCCGGTCGTTGCGGATGTCCTGGCGCGGCGCTTTGGGGTCATCACGCGCCATGATGAAGCTTCATGCGACGGTCGGCTTCGAGGACGAGCGTGTCACGCAATTCCGGGTGGTTTTCCCGGATAATCGCATCGAGCGCGACCTGCATATATTCGGTCACGCGCAAGTGGCGTCGCTCACTGCCTTCAAGCAGCTTCCGGCCATCAAGATGTTGTTCGATCGCCCGACGAACCAAGTCCGACGGCGAGCACTCCAGTTTGGCTGCTTCTGCCTCTATACGGGCACGCAGATCACCGGCTACCCGAAGGGTATAAGGGCGTGATGTACTCAAGTAACCAGCCTCCTAGCAGAGAGGCTGATGGGTCCTTAGGAGGACGTTCCTTATAGCTGTGGAACGCGGCTACAACAAGCTCGATATCGTGGTTTGCGCATAAGCCGTATTAAGGTGTCTTACACAGGAAACGGCGGAAATCCGCGCTATTTGTGGCGTATTACGTTGTAAGACAAACTGTAAGACGTTGTATACACTGTCTCGGACTCCCTAACTCACTGTTAAGCCACGGGAAAAGGCAAGCGCAGCTTGCGTAAGGTGTGCTCTACTGTAGTCCTGATTCCCATGTGTTGATTTGATCTCCTCGGTCCTTCGTATCGATATGATGGGATCTCGGTTTTCCGTGGCGCAAAGGTCCGCCTTCAAGGCGGAATGACGGTCGAATTGGTTGCTCTACCGTGGTGTCTTGTGGTCGGTCTGTGATGATCGTCACGGGGTTTTCCTTGGTGTGCCGAGATGGCCGTCGGTTGACGCTTTTCCCTCGCCTAATCGATGGCTATACCGGGACCGTTCAGAGCCCGATCAGCCTGACCAAAAGGCAAGTAATATGGCGAAGTCACTGGACGCTGAAATGGCTGCGATCGAGGCCGAGGAACGCAAGCTGGCAGATCGTCGAAAGGCGCATCTGAGGAAGCTTCGGGATACGGCTATTGGGACGGTCGAGAAGGTAGGGTTGTTCAAGCTCCCACTGAATCGACTGGAGCGGTTGATGGAGGCTGTGAAGACGCTGGGCGTGGACGAGGTCGAGAAGCGGCTCACGGCGAAAGCCTGAGACGGTTCGAGGCCGAGGCCCACGCCAATGGCCGCACGGGTTTGCTACCTCGTGCGGCCATTCTTTTTTCGACAGGGGAAAGGCGCAGCCGGCTTGGTAGCATCAGGCAAAAAAAGGGACGCGCCAGCCGGTAGGCTGGGCGTCCCTTGCGGTCCGTTTAGATAGACGCAGACCGATCAGATCCACGCCAGCAGGTACTCCCCTTCGATCGGTTTGAGTGCCGCCATCGTCGCCAGCGTTTCAATGCTCTCGGCCATGTCCGGATCGGAATCGAGCCGACGCCTGATGCGGGGATCCGTCAGCCTCCGGCGAAGCTCGGTCATCGGCACCATGCCGGCCACCATTCGGTCGATCCCAAGGCCGTCTAACAGCGCCAGCGCTTTGGGGTTTGCGAGAGCTATTTCCGGGGCCGCATCCGGGTTCAGAGACAGGCGCATCGTGATATCGCCAGTGGGTTCAGTCTGGGCCACCCGGACGCGTCGACCGAGGAACTGGGCCTCGTCCGAAATCGCGATGATGGAAGGGTCGTGATCGAAGCATTTCGAGACGACCGCGAGCGACAGATGGCAGACGCGGGCGTCGAACTCGAACCATGGATCGCCGGTGACGCCGTAGCCCGGAAGCACCATGGCAAAACCCAACCGTAGCGATTGTTCGGCAAGCAGATCGCGTAGCGATGCGAGCTGGTCGGGAGTGATGATTGCCGCCATTGGCGCGAGGATGGCGCGGCCGTCTTCTACGCGGAACGTAATGGTCATGGTGACCTCCTTCGTTGAAACCGCACATCCCTCCCTCCCTCCTCTCCGGAGAGGTTTCGCGACGCCTGCAATCGAGCACCACGATCGAGGCTGCGACGCCTATTTAGCGCACGGCCGAAGGGCCGCTGCGCGCAGGCGAGCGATGCGTGCAGGGTAACATTGTCGGATGTTGGAAAACCGCGTCAGCAGCACCGGGGCGGGCTCGATGCCCGCACCGGCGCTTCCCCGGTCGATGCGTAGCCAGGGGAGGCCCGACGGGGCCGTACCGAAGCGAGCGAGCCGGTGCCGCACGCCCGTCGAGATCAACAACGGAAAAGGGCCGCCACCCGATCGCGCGGATGGCCCTGTGAGTGTTGGACGATGACGGGAGGAGCCGAAGCCCCTCCCGCGGTCATTTGATGAACTGGGCGTAGGCGGTGAGCGCAGCCCCGATCGCGATTGCTCCCGTCATCAGTGAGCCGAGCCCGATGATGTACCATTTGAGCCCGTCGATTGAGGTCTGCATACCCTTGAGGCCGCTTTCCAGCTTGACCTCCAGACCTGCAATTCTCTGGTCGAGTTTAAGCTCGAGACCGGCGATTTGCTGCTTCAACGGCTCTATTGCGCGACCCACGGCCATGTCGATCTGCTCCTCGACGACGACGACTGCCTTTGCAGCTGCCTCGTCGTCGATATTAGCCGATTTTAGTGCTCTGAACAACGCGACTTGCATTTCGTCCTCCTTCTTCTTCAAGACGCATTCCGGATTAGGGCGGCGCGGCGAGGGTCAAGGGATCGCTCTTGCGACCGCTTTAGCGGCGGTAGGGGCAACGATTTTTCGCAGAAAAATGGTGGGACCCTGCCGTCCCTTGAGGCTCGTCGCGCCGCCCGGGATAATAGGACGACTTGAGATAGATTTTTCCCCGCGGCAGCAGCGCCAGGGCGGGCTCGATGCCCGCACTGGCGCTTCCCCGGCCGAGGCGTAGCGAAGGGCAGGCCGAAGGGCCTGACCGATGCGAGCGAGCCGGGTGCCGCGCCAGCCTCAAACCGGACTGTCGGGCAGCTCGTTCGCGATGCTTCTAAAGCTGCGGCAGCGCAGTACCGGAGGGGGGAAGGCGACCGGCTGCGCGGCGTCCAGGTACGGCCCGACGGGGCCGTGCCAAGGATGCCGCGCGGCCGGTCGCCTGGCGTGGGGGGAACCGTAGGGTTCCCCCCACAGCAACGCTGACAAAAAGGGCCAGCGCCGGGATTTCGCCCGCCGCTGGACTAGTGTTTCCTGCCAAGGAAAGGGGAGGGGCGGCGCGCTCTCGGCTGTGCCGCCCGGATAGGGTTAGCCGATTGCCTGCCGCTTGGTTGCGGTCGGTGCCGGTGCCTGTCCGTCGATGCGGAAGGCGTGGGTCGGGACGCGGGCGTCCTTCAAGGTCTGCAACAGGTTCGATTGCAGGCCGGAACCTTGGCAAACGATGGCTTCGGCGGGGGCGAGTTTTACAAGCTGCTCGTTGCGGACGAACCCGGCGCGGTTGCCATAGCGGCCCGTCTGCGGGGTGAAGGCAACCACGGTAACGCCACGGCTTGCGGCCCATGATGCGGCGATCATGTCGCACCCTTTACGCTGCGCGGTGGTGCAAAGCGTCATGTGCGGGATACGGGCCTTGATCTGGTCGAGGCGGTCCCAAAGCTGTTTGAAGTCGTGCCACTCCTGACCGCCTGAAAAGACGACAAGCGGGCCGGTGGGGTTGCGCTTTTCGCGGTGGTCCTGCGCGCGAGCCTTCAAGAAATCGAGGGCGGCGATCTGGCTTGCGGTGCCTCCGCTGGAAACCTTCGATCCGCGCGCGGGGGACCATGGGTGGCCGGACTGTGCCCGGTAGCAGTCGGCGGCATAGTCGCGCATGCATTCGATGGCGGCGCGCTGTTCGGTCTTGGTCTGCGCGCGGAGTTGCAATTCCTCCATCTCGACGGTGTAAATCTCGGACGGATCATAGCGGCGGGTCATCTCGCCAAGGTCGCGGCAAAGCGTGTCTTCCTCGCGTTCCAGCTTCTGCGCTTCGTAGTGAAACGAATTTACGAAACCCCATGCGATTGCCTGCGCGCTCGTCTCTAAGCGGGTGTCGCGGAACAGGTCGAAAAGGGTTGCCATGATCGCCGCGCAATCGTGCTGCGCCTCGATCGGCTCGGGCATATCCATTTCGGCGCGCTCGTCGCCCATTTCCACAATCGAAAGCGCGCCAACGTCGCCGAACGCTTCCTGAAAATTGGTCGTCGCGGTGTCTTCGGCCATGCTCTCGGCAATCTCTGCCGTGCGGGGGTCGGTCGCGTCGTCGGACGCGCTGCCGGTCGCGGGCGTGGCGTTGGTGCCGTTCATGGCTTCGCCCAAGTCGGCAAAGCTGGTAAGGCGCGGGGAGGTCGTTTTCTTGGTCATGGTTCGAACCTTTGGCAGGGATTGCGGTTTAGGGTCGGGGGAGCGTTTCAGCCGCTCTCCCCGCCCGTCTTGGTTGCTTAGAACGCGGGGATTTCGTCGTTCAGCGGCTCGGAAAGCTGGCCGTTGTCGGTGGCGTTGCCGGTGCCGAAACCGTCATCCGTTGCCTTGCGGCGGTTCTGGCGGGTGCCGTCCAGATTTTCGCGGCGCGTGGTCGGGCGGTTCCAAACGACGCGGAAACCTTCCTCGTTATTGCCGAAAAGCATGATCTGGAGGGGTTCGCTGATGCTGGGGTCGTCCAGCTTGCCCTGATAGAAAACTTCGCCGCTGCTGTTGCTCGTCATTTCCCAAAGCGCGCCGATCTGCACCCAACGCTTCGCGACGTTCAAAACCATGATCTCGAACGCGGGGGCCTTGTCGTTCGTGCTCTCGACGGGACGGAGGCCAAGGCGCGCGAGGTCGATGGTTGCCGTTGCGACCGAACCGAGAAGCTGACCGCCGACCGACTTGAAAGAACCGATGTTCATAGTATTCACTCCATGTTGCGGGGGCCTATCCCCCTGCTTGCCGGTGCGTGGGGCCTTTCCCCTCCGGCATCTTCTTTCTACCCCCTCCACTCTATTTTACCAACCTGATTGATTACTTGACGCCCGATCATCGTACACGGTGAGTCCGAGCATAAAAAAGCCCCCGACTAGGGGGCGTAAATAACAAATCAAAGACGCATTGATCGCGGTAGCGAGCAATTCTGTTTCTACCGTGCTGATGGGCAAGGCCGGCCTTTGTTCTCATCGCACCCGGAGCCGTCCTCGCAGGGGCTCAAGAGGCAGGCACGGCTGGCGGGGTCAATACGAATGACGGAGGCTCCGCGACGCGCAGCGGCGTGGAAACCGTAGGGCCTTTAGGCCCGGTATTCTTGTTGAGGCGTCTTCAAATCAAACAAAAGCATTGTCCGCTTGCGGACAATTCTCCTTTGACGCCGACCCCGTCGGACGGGTCTGCCACGCAGAGACACTGAGAGACGGCGAAGGGTGCGATGAGAACACAGGCCCACAAAGCACACATCATGCGCCTAGCGCATGATTCCACAGCCGAAGGCTGCCTGCGGTGGTCGCTGTCCTGGGCGTGACGTCAGGGTGGATCCGCACCCCGCCCCACACCGTCCGCGGACCTGACGCACGGGCCCTGTCAGCGCGTTCCGGGAGCCCGACAAGTGATTGTACCCGAGGGGCCGAGACCCGCTCTTCGCGGGGCTCGGGGAGGCCCTTGCCGACTATTGAACGGTCCCGCCCTCTTGGGCGGGATGTCGGTCGTGTCCCCGCTGGTGGTGTAGCTCAGCGGTAGTGAAGCTGACCGGCCGCGCGCTATCATCCAGCGCCGTAGCGGCCGGTCAGGTTCACGGGTGGCCATCGAAGATCTTCGGATAGGATTGGGTTGCAAGACTCAACCAACGGAGACCTTCGATGACCGACGATACAATGAACCTGCAGGCGCTTGTGGGAAAGAGCGCGATGCGGAATTTCTACGTGAGATGATTGGCTTTGCCGCGCAGCGGCTGATGGATCTGGAGGTCGGCAGTCTGACCGGCGCTGGCTATGGCGAGAAGAGCAGTGACCGGCTCGCCCAGCGCAACGGCTACCGCGAGCGGGACTGGGAAACGCGGGCTGGCACCGTTGAGCTGCGGATCCCCAAGCTGAGAACCGGCAGCTACTTTCCCGCCTTCCTGGAGCCTCGGCGCCTTTCGGAGAAGGCGCTGACCGCGGTTGTCCAGGAGGCATACATCCAGGGGATCTCGACCCGGTCGGTCGACGACCTGGTGAAAGCGATGGGAATGTCGGGCATCTCGAAAAGCCAGGTGAGCCGGCTGTGCGAGGAGATCGACGTCCGCGTGAAGGCGTTTCTCGACCGGCCTATCGAGGGCGACTGGCCGTACGTGTGGATCGACGCGACGTACCTGAAAGTGCGTCAGGCTGGTCGGATCGTCTCGGTCGCGGTCACCATTGCGGTCGGCGTGAACAGTGACGGCAGGCGCGAGGTGCTCGGCATGGCAATCGGTGCGTCGGAGGCCGAGACGTTCTGGACAGACTTCCTCCGCGGCCTCGCGCGGCGGGGCCTACGCGGCGTGAAACTCATCATCTCGGATGCCCACGAGGGCATCAAAGCTGCCGTCTCACGCGTGTTCAGCGCCACGTGGCAGCGGTGCCGCGTACATTTCGCGCGCAACGCTACGGCCCATGCCGGCAAGAGCGGGCGGCGCGTCGTCTCGGCCTTCATCGCCACCGCGTACGCACAGGAGACGCCCGAAGCCGCCAAGGGTCAGTGGCGCAAGGTCGCCGATCAGCTCAGGCCCAATGTCCCCAAGCTCGCGAAGCTCATGGACACTGCCGAGGAGGACGTGCTCGCGTACATGTCGTTCCCGCCACAGCATCGCACCAAACTACATTCGACCAATCCGCTCGAACGCCTCAACGGCGAGATCAAGCGGCGCACCAATGTCGTCGGCATCTTCCCCAACGAGGATGCCATCACCCGGCTGGTCGGGGCCATTCTGCTAGAACAGAATGACGAGTGGGCGGTCCAGCGGGGGCGCTACATGACACTGGAAAGCGTGACGCAATTGAGCGATGATCCCACCGTCACGTTGTCGTCCATGGCGGCGTGATCGACCCGGCCATGTCCGGAGATCAAAGCGGCTACGCCGCTGAAGCTACACCACGCGGTGGGACACGATCGGGATGTCCCAACCCTTCCTGTTCTTGCTTGAAAATCTTCGACGATTCCGTCCGGCTACCCCTCGTCTAGATCGCTCCCGATCATACCACCGGGGCGCTTTCGTTTTCACACCAATCTCTGCACGATGCGACCGAACAGATAGTCCAACGACGGCGGAAGGCATCGTTAAACGACGGTCATAAAGCACACTCGAGGCAAGGCGAACGACAGGCAGGCACCTCCGTTCCGTAGGGGAAATGCTTGGCTTGAGCGCATCGATCAAGTCTTTAGAGTGGCATATCTAAAAGGGCGAACGTCGCAGCGGCGCTGGCCGAAAACACGAAAGCAGATGCCTCGCGATGTATGATCGTCCGGCAGGGGAGGGTTACAAAAATGAATCCGGAAGCGATGCTCCATACATTGGAAGGGCATCATCGAGAGATCATGGCTGGCCTTCGCGAAATCAGACGGCACTGCGGCGAGGAAAACCCGAACAGTCGTGAGCTTGCGGACGTCCGTAAACAGTTGACTGCTTCCAGCCTGGCGCGATCCAGGTATGTCAGCGAGGTCATCGTTCCGACGTTGCTAAAAGACGCCGACGATGGCTTGAGGACGGAGCTGTCCGAGTTACTCTTTGCGACCGCAACCAAGCGGATGTTTTCGCGGGCGCATATCGCACAGTGGACGTCGACGTCGATCGAGGCGGACTGGTCAGGTTACTGCGCCGCGGCGCGGAGCATTTGGCCAATGATGGAAGAGCAGATCGCGCGTGAGGCGAGGGTGTTGGCTGCACGGCTCAAGCATCGATAGCGACATCAAGCCGGGCTGGGTTCCTTCAGATCATGGCGGGCCACGTTGCCCTGGCCTACCCGGATACCGTCAGGCGCACCGGGCTGCGTTCGGCAGACAAAAAAAGGGCCAGCGTGAGCCAGCCCGGATAGTTTTTAGGAGAGGATGCCTGAAAGGCGTTGCCATGCTGCATCTGCGAACGTCGTTTTGCAACCGCGAACAGGCTTGAACCGCATAATTTTTGGTAGTTAACCGGCGAAAGCCGACAACCGCATCATGCGCGATCGATCGGCTATCCGGGGGGACATTGAACGACACGCGCATTGGCACGGTTGAGCGGGCATTCCAGCTTGCGAGGGAAGGCGCCTGTCTTTCCGTTTCAGACATTCGCGAACGTCTCTCGGCGGAAGGCTATGAAAGTGTGTTCAGCCATTTGAACGGCATGAGCATCAGGCAGCAGCTCGCGACGGCTTTGAAAGCACGCGGTGTCACTGGTCCGATCGACAGCGACGACGACTAGGCGGCGCCGTCCTACGCTGCTCAGGCCGCGTTCTTGAGCGGTTCGGGCAACTTGCCATCGGGCAGGGTTTCGCGAAGATGGCCATGGATCATCTGCGCGTTGAACGGTTTGGAGAGAAACGTCGCCTTCTCCGGCAGGTCACCCGTCTCCGGGCTGACGCGGCCGCTACCGATGACGATCTCAATCCACGGGTAGTTTTCGGCGACGTGGCGCGCGAGTGCGAACCCGTTGGTGTCGCCCGGCATGTCGACGTCCGAAAAGAGGAGGGTGATGGTGTGGGCGTACTCTGGAAGCATAGCGATCGCGGCATCGCCGCTACTGGCTTCGTAAGTGCGGAAACCGGCTTCTTCGAGGATTCCCGTGATATCCATGAGGATGAACGGTTCGTCGTCGACGGCCAGGGCGTAAGGGACTGTTGATAAGGTCATGCGCATCAACCCGCCATTTGCCAAAATGGCTCCGGCACAAAGCGCATGCAACACAAGTGTTTATCGCGTGGAACGGGCCTCGATTGCCTGCTGAAGAAGGCATGCCGAAACGGTGCCGTCTTCGTTTTCGCGGTCGAGCAAGGCGAGCGCCATCTTCATGAGGTTCAGCGGAATATCTACCGGCTGCCGATCGGCAACGGGGGAGTGGTCAAGCTCATCTGTCATCTAATCTCCGATCATTCGATCCGGGCTAGGAAGGTTCTGATGAACGGTTCCGGTATCATCGTCCGGCTTCTCTACCGAAAATCATCGGCGGTTTCGCACAATCAGTTCAACCAAGTCCTACCTTGAAGGTCCACGGATCGAGCACCGTCACACCGATGCCGATGAAGTCGGCGACATTGCGCGTGACGATCGTCAGATCGTGTACGAGGCCCGTCGCTGCAATCCAGGCATCGCGTTCGCTCTTGGTGTCCGGAACGTGCAGCCGCGCGCAGCGCAGCGCGATCGTTGTGTCGACGGGGAGTATGCGCCCGGCAAAGGCGGGCATGACCTTGTCGTGTAGCCAGAGCCGCAACACGCCGGCTTGCCGCGGATCGCGCCGTTCGAGCAGTGCGATGCCAAGCTCGATCTCCATGATCGTGATGACCGAAAGGAACATGTCCGCCTGATCGACGCTACCGGCCCATGCTTCGACGGCTGCACTGATCTTTCCGCTGCGCCGCTTGCGCAGCTCGGACAGGGCGTTCGTGTCGAGCAGGTACATCAGTCGAAGACCGCCGGACGCGGGAACGATGCTGCCCGGCTGAAGTCGACCTCGATGTCTCCGACCTCGTCCATGTCGAGGGCGTCGAGGATGTTGCCGGGAGGCGCTTTCAGCCGCTCGTATTCGGCAAAGGGCATGACCGCCATGATGGGTCGGCCGCGTTCGGTGATGATAACTGCGCCATCAACCGCGGCCCGCTTGATGCGACCTGGTTCGCGATTGAAGTCGCGACTGGAAAAAGTTTGCATGGCGGCTTGACCTTGTTTGTCGTGACGTACAGACATTGCCGCAGGCAGCGGAATTGTCAATGTTCGTCACGCGACCGGGTATTGCTCGATCGAATGACGATCCCGCGAAATCCGAGGCCTCACCCGAAGGAGGATATGATGAAAGTACAGGAGATGATGCGGGGGTACGACTATGACCTCCCGCTATATGACGTGCTGAACAACAGCGGCACCAACGAGAACGGCGACCCCGAAATATCGACCGATCGTCGGGTGCTGGCAGGCGCCACGATCGGGATCGGCCTCGACGTCGCCTATTTCGCGATCACGGAGATGCAGGAAGCGTTCACCGCACTGGCGAGCGAAACGCGCAACGGCATGGGCCGTGGCGAGGGGCACAAGGATCTCGAAGAGATCTTGCGCGACAAGAGCCCGTTCCAGATGCGGCTTTGGTACCTGCTGTACGACACTCCTATCGAGCAGGCGATTACAGAACTCGCATGGTTGCAGAGCCTGACGTACCGTCGTGGTCGGATGTGCATGGTGATGCGCGAGCAGAAGCTCGCGGTAATCTACGCCACGAACGCCCAGTTGTGCGAGAGCCTGACGGCTGCGCAGATCATGGCCAACGTAACGACCGAGGGCTAACGATAGTCGCTCGGTCAGGCGACCAGGGCGAGAAGACTCTCCGGGTGATGTGGCCGGCACCGGGAGACACGGAAAGGCTGAATGGGATTGTCGGTGCGGACCACAAACTGGTCGACGCCGGTGCTCTCACGAAGCTGAATAGCCACGGCGTAGGCGTTCTCGAGTGAACTCAGTGAACTGCGTCGGGCTGAAAGTGCAATGACGGTCATGGTGATGTCCCTTCGGGGTGAAGTCCTTCGGGTGAAGTGCCGTATGGCGGGTGGAACGGCCGAAAGGCCCGTTCATGGAAAATTGACGACGATCCGTATATCGAGGGTGGTGGACCGGATTCGACGCAGATGCGTTAAGCCAGTCTATCCACCGTCTCGACGGAGGATCCTTCGATCGACGGGGTCGGGACCGCTGCTATCGGTTCCGGCCCCGTTTTGGTATGCAGACCGCGCAGATGTCAGGCTAGCCAGTTTTCCACGCTAAGACCTCGAACGCGAGCGAACTCGCCGACATTGGCGGTAACCAGCGTGGCGCCCAGCGCATAGGCATGGGCCGCGATTAGGAGATCGTTGGGACCGATCGGTTTGCCAGCGGCTTCAAGCTCGGCGCGGATCCCGCCATATTCGGCGTCAGCCGGGACACCGAGCGGAAGGATCTCGAGCCCGCCCAGAATGGCTTCGACTTGCTGGAGCAGGCGAGGGGACGCCTTACGGGCGCAACCGTAGCGAAGCTCGGCCGCAGTGATGATGCTGACGCACAGATTGTCGCTCCCGATCTCGACGATCTTGTCGAACACAGCGCCTTGCGGGTTTCGAACGAGATCGGAGACGATGTTGGTGTCGAGCATGTAGCGCGAGCCGGTCACAGGTCGACTGCCTTAAGCGGGAGCAGCGTGACATCGAGATCGTCTGGGAATTGATCGTCAGAGGGGAGGGGGGCTAGCCCTTTCAGGATGTCGAGAAGTCGTGCCTTGGGTTCGGGTTCGATGATAAGCTTGTCACCTTCCTTGTGGATGAGCACTCGGCTTCCCGAGAACTCGAACTCGGCTGGTATACGAACCGCCTGACTGCGATTATTACGAAACAGCCTGGCTTCGCGCACGTCGAAATGAGCCGATGTCTGTGTCACGACGCCTCCATTGTATATGCCATGTATATACTCCTTTGGACTGACGTCATCAATCACAATGAGCGATCTCGTTACAGTTCGTCCGTGCCGTCCATCTCCGGCGACCTCGGCGCGGGAAGCGCTTAGGTGCATGAGGTCTTGGCTTGGGTTGCTACCTAGGACGCCTCTCGGCGAAAACAGGAACTGGGACATGCAAAATCGGTGCCAACTATTCGCCTAAGTCATTGATTTAACATAAGATATATTATCGATCCGAACGATGCTCGTGGGGCGGATTCTAATTTGAAGTGCGAAAAGTCAGCTTATACGCGGGTTCTACCCGCTTAGGGGTCGCACATGGGTAACTACCAGCATCTCGATCTGGAAGAACGTCGCAAGCTATACCGGCTTATCACCAGCGGCAGAAGCCCGCGGCAAGCGGCAGTCGAGCTCGGGCGGCATGCTTCGACAATCTATCGTGAGCTGAAACGGAACCAGCATTTCGACAACGAGCCAATGTTCCGCGGATATTTCCCAGTTACAGCGCAGGACAAAGCTGCCTCGACGAACTAAGGGCAGTAAAATCAGCAAAAATGCTGAACTGGCTTCGTATGTCATCGAACGGCTGATGGAAGCCTGGTCTCCAGAACAAATTGCCGGTTACCTTCGGCACAGGCACGAAGATAGCCTCCAGATTAGCCACGAGACGATTTATCAGTTCGTCTATAGCCCCACGGGCCGCAACATGGAGTTAGCGCGCCTCCTGCCGACCGGCCGAAAAAAACGCCGGCGCCGTTATGCTCGTCGGCCGCGCGGAGTGAACATTCCACTAGCTAACACAATTGCAGCGCGACCAGCGGAGGTAGCAAGTCGCTTGGACTTCGGCCACTGGGAAGGCGATCTTATCGCCTTCAAATTGCAGCATGGCACAGCGAACCTTACCTCCCTCATCGAGCGGCGTAGCCGCTTCACGGTTCTGACGTCGAACCCCAGCCGCCACTCTGCCGGAGTCATAGGGGGCATAGAGCAACGCCTCCATCATCTCCCCCCTTCCCTCCGGCGCACCATCACGTTCGACCGAGGCACCGAGTTCGCGGCGTACGCTCGATTGCGAGATACGCTTGGAATGACCGCGTACTTTTGTCAGCCGTCAGCACCTTGGCAAAAGGGTAGCGTTGAAAATAGTAATGGCCGGGTAAGGCGCTTCTTGCCATTAGACACCGACATCGCTCGCATCCCAGAAGCTGACATCGACCGGTTAGTCGCTCGGCTCAATAATACTCCACGCAAATGCCTCGGCTACCGTACGCCCCGCGAGATACTTGCCGAACAGATTGCATTATCGGCAGCAGTTACTATTGGCGGTTAGTAATCGGGTTCAAACGACAAAGAAAGCAGACACACTGAATTAGCAGCGGCCCCGCATTTTCAGTCACGGTCTGGTGTCTCCTTGCTTGCGACAGGCTGGTCACATATCCAATGAGGCACTTGATCTTGCGCACATTATCCAGAAGCAGCTGAACCAGCTTAGATAACTGTTGAGTGGTTACACCTGAACGTTCGACCAGGCTGCGCGCAAGCCGTCACCCGCGCTGTGAGTGAGCCCGCTTCTTGCGCAGCGGGTCCAAGGTCGCAGGAGCCGCGAGACTATCGCATCAGCAGGGGCACCGTTGCGCTGTTGGGATGGCTACACGCTGCCCCTGCTGCTACCCGGCGGTATGTCGTGTCGCACTTCAACTTGAAACCTCATGGGCTGTAAGCGCAACATAGAAATGGCACTATCCCGCTAGATAGAGATGGCACAACCAGTGCCGTGGCGGGTCTGCAGTGGCATGGCCGTCCTCGGGTAGCGAGGATGTGCAAGCTATGACGGTGCTGACAATGAGCGCTTCGGAAGTTTCACGGTTCGACAGGTCGTGTCCCCGCTGGTGGTGTAGCTCAGCGGTAGTGAAGCTGACCGGCCGCGCGCTATCATCCAGCGCTGTAGCGGCCGGTCAGGTTCACGGGTGGCCATCGAAGATCTTCGGATAGGTTTGGGTTGCAAGACTCAACCAACGGAGACCTTCGATGACCGACGATACGATGAACCTGCAGGCGCTGGTGGGAAAGAGCGCGGATGCAGATTTCCTACGCGAAATGATTGGCTTTGCCGCGCAGCGGCTGATGGACCTGGAGGTCGGCAACCTGACCGGCGCGGGTTATGGCGAGAAGAGCAGTGACCGCCTCGCGCAACGTAACGGTTACCGCGAGCGGGACTGGAAGACGCGGGCCGGCACCGTTGAACTGCGTATCCCCAAGCTGAGGACGGGCAGCTACTTTCCCGCCTTCTTGGAGCCCCGGCGCCTTTCCGAGAAAGCGCTAACCGCGGTCGTCCAGGAGGCATACATCCAAGGCATCTCGACCCGTTCGGTCGACGACCTGGTGAAGGCCATGGGTATGAGCGGCATCTCGAAAAGCCAGGTAAGCCGCCTTTGCGAGGAGATCGACGTCCGCGTGAAGGCGTTTCTCGACCGGCCTATCGAGGGCGACTGGCCGTACGTGTGGATCGACGCGACGTACCTGAAAGTGCGTCAGGCTGGTCGGATCGTCTCGGTCGCGGTCACCATTGCGGTCGGCGTGAACAGTGACGGCAGGCGCGAGGTGCTCGGCATGGCGATCGGTGCGTCGGAGGCCGAGACGTTCTGGACAGACTTCCTCCGCGGCCTCGCGCGGCGAGGCCTACGCGGCGTGAAACTCATCATCTCGGATGCCCACGAGGGCATCAAAGCTGCCGTCTCACGCGTGTTCAGCGCCACGTGGCAGCGGTGCCGCGTACATTTCGCGCGCAACGCTACGGCCCATGCCGGCAAGAGCGGGCGGCGCGTCGTCTCGGCCTTCATCGCCACCGCGTACGCACAGGAGACGCCCGAGGCCGCCAAGGGTCAGTGGCGCAAGGTCGCCGATCAGCTCAGGCCCAATGTCCCCAAGCTCGCGAAGCTCATGGACACTGCCGAGGAGGACGTGCTCGCGTACATGTCGTTCCCGCCACAGCATCGCACCAAACTACATTCGACCAATCCGCTCGAACGCCTCAACGGCGAGATCAAGCGACGCACCAATGTCGTCGGCATCTTCCCCAACGAGGATGCCATCACCCGGCTGGTCGGGGCCATTCTGCTAGAACAGAATGACGAGTGGGCGGTCCAGCGGGGCCGTTACATGACACTGGAAAGCGTGACGCAATTGAGCGATGATCCCACCGTCACGTTGTCGTCCATGGCGGCGTGATCGACCCGGCCATGTCCGGAGATCAAAGCGGCTACGCCGCTGAAGCTACACCACGCGGTGGGACACGATCGTTCGACACTCTCATGCGGCTCGACCGCGGTGACATTCGACCGACAGACGCCATGGTCCTCCTGAAGCTTGGCCGCAGTCAGCTGTACCGTTTGCTCAAACGGATGCAGAAAGACGGCGCAGCCGGTCTTGTGTCATGTAAGCGAGGCCAGCCGAGCAACCGTCGCTTCAGTGATGCTTTTCGTGACCAGGTCATCGCCATTGTACGGGAACGCTATCCCGACTTCGGTCCCACGCTGGCTTGCGAATACCTAGCCGAACGCCATGGAATCACCGTGTCGCACGAGACACTGCGCCAAATCATGATGGCGGCGGGCTTATGGAAAGCGAAGCCGACGAAGCGCACCAAGATCTACCAGTCCCGATACCGGCGTGAGTGTCGGGGCGAGCTGATCCAGGTCGACGGATCCGACCATGACTGGTTCGAAGGTCGCGGTCCCCGTTGTAGTCTACTCGTCTATATCGACGACGCGACAAGCGAGCTGATGCATCTCGAAATGGCCGAGAGCGAGAGCGCTTTCTCTTACATGCGGGCAACCCGCGCCTACCTCGAGCGGCATGGCAAGCCGGTCGCTTTCTATTCCGACAAACACAGCGCATTCAGGAATAACAACGCAACCGCAGATGGCGACGGGATGACGCATCTGAGCCGTGCACTGGACAAGCTCGGCGTCGAGATCATCTGCGCGAACTCTCCGCAAGCCAAGGGCCGAGTCGAGCGCGCGAACGGTACACTGCAGGACCGCTTGGTAAAGGCGATGCGGTTGGAAGGCATCTCCTCCATCGTCGAGGCAAACGCCTATCTTCCGTCCTACATTATCCGACACAACAGCCGGTTCGCCTGTCCGCCGGTCGATCCCCGGGACGTACATCGACCTCTGGCGCCACATGATAACGTCGAGGCCGAGATGGTCTGGCGGGAGGAGCGTACTGTGACCGCCTCGCTAGCCCTCCATTACAACAAGGCGATGTTCCTCCTGGAACCTACGCCCCTCACCCGCTCCCTGGCCCGCAAGCGGGTACAAATTTGCGAATATCCCGATGGCCGCATCGAAATTCGTCACGGCGACCAGCCGCTTCCGTACCGCGTCTTCGATAAGATGCGCCAAGTGAACCAGGCCGCCATCGTCGAGAGCAAGCATCTGGGCGCGGCACTGGCGATGGCGCAAGCTATGCACGCCGCAACTCCGCACCATCGCAAGCGCAACAACAGTGAACCGGCTCGCAGCTCCGGATCATTTGGCCTATTCGCCAAGCCGCCCGCGCTCGATGTGGTAATAGCGGAACCGCGGCCTCGCGGCAGGCCACCGCGCGCGAGAGGTCCCCGTTTGTCAAACGACGAGCTCGTCGCTCGGGGCTTTGCAGAATATGCCCCGAACTCCACCTCGAGCTGATGACTTCCGCTTCACCTCCGGGCAAGCCTGATGGGAAAATCAAAAGTTTTGCATCAGCGGCGCGCCCAAGCCTACTGGTCTATGGGGTTCACAATTGGTCTTGGGCCTCGTCGAAGGCTTCCCGATAATTGCCATTGCGTTTAAGTAGTTAGCAACGCGCCGCGTGAGGAACTTTCATGATAAGCTTTGTTTTCGCGATGCTAGTTCAGGTGGTGACAGCGGCTTGGGCTCCTCCCGTTCAAGCTCAATGGGCAGGCGACGGATCGAATATCAAGGCCCGGATGGCGTCTGACGACAAGCCGGTTTCAATGAATGGTTCGGCTGCGCTCACTGTGATCCTATCATCCAATGACGGGAAGCTTAGGGTTTCACCCTACATAACGGCAACGCGCGGAATCGCTTTTGAGGTTATCGATCAGAACGGAAAGCAGGTCGCTCCGCGCGAGCCAATCGCCATCTCGCCCCCGGCGCCACCGCTGGACGAAGGAAAACTTACGGTAGTGACGCCAAACAGCCCTTTGGAGATCAAAATAGGTGTGCGCGCCACTAACGTGTTTCCCAATCCCGGACGGTATCGAATTCGGGCTCTCATCAAGTTGATGAGTATTGCTGGCCCGACTGCGTACCAGCAGTTGCGCACTAATTATGTGACGGTCGAGGTTTCAGCTTGAACTTGAGCAAATCCCAACCTCTGACCGACGCTATCTTCAGGCCTGATGCAAAAATCACAGGTTTCGCATCAAGGCAAAAAATGCCGTGAAACCGGGCCATTAAGCGCTGCAGAAATCTGATGCGCGTAAAATCGTTGTGACCGAGCCCGCTGCTAGCGCAGCGGGTCCAAGGTCGCAGGAGCCGCGGGGGTATCGCATCAGCGGGGGCACCGCTGCGCTGTTGGGATGGCTACACGCTGCCCCTGCTGCTACCCGGCGGTATGTCGTGTCGCACTTCAACTTGAAACCTCATGGCTCTGAGCCAGGCCAAGGCCGTTCGTAGAGTTACCGCCGTCGTACGCGATGCCCCTTCGATCTGGATCCGGTGAAGCCCAACTCGATCAGGTTGGCAACGCGCGCATCACGTGCCGAAACGCTGGTCTCACCCAGCACAACGACCACGATACGCCGACCTCGACGCATCGCCGACGCTGCGAGATTGTAGCCGGCGTCGGACGTGTACCCGGTCTTGATACCGTCGACGCCTGCGACCCGGCCGAGCAGGTGGTTGTGATTGCCGATGCGACGCGATCGCCACTGAATCGTACGTCTGCTGAACCGGGCATATTGCCGCGGAAATCGCCTGACGATGGCGCGCGAAAGCTTCGCCATGTCGCTCGCCGTCGTCACGTTCCCGGCGCTGGTCAGCCCGGATGCGTTTGCAAACCGCGTGTTCCGCATTCCAAGCTGGCGCGCCTTTGCCGTCATCAGTCTGGCGAATTTCGGCTCACTGCCAGCAATGCGTTCGGCCACGGCAACGGCCAAATCGTTCGACGAAATCGCCGCGATAGCGTCTAGCGCCTTGCCGACTGTGATCCTTCCACCCGCGGCTATACCCAAATGCGTCGCCGGCTGGCGCGCCGCCCGGCGGGAAATCGGCAAAGGTCACTTGGTCGTAAGCGGCCATCGGCCAGCGCTTCGAATGCGAGATAGAGCGTCATCAGCTTGGTCAGCGAGGCCGGCCGTCTCGCTGCATCCGGCGCCTGCGAAAACAGAACGGTACCGGTTGAGGCATCGACGACGATCTCAGAGACGCGTGATCGGGCATATGCCGCCTGCACAGACAGGCCGAATGCCAAGCTGGCAACGATAAAACAGATCTGTAAACGCCGTAGAGAACTGAAAAACATGCCGAAGTTGGTATCCTAAATGAGCCTTGAGGATGCCAACTCTGACCTGACTGCTGCCTTAAGCGGCACGCTTCGAAGGGCGCCTCGGAGCGACCGCTACTCGAGGTCACTTTCTGTCACGGTTATCAGATTGGCCGTTGGCCGAAGTTCGGCAAGATCGGCGCAGATATCGAGTATCTCGTCGCTGAACCGCTCGAACAGTTCCAGGGCGTCATTGTCTGGTTCGTCGCCGCTCACTTCACGCAAAACGGCGTATTTCACGGCAAAATCGCGGTCCTCGCTATCGATTTCGGCGGTAAACTCGACCTGCTTTTCGCGGTCGTTGTCGACCAGGCTGTCTTGATCAATCGTGGGACGGTTCGCCATGTATCGCTGCTTCCTTGGTTGGCAGGCTCCCCTGCCCGAAGGCTACACAGGGCGCAAACTCAGCAAAGGCTGATCCCGCGGTACGTCGCGTCCTCAACGATGATCTTGGCCGTTCCCGGCCCGACGATCGTGTTCACCTTCCCCAGCGTCGTGTCGATCGTGTCCCCTGGAAACACGATCTCGACCACATGGGAATTCGGGACTGGGAGGCCATCCGCGTCGATTACCATCGGCGCCGGTAGCAGTTGAACACGAAAGGTAGGTATGTCGGAATTGGTCATGGTGTCTTCTCCGGCCTAGTGGATCAGTGTCAATGCCCAGGGGCTGCAGCGTAGAAACCGTTCCAGCATGGGGCAGGAGTAAACACAGTCACCTTAGAAAACTGCGATCAAAGGCGGCAAGTTGATCATGGACTTGGCACATGACCGCCGGGCTTATAGGCATGGGCGCGTTAATCATCGACGCAATTTCGAAAGTCAGGTTTCATGCAGGTCATCGTCCGCGACAACAACGTCGACCAGGCTCTTCGCGTTCTGAAAAAGAAGCTGCAACGCGAAGGTGTGTACCGCGAGATGAAGCTGCGCCGCCATTTCGAGAAACCGTCGGAGAAGCGCGCTCGCGAACATGCTGCGGCCGTTAGCCGGGCGCGCAAGGCCGATCGCAAACGCGCCGAAAAGGATCAGTAAGCCTCAGGGTTTGGTTAGACCGTCACCGTGTGGGTGCGTGCTGCTTGCTCAGGCGGCGAACAACAGAGACGAGCTTCGCCATGGCGGGGTCACGGATCGGCTCGGCGAGCCGCATCTCCCGGCTTCGTCCATCGATCGTCAGGCCAACCGTATACGTGCGCGCATCCGGCCTCGCGATATCGGTGGATGGCTCGCAACCGAAGAAGTCGGCCTGATCGGCAAGGCTGGTGAGTTCCTGACGCTCGGGCATTGCAAGGTCGCCGAACGAAATGGTCTGTTCCTTCGCACGACCGGGAAAATGGGCGAAGCCTCCCTCGATCCGAACCCGGGCTTCGCCCGTTACGGTCTCGTCGCAAGCCTTGCCCATCTGCATCAGATCACTCCAACCGTTGTCCATGCTTCGGCGACAGCTGTCGTCTCGGCACTGTCCGTACCATGCAAACGCCCCGCGACGTCGATCGTGACGCGGGCAAAGCCGGCGAAGTCCGTGTTGGCCCGCGTATTGGGGTCCAGCAGCGCATTGTACCATATCCGACCGGCACGGTCCCATGCGTTTCCACCGATCGTCGTCGCGGCCAGGTAGAAGGCCCGGTTGGGGATACCGGAGTTGATGTGAACCCCGCCATTGTCCTGATTGGTGCGGACAAAATCGTCCATGTGGCCCGGCTGCGGGTCCTTGCCGAGGACAGGATCGTCATAGGCCGTGCCGGGCTCCTTCATCGACCGCAGCGCGACGCCTTTGACCGCAGAGGTCAGCAGTCCGGCACCAATGAGCCAGTCCGCCTGGTCGGCCGTCTGGCCAAGAAGCTTCTGCTTCACCAGGCTGCCGAACACGTCGGAGATGCTCTCGTTAAGCGCGCCCGACTGATTGAAGTAGGCGAGCCCTGCCTCCTTCTCGGTGACGCCGTGGGTGAGCTCGTGACCAATGACATCGAGCGCGATCGTGAAGCGGTTGAACAGCTCTCCATCGCCATCGCCGAACACCATCTGGGTGCCATCCCAGAAGGCGTTGTCATAGTCCTGGTCGTAATGGACCGTGGCATCGAGCGGCAGCCCGGCATCATCGATCGAGTTGCGCTGATAGGCCTCCCAGAACAACGCAAACGTTGCACCGAGACCGTCATACGCCTCGTCGACCGCGATATCGCCCGTCGGTCCCTCCCCCTCACGCCGCACAACCACAGAACCAGGCGCTTCAGGTTCGCCCCCAGCGTCCCGGATCGTTCGAAGTGGACTTGGGACAAGGATGTTGCCCGCAGCCGACCGCCGTCGGGCTAGATCTCCGGTGACGGGGCCGGCCGTACTGGCCCGGACGATCCGGATGGTCGGATCAATCATCAAGCTGTGCATTGCCATAGCGCGCAACGCGGGCGAGCCGTTCTCGGCGATCTTAGAGAGGATGTATGGCGGCAGGATGCAGTGAAGCGAATGCCGATGCGTGGACATGCACATGATCGTGTCTCCTTATCGATTAGCGGCGGGAGTGACGAAGCGCGAAGGGTACGAGCGCGACCCACATGATGGTGATGAAGGCGAGAAACTGGCTGGTCTGCGCAGGGCCGCCCGGGAGGTAGCCAAACCCGCCTAGCGAGGCGGCGTAGAGCTCGAACGAAATGACCGACACACCGATCGCCAGCACATCGGCATCTCCCCCACTCTCCTCCTGCGTCCCGAACCAGCGCAACGCGATGACGAACAGCGTGATGATGGCGATCAGGATCAAGCGGATGACGATGTCGGTGCCCGCGATGCCTATGGCGAGGGGGTAAAGCGTTACCGCCTCGACTGGGAATAGCTTCATCAGGCTGGTGTAATATGGCTCGGGGGTTGGATCAGACCGGCGTCCGGGTCTTACCAACGGCGTTGATGATCGTCGAAGCCGCAGCGCGCCGCGCAGGGCTGGCCGAGCGGACGTCACCCCATCATTGGTAAACGCCGCAATCGCGCGCTGTACGGCTGCCGCGTACCGCGACACCTCCACATCGCTAGGGGTAAGCGCGGCGCCGATCATCGTCGCTTGTTCGCAGCGATCCAGGATCGTGGCGAATGCCGGTCGGTCCACGGCCTCGGAGCTGTGCAACGAAGCGAACCGATCGCGTTCGTTGCCGAGCGCCGTGCGTAACCCGAATATCGCATCGAAGAAGCGCGGAAGGTAGCAGGGGTTCTCGGTCAATTCCTGAAGCTGATCGATAAGCGCATCTGCAGCCTCCACGGCCTCGGTAAAGGTGGTCATCGGATCCTCCTCAGGCGGGGGTGGCAATCGACGCGATCAGTCCGAGCGCGCGGGTGATGCGATCGATGTTCAGTCGAGCCGCGGCGCGGCGCTGCTGCGGTGATAAGCGACCTGCCAAGGCATCCCTCAGCCCGGCCTGGGCTTTCGCGGCGAGATCAATGGCGTCTGCGACTTCAGCCGCTCGTACGGGTCCCTGCTTAGCGGCCTCGCGGGCGGCGAAAACACGGGCGGCAAGCTGCTCGCGCTGTTCGGCCGTCAGACTGATGCGATTGCGAAGGTAGGTTCGGAACAGCGCGTTGCCGTAGAGATCGTCGGCGTTGCGCGCCGCCCCCCTGCCCCAGGTCGTGACCTGAACAGACAGCGATGCCAGTGCGCGATCGACGACGGCGCCGCGTTCGACAACCAATGCACGTACATCGCCGGTTTGCCGCGCTTCGCGCGCGAGGTCGTTGGCAAACGCGATCAGCGCGACGACGCTCTGCCCTTGTTCGCTGGCGACAGCAGCGTTGACGTTTGGCAGGTCAGTGCCGGCGACAAAGTTCGTGAACCGGGCCAGCCGGTCGGCTTGATCGGCAAACGCAGTGATCTCGGCCGATACGTCGGTCTTGGGGGCGTCGAGAATGGCCGCTAGCGCATCAGCGTATCCACCAATTGTGGCGAGCAGTGCGACACGTGGCTCCAGTACCGCTCGTGGACTGCTCCCGATGTCGATTTCGAACGCCGTATAGCCAGGGGCGGGTGCCTCGTTCGCAAGACATAGAGGTGCGGGCCGGACAGTCGGTGCCGTAGGCACCTGGATGCGGAGCGGGGTCGCCGGCAGGCAGCTTGGATCGCTCGCGACCAGCGCTGCAGCAGCCTCCCGACGGCGCAGCTCTATCGCGTCGAAATAGGCCGTCGTGGCTACGGCTGCCTCTCGGCCTCGGGCCTGAACGGTCCCGGCGGTTTCGAGCTGAATTGCGTTGGTCGCACATCCCGCCAGAAGAGGCAGGCCCGTCAGTACAGGCAGAAGGGAAATGACGCGACAGCGCATAACGGTCTCCTTCGAGCTTTCGGGCATCATGCCCCTAAACTGCGATTCTCTCTTCTCTTTCTACGCCGCGGGATCGTCCGCACACGCGAACGGTCCGCTGGCCGATCACGCGTTCGCACAGCTGTGATGATGTTGACGACACTGGTGATGAGCGCGGCGATACCTACGAGCATGGGGCCGTCGATCATGTCGGTCATTGTCCGACTCTCCTTGTTGATCCGACTACCGATGTTCCATATATGTTCTTTGTAGGACAGCGCTATTTGCGGCCGCTACAGCCTAATATCTTCGGCCTCGGTAATCAGCACCCGGACAACGTCGCCGGTTGCCTTCTCCTCGTTCGAGAACCCATCAAATTCTTGCAAAGACCCAAAGTCGAGCTTTGTCAGGCTTTCGATCGAGAGGACTGACCGCTGGTAGGTCTTGAACGCGCCGAACAGGAGCGACTGCGCGTCCAGGTCGACATCATGATCGATCATATAGGCCGACGCCGACGGACGACCGTCGTCATGGATGAAGGCCACGACCTTCCAGTAGGCCAGCGGGATCGCGACGCCACGATAGACTGGATCGTTCGGCCTGAAGACAGGTCCTGTGAAGACGGTCGCGCGTTCGCCGACCCGGCGCGTGTTGGCGAGGATGTAATCCTCGAGGCTAAGCCATGTACGCTGATTGAAGACGGAAAGCTGCGGGGCACAGTTGGTGAAATGGAAAGTATCGCGGTTGGCCACGCTGGCGGTCGGGCCCCAGTTTGGATCTTCGCGCCGCACGAGATGGCCGCGATCGAAGTCGTTATCGGCATAAAGCTCATCCCCCGCCTGGGCCTCTTCGGGAATGCGGCCGTCGAACGCCCACGGATCTCCGCCACGCGGTACCGACACGCTGGCGCTTCCATCGATATTAACGGCGGTGAACAGGGCAAGACGCCGGCTTTTCGACATGACGACCGAGAAATGCTCGTAGTCCAGGCGGCTACCAACGCTCTCGGGAACTGGCAGGACGTCCTCGGCAATGGCTGTCGTGTCAGGAAGTGACACGACAAATCCGGTAAGAAAGTCTTCGCGGTAACCCGCCCGCCCACGGAACGTGCCTGGTTCGGACGTCCTAACCCCCTCCTGTTCGAACGGCAGCAAGCCAGAGTTCGAACGTCCCAGCTGCTGAAGGTCCGCCAAGCGGGGTCGATATGACAGGTCGATCATGGTGATCCTCTTTCTCTCGCGTCCGTCAGTGACCAGTATGCTTGCTACGCGGCGTCGCTGTTACATCCGCATGGGATGACTCAGGGTCAAATGCATAAGGGCGCGAAGCGGCGAACTCACGGCATCAGGTGCGGCACCGCCCGGCTCCAACCTAGGCTGTTTCACAGCATCAACCCTACCGGGTCACGGCTCCGGGAGGCCGCGTTGTAGCCGCGTTGCCACGCAGCGCGCAGACGACTGCCACGCCGGCCGCTCGGGTTATCGTTGCCCATGACAAAGCAGCGCCATCCCGCTTTCTCGCCTTCCCACAATTCGTCCACCGGCTGCGGTGAAAGCAGCACCATAAGGTCGAGACGACGTTCCTTCACGGTGTTGGCGACCATGTCAGAGGTCCTCGCGGATCATGATCGTCAGCACTCGCCGGGTCTTGCTGGCGTCGGCAGGATCCTCCGACCCATATTCGAATGCGGCGTCGTAATAATCGATCTTGAAGTAAACCGTCGTGTCCTCGAACTCGAAGTTGCCACGGTCGCGCTTGGCCGCATCGGCTTCGGTGAACACATGGCGGCGAAGCGCAGCGAACAGTCGTGCCTGCACGACGATCTCCATGGCCCTGTCCCCCGAAGCGAAGGTGCCGAGACAGGTCCTAGTCACCATGATCCGGGCGGTACGGTCGATCCCCTGTCGGCAACGGTCGTTGAGGCGGGCGATGGTCGCGAGACGGGTGTCGGCGCTTGCCAGCGAAAGCTGTGCGATCATGTCAGTATCCCTTGATTAGATCAGGCGGCGACGATGCTGGCACCGGCGCGACGTGCATTCTGGAGCAGCTCGCTCAGGACGTCGTGTGCCGATCCATTGAACAGGCGGCCGACCTTGGCGGTGGTTTCGGGCGCGACGCTGGTGGCGATCGTGGCAGGGAGCATGGCGGTGTCCTCAGGCTCGGCGGGGCCATTCCCCGCATCTGCCTGTCACCTCCCCCTCCCTCCTTAAGCCGCTCGAACTGCCGCCCCCTTTGGTCGGTGCTCACCTCGGGATGGAACCCGAACCAGTCCTAGGCTATATAAACAGGAGGAGATCATTATGCAGCTGAACACCACGGACTCGATCGATCTTGGCAGGAAGGTTCACCGTGCCTTTGGTAGCTGGAAGAATGCCCGCGAAGCGGCCGTGAGAACCGAGGACGGTGTCTACCGCATCGAACGCAATCGACTGGATGAAGCAGCGGCCGCCAAGAACCCTCGATAATCACGTCATGACGTTCGGTTACGCGCTCCTCGGTGCGCTCGTTTTGCTATTGCCGGGGTTTGCCGGCTTTCTCGGTATGCGCATTGGCGAAGCAGGGAACCTTGTTTCCCCACGCCCCGATCGTCCGAATTCGACGGTCACGATCTTCGCCGTGGTGTTTCTGGCTCTGTGCGCTCACGGCATTGGCGCGGGTCTGTTCGCGATAAACGAGGCCATCGCTCGATCATATGTGGTCGTTCCTATGGAGCATTATCCGAACCCCTATCGCATCCTGTGGGCTGGCAAGATGCCCGCAGAGATGTCCAGCGTCTCGTTCGCATGGGAACTGTTGTACCTGGTGCTCCTGACGATGGGCTTCGGTGCGGCATGCGAGTGGATGTCCCGGAAGAGCCCGGTGTCTGCGGCGTCCGCTCCTCTTCGGTTTGGTTGGCTGCTACCAATCGCGAAACAGGTAGAAGCCGGAAGCCATGTCGTGATCGGATATGTCCTCACGACCACCGGGCATGATGGTGCTTGGATTGCCTATGAAGGCATTGTTCGACGTCTTGCTCTCAATGACGACGATGCGATTGAAATGATTGTACTAGAGCAGTGTGACCGCTTCGTCGTTCGCATAGTCGACGGCAAGGTCGAACGGGTCGACAGCGACACCCAGACGATCGAATTGATCCAGCTTCGCGATGGCCAAGTCGCGAACTACGCTCTTGAGGTCTTGGAAGTCCCTCCAGTCAGTTAGCGATCCGCACGGCTTTCGCTGGAGACAAAGACGGACCAGAGGTGAGCCTCCGCATCGATCAGGTGGTCGAAGCTCCGGCTGGTGTTGCCGACGTCGACGATCCAGTCGGTCCCATGTGCCTGGACAAAGCCGACCGAGTAAACGCGGCCTGGGCTATCCGACGGTGGGATTGTCGCCAGACCGTGACCCGCCGCTGCCAGGCTTGGCACATCGCGCCCCGATACACGCCAGGTATCGAACCGGGCCGCCTCGTCCGAGGCCGTCAGGTAATAGCGGGTGGCGACTTCCCAAGCTGCATTCACGTGAGTGAGGTCGGTGCCGAGTGCATCGGCATCGCCATTCCCGACGATCGCGGGCGAGCGTGTAGCTTGCCAGGCCGCCAGCATGACCATGTTGGCGTCGAGGAAGTCGTGCGACGCACAAATACCAGCTGCGATCGTCTGGTTCTGTAGGCGCATCTGACGCCACTCATCCGGATCGAGCTGTTCTGCGAGACCGTGTGCGAATGCGCAGGCGAGTGTCTCGATCGCAATATGCCCAAGGGCTTCGGCATAGTCGTCACCCGCATAAGCGACCGTCAGTTCGCCGACTGCGTCACGCCGGCTAAATGTGAACCTCGCGCTCTCCGGGAATTCGCGCATCGCCGGCTGTTCGTAGTCGATCCAGATCTGTGCGGCCTCGCCCATCGGACCGACGCATGGTCCGAAGCTCGGTGCCGTTTCGTGCCGCCAGCTCATCTCGGACCATTCCGGCGGGATCGGCACCATCGTGTCGATCGCATAGTCGGGAAAGAACGACGGCCACGTCGGCATCACCTCGTGGGTGGTGAACCCGTGGGACAGGCAGACCAGACCTTCCGTAGTGCCTAGCCGTCGGTATCCCTCGATCGTCTCGGCATCTCCGTCTGCGCCGTCGATCAGCTCGGCCAGCACGTAGGGCCATGCCGTGACCGGCACCCTGACGTTGAGGAAGCCGTTCCAGGTCGTGTCATCGGTGAAGCCGGGGAACGTGTGTCCCTCCCCGAACGACCACGCGATCGGGCGCAGACGATTGTCCTGTCGCGTTGTGTTTACGGCCTCGGGGCGGACGTCGAACTGGGCAAGCGCGCGTGCAAACGCGGTCCGGTGCTGAAAGCGGCCGAGCGCCGACAGGACGTCGACATAGGCAGAGCGTGCCTCGTCGGTTTGGAACTCGTGTTCGGTTGCATCGCGGGCAGAGAGATATTCCCGGGCAAGTGTCACCGGGTCGGTCCGGATCGTGTCGGCGAAAGTGGCTATGTAGCGAGTGCGCATGGGGGAAGGATCCTGTCCGGCCTATTCCGGTCTCTCTCCCCTCACCCCTCTCCTCTCCTGCGCCGCCCTGGCTGGTTAGCCGGGCGTTTCGCTCTTCAGCACCGCGGCGCGTGCGCGTTCTTCCTCGGCGGTGTCCATCAGCAGCACCAGTATTGAAGGTTTGATGCCTTCAGTGAGAGCGCGCGTATCGACGATATGCCGGCCCCCCTTGGTGATCGCGAACGCGTTGAACGTCGGCATGTTGCCGCCATCGGCGCTTGGGATCGTCGTGCCGCGATCGTGAAACTGAATATCGACGAATCTGGCTGTCCCGTCAGGGCTGTGAGGCTGGAAACTGAAGGTGACGCGGCGACCGTCGCTGGTCTTGGCACTAAGCGTGAAGTCGCCGTCCGGTAGGTCAATGACCTTGTGCGGCACGTCGTTGAAACCGGCAAAGCCGATGGCCTCGGCATCGGCCTTGGTCATCACGGGCAGGTCGCGGATGTCAGGCATAGTCGTCTCCTCTTGAGTGAAGTTGGAAAAGCGGGGCCTGCGTCGTCAGCCACAGGCGTCCATCAAGCGGGTGGCGCCGCCAAAGGCGCGCAGGGCCGCTGCCATTTCGCGGCGGATGTTCGTCTTGTTGGAGACGGTGATCTCGGTCGCGAGACGTTCGCCGGTGGAGGTGGCATAGCCTTCGGCGAGCGTGCCGCCTTCGGCCTCAATCCGGATCAGGTGGCCGCGGCGCGGCGCTGGACCGACATGGCGGGCGGTGAACTCCCCGAGCTTGCCGGTCAGACCCTTTATGGCCTTGCCCCAACGGATGTGGCCGGCGCCCAGATTGTCCGTGCCGTCGTAGCCTCGGTCGAGCCAGCAGCGCAGGTGCGCACGCTGTTGCAGGAGCGAGTTTTGCGATCGCTCCATATTCGCACATAGCGGCAGTGCGCTTGCAAAGGCGTCGACGATGCGAAGGTAGTCGCCCTGTACCGCAATCAGGACGTCATCGATCTCGTGTCCACTGAGGATGGCCCGGAGGGCATCGCCGTGGCTAGGATCCGCGATCATTTCGTCGGCGCGGGAAGCCGTGATCGGCACCTTCGTCTCAACCGGGCAGCCATTCACGACGAAGCCGTCATGGCGGTCGATCGTGACGATCGTCATGGCCTCGGTGCCGGGTCGGGCGCGGATCTCATCAACGAGGCGCAGACTCGAGACGCGCATCAACCCTGGCGTCACCTCTTCGATCGTGGCGTCAGAGACGATCAGCAGACGCCTTGACCACCGCGTTGGGCGGGCATGATCGTTCGGCTTTGGCCAGCTGCTCGGCGCCGGTCGTGCCATCGGCGGTAGCGGCGCTACCGGGCGTTGATTATCCCGGCGAATGGAGGCGAGGTTGCTGCGTCGCGCGGCGTCGAACAGGTCGGCCTGGTTACCGCCACCATCGGCAAAACCACGGTCATAGGCCTCGCGCTTGGCGTCCTGCCGGCGCGAGCTATCGGCGCAAAAGCGATGCTCCCAACCGGCATCGGCCGCGGTCCAGCCGCTCGCGTAGGCAACGGCCAGATCCAAGTCATAGCCGTAGCGATCCCGGCCACGCAGGATCGCAATCTCGCTATCGACGATCGTCCCTTCCCGGGCGCGCGATTCCATGAAGGCGAAGTTCCGGGTCTGCCGTTCGGCCTCCGTCCTGGCAGCGATAGCGTCGTTCAATGGCTTCATCGCCGCGATACGTTCGCGTCCCCTTGCCATCCGGTCCTCCAGTGGCGCCGTGGGTGGCAAATCCGGATAGGATCGCCAGATCAGGGCCAGCTCGGTTGCCTGTTCGACCGACCGGCCACGCGTCAGCCAGCAACGCATATCGGTGGAATCAAAATAGTCCGGCTCTACGGCCTCGGCGTCATGTGGTGACCGGACAAGGGGGAACGCTCCCGCCGGGACGATCCCGGTGGGCTGCGATTGCAGCATCAGCATTGGCTCAATCCTTCAGCGGATGGGCGGAATTACGCTGCGGTCAGACGTTGGCGCGCGGCCTCCGCCTGTTGCGGAAAGGCCGCTGCGAGGTGGCCGTGAAGGATACCGAAGTCAGCGATCGGGAACGTCCCGTCGGCGTTCGGCCTCGTCGTCAGCAGCGCACCGATAACCAGCTCGACGTGGTCGAGGCGTTCGATCTTGGCGACCGAACCAGCGTAGATGACCGGGGGCGTAAATCCGGCCTCGAGCCATGACCCCAGACCCTCCTCTACCGCCTCGGCATACGCCTGAACGGCTTCGTCTTCCTCGTCCTCGATGTGGAGGGCAAGCGTCCGATAGACGCCAAAGTCATGCCGGTTCGTATGCGGTCCAAGCTTGCAGCCGGCGGGCGGCATGCCGTGCCGCGCGATGATCGCCAGCTTGTAGGCGAGGATCTCGAACGTGTTCACCGCCTCGAAGTCCGGCGTCTGGCCGAGTTGGGCGCAGTCCTCGTTGGCCGGTGCGCCACCAATATCGATAATGTAGGACATGGGGTATCTCCATCGATCCACCTGGATCGACTCAAACCCCATCCCCCTCCCCTCTAACGCCTGCGAAGCGGGTTGCTCAGGATCGATAAAGGAACGGGCGCACCGCGCGCTGCGCCGGTCCGTCGACAGATCCCAGCGTCTTCAGGCGGTCGGTCTCAAGCGTGGCGCCGAGCGTTTCCGGGAGGTCGGCATAGCGTGCGGCAATCTCGATCGCCGCTGCTGCGGTCGGTAGCTCGTCGGGCTCCGTACCCTGCCATTCGACCATGTCATCTTGGCCTTTTAGGGTCGGGTGAGGACGCAGGACCTGAACGAAGAACGTCGCCAAGGGTCGATCCCAACCGATCGCCACGGTGGTGCCGGCGTTGCCGGTGAAAGTATGACGGCTCATCAATTAATCCCCCAATCGGTCAGGAAGCGAGCGTGATCCACGCAAGCTGCCACGGGCGCGGATGCGGCGTAAAGCGGAGTACGCCGGGGACCTGTTCAGCATCACCAGCCAGCCGCTCGACCAGCCAGTCGATGTAGAGGATGGCATCGGCCATATCCCCCTCGAGCAGGTCGTCGAGCATCGCCGACTGGCGCGCGTGATCCTCGGTGAGCATCGACCAGTCGAGCGCATCAAGGAAACGCTCGCGTCGCTCGATGAAGTGCGCAATGCGCGTGGCGTCGGCTCGTGCAACCGCGAGCGCGTGCTTGATGTGCATGGGCATCACTCCTTCAGGCGGCGATCAGGACCGGGGCGACAGGCGCGACCGGGCGGATTGCGATCGACAGATCACGGCGCAGGCGATCAGCGAAGCGGTCCGGCTTCAGCAGATCGGCCATCGGCGCGTAGTGGTTGGGCTGGCTCGTGCTATCGCAGACAGCCCGGTACGCGACCTCGCGACCCTCGTGGCGTGCGCCGATCCTGACGGTGACGGCAAACTCGCCGGCCGCCAGCAGGACATGGCCAGATTGATCGCGTTCGCCCTGAAGCGACACTACCTCGAATGTCCCCGGTGCCAGGCCAATGCAGACGGCGAGGGCGTTCATCGCCTCGGTCGCTTCGATATGAAAACGCTCCTTGGCGCCGGCATCATATTCCACGCCGCGGATTGCGAGCGCCAGCAGCGTCGGGAACCGCTTCAGGTCTTCGAGGCGGCGCGTGCAGGCGTGGCGAAGTACGTCGCGGGGCGCACGATTGGTCGACACGATTGCCATGTGACGCGCCAGCAGCACGACAGCGGGGTCGCTGTTGGGATCGACGCCGGCATTGCGGCAGTCGTCGACCGCTTTTGCCATCGCGTGCAATGTCGCGACGACGGTGTTGAGGGCGCTCGGGTCCAGCGCTTGCTGGTGGCGGAAAGGCACATCGTAAATCATCGACGCATGCTCCGAATGAGGACCGTGCGCTCTCTCGGCGCACAATCTTCACCCCCCCTCTCTTCTCCCGCGACACCTGGTTCGCGCTCGTATCGTCAGCCCCTCAGGGCTGGGCGCTTGGGCACGTCTCGGGAAAGATGTTGCCGGATTTTGGCAACATCTTTCCGGCCTCTAGCCGGCCCCTGCCCCTCCGTTTGCTCAGAAGGGGTAGGGCGACGACGTTCTCGATCGTCACGGCACCAGTTCGACATCAAGTGCGGCGAAGGTGTTGACCGGGCGGGAGCTGTCGTAGCGTGCTGCATCACACAGGCCTTTGAAGTCCGGTCCCTCATACTGTGCGAAGCCTAGGTGATCGCAGCCGGTGATGCGCTGCCCCGTGACGCCGACCTTGCCCTTGGGCACCCAGTCGGCCCAATCTCCGGACGCTGAGCGCACCCCGATCTCTCCGATCGCGGCCTCGTAGAGCGTTACCTTCTTCAGCACGTAGCTATCGCTTGGGATGATAACCTCGCCGGTGAAGGCACCGTATTGCATCGGCCGCCAGTGACGTGCCGTCTGATGGGCAAGGTCGCGCTCGATATCGAACAGCGGGTCTTTTAGTGCGGCGAACTCGGTCTCGAAGCCGACGACTACCAGCGACCAGTTGACGTCCTCCTCGTAATAGGTGCTGTCGAGGCGCAGCGCATCGGGCATCGCCGCCTGACGCTCATCCGAGAGGACGAAGCCACCATGCGAAGGGGTGGTTACGAACCAGATACCCGGCAGACGCTGGATCGCGGTATCGGGGGTGTCCCAGAGCGTATGCACGGGTGCGGGGGTCGAAGTGAAAGCGGGCATGATCGTCTCCTTGATCGATGCCCTTCCCCTCCCTCTTCCCTCCTTACGTTCAGCGGTCCGGATTGCCTCGGCCCCGGCTCTCGCAGGAGAGACGTTCGCCGCGACGCCATTTCGCCGGATCGATGAAGTAGCCGGCATGCACGCCGGCATGTCTGGCCTCGGCGTTTTCATAAGCGGCGAGATAACGCTGGGCGCGCTCGGGGTCGCCCTTCAGGTAGCTGGTCGCCGGCACGGCAAGCCCCGCTGCGATCATGCTCTCACCAACTTCCTGGCCCCCAATCTCGACCGTTCCGATCGGACGACCGTAGCTTTGCTTGCCCGTTAGGCGGATCGTGCTGCTTCCTGACTTCAGGAGCTTGGACGCATAGTCCTGCGCGGCCTTGCCGCACGGCCAGCAGCCGTCCGTTTTGCGGCATAGTTGCCGCTTCTCGAAGGCATCGGCCCCAAACAGCCTGACATCGAACGACACCGTATCGCCATCGATCGCCCGACCGTCAGCTCGGATCATCGCTGGGTCTTCGGCCTGGGAGGCGGCCCCTCCGCAGGCGGCAAGGGCGAAAGCGAGGACAAGGGTCATGCGCATGCGCGTACGTCCTGGACCGTGGCGGCGGTCGTCTCGACGATCAGCCACGGCTGCAACGGCTCGCCCGTAGCGACGATGTCGGTGTGGATCCCGTCAAGGCGCATCCATGCGGCGACCCTGACGGCGTTGGACCTGCTGCACAGGATACGGCGCAGCGGCGAGAGGGGCGTGTCGGCAGACATGGCGCTATCCATCATACTGGTGTCGCACACGCGGTAGGGGCCGCGAAGACGGTGCGGTGAACTTTGGTTTCGGGGACGACAGACCAGGCCAGGTCGCGGAAATGCGAGATGCGGTAGTGGCCGTGCCCCTTGTCGCTCCGGAAGGTGATCTTCTCGCCGCTTTTCACGACGATGAACTCGGTGCCGGTATGCCCATCGCTGAACGAAACCGGGCGGGGAAATTTGATCCGCATGCCGTTATCGATTTTGCGGGCGTGCAGCCTTAGCCGCACAAGGCAACGGCGCCGCCAATCCAGCGCACTCTCCTTGCTGGTGGGCGACAGGAGACGCAGTATCCGGGCAGGGCATCCGGCCTCGCAGGGTCCCATCGATTCATCGAGGTCCTTGTACGCAAATACGTATCCGTCCCTGGCCTTGGGGTTCCAGCGCACCAGACATACCAGTGCGATGACGTAGAGCGGCTCGTCGTCTGAAATGATTTCAGCTGCTGCGTACCAGACGCGGTTTCCGACGAACGCGCTGTCGATAACGCGCAGCCCTCGCGTGCCGCCACCATCCAGCGCACGGCTGTAGGTGAACTGGTCGTCGAGATAGGCCTTGGGGTTCGGGTGGCCGGCCATGCCGGCGCTGGTCATCGAGAGCCAGCCCATGTCGTGTTCTCCGGTTCATGCGGCTGCCCGCGTTTCTGCTGTAGCCTCGGTCGAGAAGGCGCGAAGGTAGGAGAAGGCCTGTTCGGCCTTGGTGGCGGCGAGGAAGATCGCGGTCTTGTCGGCGCGCAGCACCCCCAACCAGTTGGCGAGGTAGGAGGCGTGGCTGTCGTGCAGCTCGGTCGGGAGACCGAGATCGCCGCAGATCATGGCGGAGCCAAGCTCAGCGACCAATTCTTCGACACAATATGCGTTGTCGCCGAAGCGCTTCCCGAAGGTGCGATCGAGCCGGGAGGCATGGCCTGCCCAATGGATGGTCTCGTGCGCCCGAACCGATGCGTATGCGTCTGCCGACTTGAAATTGCCGGTGTGCGGCATCTGGATATAGTCGAAGGTAGGGTGGAAGAACGCGCGGTCACCGCCGTGACGGACCTTAGCCGGGATACCGTCAAAGAAGGCGTCGATGCGATCCTGCCGTTCTGAGATCAGCAAAGGGGTCGGTGCGACCTCACGCGGGTAGTAATAGTCCGGCAGGCCAACGATTTCGTCGGCGTTGAAGACGACATAGGAACGCAGAAAGCGGATCATCTGGGCGGCGGTCGCACCGAGGAGATTGGGCATTCCGGCCTTGCGGAAGGTCGAGGCATAGACGGAGAAAGACGGTCTGGCATCGCGGTTGATCTCGCCGCCAAGTTCGCGGGCCTGACGGGCGGTCATCCAATAGCGGCTGCGATAGCCATAGGTGTCGGCGGTCGCCCAGAGCCACAGGGCATTGATTCCAGTGTACGGAACGCCCTCATGGCGCAGTGGCCTGCCGCCCTCGCCGGTAACCGACCAGGAGCGCTGCCACGGCAGGGTCCCGGCTTCGAGCCGTGCGATGATGGCGGCGGTGATGTCGGCCGCAATGTCGCGGGTTGTAGCGGTCATGACGCTGTCCTCGTTAGCGGTGAGGAAAAGGCACTGCCGGCGCCGCGAAGTCGCGGGCCGGCAGTGAGGCTGCTCAGAATTGAACCGTCGTGCCGCTATTCGGCCGCGACGATCTCGTTCACATCGTCATCGTTCTGGTGATCGAGTTCGATCTGGGCGCTGCCATTCGTCTCGACCCCGTCCGTCCCGACATCGTCCGGGCCGTCACCGACCAGGGCGGCAAGATCGTCTTCGCCGGTGTCGTCGCTGTCCGCCTCGACCAGGTCCGCGAGATCGCCCTGCGCGCCGTCGTCTTCGCTCTCATCCCCGACGACAGTGTCGCTGAAGCGCATCGCGGTCGGCACCCATTTCAGGGCAGCTTCCTTGACGTCGGTCTCGACGATCGCTTCGCCAGCGAAGAGCTTCTGACAGGATGCCGAGATCTCGGTCTTCTTCTCGCTGGCGTGGCGGCTAGACAGCGCTGGGCCTCCGACCTCGTCAAGCAGCGAGATCAACGACCCCTTGGAAACCCGGTCGAAGAAGTTCTCCGACGTCGGGCGCCACCAGCTGGCGACATCGACCTCGAGGATGCTGGCCATGCGGCCGTGGAGCGGGTTCTGCCGGTTGGAGCCGTAGGACTCCTTGGCCTCCAGCGACGTCGCGACGATGTACGCCAGCCATGCGCTCTTCACCTCGTCGCCGAGCGCGCGGAATGCCTCGAACCGCATGACCTTGTTGTCCGACTCGCCCCACGATTCATCGAGCCCGTCCCGTACCTCGGCGAGGTAGTCGCGCGCGCGCGATCCCGGCATGTTGGTCGACAGGATCGGATCCTGCGGGGCATGGGCGCTGATCGTCGTGCCGTCGTTCGAGGAGGTGCCACGCCGTGCATCCACCATGGCGAACAGCATATAGTCCAGCGCCAGGCCGGGACTGGCGATCAACGACGCCGCCAGGACATCGCGACGCTGCATCGCGAGCTGGTCGCTCAGGACCTGGCTGAGTGCCTTGCCACCCGGCGCTGCGTTATCGGGGTCGACCTCCTTGGGACTGCCGGCCGTCACCGGCGTCGCAGCGCCTTCCTCGATGCGGAAGGTCCGCTCCGCCCGGACGCGTTCCGAGCCCTCGCCGTCGTCAACCCCGTCGTCCGTCTCGTCGGTCTCCCCATTTCCACCTTCGACCGGCTCCGGCTCGACCACCGTCACGCGGATCGGCGTCTCGCTGTAATAGGTCTCATCCAGGACCATCGTACCGGTCTGCGACAGCGTCAGAAACGCGCCGACGCGCGACACGAGTTCAGCGGGGAGTACCGAGGGGCGACGTTGCAGCGCTTCGAGTTCCTCGCCAAGCGCATCATGCTCTGCGTCGCAAGCGGTGAACGCCTCTTCGGAAAGCTCGTCGTTCTCCATCTCCTGCTGCAGTTCGCCCATGCGCTGCTCGATCTCGTCGACGCGCTGTGCCTCGGCCGGCGACATGGGCTGGACCGGCAGGGCGATGCGGTGGAGGCTTCGAGCCGCATCCCAGGTGCTGTGGCTGGCGACAGGCCGGATCCAGGCAAGACCGCGTTCCTCGCCGATACGCTTGGCTTCTGCCTCCATCATCGCGGCCGCGAGGGTCTGTGCGATCTCGGGGTTGGTCCAGCGCTCGCCCGCTTCACTGAACAGGTCGCGGTCGACGACGCCGCCTGCGGCCTCGTAGGATTCGACGCCGACCAGGAGCGCGATCGGATCGTTGGCCCGCATCGTGTCGTTGGCGATGACGCGGCGGATGGCGTCAGCGTTGTAGTGAACCATCGAGCTATAGGTCTGCCAGACGCGCAACTGACGCTCGTGACTGCCAGTCGAGGCGTAGGCCTTGGCCATGTCGAGGGTTAGCTCGCCGTTCGCCAGAGCAGAGAAGATCGGCTCGGCGAGATCGGCGAGGCGGAGGCGACCGTCGATGAAGCGGCGTGTAACGCCAAAGCGTTTGGCCACAGCGTCGATATCGGTGCTGCCATTCAGGAAATGCTGGAAGGCGCGGCATTCTTCGGCTGGGCTGAGCTTCATGTGATGGAAGCTGACCGCGAGCGAGGTTTCGGTCAGTTCGGCATCGTCACCCTTCAGGACACGCACCGGCACGTCATACTCGTCGGGATTGATGACGCCGCGAGCGACCAGCATGTTAAGGGCACGCCAGCGCCGGCCGCCATCGAACACCTCGAACGTGCCGCGTGGCCGAGAGACCGGCGTAACGAGCAGGTTCTGGAGGACGCCGCGGGCTTCGAGGTCGGCTGCGAACGGCTCGATCTGCAGCGATTCATCAGGCGCGGTGCGGACGTTGCTGGCGGAGAGGCGGAGCTTCGAGAGTTTTACGGACTGGATCATGGAAAATCACCCTTCGTTACTGAGCATCCGATTTCTTCGGACACCATTTCCCTTCCCCCTTCCCTCTCCTTGCCGCCTTGGATACCTCGGCACAATTCAATGATATTGTTCGATTAAGTATTGTCAGAGATACCGTTCGTACTATCTAGCGACACCCCCCAAACAGCTTTCTATCTAGATGCGGAAAATATG